>NZ_JBAZJF010000001.1:0-628506 GCF_041651515.1 Sulfuricurvum sp.
GTTGCACGGACAGTATATGCATTTGCATCTTTTTTTGTTGAGTTTTGAACATCAACGTTTTCATAACGTGTACGAACTTCTCCGTTAAACTTCGCATTATTAAAGAGTGTAAAGCTATCATCTGCGCACAGAGGTAAAGCAGCAAAAAACAGAGATAATAGCATGGTAGGATGGGAAAAGGCACCTTTTCCTAATTGATTCAAATGCTTCATACAGAAAGCTCCTTATTCAGATTAATTTATCTTAATAATTGTAGATAAAAAAGTCTGAATTGTATCAAAGAAACTGATTAAATAATGCCCAATGTACTATTTTAGATTAAATATGAAGATTGAGAAGCGTCAAATCCGTTTGACTTTGCGTTCTAATACGTCGTTGGTGATCTCACTTAAACGCATAGCAGAATACATTGACAGCATTTCTTGACGCCACACATCCCATTGAGCGTGAAGGGCACACGGTTTTTCAGCTTCACACTCTCCGATACCGAGGACACACGCATCAAAAAATACTCTTCCATCCACAGCTTCGATGATGGAGAGGAGGGTGATATCGGAGGCGTCACGGGAGAGAGTTACCCCTCCTGATGCTCCGCGCTGAGAGAATAATATTCCCGCATGCACCAATTTCTGAAGTGATTTTGCCATAAAATGAAACGGGAGTTCCAATGCTTCGCTGATCTCTTGTATCCGATGAAACTCGCCGGAGGGTTTGGTCGAGAGCCATACGGCAGCTCGGATAGTATCTTGGCAAGCGGAAGAGAGCATGATCAACCTTATAAATGAATAGCGTTATTTTGACACATAAAGGACAAAAGTCCAAACTTCCAACGCCAACAGTATAAAAAACCCGATTTTGTAAAACAGAAGCGGAGATCGTTCGATCAACGGAGTTGCTTTGCAGAAAAAAGGTTTTACTTTTTCAGGTGCTTTGAGTTCATAAAAAAACTCCGAGTAGTGGGCATATCGTTGATCGGGATCGATGGCAATGGCGTGCATGATAATCGAGTCAAGCCAGAGCGGGATATTGCTATTGAGTTTTACCGGACGTTTTGGAAATTTAAATGATGGCGTTTGGAAGGGTTCGATCTCACCGTAAGGGAATTTTCCCGTAAGCGCCCAGTAGAGGGTTACACCGATGGAGAAAATCTCAGTCGATTCGTTGATGATACCGCCGCTAAAGCGTTCAGGGGCAAGATAGGTAGGTGTTCCGGCACGAGAGGAAGTCGAAAAGATTTCGACGATAGAGCCGAAATCGACCATTTTAAAATCGACCCCCGCTTCCCCCTCTTTTTGATATACGAGAATATTTTCGGGTTTGATATCACCGTGCACGAGTCCTAAATGGAGCAGATGAGCTTCTGCACGATGGAGAAATTTTCCTAGAGCAATGGCATTATCAATTGAGAGAGGACGATTTTTGAGATACTCTTGGAGGTTGACCCCTTCGACAAGCTCCATCATATAGTAGCGCATACTCCTATTTTCCGGTATCCACGCATGACCGAACGCTTTATGGGAGATCTGTTTGGCTGTCCACGCTTCGCGAACGAATTCATCCAGTGCTTGATCATCATTCGCAAGCATTGGAAACTTCATGACACAGAGCTTAGCGTCTTTGATCACTTTCCAAATCCGACGATGCTCCATCATGCTGGAGAGGAGGGTGTATCCGTCGATCACTTCACCTTCTTTGAGTATTTCCGGGATCGGGAGAAGGTCATTTTTTATGGCATGGAGCGGATCGAGGGATTCGATACGAAAAATCTGAAGACTCATATCGTCGCGCTCATCCGAACGGGCATTTTGCAAAGCGCTGTGAACGATACTGCTTGCCCCAAGCCCTTTTTGTAGCAGAGTACTTAAGGATGCATCATCTATCAGATTGTATACTCCGTCACTGCACAAAATGAGAGTGTCTCCGACACTGATCGGGGTTGAGACGATAATCGGATCAATAGTTTCGAAGAGTCCGCATGCTTGAGTGAGAACATGGGACATCGTGTGATCGTCCATCGTATGATCGGTGCTTAGACAGCATAACTCACCCTCAGAATTCAGCAGATAGATACGGGAATCACCGAGGTTAAGAGAGTAGAGCGTATCCCCTTCAATGACGGCTAGGCATAAGGTACTTAGTAATTCAATCTGACCATACTGTGCCATTGATTCTTTGAACAATAAGCTATTGATATGGCGGGTAAAAACTTCCATGGTTTTAGGAATATTCCACGCTTTAGGTCGGCTTTTGAATTGATCCATAAAAAATTTAACGCATTGCCGCGCTGCCGTACCGCCACGCTTCGCACTTCCGACACCATCACATAATACACTGATCAGAATCGAATTATCCAGTACGGTATGGGCACATACGTCATCCCCTGTGGTGGAAGATTTTGGGAGAATATATTCAGATGATTGCAGTTGCAGCATGTAAAAACCTCTTTCTCCTATTGGTCATTCCCGCATGTGCGGGAATAAAATTGTATAACCCGCGATAGCGGATTAAATTCTTCCACCGGCAGTGGTGCCCCACGTCGTTCTCCATCGTGTTTTGACTAGAGAGATTCCGAAGATCGCCACGATAACAAATCCGGCAAAGATCAAGAACCCGGCGCTGTAGCCGTCAAATGCCCCTTGAGACCATCCGAAGGTTTTAATCAGGGCAGAACCGCCTAAACCTCCGGCTGCACCGATAAGCCCTGTCATAATACCGATATCTTTTCCGAAACGCTGCGGTACGAGCTGAAATACCGAACCGTTTGCCATCCCAAGATTCGCCATGATTAGAAACATTACCACAATTGCTGCCCAAAACGGGAGAGATATAAGCGCACTGATAAGTGAGAGGATCACAATACTGCCGTAAAAGACGTAAAGTGATTTTATCCCCCCCATTTTATCGGCGATGGCACCGCCGATCGGACGTAATACCGCACCGGCAAAGATGCATAGCGCTCCGAAATATCCGGCAGTTACTTTGACATTTTCTTCCGCAAGAAACCCAAGACCGAATGCACTCATATCCGCTTGATAGGTATTCATCAAGTAGACTTTCATGTAATTGGCAAATCCGACAAATCCTCCGAATGAAACGGCGTAAAAAAGATTAAACCACCATGTGTCTTTATCCCGCAGGAGTTTCATGTAATCGCGGAACTTTTTAGGATTCGGTTTATAAACGCTGTCAGGAGCATCTTTGGCCAGAAAGGCATAAGCGATCAATACGAGCGTCGATAATGCCGCACCCACAAGAAATACGGAGGGCCATCCCCAGATTTGGGCAATTTTAGGGGCAAATAAAAAGTCGATAACAACACCGATATTTCCCGCACCCGCAATACCTAAAACAATTCCTTGCAAACGCGGCGGATACCATTGCCCCGCTTGAGGCAATGCAACGGCAAATGATGCACCCCCGAAACCAAGCCCAAGTGCAACCATCAATAATTGATTGTAGGTAATAGCATCCGATTGCATAAAAGCAAAAAAGAGGGTGGCAATGACGATTATTTGGGAGACAAGGGCCGTTTTTTTAGGTCCGAACTTATCGACAAAGAATCCAAGCACAATTCGCAGCAGTGCACCGGAGAGTACAGGAACGGCTAACAGTGTTGCCTGCTGATCCGCAGAGAGGGTAAACCCATGCTTGCTGAGTGTCTCACCAATCTCGGTTGCTAATGGACCTAGCATGGTCCACATCATAAAACTAAAATCGAAATACAAAAAAGCGGCAAGTAGCGATGGCCAGTGTCCTTCTTTTTTTAATTCAGCGAATTTCATACTACACTCCTAATTCAGATATTAAAGTCTGAATAATTGTAGTCTTTTAAAACGATAATATGAACACTATATTGATTAAAATATATACAAAATGAGCGTGGCAGTTAGAGAAAGCAAAAACTATCTAATTTATCAAACCAACTGAGCATCAAAAATATGATAACGGTTTTTACCGGATTGCTTAGCTACATACATTGCCTGATCGGCCTGACGAATAAGTTGATCCCCGTCCACTTCATCCTCTTGAGGATAAAAAGTCATTCCGATACTTGCAGATACTTGAACTATTAAATCATCAAGTTGAATCGGTTGGCTTGCCGCTTCAAGAAGCCGTGTGATAATCGGTATTGCGCCTGAGGCCTCATTTAAACCTACGAGAATAGCGACAAATTCATCTCCCCCTAATCTGCAGAGGGTATCTCCCTCCCGCAATGTCTGTTTCATCCGTGTTGATAAACCTATAAGCAATTGATCTCCAATACCATGTCCGTATGTGTCATTTACTGCTTTAAATCCATCCAGATCAAGATAGAGCACTGCCAATTGTTCTCCCCGTCGTAGGGTTTGAATCATTCCTTGGTGTAGACGGTCTGCTTCTAAAATACGGTTTGGCAATCCTGTAAGTGCATCATAATGCGCAATGTATTCGAGTTGGCGAGCATGTTCTTTCATCGCCGTAATATCTTTGGTACTGACCAGTACCCGTTGTTTGTCAGGTAAGAGGGTGGCAGTCATATTGATGTAAAGTTGTTTTCCATCTTTCACCACGCATGTTTTTTCAAAACCTTTGATGAAACCAAGCGTAAAAATGCTTTCCATCGCTTCCTTCGAACGAGCTCTGTCCTCTGGAATACTGAGCGAGATACAATTCATTCCCAGCAGTTCTTCCCGTGAGAATCCGGTCATTTCTAAATAAGCGTCATTGAAATCTAAGAAATTGGCTTCTTTGTCCAAGATCGCGATACCGTCTTTTGATGTATTGAAAATGGTTTTAAATTCATCTCTTTGTTCTTCCAGCTCTTGCTGAAGATTTTTTTCTTCAGTAATATCATAAAACCACCCCAACACACATCCTTCCCCTTCAAATTCAATTGGCATGTAAGAAGCTAATACCCATACGGTTTGATTATTAATGGAGAGTTCTATAAGTCGGTCGTAAATAACTTCTTTGTTTTTGATCTGGGTAACAATTTCGTCATACTCTTCTTGATGTGCATAATATTGTTTTGGATTTTTCCCTAAAACGTTAGAGATATCTGCTTTGATCAGGCGTGAATATGCTTCATTGGAAAAAATCACTTCACTTCCTTCCCTCTTCGCAATCCTGACAGCAATCGGAGACATTTTCAACAAGCTTAGAAGGGTGTATTCACTTTTTTCCAATTGAGTTTGATATTCCATCTGTTTGCTGATATCCTGAACGGTACCTAAAGAACAAAGGGGGGTTCCATTCTGGTCAAACTTTGTTTCACATTGTTCACTCACATATTTAATTGCTCCATCCTTCATCAGAAGTCTATGGGTTATTTCGTATTTTTGTTTTGTAATGAGTGAATTTTCATAGGCATGTGCAACCTTGCTACGGTCATCAGGATGAATAACATTTAAAAAGGCATCGTATGTAGGCTCAAATGTATTTTTATCAAGTTCAAAAATCTCAAAAATCTCATCAGACCAATCGAGTTTATTGCAGCACAAATCAAGATGCCAATTGCCGATTTTAGCAATTTTCTCGGCCTGTCTAAGGTTTGCTAATAGCTTGTTAGTTTCTTCATCAGCAATTTTTCGCTGGGTCATATCTTCGAAAATTGCAATTGCCCCTTCAATAGTACCATTTACATCACGCAGCGGTGCATAGAACATAACAAGCCAGAGTGGCGTATTGCTCAGTGTTGAGATGTATTCACCTTCAAACGACCCCTCTTTGCCTTCAATAGCTTCTCTTAATGCAGGTATTATCCGTTGATCTTTCAACGTATTCATATCAAAGCCGATAATATTTTCTTTTGGAGCTTTCATAAGCTGCATAAAACGGTCATTACAGTAGGTGATCATCAGCTCATTATTGTAATGAAGTATGCCCGCTGGCGAATGTTGAAGGATGAGACGATAACGTTCTTCACTTACCCACGCTTCTTTTTCACTTGCTTCGGCTTTGTGCTGCAAAATGCTGCTTTGTATCATACTCGCATTAATAAATCGCCCAATAACAACCATAAATCCGAAATAGAGGATAAGTGCTACACCCATATTTGAAACTATGCTGGTTTCGTCTAATAATAGATATGCCGTGATAGGAAATAACGTCAGAATAGAAAAACCAATGCTACTTGGAAGGTCAGATGCGTTTGAAACGGTGTTACCCGCCGTTAAACCTGCTAAGATAAAAATTAAAAATATTAGATGATATAAATCATTGCTGGAAAAGAGTAAAACACCGATTGAGCCCCAGAGAACTCCGGATATAAAGGTACCGATACGTATATTTCTTAGATGTAGACGTGCAATCTCTTTATTTGCTTCAATAGTACGTTGATAAACGGCAATTATTTTTACACGTATTAATGATACTAAGAGTAGGGTAACGAACCATATTAAAATCATCTTAGGATTAGATATGTTTCGCTCGGCAAAAACAAGTACCAACCCCAGCAATAAACTTGTAAGAATTCCGGGCTTGCTTGTTTTGAGTAAATTTTGCAGCTGTTCCGACTGTGATAATTGATTCGTAGTTTTCATCGAGTCTTTTGGCCTTTAAATGTGATGATATGAGGAATGAGTTGTTAAAATTTGATCTGTAAATTTGAATTATTTATTATAGCAAATGATAGATATCATATCTCATTACGTTAGATTACAGTGTGAATCAGAAATTTTCGTAATACGTAAAGGAGAAAATAATGTATCTATTATATTGATATAAAATAATATTTATTTATAAATTAACACAGATATTGTTGAGTATCGCTATACTATTGTAAAATACAAATCAATATAAGTGCAATTATGAAAAAGTTTTTATTACTTGTTATATATGTGTATGAGAAATAAATCATTACAAAAAGAAAAACCATCCGATAAGTCCAAATGATGACACAAACGCTGAGACAATCACTATTTTAACCAATCTATCATCTTTGAATTTTTCAAGTGAATTCATACGGTAAAATAATATACCCAATAATATAAATAGTAAAACATCAAAGATACCGTGTGTAATCCAATGATGTCCACCAATAGTAGCCATAAAATGTTCTAAAGGTTTGTACGAGTCTTTAACCCATGCGAGTATAGTATTAAACAACAGTGTTATGATAGTTGATAAAGTAAAAGCAATCGATAGATTATCAAGTTTTTCATTATTTGTATTCATTTTTTACCTTCCACTGCACTCATTTCACTAAAAGCTATTTTTGAACCTTCACTTATAACCGCACCGGCTCCTTCTATAGCAAGTGCTATTATGATAATCAGGGCGCAAATAGCAATGACCATTTTACGTGCCAAAGCATTGGAATGCAGGTTATTCCGAGTAGCTACTATGGGTAGATACAATGAAAGGATCAAAGGGATAAAAAACAAATGCTCTTTAACTTCCATAAAAAAGTTATGGGCAAACGGCCATGAACCTTTTAATATCATGGCTTTTTCTGATGGGTAATAATCAAGATACCACGCGCCTCCGAAAATCCAAGCTAAAATCATCCAGCCAACTACATTGTAAGCGGCCCAATTAATGCGTTTCTTGTTATTTTCATTGGCATTGAGTGCTTCAACAAGAAGCCATACTGCTGCAAGGATACTCAATACTCCAAAGGCAGGATGAATAAAAAGTAATATATCGGGTGTTTTAATCATAATACACCTTTATTCAATGCGTCGTCTGAGATATTGACCATGCAGGTTGCAGAGTAGGGGGAGTTACTTCCTCTTCATCTCCACCGAATGACCACCATAAGCCAAGATAGCCAACGGTATGATTTTCACCATTGACACTGTGTCCTGCCGAAAAAAGAAGATTGAAATCGGGAGAAAATTTGTAATAGCCACCAAGATTCACAATAGTCGTGCTTTGTCCATCAACTGCATCTTTTTGACGAGCAAATACTTCCCCTCCTAATGTCCATTTTTCACTAAGCTCTTTTTGCAGTTGCCAACCAGCGAAAGAATAATTTTTTCGACCTTCTGCTGTATTAATGACATATCCGGCTCCGCCATAAGTCGTCCATTCATCCCAGCTTTTTTGTGCCCAAATAGGCAGTCTCCACCATGTTTTTCCATTGCCGAGACCTTTGTTAACGTCTCCCGTAGCAAGTTCAGCCATTGGAAAAATACCGATTTGTGGAGAGTTGTCGGTTTCTTGTATAAAACGGTATTTCACACCGAGTTCTACATCCCCTGTTCCATACTCAGATGAAGCATCAACCGGAATACTTCGAGCAAACGGAACAAGGATATGCAATTGCATATCAGGGAGAACTCCGTAGTTGTATTCAAATGCAGGAAGTGCTGCACTCTTTGCACTTCTCGTTTGGTCATAGGTAGAGAAGATATAGAACTCACTGTGTTTATAATCGACTGGTGCCGGATCATCGGTAAAGAATGGTGGGCCTGCGAGAACTTCAGTCGCATATGCGAACATGGCTAGTGTTGAAAATTCCAGAACTCTTTGTTTGTACGGTTGAAATCTTTTTTGCATAATTAAATTATCTCTCTTCTTAGGGATTGAAAGATTTTGAGGAACTTTATCAAAAAAAGTGTTAACGCAGTCTTACAACTATCTTATGATATTATGGGCTTTTACTTAGAATAATAAGCCTTTCTCAATAATTTTTTAACTTTTGGCTTGATTATATTATCAGTAGAATACATAATCTCAAGATTAGAGCACCCCCCAGAATATCCTCCATTACAGGCTTTTTTAAAGAATTCATATGCTTTAAATTTATTTTGTTTTACTCCTTCACCATCATAATATGAATTTCCAAGATTAGCACATCCTATCGCATCTCCTCCAAGACATGCTAAGGAGTAGAAGTTGACTGCTTTAGCATCGTCTTGTTTAACTCCTTCTCCAATATCATACTTAACGCCAAGATTAAAACATCCAGTTGCGTTTCCTCCGTCACAGGCTAAGGAATAAAATTTAACTGCCTTTGCATTGTTTGGCTTAACCCCTTTACCCTTAGTATGCATAATACCAAGGTTTAAGCATCCATTAGCGCTTCCACTATTGCAAGCTTTTGTAAAAAGCTCAAATGCTTTTAATGTATCTTGCTCAACCCAGTCACCTTTATCATACATTAACCCAAGATTTAAGCAACCTATAGCATTTTCACCATCACATGCTTTTGTGAAGAGTTCGAATATTGTTGGTTTGTCTTGCTTCGCTTCATCATCACTATGAGAATATAAAAGTCCAAGATTAGCACATCCTCCCGCATTTCCTGCATCACATGCTAACGTGTAAAATTTAACTGCATTGAATTCGTCTTGCTGAACTCCTTCGCCATTATTATACTTTGTGCCAAGATTAGCACATCCCCCGGCATCTCCTCCATCACATGCTAAGGAGTAGAATTTGACTGCTTTGGTATCGTCTTGCTGAACTCCTTCACCAATATCATACTTAACACCAAGATTAAAACATCCGGTTGCGTTTCCTCCATCACATGCCAAGGAATAAAATTTAACAGCCTTTACATTGTTTTGCTTAACCCCGTTACCATTAGCATGCATTACACCAAGATTGCAGCATCCTTTGGCATTTCCGCTATAACAAGCTTTTCTATAGAATTCTATTGCTTTCACAAATTGTTGCTTATTATAAGCTTTGAGCGCTGTATCAAAATAATCTGCGTAACTATTAATACTAATTGATAAAAACATAGCTAAAAGAATATTCATTCTCTTCATATTTATATAATCCCGTTCTTAAATGAAATAAAAGAGTAAGCTTAGAATAACTATCTATTAATTTTTAGAGTATATCTTCTAATCTTCATCGCGATGTTCTTTTTACCTGCAGAAATTCGTTTTAGATCACCGAATATATTCTTTATAAGAATGAATTTTCAATATTATCTGCACGCTTTGTCTCTATATGTTCAGGAAGTGATTTGTCCCGCTTCAACGCATCAATTGATGCATCGATAATACGTTTTAGTTTTAATGCGTATTCAAGCCCTTGTTGATCTTTTGTGATATCAAAAGATCCATAGAGCGAAATACGGTCATGCCGATTTTCCACTGTAAGATTATCAATCAAAAAACTATCCGTTTCATTTTCATAAGCCATAAATGCTTTTGTTGACATTTAATAAATCCCTTGAAAAAAAATTTTAAAAAAATGGAATATATTATCGTTTCTTATCCTATCGTGTGTATGCTTGTTTTTTACTATAGGATCAGGTAACTTCATAGCAAAATTTTTGGAAGATTCATCCATCTTCGGAAAAAATCGAATATCAGAGAGTTGTTCAAGCTGAGAGATACTGATAACTTTATAATTTTCGCCTGCTTTATTGTCAACAATATAAGCAGCAGCTTTATCGGTGGCTGGGTCATAGATTACTTTGTATATTTTAGTCGGGACTAAGACTCTTCCTCCAATACGCTGAAGGCTTGAACCGATAAAAAGTGGCCCAGTTATAATATAGAGTTCACCTTTTTGCTTTGTCAACTCACGCGTTGCTTCTTCAATCCCTGCCCATATCCCACGATTGTTGTCTTGATCTTGCGGAATCATATTGGCTAAAGTAAAGCACTCATGTTGTGCTTGTACTGTAGGCATGTCGGCAGCGGGTGCCATATGCCCACGATCATATTTGGAGTGAGAATAATCTTTCAGCTCTGCGCGAAAATCTGGACGGAGTTGTTCTTCAGGATGAAAATTATTAGATCGTTTACTTTTGGAGCATAATCCATCACGTGTAAGATGCTCTGCCGACCATAAAGGGGTACGAGAAACTCCCGAGTGCATCACAGCAAACGATGAAAAACATAATTCTTCAGTTTTAACAGTAAGCTTGCTATTTAGAATATCTGGTGCAGTATTAGCAAAATAGATATCCTCACAATGCGTTGAATGTGCATGGAGTGTTACGGAGAGTAGAAGCGTGCTGCTAATACCGATAAAAAAATATTGAAATGGTTTCATGCGCCGCATTCTATCTCATTTTATTCTTAGAACCGTATTTTATACGTAATACTTTTGAAGATTATGGTTTATTTTATATTTGAGACATACAATTAAGCACTGCTCTTTCTTTCTGAAATCGGCTCATTTGTTTATGGTCGTTTCACGTTTTAGTGTAGAGCTTTTATTATTGCATTGTTCGGAGTAGACAACAGATACCAGACGGCGTGAACGGGTATATTTGGATGAAGGATTATGTTCAATAACTCTTTTGTGATATCCACTGTAATCCAAGTATAGAAAATATTGTCACCGCATCTGATTATATAAACGAATAAGGGCCTGCTTATTTAGTTATTCCATTTGAAAGAATATAACATAAATAAATTTTTTTTATTATAAATTATAATTATTAGAAGTGCTTTTGTCTTTAGCAGGGTGTTTATTTCATTCTTGTACTTTGATAGGAATGCTTTAGCAAACTCTCAAAAACTTTAAAACTTAATCGATGAGAAGAGAGCAAACTAAGGGAGTTGAGAATTATTCTAAGGCGAGTTGACGTATAATCATACATATTTTAAGAGTCAAGGATTGTTATGCGTTTTTCATTAATAACTTTATCAGCATTGCTTCTATTCAGCGGTTGTTCACAAAAAGGGGCTTTTGGTCTTTTTAAAATGGATGAAGCGCAGGAGCGGGCTGTAGAAGAATCACGAAGTGGAACGATCGTACAATCCTTCGAAACAAAAGTCATTTTTTCATCACTTTATCTGAATAAAATTGATCCAAAAACGTATAAAGATGGCGAATATTTTATTGCGGCACTCTATTTTGAAAATGATAACCGCGCTATACGAAATCTCGATATAGCTGAATACGGATACCATCTTACCCTTAACGGTCAAAGTCCTACCAGTATAGAACCTCTTGATGATAAAGATCAACGCCGCAGATTAATGCCGACACAAAATAGTTGGAACCGATATTATTTTATTCGGTTCGACTCAGCAGCGCAGATTGCTTTAGCGCTTCAGCTCGAAAATAATCAGACTGGCTCGGTTGTATTAAATTATCGAAAAGGGAACTGATTTTTATCTCTTCTCCCAATATTTTTTTGTAAATGACATAATTGGACAGAACGCGTTTTCCATACTCTCGATTCTCGTCATTTCCGATAAGTTCCATACTTAAAAATGGCTCATATGAACCCGGTAAAAAGCGTCCCCCCTCCGTTAAAAGACGTTTGGTTGATCCCAGACCGCCATTATATCCGTACGCAACAAGGATAGGATTATAAAGTTTATCCGTTAAATGTTTAAGATGGGCGACGGAATAAGCGATACTGTATTCCGGTTTTAACATGTCAAAATAGGTCGTTGGTTTTAAAGAGAGAACTTTACTAATGCTATCGACATTAAAGGGCATAATCTGCATTAATCCGAGAGCAAAAGAGCGTGAAATTAATCCGGGGATAAAACGGGTTTCCTGACGCATAAGTGCATACACCAGTGCTTTTTGATCATTGGATAATGTCCCCATGTACTGATCGTATGCCATCGTGAAATTATGAATATACGGTTCATACATTCGTTCCAGTACGTATCCCTGAATCCCTACCGACTCATTGCCGTCACATTGATTGACAAAGTTTACTAACGTGTCGGGGGTAACGGTCATAATCTCTTGAGAAAATGTTCGCCACTCAAAAGGATCTATCCCTTTAATACTTGCGCTGTTTTCGGTCGTGGGCAAGGTAGTAAAATAGTTTTCCGTCGGTAGATTGAGTATTTCACGTGCATAAAGAACATACATATTGATGTCGAGACTTTGAGAGAGTTCGTCAAGATAAATGGGATCTTTTGTGATCTGATACATCCAAAAAGTCGTTTTGTCCCGATCAATCGGGGTATGAAAACGTCCCTTTGCCTCTTTGAGATGATCCAATGCGATTGAGAGTTTTCCGTATTTGATCGCGTTCATAGCTAAAAAGAAATGGGTTTGAGGATCAAACTGTCCACCGGAAAGGTCACTGAGCGATTGTTGCAGCTGATCCATTTTGGGATCCGTTACCGTTAAAAATACAAAGGTGCCAAACGCTTTCATTTGGCTTAGAGCACCTAAGACTTCCGCTGTAATGGGATGATTAAAATGTTCATAGCGGTATAGTGCTCCGGCTTGACGAAAAAGAATGGACTCGTTTTCTAAATTATCGGTAGAGGCAAAAAAGCTCTCTTGATTGAGGGCTATGAGCCATTGGGTATTCCCAAATTGGTTATTTAGACGTGTTGCTATCATCTCACGTTCTTCTGGTTTCAGAGCGGTTGCTTTAGCAGGTGTTAGGGCAAGCATAAGACAATCATTTTGCTCGATAAGGGGAAGATTGCAAGCGGGCTGTGTCATACAGTTTACGGTGTATTTGATCTCAGGTTCATCCGTTTTGGCAGCATAATCAAACAAAAAGCGCTCATTGACATTTTCAACTTGATAAAATGCCTCACTTGCTTGTGAAGCATTGATCTCTTGATGCAAAAACTGCCAAATCAAAAAGTTTTTTTGACGGGATGCCGGTTTGTCTGATATTTCACTCAATGTTACACCCAAGAGGCTGGATGCCAGAAGTGCAGATAATAGAAAGGTACGATTCACGACATCACCATAGCATTAATTATATTAACCAATATTACATCTGCGACTTGCAGAAGTATAATCAAAATCAAAGGCGCTAAATCCAATCCATTAAAAACAGTCGGAAACATTCGTCGGATAAAGGCATAGGCCGGTTCTGTAAGACGATAGATGATTTGAACGATTGGGTTATAGGGGTCAGGACGCACCCAAGAGAGAAGCGCCCCGATAATAACGACCCAAATATAAATACTGAGCAGAGAATGGATAATTCCACCCAAGCCGGAAGCTATTCCACCCATCATTTTGCCACCTCTTTAAGATAATTTTTGAGATACGTATATAATTCATTGAGTTCAGGTCCATGTTCTGCACCGCCGATCAGGATTCTAAGCGGTTTAAAAAGGCTTTTACCTTTTAAACCGCTGTGTTCCATTAAATACCCTTTATACGATTCGTAATCATCAAAATGGGGAGCTTTAAGGGTAAGATCGCGTAGGAGTTCAAATCCTTCTTTGTATTCATCTGGGACAACTTTAGGGGTGAATATAGCACTGATTTTGACACGTAATTCTTTTAGAGTACTTGCTTCTTCTAGAAACAGTTTAGCCAATTGTCCGATCTCAGTGTCGGCAAAACCTACGTAGCGTGAGAGTTCTTTCGGATCTAGCCCCTTGAGATGCTCACGATTGATGAATTTGAGTTTATCGATGTCAAAGCGGGCAGGGGCTTTGGAAATATCAGCCAAATTAAACCACTTGATTGCCTCTTTGAGAGAAAAAATCTCGGTTGGCGTTTTATTTCCCATCAATATAAGATAATTTATGATCGCTTCAGGGAGATATCCCTCTTCAAGAAGCCATTTTACACTGGATGCATCATCTCGTTTAGACATTTTTTTGCCTTCAACTCCGAGTATAATCGGAAGATGGGCATACTCTAGCTTTTTATCGTACCCGAGAGCTTCGTGGATAGCAATTTGTTTAGGTGTATTACTCAAATGATCTTCACCTCGAATAATAAGTGAAATATCGGCAAGCATATCATCTACGGCACAGGCAAAATTATAGGTAGGGTATTTATCGGCACGCATCAAAATAAAGCTGTCAATATCATCCGGTGCAAAGGTGGATTCCCCTTTGATAATATCATGCACCGTGATGGAGTGATCCGGTTTTTTAAGACGAATCGTAAAAGGAGCTTGATTGTCGATAACCTCTTCAGGATGGAGATTCTCACAGGCTCCGTCATATCGGTAGGCGATTTTATTGGCAATGGACGCTTCACGTTTGGCATCAAGTGTTTCAGAGGTGCAAAAACAGTTAAACGCTTTTTTGTCTTGAAGCAATTGGATAGCCATAGCACGATGAAAACGGAGATTATTACTTTGCAGCTGTTGCTCTTGGTACTCAATCCCGAACAGCGCTAAAATAGCAAATATCTCTTCTTCTTTGCCGGGTATATTTCTCTCTTTATCGGTGTCCTCAATGCGGATTAATAAAGGCTCTTCACGTTGAACGGAAAGTATATAGTTAAATAAGGCGACACGAAGATTGCCGATATGCATATCTCCCGTCGGGCTGGGGGCAAAACGTAGCATTGTTCTTCCTAAAACTTTTTTGCAATTTTAGCAGAATCTGTGTTTAACGGAGCTTTGAATCATTTTAAGGGGAGTGTGGTTTCCAATTGGATACAATTATTATTATTTTAAAACATTAGGGATTAAATGTCCATTCAAAAAATTCTAAAGTATTCTAAATTTTTTGATCTTCTTATCATGCATGAAGAAGGAATTGATCTCCCTTTTTCTGATACGGCAAAACACGTTTTTCGCAATGTCTTTTTTAGGCCAATCACTCAAACGGTTCAGGAAGAGTTGAATTGCCATTTATTGATTGTATGTGCGTCTTCGGAAGCCTTAATAAAAATGCCTACTCCGTTAAAAACTCTATTATCATCTATACAAAGTCTTGAAATTATCGTATTGTCTCCAAACGCACATTCTGATCTTTCAGTATTAAAATCTTCTTTGTCTGTTCGTGCTTTAAGTGCTAATACCATACCTCAAAATGAGAATGAATTTGTTGATGAAATGATCAAAGTATTCCCCTCTTTAATTAAAAAACATAACGAATCGATTACTGAAAAGCATTACCGTTATATCATAGAACAGTCAAACGCTCTTTTTTCTATACATAGGGAGGGTAAAACAATCTATGCGAACAATACCTTTAAAGATTTTTTTGGTGCCACTAATCTGAGTGAACTGGATCAACATATCCAAGATGGTGAATTAGCAAAGATAATTGCTACACCGGGTTCCAATCAAAAAATAATTTCAAAGATAAACAAAACACAAGATACATCATCCGAATATTTTATTAACACTTATCCGTTAAAAGATGGCGAAACATTAATCGGCATTGTTCCGCTGAGTGCCCCTTTACATACATGTGAAAAGCGATTACTTAACCGCATGAGTTTTATTGAATTGCTGAAAAATGCTTTTGTTATCCATAATGGAGAAAATGAGTCGATTCCTATTGTTATTATTTACATTGAAAACAGTGAAAAGATAATTAATGATAATGGTCAAAATATTTACAATGACATTTGCAAAGAGATTCTTCTCCTTGCAAATAGTCATTTTGGACAAGAAGCCGAGATCGCACAGTGGCACAAGGATGTTTATACCGTTATCTGCCCAGGTGCATTGTTCGAAGAACTTAAACATATGTTGGAAAAATTTCATCAAGATGTTACAGCTCATGTTGCTCTTGAAAAAGCGGTTCCTTCTTTAAATTCCTTTGTTATTGATATGCAGGGAACTGATTTAAATAGTGCCATTGCTATTATTGATCATATTTACCATAGACAGCTTATTAAAGATGATATTGCTGCGCTTACATACCATGAAGTTTCTGCCGTTAATGATGCTATTGATGATAAAGAACAAGTTCTTATTTACTTAGAAAAATTGATGTTTGCCAAATCCCCTATTAAACTTCTCAACTTTTACAAAGGAATTCGAATCACTACTTCGGCACGCATCGTTAAAATTGCTGACGGATTAGTCTATACCTCTATCGAAAAAATGCAAGGTTATGCAATGAAGTTGGAGCAACATACGGTTATACAAGCAACTAATTTGCCCTATGATCTTCAAGCAGATGTCAAAATTGTCGATGTCGGCAAAAAAATAACCGTATTGTCTCATTTTCAGCCTCTAAAAGCTTCCGCAAACAATCGGCAGTACATTCGTATACAAAGTGATCATCGAATGCATGTCACCATTACTTCGTCTAAACGAGTCATGGCTGGAACCGTGATGGATATCTCGATCAAATCAATCGCGTGCAAAATTAATGCCTCTACGATACTACCTGATATTGGCTCACCCGTAATGCTTCAGTTTAGTCTACCTTTAGCAAGTGCCGATGAGGGAATGGCTAATATGTCAGTTAGAGGAAAAATTCAATACGTACAATCCGATAATGAATTTATGAAAGTGGTAGTAGACCTTGATTTGGAAGAACCATTTGAAAGTTATATGATTGAATACATTTATAATCGTCAGCAAGCGCTCATCAATGAAATCAAAATGATAGCAAATAAGCTTTAGCAATCATTTTGATTTTACCCTTAGACTTTTTTACTTAGTTCTTCAATATGGGCACTATTTCCCAAAACAACAAGAATGTCTCCAGACTCCAAAATATCATTATTTTCGAATGAAGTATGCCATATCCCTTGATGTTTATAGGCAATAGGTTTCACCTCAAAATCAGACTCGAATATTGGGGAAAGAATCGATATTCCTACCCAAAAAGTGGGAACGGTCAGTTTTGCAATTTTCATAGTAATCGAGAGGTCAATTGTCTCATAATGCATATTTTTAACCATTTTTTTAACGATTTTTTTAGCTGATTCCATCTCCGGATAAATAACTTTTGCCGCTCCAAGTTTTGATAGGATTTGTCCATGTACGGTAGTGATAGCTTTGGCAACTACCGTTTCAACACCTAACTCTTTAAGTGCCATAACCGTAAGAATACTGGCCTCAATGTTTTCACCGATACTCACTACGGCTACATCAACTTGACCGATACCCGCTTCTCGGAGTGCCCGGATATCGGTAGAATCTAAAACTATTGCATCTTGTACAAATTCATTGATATCACGTACGTGATCTTCATCCAAGTCCACTGCAATAACATTCATCCCTTGTTGTGCCAAACCTTTCGCAACATGAAAACCGAATTTTCCTAAACCAACGACAGCATATGTTTCCATCTAAATCACCACCTTTCCTTCTGCATATTTTATTCGGCTTTCCGCCGCTTTTCCGACAATCACGATGGTGAAAGCAAAGACGCCAACACGCCCCATCAGCATTAAAATAATAATATTAAGTTTTCCCCAATCACTAAAAAGGGCACTGTAGCTGAGTACCCCGCCGTTTCCGGTAGAAACACCCACCGTACCAAATGCCGAAGTGGTTTCAAATAATATCCGTAAAAACGGTAATCGTTCCACTTCACTTAAAATAATTGT
This sequence comes from Sulfuricurvum sp., assembly GCF_041651515.1. Lineage (GTDB taxonomy): Bacteria > Campylobacterota > Campylobacteria > Campylobacterales > Sulfurimonadaceae > Sulfuricurvum. Next base: position 18,100 of record NZ_JBAZJF010000001.1, read on the forward strand.
TGAAACAACAACATAAATAGATGCGATAAAAATGAACGCGTATGCTTTGTTAATCTGATACGGTGAAAGAGAACGCCGAAAAATATGTGCATGTGTGTCACCACGCAGCGTATACCAAACTCCGATAAGTGCCAATGCCACAGCTGTTGTTTTGATACCTCCGGCGGTACCTCCAGGACTTCCTCCGGTCATCATAAAGAATGTGCCGAAAAAAAGATTCGAATCGGTAAGAGTAGAAAAATCGATTGTATTAAAACCGGCCGTTCGATAATTAACAGAGGCAAACCATGCGGCTAAAATCTTTTCATAGGTACTCATCGGTCCAAAAGATTTTGGATTGTTCCACTCCATTGAAAGAAGAATAGCCATCCCTAATACGATCAGTATCGCGGACATAATCAATACCAATTTTGTATGGGTTGAGAGTCTAAGAACACGTCCTCGATGATAATGATAAAGTTCGAGAAGTACCAAATAGCCTAGTCCTCCAAGGATAATTAATACCGGTATTGTCACATTGATGACAAAATCTCCTCGATATCCCATCAGGTTATCACTAAAGAGCGAAAACCCTGCATTATTAAAAGCAGATACGGCATGAAACACACCAAACCATGCAGCTTGGTTCAAAGGCATATCAACCCAAAAACGGAGGGTCAATACAATCATCCCAATGACTTCAATCGTAAAAATAGTCGAAAATACAATTTTCAAAAAGCGCACCAACCCATCCATACCGGGATAATTCAGTGATTCTTGCAAGATTAGACGGTCACGATGACCTATTTTTTGACGGCGCATAACCGCTAAAAAGCTCACGGCTGTCATATATCCTAAACCGCCTATTTGAATCAATAGAAGAATAATCAAATGTCCGAAAGAGGTAAAATCCACGGGAGTATCTTTTACAATGAGGCCTGTTACGCAAACGGCTGATGTGGAGGTAAATAAGGCATCCATAAATCTAAGCTCCCCATTGTGGGCAAAGGGGAGGGATAGCAATAGGGCACCTAAAAAAATCAATGCAATAAAGCTAAACAAAATTAATTTGATTTCACGAGTATGCGTAGGAGATCCTTGAAAGAATGATTACTTGAGTGGCGAAATGCTACGCTTGACTTACTTAATAACTACTTTATCCTTAAGTTTCCATTCCACCTTCAAATCCCATATCGTTCTTAATCCAATGGGTGCTAAAACTTGGATTGAAAATTTACTGACGGAGATTTTCATGAAACGACTTATTAGTATCTACACGGAACATAAGAATAGCGTACAGTTTTATCTTCGCACAACAATGGAAAATTTTCACCCTACCTCTCTAGCACTTAAAGATATGCGGCGTTTTTTTGAGTTTGAAAAAGCTGCTGAAGTCATTTATGCTGTCAATGCTACTTTTATTCAATCCACCCCTAGCTTCGGAAGAAATTATAGTGATGAGGATCGTGACGGGACCGATAAATCTTTTTATTTTAAATGGGTCAGTTTTGCTGAGGAATCTATCCATATTAGCAACCCTTATCTGCATCATGTTACGGGATTACCCACTCTTACCGCCGTAAAACGAGATCAGGACCGTTATATAGTCGTCGATTTTGATATGCTGAAACTCTTGGAAGAGCTTCGACTTATTGAGCATAACAGCGGATTTGAAAAAATCAATACGCTTGTTATGGGTAGCGGGGGTATATTACTGGGTCTTGTGTCCATTTTTTTAATTTTATACGGTGCATATATCTTTTTTTCTATGTTATTTTCCCCCCATACAGGAGAGATAGTTATGCATGAAATATTTACATCCATTATCTCAATTACCATCGGTCTTGCCATATATGATCTTGCAAAAACACTTATAGAAAATGAAGTTTTATTTAAGACATTTAATTACGGTAATGATTTACAAAGTAAAACCCTCAGTAAATTTTTGACTTCTATTATTATTGCCCTCTCGATTGAGTCGCTTATGGCTGTATTTAAAATAGTATTAGATGATTATAGCAAGCTTATTAATGCTTTTTATCTTATTATCGGTGTTACATTACTCATTGTCGGAACAGGTATATATAATCAACTTTCACGACAAGTCAAGTAAACTTGAATAATAATAAATTGTGATAAATAGAGGGGAGATGCTTATGCAAAGTATAAAAGAATTTCTGATTCATACTTTCATTAGTCAGAAAATTCAGCGTACTCCATATTATCTTATCGCTCTGCTAACCATTAATATGCTAATAGTAACGGGGGTAACAATCGGATTGCTCTACAACATTGGGTATAACCGAAAAAAAGAACAACTCGTAGATCTTGTGAAAACGCAAAGTGTCATGATTAAAATTGTTGCACGGCAAGCTCTCTTAACCCATAATATATACCCTTCGGATATCGACAAAAATAATGTTGCAGAAAAATTTATCCGACAGATAACAGAAAGATATCCTCAATACGGCACTACAGGTAAAACTGGAGAATTTACTTTGGGCACACGCGATAATGGGATGATACGATTTATCTTCAAACAGCGCTACATAAGCAATAAAAAACAAATTGCTGTCCCATGGAAGTCAACATTGGCTGAACCCATGCACCGAGCTCTAAAAGGACAAACGGGAGTTGATGTCTTACTGGATTACCGTGGAAAAAAGGTACTTGCGGCATACGAACCCATTTCATATTTAGGATGGGGTATTGTTGCTAAAATAGATATAGATGAAGTACGTGCTCCGTATATTAACGCTGCCGTATATGCATTTGCATTTTCTCTTTTATTGGCCATTAGCGGAAGTGTTATTTTTTGGTTATATGTCAATCCTCTAGTCAATGAGATAGAAGAATCTCGCCAATTTAACAATTTATTGATTTCCAAGTCTCCAACCGGATTAGTATTATGTTCTTTAGAGGGGAATTTTATTGATGTAAATGACACATTCTTGAAAATTATCGGACGAAGCAAAGATCAAATTTTTGCCCTTAATTATTTCGATTTAGTTGCAAGTAAATATCTTGAAAATGAAAAAACAAGGTTAAAAACCTTGCAAAAAACCGGATCATTCCCTCCTTCAGAAAGTTATTATATACACAGTAAAGGTGATCACATCCCTGTAAAAGTATCAGGTGAACGTATCGTAATGAAAAATAATACTTGCTATCTGTGGTTAAGTATTGATGATATCCGAGAGTTTAAAGCGAGAGAAGCTGAGTTAATGCTAATGGCTACCGTATTTGAAAATGCGCAAGAAGCAATTTTTATAACCGACAGTAAAAAAATTATTATCAAAGCCAACCAAGCATTTACGGATGTGACGGGCTTTTCTTTCGAAGAAATAGAGGGACATACGCCCAGTATTCTCAAATCGGGGCGGCATGATCATGCATTTTACCACCAGATGTTCGAAACGATTCACAATACGGGAACATGGCATGGAGAAATATGGAATAAACGTAAAAATGGAGTAATTTATCCTTCTCTTCAAAGTATTTCTGCAATATACGATGAAAATAAAAAATTGATTCGTTACGTATCCATCCTAACGGATATAAGCATACAAAAGGCGTATGAACAACAACTTTTTGACAATGCTCATCATGATCCATTAACCCAACTTCCCAATCGTCTCTATTTTTATCAAAAATTTGATCAAATGCTTCTACGGGAACAGTATGCAAAAGAAAAATTTGCATTATTTTTTATTGATCTTAATAGATTCAAAGAGATCAACGATACTATGGGGCATGATATAGGAGATTACTTATTGAAATCGGTTGCTTCATCACTAAAAGCAAGTGTGAGAGCAGAAGATTTTGTGGCACGTCTTGGTGGGGATGAATTTGTTGTTATTATCCAATCCATATCTGACAATGAGGAAGTAATAGCTATTGCGAAGCATATGCTGAATGTAACACAAAATATACTTCAGATACAAGACTATGCCATTACCCCATCTCTTAGCATCGGGATTGCAATCTATCCGGATCATGGCATAGAACGATCTGTTTTACTAAAATGCGCTGATGAAGCTATGTATTACGCTAAACACCATACTAAAAAACATTATGCCTTGTTCCATTCTTTAAACGATAAAGAAGTCGAAGATCTGATATAAGAAGAGAGAAAAGTACATGATGGTTGTAAGTAATAAACTTTTCAATAGCAATAGTTCGATGTCTATGCCAGTTTCTGGTTTGTCAGTGTTTGATGTAGAGACTTGCATGTTATACTACGGGTCAATTTTATAAAGATGCAATGGATTATCATGGAAATTTGGACTCAATTATTAAAAGATAATAATTACTTAGGGATCAAGCAATATCTAAAGAATGGGGGTAATCCAAATGAACAAGAAGAAAATGGTGAATCAGTCATTTGTTTTGCTTTGCGTTATCACTGTGACGAGGATGTGTTAAATCTTTTAATTGATAGCGGTGCTGATCTCATGCATATCGACAATGAAGGGGTAAGTGTATTTGATGTAGCGGTTACTTATAATAATCTCCCCATCATTGAGCGTTTGATTAATGTTGGATTTGATGTTCATACTGCGACACGTAACAGTGGGTTTACGCCGCTTATGGGGGCTGTATGTTACGGTCGTGTAGAGGTAATTAAAAAGCTTCTTACGATGGGGGTAGATCTAGATGCTAGAGATTCTCATGGATTAAGTGCTCTTGATTTTGCACGGAAAATGCATAAAAAAACTATCTTAGAACTTCTTCAAAGTGAGAAAAATATTAAGGCTCAATTTTAAGTGTAAAATTGGGCCGACGTTTAGGCGTTTTAGCCTTAGGTTTGTCGATATAATAGCGACGATAAAAACCATATATCACTATCATAAATGCCAAGGCTATTAGTAAAAAACCTATTTGCTTCATAGTCAACCTCTCTTCTATAAAACTATATCGTCAATCTTACAAATAAGTTTTAATTATTGAAGTGTTGTTTATTGAATAACGTAGAAAATTGATTTTTCTTCTAATTCATTTACAAACGTCATAAAAGAGTTTTCGCAGATGTTTGGATCAATAGATGCAACGGATATTTCGACGGTGGGATTGCCATTATTCATCATGGGTAGAGAAGAAAATTCAACGCATTCATCAAGGCGCTCCATCACATGAATCAATGTGTTTTCACTCGTATGTGCTACTAATGTTTTACGGTAGATGAGATTTCCCTTCGGATAAAATTTCTTTAGCGCTTCTTCTACCATTGGGTGAGACATTTCAGGAAATCCCGGCATAAAGAAATATCGATCTTCTAAATAAAATCCTGACATATTATTGATAACGTTGTGCAGCAAGCCGGCATTTTTTGGCAAATATGCCATTTGTATGCGATGGGGAAATGCTGCCTCGCCAAAACGCTCAATGATATGACGGGTAAAATCTGCATGAGGTTCTAATTTTCCATTGGAAAAGATTTCAGAAGCGATTTGTCGCGTCAAATCGTCAGGGGTAGAACCGATACCTCCGAAGCTAAACATTACGGCATCGGGATCATTCTTTATCATAGAAAAAATTGATCGTAATAAGGGTGCATCGTCTTTTACAATAAATGAAGAGAATAGGGTATGTCCACGTTTGAGAAGTTTATCCCGTGTATAGATGAAATGTTTGTCTTCACGACGCCCGTTAAGAATTTCAGAGCCGATAATAACGGCATAAAAGTGGGGAGTTTTCATAAGAGGATTATAACACGAGATTCCCCGTGAAGGGAAATAAGAAGAATTATTTTAATTGAGAAAGAATTTCTTGTTCAACAGCATCAATTTTTTGGGTTCCATCGATGGTGATGTATTTAACGGAGCTATCAGCAGCGGCAACGCCTTTGTAGTAGTTGACAAGCGGAGCAGTTTGGTCATGATAAACACGGAGACGATCCAAAACCACTTCGGCTTTGTCATCAGCTCGTTGTACCAAATCTTCTCCGGTCTCATCGTCTTTTCCTTCCACTTTTGGCGGGTTGAAAACGACATGATAGGTTCGTCCCGATGCAAGGTGGGCACGGCGTCCTGACATACGCTCAACGATAACGCTGTCAGCAACATCGATTTCTATCACGGCATCAATAGCTACTCCCGCTTCTTTGAGTGCATCGGCTTGTGGAACGGTACGCGGGAAGCCGTCAAGAAGGAAACCGTTTTTACAATCATTTTCTAGAATACGCTCTTTGACTAGACCTATAATGATCTCATCGGTAACAAGTTTGCCTGAATCCATAAATGATTTGGCCAATGTTCCGAGTTCGGTTCCCGCTTTGATAGCGGCACGGAGCATATCACCTGTTGAAATTTGAGGAATGTCGAATTCCTTTGTCAAGAATTGCGCTTGTGTCCCTTTTCCGGCACCCGGAGCACCCAAAAGAATAATTTTCATATTAATTCCTATCAATTAGATTTTTGTTTTGATAAATGCTTCCATCTCATCGACAATAGCTTCGATGGCGCGTTCACCGTTGATTTTTTGGAGGAGATTTTTTTCCTCATAAAAAGCTTGTATCACCGATAAAGGATCGGTATAAACACTCATACGGTTGTTAAATACTTCTTCTTTGTCATCGGCGCCGCGAGAACGTCCGAGGACGCGATCACGTGCTACCTCTTCGCTTACCACCACTTCGATGATACTGAGTAGCTCAATGGAGTGATCGTTTTGCAAAAACTTATCGAGTTCGCTCATCTGCTCGAATGATCGAGGATAGCCGTCGAAGAGGATAACATCTGAGGGGGAGGCTTTGATCGCACTGGTGATCGTCTCAATCGCGATCTCAATCGGAACGATCATTCCGCGGCTGATAAAGCTGTCGATGAGTTGTCCGCGTTCCGATCCGCTGGCTACTTCGGCGCGGAGGAGATCACCCGTCGAGTAGTGGACGATTGACTCGCTGTTACGCGCGGCAATCATCTCCGCATCGGTCGTTTTGCCTGAACCCGGTGCACCGATGATCAAAAATAATTTTTTCATCAATTATTTGGCACTTTCACGTAGACGGATGTGAAGTTCGCGGAGTTGTGTTAACTCTACAGGACTTGGTGCTTGAGTCATGATACAAGAGGCTTTTTGGGTTTTCGGGAATGCGATAACGTCACGGATACTGTCTTTTTTAGAGAGCAACATCATGAATCGGTCAAATCCGATAGCGAATCCACCGTGCGGTGGTGCTCCGAATTTGAGTGCATCGAGGAGAAAGCCAAATTTTTCTTGAGCCTCTTCTTCTCCGATCCCTAAAAGGGTGAAGATTTGCTCTTGAAGCGCTTGTTTGTGGATACGGATCGATCCGCCGCCAAGCTCAGTTCCGTTGAGGACAATGTCATAGGCGATCGATTCGATGTCTTCGAGGTGCTCGTGGTTCAAATCACGCGGCATGGTGAACGGATGGTGGAGCGCTTTGACACGACCCTCTTCGATTTCGAACATCGGGAAATCGACAACCCAGACAAATTCGAAGCGATCTTTGTCGATCAGGTTCATTTTTTCATGCTCGGCGATGAAGATACGAAAACGACCCATATAATCCCAGACCGTTTTTTTATCCCCCGCACCGAAGAAGACGACGTCGCCCACTTCCATCCCCGTACGATCGACGAGGAGCTGCAAATCTTCAGGGGTGAAGAATTTCTCCAACGGTCCTTTGAGACCGTCCTCTTTCATTTGGAAGTAGCCGAGCCCTTTGGCACCGAATTTACGTACGTAATCTTCGAAGCTTTTCATTTCGCGTTTGGAGAATACCAAATCGGCACCCGGAACGCGAAGCGCTTTAATACGGTTCATTTTAGGATTAGCAGCGATACCTGTGAAAATTTCGTTATCACAACGTGCGAAGATATCGATTACATCAACCATTTTAAGGTCATATCGAAGATCGGGTTTGTCTGATCCATACCACTCCATCGCATCGGAATATTTGATACGGTTAAACGGAGTAACAACAGTGTGACCCGCAGCGGCAAACATCCCGACGATTAACTCTTCGGCAACACGGATAACATCTTCTTGGTTACAGAAGCTCATTTCAACGTCGATCTGGGTGAATTCGGGTTGACGATCGGCACGCAAATCTTCGTCACGGAAACATTTCGCGATTTGGAAATAGCGGTCAAATCCCCCCACCATCAAGAGTTGTTTGAACAATTGCGGTGATTGGGGGAGGGCATAGAACTCACCTTCATGTACACGGCTCGGTACGAGATAGTCACGCGCACCTTCCGGTGTTGATTTGGTGAGTATTGGGGTTTCTACTTCCAAAAATCCTAATGAATCGAGTACATTGCGTGCTGCGATTGCTGCTTTTGATCGAAGTAAAAACGTGTTATACATGGATGGGTTACGTAGATCGAGGTAGCGGTATTTAAGACGAATCTCTTCACCGACATTGTTGTCACCGATGCTGAAAGGGACCGGTTCACTCCGGTTTTCAATGATAAGCTCGGTAACAACCACTTCGATTGCACCGGTTTTGAGGCGAGGATTAACAAGTCCTTCCCCGCGATTACGGATATGCCCTTTTGCAATCAGGACGAATTCGTCACGTACTTCGCTGGCAACCTTATGCGCATGGGCATTGTCTGTAGGATCACAAACGAGCTGAATAAGGCCGCTTTTATCGCGAAGATCGATAAAAACGATTCCACCATGGTCTCGATAGCTGTTTGCCCAGCCACATAAAACGACGTCTTCACCGACGTTTAATTCACTTAAATCGGTACAATAATGACTTCTCAAATCAAAGTCCTTGATCTTTATTTTTTGCAATTATACCTCTAACAATCTTTTTGTTTAATAACGCAGAGAAATATCACTAACAAAAATAAGATATTTCATGAAAATAAGTATATTAGTATATTGAATCATGTTTTTAAAATGATATAAAGAACCGTATGATAGTAAATAAATACAGAGATTGAAGAGGTTAGGTACAGTAGAACACATAAAGAACAAGAAATATATGATTATATAATCTTAGCTATAATGGCAAAAAGATTATTGATTAGGATATTAAATGAGCATTGCGCACTCTGTAACAGCCTTTGAAAAAGCCCAACAACTTATTCCGGGTGGTGTAAATTCCCCTGTTCGTGCCTTTAAAAGCGTCGGAGGGATTCCCCGTTTTATAGCACGGGGAGAGGGCGGTTATTTGATCGATATTGATGAAAACCGTTACGTCGATTATGTCCAGAGTTGGGGACCGTTGATCTTTGGACATCGTGATGAGAGTATCGAAAATGCAGTGATCGAAGCGGTCAAACACGGCCTCAGTTTCGGTGCACCGACCGAAGCGGAATCGGAGCTTGCGGAGCTTATTATCTCTATTTATGACTCTATCGAAAAAATCCGTTTCGTCAGCAGCGGAACCGAAGCGGTAATGAGCGCTATCCGTTTGGCTCGTGGATTTACAGGACTTGATGACATCGTCAAATTCACAGGATGCTACCACGGTCACAGCGATGCACTGCTCGTTCAAGCGGGTTCGGGTGCCGTGACATTCGGAACACCGAGTTCTCCTGGGGTACCGGCTGATTTCACCAAACACACCCTTTTGGCAGAGTATAACAATATCGAGAGTGTCAAAAAATGCTTCCAAGATAGTCCAGGGATCGCGTGTGTGATCATCGAACCGATTGCCGGAAATATGGGACTCGTCCCCGCGACTAAAGATTTCCTCGCGGAGCTAAGAGCAGTGTGTGACGAGTACGGCGCACTCCTCATATTTGACGAAGTTATGAGTGGTTTTCGTGTCTGTTTACACGGTGCGGAGAGCATTACGGGAACCAAACCCGATTTGGTAACGCTTGGCAAAGTGATCGGAGGGGGGATGCCGGTCGGTGCTTTTGGCGGTCGCCGTGATATTATGGCACACCTCTCACCGGAGGGCGGTGTGTATCAGGCGGGAACTCTCAGCGGTAACCCTGTCGCAATGGCGGCGGGGTTGGCATCAATCCGTAAACTCAAAGCAAACGGACGTGTATTTGGGGTTCTCGAAGAGCGAGCGAAGCGTTTGATGAGTGGATTCAGCTCTGCGGCAGTCAAACACAATATCGGACTGCAAACCGATGTCCGCGGTTCGATGTTTGGATTTTTCTTTTGTGATACAGCGGTCGGTAATTTTTCAGAAGCACTCAAAAGCGATACGGCTCGTTTTGCCAAGTTTCACGCTGCAATGTTGGATGCAGGATTCTATTTTGCGTGTTCACAGTTTGAGACTGGATTTGTTTGTACGGCTACTACCGATGCGATGATCGAAGAGACGATTGCGGCGGCAAATAAAATATTTGGAGAGCTGTAGTGGAAGAAAATCAAGAAGAGTATAAGCCGCGTATTAAACCCATCATAGAGGGGGCTGAGAGTCTTTCTTTGGGCATCTCGATGGTAGTCGCTATTCTCATCGGTGTTGCAATCGGGCTGGGACTTAAAAAGGTTACAGGAATCGCTTGGTTATTATGGATCGGTGTGGCGATCGGTATTGCTGCTGCCATTATGAACGTGTATAAAGCCTACAGCAAACAATACAAAGAGTTTGAAAAATTAGCCAAAGATCCACGATACAACATGGGCAAACAAGTCGATGACGATGATGACGAGGATTGATCAGTGATTAGTTTTTTAGTCGCGATGATCTCTTCAATGCTTATTGTTGCGGGATCGCTCTATGCGTATCGTAATATGATCCAAAGCCGCGTGGGTGACGTGGAGGTTGAGGATGTTAAAGACAGCATTGATATGATGGACGATCCGTATGATTTGTACGAAGAAGAACGTAAATCAGAGATTACCGATATTAAACAGATGATAAAAGAAGAAAAAGCTCGCCATAAGAGCAATATTATCCAAAATACGACCAAAAATGCTTCGGCAATGGTCTCAGTCTATCGTCTAATTCCGTATGCTTTTTTGATCTTAGGATTTATCGCCCTTAACAATAGCCGTACATTATCGATACTTCCGTATCTAATCGGATTAGGAGCAGGGATTCCCCTTGGATACCTAATCTCGAAAAAGCTGTTTATTTCACAATCATCGGAACATTAATAGTAATTTTTTGTTCCTTGATATCGGTGAAGAGATTGTTCTCTTCGGCGAGATGAGATATTTCAGAGAGGTATTTACGGATAATTGACTCTGCCGCAATTTCGATTGAGAAGAGGGAATATTTCTCCCCTTCGTATTTAACATGCTCTCCTACGCGGAAAAACAATCGGGTCAAAATTTTATCGTTTCCGGCCATTGAGAGATATATTTTATTGAGCAGTTTGATAAACAGTTCTGTCTGTAAGCGGATTTCTGGGATTGTAGGGTCAAGTTCTTTGGTGTATTTTGTGGAGGAACCGATCGAATTTGAACTGATGCATAAATCGATCAGGGTATAGACGTTTACTAACTGACCTTCAGGTTTTTGCTTGGTAAATTGAAAAGATGGCAGTTGGTATAGACGTATACCGATATGCTCTTCGTCTTCGTACCCGACAGTTATACCGAAAAATTTGAATCGCCCGAATTCAAGCTCCAAAAAGGTGGTTTTAAATCCGAAAGAGGAATTGGCATAGGTCGTGGCTATTTTATACATGGCAGATGCCTCAACAGCACCGAGGAGATATTGCGCCTCGGTATTGAGTGAGACTATTTTTCCGTTGGCATTAAAAAGGATAAACGGATTGAAATCAAATTCAATCCATTGCTGATCAAACGTCATCAGTCCTCGATGTAGTTTTTCAGTTTACGACCCACTTTTGGGTGCTTTAACTTCTTAATCGCACTGCTTTCGATTTGACGGACACGCTCACGAGTAACATTAAGCTCTTTTCCGATCTCTTCGAGAGTACGGTCACTCTCATCGTCCATAATTCCGAATCGCATTTTAATAACCGCTTTTTCGCGTTCATTAAGCTGTTCAAGAACCCCTTCGATTTGTACTTTCAAGTCATCTTTAAGAATTGCATCGGAAGGGGAAATAGACATCTTATCTTCGATAAAGTCACCGAAACGGCCATCTTCTTCATTCCCGATAGGAGCTTCAAGAGAGATAGGCTCTTTGGTGATTTTAATAACGTTTTTAACTTTCTCAACCGATAATCCGACCTCTTCAGCGATGGTTTCGACATCCGGCTCTTTACCATGCTCTTGTAAGTGTTTACGCATGATTTTATTGATACGGTTGATCGTTTCAATCATGTGGATCGGGATACGGATCGTACGTGCCTGATCAGCGATCGCACGGCTGATTGCCTGACGAATCCACCATGTTGCGTAGGTTGAAAATTTATACCCTTTTTGGTATTCAAATTTATCAACCGCTTTCATCAGACCGATATTTCCTTCTTGAATCAAATCAAGGAAAGGAAGACCGCGATTGGTATAGCGTTTAGCGATGGAAACAACCAGACGAAGATTGGACTTTGCCATACGGGTTTTGGATACTTCGGAAATATTTTTTCCCCGTTTGATCTGCTCCAAAATATCGGCTAATTTCTCAGGCTCCATATTGAAGCCCCCTTTAGAAGCTTCTTTGGTTTGGATGAGCTTTTTAATCTCCATATACGTGCTGACCATCGTCGCTTCAGGAACCTTTGATGCAATCTCTTCTTTGGTTAAATCACAAATCTTATTCAAAATAAGGACGTGATTTTTTTTCAATTGATCGTTAAAAAGTGGAAGTTTGTATTCGAGTCGTTTAAGTTCTCGATCAAAACCTTCATCACTTCGTAGTGCCGTTTCCATTGAACGGACAAGCTCATTGATGAGTTTAGAGGTTGGTCCAAGATCAAGTAATGCTTCTTTTAAGGTTTTTTTCTTAAAACTAACATTCATGAAAAATAGAACATATTCGCCATCCATCTCATCGATAGGACGTTCGTCAAGCATTTTTTCGACGGCTTTAACCCAGTCTTTTTTTGCTTTTTCGAGTGCTTTAAACGAGGTGACAACTTTTTCTACCCGTTTTTTATCTTTAGCAGAAGGGGCTTTTTCGGTTGATTCTTCATCAACTTCGTCATCATCTCCTTCATCATCGTCTCTCTCATCACTTTCTTCTTCTTCAAAGCTTTTAAACAGCTCTTTAACACGGCGTTCACGATTAATAAGAGGATCTTTATAATCAAGAATGAAATCGATTAAGTAGGGGACAGAACAGATAGCATCAATAATGATCCCCTCTCCCATCTCCATACGTTTAGAGATTTCAACCTCTTCGTCTTTTGTGAGAAGGGGAATCTGTCCCATTTCACGAAGGTACATTCGCACCGGAGAATCTGAACGTGACCATTCAAGCAATTCATGCTGTTTGAGAATATCAAACTCTTCATTACTTGCTTCTTCTATAAATTTGAGCTGCGCGGCACGTTTGGCCGCTGCCTCTTGTTGATTAAGCATTTTTGCATGCTCAGAAGAGGTAAATAGACAAATTTTATGTTTTTGAGCCAATTTCAATACGCTTTTGGCTTGGGCTAGGGTGGGTTGCTTATCGAACGGTTCTACGATCGTTTCGTAAGTGAGACAGTTTTTGGATTTGTGCTCAGCAAATAGGGTTTCGAGATGTTTATTTAGATCTTTGGCACTCATGATTTACGGAGAACTCCCTTGCGGTTTTAAAAGAGGTGGATTATACCGAAATATTTCTTAAGACTATGTTTTGACACTTTACAAAATAAGACAGTTAAAAAAGTGGAACACCGTTTGCTACCAGAGAGACAAGATAGCACAAGGATAGGTAATGCAGACGGGATATTACGCAGCGACAGCAGGGATGGTAGCGCAGTTTAATCGCATGGATACGATTGCATCCAATCTTGCGAATGCGAATACTACGGGATTTAAACGGGATCAATTAATTGTTGGTGATTTTGCCCGTTTGTACAAAGAGGCTCAAAACAATTTGCCACTTGCGAACAATACAACGGATGCAGCACAATATTTAAACCATGCACTCGCACGGGTTCCGCAAATTGCAGATGCATATACCGATCAGTCTTTGGGAACAATACAAAAAACAGATAATACATTTGATGTATCTTTAAGCAAAGAAGGCCAATTTTTTGCTGTCAATACACCGCAGGGAATTCGTCTGACTCGTGACGGTTCTTTTACCCTTAATGATGAGGGGAAACTTGTCAATAAACAAGGATATGAGGTTCTTTCTTCGGATTATTTTAAGACGAAGACAGGCATAAAGCTCAATCAACAGGATTCTACAGTAACGATTGACAAAAATGGACAGCTTTCCACTAATATTCCTGGAACTACTCAAATGGTTCCTGGTAAAACAATTATGGTTGTTGAGCCTCAAAATCTTCGAATGTTAACAAAAGAGGGCGGTAATTTGTACGTACCCACCCCTTCTGATCCATTGACACCATTGACCCAAAGCGGCAGTGTAATACAAGGTTCTGTCGAAAAAAGTAATGTGAATGCTGTTAATGAAATGGTATCGCTGATTGAAGCCAACAGGCTTGTAGGTATGTATCAAAAAGCAATGGATACGCAAATGAATGATATGAATAATGATGCTATTCAAAAAATAGCCGGTAAAAATTAAGGAGAATAACCCATGATGCAATCACTTTATACCAGCTCTACTGGGATGCTGGCAATGCAAAGCCAAATCGATACAACTGCGAATAATATTGCCAACGTTAATACGATGGGGTTTAAAAAGTCACGTGCCGAATTTGCGGACTTGATGTACAAAGTTATGACCTATGCGGGAACATCAACCAGTGATACGACTAAATCTCCAACGGGTATCGAAGTGGGTCTAGGAGTTCGACCTACTGCGGTTAACAAGATATTTTCAGAAGGTAGTTTAAAACAAACAGATAACAGTCTCGATATGGCAATTACGGGTAAAGGCTTTTTCCAACTTCAGCTTCCTAACGGTACCTTGGCATATACACGTAATGGCTCATTCAAAGTAGATCTAAATGGAAGCATAGTAAATTCGGATGGGTATATGCTCATTCCTCAAATAACCATACCTCCCGATGCTACCAATATCAGTATTGGAGTTGACGGGATTGTCAGTGTCACTCAGCCGGGACAGGCACAAGCAACACAAGTTGGACAGATATCACTGACAGATTTTATCAATCCGGCTGGACTACACGCAATGGGAGACAACCTCTTTGTAGAAACCGATAGCTCAGGTCAGCCGGTTGAAGGGATAGCCGGTGAAAACGGTTTAGGCACCATTCGACAAGGTTTCGTCGAGCTGTCAAACGTACAACTTGTTGTTGAACTTACCGATTTGATTACGGGTCAACGTGCTTATGACGCAAACTCTAAAGTCATTACCACCAGTGATGAGATGCTGGCAACTGTTAATGGATTGAAACGTTAATACCGTCATTCCCGACTCAATCGGGAATCCATTTTAATTTTCTTAGAATATTCCCGCATACTAAAATACAATCTATTTTTAACAAATTTAATGATTTTATCAATATCATCCTTGCTATAAATATTTGAATAAAAAAGTGAAGGGTGAATACCTGACCCCTTATTTAAATGTCGCTTGACAGATAAAGGGATTGCTCTGAAAATTCAAATGGAGTTTTAACTTCACAGATTCGATAGAAACATTTTAGAGGAGGACTGATTATGCATAGATTGAAAAGTCATAGGAGAGAGGAATGCAATCAAAATTAGAAAAAATTGATTTGATTAAAAAATTAATATTTTTTAGTATCTTTACATCTATTGCATATATTTTTGGCTATCCAGACGGAGGAAGGTTGATTGTTATTGGAAGTTTTATTATGTTGTTTGGCTTTTGGTATAAATGGCATTATCAATGGACAATTAATGGTAGTGAATACATCATAGAGGCTTTTGAACTAATAGAAAAAAAACTAAAAGAGAAGCCCGAAGGATTAACATCAAAAGAACTTTGGCGTCTTAGCAATAAGAGAATATTTTCTTGGATTGGGCTATTTCATTTCAAAATCGGTGTAGCTGTTGTAGCTATTGGCATCATTTTACTCATTATTAAATAAGGGAAAACTTATGGACAACAATCAAACAAACATTGAAAAAGCGGATGAAATTGCAGGATATTTAACTAATGCTGGAATATTATCAGGAAAATCAATTGCACCGTATATAGATTTTCTTACAGCAAATCCAGCTGCATTGACGAATAAGCGAATAAGGGGTCAGGTATTCAATCTTCACTTTTAAGTTATACGAATACTATTCAATAAAAAGGTAAATCATGGCACGGCGTCCACGTTTGGATATGACAGGTTATCATCATGTAGTCAATCGTGGGGTCGCACGTTCAAATATTTTTACTTCATCATCGGACAAAGATAAATTTTTACAGATACTTTGCAAAGTCTGCAAGCTATACGATATTATCGTCCATGATTACTGTCTTATGGGCAACCATTACCACCTACTCCTCGAAACAAAACAAGAAAACCTCTCGCTACTGATGCGACAGGTAAATAGCTATTATGCTATCTATTTCAATAAAAAAGAGAACCGTGTCGGACACTTATGGCAGGGTCGGTTTCGTTCATGGTATGTTTGAATGAAGAATATCTGTATCTCCTGTTACGCTACATAGAAAGCAATCCGATAAAAGCAAGTCTCTCGAATAAAATAGGCGAATATCCCTATACCCTCTCATCAGCACTCTTTGGAAACAGTGAGATGATCCCCTGTGCAAAAGGATCGATAATGATCCATGATTTTTCTCCTCAAACGCTTATAGAGTTTTTGGAAACGGAGTTAAGCGAAGAAGAATTGGATGCGCTGAATGAGGAACAAAAACGTAAAATCAGCGTTAAAAATGAAGATATTAAAGTGGCCCGTTCTAAAACTCTGAATGAACATTTTCATGCTGTAATATCGAAACAAGACCGTAATTGTGCTATCATCAGCGCATTTAAAGACGGACATACTCAAAGCAGTATCGCAAAGCATTTAAATCTCTCAGCAGGGTTAATATGCGGCATTATAAAAAGTGAAGATTGAATACCTGACCCTTATACAGTTAGTGATTTAAAACTCTTTCAACTCTTCTTGGCTATAATCCTCTCAATTTTACGTACCATAGGAATTTTGATGCAAAAAATTGAAGGCAAAGTTTGGAATTTCGGTAAAGATATTGATACCGATCTTATTATTGCTGCTCGTTACCTCAACACTTCGGATCCCAAAGAGCTTGCTAAGCATGTTATGGAAGATGCCGATCCTAGCTTCGTGAGCAAGATGACTCCGGGAGATATTATTGTAGCGGATGAAAATTTCGGTTGCGGATCTTCGCGGGAACATGCTCCGATTGCCCTTAAAGCTGCGGGTGTAGCAGCGGTTATCGCACCGACATTTGCCCGTATTTTCTACCGCAATGCATTCAATATGGGATTGCCCATTTTTGAGCTTACGGAGAGTTTAGAGATCAAAGAGGGTGAATCGGTAAGCATTGATATGGATGCGGGAACCATTACCAACATGACAAACGGCAAAGTATATAACTTTATCCCTATTCCTCCCTTTATGCAAGAGTTGCTCTCAGCCGGTGGATTAATGAATTATGCAAGCGAAGAAATCGCCGCACAGGAGAAATAATCAATGAAAACTTATAATATTGCACTGATCAAAGGGGACGGAATCGGTCCTGAAATCGTTGATGAAGCGGTAAAAGTCATGGATGCCGTTGCGGCGTGCGAAAATATAGAGTTTAATTATCAAGAAGCTCTTATGGGCGGATGCGCTTACGATGTTACGGGAGATCCTCTGCCGCAAGAGACAATTGATATCTCACTCGCAAGCGATGCCGTATTGTTCGGTGCAATCGGTGGAACACAATGGGATACCCTCCCGCGTGAAAAACGTCCTGAAAGTGGACTGCTTCGTTTCCGAAAAGAGTTGGGTGTATTTGCCAATCTCCGTCCTGCTAACGTATACGATGAATTGGTCAATGCAAGTTCATTAAAACCTGAAATAATCAAGGGTGTTGATTTGATGGTTGTTCGTGAGCTTATCGGCGGAATCTATTTCGGTGAACCGAAAGGGCGTGATGAAAACCGTGGATGGAATACCATGGTTTATACCCGTCCTGAGATTGAGCGAATTGCTCACGTTGCGTTTAAAATTGCTATGGATCGCAAGAAAAAAGTGTGTTCGGTTGATAAAGCAAATGTATTAGACGTAAGCCAGCTTTGGCGTGAAGTAGTTATTGAAGTCTCTGCCGAGTATCCGGAAGTAGAACTCAGCCATATGTATGTCGATAACGCCGCAATGCAACTGATCCGTGATCCGCGTCAATTTGATGTTATTTTAACCGGAAATATCTTCGGTGATATTCTCAGTGATGAAGCGAGCATGCTCTCAGGTTCTATCGGTTTACTTCCATCGGCTTCGGTCGGTGCAGCAATCGGGGTGTATGAACCGATACATGGCTCAGCTCCCGATATCGCAGGGCAGGGGATCGCTAATCCGATTGCAACTATAGCGAGCGCGTCTATGATGCTTCGTTTTGCATTAAATGAGCATCGAGCGGCTGATCGTATCGATTATGGTATTAAGCAAGCATTAGCAGAAGGGTACCGTACGAAAGATCTTGGAAATTTTGATGCGAAAGAGATTTGTTCTACCAGTGAAATGGGTTCCATAATCGCTAATTTTGCTGCCAAATGCAAACTTTAACCCTCGCTAATATTTATGAGCTTCAAGGGCTTAAAGAAGATGCTCTTGAAATATACAAAGAGATTTTGAAAAAAGATCCGGGTAATGCAGATGCTAAAATTGCGATACGTCGTCTTTCAGGCATGCGAAAAAAATTTCTCGGTGTTAACAATGAAATGAAAGCTTTTTTTGTTCAGATGGACGAAGAAGCTGAATTTATCCAGTTTGAAAGGTGGTTGATGCGCGCATGGAACTAAAAGATGTTATTTTATCTACATTAGCCGAAATTGAAGAGATAGCTACGATTCCAGAAGCGGTTGAAATCCCTCCGATTAGCAAGATGGAAGAATCTTTTTATCGCTCTTCCCTTCCTGAAGACGTAAAAGAACCTATAATAAATGTACGTGATGATGAATCACGAATGTTAGAGGGGATACGGGAACGTCTATTAGTGCTATTTGAAGGATTTCAGTCCCCTAATAATGTTCAAATTGAAGCTAAAGTCGATTTAACGCTCAATTTTTTTGAATATCTTCTCGCGACCATCGATAATCGATTGGAAACCATCAAAAAGTGATTATCCCCCTATGAATGAACAATACCGAATTTTGATCGACTGTAATGATGAAAAAGGGCTTGTCTATAAAGTATCAAGCATTTTTTTTCATCGTAACCTTAATATTATTTCCAATAATGAATTTGTTGATAAGGCACACAATAAATTTTTTATGCGAAGTGTTGTTGCCGGTGAAATCAATCCTTCACAATTAAAAAGTGAGCTATCAAACGTATTACCTAAAAATGCCCATCTTGAAGTTATCGTACCGCGTAAAAAACGGGTGGTACTTATGGCTACTAAAGAGTCTCATGCGCTCGGTGATATTTTAATTCGATATGAAGCCGGTGAATTGGATTGCGAGATTATAGGGGTTGTATCTAACTATAATCTTCTTGAACCGCTTGTCTCCAAGTTTGGCATACCATTTTATACCGTTTCTCATGAGGGATGCAGTCGAGATGAACATGAACAAAGAGTTTTAGAGCAGCTTGCATTGCTGGGTGACATTGATTATATGGTTTTAGCCAAATATATGCGTATCTTAACACCTCGCTTTGTCGAAGCGTATGAAGATAAAATAATCAATATACATCATTCGTTCTTGCCGGCATTTATTGGTGCAAACCCTTATAAACAAGCGTATGAACGCGGTGTTAAGATTATTGGGGCAACGGCTCACTTTGTCAATAACCATTTGGATGAAGGGCCTATTATTGCTCAAGACGTTATTCATGTCACGCACGCATATGGATGGGAAGAGATGCAACGTTTAGGGCGAGATGTCGAAAAAATTGTTTTATCAAAAGCTCTAAAGTTGGCATTAGAAGATCGTATATTTGTTCATGCCAATAAAACGATTATTTTTTAAATGTTTAACATCGTTTTAGTCCATCCGCAGATTCCTAATAATACGGGGGCAATCGGGAGATTGTGTGTTAATACTGCGTCATCATTGCACCTGATTAAACCGATCGGATTTGATATTGACGAAAAAGCGGTTCGTCGAGCAGGTCTCGATTATTGGCATAAAATTGATCTTCATGTGTGGGAAAATATTGGCGATTTTTTCGAAGCACACCCAGAGAGCGAAAAATACTATTTTGCAACCACTAAAACCGATAAACCCTATTTTGAGATGTCGTTTCAAGAAGGGGATTATCTTTTTTTCGGCAGTGAAACGGCAGGAATTCCTTCTGAAGTTTTAGAAAAACATCCTGAACACTGTATGACGATTCCCATGACCAAAGAGGGACGAAGTCTCAATCTTGCTATCAGTACAGGTATCATCTTGTATGAAGCAATCAAACAAAATTTTAATTCCTATAAAGAGCTGATGTAATGATGGAAATACTTGATACCTTAATGATCGTTCTATTTATACTATTTTTAGTCTATATTTTTCGGGGGTATCATTTAACCCGCTTAGAACGAGATGAGAAAAACCAAGAGGGTTCTGAAGACTAAAATAATTTCTCCGCCCATCTCTCCATTTTCACTTCCAATAGATCCATCCATCCGTTTGCTTTGCGAATAACCTTTGCCATTGTATTCCCCTTTGCCTAGTGGCTTTTTATTTATGTGTCAAATCGTATATTAAATTGAAAATATAGTGTAAAAATATAGCAATTTGACATATTATTGACATTTTTGTGTCATAATTTCTACAATACTGTATCCATAATGAAAAAGGATAAATATGAAAACATTCGCAGATATCGTTGAGACAATTAAAGATGTTGTTTCAGGAGAATTTCCTGATCGAAAGGTATTTGATAAAGATGTTGCAGAGCTGTTAGAGATTTCACAAATGAATTTTGCTACTATGAAAAAGCGTAATAAAATCCCATTTAATGAATTACTCGATTTTTGTGCAAAGCGTTCTATTGCAATTAATTGGCTTTTGTACAATCAATCTCCCGAGAGTTTGATTGAACCGACCAATCGATTTTATATGGTGCGTTATTTCTCATCGGTCAATGCCTCTGCCGGCGGAGGGGCTGAAAATGATGATATGGACTTTGAGCCGTTAATGCTGGAAGAAAATTTTGTAATGTCGCTGGGTGGAGAAGGGGAACTTCGTAATATAGAAGCTATTAATGTTAGTGGAGATTCGATGGAACCTTCTTTTAGCTATGATGATATTGTATTTGTCAATCGTTCTAAATACGATGTAAGCCGTGGAGGTATTTTTACTATTCGAACGGAACATGGACTTTTTATTAAACGCCTACAAGTACGTATTGATGGTAAACTGGATATTATTTCGGATAATAAAGACTATCCAACGTATGTTGCACGCAAAGATGAAGTTGAAATTATCGGACGTGTCGTGGGACGTTTTGGGAAAATTAGTTAATTCAAAAAAAAAGAATAAATATGCGTGTAGCTGGTTTGAGTATCGTATTGATAATGCTCTTGGGGGGATGCAGTGTAAAGCAACTCTCTCCTGTATCCGTACCTTTGAAGTCTACATTGTCTACTGAAGAGAATCTTGATTGTTGTAGTGCTCCTGATATTATTGCTGATGATTTGAATGAGTCAGAGATAAAAGTAAATGACTTGGAACATTTTGCACAATCCATTACCCCTTATGTAGAAAAGAATGGTATGGATAAAGAAGAATTTTATGACATTCAAAATAGTTTTGATAAGTCCTATTTTGCTCCCTGGCACTATGAAATTCCCCCAATTAAAGTAGGAGAGGCTTCTTGGCCCATTCGCGCTTTTCGAGGAGGATATGGCAGTAACCTTCGTCTAGTTCGTCCAGAATGGCTCCAAGAACTGAAACATCAAAGCAATTTTGAGACTTTTGCTACAATCAATAAAAAAGCCATTACTCTTTCATGGATGAATATCCGTGTTTTGCCGACGGATAAACCTCTCTATAAAAATCCTACTCTTCCGGGTGAAGGGTACCCTTTTGATTTACTCCAAAACAGCAGTGTTAATTATCATGAACCTGTTTTTATTTCCCACACCTCTAAAGATGGCGCATGGAGTTATATCTTTACGAATAATGCCTCTGGATGGGTAAAGTCAGATAGTGTTTGGATCATAAATGATGAGATCATTGATACATTTGAACATAAAGAGAAAGTCTTCATTATGCAGGACAATCAACCTCTTTATGACATGCAGGGAAAATTTATTGCTTATTCTCGTATAGGGATGGTTCTTCCCTTGGAAAGGGTTAATGGAGATTTTTATCAGGTATATGCAATTGATCATAATGGGATAGTTGTATCTATATTGATTCCACAAAACTCAGCACATCTGGGAATTCAAAAGATTAATAAAAACGATCTTATTACTCTCGGAAACGAGATGTTACATAATACCTACGGGTGGGGCGGAATGTTGGGGGAGAGAGATTGTTCTTCTATGATACGGGATATGGTGACTCCGTTTGGAATTTGGTTACCTAGAAATTCGGCCTCACAAGCCCGAAAAGGAGAAGTAATCACCTTGAGTGGTCTGTTGGATAATGAAAAGCTTTCTTTAATTAAAGAAAAAGGAATACCCTTTGAAACTATTCTTTACTTAAAAGGGCATGTGGTCCTCTATGTCGGTACGTACGAAGATACAATTATGATTATGCACAATATATGGGGAATACGAACCATTGACCAAGAGGGGAAAAAGGGTCGACGTATTATAGGAAAAGCAGTAATCAGTACTCTTGAATTAGGAGCTGAAATTGAAAACTATGATGTTAAAAATAAGCTTCTTACGAGAGTGCAGAGCATGAATATATTCACAAAAGCCCCTTCTCTCTGTGTAGCACGAAAAAAGGTTCCCAAGATATTAAGTGTCAACCCTTAATATCGAGCAGTGATCCTAGCATTTCATTTTGAGTTCGAATAGACTGAACATTTGCTTTCGTAGTATTTTCAATACTAATTTGATCCGTTAACTCTTTGGATAAATCGGTTTGCGATTGCTTGGAACCATTGTCAGTTGCGAGTGATGTATTCGCTTGCGTGGAACCATTTTGCGTTTCACTGATTGTGGTATTGCGAGGAATATAGCTATCTGTATTGACATTAGCTACATTGCCAGCATTATTATTCATATACGTTTGATTTGACATAATTGATGAAACATTTGAGCTTATCATTAAAGCTCCTTCTATTTTAGATAAAAAAGTATAGGATTCACCACCTTAAAGGATGGTGTAGAAATACGATTAATGTAAATCGGCGTTGAGTTTCACTTCCCGGGTAGAGCGGCGAATAAGTAATTGTCCTGTCGTAGAGTCTTGACGATAATGAATACCGTTCAATCCGACTAAATCCTTACCTTTGAAGCTTACACCGTCGAGTGCTTTTGTTGGGTTTGCTTCTTGGATTTTAGCAAGTTCTTCAGCATTCACCGCAAATTTAGTTCCCGCCAAAACGGCAATTCCCGCATCGACGATACAACCGTCACCAAGTGCGATCCCGGTTACCGAATTGGCACCCAATAGGGTGTTTTTACCGATTGTGACCGGGATACCATCAGTTCCGCTAAGGACACCGAGAATAGAAGCCCCACCTCCGACATCTGAACCATCACCTACAACGGCAGAGCTTGAAATACGTCCCTCTACCATGCTGACCCCTGTCGTTCCCGCATTGAAGTTGACATAGCTTGCACCTGGCATGATCGTTGTACCTGCATGGAGTTGTGCTCCGAAACGTACTTTTGAATCGTCCAGAATACGGGTGTTATTGGCAGGAATGATATGTTGAAGAAATCGGGGAAATTTATCAACAAAATCGATTTTGGGGTATTCATTAGCAAATTTAAGCTCGATTTCGTTCTCTCGAAGCCATTCAAGCTCGATTGGCTGTCCATCCGACCATGCAACATTATGCAATGCTCCGAATGCACCGTTTAGATTTAATGATCTAAGTACTACTTTAGCTGTAGAAAGCGCATAGAGTTTTAGATAGGTTGCTTCTACGCTGACACATGGTACATCTGCAAAAAGAATCACAAGATGAAACTCGCCATCACGCATGCCGCGTTCTTTAATTTGTGTGTACAGTGTTGAGACAACTTGAATATTCTTATGTGCATCTCCAAACGCTTCGTCAGCATACGGTGTAAATGCGTTTAAACACCCTTCTAAAAATTTCAAATTGATAGGAACAATTACTTCATTGGCGGTAAAATCAATTTCAAAGCCTTGTTCTTGAGCATTTTTTATAAAAATTGCTGCACTACCGAAGTTTTCATTCCAGTTAATATGAGGGTAGGTGGCTTGAAGTACTTTATCAGAGTTTTGTTGGCCCAAATCAACACGACAAATTCCGAAAGCAAGTGGGTTTTTATATCCTGCAGTGTTTTGAATCTCTTGGATATATGCTTTAAATGCGTCTTCTGTCTCTAAAACTTCCATATTGGCTCTCTTCTTGTAAAATTAATGTGGAATTTTACCACAATTCCCTACGATGACGTAGTTGTCGTACTTTCAGGCGTTAATTCTGCATAGGTTGCCATGACTTACGCTGAAATATTTCCTATTTTAACTCCGCGATTGACAGTATGACTGCTGATTTAGAATTCAAACTATAACAGCTTAGCTCCCGTTTTAGTGTAGAAAGTTTTAACATTATCGATTTTTTGCAGTAGTTATGCTCATAATGAAGAGACTGCAAAAAGTGATTTGCATTGGTTGTATGAAATTCCAAATCCTTTAAAGTCCCTGAACGTAACGGTAGATTCGGTTCATTTAGTAAAATCATGTATATTAAAAATGAGATTGCTATCCCATTCGATTTGATTTCTATCTCTTCTTTAAATGAAATTGGACAAAAATATATTTTAAAAGATATTAAACGTGTCAGCTGATTCTATCCGCGCCAAAGCAGAATTTATCCTTAAAATGCTTCATAATATTCAAACGATTCTAAACAACGCACTCGCATATCCAACCACACGGGCGCTATCACCGCTCGCGTCGGCACTTGTACGATAATCCAGCAGTACCGTTTCTAAATCCCGTTTTTTTGCTACATCCAGCATTGCCTCTACTCCGATTTTTCCGCATGCTTCGCACCCTTGATGGAGCATCGTACTGTTCTCATGTCGAATCGCTTCCAAGCAGATCGAATCGAGTTTTTTCGCTTCCTCCAACGAATAGTAGTGGCTTAGATCGGTGCTGATAACGACGGCAACATCATCGCATCCGAGCAGATAATCGATGATAGTGGATATGTGCAGCGGATCCGCGTCGGCATAGACCATTTCAATCACTTTTGTATCACTCATATAATGTTTAATAAACGGCATTTGAACTTCGGTACTGTGTTCATGATGGGCTGACTCAAAGGTAGCGAGAGAGAAGTGTGTTTTAATGTCATTCACTAAAGCGGTATCGATCTCTAACTCTCCCAGCGGAGTTTGGTAGAACTGACTGTCGCAGATACTTACCCCTTCAAAACCGACTTTATGAGAAGGGCCTATGACGACGATAGTTTTAGGGGGAGTATGGCTTAAAATCCGAAATGCGATATTTGCCGTAAAACCTGAATATACCCAACCCGCATGGGGGACAATAACCGCTTTAGCTTGCAGCATATCAAAACGTGCCGCTACATCCGGATGGGATTCCAATGCGGTATTAAAAGAATCAATCATGCTGGTAATTTCAACGGGTGAAAGGGGATAAAAGCTCCCTGCAACACTCATAGCTCTTGTTTTCATGTCACGACTCCTTGATTTTATCGACTTGATAGGTATATATTTCGGGGTGATAGGAGAGGGGATCACTTCCTACCCCTGCTTTCATCCCCAAATGGGTGAAGAACGTATCAAAATCAGGTAATTCTTCCCATACTTGCGGCAAAAATGTTGCCTGATAGCTGCCTAATCGGAGAATAACTCCATCCCTGCCGATATGAATTAAAGATTTAAGTTCGTTTCGATCGGTATAAATGACTTTTTTGGGTTCACTGAGCAGTGAGACCTCGATTTTTACTGCATCTAGTTCCTCAGCCGTGAGCGGGGTAAAGCGCGGATCGTTAAATGCAGCAGATTCTGCATTGGCAATTAAATCATCGAGTAAATTTCGATGGGGTATGAGTGAGCCGATGCACCCGCGTAATTGTCCATGTAGGGTAAGGGTTATGAAGGTGGCTTTTTTGCATAACAGATCAGTGTCAGTAGATAAAAAACTGTTCTGATTTATTTGGACACCGTCTAAACGGGCTTTTATAGCATCTCTGGCGATTTTAAGATAGGAAGAGGGAACCATGGATGACTCCTTGACGTTATTTTTAGAGATAAAAACAATATTTGCCCTATTTTACACGTTTTTATCTACTATTTTCCTGCAAAATAAGGTAAGATTGTACGATAAACTTCAAATAATAAAATTTGATTAAAAAGTAGTTGAAAAGCGATGGATAGAAGATCATTTTTGGCATACGCAACCGCTCTAAGCGGAACCCTTGCGTTTGGTGCAACGGAAGAATTTAGCGGCTCTACGTCAGTACTCAAAGCTTCTCCCGTCGTTGTAAGCTTATTAGACAAACTCATAACGGTTCAAAGCAGAGTCGGCTATGTTCAATTTAATGCTATCAGTTTCGATGAGATGCTTAAAACAGCCGCTTATTGCAACAAGCCTCTCACCCCTTATGAAATTGGTTATGCAGAAACTATTTTTTATGGAGATCCGCGCCGTTACGGTTTTTATGGGGAACGCACCGTACCGAATCTTACGGCAATTACCTCAAAAAGCGATATCCAATATATTGATAGAACAGGTCATTTCTTAATGAAAGGTGCTGCTATCGAGAAATACACTACGATTAAAAAACTTATCGGCAATGATTTAGTCCTTACCTCAGGTGTTCGTGCACCCGTAAAACAACTTTATCTTTTTTTGAAAAAAATGGTGAGTGAGGGGGGAGATTTGCGTGCTACCTCAACGGCAATTGCCCCTCCTGGGTTTACGTTTCACAGTGTAGGGGATTTTGATATCGGTAAAGTAGGATACGGTCAGTACAATTTTACGGAACGGTTTCAAGAGACCGATGTATTCAAAAAGCTCTATGACGGCGGGTATATAACCATTCGGTATACGACCAATAACCCTTATGGCGTACGTTATGAGCCTTGGCATATCAAGGTAACGGGCGGTTTTGAAACGGCGTAAGTTACGATATCAAAATGAGATAAAAAAGAGGAGCGAGAAGTTTCTCACTCGCTAGAGGGCTAGATTACACTGCTCCGAAAGAGAGTTTGCCTTGTTCGCTTTGAGAGGCTTTGATCTCATCGTAAGTTTTATCGCTAATGCGGAGTGTGGTTCGTTTCATCTCGTCACATACCGCATCGATTTTTTCTTTGTCAGACATTTTTTTCAAATCCCCTTTTGAGAGATCCGCGAAATCAACCAATTCATTCCAGACAGAACTTTCATCAAGTCCATAGGCATAGAAGGTGATTCCTTCATACACAAATTTACCTTTTCCATTCATATCGGAGATAAAGAGCAAATATTTTCCCTCGGGGGTTAAATACGCTTTGTATTTATTGACGAATCCTTCAAAAAGATTAATTGTTGTGAGTTCGCATGCTAAAAAATCGATGGTGTCATGATTGGTGGCCAATAATACTTGCTTAACGATCTCTTTTGGCGGGAGACTTTTATCCGTTGAGATTACTTTACCTTCGGTAATAACGAGGCATCCACGGTAGGCATAAGCGTATGATTGGGTTTTTCCGCTAAAAACGTTCATCCACTCTAATTTATTTTCAGCAATGTACTCTTGAATTGACATGGGAATTCCTTTTGGGGTTATGTAACCAAAGCAATACAATTTTTGTTCTACCGTTATGCTACAATCTCGCCATTAAAATGTAAGGATTTTTTCGATGTCCAATATTGATTTTTCTCAGCTTTCCCACACTCCGTGCTATATTTGCGAAGAGGCTCTTTTAGAAAAAAATTTAGAACTTATGGGGCGTGTGCAGCGTGAATCGGGTGCCAAAATCATCCTTGCCCTAAAAGGGTTTGCGATGTGGTCTACCTTTGGTTTAGTGGGTAAATACCTACACGGATGCACTGCCAGCGGTCTTCATGAAGCCAAGCTGGCTCGTGAAAAAATGGACAAAGAGGTCCATACCTATTCACCCGCATTCAAAGATGAAGAGATTGATGAAATAGCGCGTATTAGCAACGATATTGTTTTTAATTCACCTGCACAGTTCCATCGCTATTATGACCGTGTGAAAGAAATCAACCCTGACATTTTCGTCTCATTGCGTGTCAACCCTGAATATTCTTCCTCTCCTGTCGATCTGTACAATCCTTGCGGACTCTATAGCCGTTTGGGAACCACCCTCGTAAACTTTGATCCCTCTATCGTAGCAAAGCTTGATGGATTAAATTTTCATGCATTGTGCGAACAAAATGTTGATGCACTCGAAGGGGTACTTGAAGCATTTGAAGAAAAATTCGGTTCTTATATTGATGGACTGAAATACGTTAACTTTGGAGGCGGGCACCATATAACCCGTGTTGATTATGATGTGGATCGTCTAATTGAAGTTATAGGTGCATTCAAAGCACGTCACAATAATATAACGGTTTATCTTGAGCCCGGTGAGGCAGTTGGCTGGCAAACAGGACCGTTGGTGGCTTCGGTACTTGATATCGTTCATAACGGGATGGATATAGCGATTTTGGATACTTCTGCTGAAGCCCATATGCCGGATACTCTAGCAATGCCATACCGTGCAGCGATTCGTGGCGCAGGTGAAGCAGGAGAAAAACCTTATACGTATCGCCTTGGTGGAAATACGTGTCTTGCGGGGGATATCATGGGAGATTATTCCTTTGACACACCGCTTAGCATTGGTGATAAAATTATCTTTGAAGATCAAATTCACTATACGTTCGTTAAAAATACAACGTTCAACGGGATCAAATTACCATCATTGGCACTATGGACCAAAGAGGGGGAACTTAAGATAGTTCATGAATTCGGTTATACTGATTATCGCGACCGATTGTCCTAAATATCAGCGTTTGGCGAGAACGAGTGAAATAGCTTCCGCTATTAATTCGTACATCTCTTTCACTGAAGCGGTTTGTTCGATAATACTTTGGAGCGCTTTTTTTTCATACTCTAGTTTTTTATGCCGTTGAGCCAACTCAGACATTTTATTGGTAAGCCGATTTTTTGTCAGCTCCAGTTGAGTAGAATAGTTTTTTTTCAATTTGAAAAGTTCACTGTATAAATCATGCCCGTTTTTAAGTTCGGATTTAAGGGCAATATTGTCATCTGTATTATCGGCTATTTGTCTTTTTAGCTCTGTGATTTTTTTATCATTTTCAGAGACCATGGTTTCGATTTCGTCGAGTTTCTCCATTATCTCTAGTTTGTGTTTTTTTTCAGTACTTATATCATTTTGGGATTCACTTACCCGTTCTTGTGCCGATACAATAGACTCTTTTTGAGCAGCAATTCGTATTTTGGATTGCTTATATTGCATCATTACTGAAACGACAGAACTGTAATTCCACTTTTGCTGTCGTCTATCCGTAATGGCAAATTTTTGTATTTTATTACCGGCACCATCAATGATAATATCATCCGTAAAATATTTTACAAAGGATTCCGCATTTTTATCTCGATTCTCGACAAAATCCAGAAGATTTTTAGCGGTATACAAAAGAATTGGATGAAAATATTGACGTAATATAAATCCGGTTTGCCCTTCAATTTTTGAGCGATCTTCTTCACTAACCTTATCGAGCAATAGGATCTCGATCATCGATCGAAAAACCGGAATAAAGGTTTTTGTAAAGGTTATATTGTCTATAACAGAAAAATTCAATTTCTCCTCGATCACTTCGCCTAATATGGTTTCTATATCTTCCCATGCTCCTTCAGGAAAATAGTGTCGGTACATTGCTTCCATCGATTCAACCGATTCACCGGAAAATCGGTTATCTGATCCGGCAGGAAACTTTTTGGGAGGAGTATAGTAGCGAATGGATATTTTACCTTGCAAAAAGAATATAATATCGCGTTCATCAAGGGCGAAAATAGTATCTATTTGCTGTCGTGTGAAATACCTAGCGACCTCCATGCTTTCATTGATACTGCTATAGCCCTCTATAATCTGCGTACGAATCGGATGGGGAATGGAGACCAAATAGGGAAGCGGAAGAAATTCTTCTTTGCGATCTAGAATATCGAGTAGAATTGACACATTAGCGTGCGTCATGCGATCGAACGCTTCAGCGCGAGAAGGATCTATAAAGTGTTTTTTAATTGTGAAAGTATCTAAAGAGGTTTGGATATCTATTGTTTGATGTGTTTGAGAAAAATAAGTGATGAGTGCTTTGTTTATAGCCCCTTTTTTATCGTTAAAACGTTCTTTGTTGTCCGATACGGACAACTGGTTCAGCAACTTGTAATAATGTTCCAAGGTAAAATCCAAGGCATAACAATGCTTAGGTAAAATTTCCTCAAGCAGTGCAACAATATCCGATATTATCTGAGGGTTAATAATATATCCTTTATAAAATAGTTGTTAATTATAAGTAAAATCAACAGCTGCGTTGATCGCATTAATATAACTTAGCATGGAAGCTTTATTTTGATATGCAATATCAAATGCAGTCCCATGGTCGACGGAAGTACGGATGATCGGAAGTCCTAATGAGACGTTGATCCCCTCATCAAAATAGAGTGCTTTGAGCGGAGCTAAACCCTGATCGTGATACATCGCAACTACTGTTTTATAAACCTCTCGACTTCTTGGGGTGAAGGCAACATCTGGGACAAGGGGCCCTTCAAAAATAGATTCACCGATTTGTGTATTAGCTCTTACTATCGCTTCTTCAATAAAACGTTCTTCATCTCCTAAAACACCGTGGTCTCCGGCATGAGGGTTAAGCCCCAAAACGGCGATTGGTTGACGCTTGATACTCTCATGTAACCGAAGTAAAAAGTTATACAGTGCATCACTACTTATTCTCTGTGGAACATCCCGTAGCGGAATGTGTTCGGTAAAAAGGGCGACGTAGAGCTTCTCGCATCCGAGCATCATGATGGCATCCGAGTGCAAGAGATCACGAAGAACATCCGTATGTCCGACGTAGGGAATTCCTGCCATCATCCATGCTTCTTTATGGATAGGGAGCGTGACTATTGCATCAACATGGTTATTTTTAGCCAGTTCAATAGCAGCTATAAAGGAGTCATAACTGTATTGGCCGCTTTGAGCAGATACTTTGCCCGCTTCGATCACAAATTCACCTGAAACTTTGAATATCTGAAAATCGTTTGGAATTTGAGTATGCAATAAACTCGCAGCTTGATGGGCCATGGTGTAATTGACACAGTAAAGCGGCTTGCAAAGACGTTTGATGTGTTCATGTGCTTTGAGGATAATCTCAAATCCTACGCCGTTGAGATCACCGACGCTAATAGCGACTGTTTTTAGCGTTTGCATAAGGTTTTCATATCCGATACGGCAGTGGCTAATCCGGTAAAGACGGAACGGGCGATTATGCTTTGTCCGATATTGAGCTCTTCAATCGTATCGATCTCGACGATAGGGGTAACATTTTGGTAATTAAGTCCATGACCCGCAGCTACTTTGAGCCCTAATGAACGGGCGTAGTTTGCAGCATCTACAAGTGCACAATAGGTTTGCTCGATCTTATTATCAAGGTCTTGTCGCGGCAGTTTAAGGGGCTCAATCGTGTGGTGGGAGTGGGGAAGGGCACTGTGACGCATTGCGTAGAGGTTAGCATAGCTTCCGGTATGGAGTTCTACCCATTGTACACCTAATCGTTCAGAGGCTTCGATTGCCTCACGCGTAGGATCAATAAAGAGGGAAATCTCGATTTCGCTCTCCTTCAATAGTTTTATAGCATTTGATATTAAATCAAAACTTCCGATAACGTCCAAGCCCCCCTCCGTCGTAACCTCTTCCCGTTTTTCAGGAACCAGCGTTGCACGATGAGGACGGAGCGAACAAACAATATCGATAATAGAGGGTTCAATGGAACACTCTAAATTGACGGGGAGAGGAGATGCATGGATGATGCGGCGCGCATCTTCATCATGAATATGACGGCGGTCTTCACGCAGATGGATGGTAATTTGATCTGCACCGCTTTGAGCACAGATTGCAAGTGCCATTACGGGGTCGGGATCATTAATTTTACGGGCTTCTCGGAGTACAGCTATATGATCGATATTGACTCCGAGGGTCATTTTAGGCTTGGCGGCGTGCATAAAACTCCTTTTTAAATTCAACAAATTTTCCTGCTAAAATCGCTTCACGGGCTTGACGTACCAGCCACAAATAGTAATGAAGGTTATGAAGTGATGCGAGACGAAAATAAGTAAGCTCTTTGGATCGGAATAAATGGTGAAGATAGGCACGGCTATAACGGCGGCAGGTGTAGCACTGGCAGGCTGGATCGATCGGTTCCGCATCAAATTTATAACGCGCCCCTTTGATATTGACTTTTCCAAAGGTCGTAAAGAGGGTTCCGTTACGGGCGTTGCGTGTCGGCATAACACAGTCGAACATATCAACTCCCCGTTCAATATTTTCTACGAGATCTTCCGGTGTACCGACTCCCATAAGATAGCGGGGTTTATCGGAGGGCATTAGAGGGGTTGTATGCTCGACCGTATCGTACATAAGATTGTTCGCTTCTCCGACACTAAGTCCTCCGATCGCGAATCCGTCGTATTCCATCGCACATAACTCTTCTGCTGATTGGGTACGGAAATTAAAATCTGTCCCCCCTTGGATAATGGCAAAAATATTCTGGTTGATACCAATCCCTTTGGTTTGGTTGTTGCGGTGATAATCGATCGATTGTTGTGCCCATTGAGTCGTTCTCTCTATGGAGGTTTTAATCCGTTCCTGCGTTGCGGGGAGCGCAACGAGGTCATCCAGGATCATCATAATATCGCTGTTTAAATTATTTTGGATATCGATCACTTTTTCAGGGGTAAAAAAATGTTTGCTTCCGTCAATGTGGCTACGAAATTCGATTCCCTTTTCCGTAGGTTTGGAAATATCGCTGAGGCTGAAGGCTTGAAAGCCGCCGCTGTCGGTCAAAAAGCTGTTAGGATAGGTTGTATAGCCGTGTAACCCTCCCATTTTGGCAACGGTCTCATCTCCAGGGCGTAGATACATATGATAGGTATTGGCGAGGATGATCTGGGTATCCAAAAGTTCAGTCATATCGGCCATATCAAGCGCTTTTACCGATCCTACCGTCCCAACCGGCATAAAAATAGGGGTTTGTATCGTCGAATGTGCCGTGGTGATGGTACATGCTCGTGCTTTGCCGCAAGTGGCATCGACCTTAAATTCCATAAAATACCTTGAGTTTTTTTGTTATTTTAGCGCATCTAAATGGGTTTGTCATCACTACACTGGCAATGTATCCCAATTCTGAATACGCATGGTAAAATTGTTCCGTGTACTATGGTTTACATAATCACCGAATTATTTAATAGAATATATATTATGTTAATCAAATGATTTCCTAGTACAGGCACTTTGAGCGTTCTTCAAAGGTTAAAATATGTCTCGTATTTCTGTTGACGACTTCCTAGTTGGCTTAAGAATTAATATTGATTATTTTCTTAAGGTTCTTAAAAATAATGGGCTTGATTCTCGTTATTTTCTCACTAAAACGGATTTAGAATTTATCCGTGATTTCTTTCCCGCATCTTCTTATAAATCTGCTCAGGTTGTCAATCGCGCTCAAGAGCTTTTAGAGCGTTTATCATGAGTAAATTAAAAAAACATATTCGTAATTATACTCAGGTTCCTAATGACATCATCAATGATAAACGGTTATCTCTTAAAGCTAAGGGATTATATTTGTTTCTTGTTTCAAAACCTGATAATTGGGATTTTTCGGCTCGCTTAATTGCTTCTCAAAATGACGATTCCGAAAGCGCAATTAAACGCCTTTTAAATGAGCTTGAAAATTACGGTTTATTGTTTCGTGTTCATGTTTATGGTGGTTATGATTATGAATTGTTTGATACCATTAAAACCCCTATTTTCCGCCATGCGTCTCAAAATGATACGAATGTAAATGATACGTATCAAAAAGATACGAATCAAAAAGCACCGATTATTAGTAATACTCAATATAGCAAGAGAAAAGAAGAGAGAGAGATTAATAAATTACCTATTTCCTCCGATGATTCTTTTCTCTTTGATCTTGATCCTTTTTATGTTGATCTTTTTCTCGATCAGGTTTCATCTTCTCGGTCTGTCAAAAATAAGATTGCTTATCGTGCTTCTGTTCGTTTGGCTCTTATAAATAATGACGAAAAAACGGTTTTAGCTTATGAGGATTTTGTTGCTAACTTTTCGATTGATTCGGTTAAAAAGTTGCCTAGTGATTTAGACGTTTTCGGTCTATACGAACAAATGTAAGGTGTTCAAAATGAGAAAAAATGAAATTTACATTACCTCTACGGTTTTGGTTCGCGAGTTGAAATACTCTCGCAATGTTGCTAATGGCTTTATGACATCGTTTTTATTTTATGCACCGTTATTAAAACGTCCTGCTTTCATTGTCGGTTCTGCTGTTGATCTTCTTTCGTGTCTTGCTATTGCTCGTTATCGTCATAAAAATTGTTCTGTGCGTGGCTGTAAGGTTGCTTATTCAAATTTGATTAAAAAGCTTGAAAAGTTTCAGGAGTTGAATCATGCGTAATATTTTTCTTAATTTTCTTATTGCATTTTTTTTATCTTTATTATTTACGTTTTCGATTTATTTTCTCAATTCTTTTTTTGGAGTTGAATGATGAAAAATGATGTAATTGAGATTTTGTTCTTTTGTTGGTTATTGTGTAATTTTATTTTGTTTTTTTATTATTCATCTTCAGGAATTGAATAATGTCTGATAATGATTTTTGGCATTTAATTGCTTTTATTTGGACTATTTTGGCTTTTTTTTGGGTGATTTATAATGTTTTATATTCCTAAATTCATCAGTTGGTTTTATTATTCTGTTGAGGAAAAACAGCAATACGCTGATTTACCTTTTAACTCTTTCGTGCATGGTCACGATATGGGTGTTGATCCTGACAATGCTTTTTTTTCTCCTGTCACGCTCGATGATCTTTCTTTCGTTTTGGACTGTGAGAAAAACAATTATTTCAGTTCTGATATTGTTGGTTCAGATTATTTTGAGGAGGCTTGTGATGTCTGATCGTGAAATATTTCTTATGGATCAATTTTCTCTTTTATTTCATGCAAAAATGTTTTTTCAAAAACAAGGTAAATGCGTTGATTTTGAGATTATAAAAATGAATGAGATTTCGGATGAGCTTATTTTAATTCGTTTACAAAAGGATTGTTCTATGTCTGAGGATACTTTTTTTAAGGTTGTTAATTTTTACTTATGGGCTTATGCTCTTATGGGCATT
The DNA here is from genome assembly GCF_041651515.1 of Sulfuricurvum sp. Classification (GTDB taxonomy): domain Bacteria; phylum Campylobacterota; class Campylobacteria; order Campylobacterales; family Sulfurimonadaceae; genus Sulfuricurvum. Next base: position 53,701 of record NZ_JBAZJF010000001.1, read on the forward strand.
GTCGGCTTTGCCGTTATTGCTTATGGACTTTGTTTGGAGTTTTGTCATGTCTAATTTGCTTTCTTTTGCCGCACGTATGCATTACGAGCGTTCTATTGAGACTTTTCGTACTCGATTGATTACTATTGATACTAAGGAAAAATCTAAATTTCATCAGGCTGAAATTACCTCTTTAAAAATGATTATTGTTTTGCTTTCTAATCTTCTTAAGGATTCAAAATGAGTACATTCAACGATATAGATTCTCTTATGATTGAAAGCGGTATTGATCCCGATAGTTACGTTTCGGATATGGATGATAATTCGGATTTTTCTGAGATTGATATTCGTATAGATGTTCTTATGCGTCTTGTAACTTTGACACGTTCTGAAGAAAATGAACTTAATTTTCTTCGTTCTTTAATAAAGGATTCAAAATGAAATTTTCCGAGGCTACAAATAAAATTTGTCCGTTCATGTCCGCCCGTTTTAATTTGGCTATTCGTGGCGATTACGGTATTCCTGATAATAAACCTAATATTTTTAATTGTTCTGTTTCTCGTTGTATGTCTTGGGTTACTACTAAAACTTATATTTCTATTCGCAGTCAATCAGCTTTATATGATGAAATTGGTGACGAACTTCCCTTTTCTGATAAAGAAGGTTATTGTATCTTATTAGAGCGCTATAGATGACCTTTAACTACTACACTAACCCCTATTTAAAAAAAAAGGCTATTTAATGAGTGATGATAATTTCGATTTTTCGGGTTTTCCTAAGTTGGGACGCCCTTTCGTTGCGGGTTCTCCCCGTAACAAGTATTTAAAGTTTTACTTTTCGATTGACGAATTAAAAATGTTTGAAATGCTTGAAAAAAAAGTTAAAAATTTTTATGATCTGCGCGGTTTTCATTATAACCGCCCTGCTCACTTTCGTTTATTAATTGCTAATTTTGATAATCCGCATGTGTTGCATTTTCTCTTTGAAAACAAGACGGATGAATTAAAAAATCATTATGCTAAAGATTCTCAGGGGGCTGGGGAGAATCCCCAGTAAGGCGGTAGCCGCTGATCTCTTAACGCACTTCTTTAAACACAGAATATTTATCCGTGGGGTCGAAATATTAACGAAGCAAAGGAAGATTAACCCCTCGTGCTCAATGACTGCATTTCATAAAGTTAAAACGCATTATATAAATTACCCTTTCAAAATATGGCTAACGGAAGTTGACTACTAGCTACTTAATCAAAAAAATCCCGCGCGGAATTGCGCCCATACAGTCTAAAGTTTTCATTCTTTGGTTTTATCCAAATTTTTAAAAATTTGGTGGGTGGTTTGGAGGGTGAAACCCTTCCATTGCTCTTACGTTTATATCTCGCCAAAATATCAATTTTAGCCCTTAGGCGTATATCTGCATTTCGTGAGAGAGATTAGAACACTTGTGCGAGTACCGTGTACTCGGTTTACAACGTAAACTTCAAGCTCGGCCGCTTTAGCGGCTCACCCATCATACCCATAGTATGACCCCCGTTAAGCATCGTATGACTCCTTGCCGCGTAGCGGCACACTCTCTTAAAATCTATGTTTTCGCATTTCGTTTATCTTTTTTGTATGTTTTTCGTATAAGTTAATTTTTGTGTAATTTGACTGCGTAAATAATGCGCCTATCAAAAAATAACTCCTAAGGTTGATACATGGCTTCTAGTAATCCTCTTGATGTTCTCGCCTCACACGCTGACAAACCTTTCTCTTTTGAAAATCAGTTTTTGCGATCTTCTGTAATCGCATTCATGCCTATTCAGGCTAATGCTTCCGCGACTGAGGTTGACGATTCTTCAACGGGTGGTAAACGTCAAATGAGTTGGTATCAACTCATCGGACAATTTAAAAGCGCATATTCTGCAAACTCTGAAACGGGCGAAGCAATGAAAGATAACGCTACTGTTAAAACGATGAAAATCAAGTTTCCCCCTGAGTGTACGGAAAATATTACCGCTTCACGCTTCAAAGAATTTATGGATGATCATTTCGTTGGTAAAAAATCGATCACTCTCCCTATCGTTTCGGAATCTCCATCGTTTGACCGTCAAAACGGTAAATCGACACCCGTTAAAAACTCCGTTGACATCCTTGTCGATCCGTCGTTTAGACTCGTTGATTACATCCACGATGTCGAAAACAAATCTAAATCAAATGAGAAAAAACCCGCCGTATTGTAAACGACTCGGCTTCCTTTACGGTGTAAGTCGCTCGAATAACTGAATCTTTCGAGTCCGAGAAATTTATTGCCACGGAGGGCAAACTCATGTTAACTGTTCCTACATTGGATACTGCGAATTTCTTGGCTGTTGCGGGTGCTGTTTTGGTAGCTTCTGCTGTTTTTTGGGGTGTTCGTAAAGCTCTTGCGCTTCTCGGATAATCTCTCTCAGGGCTTCCGCCCTGTCTAAGGGCTTATCATGTTTATTCCTACCATTTACACGGATAATGTCGCTCTCTTGTTTTCATCCTTGCTTCTTGCTTTCGGTGTAATTTGGGGAATATTCAAAGCCATTCGGCTTATTAAGTCGTAATGTCTATTAAAAAGGTGTACATATGGATTACAACGCAACTGCTACGGCTTCTTCACTCGGTTTGGTTACGTCTGATTACAACTATTTAATGGGTTTTAGCGGTCTTATGATCGGCACGATTATTTGTTTTTTCGTGCTTTACTCCATCCTTAACATTGCAAAGGGTTATTAATGCTTATCTTTGACTACTTCTCAATCGGTATCTATTACGGCTTTATTTTCTTGGGCTTTTCGTCTGTCGTTTTCTTCGGCTTTTTGTTCGTTCGTCTCGTTCTAAACATCCGTAAAAACATCGCTTCTCTTAAAGCTTCTAAAGCTAAGGACGTCGAGTAATGGAAATTTTGCCCGTTTCCGCTGATATAGTTTTTAACTATTTCTTCTCTATTGGCGTTTATTGGACGTTCATCCTTGGCGGATTTTTCGCGGCATTATCTCTTTTCAGGCTGTAATATGAAAATGTTTTTAAAAGTAAATCATGATTTTATTCATGCTGTTGTAAACGCTGTTTTTTATTGCTGTATCGGCTTCTTTATCGGCATTGTTTATACCGCTAATTTTGTGACAACTGCGCCTTATTATGTTTCTAAGATTAAATAATATGAAGAAAATTATCTTCCTCTTTTTGTTATTGTTTTCTCTTAACCTTTTTGCTATTTCATACCCCGCAACATCAGGCTTTTATGGTAATAGCCATTATACTATACAATCTTCTTGGCGTTATGTTACATTTCAATCTAGTCAAGTCTCAATATATCCTTATGTTTATAATGGTATTTATTACAGTGCTACTATTCTCGGTGCTGATCCTGTTTACGCTGATACATTCGATGGTTATTTAGCTACATTTGTTCCCGATTCTACTTGTCCCACTGGTCAAATTTACAATACTTCGGGAACGTGTACCACTTGTTCTTCTCCTAATACTATTGATCCTAATACGCAACTTTGTACCGCTCCCGCTTGTCCTAGCGGTACGTTTTTAGCTCCCGATAAAACGTGTGTCCCTAATACGTGTCCCCTTGGCACTTCTCGCGATTCTTTAACTCAATATTGTGTTCCTATTACTTGTCCTACGGGTCAAACTCTTTTAAGTGATGGTGCTTGTCACAATCCTTGTCCTGTTAACTCTTCTCGTATCGCTGACTTAACGTGTCATTGGGATTGTCCGCATTGGGATAAATCCACTTGCGGAAAATATTTCGATTCACAGGGAAATTCTTGTGCTGTCGGTGTTCCTAACCTTTTTTCGGGTATCACTAAAGGTAATTCTTGCATGACTTCTGCACAGGCTGACGCTAATATAAATTCCTTTTTGCCTGTTAAATTGAGTTCTACCGCTCGAACTTTGCTTAATGCCGCTCCTAAATTGCCCGATTTTACTCCGCAACCTTTAGAGCCATATTCACCTACTTTACCCCCTGTTCCAAAACCCGCGAATGATCCCGCCTATACGCCTCCGTTTGTCACTCCTACGGTCGAACCGATTCCCGTTGAACCTGTTCCGAATCTTCCCGCGAATGATCCCGCCTATACGCCTCCGTCTCCGACTGTTGCGCCTGTTACTCCTGATTCTCCGACTGTTGTTCCTTTGCCTGATCCGTTGCCGTCGCCTACTCCTTCGCCTGTTCCTGTTCCTGCGCCCGTTCCTGAGCCTGTCGTTGCGCCTGATCCATTGCCGTCGCCTTTTCCCGATCCTTTGCCTGTTCCTGCTCCTGCTCCATCGACTGCGCCGTTGCCTGCTCCTGCGCCTATTACTGTTACAACTACGGTTACACCCGATCCTACAACGTCAACTAATCCCCCGACTGTGACGACGACGACAACGGTTCCTTTTAATCCTGCTCCTGCGTCTGATCCTGCCACTGATCCGAATACGTATTATGGGGATGTCATTTATCCCGATGTGCCTACAATCACCAATTTCGATATAGGTGATTTGGATCATTTCCGTTATAACGCTGAAACGATGGTTAATAATGTTTTGGATCAGGTTCAAAATGTTCAAAACACTTTTGAAAATACTAAAAATGTTCTCGATCAAGGTTTTCAACCTATTAATCTTCCTGAGGGTGCTTGCGGTCAATCTATGTCTTTTAATTTCTACGGGAAAGTTGTTGACCTTTGCCCTCCTCTTACGGAAACAACTTCTAAATATCACGCCCTTTTTCAATTAATCGTCTTTTTGGTTGGTGTTGTTCTTTCTATTAAAATCTTCATCTCAGGTCTAAGGGATTAATCATGCTCTCAGTATTCAAAGCTATTTTCGGCGGTTTTATGTGGCTTGCTACATTTTTTCCGCGTGTTGCTTCTTGGTTCTCCTCATTGTCAAAATTCGCTATGCTCTCTTCATCTATCCGCATTTTTCTTTTCGGATTGTTTTATTCTTTCGTTATTTTGCTTGTGACAACTGCCGCTTTTTTTTTCTATTTTATGGTTACGAACATTATCAAGATTTACAACCTTATTTCATTTCTTTTGGATTATGTTTCTAACGCTTCGGCGGGTGACGACATTGTTAACACAATGTTTTTCTTTTTGACTATTTCGGGGATCACTGACGGTGTTAAGGCGTTTTTCCCTTTTATTACAACTGCTCTTCTCTTTATTTTAATGAAAGCTCTTTACCGTGCCGCCCTCTTCTTCTATATGCAAGTTATACAGATTGCCGATTTCGTTATAAAAGTTCCATAGCGTCATGATAGAATTTTATACTGGCGTTCCCGGAAGTGGAAAAACTTACCGTGCTGTCTCTTATCTTTATGATATTTTTCTCGATTCAAAATCTAAATCTTTCGGTAAATTCAAGAAGTTTTACACCAATATTAATGAGTTTCAATTTGATGCTTTTCCCGCGGGTCTTGCTTTCGATTTAGATTATGAGCTTCTTCTTGTCAAGCTTACTCAATTGCATAAGCTCTATATGTCTAAATGTACGGATACGGAGCTTTTAGAGCTCGCTGAGGAATTAGGGCTTAAGGATGCTTTTTTCGTGATCGATGAGGCACATAATTATTTTGAGAAGAAAAATTCTGTTCTCGTTTGGTGGCTTTCATATCATAGACATTTGCATCAAGATATTATCCTCGTTACTCAAAATCTCGCTCTCGTCGAGAGCAAATACAAGTCATTCTCAGAATTCTTTTATAAGGCTATCCCCTCCTCATTACGTGTATTCGGTTCCACTCTTAAATACGAGCAATACATTGGCTCTCGGATGTATAAAAATCAGCGTTCCGAAAAGTTCACCCTTAAATTTAATCCTGACGTTTACGCCCTTTATACTTCAGGCGCGAACACTCAGGGTAAAAAAGTCATTTATAAATACGTCGCTTTTGCCGTTGCGGGGCTTGTCGTTGTTATTATTGCTATCTCTTTAATGGTTCATTTTATTTTCGGTGGTAAAAAATCCTCTACGGATTTGAAGCCTGTTCCCGTCTCTGCTTCTGCTTCTTCGTCTGTTGCTTCCCATGCTTCGGCTAGTAGTATTGTGTCTTCTTCTGTAGATGATTCGTTTCCTCTTGTCCGTTTTGTGTGTACGTATCAAGAGTGCCATTGTGACGGCTTCGTCATTCCTAACGCCAATATGACCATTTATATCAAAGAGTATAAATTAAAAGTTTTGACGCTCGAACGCTTACCCGATGGTTATTTTATTTACCGTTACAAGGTTCCTAAAAAATTCGTTGAGGACGTTTTAAATGACTAAATTACTCTTGATTTTCTTTCTCTCATTTCCGTTGTTTGCAGGGTCTTTATCGCTTTACGATCTCGCTTTCTTTGTCTCTAAATCTTCGGGTAAATCGGTTATTTTTTCTAAGGATGTGGATCAAAAAGTAAAGATTATTTTTTCGTCTGCTCCTGTTGATTATCTGCCGTTGTTTAAACAGGCTCTTAAATCAAACGGCTACACCCTTAAAACGGATAAAAGCTTTTACTATGTCATGGTTCCTTTGACTGCTCAGGACTCTAAATCTAAATCGTCTGATTCAGGCGGTATTTTTGGCTCTTTTCCCTCTTTCAATTCGGGTTCATCTGCTCCTCATGGTGACGGTGTTTTAGCTCCTCCCCCGCCTTTGGTTAGTAATGATCGCTCAATTTCTGTCACTCAAAACGGTCGTCCTATTTATTCCGCCTCTGCTTTTAACTCTTCATCCCAGTCGGGTCACGGTTCTATTGATTCTAATCTTTCCAGCATAGACACTATCGATGAAAACGTATCTTTTAAATCGCTCACGTTTGTTTATTTGAAACCCGATGATCTTAACGATACGCTTCGATTTTCAGGGTTTAAATATTCTGTTGCTAAAAACTCAAAGACTATTATTTTTTCCGTTCCCTATAAAAAGCTTCCTTTGTTTAACGATTTTGTTGCCATGCTTAAAGAGCTTGATTTTTCTCATAAACAAGTGACTATTAAAGTAACCGTTTTCGATTCTAGTGCAAATAAATTGCGTGATCTTGGGCTTTCTCCGCTTCTCTCTTCGGATCTTAATATTTCTTCTTCTGCGGGTGCGATTCTTACGGGTTCTCTTGTTTCGTCTTTTTATTCTTCGCTTCACGCTCTCGATTCTAAAGGCGTAACGGCTATTACCGACACGCCTAACTTTTTGCTATCCGATAATGAAACCCTTGATTTCAAAAGCGTTACGAATATGCCTTTTTTAGATGAGAATTTCGCCTTTTCTGCGGTTCAGGGGACTAATCAATCTAAAAAGTACAAATATAAACCCATAGGCTTTAAAGTGCTTATTACTCCGACTATTGTTAATGATGTTGTCTATCTCGATTTTTATATTTCTTTTGAAAGTATCGTATCGGGCGGTGATCTCCCCGTTACATCCGAAAAATCTATTCATAACCGATTCGCTTTAAAATTCGGTGATTTGATGGTTCTTGCTGGTATTTCTAAACAAACTTTGACCAATGCTAATGATTCAGTCCCTTATCTTAATACTGTCCCTATTTTGGGCTCTATTTTTTCTCACGATTCGCATAGCAAAATTGACGAAACTTTTAACATATCTATTGAGGTCGTTAAATGATTTTGCATAATAGAGATTGCGCGTTTGCTTCGTCGTGTGGGGTGGCGGTCACGCCATCCCCGCGCGTCGATGCGGCGCGCTCTTGTGTCATTATAAAAAGTTGTACGTTAAAATGAATACTTTCGTTAAAGACGGTAATTTTTACCGCATTCGTTCAAAACATATCTCCCACAAATACAATATTTCTCCTACTGATAAAAAATATATCGACGAAAAGTTATCTCATCAAAATCAATTTTTAAAAAACAATCATATTCTTATCAATGACAATAATTCTATTTCTCTTTTTGATATGTCGATGGGTGCTAATATCCGCCCTGAAAAATATCTTGCTGAATTATCGAATCGTGTCGATAGTTTTAAAAAATTTGCGTTTGAAAATGACTTTCTTTGTCCTGTGTTTCTTACCATGACACCTGAGAGTCATTTTAAGCCATGTAGAACGGTCAAAGTCCGTAACCATGAGAAAATGTACATTATTGACGATAATAAGAAGTTTACGGGCGATTATGACAATTATGTGAAAGATTGCCGCGATAATATTCAGCAAAAATTTCGGAAGTTTTTAAACGATCAGATTTTTAAAGATATTAAACGTGATTTTGGTACTCGTCCGCCCTATTTTTCAAGTTATGAACCCTCTTTAGACGGTGCTTTGCATAAGCATAGTCTGTTTTTTGTTCCTAAAGTGTATTTGACGCGGTTTGTTTCACGTTTTAGACATTATTTTGGTTTTGCTATCGAAAAAACAGAGGTTTATAATTCGGTAACGAATTCTTTTGATCTTGTAGATAAAAAAGTACCTCTTATTCATGACGTTAAAATCGAATTTGACGATGACGCTGGCGGCGTTGCCGCTTATATTATGAAATATGTTTTAAAATCATTTCGGAACGCTGAAACGCACGAATTGACCGATGAGGGCTATTGGTATGCTAAACACGGTTTAATGCGTTTTACGTCTGCTCGTGTGCTTTTGCCTTTATATATTTGGCGTTCTATTCGTTCCCCTGAGCTTTCTTATCTTGAAATGTCTAAAAAATATCATGATAATACGCTTCAAATAACGATTGTCGCGAAACATCACAAATATCATTTGGTGGATTTCAAGAGGTCAAATTACAATCTCGCTCAGGTTGATTATCATCAATACGATGAGAATAACGTGTATATAGGGTTTGATACTCTTTACACACGTTCACGCGATAGCTATGACGTTTATTCTACCGATGTTCGTTACTCCCCTGCCCCTAAAGCTATTCATCACGAAAATGTTTGTACTTTGTTTCCAATGTCTTATTTTATGGACGGTCAATCTTTTGTATTTGATGGTTTTAACTCTCATGCTCTTAAATCTTCTGTTTCGTCCCGTTCTTCCTTGGATTTATACAAATATTTTCAGTCTTTGAATCCCGATTCTTGTAACTTGCATCATTATCATTATGTACGTAATGAGCTTATTAAACGTCGTGTTATTGACGGTGTTCCTGTTTCTGCTTCTGCTGTGTGTGATTTATTGTCTGTTGGTAAAGAGGAGAATTTTTGTATTCTTGAAGAGATGCGTACTTATTCTATGTATTTTTAAAAAACTTCACTTCATATACCGGTATTTTTTTCTTCGTTTCAATGTCGTATATTCCTATAAAGGCGTCTTTGTCTATTCCGTTGTATTGCCCTATGTATGAGTCTTTCCACGTTGTCTCTGCATAATAATATTTTTGATTATCTATTTCGATATATGTTTTTGGTTTTTGTATGTTTTGATCTTCATTTATTGCCATAAAAACGTGATCTTCATTTTTGTATATGCAAAATATCAATACGGCTTTATAGTTTTTTTCTTTTAATAGCGACGCCATCAGAAACGATCTTTCGTCACAATCTCCGCTATTTGTTTCTATAACTTCGATTGGTTTTTTTGTTCCTCCGCTTCTATTTGCTATATAAGGTATATTTGTTACGTATTTGTACATGCTTTCTATTTCGCACGTTTGGTTTTTATTGCAGTCTTTTATTATTGATTCTGCTATATATTTCATTTTTTCGGAATCATCAATATTGTTTATATATGATCTATTTCCTATGCTTATTGTATTTCTGAATGAAAAATCTTTATCTACATATTTGTTATATGCTATTCCCGTAATCATAATTACCCATATGATTAATATCATTCTGCTTTTTATTTTGTTGAATGGATTTATTTTTTGATTTCTTTTGTATGAGCCATTATCTAAAATCATTTCACCTTTTTTTTCATCAAACTTTAGTTTGTATAACGGTGTTTTTTTTCTTTTAAATATTGGCATTTTTTACATTTTTTTTGTTGGTTTAAGGGGATTTTTAAGTTAATAGTGGGTATAATTAATGTCATAAGGCAAGCGGTTACTTACCTTATAATCTAAAATTCGAACGTTTGAAAAGCTTTACAAGAGAAATCTTAAGCGATTTTAGCTTATTTTTTGATTAATATTTTCATTTACCCAAGAAGTGTATATATTATGTTAATCAACTTGCTATAAAACCTAAATCTGTGTTTTTTACCGTTTTTTGATATACTATCAAATATGGAATCAACTAAAGAACAACTCATAGCAGATATAGAAAATCTACTTAACCGATATGAAGGGCTTAGCTCTACCTACATAGATCCTAAACTATTAGCTTTTATGGATCGTAAAACCCTCGTGAGTGTAATTGAATCATTATTGCGTCAACAAGAAAAAACAAATGAATCAAACGTTGAATGGCTAGAGCAATTCAAGCAATATTAACAATAAAAGTATAAAACAAGAACGGTTATTATGATATTTTACGGCTATGTCGTTTTTTTTAAGGTCATGCTAAAAAATATTATCTATAATAGCAACAATTTAACACAGTTAATAAAAGGAGTTTCTTATGTCCTCTCACGTTGATTTGATTCAGCTTACTGACCAAACAAAAAAATTGACCGCAATGGTGGTTGAAGACGAAGTTGTTGCAAACGATCTTTTAAGTTCCACATTTAAAAACTTCTTTGCTGACGTTACCTCTGCATACAATGGTGCGGAAGCATTGCGTATGTATGAAAAAATCAATCCGGATATTGTTTTTGTTGATATTATCATGCCAGAAATCGATGGCATCGAGCTTGCTCGTCGTATCCGTTCCATTAACCCTTCTCAAATTATTATCGTAATTTCAGCAAGCAATGATATTCAAAAAATTTCAGAGTCAATTGAAGTTGGTGTTAATAGCTTTATCCAAAAGCCTATTGATACTAAAAAAATTCTTGAAATGCTTCAAAATATTACCAGTCTTGTTGCTAAACGAAAAAAGGTTGAAACTAAAACTTTTTCAATCTCTTTACCACTTGATGTTTATGAACTTGTTGATGACAACGCTAAAGCAGAAAGTATCTCTAAAAATGCGGTTATTATTCGAGCATTACGTTCATTTTATAACGATTAATCTTATTGTCATCCTATTCTCCCGTATTCACGGGAGTATAAAAATCTGTATTGATCGCTAGCTTTAGCTTTTTTTCAGCATTCCAACACTATAATTTCGGCTCAGGTTACAATCCTGTTTCTTATTTTGAGTGGCTCCATCATCTAATGGTTAGGATTTCAGATTTTCATTCTGGTCATAGGGGTTCAAATCCCCTTGGAGTCACCATTTACCTCCCCCTATTCTACATACTTTCAACCACGTTAAGCTTCGCCCATTCAACAATCAAGTGCAACACAGTTATTTTTATTAGGTCTCCTGTCGGGTGTCAACTTTTTTCTTTAAGTTTTCTCAATCATACGTATCCCATTAGATTTTTTGGCGATGGTATCTTGTATCCCAATACTTTTTTTGGTCTATTTAAAATATAAGTATAAAAAATAGATTTTTGTTATAATTAAGTTAATAGATATTTTATTTAAAAAAAAGGGAAATAAATAATTGTTTAATTCTATAGAAACATTAAAAATTTTAGAAAATAATTTAGATTACATATTTTTTATATATGGATTGTCTTTTATCCTGATCGGGACTCTTTCTTACTTGCTCCATCAACGTAAATCATCAAATGTGCCTTGGCTTTGGCTCTCATTATTCGGATTTGTACACGGCTTTTATCCATGGATATCACTCTTCGGGATAAATTTTTTACAACAAACAAGAGTTGATTATGCTGCCTCTTTCGTCTTAACGTTATCGATGATAGCTCTTTTAGAATTTTGGCGACGCCTCGTTGTCTATTCACCCTTTTTTATCTATGCGAGCATGGCTCTCGTATTCGCTCTACTGGCTTGGCAGAATTTTGCACCTATAGAGATAATAATTTATGATGTAATCACCGCTGCATCCATTATATTGGGCTTCATCGCATTTTGGAAACGCTCAATCGACTCATCGGAGAAAGACTTCAAAGTTATCGGTGTCATGATTTGGTTGTATGCGATCGCAAACATTACTGTCGTTCTTAACTCGAATATATTGTCCATACATACGCTCAATCCTGACTTTAGGATATTTCTTTTTCAATTCATTGGTTCATTTCTTGATCTTATTATTTTCGGTCTACTATGGATGTATTACGTACGTTTTGGGGTGAACGGCGAAAAATCCTCCCTTGTTCCATTACGAAAATCATTATTACCTCTTTTTGGTCTGGTGATTATCCTCTCATCAGGATGGTTGTTTGTCGATTATTTAGGTAAACACCGTAAAAAGCTTCTTACTGAAGATTTATTGACACGAATTACTCTTGCAGCGAAAAGTGTTGATCGAGAAAATATCAGCCATTTAACGGCGACCGAATCAGATATCGGAAAGCCGGATTATAAAAAACTCAAAAAGTTTTTGATGACTATCAAAATCAAATCTCGTTTCCTGTATCTAATGACACTCCGTAACGGGAAAGTCTATTTTATGGTCGATTCAGAACCGGTGACTTCTTCGGATTATTCTCCGGCAGGGCAGATCTATACAGAAATTGAACCGGAATTTGTCAAAATACTTCAGCAAAACATACCCTATGTATATGGTCCATACACTGATCGATGGGGAACATGGAATACGGCCGTCATTCCACTTGGACTCACTTTAAACGGCAAATTTCCTATCTATTTTTGCGGCGATGTCGATGCCGCTGGTTGGCTGCAGGAAATCCATCATGAGCGATTTTCCGGGATAAGTATTGTGTTGCTGTTTTCTATTTTAGTGATTTATTTCTATTTCATGACAATGAAAATTCTCCACATTAACAAAAAGCTGGAAGCGGAAGTCGGTCTGTTTGTCGGAGGACCCTCTTTTGTTATGAAGTGGGCATTAGTGCGAGATAATTTTAATGTCCTTTATATTTCACCCAATATGACGCTGCATTTGGGCTATGACGCCGATATATTTCTGACGCAAGAAATTTCATTTATTGAGATCATTCATCCTGATGAGCGTATAAAATTCATCCAAGCACTTGATACAATCAGCAAACGGATCGGTACTCCAATCGATTGTGAATTTCGTCTGCTCCATTCAAATGGCTCTTATCGATGGATTCAAGCTTTTATATTGTCGAAAAATCATCACTATCCACTCTCATATCACGGTTATTTTACCGATATAACCGATAAAAAGGATGCAGAATCTGCCCTTAAGATAATAACGGAGAGACTGATATCTCATTTTAATCAGGTTCCATTTGCCGTTATCGAATGGGATACGGATTTAAGGGTTGTAGATTGGAATCCGGCAGCTGAACGAATTTTTGGTTACACCAAGGAAGAGGCCCTAGGGTATAGAGCCGCGGATATCATTCTCCCTTCCCATGTAATTGAGCAAACTTCAAAAATATGGTCCAATCTATTAGCCACAAATGGGGGCAATCGCAGTACTAACGAAAATCAGACCAAAGATGGAAAGATTATTCTGTGTGAATGGTACAATTCTCCTCTAATCGATGAGAATAATCAGGTTATTGGTATCGCCTCGGTTGCAGAAGACATAACAGAAAAAAAACAATTTGAACAAAAGCTGCAATATTTGGCATATTATGATGAGTTGACAGGGCTACCCAACCGTGCATTGTTTAAAGATCGTATGGACAATGAAAGTCGTCGAGCAGATAGAAATCATGCTATGGTTGGTGTTGTTTTTATCGATATCGATTTCTTTAAAACTGTCAATGATACATTAGGTCATGGAGTCGGAGACATACTTTTGCAAGCCGTTGCATCCCGGCTCCAATCAAGTTTCAGAAGAAGCGATACGGTATCCCGTTTTGGAGGAGATGAATTTGCCGTTCTTCTTCCTGATCTTCATCAAGAAAAAGAGATAGAGGATATTCTGCAAAATGTTTATGATCATTTTGCTGAACCCTTTGAAATCTTGGATCATACCCTCTATATTACCATGAGTATTGGGTACAATTTTTATCCTCTCGATGCCACCAACTCGGAAATGCTTTTTCGCAATGCTGATGCCGCAATGTATGCGGCCAAAGAGTCCGGACGAAATAAATACCGACGTTACCAGCATGAAATGACGGATTATGTTCAAAGTCAGCTAACGGTTCAAAATGGGTTGATCGATGCTCTTAAAAATAATGCGTTCGTTCTGTACTATCAGCCACAGATGAACATTGAAACCGGTACGATTACAGGGGTAGAGGCATTGATACGATGGAATCATCCAGAACGTGGGATACTTTCACCGGTAGAGTTTATCGCTATTGCAGAAAAAACTGGGTTGATTGTCCCTATCGGAGAGTGGGTTCTCCGCAACGCCGCTCAACAGCTCAAAAGCTGGAACACAAAGGGCATAGATCACTTAACTATGGCCATTAACCTTTCTTCACGACAATTTAAAGAAGAGAATTTTTTTCAAAAAACAATGGATATCTTTTATGAAACGGGAGTTGATCTAAACACTATTGAGCTTGAGTTGACCGAAAGTATTTTGCTGGAAGAGACGGCTAAAGTGTTAAAAATATTGATCGACTTTAAGACGGCAGGAATCCAGCTTTCTCTAGATGATTTCGGTACAGGATATTCATCGTTAAGTTATTTAAAGCTTTTTCCAATTAATAAATTGAAAATTGATCAGTCCTTTGTTAAAAATATCATTACTTACGGTAGCGACAGCAATTTAATAAAGGCAATTATTGCAATGGCACGAGCACTTAATCTGACGACTATTGCAGAGGGGGTTGAATTGCAGGAGCAGTTTGACTTTTTACGTCAGGAGGGGTGTGATGAAATACAGGGATATTTGTTAGCCAAACCGATGCCGGCCGATCAATTTGAAATTTTTCAAAGCAATTGGATACTGACACAAAAAAAGTAGTTTACCATTCTTTGGAGTGAATTTCTTAATATTGACTTACCCACACTCCAACCGTTATGCTTGAAATGGCTGATCCGGAGAATGATCCTGCTATAGGAGGAACGGCTTCGGGCAATCGTGCTACTGCTACAGCGATGTGATCACTTCCGACGATTTTCCCAATCGTGGGATCGAATCCTTTCCATCCGGCACCCGGCAAGTAGACTTCCGCCCATGCATGAGTCGAACCGATTTCTGAGGTCATAAGCGGTGCATAAAGATATCCGCTCACGAAGCGTGAAGCTAATCCCATGCATCGTACCGCTTCCATAAAAAGAAAGGCAAAATCACGGCATGATCCGGTACCGCATGCGAGGGTTTTAATGGCACTTTGTACTCCTGGTTCTTCCCTTACTCGGTACGTGAGTGTCCGATTGATGTGTTCGGCAATCTGCTGCAGCAGCATATATGTTTGAATTTTTTCCCCGGGATGCCAAAAATTTGCAATCCATTTATCAACTACGCGTATCGTCTCGCTATCGGGTAATGCTCTATAGGCAGAGAGTAAAATAGCTTCTTCATTTTGATAGGTAAAGGGGTAAAGCAATGCGTAATCACTCACTAAAAAATCGAGGGGGAATTCATTATATTGCTGAATAATCACTTCACTCTCAATAAGCAGTTGGCTTGTAGGAAGAATAAAATTAGCAATAGCTACCGAATTTCCCTCAATATCTCGATGCCATAGCAACGTAGCATCGGGGGTGATTTTAAGTGAAAATGATTCAATTCGAAGTTCATAATCTTCTCTGGGCCGCAGAAGCAAACTTTGCGCACCTAGCGTCACCGCTTCGGAATAATTGTAGTATGTGCGATGAATAATTTTATAGCGCTGCATTGTGTATCTCGCTTGGATGATTGATTTGCTCTACACTAATATGTTGTGATATAGGATACAACGCGGGACCGTATTGATTGTAGATCGCTACGTCTGCGGCATCGCGTCCATAGCCGATGGCTACGTACCCTCCTCTCATTTGATCTTGTGTTGCATCAAATGAGTACCAACGTTCTCCCACATACACCTCAAACCAAGCATGCAAATCCATTTGTTTTAATCCATAAAAATAGCCCACTACCATCCGAGCGGGAATGCTAAGGCTTCGACACATTGCAATTCCAAGATGAGCAAAATCACGACATACTCCCCACCCACGAGCATTGACTTCTATTGCTGAAACAGGCATGTTGCTCCGATTGGGTTCATACTGGATTGTAGCACGTAACCACTCCACTATGGCTGTGACCTGATCGTAACCCAACGTACATCCGGCTGTAATATTGCTTGTCATCTGGCTAAAGCTGTCCGATTGGCAATAACGGCTGGGTAATAAATAGCCTAAAATGGCATTGGGAATATTTTTTATTTCTACGAACGCTGCTCCGGGTGCTCCATCCACATAATCTGCAATCATTACTTCTGCAACAATAGAAATAGCAAACGGTCCCGGTGGCGCGATGAGACGCTGGCAGAAGTTTCCATAGGTATCGGTGAATTCGAATACAGGGACATTGGGGGTAATGTTGTATTCTTCCATAGCGATCCATTGCTGTGCTCCACTGCGCGGACGAAGCATAAAGACAAACGGTGTCGGAACCGTGATCTCAAAGGTCAAATTACAACTTGTACGTAGCCACATACATTAAATCCTTTGGGTAATTAGAACTAACCATCTATCGGACAGTATCATACCGCTCTTCCCCAATTTATAATATAATTAATTTAGTTTAATTAAAAATAGTTTATTTTTTTAAGTTGCAAATCTATTAATAGTGTTAGTATCGTTTTGTACGTTTGGTGAACCTATTGTCAAACAAACAAGGAAGAAAAATGAAACATACTGCAATCGAAAATGTCCAATTTCGTGTCGGAAAATGGCTCCCGTCTGATCAAATATTTCTTGAAAAATGGTTGGAAGGGTTGGTTGAAGAGGTCTCTGATAATGTTAAGCCTCTACATCCGGTTATCGAAGCGTTTAAAGAACTTATAGAGGAAGATGCTGAACTGTTTATGCTTTTTAATCAAATGTTCGAGCAGGTTCCCGCAAAATACACTATGAGCCCTGCAGGCAAACCGCAGGTGCGAGACTATCACCATATGCTGCAAATGATCAATGCGGTCATGACCAAGGCTCCCGAGTTTGATTCAAGCGGATTGGTCGGACTCCCGATAAATGCTATTCTCGATTGGTCGATGGGGACAACCGGAGGATTTACGGCATTTTTGAATGACAAAGTGAATGTTCAACTCAAAAGAATCCTAAACGAATGGGGAGTCTTTCTAAAGTCACAGGAGTCTTGTGAGGTTTTAAGTGATCAAGGGTGGTTTAGCGAGGCAGCATTAAAAGCATTATGTGCAATGGATCCGTATCAAAAAGCAGACTCAATTGATCCGAAGCAAAATTTTATCGATAATTTCAAATGCGATCCCCAAAAGCCCTATTGGGGATTTACCTCTTGGGATGATTTTTTCACGAGAGAGTTTAATGAGGGGAGACGTCCCGTTGCCTCTCCGAATGATGATCGAGTAATCTCCAATGCCTGCGAATCGGCACCGTACCGAGTTGCGACCGATGTAAAACGGCATGCAAAATTTTGGATCAAAGCACAACCCTATTCCCTCCAACACATGCTTGCCAATGATTGCCTTGCAGAGAAATTCGTCGGAGGAACCGTCTATCAGGCTTTTTTGAGTGCTAAAAGTTACCACCGCTGGCATGCCCCCGTAAACGGGACGGTAGTTAAAGCGTATGTGCAGGATGGAACCTATTATTCAGAAACGTTGGCTGAAGCGTATGATCCCGAGGGAAACAAAGAGTCTCAGGGGTACATTACGGAAGTAGCCACGCGAGCACTGATTTTTATTGAAGCGGATAATCCCGATATCGGACTGATGTGTGTTATGCCGGTGGGGATGGCGGAGGTCTCTTCGTGTGAAATAACGGTATATGAGGGGCAGAAAGTTAAAAAGGGGGATCAGTTGGGGTCATTTCACTTCGGTGGTTCTACCCATTGTCTCTTTTTCGGTCCTCACGTAAAGCTGGAGTTTGATTTACATGGACAAACACCGGGTCTCACCTCCACCAATATCCCCATTAATGCGAGGATTGCGACCGTACAAGTATAAAGCCATGAACAGAAGTAATACAGCATATACGAGCTAAAATCATTTCATTATTAATAGGTCCGTCTAGACAAAACGATCTCTACCTTAGGATACGATCCATGGCCACAAAAAAAATATCCAAAACAAAAAAGAATCTTCTACCTACAATCGTTGCAATCGGTGCTTCGGCAGGCGGTCTAGCAGCCTTTGAAGCATTTTTTTCCAGCATGCGCAGCGATGTTGCAACGGATATCGCGTTTGTACTCATACAACACCTCTCTCCCGATCATAAAAGTCTCCTAACCGATATTATCCGACACTATACTCAAATGGAAGTCTTTGAAGTCGAAGACGGAATGCGAGTGGTAGCGAATTGTGTGTATGTTATCCCTCCCAACCGTGAAATGGCGATACATGGGGGATACTTACAATTATTTGAGCCTTCTGCACCACACGGACAACGACTTCCAATTGATTTTTTCTTTCAATCTTTGGCGCAAGATCAGCATGAACGATCTATTGCTATCGTCCTCTCCGGCACCGGAAGTGATGGTACTAAAGGGATAGCTGCCATTAAAAGTGAGGGGGGAATTGTTCTAGCACAAGAGCTTGATTCTGCCGAATACGATGGAATGCCTCACAGTGCGATTGAAACCGGATTGGTTGATTATATTCTCACACCCGATCAGATGCCGAATAAAATAATCGCTTCTCTCAACCCTTCCGCAAAAAAGCCTCACACCGTTGTATCCGATGGAGAATCTAAAGACAAAAATAGCCTTACCAAAATATTTATCCTCTTGCGTGATCGAACCGGACATGACTTTTCACAATACAAACCCAGCACCATGCACCGACGTATTGAACGGCGTATGGCTGTTCAACGAATCGAAAAAATCGACGAATATGTCAAGTTTTTGCAGCAAACTCCCGAGGAAGTCGATGCCTTGTTTAACGATCTCCTCATCGGTGTAACCAATTTTTTCCGTGATCCGGAAGCCTTTATCTATCTAAAAGAAGTTGTTTTCCCGAAAATGTTAGCCCTCAAACCCGCAGGGTCAACCATCCGCATCTGGACGACAGGATGCTCCACCGGCGAAGAGGCCTATTCCATTGCCATTCTCCTAAAAGAGTGTATGGAAGCAATGAAGCAAAATTATGCCGTACAACTTTTTGCTACCGACATTGATGCCAAGGCAATAGCCATCGCACGCTCCGGCCTTTATCCCTCGGATATTACCAGTAATAATGTCTCACCGGAGAGATTATCACGCTTTTTTACCCCTCAAAGTGACGGAAGCGGCTATCGTATTCACAAAAGCATCCGAGATATGCTCGTTTTTTCAGAGCAAAATATCATCAAAGACCCCCCTTTTTCAAAACTCGATCTCTTAAGCTGTCGCAATCTTATGATTTACATGAGCTCCGAGCTGCAAAAGAGACTTATCCCCCTCTTCCACTATGCCCTCAATCCTGATGGAATCCTTTTTCTCGGTTCCTCTGAGAGTATCGGAGAATATGGCGATCTCTTTAGCACATTGGATCAATCCTCGAAAATCTACCAACGAAAAGAAGATATCCATATTGGAACGTACAGCAGCGTAGCGAAAAGATTTTTTCCCGCCACAATTACTACGAAGAGTGTTTTGCCCCATGTAGTTGAAAAAAACACCCCTTCCCCAAAAATACCGCTTAGAGAGCTGACGGAACAAGCCCTTTTGCAACAAAGCGCTCTCACCGGCGTACTTGTGAATGCTCAAGGTGATATCCTCTATCTTCACGGACGAAGCGGAATGTATTTGGAACTCCCTTCCGGTGAATCCAATGTCAACAATATTTTGAAAATGGCGCGTGAGGGGCTGCGACGCGACTTGTCTTCGGCGTTGCACAAAGCTACTCTTGGCAAACAAATCGTACAAAGAGAAGGGCTTAGCGTCACCGTCAATGAGCGTGTCATCCCAATCAATATAACGATCAGACCCTTAGCCTTAACGTCTGAAGAACCTCTGTATCTCGTTATAATCGAAGAGCATCCCTCCGTTACCACAGATGACACATTAACGTGCTCGCTCAATTCTCTACCGGACACCGATGAGCGTATCAAAGAACTGAAACATGAGCTTCATACCCAAGAAGAGTTTCTTAATGCGGCCAATTCTAAATTGGAAATCTCCAATGAAGAACTTAAATCGTTTAATGAAGAGATGCAGTCACTGAATGAAGAGTTGCAATCCACCAATGAAGAGCTCGAAACCTCCAAAGAAGAGCTTCAATCGGTTAATGAAGAGCTCTCCACCGTCAACGCCGAATTACAAACAAAAGTGGCCGATTTATCTCGTTCTAACAACGATATGAATAACCTTCTAGCCGGTACAGGTATCGGAACGGTATTCGTCGATCATAACCTCTGCATTCTCCGCTTCACCCCGGCCATCACCCAAATTATCCATCTGATCCTCAGTGATTTGGGACGTCCGGTGGGACATATTGCCTCAAACCTTATAGGGTATGACCGTCTGATTGCTGATACGCAGTCGGTATTAGATACCTTGGTGCCCAAAGAAGTAGAAGTACAAACGGTCGAAAAAATGTGGTATACGCTGCGGATTCAGCCTTATCGCACTCTCGATAATGTGATCGAAGGGGCTGTAATATCTTTTGTAAATATCACCGAAACGGTACAGATGCGCGAAGCTCTTCGCCATGCCAATGAACTCTCACGCTTATCTGTGGTCGTTCGAGATGCACACGATGCCATCACGGTACAAGATCTTGATGGGCATATTCTGGCATGGAATAAAGGTGCGGTACGGATGTATGGCTGGAGCGAAGATGAAGCTTTACGTATGAATGTCAATGATCGTATTCCTCAGCCTCAACGGAAAAATGCATTGGCTAAACTGCATGATCTGAGCCAAGATGAAATCTTGCAACCCTATCGAACCGAACGAATCACTAAAAAAGGGACCATTGTAGAGGTTTGGATGACCTCCACGGCTCTGATGGACGAAAAGGGGAAAATGTATGCCATTGCAACCACCGAACGAGCCAGAGAACCCAAACCGTGAAAAATACGTTGCGCCAGCGTGCCGAAGAGATTGCAACAAAAAATGAAGAACAACTGCAACCCTTGATTGCGCCGTCCACGGATGAAACGCGACAGATAATCCATGAACTGCACGTCCATCAGATAGAGCTGGAGATGCAAAACGACGAGCTTCGGCAAATCGAGAAGGATATTGAGCGGGAACGGCGACGATATTTTGATCTTTATAACCTTGCTCCCATCGGCTATTGTACCCTTGATAAAGAGGGTATGATCTTGGAAGCGAATCTAAGTGCCGCAACGCTGCTTGGGATAAGTCGAAGTCACCTACTCCATAAGCCGATCACCCGTTTTATTTTCGCTGACGATCAAGATACCTATTATCTCTACCGAAAACACTTCCCCACCTCCAAAAAGTCTCCCTCCTGTGAAATAAGAATGGTGCGAAAAAACAAACCTCCGCTGTGGGTCTATCTGAGTGCCAGACATGTAGAGGGGATGGATGGTGTCACCTTGTTTCACATTGCGCTGAATGATATCAGCAATCAAAAAGAGTATGCAAAGAAGTTAGAACAGATCGCCCATTATGATGCTCTTACTGCTCTCCCCAACCGAATATTGCTTGCCGATCGTCTTCAGCAAGGGATGATCCAAGCACAACGTCACATGGAACCCTTAGCCGTCATTTATCTCGATTTGGACGGGTTCAAAGAGGTCAACGATACCCACGGACATAAAGTCGGAGATCAGTTACTAATCGCTTTGGCTAGTGCTATGAAACAAGTATTACGCGATGGGGACACCCTTTCTCGAATAGGGGGAGATGAATTTGTTGCTGTGCTTCCCGATCTTGCCGATATTGAGGCCAGTGTAGCGATGATTGAACGGTTACTTGCTACTGTCGCTAAAAAGATAATTATAGACAATATCGCACTTCAGGTATCGGCAAGTCTGGGGGTGACTTTCTTTCCGCAATCGGAAGAGGTAGATGCCGATCAACTGTTGCGACAGGCGGATCAGGCTATGTATCAAGCAAAATTGGCGGGAAAAAACCGTTACCACGTTTTTGACATACAGCAAAATATTATCATTCGAGAACGTTATGAAGGGATCAAGAGTATACATGATGCGATTGATGCTTCGCAATTTATCCTCTATTACCAACCTAAAGTAAATATGCGCACTGGAGCTATTATCGGAGCAGAAGCCCTGATCCGATGGAAGCACCCCCAATCCGGTTTTTTAGAACCGGCACTCTTTCTCCCTTTGATCGAGGATAAGAGCGTTGTTGTTGCATTGGGGGAATGGGTTATTGAAACCGCTTTAATGCAGATCGAAGAGTGGCAAACCTGCGATATCAACATACCGATAAGTGTCAATATCAACGCACACCATTTACACGAAGAGCATTTTGTAGATCGCCTGATACTCATCCTCTCAAAACATCCTAACATTGACCCCGCGTATTTAGAACTGGAAATTCTCGAATCGGATAAGCTTAAAGACATTCTAAGAACAACGGAGATTATCAAAGCTTGTAAAGAGATAGGGATAACCTTTTCACTCGATGATTTTGGAACCGGTTATTCATCCCTCACTTACTTACTCAATCTCCCAATTACTATGCTTAAAATTGATCAAAGCTTTGTAGGTGATATGTTGAAGAAGAGAGCTAATTTGACTATATTAGAAGCTATTATTGGTCTAGGAAATGCATTTAATCTCCGAATTATCGCTGAGGGGGTAGAAACCCTCGAACATGGGAAAATGCTCTTAAGTATGGGGTGTGAATTTGCACAAGGATATGCTATCGCACCACCCATGCCAGCGGATGAGTTTCCCCTGTGGTCCGCAGCATGGCATCCGGACCCCATATGGGTTACTCTTTGAGAGAAGTTATTTAGAAATAGGTTGAGACATCGTATCTTCAGAAGCAAACAATGGTGCAGACGCTTTTGCCGTGTCACCGAATGCAAAATCCAATCCGACCATCAGCATTAAATTATCATCCGTCGTCAAATGGTTGAATTTTAGCATCTCAATCGCTTCAAGTTTAAGTGCAATTTGATCGTATAGAGCAATCTTAATCCCGACCCCTGCATCTACGAACGGTCCATTATGATTGTCATACTGGGTATTATTCATGACCTCGGCACCAAGACCTAGTTTAACAAACGGAGTAACCGGCGTATTCATTTTAAATGTATATACGCCGTTAAACGCCAAACGAAAAATATTGGTATTCCCGATACTGTTTTTATAATCGGCATTACTCATTAATAAAGTTACTTCCGGTTTAATCGGTGCGTCATACCCGTTGTAGAGCATTTCGGCTCCGTACACACCGTGACTTTTAATCTCTTGTGCACCGTTGGGGAATGCAACTCCTACCGTAGGGGTAATTTCATAATTGTAGTCATTTGCACTAACGATGGTTGCGGCAAGTAATGCCGATAATACTAACTTTTTCATAATGCACACTCCTTAAGATAATGGTAAATCATAAACAGTATTACACCAATATGATTAATTTATGTACATAATTAAAAACTAGATTATAAAGTATGATTTAATGTTATAACAAAACAAGCACCTGAAGGGTTGTTGTACCACGTGAGGGTTCCTGCAAAATATTTTTCGATTATCGTTTGAGAGATATAAAGCCCCAAGCCTGTGCCGACTACCCCTTTGGTCGTGAAATAAGGCTGGCCGATTTTATCCAGTATCGTTTCAGGTATCCCTCCCCCATTATCGCAGAGAGTAATAACGGTGGTATCGTGTAGATCATTAATCGTGATCATAATGGCAGCCGGCTTAACATCATTGGCTTCAATCGCGTATTTTGAATTATTTAAAATATTCATGAAAACCTGTACCAATGAGTTTTTATGAATCAAAAAATCGGTTTTGCTGTTGTTCTGGATATGAACAGCTATGCTTCTGTTGTCAAAACATTGACCGATTATTTTTAATGCATTGTTGAGTGCATCTACAATCTTTATCTCCTCTTTGGGCTGATCCGGTGTAAAAAAGTTTCTAAAATCATCAATAGTTTTGGACATAAACTGCAATATTCCATCCAACTTTTCATGGGAGCTGTATATGCTCTCATCATCCAACTTGCCCAATCGCATTTTGATGTAAATATCTTGATTGATCAGGGCTATAGTGTTTAGAGGCTGTCGCCATTGATGCCCTATCATCGATATCAATTCCCCCATAGAGGCTTTTTGTGATTGGGCAATCATGATTTTTTCATTAACTTTTAAAGCCTCTCTCATCTGTACATATTGTGTAATATCACTGATAATAAGATGATATTCGGAGATATTTGTAGCTTGCCCATCGGTCGCTTCCAGATGAGCCCAGAATTTAACCCCTCCATTGCGTATCATCCGTAACTCACACGAGTGCGATTTATCGGAGTGATCAAACTGTTTATGGTACAGATAATAGATGTCTTGATCTTCGGCGAGGATAAAACGGGTGATCGGCTCTTTTATCAGCCGACTTTGTGTTACTCCCAACAATTTTGCTGCCGTGTGATTGGCTTGAAGAATCAGCCCTTGTTTGCTAAGGGTACAATAGCCTACTGGTGCCATATTGTAGAGTTCCCTATAGCGATCCCGCTCAGCATGAAGTTCCACTTGGGTTCGCCGTAACTCTTCGTTTTGCATCTCAAATTCGATCTGATAGACTTGCAGTTCGTGAAAAATCCGCTGCATCTCTTCGGGTGATAATGCAGTAAAATTCTGAGGTGCAAGAGCGGAGAGTCGCTTGGCAACCTCTTCGGCTTGATGTCGAAGAATCTTACTGTAACTCCCCTCTTCCGTCTTGATTTCACTCTTAGTATGCTTCTGTGCCATTTTGTTCCTTTTCAAAATAAAACATCTACTTAATACCTATTATAAAGCTTTTACTAACATTATTACACTGTTTTTTTATTTATTTGTTTTTCCAAGTACCCACTAAGGCAACAAGATTACAATACATACAAAATTTAACATTTGTTAATTATATATGATGTTATTTTGTCAGGGAGAGCATAATGATACCCATACCAATAACTGATTCCATACGGCGTTCTACTATTTTAGTCGTTGATGACACTCCGGATAATTTAACCCTCATGTCGGCTCTTTTAAAAGATATTTACAAGATTAAAGTCGCTAATAGTGGTGAAAAAGCCCTTAATTATCTCCAAGACGGTATCCACCCCGACCTAATATTATTAGACATTATGATGGCTGGTCTGTCGGGATACGATGTCATTCGTGAACTCAAATCCAATCCAAAAACACGTGATATTCCGGTCATTTTTTTAACTGCCATGAGTGCACCGGAAGACGAAAAAAAAGGGCTTGAACTGGGCGCGGTCGATTACATTACCAAGCCGATATCCCCTGCCATTGTCCTTGCACGGGTAAAAACACAACTTCAAGTTAAGGCCGTTGCCGATTTTCTACACGATAAGACGCTCTTTCTTGAAACCGAAGTTGCTAAACGTACCCGTGACATATCCGCTATACAGGATGTGACCATTTTAGCGATGGCCTCTCTAGCCGAGACGCGTGATTTAGAGACAGGCAACCATATCAGGCGTACACAGCATTATGTAAAAGCGCTCGCCGAAAAGCTCAAAACGCACCCACGTTTCGGCTACTTTCTCTCCGAAGCAATGATCGATACCCTCTTCAAATCCGCCCCTCTGCATGATATCGGCAAAGTGGGAATTCCCGATCGGATACTGCTTAAACCGGGCAAGCTTACCCCCGATGAGTTTGAGATTATGAAAACCCATACCACTCTGGGTAAAGATGCCATTGAACACTCGGAAAAACAACTCGGTATGGAGGTGGAATTTCTCCGTATCGCGAAAGAAATCGCCCATTATCATCAAGAAAAATTTGACGGGAGCGGCTATCCAACCGGTATATCGGGTGAGGCGATTCCCATCTCGGCACGACTGATGGCGCTTGCCGATGTCTATGATGCTCTCATAAGCCGTCGTGTCTACAAAGAACCGATGCCGCATGAGACTGCAGTAAAAATTATTATCGAGGGTAGAGGGCGTCATTTTGATCCTGATATCGTGGATGCATTTTTAGAGCTACAAGAAGAATTCCAAGCCATTGCAGCGCATTTTATGGACAGCGCAGCAGATATCAATGCCAAGACGCAACAATTGGGTCTTCCGCACAATGAACTAACCCCTCAAGGAAAATAAGATGAACACAATAATCGATCATTTAGAAAAACTGCAGTTAAGTACTAAGTTACTGCTGGGAATGGGGGCAGGTGTCCTTATCGCTCTTATTATAGGACTGCAAAGTATCGTTGCCTTACGGACACTCAGCAATACTCAAAAACAAAACTATGAAATGCATTTATTGGGTCTTTTTCATATCCAAAAAGCCGAAGTCGATTTAGCGATTATGGGTCGCAATCTGCGCCAGATGGCAATGGAATCGGATATTGCGGAGCGATTAGAGGCTAAAAAGTCTATGGTTGATATTGAAACAACATTAAGAGATGAAGTGGTCCAAAGCCGTTCTAAGCTCATTAGTACTGCGGCAAAAAATAAATTAATTGAATTTGACCAAATTTTCACCCTTTATTCACTGAATGTAGCGCATGCAATCAATTTACTTGATCACAATAACCCTACCAGTAACCGTGAAGGTATCGCTTTTATTCTTGATCCCGATTTTTCACATGTTCGAGCGGCTGCAGATATAGCCTTGTCAGAGCTTGTCACCATTAAACTGCACGATGCCAAAATTTCGATGGATAAAAGTGCCGAACTCTCAAAAGAGACCCAATATATTTTCATTTGGCTATTAACCCTCGGATTAATACTGAGCATAATATTGGGCTTTTTGGTAGCCGCCTCTATCCGTCGCCCTTTGAGCAAACTGGGTGAAACAATAGAGGATTTAGCGGAAGGTCGCCTTAGTGTATCGATACCCTTTACGAATTACGATAATGAAATCGGCAAGATGGCAAATTCGGTGTTGATTTTACAAAATGGGGCTCAAATTTTGGAAAGGGAGTACTGGATAAAAGAGAAGCTCTCAGAAATTACCCTCTCGGTTCAAGCCGCCAAGTCGTTTGAAGAGTTTGCCGATACTTTCTCTACTCAGCTCTCATCCATCATGGGACTTGTTTATTGTGCACTCTACAGAGCGGATGAATCTCAATCCTCCCTGGAGCGTATCGGAGGATACGGCTTCGACGATGCGATACACCCCCACACGTTTACACGAGGTCAAGGATTGGTAGCCCAAGCGATGCAAGATAGAGGGAGTATCTCCGTATCCCTATCCGAAGAAAAACCATTTGTAGTGACAACAGGATTGGGACAATTACAGGTGCGCTCCATGGTGATATCGTCCATTATGGATCGTGAGCATGTATTGGCGGTATTGGAAATCGGTTCGCTGACCCCCTTTGAGGATCTTCAACTAAAATTTTACGAAACGATGCTAAGGGTCATCGCAGAAAAGTTTCAGATTCTCATCGGTAATGTGGCTGTACGTACCTTGCTTGATCAGACACAGGCGCAGGCACTGGCATTGGCGGCATCAGAACATCAACTGCAAGCACGCAGGGATGAGCTGGAAAAAATAAATGATAAACTGAGCGATCAAGCCAGCCAGCTCGAAGAACAAACCGAAGAGCTAAAATCGCAAAAAGAATTTTTAATACAACAGAGGGATGAACTTGAAGTTGCCAAGATGTTGGCCGAAGAAGCAACCAAAGCCAAAAGTAACTTTCTTGCCAATATGAGCCATGAAATTCGCACCCCCATGAACGCGATTATAGGAATGTCCCATCTAGCACTTCAAACCGATCTCAATCCAAAACAGCGAAATTACATCACCAAAGTCGATTCTTCCGCCAAAAATCTTCTCGGAATCATCAACGATATTCTCGATTTTTCAAAAATTGAGGCGGGTAAAATAGAGTTTGAACACATCGATTTTTACCTCGAAGATGTCATGGATACCCTTGCCGATCTTTCCGTCGTCAAGGCACAGGAAAAAGGGCTAGAACTTCTATTTGACTTAGGTACCGATCTTCCTACCGCACTCATAGGCGATCCGTTTCGATTAGGACAAGTGCTTATCAATCTGGTTAATAACGCCATAAAATTTACCTCAAAAGGGGAAATAACCGTCGGCGTGCATAAAGTTTCCGATGAAGGAGAGGGTGTACGGATACAATTTGATATTACCGATACGGGAATCGGTCTCTCCCCGGAGCAAAGTAACAATCTTTTTAAAGCATTCACTCAAGCCGACGCATCCACAACTCGAAAATACGGCGGTACAGGATTGGGGCTAACCATCAGCAAACGTCTGATTGAGATTATGGAGGGTGAAATTGCAGTGAAAAGTGATCAAGGCAAAGGGAGCACCTTTTACTTTACCGCAAAATTCGGTGTACAGCAAGAACAGCGTAAACTCAGTCTCAATGCCAAAGATATCGAGGGATTACGTATATTAACGGTCGATGATAATGCAAATGCAAGAGAAATCGTACAAAATATTCTAGAATCCTTCAAATTTGAACCTACCTCCGTCAGCAGCGGAGAAGAAGCAATCTCAGAACTCGAACATGCGCAACTTCAGGGCAAACCCTACGGACTGGTATTAATGGACTGGATGATGCCGGGGCTAAACGGTATAGAGACTATCCAACGGATACGCAATGATGCCAAGCTCTCTCACACCCCTGCCTTTATTATGGTTACGGCTTTTAGTCGGGATGATCTGCTCCAAAGTGCCAATGGTGTCCAAATAGACGGTTTACTGGTTAAGCCGGTAAGCCCCTCTACCCTACTCGACGCCATTCTAAATGCTCTAGGAAAAGAGGCATTTCAAAGAACGCGTAAACACGAAAAAGAGGCCAGCGCCCAAGAGGCCATCCGATCTCTTCAAGGTTCATATCTCTTATTAGTCGAAGATAATGAGGTAAATATGGAATTGGCTTTAGAGCTTCTCCAAGAGGCGGGAATGCGTGTTGATGTCGCCATTAACGGTGCCGAAGCTCTGGTAAAAGTGGAGCATACGGCATATGACGGTGTCCTTATGGATTGTCAGATGCCGGTAATGGACGGATTTGAAGCGACACGGCACATTCGTCAAAATCCCCGATTTGCCGATCTTCCAATATTGGCCATGACTGCCAATGCGATGGCGGGTGACAAAGAAAAATGCCTCGAATGGGGAATGAATGATCACATCCCCAAACCGATCGATGTAACACAACTTTTTCTTACTATGGCACGCTGGATCAAACCGGCACATCCTGAATCAACGGTTATATCCCCTATAAATGAAGAAGAGACTCTCCCTGATATTCCGGAACTTGAAATTAATAATTCACTCATACGGGTGGGTGGAAATATGAAACTTCTTCGCAAACTCATAAGCCGCTTCAGTGAAACCCAATCGGATGTAGTCTTGCGTATCAAGAAAGCGCTGGATGCGAATGACACCGAAACGGCAAAGCGTGAAGCACACACCTTAAAAGGGCTTTCTGGGACCATAGGAGCCACCTTAATGGCCGATCGTTCTGCAACCGTGGAAGCTATCTTGCAAGGTGGTACAACCGAGGGGCTTGATGACGCTCTTAGTAATTTAGAAACTGCCCTGCTCAGCCTTTTGGAACGAATTGTTTCGGTATTCGGTGATCCGTCTACGATAAA
Source organism: Sulfuricurvum sp. (assembly GCF_041651515.1). Lineage (GTDB taxonomy): Bacteria > Campylobacterota > Campylobacteria > Campylobacterales > Sulfurimonadaceae > Sulfuricurvum. The sequence continues at coordinate 83,513 of NZ_JBAZJF010000001.1, forward strand.
TGATACACCTAAAAATGGCCCTACTATCGCGCGCAAAAAAAGAGACATGGAAGCCCTACTCCGTAAATTCAATGCACAACTGATTGATTTAGATTCCGAAGCAAGCAGTACACTTGAAGAGATGATTGAGGAATTAGGGGGACTTGAGGAGATGAAAAAAATTAAAAAGTTGGTAGAAGAGTTTGAATTTGATGACGCACGAAAAGAGTTGTCACAGCTGGCTCATGCATTAGGTATTATCCTCTAAAGCTTTCCCGCATATGCTGCGGAAAAGTTAAAAGATACCGAGGATTAAAAACGAAAGTTAGCGCCGATGTACCATACTTTTAGGGTATCAGCATCGACCTTAACACCTAAAACGGTGTCACTTCCGGTTTCAATAAGGTAGCGATAGCCACCCTCTACTTCAATATTATTAACAATACGGACTATTGCCCCGGCTTGTCCGCCGTAATGCAGACCGCTTAAGTCGAGTTTGACTCCGGCAGTTTCTTGCTCATATCGAGTATATCCGACAACAGGTCCGGCATACAAAAAGAACACATTATCCACTATCGGTAACATAAAATCAAATGCAAGGGATGCCGAATCACTGTGTTTGACAGAATTTTGAGGTTTGATATACGAGTACGACAGTGAAACCCTTCCGTTGGTTCCGATATATTGACCCAAAGTTGCCGTATACTGAGCATCGTCAGACTTTGATTCATACCCCACCAAAGGAACATTGCTTTTTAATTCAGCGTTCCCGACACTCGCTCCGATAAAGGCAACATTGTCAGCACCCATAAGCGCGCCGCCAGCAAGCAATGTTGCTAATAAAATCTTTTTCATCATTACTCCTTAAGAGTTATTCGACCGTCATTTTATTGACGACATTATTCACGCCTTTCACATCCTCAGTCAGCTTCGTAACTAACTCTTTTTCAGAATCGTTTCGTGCTTTACCGCTGAGTGTGACGACACCATTGTTGGTGGTAACACCGGTTCGCAATACACCCGTAGATTTGTGCATCATCAATGTCATCTTCACCTGTGCGGTAATAGAAGCATCATCAATTTTTTCACCTATCGTATCGTTTGCTTTTGCCAGAGTCATTTCATTATTGACCCCTTTTACCCCCTCAACGTCTTTAGCGTATTCGGTGGTAAGCTCTTTTTGAGCTTGGTTAATCGCTTTACCTTTCAAGGTTACAATCCCATTTTTAACCGTAACATCGGTGTTACTGGCATTAACATTCGTATGAAACACCAATTCCGTTTGTACTTTCATTTTCAACCAGGTATCCGTCTTCTCATTTTTTATAATGATCATATTAGTGACACTTTTGACTCCAGGCAATGCTTCGACTGTATCTTGTGCCATCGGTTTATGTGTCTCATCCAACACATCTCCGGACAAAGTAACAACTCCGTCCTTTGAACTGATTTGGATATGTTCATCTTGCAGATAGGTTTTATAAACATAACTTTTTTTAAATGAAGCCTCGATACGGTCGTCCGTGTCCGAAGCAAAAAGTGGAATGCTAACAGCGATCAAAGTTGCTGCGGCTATAGCCGCAGTCATTGTATTACTTCGCTTAAAGGACTTCATTTTTTTGCGTTTTGTGAATTTTGTGAATTTGGTACATTTTTTTGAGAGTGTACATCACTCACAGTTTTTGCTGCATGTTCACCTTGCTCATGTTTTTCACTATTAGAATGTTGTACCTTTTTTGCTTCTTCTGCATTATCATGAGATTTATGCATGTTATTTTCTACTTTTGGTGCATTGATTTTGTCATCAACGTGGTGTGCAGATTCTACTTTTTTATCTTGAGTATGTGAGTTCATAATATTTCCTTTTGGTGTTGTCATATTACCAGCATGTGCTATGCATTCTATTCGATCTCTTATATCACGTTCGATCCAATGCCTTCATGACATTGTATGCATAGGACTTATAACTGATATCGAACACTTCGTTACCGATAGGTTCTAAAGATGCCTAAGATTTATTTTTTGAATTTGGTGGCAGCATCATGCATGGCGGTGCTTAAGGTACTCCACGTACTCTCCACACCAGCTTTTAGGTGTTCCCATGCATCTTCACCCGCTTCATCCAGCTCTTGTAATTTAGCTTTGGTGGTAAGCACCATGTTTTCAAGTTCATCCGCATGCTCATTGTATTTAAGACGAACATCCGCTGCAGAATTTTTCGCTTCCGCTTTGAATTCAGCCAATTTAGCTTGTGCCAATCCCAACTCTGCCGCAATTTTTTGTTTGTAAGCCTCTTTAGTAGTCATGCTAGTCCCTTTTATGTTATGTAATTACGAATACAACCCCATCAAAGTAGTATTAAACTACCTAATGCGATTGCCACTATTCCAACCAAAACCGGAGTATCAAATCTCTCTTTTGTATCCATTGAAAAATCAATGGGTCCCATCTTAGTCTCTCGTATCTGATTGGTATAACTAAAACTGCCAAAGGCTAATCCAAGCACACTGCTCAATATCAATAGCATCGGCATAATTTTGCGTAAAGTCATGATGACTCCTTGAATAAAAAAAGTTCCACAAGGTCAAGCTCGATAAGGAAGATTTTTTAAACTGTCACTTACGATTGTTACAATCGCCGCCCTTGAATAAAACGAACCAATATCATTACGATCGCAATGACTAACAGGATATGAATAAATCCACCCATGGTATACGAGGTGACGAAGCCAAGTATCCAAAGGATAATAAGTACTAATGCAATGGTTTCAATCATATCATTTCTTCTTTGCCTGAACGGCGTATCGTAAATTAGCAGACCAATGTCTAGCTCTAGCATTACGCGTCACTTCTTGACGTAACATTATTTCTAACATAAAATAATATTTATAATCATATTACACAAAAAATACTTCACACATTATTAATACTTATTAATACTTATAAACATTATATAGTATAAATATTCGGATTCTTTCCATAAACTTCTTGTATAATCTAACACTAGATATTCATTCCTCTATCGGAATTAATAAAATGCTAATACTTTAATATTGATTAATTTTAAAAAGAAGATATTGAGAGGAACATAGCGGTATGCTCTAGAGCATACCGCTATGCTTATTTATTGAGATCTAGTTTTTGATCAGGATACGCTTCAAGAAACTTCTGCTTACTTGCTTCCATAAGTTTCGTCCCCTCTGCTATATCTTTATTGCCTTGTTCAATCTCTTGTTTTCCGGTAGTGATGTCTTTCTCTCCGGATTTAACAAGATCTTCTCCATGTTTAACCAGTTTTACACCCGATTGATTGAGTGCTGAACCTTGATCCCACTCTTTTGCCATCTGTTTTTGGTCTACCCCTGTTGCTTTTTCCTCAGCGGCATGCATTCGCATAAAGTCACCGGTTGTTGGCGCTTTTGTAGCGCATCCTACGAGTGTTGTCATCATAATGACCGTAGCAGCTATGATTTTAAACTCATTCATTTTGTCTCCTAAGATTTAGTATTGTGATCTCTCACTTAAATTATTTTATCTGAATAAATAAATAATATACCACTTAAATAAATATAATTAATTATACACTGATGTAATTTATAAATATTATAAATTTAGAATTTAATCGTAAGAAAATTCACAAGAATGGAGATCGGTAGGACTCGAAGAATATGTTATAAAAGAGTATTTATATTTTATGTCCAAGCTAAAAGCTTGAACATAAAATTCTATAAAACTATTGCTTTTATTAGGCAATAAATGCGAAGTTAGCAGATGCCATCGCTGAAACGGATGGAATACCACTAAGTGTTGCCACTTCAGTAGCCGTTAAATCCGATGCCAGCATTGCAGGAGTAGCTGGAGTATGTGCATCATTAACTAGCGAAACGTGTGCATTTGTACCATCAGACCATACAACAACTAGATCACTATTGGCAGTAAATTTAGTCGTTTCGGTCAATGTTGTAGTACCTCCACCGATTGCAGTGATCATTGCTGCAGCATTCGCTAAAACGCCATCAAGCACAACGACCGTAGTCGTAGCAGCTATAACAGTAGGCGTACTTGCTACAATGTGTTGAACAACAGACGCACCTGCCACAACGGCAACATTAGTACCATTGGATACTAACGATCCAGTTTGTCCGGTAAGTGAGAGGCTTATAGCATCATTTGCGACAGAAAAATTATTGATAGTGTCAGCTGATGTATTTACACCTACTGCGCCCATGGAAGCTGCTGCCATAATAATCGTGTCAGGGGCTGCATTGGCTCCAGAAACAAGATTGATAGTATCAGCACCCGCACCACCGGTAATGGTATTGTGTGTAGCCACACCCGATGCATATAGTGTAATCGTATCATTGCCTGCACCCGTACTAATTACATTGGTTGTTCCGCCGATGTTTGTTGCATTTACCGTATCGTTACCTGAACCTGTTGTAATGTTTTGATTACCAGCGGATCCATTGTTTAATGCCGTTACTGTGACATCGCTTGCGCTCGTGCTAGTAACCGTCTGATTGCCTGCGCCATGCTGAGTTAGTGTTACCGAGGTAAGTGCTGTCGTTACAGTAGAATTCCCCACCAGCTGATTTCCTGCACCATTGGATGTCAAATTCACAGAAGTAAGACCTGTCCCATTAACCGTCTGATGACCGGCTAACGTTGTTGATGTTACTGTGGCAGCGCCTGAACCGGTTGTAATAACATGATCTCCAGCACCACTTGATGTTGCTACGATCGTTGCAACCCCCGTATATGGTACGGTAGCCATATCAATAGTAATGGCGCCTGCACCGCCTGCCGTCGTCAAATTTACTCCGCCTGTAGTGAATGCCGTATTAAAATTAGAACCTGTAGTAAAGTTGACTGCGCCAGCCCCTGCATTGTTGTTGACCATAATCTTTTCAATATTGGAAATACCTACCCAATTGGCATCCGTCAGAGACATAACAGCTACTATAGCCGATGAGATATTCAGGGTATCTATACCTGTACCACCATTAAGTGTATCACCAATATTAAACGTGCTCGTAGCAGCTCCATCACTTAAGGTGCCATTAAACGTATCAGGACCAGTTCCACCCGCATAGGTATCATTAGCCGTAGTGAGGGTGAACGTATAACCTGTTGCTTCTGCAGCTACTGCAGCAGCTGCGGCTGCTACTGCCACTGCCGCTGCAACTACTGCAGCGGCCGCCGCAGCATCTATTACTACCATGTCAGCTATTGTTGCTGCGGTTGCAGTATTAATTGATGCTGAATCACTAGTAACGTTTGCTAAATGTGTCGATGCGGCATTTATGTCAAGGTGGGTTAACACTGCATTTACTGCAAATGTCGTTTGGTTTGCCAGTTTAAGACCATCTGCACTACCATTCACAGCCGCTGCATTGAGGATCGCATTCATCATTGTGGCATGATTTAATGATCCATCTGTCATTTTGCTAACCCAAAATGTACTGCCTGCAGTATCTGCAACACGACCAAATACATTCAAATAAATTGCATTAACATACGCTGTATTTGTCTGGGTTGGGGGATATTTTGCAATGTACTCTGCTGATTGTGTGAATCCTTGAGCTATTGCGTCTAATGACGCACCTTTATTTGCATATACATCTACCCAATAGGATAAACCTGTTGTATCCGGTACACGGTTGAATGCCGCAATATAAATTTTAGCGATTTCTTTTTGTGCTGTTGTAATATCGATTGCCATGTGAATCTCCTAATATTATATCTAGTTAGCGCTGTATGAACTGAATAGCGTACTCATAATGTGGCTATTACCTAATCATGATTACAAGCAGTATACAACCTTATTTAATATTATTTGTTATGCATTATTAGTAATTTAAAATACTAATAAATAATATATAATAAAACATAACTCAATCATACAGCAATACATGCGATATAAATAGTACATGAAACAAATGACACTTACTTAAGTAAAAAAGTGGCGTAGTAAATTACATTATGAACAACTTACCATTGATTGTATTAGACATATAGATAATAAACTAAACCGTAACTACTACTATACGGGACATCTTAAAGTTGATTTGAGTAAAATTGCAGGAATTGCTATATAAAGCGTGGTAATTATGATGGCAACTTTTTAAAGAGAGATGCTCAGAATCCCGCACAATAGGCATAATAGGATATTTGACTATAATATCTTTAATTTTATAAGAGAGTATGATTTTTGAAAAAACGTTTAGCAGTTGCATTTACCGGCCCCTCAAACAGTGGAAAAACAACGCTGATTTTAAAAGTGGCACGCAAACTTATCCACGAACATAATTTAGATGTCGCAATCATTAAAAATGACCCTAAAGACAAAGCTCAATTCGATGTGCCGGGAAAAGATAGTTATAAATTTAGCGATACGGGTGCGGAGGTGGTTGTCACCTCCCCTACCCGCACTACCTACTTTTCGCAGCGTCACAAAGAGCTCGATGAGATAATTACCCTTTTTGGAGAGTTTGATGTATTGTTGGTTGAGGGACTTAAAAATCTCCCCCTTCCCCGCATAAGTATTTTTAGAGGTGCTATCGATACCGACTATTTCCCTTATATGAATGCCTTGGCCATTGATGAGAGTATCAACATCGCTGAATACGATCTCCCCTCCGGGATCGACTTGCTCGATCTTAACAACCCTGATCAAGTAATAGAATGGATTTTAACTCACGCAAAGGTAATGAAATGAACCCTATTTTAAATGCAATACAAAAAAGTGCTATCCGTATCAAACACGCCATTGATGTCAAAGACATCGGCTATTCTCAAGAACAAAACAGTTCGGGAGAGACTCAGCTTCAGCTTGATATCCAAAGCGATTTAATCATCGAAGAGGAGCTTAGCCATGTAAGTGATGTTCATACCATAGCGAGCGAAGAGAAAGAGCTGCCTATGCTCCTCAATGAAAATGGCCGATATTTCATTGCATTCGATCCGCTTGACGGATCTTCTCTCGTGGATGTAAACCTTAGTGTCGGTTCGATCTTCGGTATCTATGAGGGTGCATTTACTCCGGATAAAATGGTCGCTTCGTGTTATGTCGTTTACGGACCTCGTGTGGAACTTGTCTTTGCTTATGAGGGGCAAGTATCTCTCTATCTTCTCCAAGCCGGAGAATTTGAATTTGTCAAACACATCCAGCTGAATGAAAAAGGGAAAATCAATGCTCCCGGCGGTACACAACAATTTTGGGCACCGTATCATAAGGCAATGGTGGACAGCTTTTTTGCACGTGGGTATCGTCTACGCTATTCTGGAGGTATGGTTCCAGATTTGCATCAGATCCTTCTTAAAGGGGGCGGATTGTTCAGCTACCCAGGAGCTACCGATAAACCGGAAGGGAAACTAAGAATGTTGTTTGAAGTATTCCCTTTTGCGTTTATTTTTGAAAATGCCGGAGGGAAAGCGGTGGATGGGAAAATTCGTGTTCTTGAAAAAACACCGGCGCACATCCATGATACAACCCCATGTTTTTTCGGTTCGGTGAATGAAATCGATGAGGTGTTGAGTGTCTATGCCGGACAATAACAACATTTTTGAAGCAAAGCTCGACGATGCGATCAAAATGCTTCAAGAGTGCCAACAAAACCGAAATTTGGAGAGCTGCTACAGTTGTCCGGAGTGTATCGGATGTGAAGTTCGAGCTAAATATGTCCGAACGGTTTACGAAAGTATGTCCAAGGGTGAAACCGGCGGATTCGATTTTTAATTTACGAGGAAAAATAAACAATGAAAAATTATATTACGACCCCCATCTATTATGTCAACGGTGAAGCCCACATCGGACATGCCTATACTACGTTTATCGCAGATACGCTAGCCCGTTATTCTCGCCTGAGCGGAAATGAGACCTATTTTCTCACCGGAACTGATGAACACGGTCAAAAAATCGAAGAGGCTGCTAAAAAATTGGAGAAACCGACTCAGCAATTTGCCGATGAGATCAGTGCAACTTTTAAAAATCTTTGGGATGAGTTTGATATTAGTTACGATCAATTCATCCGAACGACCGATGAAACCCATAAAAAAGGGGTTCAAGTTGCTTTTCTTAAAATGTTTGAAAACGGCGATATCTACAAAGACTTTTATGAGGGAAACTACTGCGTCAGCTGTGAAACCTTTTTTCCCGAATCGCAGCTTATGGAGGGCGGTTGCTGCCCTGACTGCGGACGAGCCACAAGCATCGTCAAAGAAGAGAGCTATTTTTTTCGTCTCTCAAAATATGAAAAACCTCTTTTAGAGTATTATGAAGCTCATCCAGAGTTTATTCTCCCTAAATCACGCCGCAATGAAGTAATCAGCTTTGTAAAGGGGGGATTAAATGATCTCTCCGTCACCCGTACCAGCTTCAGTTGGGGTGTCCATTTACCGGAATCGCTGAATGAGCCTAAACACGTCATGTACGTATGGCTTGATGCGTTGATGAACTATGTAACTGCGCTCGGATACGGTACAGACGAAACTAAGATGGATTTCTGGCCGGCAAACGTTCAGTTGGTGGGTAAAGATATCCTCCGTTTTCATGCTATTTATTGGCCGGCATTTTTGATGAGCCTTGGACTTCCTCTCCCTAAACATATCGGTGCCCACGGATGGTGGACACGCGACGGTGAAAAGATGTCAAAATCCAAAGGAAATGTCGTCGATCCTCGTGAAGTGGCTAAGCACTACGGTGTTGAGAATTTCCGATACTTTATGATGCGTGAAGTACCTTTCGGACAGGATGGCGATTTTTCTCAGCGTGCCTTGATCGATCGTATGAATTCGGATCTCTCCAACGATTTAGGAAATCTCCTCAACCGTATTATCGGAATGTCCGAAAAATACTCTGACTTTGTAATCGATAGTAGTGATGTCGAAAAATATCATTTAAAAGAGCTAAACGATGCTCATACAATCTTGGATTCGTTGCATACGTACTTTTATGAACTTCAACTTCACCGCTTCCTCGAAGAGCTATGGAAAGTGTTTACGATCGGGAATAAAGCGATCGAAGAACATGCACCATGGGTAAAAATCAAAGAAGGACGCAATGACGAAGCTCTCGCAACGGTCGCTTTGGTTGCCAATCTGTTAGCTAAAGCGTCCGTGCTGCTCCACTCTATCATGCCGAGTACTACTGCAACGATCGCAGATGCGCTAGGATTTGAAATTACTACCGATAGCTATACCAAACTGATCGTCAATAAAGCCCTTTTGGATACCTTTACGATCAAAAAAATACCGCCTCTTTTCCCGCGTGTGGAAGAGCCGTTAATGCAAGAAGCTCCGAAAGCGATGCTAGATGAAGCACCTATAGCAGAACCGAAACCTAAGATGGAAGATAAAAAAGTCACTACCGTCTCTGAAGAGGGTCTTATCACTATCGATCAGTTTTTCCAATCTTCGATCAAAATCGGAACGGTTCTGAATGCCGAAGAGGTTCCGAAAAGCTCTAAACTCCTCAAACTCCAAGTTGACTTGGGAGAAGAGACGCCGCGTCAAATTATTGCCGGAATCCGTGAGTATTACAGTGCCGAGTCACTCATCGGAACACAGGTATGTGTCGTTGCCAACCTTAAACCCGCAAAACTCATGGGAATGCTTTCCGAGGGGATGATTTTGGCCGCTAAAGATGCGGACGGTCTTTGCCTTGTTCGTCCTGAAAAACCACGCCTTAGCGGAAGTTCGGTTGGATGAGACTTGAAAATATCCTCGCACTGACCAAAGCGACCCTTTACGGTGAGCCTTCAGTCAGCCTCTTTGAAAGTGTCGCTTTTGAACCTGCCAAAGTAAAGCGAGGGTCACTTTTTATTGCTTATTCTCCTGATACCATTGCGGAAGCACTCCTAAACGGTGCTTACGGCATCCTTTTTGATAAACCGACCCAAATGGGCGATGCTGAAGTAGCGTGGATCAAAGTGGACTCTATTGATGCCTCTTTAAAAAAGCTTCTCCGATTTTACCTCCTTGAAAAAGAGCTTCAAGTCTATGCGTGTGACCCGATTACCCTGCGTCTTTCATTAATGGTCTCTACTCCGTCCAATTTTTGCAGTATCGACGGTTCTATGGCGCAGGTATGGGAAAGACTTTGGCCTCTGGAAAAAAAGTCCGTGGTTCTTTTTTCCCCGACGTTAACTGATCCCGAAATTTTTATTGAACATTCTCAACTCATCCGTGCCCAAGAAAATACGATCAATATTATCGAGCAAACCCTTTTTGAGACCTCCTTTATTCATAATGATATTTTCTATGAACGACAGATGCTATCGCCGTTTTTTATCCCTTATTTGGAACATTTGCTCTTTTTTTACACCTTTTTACGTATCCCGTTTCAGCTCAAAGGGTTTGGTAAAATAGGTCACTTTATACCGGTATTTACCAATTCGCGTCTTGAGACCATCGAGTTTGGTACCAGTGATAGGGTCGTTATTTTTGAACCCTATCTCGAACTTATCGATGAACAGATTGATTTTCTTCACGCGCAAGCTTCTTGGGCAAAAATTCTTTATCTTCTCCCTGAAACGATGCGCTCGGGATTAACCATCGGTGTCGAGAATATCCTCTTTTACCGCTATCCGGAAGAGATTATTACCCTATTGCAATCCAACCATTTTCACTTCGCCCTCGTTGCAGGAGTGGATAAGAGTATTTTACGCCCTGCCCGCTCATCAATGAAACAGTTGGAACTTGATTTCTAATTTATATGAATTGATTTAAGCTCTCTACGCAGTTCTCTCTCATTAGCTAAAACACTGCGTACTACGGCATGGAATTCCTTGGAATGATTCATGTGTTTTAGATGGGCAAGTTCATGGACAATAATATAATCGATATGTTCATAGGAGAGTTGCATCATCAAGGTATTAAAAGTAACAATCCCCTCACTGTTGCAACTGCCCCATCTACGACGCATCCGCTTGAAGCGAATATCACTGGGGTGCAATCCCATCTTGCGTGCATAATGCCCTACACGTGAGGGTAAGGTTAATAGAGCCTCATTTTTGTAAAATTTATGGTAATATTTTTCAATATCAATACTGGTTTTAGCTTTTTCAAGGGTTTTATGCAATTGAGGGAATTGTTCTAGTGCGACAATTTCTCCTCTAAATTGTATTGATTTTCCCAGGGTATGAGAGATAATTTCGCGTGCGCTAATGGCCGTTAATTTAGATCGAATCCAACCCTCACGCTCTTTTACAACAGCACGAATACGACTTTCATGTTTAATAGGAGTTCGTACACACACTTCCCCGGTATGGGTAATCGTGATATAGGTATTGCGATTACGCGGTCGGTAATGGATAGAGATGGGTGAAGTAAACGGATCAAACATACGGTATAGGATCAGTGACTCCGGCACGTTCAAAACCACGCAGACGCAAACGGCAACTGTCACACTCTCCGCATGCTGTATCTTCGTCTTGGTAACAGCTCCATGTAAGATGAAGCGGTGCACCCAGTCGAAGCGATTCTTCGACAATTTGCGATTTCTGAAGATGTACAAGCGGCATTTCAATTGTAATATGAGTTGTCTCTTTGGTTCCTAAATTTGCCGCTTTAGCAAATGTATCAATAAACGACTCACGGCAATCGGGGTAGCCGCTGCTGTCCTCTTCAACCACACCGATAGCGATAGCACAACACCCCTCTTTTTCGGCAATTGCGGTAGCAATGGAGAGAAATATCCCGTTTCGAAACGGGACATAGGTGATTGGTACCCCATCTTCAATTCCTCCCGTCGGAACTTCGATAGAGTGGTCGGTTAGAGCTGAAGCACCGATGGTTTTGAAAAAATCCAAATCAATTTCATATTTTTCAATCTCACCTAATTCAGCACAAATTGCACGAAAGCTTAAAAGCTCTTTTGCTACGGTACGCTGTCCATAGTTAAAATGCAGAGCCACAATCTCGTAGCCACGTGAGCGCATAATGTAGGCAACAAGGGTTGAATCCATCCCTCCGCTCATGATACAAAGTGCTTTTTTCTTCATGTATTCCCTTTCATGAGATTGTACCAAGGGCTCCCTTATGCTACAATGCGTTTATGATAGAATTAGATAACCGGACCGAAAAAAACTACAATTTTGCCCGCTTAGAACAACTTTCTGATGTCCTTACCATGCAAGAGGTCGAGCTTATACTCACCAATAATGACGAAATTGCCCAAATTAATCGTGAATTTCGTAATATTAATAAAGCGACCGACGTTCTCAGCTTTCCGAGTGATCCGTTTCCCGGTGCTCCGCTGGGAAGCATTGTCATCAGTGTCGAAAAGGTCGAAAAGGTCGCCCAAGAACTCGGGCATACGCAAGACGATGAAATTTCCCTACTCTTTATACATGGTATGCTTCACCTACTGGGATTTGACCATGAGACGGATAATGGAGAGATGAGAAATCGTGAAGCCGAGCTGGTCGAGCAATTTAATCTTCCTCAAAGTCTGATTGTACGGACGTTGGAAGAATAGATTATTTTTTAATATACCCCAGCTCATCGAGTTTGTTGTAGATATTTGAAACAATTCCACCTGCCTCTTCTCCCCCGTGTCCCCCATGCTCAATCATAACAGTAACGATAAATTGCGGCTGATCGGCAGGTCCGTAAGTAGTAAACCAAGCATGCGATCGTTTTAGATATTCCATACTGTGTTCGTTTTGACGTTTTGCATTCCCCTGGGCAATCCCCGTTGTTTGCGCGGTTCCTGTTTTTCCTGCTATCGGAAAGTGTGCGGAGACGAATCCTCTGGCAGTTCCTCCCGGATCATTACAAACTCCGCGCATTGCACGTTGCACAATGGGGAGTTTTTCTTTTTCAAGCGGTGTTAATACATCAAGAGGCAATGGGGTATAAGGATTATTGCCGATGGTTTTGGCAATATGAGGAATCGGTAATTTTCCGGTAGCCATTAATCCGGTGTACTGAGCCATCTGAATCGGAGTAATCAGAAAATCTCCTTGTCCGATAGCGGTATTAAGTGTTTCACCCTGATACCACGGTTTTTTAAATTTTTCCCGTTTCCAAGCACGGCTGGGAACCGTTCCGATAAATTCATTTGGCAAATCAATACCCGTCTTTTTCCCCAATCCCATACGGTTGAGGCCTTGACTCATCCGCTCAATACCAACCTGTATACTTCCTTTATAAAAATAATCATCACAGCTTTGAGAAATAGCTTTAGAAACATCGGTACTTCCGTGCCCTGAATGCTTCCAGCAGCGAAATGATCGATTTCCAAGCTTCATTGATCCGGTGCAGAAAACAGAACTGTGCTCATCTAATTTTCCGGAGGTAATATAAATAAGCCCTAATCCCGTTTTAACCGTTGACCCTGGAGGATAAAGACCATTAATGATTTTATTGGTAAAAGGAGCTTCAACGCTATTCATCAGTGTATTCCAATCGTTGGAATTTATCCCAGATACAAAAGCATTTAAATCATACTCCGGGTAACTGCCAGCCGCATAAATCGCTCCATGTATATCCATGACGATAATTGATCCGACCCTTTGTTCAAAAAGTTGACTGATATAGTTTTGAAGACGCATATCAATATTGAGAACTAAATTATGATTTTCCTGAGTCGAACTTCGTCCCAATTCTTCAATCTCAAGATTTTGTGCATTGACCTTAATCCGGCGTTCTCCGGCTACTCCTTGCAAGTAGTGATTGTAAAATTTTTCGATTCCATTTTTACCGACATGACCTAAAAGCTGTAGCGAAGGATCCTTGTTAATCTCTTGTTGATTCGCTTTTGCTACATATCCTATAATGTGAGCACCAATTGTGCCATGAGGATAGAGGCGTTTTGGAGAAGGTGAAATGCGAATTGTCTCTCGTAAATTCATCAATGAGTACAAAGGGATTATAGTTTCATGGGGGATAAAATCTACAACATCAATAAAGGAATGGTTGTAATAGGAATCTTCCATTTTATAAGTTTTAGCAATTTTTTCTCCATCAAGCGTAGGAATCATGGAGAGTAAATAAGCGATCTCTTGATCAAGTAAATGAGTATCTTTTCCTTTCGTTAAATGGGGAGCAAATGCAATTTTAAATCCCAATTCATTGATTGCTACAGGTTCGAGATTACGATCCAGTATTTCTCCTCGTACAGGTGCAGAAAACTCCGTTTTAATGCTGTTGTTTTCAGAAAGATTTTCATAATATTCATTTGACTGTATCGATAAATGAAACACGCGAACGATTAATCCAATCCATACAATGGCAAAAAGTGTAAGTAAAATTCTAATTTTCATATAAAAACAACTACTGCTAAAAATTCAATTGCCATATACAAAACAATATGCCAATCCATTGCCGGAAGCTCCAATAAAAAAATCTGGTTGGTGAGCCAAACAAAAACCCAATATCCAGGATAGGCCAAAGCAACAAAAAAGGATGCCATACAAGGACGACACTGTACGATCTGCTCTATTTTTGGAATCAACAAGCGTGATAGAAAAGTAAAAAATATAATCGTACTTCCAAACCAAAACCCTTTTTCTGCTTCAAAGATCAATAACATTGCAATTACAATAAGCAGCCCAAATAAATCATGGCGAGTTAATGCTTTGTAAAATGCCAAGAACAATACTGCTAATAACGGTGGCAAAAAGAGATACAACGTACTTAAACTTGTATATACAACAAATGCACCGACCAGCAAAAGCTGGCTTAAAGCGTTTTGATAAGAGAAACTTCGTTGCATACCGGAAAATGTTTACATTTAATACAATCAGCCCAAATTTTATGTTCTGGGATCGATTCTTTAGGGATTTCATTAAATCCAAGACGCTCAAAAAAATGCTGTTGATACGTCAATGCCAATACTTCTTTTAGACCTAGTCGTCTACCCTCTTCACACGCTTTTTCAACCAGAGTACTTCCAATATTTTGTCCGCGATAGGCACCGTCAATAATCATTGAACGAAGTTCTGCCAATACGGGAGAATGAATATGCAAAGCCACAAATCCGACTAATTTATCCCCATCCATAGCTAAAAAATAGGAGCGTATATTTGTAGCAATTTCGTCATTACTACGCGGCAGTATCACGCCTGATTCGATCTCAGGTGCAACCAACATCTGCATCGCTTCAATATCCGTAAGAGTCGGTTTTTTGTAAACGATTTCAGACATTATTATCGCTTCTAAGTAGATGGTAGATAATCTCGACAATTTTATCGACGCCTCGACGTTTGCTGTTAGAAATCATCAAAGCATCGGGAAAACGTTTCTTAAGCTCAGAGAGTTCCTTTTGGTTAAGCTTGTCAATTTTGGTAAATACGGTAAGTATTGATTGATTTGGGGTACATATTTCATTAAGATAATCGGCAACCGATCGATCGATATCCAGGTCAGGATGGCGGCAATCAATAAGGTGGACAAATATAGCTATTTGTTTTCGCTCTGCAATAAAGGAAGTAAGATTGCTTTCCCAATCCGTTTTGAGCGATTTAGCAACTTTTGCATAACCAAAACCCGGTAAATCAACGAACAGTGCACCTAATCGTTCTCCCGTATTTCTATCTGCAAATTCTACATCAAAATAATTAATTAGACGGGTTTTCCCCGGTGTTGCGGAAACTTTTGCCAAAGATTTTCGATTTGTTAACGTATTAAGTAAAGAACTTTTACCCGTATTGGAACGTGCCATAAATGCCACTTCATTCATAAATTCATTTTCGGGAGTGAGTCTGATATTCGGTGCCGAAGTCATAAAGGATGAATTAATAATTTCAATCATTTAGAGCTGCTTTTTTTCGTTGTATTTTTATCTTCCATCGTAAAAATCATCACTACCGGTTCATTATCAATGCTATCAGCGGTAGCATTGCCCGATACCGTATTGACTATGACTTTATCCCCTTTTATTCGACGGTAATTATCCAAACGGATCAAATCGGCTTTTTTGTAAAAATGGTATTCACTCTCATTGGGAAGATAAATGGCGATTTGTGATTTTCCTTTGTATTTCTCATTCATTTCTGTAACAATATAAAATGAGACATTTCCCTCAGCAAGGTATTTTATAGGTTTACGATCTTTATCGGTAAAAATTGTCAATTTAGTCGAATTCAGTTCATCAAAACCCTTGGTTACTGTAACACGACCAGTAAAAACGGATATCCCCTTTTGCTGATCCCCTTTGAAATTATCTGAAATAACTTTTAGCTCTTCAGCACAAAGATAAATAGTTGAAAGTGAGAGTAATAAAACTAATTTTTTGATCATTCATTTTCCTAATTTAATTGATAGCTACCGCGAACAGCATCTGCTGAAACCGTATCTTGCTTGGAATTATAATAAAGTTTTGTTCCATCAATCCGATTTCCTTTTTGGGTAATGACAAAATTACCTTGAGTACGGATAATAGAGTTGTTCTGATCGAATGTCCCCTCTTTGGAGCGAAATTCAAGACCGTCTTCGCGAATATAATGGACATTTCCCGATAAAGTAATAAAATTATCTTTATAATGCGCTACATCAGCATAAATCGACTCAAATAGGGATTTCGAATTATCGCTAAATTTTGCTGATGAAACTTCATATCGGTCACTAAATCGTTTACCCTTTTTTCCTTCAAAAAATCGTTCCATACCGCCTACACCGACTTCATATACAATAAACGATTCCAGTTCGATTTTTGGGACATCGTCACTGTTTTGTTTTGGAGAGTAGAGAGGCTTAAAATATCCAAACATTGCCAAAAGCCCACCCAATACAATCACAAAAAAAATATTAATCGACATTTAAATCCAGCGGCTTAAAAAAAGTTCTTCTTCACCGTTTTCACGAATTATTTCTTCAATCATCTCGCGTACACAAGCATCACCACCGCGACGTTTCAAGACATGTGCAAACGATTTCACATAATCGGATCCATCAGCAGGAGTATATGCTTTACCTACCCATTTTAAAAGTCGATAATCGTTTAAATCGTCTCCAATTGCAGCAACTTCATCGGGGGCTATATTTAGCTCTGCACATAATTGCATCGCTATCGCCTGTTTATCTTTAACCCCTTGAAAAAGATGAGGAATATCAAGCTCGCGTGCGCGGTGTCCTACAATGGAGGAATCTCTGCCGGTAATTATCGCAGCTTGATGACCCAGTTTAATCCATTCTTTAATTGCAAAACCATCTTTAACGTTAAAATTTTTGAGTTCAACACCTTCCGTTGTATAGATAATCTGCCCTTCGCTCATACAACCGTCAACATCTAAAATCAAAAGTTGAATCACAGTACCCCTTTGGTACTTGGAACGCCGGCACGCTCATTAGGACTAAGTGCACGTCGAAGAGCAACCGCAAACGATTTAAATGCTGCTTCGACTATATGGTGCTTATTTTTACCGCGCTGCATAATTATATGCGCGGTTATACCGGCATTAAAGATAACGGCGCGGAAAAATTCTTCACTTAATTCCGCATCGAACTCCCCCACTTTCCCAGCTACATTTACTTCATAAACCAAAAAAGGACGATTACTAAGATCCAGATCACAACTGACAGCTGCTTCATCCATCACGATGGTTGCATTTCCAAATCGTTCTACTTTTTCTATTGGGTAAATTGCTTCTCTCAGCGCTTGCCCTAATACAATTCCTATATCTTCGACACTGTGATGATCGTCAATGTGAACGTCGCCATCGCACATGATCTCTAAATCAATCAATGCATGTTTGGCAAAACTTTCAAGCATATGATCTAAAAAACCGACTTTGGTTGAAATAGTACTTTGTCCGGTCCCTTGCAAATTTAGGGTGAGGGTAATATCGGTTTCTTTGGTTTTACGGCTTTTTTGGATCATGTTATTCCCTTATGATAAACGGACCGTCAAAATAGCCCTTATTAATGAAATCACGTGCTTCAGCTTCACTGCGGAACCCACCAAGCCATACACGGAATAATCGTTTGTTATTATACTCTGTATCTTTGATAATTGCATGGTAGCCATGAAAATCGCTGTATTTATGTTGGGTTATATTCGCTCCTTCAAAATGTTCAAATGACCCAATTTGAACAAAGAAAGAGCTTAATACAGTCTCTTTTGGCCCTTTTGCAAGCGCGACCATATCAATTCCGCGTGACGCACCCGGTTCAAAACCTAATACCTCCAGTGTCACCATGGTACTGCCATGCTGCAGCATTCCTAATGATGAAGCCGCTGAGTACGAAAGGTCAATAATACGACTCTCTACAAAAGGTCCACGATCATTTATTCGAACAACCGTTTGCATGCCGTTTTCCATATTACTTACCCGCACAACCGTATTCATAGGTAGCGTTTTATGCGCCGCGCTCATCGCATACATATCGTATATTTCACCGCTCGAGGTTTGTTTACCGTGAAAGTCAGGCCCATACCAGCTTGCTCGTCCACTAAAAGTATCCCCTACATGAACAACCGTGGGGCAATATTCTTTTCCCATTACCGTATAAGGGCGCATCGTTGCATGAAGCTCGCCATTTTTCTTGTAGATATTCGAAGAGGCAGAAGCAAGCTGTGCTGAAGGATATTTTTGAGAAGGTTTGGATGACTGATAATTGTATGAGCCGGTTTTTGTTGTACATCCGGTAAAAAAAATTATCAAACCTAGTAAAAATAGTCTAATCGCCAACTTTGACCTCCTCGCCTTCTTTAAGCACATTTGTTGCAAACGGATTTCGAACCCGTAGCTGTTCCAATGTCATATTATACAATGCGGCTACTGAAGCGAGGGTTTCACCGGGTTTAGCGGTATGAAATTTCGTGCTCTTAATAAAGGGCTTACGAATAGGGATTTTAACACTGCGGTTTGGACTCAAATCGTTTTCATCCACCATCATATTCTCATCTATGATCGATCCTTTGGATACATTGTAGCGTTTAGATAGGTTGTTTAGTGTCTCTCCGGATACCGTTTTATGCATCAAAAAATACCCTTTAAGTCCACGGGGACGATATTTTTGTTGAAAGGCTTCGAGTTTATCTTGCGGAATATAAACAGGATAGGCTGATGCGCTGGGGGGAGTAATCCCCTTTTTCAAATGAGTATTAAGTCTTTTAAGATTATTTTTGGGCATTTCTAATACGGCTGCAATGCGATCAATATCTTCCCCCTCGGGTAAATAAACCGTTGCTATTTGCTTATCAGGAGCGGTACTTACCCATTTGTCGTATTGGATTGCGGATAAAAAAGCATCATCCGTTGCTAATAGAGATATTGCAAGAACTTTGCGAATATATCGTCGGCTTTCAGGGGGTATATGTCCTTTTGATGGATCGGCCAAGACATCCAAATCGGTAGTTCCAGCTTTTTGAATCGCTCTACTCAATCTTCCATCACCGCAATTGTATGCGATTAAGGCCAAGTACCATTTTCCAAATTGTTTGTGCAATTGACTAAGATAGGCAATCGCCGCTCGCGTCGATTTTATATAATCGCGCCGTTCATCTACATATCGATTAATAGCCAAACCTTGCAATTTTCCAGTCCCTTCCATAAATTGCCATAAACCCGAGGCACCGCGTGAGGAAGTTGATAAGGGATCAAATTTGGATTCGACCAATACCACAAATAAAAATTCATTCGGCAAATCAGATTGGGCGATCAAGGATGAGAGTGTAGGGATAAAAATAGAAGCATTCTCAAATGAGGCACTGATGCCGCTTAAATCAAGTTCACGCTTTTTTTCTGACACCATATCTTGTAAATACGGATCATTCAAAAATGAAATCGGAATATCAAAGTGACGTAAAACATCTCTCTTTTTAGAATCGCCCACATCAGACACGGTGGCATTAAGGAGAGAGCTTAGGAGAAAAAATGTCCACAGAATAGTTCTCAATGTGCTCCTCCTTACAAAGGGACTAATTATAAAGTTGTCTTATTAAGGCTTTGTTAATCCCTTGAAAAGGTTATAACTGTTTTGTGTTGTCAATGTCTCAACTTCCGCGCTTGAGAGTCCCAAAAGCTCTCCCATTTTATCGACGACATAACGAGTATAAGAGGGCTCGTTACGACTACCGCGATGAGGATGCGGAGTGAGATATGGGCCATCGGTTTCAATGAGTAATTTATCCTGCGGGATTCGAGAAAGAACATTAACCAGTTTTTTTGCATTTTGAAACGTCAAAACTCCACCAATACCGAAATAAAAATTCTCATTAGCAAGGCTCAACAGTTCATCATCCGCATTGTAACAATGGAGTACGCCCCCTACTTCGCCAGCACCCTCTTCCATTAATACCATCTTCGCATCGTGACTGGCATCTCGAATATGTACGATCAAGGGTTTTTTAACCTTTTTAGCGAAACGTATCTGCGTACGGAATACATAATCTTGGCGCTTTTTTTCTTCTACCTTTTCATCTTCGCTTCCTTCTAAACGAAAATAATCGAGACCGCATTCACCAATCGCGATGCATTTAGGATGCGCAGCATAGTGTTCAAAATTAACCGAATTTATATGCTCCATATCATACGGGTGTACTCCAATAGCAAAATAGATGTTCGGATACTGCTCGCAAATCTCCACTGCACGCGGCAAGGTAGCAGGATGAGCACCGGGGATAATAAAGCCTTCAACCCCAGCTATATGTGCACGCTCCATTACATCATCAAAATCCTCGCGATAACGCTCATCATCCAAATGAACATGAGTATCAATAATCATAGTTTCATCCGTGAACGTTCAAATAAATCTTTAGCAAAGCCCAGGGCTTCATCACTGATCCCCTCGCCACTAATAATACGGGCAATCTCTTCAATGCGTTCGGCATCGCTTAAAACGCGAACACGACTTTCTCCCTCTTTGTAAACCAAAAAATGCTGATTACCCATGGAAGTGAGTTGGGGTTGATGAGAAATCACAAAAATCTGATACGCACCGGAGAGATGACGCAAAACTTTTGCAACACTCATCGACTCTTCTCCGCTCAAATTTGCATCAATTTCATCGAGCATTAACACGCCGCCACGCTCAGGCATGCTCTCTACACGCAATGCCAGCAGTGCCAAACGAAGACGATTAAACTCACCGGAACTGAGTTTATCAAGTTTTGTTCCTGCCAATCCCAAAACGGCTTTGTCTGTTCCCAGAGCATAATGCTCACACGGATGAAGCTCTAATGTTGCTTCACGTAAATACAACATTCCAAGATAGCCGTTAAGCCCGGTTAATGCAGAGGAGAGCTCTTTATGCCGATTGAGGGACAGAGCACGACTGAGAATTTCAAGTTCACCCTCCAATGCGGCAATATTTTTCACCAAATCGCCTTTAGAGTGTTCAATCGTCTCATAAGACGCCAGTTCTGATGCTTTTTGTTCGCGATACGAAAGTGCGTCGGCTACACTGCCATAGCGTCGTTTCAGCTCTGAAAGAAGTTCGATTCGATCTAAGACACCTTCTATCGATATATCTTCTAATTCTCCCAAACGTTCCAATGAAGTTTCAAAAATATTTCTTAGCTCATTCATAGTATCGTCAAAAAAAGCACTCTCAACTTCCAACACAGTGAGGGCATTACTGACGTGTGCTTCATAAGCGAATATTGCTTCCGCTGTACGGATAGATTGTTCGATTTTTTCTTTTTTTGAGAGTTGTTTTTTGATAAGACTTAACTCCTCATCTTCCCCTATCTTAGGCTTTATCGCATCAATCTTTGAAATTTCATAGGCAGCAAACTCTTTGAGCTCAGAAAGGTGTTTCTCCTGATCTTCGATCTGGCGCAATTGATCTTTTAATACTTTATACTCATCAAATAGGATTTTATGCCGCTCCAAAATATCACGATGTTCGGAAGTATGACGACAGATCCTCTCATCAATCAATTGCATCAAAGCAGAGGGTTCAAAATCGCTATAATCTTTCAAGCTTAAATGGCGAATATGCTCAGAACTGATCGTTTCCATTGATGATTTTGAGGTGCTTTGGTTATTGATGAAATAACGTGTTTTATCTTTTTTAACATGGCGAAAGGTATTAACAGACTCATTTTGGATACCGTATCTCTCTTCATCAAGTTGCCATAATACATTCGATTCACACACTTGAGCTTCAACACCATCAAGCCCCACTGAGGCTAAGATAGAGCGCATTAATATCGATTTACCGCTCCCGCTTGGCCCTGTAAAAACAATCAAACCGGGATTAAACTCCAATTCAACCTCTTTAAACGTTAAAAACTCTTTGAGATAAAATCTCTCGATCATTATTCACCCCACCCTAATTTCTCTTTGAGAACTTCAAAATAATTAAACTCTTTACGGTGTATCAAATGCGCTGCACCGGACGCTAGTTTAATATGTACCGTATCGCTCTCACTTATCTCAACAAGATCTTGTCCGTCGATGATTACCAAAGCACTCGGGTCAGGGGTTTTCATTACTATCTCAAAATGCCCGGGCAAGACAACTGGCCGCTGAGTAAGCGAATGGGGACAAATCGGCGTCAGAGCAAATACCTGCGTTAAAGGAAATAATACCGGTCCTCCGGCAGATAGATTATAAGCAGTTGAACCGGTCGGGGTTGATACGACGACGCCATCGCCGTAATAGGTGTTAAAACTTCGCCCATCGACATACGTTTCAAGACGGATCATTTTAGCAATCGAAGGGCGGGTAAGAACAATGTCGTTAAAAGCGTAAATATCACTCTCTCCGCTTGGGGTTACAATCGTGGCCTGTAGAATGGCGCGTTTATCAATTCGATATTCCCCGGCAATCATCTTATCGACAAAAGATTCGAGTTCGGCAAAATCTAAATCGGCTAAAAAGCCAAGCTTTCCGGCATGTATTCCCAAAACAGGGAGTTGATAGTGGTAAGAACGCCGAACAGCTGAAATGAGTGTTCCATCTCCCCCGATGGTGACAAGGAAGTCACAGTTTTGACACATCATATCAAACGGTTGTCCCATTACGTCAATCATACCACCGCTAATATTGTCAATAATTACTTCGATACCACGCGATTCAAATATTTTTTTTGATTCAAAAAACATCTCTCTAAGTTCGGGAGTAGAGGGGCGCAGTGATATACCCACACGCTTGATATTAGTTAATTTCAATATTTAAACCCTCATTTTTTTTGACTCTATTATAGCCAACTTCATCGCTAGCTCAAAGTTTTATAGCTGTCGGAAATATTCCAAAGCAATCCCCTCGCGTAATCCGTCATCAATAATAATTGCTTCATCACAGCCCAAAGACTCATAAATCGCCGTAACCATTAAAATCCCTGCAATAATGAGATTTTCACGCCCTACTCCGACATAGCGTGTTCGATCCGTTTCCTTCATCGCTAAAAGTGCTTCATATACGTTATAACACGCTTCAAGGGTTAAGTGAAAGCCATTGACCTTCTGTGGGTCATACGTCAAATAATCCATCCCCAACAAATAAGCGGCAATCGTTGTTGGTGTTCCGGCAGTGAGGATTAGCGTTGAGCAAGAAAAGAACTGCGCGTCGATTTGTTGTTTAAAATAATCGATAGAGTCTAGAAGTTTTTGAGGCGTATCCGATGTTTCACTCAGAGTAACGATTCCAAAATTCAGGCTTAAGGTTTCAACCTTGCTGTCACTGTATTGGGTCAATTCCGTCGAACCGCCCCCAATATCTGCCAATAGAAAAGAAGAAGGCATTATCCCCAATACGCCAAGACGATGACGCACGGCATTAAGGGTCAGAATCGCCTCTTTTTTTCCATCTATAATTTCAAATTTAATCCCGGAGGATTGCGCTATCTTGGCCAGAACTTCCTCTGCATTACTAGCAAGCCTCATTGCCGCGGTCGTATACGCCAGAATTGTTGCCGTAAAATCAAGTTTTAGCTTGGCCTCATCAATGGCCTCTAAGATTCGTGTGATAGCATTTTCACCGATACGGTGTGTATCCCAAAGCCCTTCGGCAGTACGAACGATTTTTTCAAAGCTATTTCCCCATTTTCGACCGTCATATTCAATAAATCGGATCGTATTCGAGCCCAAATCGATAGCGATCATCTTAACCGCTTCGAGTAATATCATCAATTATCATGGCAGGAGTCCATGTTTCAAGTGAACCTTGCTTGAGAGTATCCAAGTCAATTTGAGTTTTATAGTTGCGTTTAAAATACTCAAACACTTGGGCAATCATATCATCGATTCCAAACAATGCAACATATTGTCGAATTCCTTGTTCCAATATATTCTGCGATGCTTTTTCCCGTAGTTTTTGCTCTAGCTGTGCACTATAACATTGGGCAAATACTGAACCCATAGCCGAATATTTATCTTTAACGGATTGATAAATTTCAAACACTTCAGCTGTTTCACGAACCAATCCTTTGGCTGCGTAACGTTGTGCATTATCGACAATTACATTCCATTGACGTTCCAGAACTTGCGCTTCAGGAGTTTCATATAGCAATGGGTATGAATTCAAATAGGCAAAGGCATTTATTAAATTATTAGAAGCAATGGCATCATAGAATAGATGCTTAACGCGAATCGTTTCCAGCATTTCCTGCGATTCTTTCGCATAATCCGGAAATGCCACTAATATTTCACATCCTTTTCGAGCCGTTGCATAATCACCAGCTCTATACGCTTTTTGAGATTGAATATAGAGCTTGTCACCATAATCCATAACTGCGGTGTACTCTGCGAATTCTTTTAGAAACGGAAGGATTCGTACTAAATCAAAAAATTTGACATAATCACTCTGTGCAATAACTTTTTTAAAATACTCATATTTTTTTCGTTCTTCAAAAAGCTGCTGAATCAAAAGTGTTTTTTCTGATATACCACGATAAGGCGCGAGCAGGGTTTTAGCCTGTTCATCTCCATTGGGAGCTAAAATAAGCTCTTGTGCTTTTGCAAAAAGCTTTTTCCAACGTAATTCAGCCTTTCTAAAGGGCTCCGAATCTTGAAAAGCAGGGTATTGTTTAGCCATCGAGTAGGCTAATGGCAATCGTCCTTCATTGACACAGGCTTGAAACTGTCCGTATTTTTCATAGTCTCGAAGCATTTGTGTAATAAGAGGATTTTTCTTTGGGATTCCCGCAAATAGGTCAAAGAGCTCTTTTGCTTTTGGACGATCCCCTTTTTCAAGATAAGCGCGTGCTTTTTTCTGAATATCACCCCAAATCCGCTCCGCCATTTCATACACTTTAGAGTAAAACAATATTGGATTTTTATCCAGCGCATCATAAAATTCTTTATATTGATGCTCCCGTAGCATTTGCATATACTTCTCTTGATCGCCAAAGAGGGAGTAGACACGGACATTCCCTTCCACGGTACCGATAATAAGACGAAATCCGTCGGCTAAGTAAGCAATCGATGTAATTTGCTCACTCTCTTTTAAATAACGCGGCGTCAAAAGCTCCATCGACTCCAGATTATAGAGTCCGACGTATCCCAATTTTGTCCCCACAAATGCAAAATGGCTATCACTGCTAATAGATAAAGCCGTTATATCATCATTCATTTTGGTAAGACGATGGAGCACTTTGCCATCAATCATATCCCAAACAATCAATGTACCCTCTTTATCGGCAGATAACATACGCGCTTCAGGTAAAAATACTATTTTTACAATGGCGCTGCTATGTCCGCGAAGTTTCAATGGGTGTTTCATCGTAGCCAGATTTAAAATATTAATGGTACGATCAAAACTCCCCGTAGCAATCCATTGACCTGTTTCATTGAATGCAACCGTCGTTACGAAGTCAGTATGAATCGGCATACTAAAGGCTAAACGAGCTGCCTTAAGTACCCACGCAAACACTTTCCCATCTTGCCCACAGGTAACACAGTATCGACTGTTTGGATCAATAGCAACACTTTCAACATCACCTTGATGCCGTCCAACCTTGTAAAGCAACTCTTTTTTATTGACGCTAAAAAGGGCGGCTTTATTGACACCGGGAATGATTGAAATAGAGTATTTTGCATCCGGTGTAACATCGACATGCGATCCGACTAAGCGTTCATGTGCGATATTTGATTTAAATCCACCAATTACTTTATAGTCGTTTGAATCAATAATACGAAGGGTATTTTGGGCATCGATTATGGCAAAATTACCATCATTAAGCACTTTTAACAAAAGTATGGGACTTTTAATATTAAGTGATTTTAAAACTTCCATACCTGTTACTCCTAATGCTCTTCACTGCTCAGATAACGATGTTCTTTTAAGTGTGCCCGAATTTGCGATTGATGTTCCGCACCTTTGGTCTCCAGATGAATCATAACGTTTGCATCACCGTAAGCCAATGTTGTTGAAGTGCGATCATAATCAATATGGACGATATTGGCGTTCAAACTTTGAAGCATTTCAGTTAATTTCATCAATGCACCCGGTTTATCCACTAGGGTCACCGTCAGTTTCATTTTTCGTCCCGACTTAATAAGCCCTTTTTCGATAATGATAGAGAGAAGGGTAACATCCATATTTCCGCCGCTCAGCACTACACCCACTTTTTTACCTCGAAACTCACTCAGTTTATCGTGCAGCAGTGCAGCAACCCCGACAGCCCCTGCCCCCTCTACTACCACTTTTTGACGCTCTAATAAAAATAAAATCGCATTGGCAATCTCTTCATCATCAACACTTACAATCTGATCGACGGATTCTAGGATATGAGACAAAGTTACACTTGACGTATCGCGTACGGCGATACCATCCGCAATGGTACGAACGGTTGTGCTGTCAATCACCCTTTTTGCTTCAAAGGATTCGCGCATTGCCGGAGCACCTGCCGCACTTACTCCGACTACGCGAATATGCGGTGCGAGGGCCTTAATCGCCGATGCCATGCCGGAAATCAAACCTCCACCACCTACCGGAATAATAATCGCATCTAAATCTTTGATCTGATCAATCATCTCAATTGCAATGGTTCCCTGCCCCGCCATAACCGCTTCATCGGCAAACGGATGGACAAATACCATTCCATGCGCTGTGCCGTATGATGAAGCATATGCATACGCTTCATCATAATTATTGCCGGCCAAAATAACTTCTGCACCGTAATAGCGAACACCATTAATTTTAGTCAACGGTGTCGAATCGGGCATGACGATAAGGGCTTTTGAGTTAAACATCTGTGCCGCCATTGCGACACCTTGAGCATGATTCCCCGCACTTGCTGCTATAACACCGCAAGAGCGTTCTTTGTCACTCAGAGAAGCAATTTTATTATACGCACCACGTATTTTAAAGGCGCCAGTGACTTGAAGATTCTCATTTTTGAGATAAACCTCTATACCGCATTGCTCGCTTAATCTTGGCGCATAGGCAAACGGTGTCTCAACAACAACACCCTTAATCCGTTCATGTGCTTTATATATCGTTTCTAAATCGATCAAAAATTCCCTTTAGCCGTGTGTATTAGTCGATGTTCGACCATACTACAGTGATTTTGTACCACTCGCATACCTGCTGATTTTGCCTTTTCGGCTGCTTCATTATTAACGATCCCTTTTTGTGCCCAAAAAACTTTAACATCTCCACGCGCTATACACTCATCGGCAATCGTATCGAGAGCATCCGGTTTACGGAAGATATTTACCATATCGACTGAAAATGGAATTTCTCCGAGGGAACGGTACACTTTTTCCCCTAAAATAGTCTCTTCCTTCGGATAAACAGGAATAACAGTATATCCGGCATTTTTTAGGTATTCGGCAACCCTGTAACTGTCTTTTGTCTTATCCGGAGAAAGCCCTAAAACCGCAATAGTTTTTACGTCGTTTAAAATTGTTTTTATCTCATCATTATTAGAATTAACGGTCGGGAATTCGCACTCCATAGTTGCTCCAAAAAAAGTAAATATTTTTTATTATATCAAAATATTTTACAGACGCTTTTTTTCTGCACCAATATAACGCTGTCTCGGACGTGCGATTTTCATTTCCGGATCGTTTCTTAGTTCCATCCACTGTGTGATCCACCCGACAGAACGACCAATAACAAATATGATGGTAAACATTGGTTTTGGAATTTTGAGCGCAGTCAGTATCAATCCTGAATAAAAATCGATATTAGGGTAAAGACGCCGCTGAATAAAATATTCATCATTGAGGGCAATCTGTTCGATTTTCTCGGCAATGTTGAGCAGATCATTATTGACCCCCAGTTCATCTTTGAGCTGATCAAGGAGATTTTTAAGTATTTTGGCACGAGGATCAAAATTTTTATAAACCCGATGCCCAAATCCCATCAACTTGAATTCATCATTGGGATCTTTGGCACGTGCGATAAATTCATCCACATTATCAATGTTAGCGATGTATTCAAGCTGAGCGATCACCGATTCATTTGCTCCTCCGTGCGCCCTGCCCCAGAGTGCATTGATTCCAGCCGATAATGCGGCATACGGATGCGCTCCCGTCGAGGCTACAGCACGCACTGTCGAAGTGGAAGCATTTTGCTCATGGTCGGCATGAAGAGTAAAAATGGTATCGAGTGCTTTGACCTCCACATCACGGATTTCAAGATTTTCCCCAGGATAGGCGCGCATCATATAGAGGAAATTTTCGGTAAACGGACGCTCAATGTCAGGATAAATATAAGGAATTCCAAACATCCTTCGGTGGGTAAATGCGGCAAGAGTGGGTATTTTAGCAATAATTCTCCGCGCCATCACCTGTGCATCTTCATCCGTCTTAACATTAAGATGTTCAAAATAAAAGGTTGAAAGAGCAGAGACCGCCGATGACATCATAGCCATGGGAT
Organism: Sulfuricurvum sp.; assembly: GCF_041651515.1. Taxonomy (GTDB): domain Bacteria; phylum Campylobacterota; class Campylobacteria; order Campylobacterales; family Sulfurimonadaceae; genus Sulfuricurvum. The sequence goes on from NZ_JBAZJF010000001.1 coordinate 112,212, forward strand.
GTGCTTTGTCAGGAAAAGCATCAAACAATCGTTTTAAACCTTCATGAATAAAAGAGCGTTTACGCAGCTCCATATCAAACGATGCCCTCTCGTTCTCATTGGGCAAATGCCCCATTAAAAGTAAATAAGCAACATCCAAATAGCTCTTTTTTGTCGCCAAATCGCTGATATCGTATCCACGATACAGTAATTCCCCTTGTTCCCCATCAATATAGGTAATAGATGAACTGCAACTCGCTGTAGAGGTAAATCCCGGATCATACGTAAACATCCCTGTATCTTTATAAAGATTACGTACATCAATCACATCAGGGCCGATAGTAGGATGTAAAATTGAAAATGTATAATTTTTTCCAGTACGGTTATTGGTAAGAGTTACGGTATCCATTTCAATTTCTCCTTAGGATGTTTAGAGATAATTAAATATTACTATAAGAGCTATAATCTTAAAAGGAATATCACAATCATTAAAACCAACATTACTTAAAATAAATTCTACATCATTAAAGTCTATACTAAAATCAATCTTCTATCCTATAGAGACTAAAGCACTATTATACAAAAATTATAAGAAAGTGTAAGAGAAGAGGGAAAGCTAGATTCCGTGTCATAGCACGGAATCTAAAGATCATCGTGCCTATGGGTATGACGACAATATGACCCTTTGACAAGTTCAAGGTGAACGAGATAAAGAAGAAGTTTAAACGTCCATCTCGATAACATTCCAAGGAAGTCCTTGGGTGTTCATCTCATCCATAAAGAAATCAGGATCGAGCTGTTCCATATTGAATACCCCTTTCCCGCTCCATTTACCCTCGACCATCAGTTTTGCACCGATAACGGCAGGGACACCCGTAGTGTAGGAAACGCCTTGCGATTTAACTTCGGCGTAGCACTCTTCGTGGTCTTTAACCTGATAGATATAGATTTTACGTTTTTTGCCGTCTTTGATACCCTCGGCAACGATACCGATATTGGTTTTCCCTTTGGTTCGAGGACCGAGTGACGCAGGATCAGGAAGCAATGTTTTTAGAAATTCCATCGGAACGATCTTCATCCCTTTGTGCTCTACCTCTTTAATTCCCAACATCCCGACGTTTTCTAAACATTTCATGTGGGTAAGATAGCTTTGACCAAACGTCATAAAGAAACGGATACGTTTAAGCCCTTTGATGTGTTTAACGAGGGATTCCATCTCTTCGTGATAGAGGAGATAGCTGTCTTTTGGTCCCACTTCAGGATAATCCCAAACCTGCATAATCTCCATAGGATCGGTTTCGATCCATTTGCCCTCTTCCCAGTAGCGCCCTTTTGCACTTACTTCACGTAAGTTGATTTCAGGGTTGAAATTGGTAGCAAAAGCGTATCCATGATCACCCGCATTACAGTCAAGGATATCAATCGTATGGATTTCATCAAAATAATGTTTTTGGGCATAGGCGCAAAATACATTCGTCGCACCCGGGTCGAATCCGCTGCCGAGTAATCCCATGATACCTGCATCTTTAAATGCCTGATCTCTTGCCCATTGCTCTTTATATTCAAACATCGCAGCATCCGGATGTTCATAGTTTGCAGTATCGAGATACGGGGTTTTCGTGGCGATACACGCATCCATAATGGTAAGGTCTTGATACGGAAGTGCAACATTGATAAGGATGTCTGCCTTAACGCGATTGATGAGGTCAATGACCTCCTGCGTGTTATCTGCATCTACGGTTGCAATTTCGATTGCACCTGTTGGAAGTTCGCTTTGAATCTCTTCACAGCGTTTTAATGTACGGCTCGCCAAAATAATACGATCAAATACAGTATTGTTCATAACACATTTATGTGTTACGACGCGCCCTACTCCGCCGGCGCCGATAATGAGTGCAGTTGCCATGGCAAAACCCCTGATAAAAATATAATAGAAATTATAGGCTAAATTCTCTTACGAAAACGTTACAGACAAAACGCGCGATAGAGTGTCAATCCCCAGATAGATGCCAACATTGCTAAGGATAAAAAAACAAGTGCTGCCCCCGCATCTTTAGCTCTTTTAGCAAGTTCATGATGTTCAAATGTCACCAAATCAACTGTCCTCTCAATCGCGCTGTTAATAATTTCTGCAATAACAGGAATGAAGAGAGATACAGCCAAAATCGCATGATATTCAAAAGAGAGCGGTAAACACCATGCACTGATCATGCCGACGGTGAATAGAAGTATTTGAAGCCGAAATGATGGTTCATTTTGGGTAACTTCTATCAATCCATTCAGCGCGTAGCGGGTATTTTTAAAAAGGGTGTAGCGAGGTTTATTGAGTGCCATGATGTTCCTTCAAAAATTGAATCGCATTATACACCGTTTCAGGATCACTTTGCATCGAGATCGGCTCTCCGTAAATGACCCGAACATTACGTCTAAACCACGATTTTCGCGGTGCATTACGCTGGGTTGAACGGGAGAAAATGCTACCGTAAATACCATCGATGTAGAAAGGGATTATTACCCCCTCTTGATCTTTGGCAATAGCACGATAGCCCGGATAAATTTTTCCGATATTCCCGTCATAACTAATCCCCCCTTCGGGAAAAATACCGATTATCTCATGATTTACAAGACGCGATCGTGCATGTTTAAAGGCTTCCTTCGCCCCGGAGGCTGAAATGGGAATAACCTCACCAATCTCCATAAGCGGACGGATAAGCGGCTTTTCATAAATTGAGCGTTCCATCAGATATCGTATCCGTCTCTCTACACCGACTTGTACCAATATCCAATCAATCCAGCTGACATGATTTCCCAACATTAACACGGCTCCCGTTCTTGGGATATTGTGCGTCTGCATCGGGATAATATTGTACCGAAAGGCAAGAATTCGTTCCAAAATCAACCAGATAAAATAATCTTTGTAGCGTATCAAGGCACCGATACTTAATAAAATTGACACCCCTACCATGGCATAAAATATAATAATAATAACATTCAGACCAAAAAAGGCAAAAAGAGTTGTCATACCTAATGCCAAAGTCATAAAAACATTTTGAATCCAATTATTTCCTGCCAATACAAATGGCAGATGTACCCTTGATGTATTCGCTTGAATAAGAGCATTCAGAGCAACAATCATCATCGCTCCGCCGATACCGAAACAAAAAAATGTTACTCCGATTATCCTCAAAGAATACGTATTCGGTAATATCAAAAGTGTCAACGTAAGGAGTAAAGCACCGCTGACGATCAGCCCTTTATGCAAATAATAACGTGACAACCTTGTCGCTATCATTGAACCGAGGATAATTCCAATCGCCGCTAATGCCATAAGTCCCTGAACGATAATAGTATTATGTATTCCAAGAGTACTTTTAGCATAGGCACCAAAGACAGCCAATATGACTTGAGATATGGACCAAAAGAGGGATAAAAAGAGAATAGCTTCGAAAATCTCCCTCTTACGTCGTATCAAACGCCAATTTTTACCGAAGTACCGACCGCTTACATAGTTATGTATCTCAAATTTTGCACACGTAGAAGTCCCCGTATCTATTAAGCGTATGGTCAACAAAAATTCAATGACACTCCCCAACACCAATAGCCATCCCAAAGGAGCAATCTGATGCAAGATATCCGCTTCATTGTTATAAGGAGTATGAAGAAAATTTTCAAAGAAAATAGTATAAAGGATAATCCCCGATAAAATAGCAACAGTTGTAACCGATTGGACAATCGCATTCAATGCACTTAACCCTTTTTCACCGGCCAATTCTTTTATATATCCATATTTAGCAGGCGAATAGATGGCGGCTTGTACCGCCAGTAAAAGGGTTAAACCAAACGATATCCAAAACCATCCCTGATAGTAACACAGGGTAATAAGTAACGTGATAAGTATCGCCGAAAATGCACCGTAACGCATTACCTTAACTTTTGAAAATCGATGCGACACATATCCTGAGGGAGTAAAAAGTGCAATAAAAGGGAGAAGAATAAGGGCATTGAGAATAGCGGTATAGATAATCTGAGTTTGGTCATCGTAGATTTTAAACACCGTATTTTGAATAATAATTTTGTGACCCAAATCGGTAAAAGCGTTGAGAAATAATGCAAGGGTATAGGGGATAACCCCTCGTGTTTTCCAGATACTTGCCATTACGCCAGTACCGTACTCCACCCTTCATAATGACCGTGCTCTTGCAAGGAAGTATCATACAGCAATGCCGTAGTTTCTTCCACTACTTCAGGTGTAATTGCTTCTGTTTTGGTGAGAACGGCACCGTATGCGTAATCACTCTCATCATCTTTTACAGACTCTTTAAGTACAAATCCGTGGGCAGATAAAAAGGCAACCGAACGTTCCATAGCACTTTTGGTCTGAAAAAAGAAATAATGTTCCACTTCCCGCTCTAGCTTTAGATCATCTCCCGCTTCAACAAGCGATTCGATCGTGTGACGGTTTTGTATACGAAGAGACGCATACCCATCCGGATAGAGGCGTTCTAAATACATCTCATATTTTGTGTCTCTGGATGCACCTCTGTCGTAGGTAAAACCACCATGACGCGCCATTACTTCCGTGGTAATATTTTCAAAACGTTTTGAATCGCGTGCGTAAAAATAAAACTCTACCCATCCGTCTTTGATAATGACTCCGGCAAATACCGTGTCCAATTCAGAATGCAGTGTTTTCTCTAAATCGTCTCTAAAGGCGGAAAAATGTTCCCCTTGCGGTTCGTCGCTCTTTACAAAAAACCACAATAACCATGGCTTCTCTTCGAGCGGAGCGTCATCCATTAACGAGAGTTCTACCTCACAACGAAAAGGTACATTCTCATCATCGCTCATCTCGTAAAATTCCACCATGGTACACCTTTATTTTTTCGATATTGTACCCTATTCGCTCAACTCTTCCGTGTAGCTGCGATGAAGCTTTACCTTGCCGGAGAGTTCTTGTATATTTTTAGTGTCAAATTTCTCAACGCTCTCCACTTTCGGAAGCGACTGTCGTAAAAGATAAAGTTTTTCACTCACATCGCTTGCAATCCGCTCCAAATTTTCACGCATAGCCCTATGCTCTTGTTTTTCGTAAGACTCTAACGTCACCACCAACTCACCTAATTTACCACGGGCACTTAAGAACTCTCTATAAAGCCCTTCAGCCGATGAAAAAAGTGATCCGAGCGGTTTAAAAGAGTCATATAACTCTTTGGAGTGAAGGGTCATCTCGCGCATTTGCTTCGAGGAAAGAACCATTTGCTGCATGATCAATTCACTTTGTTCACGAGACCCTCTCAACAATGCATCGTTTTCGAGCAAAGTCGTCATTATCCCCTCGCTCTTAGCCCCTAACGTTTGAATGTGACGGGCGAAATCGTGGATAACAGAAGTCAGCTCTTTTTGTAAAATCGCTACAATCCGATCCGGTGCCTGATTTTGTTGAAGAAGTCGAAGATTTTCATCGATATTTTTCAGCTGCGAGCGTACCTCTTTATTCTCATCACAGGCTGATTTTGTAGCCACTTTGAGCTGATTAAAATGATCTTGTTCGGCAACTCGCAGTAAATCTATATGACGATGAACGATATTATCGAGCCCCGGAAGTTCGGTTAGAGTAAACTCTTCAAATTTTTCCATGGAAAGCTGTTGTTGCACTAATAATGCTTCAATTTTGGAGACAAAAAGTTTCTGGTTATTTTGAATTCCATGCAAAGCCTCCAGCTCTTCTTTAAATAAACTTCGCAGTTGATCGTGTGTTGAATTTTCCATCTGTGTAACGGTAGAGAGCCGTTCGTTATACGATGCCAGAGCATTGCCTTGTGATTCTATCCCCTCAATGAGTACTTGTACACGAGACCGATCGGCCTGATATGAAGAAGCACTTTGGGTTTGACTCATTACACTCATTATTACGGATAACACACCTCCTACGCTTAAGGTAATCAGAGATTCTTTGATTACCAACATAACGGTTGTATCTTCGGCAAATAATACAAAATGAAGTATTCCGCCAATAAATCCAACGATAATGACGACAGGGGTATAGTTGATTTTATTGGTGTCTTTATAAACGGCGATATGACGTAAAAACAGGAGAGACATAACCCCTATTGAAAGTAAAACATCCGGTGCAAACATCATTTATCCTTCAGTAATCGTAAACATCTTTTAAGCATAATTCGTACCTGAATTATGCCAATGTAGTACATCATTTCATCTTTGAGTATAGCTCAGCAATGGTTTTAACAAATAAAGGGTGGTCATTCGGACATCGGCAAACACGATAGGTTTCAATTCCGATAGTATGTGCCACTTCAGCATACTCGATAGAGAGTTCAAAATCGGTTTCGGAATTATCAACGGTAAAAGCGATAGGGAGAATAATCATTTTTTTACTTTTCAAAGAACCAAGAGCAGATTCCAAGGAAGGTTCCAACCATCGCATAGGCCCCACTTTAGATTGATACGCCAAATAAATATCATGAAAATGGATATCTTGTTTCTGAAGCAACATTTTCATGAGTGCAACATGATGTGTAACATGGCGCGCATACGGGTCACCACTATCAACAATATTTTGAGGAAGTCCATGTGCTGAAAAAACAAGATCAAACTCATCCGCACTATCTTGTCCCAAAGCTTCTTTAATGCGCTCTAATAAACATTCATTATAGGTACTATTCTCGAAAAAATGTTTTATCTCTACACTCACAACATCCCAATGGATAGCATGTGCTGCTGCTTCAAAATCATCTAATGATGATTGTGTGGTTGTACTGGAATATTGCGGATATAATGGAATAAGATAAACTTTTTCTACCCCTTGTTCTTTTAGTCTGGTGCATACATCATGGGCCATTGGCGGAGTATAGCGCATAATAAAATCAACAATCACATCGTTTCCAATCTCATTTTGAACCTTTGATACGAGAGAACGGGTTAATTCGACCAATGGAGATTTTCCACCAATCTGTCGATAAATTTCTTGTGACTTTTTAACGCGAGACCATGTTATAATTGAGGCAATCAATTTCCGTAAAAATGCACTTTTGGTTCTTATAATATAGGGATCGTTAAACATATTCGTTAAAAACATTTCTACTTCTTGGAGATTATTAGGTCCCCCCATATTTAACAATACTACTGCTTCTCGCATCCTAATTTACCGCCTATTATCCATCTGTTTTTGAAAGAAGTGTACCATATCATTTCGTTAAATTTAAGAATTATAATAAAATATAAAGTTTTTTAATCTATAATGAGTTTACGAGAGAAAAACGAGGAGGCTGAATGCTTAAAAAGTGGATGCCAATACCATTACTTTTACTCACAATTACTGCACATGCAGATTCTCCAAGGCGTGAGCCATCATTATTTCTAGAATATGAACGAGAGATAAAACGCTCAAATGAAGCTCAAAAAGACGAAACTCCTTTCCACAAACTTTTAGCACCTATCAAAGTCACAGCTCCCCTCACACCTACTCCCCAAAATACTAAAACCGTTGCAGCCACAGAACCGATCCCTTCCAAACCCATTCTCAGTGATAAAGAAGATATTGGTGCTGACAGTCTCCCCTTTTTAGTCGTCAACAAACCAACACCGAAAAATTCCAATATCACTTGCCCTGAAATAAAATCTGCTGATACAGAAAATGAACCTAAATCACTCATTAAAAATCTTCTAACAGCAAAAGAAAAACTTCTTGCCAAAGCAAAAGTTTTCTTAGGAACGCCCTATGGATTCGGAGATAAAGACAATAGTCATACTGACTGTTCAGGATTTACTCAGCAAGTCTATCGTCAATTCGGTATCAACTTGCCCCACAGTGCGGCAGAGCAGGCGCAACTGGGCGAAACCGTCAATCCCAATGATTTGCAAGTCGGTGACCTGCTTTTTTATAGAACGTATAAATCTGAACCCTCGCACGTAGCTATCTATGCCGGAGGCGGTCAAATTATCCATGCGTCATTTAATGCTCGAAAAGTACAATACGATTCTATTGACAAAGGGTATTATCAACAACGTTTTTTGTATGCCAAACGTCTTGCATTTAACACCAACGACAGTGGAACGGAATAAGGGCTTAGAGGATGTCTGCTTTGTACTCACTTCTTGATCGCCATTGGCTCTGGAAAGAGGTGTATACCAAACTTGACATCTCGTCTCCTGCGTATCAATACTGGAACGATACCCGTCATGTTAAACTGGGTCGATACGTATTTCTTGAGAAACAGACTCTCCCCTACAAATATTCCCATATTGAAGAGGATCTAACGGATCTTTCGGGCTACCTTCCAACCCAATATGCCGCAACGCAGCTCGGAATAGACAGCCATATTTTCGGCTATAAAAAGATGCGTCTCTACAATCAATTTGAGTATAAGTTTGTTAACGATATAAAATTCGTCAATCTAAAACGGTTTTTCCTTGAAAACGGAATCAAAATAGGTAAAAACAGCTATGTGCATCTTGCACGACTTGATGAGCTGATTATTACTACTGATTCACGGTTTTATCGGATAGATGATAACTACGGTGTAGTCGTTTACGACTGACGCTTTGCCCATCGTGGAAAAAACCGCGAAGGGGAAAGGATAGGATTAATCGCTTTGCCCTCACTCAAATATTCCGATAATAGCCTTGCCAAATACGGTGCCAAAACAAATCCATAACCACCCGAACCGTTTATCATAGTCAGACTGGGATAGTAGACATACTCGCGCATATTCACCGCTTTACCATGCCGTAGATGAGGGTACAGGGAGAGTGTTGCATGAGCATCTACTAAATTTCCTAACATCGGTAAATAGTCATTAGAACCGGAACGAAGACCGGTATAATCTCTGACGATTTCAATATTATTTAATTTTAATGTTTTTGAAGCCTTTTCAAGGAGAACAGCCCTACCCGACTCGATATCATATACTTGATCTGAAAATGGGGAATAATGGACATCATGGGTTGCTCCGATAGCGACTATCCCCTCTTTTGTCGTTGGTGAGATAGAAACATGGTGGTGTAAAATACAGGGAATATCGGTCGAAGTTTTAATATCGATACGATGTCCCCAAATCCCTCGTAAACCGACATAGTCGATGGGTAAAAGTTTCGGGTAGGCTCCAATCGATAAAACAACGTGCTTTGCACTTAGGTGGTCTATTTTCCATAATTCATCCTCATACATGAGTGCATCAGCTTTAATCGTAAAAAAATCGATCCCTTCAACCAATGCTTCACATACCCCTTGAGCATCTACAACGGCACCCTCACTAAAGTAAATATGACTCTCATTAGCCGCTTCTTCCGTAAGAAGAGATTTTAGTACGTTATCTATCGTAGAGTATTCCAGCTGCGTTTCTTGTTTAAAACATTCGAGTTTATCGGCTTCCTGTGGACTGTTAGCGATATGAAGTAGCTCTTTAGTAAGGGTAAACTGGGGGAAACGGGTTGTATAAAATTCGAGTGCTTCGGCGTGTGCTTCGGACATAATATCTTTCAGCTCACCTGCTTTGGAGATTTTCGGGGATATGAAAGCCCCCGCTGCACCACTTCCACCCGATGCAATACCGTTCTGATCAATCAGAGCAACACGTAAACCGGCTTTATAGAGATAGTAGGCGCTACAGCAGCCGTTTATCCCTGCACCAATGATTATGACATCATAAGGTGATATTTTTGATGTCGGCAATCGAATAAATCTCAGCGTAAATCATTCCGACCAATGCTTTGCGGTTAGCACGGACAGATAAATCCTCGGCATTAACCATAACATTGTCGAAAAATGCATCGAGGGGTGCTTTAAGAGCAAAAAGTGCATCCAAACGCTCTTCTAGTGTTCCATAACTCGCAGAGATCGCAGAGGCTGCGGCACTATATAGATGGCGTTCTGCATCGTTTTCAAACAACGACTCATTGACATTGAAACCTTTGTCCATTGCTTCATCTTTGAGGATATTGCTGACCCGTTTAAAGGTGGAGAACGCTTCAAGAAATGCATCGGATGATGCGATAGTATTCACGGCGCGAATTTTGCGGTCGATTTCGAGAACATCGAGTTCAACCGTAGCGTCTTTAGCAACAACCGATTGGATGATAGATGGATTAATACCGACGTAGGCTCCGGCCAGACGCTCAATGATAAACGTTTCAATATTCTTTTTATACTCTTTACCCTGCGGATAAAGGGAAGAGAGCTGATCGATCAATATTGAAAAGTTTAGCGGGATTTGATGCGCTACTGCAATTTTGATAATCCCGTTTACGGCACGACGAAGAGCAAACGGATCGCGTGAACCGGTCGGTATCTCACCGATACTGAACATACCGATTAGGGTATCAAGTTTCATCGCCATCGCGACGATTGCACTGAGGATAGTACTCGGCAGGGCACTATCCTCACCCGTCGGTAGATATTGCTCTTTGATCGCTATGGCAACTTCAGCAGATTCTCCTAAGGCAAGAGCATAGTAATACCCCATCAACCCTTGTAGCTCCGTGAATTCATAAACCATCTCGGACATTAAATCGGCTTTAGCCAACTCCATAGCCCGCTCCAGAGTAGCCGGGTTAATATTATCATATATTAAATTGGAAAGTGTCGATGCAACAATCTTTTCACGTGAAATTTTCTCTGCCAACGTACCCAAACCGTTCATAAATACGACTTTTTCAAGCCCTGCCGTACTGAGCCCTTTTTTGAGATCATTACGATAGAAGAAAAGTCCATCGCTTAAACGTGGACGTAATACCCGTTCATTCCCTTCGATCACTTTGGAAAAATCATCGGTTAAGGCATTGGATACAACGACAAATGCGTTTATGAGTTTTCCGTTTTTAAAGACCGGAAAATAGCGTTGATGTTCCTTCATCGAGGTAATAATAACTTCCGGCGGCAATTCGAGAAAACTCTCATCAAAGTTACCTAATAAAGGGGTCGGATGCTCGGTAATCGCAACAACTTCATCGAGAAGGTCATCATCGATTTCGATGGTAATGCCATGTTTTTCTTCCAACGCTGCGAATGCATCCAAAATCGTTTTGCGGCGAACTTCAGGATAGAGGCTGACGGAACCCTCTTTAAGAAGATCAAAATAATGGTGGATAGAATTAACCGGTTTGGCTTCGAAATGGCTGATACGGTGAACGTAAGTGTGGGCGGATGAGCGAACATCGAAAAGCTCGACATCGACTGTGTCGTTCTCCATCATAACATTAATCCATCGGATAGGACGGATGAAACTCTCATGCGATGAGCCCCAGCGCATTGATTTGCCGAAATTGAGACTTTTGATCCATTGGTTGATCATATCACCGAGTATTTCCGTACTGGATTGTCCCTCTACGCTTCGACTAAAATAGAGAACCTCTTTGCCCCCTTTTTCAGCACGCGAAATTTGATCAAATTCAACACCGCATTTTTTAGCGAATCCGAGTGCTGCAGGGGTCGGGACACCGTCTTTGAGCGCAATCTTTACCGGTGCACCGAAAAACTCTTCCATACGGTCATCTTGGCGTATTTTAAATTCGCGATGCCACAATACAAGACGGCGCGGCGTGTAATAAAATTCAAATTCACACATGAGCGCATTTTTTTCCAAAACAGCCGCCCATTTTTTCTCTATTTCACTGAGTTCTTTGAGCAGGGGAACAGCAGGAAGTTCTTCGACACCGATTTCAATCAAAAGAGGTTTTAGCATAGTCAGTCCATCATCATATTTAAAATCCCGATTTTACCCCTCTATTGGTTAAAAATCGCTGTTGCTTTGGAAAAAATTAAATAAGATATAAAGTCTCTTATTTAGGTGTAGTTAAAAGTTTTGAGGTGTACAATGCCTGCATTAATTCAAAATTAAACAAGGAATCCTTATGCCAACAATCAACCGTTACGTCGATATCAGCACCGTAGATCGCGAAGCTAAAAAAGACTACATCGACCGTCATTCTCCCTTTATTCACTGTGAGTCTACTGCTAAAAAAGGGGAGAAGTTTGCCGTTACCGTCAAAATGGGGAACGAATATTCTCATCCGGATGACTTCGATCATTTCATCGCTAATATCGCTTTGTATAACGGAGAGACATTATTGGCACGTGCTGATTTCGTTCCGGGAACACTCGGAAATGAGAAAAATCATGCAGAAGTTACATTTAATATTGTTCCAATGGGCAAAAAATTGACACTAGTCGCTCATGGCTATTGCACAAAGCACGGGGTATGGGAATCAACCCCTGTTGAAATAACAGTAGAAGAAGCTAGCACTTGCTGCGGTGGCGGACACTGTTCATAACTGCTTTACTTGACCTCCAGCAGGTCAAGTTTTGTCTCTTACTTCACAAGCGGCTACATAGCTTGCGGTTTACCTGTAAAATATCCTTGTGAATAATCAATTCCTAACTGTTTAACTGCATTATATATATCTTCATCACTTACAAATTCAGCTATCGTCTTAGCACCGACTTTCTGTGCAAAACTTACAATCGTTTCAACAATAATATGGTGTCGAGAGTTCTTGGTGATTTCACGAATAAGGGAACCATCAATTTTGATGTAATCAACATTAAGCTTTAGAATATTTTCAAAGTTGGAGTAACCGGTTCCGAAATCATCAATGGCAATTTTTGAGCCTAGCGCTTTTACCTGAGTAATAAATTTTGCAACTTCAGTATAGTTTTCGATACCTTCAGATTCGAGGATTTCAAAAACAATGCGAGAAGCGGTACCCGTTTGTATAATAGTCTCAACAATTTCTTTAATTGTATGCGAATCACGTATGTCACTGACCGATAAATTGACTGAAAATTCCTCGCTTCGCGTTGCGAAAAGAGCACATGCTTGATGTATAACTGCAAGGGTAATTTGAGGATACAATTTGGTTTTTTTAGCAATAGGTAAAAAATCCAAAGGAGAAATTATTGTCCCTTCTTCATTGAACATTCGTACTAAGGTTTCATATTTATCCGTTGCCCCCGTCACCAAATTTACAATTGGCTGATAGTGACATATTATGCGCTGATTAGCAAGGGCACTACGGATAGTAGCGTTCATAGCCATATTGGCTCGATAGGTTTCTTCTACCTTTTCATCTTCCGCATACAGTGCTATCGGCACTTTATTCTCTTTAGCTCTATTGAGTGCTATATCGGCCCGCGTCAGCAATTTATCCTTTCCTATAGAAGCGCCAACACTCATTCGGATACTAATACTCTCTTCTTCGATCATGAAAATTTTCTCTTCAAAACGTGAGAGTAATGTTTTGATTTGATGGCCAAGTTCATCCCACGATACTTCTTCATGCATCAATATGGCAAATTCATCTCCATCGATACGATAGGGAAACAAATTCATTTCATTAAACCATTGCCCGATGAGGCTTAATAATTGATCTCCCGTATCGATTCCAAAGAAATCATTAACCTCTTTAAAGTCATCGATATTAAAGATCATACAGGCAGTAGGACTCTTTTGTTCCATATCAGAGACAATTTTTTGACGATTAGGCAATCCGGTTAATTGATCATAGTAGGCAAGTCTAAGTGCTTTTTCTTGACTGTCTCGGAGAATGCTTAAATCCGTAAAAACCGCAAGATAGTTTTCAACTGCCCCTTGGCTATTGAGTATGGCGCTGATGCTCATCCACTCAGGAAATACTTCACCGTTGGAACGTTGATTCCATATCTCACCGCTCCAGTGTTTATCGCTTAATAATTTTTCCCACATTTGCTCATAAAAATGTTTGTCATGACGTCCCGACGCGAGTACTTTTGGATTTTTACCCATAACATCGTCCAATTGAAAATCAAATGTTTGGATAAAGGCATTATTTACTTTGATGATATTATTGTTTCTATCCGTAATAATCATCCCATCCGTAGCGTATTTTACAGCTGTCCCGAGAAGTTCAAGATCGTGATTATTCGCATCAATTTGCATTTCATACTCTGAGCGCTTTAATACAACATTAACGATAAAAGCGCATGTTTCAAGAAGTCTTTTATGAAAACTTGAAGGAGAGCGGTGTTCAAAAGATGAAAGGGCGAAACTTCCGACCGGCTGCTTTTGACTATCACGAATGGGCATTGACCAGCATGAGCAAAGATTGAAGTCATACGCAACCTGTCGAATATCTGCCCATCGTTTATCTGTTTTAGTATCTACAACAAACTGCGGTTCATTATGAAATACAGCGTTACCGCATGACCCACCGCCGGGTCCTGGTTTTAGCCCTTCCAGTGCTTTATGACCAACCTCAGGAATTGATGGGGCTGAGATCACGTTCATTAAACCTGTTTTCGGGTCAAGAAGCATGATGGAAGCTACAGAACCCGAAAGCATTTTCTCAGCTAATTGACACAAACGCTCCATAACCTCTTGCTGATTATGGCCTACAGCAAGTAATTCTAAAACATTTTGTTGAATATCAAGTATTTTACTGTATTCAAATGGTGTAAGAATAACTTCTTCCTCTAACGTCTCAAGCGATAAGCAACTGGGTGCTTTATCCATCAAATTCCTTCGCATAAATACATGTTGCTATTATCCTATCATATATTTATTTGTTAGTTTATTAAATAATTATCATTTATGAATTTTATGGTTCAAGTGATTTTGCTTTTTTAAACGATTCTTCTGCTTTGTTTTTATCCCCTGCTTTTTTGTAAATTATTGCTGCTCTTCTAAGATAGTCAGGATCGTTAACTTCTTCAATATCCAATATCTTTACCGCATTAGTAAAATCCTTTTCTTTTACAAAACACTCTGCTATATCTATACCGTGCCCGTGTTGCGCATGTGTCTCAAAACTGTAATATGCCCCTTTTTTATAAATCTCTTTTCTCGTATCACTCGCCAGGGCATATTCCAACGCTGCATCAGAGCAATTGGCTGCATTTAAGTCTTTTTGTATGTTTGAAATTTGCGATTCATATTTCAATTGTAGTTTTTCCGATTGTCGAGTTTCTATTTCGGAGAGTATGATGGTAACGATAAATCCTCCCACTCCCAATACTAAACCTATAATCATAATCGTTGAAATAATTCTTTTCGATTTTTTTGCAGCTTCAGTTTTGATAAATTTCGCATTAACAGCAGCAATATCATCCTTCGGATCTAAAATAGTGATGGTTGTCGCTCGTTCACCATCGTGCTCAAAATTAATATACGAACCTGCTTGAAGCTTTTCAGGATTTGTGCAATCGCCGATAAAGAAATGGTATTTATGACCATTATCATCTCTGAGAAATCCACTTTTCATCTCATTGTTATAATCTAATATTTTACCTTGCATAAAGATACCTCTACTTTGAATCGGACGTATTATAGATATTATAGCCCTGTTTCTACAATCCTCCTTAATTAATAACTTTTTATCTCTTTTTAACGCCCTTTTTCTTATACTCTTTTTATGAACTCATATCAAAATCTCGCTTTGCTTGAAAATCTTTACCGTTTGAAAGCTCTCGGTTATCACTATGTCGATTCTGTGATTCCAAATGTTCAAAATAGTGTTACTGCTCTGCCCGATTCGCTCGCTTCACTCAACAGTGCTATTGAGAAATGCTATCTGTGTGATTTAAGTAAATCAAGAACCCAGAGTATGTTCGGTTTTGGAAATCCTAATGCATCAATCGTATTTGTCGATGCATTTGTCTCTGCAGCAGAAGATGAAGGAAACAGTTATTACAGCGGTCGATCAGGAACTATGTTACGAGATATGATCGAAAAAGTACTTAATATGAGGGTTGAAGAGGTATTTTTTACCCATGCAGTCAAATGTAAGCCGTTTGGTTTTCAAAATCCTTCAATAAGTGAATGCAATAGCTGCATACCTTTTTTATCCAAACAACTCTCCCTTATCAAACCTAAACTCATTATCGCTTTGGGTAGCGATGCCTATGAGCTCTTAACCAATGATGGAAGTGATTTTGAACGACTGCGAGGAGAACTTATCCCTTATGGCGATGCACTTCTCATTCCGATGTATCATCCAATGTTTTTACTTCGCAACCCGTCATTAAAAAAAGAGGCTATGCGTGATTTACAGACTATCAAGGGGCGTCTGGGATGATTTTTTTTAACCGTTTAATAGTTCTATTAAGTATCTTTTTTGTCTTTAATGTATTTGCTGATCGTACGATAGTTATCCAAAAAACCGCTATTTCTGCTCAAAACAATGCCGTCGAATCCTCACAATCTCACTTACCTATCTCCTCAAAAGAGATTAAGATTGCTTTCATTTGTGCACCCAAAGTGATCGGTAAATATTCCCAATCAACCTACAATGTTGCATTAGCCACATTACTCGGAAAACATCTAGAAAACTCCACCCTTAAGCGTTTCGATATCTCTGATGAATCGATTGAATCACTTCGTATTACCCTCTCTAAAATTCATCAAGAGGGCTTCAATGCAATATTAGCCCCATTAACATTAAGTGGTGCGCAGCATATAGCTACATTGGAAAAAGAAATCCCTGTTTTCATCCCGACGGTCCATAAACGTGATATGCCCGAAGCTCCAGATACTATTGTCTTCGGATCTATCGACTATATTAGACAAATTCAAGCATTACTTCCCTACATGGGTAATTCCATCGCGATCTTTTACGATGACTCTGCCGTAGGGCTCCATCTTAAGAAAAATACTGAAATGCTTTTTATGGAGACCGATAGCAGCAAAAAAAGTGTCGCATCGTATGCCATCGATGCACAGGGGGACAATATTATCTCTCATCTATCCAAACCTTCTACCTTCAATAAGAAAAGTATTATTATCCATCTTCCCATCGTTAAAAGTGCTATTTTGACCTCCCAAATGACATTTAATGGGATTAAAGAACGCAATATCCTCTCTACACAGATTAATGTTGACCCTGCATTAATCACTCTTACTCAGTATCATGATCGCAAAAATATGATACTTGCCAATTCCATTATCGAGCATCCTCCTGCCGTTACCGAATCGAATGCACTTATGAATAATGATATCTATTTTGACTGGATCAATTATGCCACGAGTGTCGGGGCTGACTTTTTAATATCACAACTCAGCAATGAAGAACGAGAATATTCGATGCGTCTCATCGATTCTCAGGTTATTTATCCGGTTGAGCTACTAAAAGCAAAAGAGTTTGGTTTTGAGCCAATCACCTCCCACTAACCATGCTTGAAAATTGTCAACTTTTTAGCCATTTAACCCCGCATCAGCTCAAAGCAGTTGAAGAGATCAGCATACTGCGCAGCTACGAGACGGGCGAAATTATTTTTTATGAGGGAGATGAGAGCCGTTATTTTCATCTTTTACTTCGTGGAGATGTATCCATCTTTAAATCCGCCTCCCCCACTGAGACCATGCGGATTCATCAATTCCATGCCCCATCGCTGATCGCCGAAGTAGCTACGCTCAAGCAAATCCCGTTTCCTGCATCTGCTGAGTGTGATTCCTCCTCCGATATCTTAAAAATCGATCGTGAAGCATTTTTAGAACTTCTCCGAGAGGACATGGGGCTAAGTATTTCTCTCATCGCCTCATTAACTCAAAAAATTGGTGCATTGGAACTCTCCCTTAAACGACACAGTGCCCCCAGCGCAATGGCTAAAGTTGCCCGCTTGGTTCGAGATGAACCCGATATTTTCACCTCTCACAAACAAATTGAGATTGCTCAAATGCTCAGCATCACCCCAGAAACCCTCTCCCGGATGCTTCATAAACTTAAAAAAGAAAACATTATTGAAACCATCGGGGGTAAATCGATTACCCTTAAAAATTTCAATGCTCTAGAAAAGTATTGCGGATAATTATTTTCCTTTAAGAGGATGGGTGATAGAGTTTATCCATCTTAATTTTTGGAGATCATTATGGGCAAACGCGGGACTTCACTGTTACGAGGAATCGAAGCAGAAACAATCATTGATTTACTCAACAAAGCCTATTGTGACGAGTGGTTTGCTTACTATCAGTATTTCATTGAGTCTAAAGTAGTTAAAGGGCTAATGAAAGATGCGGCAATTGTAGAGCTCACCCAACATGCCGCCGATGAGCTTCGTCATGCAACTATGATCAGTGGTCGTATTATCCAGCTTGGCGGCACTCCGATTCTCCATCCTAATGAGTGGATTAAACATTCCAACTGCGGTTACGATGCACCTGAAAATCCTGACGTTCGAAATGTTCTCAAAGATGCAATAAAAGGGGAACAATGCGCGATCGGGGTTTATTCAAATATCCTCGATATAACACGTGAAAAAGACATCATCACCTATGATATGATTTCTCAAATACTAGCTGATGAAGTCGAGCATGAAGAGGATTTACAAGCCCTTTTCGATGATATCGAAGAATTTATTGCGGAACTAAAGCGATCATGAAACTCTTGTATGCGCTCATATTCTCCATTTGTATGGGAAGCAGTCTATTCGGTGCCGATATTTTAACATTGGTGCAACTGCTGGATACAAATAATACTGCCGGTTTTAAAGCTTCTGTCGTAACTCCGGAAGATGCCAATGCTATGCGAGACGATAACAATAAAACTATTTTGATGTATGCCAGCTGGGTCGGCAATAGTGAGGCTGTCGAATATCTTATTTCCAAAAAAGCCGATGTCAATGCACAAGATTCTATCGGTGCGACCCCTCTTCATTTAGCAATTTGGAAGGGACACAATAGCATAGCGATTATCCTTCTAAAACACGGAGCATCTCCGAATGCAATGAGTAAGGATGGAATGACACCTGTTGACATTGCTATGATGCAAGGTAATCAAACGATTATAAAAGAGATAAAGAATAAAGAACCGAAACTCAAACCTCTATTGTAAGGTGGTCGCGAGAAACTCCCTGTCTGAATCGGGAATTTTTGCTATATTCCCCTCAAAGTTGATATAAACAAGTTCTATCTTCATCGTAAAAAGTCTCTCTAAATCTCTGTAAATCTCTTGTAATAAAGTAAAGGAAGCGTTTCTGCTTTGTAAAAGAGCCGTTTTTACCTCTACTACATCTCCAAACTTTGCACTTTTTATATAATCAGCTTCAATATGTTTTGCTACAAAATGACCATCTGACAATATTGGAGATCGGCCTGCATCAAAAAAAAGCTGACTGCGTGCCCGTTCACAAAAATTGAGATAATTGGAGTGATAGACGACACCACCGACATCGGTATCTTCATAATATACTCGAATATTCATCCTGCTATCCCCTGTGTATCGGCATTTGAGCCATTATTTTCTTTTGGTGTGACAAAAAGTGTGACAAACTGGTTGAGAAACAGTTCTCTTTCATTTGCATCCTTCGGAACATACTTAGCATATTTTTGAAGTGTAATTTGAATATTGGAATGTCCCATTATTTTTGAAATCCATCCTATATCAATTTTCTTCGCAAGCATCTGAGATGCAAAAGTGTGTCTTGTATTATAGATATTGCGTTCAGTAAGACCTATGTTTCTCAAAAGCAATTTGAATTTTAGATTTAAAAAATCCGGTGTATGCCAAGGTTTTCCCCATCGATTCAAAAAAACCTTTCCATTTTTTAAACCAGTTTCCAGAAACTGAGCACGTAACGCTTCTTCGACCTGCGGCAACATATCAACAGACCGATTAGATGCTTCCGTTTTAGGTTTCCCTACAATATAACCGCCTTTACCACTTCGTTTTGTGGTTTTTGAAACTTTGATTTTTTTAGTATCAAAGCAGATATCCGACCAATCAAGTGCAACTGCTTCACCAGGTCTAATGCCTGTAAATATTGAAAACTGCAAGAACCAACGAAACTGTCCTTTTGCATTTTTTAGAATTAGGTCTATTTCATTTTCTGAAAATGGAAGCATCTCTGTTCGAGTAGCTTTGACGTTTGAATTTTTTGGAAGTTTAACCTTTGCGACAGGATTCTCAGGTATGAGTCCATCTCGCCATGCATCATCCAAAATATGATTTAGGACACCGCGATATTTTTTTATAGAGCTAATTGACAACCGTTGAGCGAGTATGTTTTGCCACTCTTTGATTTCACTGGGTTGTATTGAATTAATCATTCTAGAACCGAAATATGGCAAAATATCGCGCTCTAAAATTTGCTGCTTTGCTTGTAAAACATGACCTTCAACATCATGTTGTTGTAAAGCAAGACTTCGTTCCGCAAAATCAGCAAAAATCGGTGTCTTTGGTGCCTGAATTTTAAGAGCAATCGGATCAACCTTACGCCCTGTAAGTTCCATGTAGAGATCCGGTAGAATCTCATTTTTGACCATTTCCAGATTCTCCGATGTAGCTTTCATCTCCATTGATGGGCGTTGACGTTTCCCATTATAAATAAAATCAAGTTTCCAAATTCCCTTTATATCGCGGATTGTAAAAACCAAATCTCCGAATTGACATTTGTAATTATTTTTCAAAGAACATCTCCTTTCGGAGTTTCTTCACGCGCAGAAATTTTACCTATTTTTTCCAAAATCTTTTGAGTGTGCGGGTTATTGGCTGGTACGAATTCGTCTGTAATAATTTCTTTTTTGCTTTCACGGCGATTTTTATACCCGCCTGAGCGCTTCAAGGAAATAATTAGAGAGGGTATAAATTCAATCTCACCACGGCCATCAAGTCGATAATGAACACCCTGCTCTATCGGAGAATCAGAGTCTTTGAGCCAATTGTTTAGCGACTGCTCTGTAATTCCGAGAAACGTTGCCACATGTCGCTTTTTACGAAGATCAGGGATGAAAAGTTCGAGCAATTGCTGCGTCTCTTCAAGTCTTTGAAGGACTAAGTCCAATTTTTCTTCAAAATACATCGTCAATACCATCTCTATTTTTCATAGTCGCATATGCTTCTCCAGGATTGTTAAAACCGCAGTTTTGCAAAACCAAATGCATCGCTTCCCCATGCTCTCGCTTGAGACGTTTCTCACGTTCCCAAGGTTTTTCTCGAGTCGAAGCTTGCTGCTCGGCGATGATTTTTAGGACGTTTTCGCAGGTCCGGTGATCCCCGGTTTCGATTTGGACAAACAAGCGCGCTTCATACCGCGACGGATCGTTTGGACGCTTCCGACGTACCAATTCTTTCACTGCATCTAGAATGTCATTTTCGGTGAGTCCATGCAACTGAAGAGGGATAGTTGTCGCGGGCACCATCTCGCCCGCGCACGCCTCCTCCTCTTCTTCTCTTAAAACTAAGGGTTGAAAAGAAGAAGCTAAGGGTTCTTCTCCGGATTTCGGAGGTTGATGATCCAAAATTGTATCGATTTTCGGAGGTTGAAGGCTCTCTTCCAACTCCACCGATTTTCGGAGATTGGGATATTTTTCGACTGTATCGATTGTCGGAGATTGAATATCCTTCTTTTTTCGAAAATTTCGAATAGCACGGATTTTTCTAGCTATTTTTTTATAATTTTTAACGTCGAATTTTTCAACATCAAATTCATGAATTTTATAGAGGGTGGACGTTCGTCCACCCCCTTTCGTTGAGCGGATTTTAATAGAAATTAAACCCACCGCTTCAAGGACTTGAAGCGCAGTTTTTAACGAAGAATTGGCCAAAGAAGCCTTCTTCTGAATAGTTGAGTACGATGGACAACAAGTGCGGGTGGAATCGTCTGCATTTTCGCAGAGCGCGAGAAATACGAGCTTGTCGTTACCCAAGAGGGGTAGGTCAAACGCTGCTCCGATGATTTTAAAGCTCATCGTGATCCTTTAAATAGACTGTTTAGTTTAATGATTTGTCTCAATATAATTATCTCAAACATATGATTCCTTCTGTATATCTAGTCTTACATCTACTTAATATCTCTTTTGCTATGGCAAACTAAACCACTTTTGAATAAATTTACATTTTCTTTCAAATTTCTACTCTTCCCACAGTAAAACCCCTTGAAATTCCATTAAATCAGGTGTACAATTTCCTCAGTCTCGACCGAGAACGTTCTCAAGTTCAACGGTGAAACAGGCTCCGATTAGCTTCCGGATCTCTTTCCCATCCCATTAGCGTCATCAACCGGATTTGACGCTTTTCACCTATATACATTTGTCAACCCATTAAAAAAAGGCCCAATCCGAGGAGGACCTTTTCATGTCTGAATTTCTGTTACAACGTGATGCATTGATGAGTGCTGGCGTAGATGAAAGAAATATATTTGAAGATAAAGCTTCTGGTTCCAAAGATGACCGTGTAGGTTTGGCCAAAGCTTTAGAATATGTTAAAGAGGGTAACACTCTCGTTGTTTGGAAACTTGATCGTTTAGGACGCTCCCTACCCCACCTGATCGAGATCGTTTCGCATCTCAAAGCCAAAGGTGTCGGATTCAAGTCTCTAACTGAAGGAATGGATACATCCAGCCCGTCCGGTGAACTACTATTCCATGTCTTCGGCGCTTTGGCACAGTTTGAACGCTCACTCATCCAGGAACGTGTTAATACCGGATTGGCAGCGGCGCGAAAAAGAGGACGTATCGGTGGACGACCACGAGCGATTCCTCAAGAAAAGATTGATGCTATTTTGTTGGCGTTGAATAACGGGATGTCGAAAGCGGCAGTGTGTCGGACGTTTGATGTGAAGCGATCGACGTTGATTGATGTATTGAACCGAATAAATAGTAATTTTGAACAAACACTTGACAATTAATTGCAATAATGTTAATCTTACTTTACATATTTATAATTAGGTTGCCTATATGAGTTTACAAACTCTTTTCCAAGAACAAGCAAAACGGCTCCGCACGATTTCATTGGATAAAAAACGTTACCTTTATGATCAAATCAATTGGACCTCTAAATCGATCGGTATCTTGGGGCAAAGAGGGCTTGGAAAAACTACAATGATGCTTCAGTATATCAAAGAGCATTATGAGCTAAGCGATAAAGCCCTGTACATTTCGCTCGACAACCCCTATTTTCAATCGGTATCTCTTTATGACTTTGCCATGGAGTTTGAAAGCTACGGGGGGGAGATATTGTTTATCGACGAAGTTCATAAATATGACGATTGGTCAAGCCATGTCAAAGCAATTTATGATGCTTCTGAACTTCGAGTCGTCTTTTCAGGTTCTTCGATCCTCCAGATCAATAAACAAAAAGGGGACCTTTCACGAAGAAGCCTTATTTATACTCTTGAAAACCTTTCGTTCCGCGAGTATTTAAGTCTTAGTGGTGCTATGGAATACAAGATTATTAGCCTCGAAGATCTTTTAGAAAACCATGGTGCGATTGCAACAAATATATCAGAGCAGATCAAACCACTCAAATATTTTAAAGAGTATCTTGAATACGGTGCCTATCCGTTTGTATTGGAAGACAAAGATAATTTTCACCAACGTCTCGTACAAGTGATCAATCTCATCCTTGAAACCGATTTGCCCTATATTAACCGAATTGAGATGGCACAAATCGGAAAGCTCAAAAAGCTTCTCTATCTTTTGGCAATCAATGTCCCATTTATCCCTAATATCACCGATCTCTCATCTGCAACTCAGATTTCAAGACCAAAAGTATACGAATACTTGAATCATTTAGAACAAGCCAAAATCATCAACACACTGAGAAGTAAAGAAAAAGGATATAACATACTCTCTAAGCCCGAAAAGCTGTTGATGCAAAACACTAATCTATCCTATGCCCTCTCTTCGTCAGTCGATATCGGAAGTATGCGAGAAGCGTTTTTCGTCAATCAGATCAAAAATGCTCTTGCTGCTAAAAACCGATTTATCGATGAATCGATCTATACCTCTAAAAAAGGGGATTTTTTAGTAGACGATAAGTACACTTTTGAAATAGGTGGAAAGAATAAAGGCTTTGAGCAAATCAAAGATATCCCAAACAGCTATGTCGCTTCCGATGATATTGAGATAGGCTATAAAAACAAAATCCCCCTTTGGCTCTTTGGATTTTTGTATTAAACCATGCAACACCGTATTGATCAATTAAAAGAGCGTCTCCATTCTCTTGAATCTCAAAAACGCTTCATTGAGGCGCAAATCCTTCAAACCAAACGGGAACTCGAAAAACACTCCGCCCTCACCAAAGAAGATAAAATCGCTCTCTACCGTTCTCTCTTTGTAGGTCGGGAAGATGTCTATGCTACTTACTGGATCAGCGGTGATGGACTAAAGAAAGGGTATTTTCCGAAAACGGCTACGTTTCAAGGAAATGACTACCTCCCTTTAACCGATGCCGTAATCCAATCGCACTTAGAAGGCAAGATTCGAATTGGCACGTATGCGGTGAAAGATCAATCTTTCTGCTCATTCCTTGCCATCGATTTGGATAAATCGAGTTTCCTAAATGATGCAAGAGCGATAAACACCGTATGTCTCGAAATGGGAATATCCCCTTCCTTTGAGATATCCAAATCGGGCAACGGACTTCATATCTGGTTTTTCTTTTCCGTCAGCGTTAGAGCACGCGACGCACGAATTTTGGGTGATCTGATCATTACCAGAGCAATGGATCACAGTGATGGAATCGATATGAAAAGTTTTGATCGCCTTTTCCCCAATCAAGATTATGTTCCATATGATGGACTGGGTAATCTAATTGCCCTGCCATTGCATTACGGTTCTCGAAATGAGGGTAAAACGGTATTCGTCGATATTGATACCATTCAACCCTATAGTGATCAATGGAGCTATTTGAGCGGTGCTTCCAAAATTGCACCCTCACGGCTCAGTGCTTTGATTCAAACCTACGCTCAATCTTTAGGAGTCGAAGAAACGTTAATGCCATGGGAGATTGAAAAAGTTAAACTCTCCACTCCCAAACGGCTCAAATTGGTTTTACACGATTCGATTTACATTGAATTTGAAGGATTAAGCAAATCGTTTCTCAACCTGTTGAAGCGGATGGCATCGTTCTATAACCCAGAATTCTTCATGCGCCAGAAACAACGACTCTCCACGTTCAATACACCGCGTATTGTTTCAACCTATGATCTTAATGAACGCTATATTGTGATTCCGAGAGGGCTCTTAGAACCGTTGCGCCGTTTGGGAGTGAAACATAAAATCAAACTGGAGGTTCAAGATAAACGCCTTCTTGAAAAAACAGAAACTCCGCCATTGATATTGGAACTGCGACCACAGCAAATTGATGTCTTTAATTCGCTCATGCAATACGATTACGCACTTTTTATCGCTCCGCCTGGATTTGGAAAGACGGCGGTAGCCTCAGCGATCATAGCCAAGCGTAGTGTAAAAACACTGATTCTTGTCAATAAAACAGCACTCATCGATCAATGGAAAGAGAGACTCATGAGTTATTTTTCCATTGATAGCAAAGCTATCGGTATATTGGGAAAAGGCAAAAAGAGCTTAAATGGTATACTCGATATAGCAACACTTCAATCTCTCAAAAACCGTCCCGAATTGATAGAGGAATATTCACAAATCATTATCGATGAAGCGCACCATATCCCTGCTGTATCGTTTGAAATACCTCTTAAACGTTTCAAGGGTAAATATGTCGTAGGTCTAAGTGCCACTCCAAAACGTAAAGATGGAATGGAAGCAATCATGCGTCTTCAATGCGGCGAGATTGTCCATGAGATCAAAAAGTCAACCTCACAGCGCCATCACCTCAAAACAGTTCCGACTCAATACGAAACGTTACTTAATCACTTTTCCATGATTCTAGGTGAGCTGAGTGAAGACAATGAGCGTAATCAACTGATCATCGATGAGATTAAAACCCTCAGACATAGAAAAGTATTGGTACTTAGTGAGCGGATCGAGCATCTAAATTATTTGTGGCATCGCCTCAAACAAGAGAATATCGATGCATTGTTACTCTATGGGGCGATGGGAACGAAAATGAAACGTGAACAGTTCGCTCAAACATCCGACGCCTCGATCATTCTCTCCACCAATAGTTATATCGGCGAAGGGATCGATATCGGTCATTTGGATACGATTGTATTTACGATGCCGATTTCCTACGATGAGAGGATGGTTCAATATCTTGGACGTATTGGGCGTCAGGGTCAGGAGTGTTTAGCTATCGATTTTATCGATCATGAAGTGCCATTACTCAAAAGTAGTTTTAGCAAACGGCTAAAAGGGTATAAGAAGATGGGGTATGGGCTGAGCAATTTAACAGAAAACGCACCGCTTAGTCCGGTTAGTTCTATGGGGTTATTTGGCTAAAAGTTTATCGATGAATACGCCATTACCACTATTTTAAGACCCCTACATACCCCTATGTGATACAATTCAAAAAGAAATTTTATGACAAGATCAGTGGTTTTAAGACCCCTACATACCCCTATGTGATACAATCAACGCTCTGTTATGTGCGCTATGCCGTATGTTTTAAGACCCCTACATACCCCTATGTGATACAATATAGAACAACGTACTAATCGCGGGGTGCGTGTTTTAAGACCCCTACATATCGGCGGAAACCTTTTATCCTCCATTCGTGTTCCTCCATTTCTCTAAAAATTCACCCCTTGTTAGGATCTTTGCCCCCAAATCGGTTTTATATTCCATATAGGGATGTCCTAGATTCCAAAAACGAATCTGCTCACTAGCACAGTTTGAGCGTTCACTCATCAAAGAACGAGTCAATGTGGGATTAGAAGCTGCACGCAAAAGGGGACGTATTGGTGGACGACCACGAGCGATTCCTCAAGAAAAGATGGATGTAATCATAGAGGCATTAAATAACGGGATGTCGAAGGCGGCAATCTGTAGAATATTTGAAGTGAAAAGGTCGACGTTGTTAGATGCTTTAAAACGGAAAGATAAAAATATCTTTCTAAATTTTCCAGGATCGTGAAGCCTTTTTGATTATGATACTCGAAGAGGTGTAATCTGAAAATGCAATCCCATAGAATGCACCACTTTAGCGATCGTATCAAAGCGGGGTTTTGAACCAGGGGCAAATGTTTTATAGAGGCTTTCGCGTCCTAATCCGCTCTCTTGTGCAATTTGACTCATACCGCGAGCTTTTGCAATATGACCGATAGCACGGATCAATTCATCGGTATCACCTTCTTCAAGTACTTGTGTAAGGTATTCGGCAATCGCTTCTTCGCTATCCAAATACTGTGTCATATCAAATTGGGTCAATGTCGTTTCCATGGTTATATCTCCTTTGCCATTTCTATAGATTTATCGATATCACGTTGTTGTGTCGATTTATCACCACCAACGAGCAAGATAATCATTTCGTCTCCTCGCATCGTATAATAAAGCCGATATCCAGGTCCCATATCGATGCGCATTTCGTAAACACTTTCACCAACGCTTTTTACATCTCCGAGATTTCCACTTTGTGCTCGCTCAATGCGACGTACTATCGCGATACGCGCACGCATATCTTTGAGCTTAGTCAGCCATTGTGAAAACTTTTGGGTTTGTTGAACGTTATACATAGACAAATTGTATCCATTTAGATACATAGTGTCAATAGTTATACAGGAAAATAATTTTTGAAGTTGTAAAGCAAATAATAATTTTCTTATGCAAGAGTTTTTTTGGTGTGACAAGTGTGACAGAAGTATGACTTAATTTATGATTTTTATTTAAATCAGAGTGTTTTGTGCGTGAAGAAACTCCCTGTTTTGTGTATTGTTAGAAAATTAGAGCATATACGGTATTTTCATAATACACGCGTATTTGCATCTCTTAATCCCCTATTCTACTTTGTTTTTAGACATCTTATTTTGATATTATCTGAGAAAAAAATGTATGGTGCTGATTATAGAGAACCCTCTCTTTGAGACTGCTTTTTTCTGAAATAAGCTTGAAATTAACACCAACAATATCATGAAAATAGATCTGTTACCAGTTATTGATCTATATCAAGTTTATTATTCCCTATTTCTTTTTTATCATTTTTTAATGTATAAAATTTAACTATACATACAAACAAACAGTTAGAATTTATATATAACATAATAAAATTTGTTTAGTGCCGAAAGTAAGCCCATTAAAGTTTCAGCAAAACAAGGGATATAAACCCTGTAAATCTGAACTCAGATATCACCAAAAGAAAGGAAAGATGAAATTCATGGATTATTCAGAGAGCATTATCAACACTGTACGTGAACCCTTAATCGTTCTGGATCAAAACTTAAGGGTACTTTCCGTCAGTCGTTCCTTCTATGAATTTTTTAAAGTTAAACATGAGGATACCGTCGGACAGCTTATCTATGATCTGGGAAATAAACAGTGGGATATCCCCAAACTTCGGGAACTGCTCGAAACCATCCTTCCCCAGAAGACCACTTTTGATAATTATGAGGTTGAACACGATTTTGCCACCATCGGCAGACGTATCATGCTTTTGAATGCCCGTCAAATCGAACAAGTAAGCGGCAAAGAGCGGATCATTCTTTTGGCTATCGAGGACATTACCGAACGTAAAGAGATAGAAGCGGGGTTGGAAAAGACCCGAAAAGAGCTGGCGGTTATTAAAAAATCCGCAGATGAAGCCAGCGAGTTCGCCGAGAGCATCATTAACACGGTACGTGAACCCTTAATTGCGCTAGATCAAGACCTCAGAGTAGTCACCGTCAGTCGTTCCTTCTATGAATTTTTCAAAGTTAATCCTGAGGATACACTCGGACAGCTTATCTATGATCTGGGAAATAAACAGTGGGATATCCCCAAACTTCGGGAACTGCTCGAAACCATCCTTCCCCAGAAGACCACTTTTGATAATTATGAGGTTGAACACGATTTTGCCACCATCGGCAGACGTATCATGCTTTTGAATGCCCGTCAAATCGAACAAGAGAGCGGCAAAGAGCGGATCATCCTTCTGGCCATCGAGAATATTACCGAACGCAGAGCCGTAGAGGATGGTCTGGAAAAAGCCCATGAAGAGTTGAAGGAGTTGGCTAGCGAGCTAAAACGTGCTGCTCGGGTAAAATCAGAATTTCTCTCCAATATGTCCCACGAACTCAGAACACCACTCAACTCCATTAACGGTTTCAGCGAAGTGCTGTTCGACGAGACCTTCGGCCCTCTTAATGAGAAACAGAAACAATACGTTAATAATGTATTAACCAGCGGCAAGCATCTTCTCTTACTGATAAATCAGATACTAGATATGGCAAAAGTTGAAGCTGGCAAAATGACGCTCTCCTTATCCAGCTTCCCCATGCATGGCCTGTTGAATGAGATTTCAATGCTGGTAGCGGATTTAGTCAATAAAAATAAGCTTCACATGTCTCTTGAAATAGAGGACAATTTGCCGAATATTGAGGCGGATGAGCTCAAGGTAAAAGAGATAATTTACAACTTGCTTTCAAACGCGGTTAAATTTACTCCCGAAGGTGGCAATATCGGCATTCAAGCAAAGAGTATTGATTCCGAGATAGAAATAGTGATCTGGGATACGGGGATCGGTATCGCACCTGAAAACAGGGAGAAAATATTTGAAGGTTTTTTTCGGGTTGATACTCCTTATTCGCGGGTAACTGAGGGGACAGGACTCGGCTTACCTCTTTCAAAAAAGCTGGTTGAGCTACACGGAGGCAAGTTTACAGTAAAATCAGAGGGAGTCAATAAAGGTACATCGGTCCAGTTTACTCTACCTATTTATAGCCCGAAAGGAGATGTCAAATGAAAAAGAAAGCAGTAGTCGTTGATGATAATGCGAACAATCTGATGCTGGAAAAAGATCTTTTGGAGGTCGCCGGCTTTGAAGTATTTGGAGCTGCAAGCGGTGCAGATGGCATTGCCATGATTCGGAGAGAAAAACCGGATATCATTATTATGGATGTACGGCTTCCGGATATGCCCGGTACCGAGGCCATCATGATATTGCGTCAAGACAAAGAGACAAGTGAGATTCCCGTTGTTTTTGTAACTGCTTCGGTCCTGGAAAAAGAAAGGGGAGAGCTCGTCGCCATATCGAACAGTGGATACATGAGCAAACCGATAAGTACGCGCACATTTGCAAAAGAAATCAGTCAATTCATTAAATAAGTTTTTTACTATATTGAAATTAAAACGACAGGAGATAGAACATGCAAAACACTCCAGTAATCTTAATTGTTGATGATCAGCTGCAGAACATTGAACTTATGGAAGCCTATCTTGTGCCGCAAGGTTATACAATAGTCACGGCGGCAAACGGAGCAGAAGCGTTGGAGAAGCTTGATACTTATCCAATCGATCTAATTTTGCTGGATATCATGATGCCCGGGATGGACGGTTTTGAAATCGCCCGTAGAGTAAGGCAAAATGATAGAATGCGACAGCTGCCAATAATCCTGGTTACCGCCTTGCGGGAAACGGAAGACCGAGTGAAGGGGATTGAGTCCGGTTGTGATGATTTTATTTCCAAGCCTGTTGATAAGAGCGAGCTTTTGGCCCGGGTTCGCTCCCTCCTAAAAGTTAAGGCCTACAATGACTTGATGAATAATTACCAAAAAGAACTGGAGATCGAGGTAGCCAAGAGGACCGAAGAGTTACATCACGCCCTCGAGAGTGTAAAGGCAGCTTCGATGGAGACAATTCATCGACTATCTATGGCTGCGGAATATAAGGATGAGGATACCGGCGCGCACATCAAGCGTATGAGCCTATATTCTGCGGCTGTAGCCCGCAAAATGGGATTGGACGAACATACCGTTGAAACCATTCTTTATGCAGCGCCCATGCATGATATTGGTAAAATCGGTATACCCGACAAGATACTCCTGAAACCAGGTAAGCATGATGCTTCGGAATGGGAGATCATGAAGCAGCATGCGCTCATAGGGGCCGAAATTCTCAAGGGCTCGGATGCCGAATTCATCAGATTGGGAGAGGTTATCGCCCGGTCTCATCACGAAAAATGGGATGGAAGCGGCTATCCGTATGCTCTTAAGGGTAGAGAGATACCAATTGCAGGCCGCATCACGGCCATTGCCGATGTATTCGATGCTCTGCTTTCCAAACGACCTTATAAAGAACCATTTTCTCTGGAGAAGTCACTGGGTATTATCAGAGAAGGAAGAGGTAGCCACTTCGATCCTGAGGTCGTGGATGCTTTCTTTGCTATTCAAGACGAGCTACTCGCCATTAAAAAGCGATGTGATGACGTTCAACAAGATTAACACCGTTGATTCTTGGACAAAAAAGGGATAAGATGTAAATTTAGTTTCGTAATATTCTAATGCAATAAATATTAGGTATAGGTTTTGATCTATTAGGCACAATCCAAAAAGTAGATGCCTATAGAACTCCCTTGTACAGGGACTTTGAAAGAAATAGGTACAACGTAAGCCGAGTGCTTTTAAAGCCCTATTTTACGCTCTTTCAAAGGGTATTGTGACAGAAATGCTATGCACATAGGCACAATACATTAATGCATTATCTAAAATTAATAGCTCAAATATTCAATATTTTTCTCCATATATTCTTTCTATAAACAATCAACAGCCCAGTTTTTGCTTATATATTTGTAACAATATTTAATAATAAACTAATATTAGTATACGACATGGGAGTATTTTTTCGATACAATTGGTTAAATTGAATGAACATAAGGGAATTTTATGAGTGTTGTAATCGATCTGAGCCAAACAGATACAAAACCATTTAAATCAGAGAATTTAATACAAGTTGAAGCAAAAAAGATATTTGGAAAACTCATAGATAACTTCTTAACAGCTATCAAAGATGATAACACTCAGATAGATTGTTGCAAGACAGATGGACACGATAATAACAATCATCATAAAATAGATCGAGTTCATAACACTATTTTAATCAATGGAAAAAGAGGGATGGGCAAAACATCTTTTATCTTAAGCATTGAGAATGCAAAGAAAGATGAAAAAGATGAAAAAATACTTCGAAACATTTGTTCACTTGGCATTATTGATCCGACACTAATTGAAACCAAAGAGCATGTTCTATTAAATATTATTACACTTATCAAAGATAATGTTGATGATTATATGCGATGCCAAAAGTGTGATTTTAACGCTTCTCAATACAAAGGTTGGAAAGAGAGCTTGAAAAAACTTGCCGGTGGGCTTTGTATGCTTGATGGCGTGGGTGCTGATCATTTAAAAGATAATACTTTATGGGACTCCCCTGAGTTAATATTAGAAAAAGGGCTTTCTAATGCCAAACAAGGTGTTGATCTTGAAAAGAATTTTCACTCATTTATAAATGAAAGTCTAAAAATTATCGATAAAAAGGCCTTTTTTTTAATCTTAGATGATATTGATACATCTCTCGATAAAGGTGTAGATATACTTGAAATTTTAAGAAAATATTTGACATCTAGAAAACTCATTATTACTATGCTTGGTGATATTGATCTTTATTCGACACTTGTGCGACAGTTACAATGGCAAAAAATGGATTCAAAAAAAATACTTAAAGATTATGAATTCACTAATAATAATAAAGAAGTATATGTAAGTCAAATTGAGCATTTAGAAGAGCAATATTTAACTAAAGTATTAAAACCCGAGAATAGGATTGATTTACAGAATCTGCTTAAATTAAAAGATAGTCTTTCAATACTAATCTCAAATGACTCTGATAAAAAAACCAAACCTTTTATTGATTACATCGAGGAGATGATTAATAAAATATATTTGACAAAAAAAAGTGGTTATTCAAAATATTTTCAAAATGCACTACTAAAGCAATCTACTAGATCGGTATTACAGATACTACATGCCTGGGATAAGAATGGTGAGAAAAACAATTATGCTTTTATCACTTCTATAAAACATACATTTTATACAACAATAAAAAAGAAATTGGAATTACACAATTTATTAGAAATGCCATTAAAAGAAGAATTTTTTAATCTTCTTTCAATGTATATTTTGAATGAAAATATTAGTAGAGATAATCATCTTAAATTGATTCCAGAATTTCCTAAGGATGATGATAATGTTGTTATGCTTTATTTAAATGCAATGGCAAATAATATAATTGTGCCTAATGATTATTTAGCTTATTTTATTAAAGTAGGATATGTGCTAGAACAATTTTTAAATATTGATAAAAAACAAGAAAATGAAATCGAATATTTTACTGATCACATCGCTTTAGATAGTGGAGAGTCATCTTCAAAAATTGCGAAAAGACTTATATCAATTTCAAGTATTAACACCAATACACGTCAATCTCCGATTTTACTTGGTAGTGTTTTTATCAGTCAAAATAATTTGAAGCAAATTGATAAAAAAGAAAATATTTCATTATTACTAAGCCGAGTGAATGGTTCGACTTTTGGTCAATACAATTTTCTTTCTTTTTTTAACCTTATAGGGTTTATGTCTGATATCGTGTCTAATATTGAAAATCAAGATGAAGCATATATTAACAATCAACAAATCTTAGAGTTTGTTTTGTATAAAGATAAAAATCTAGGTGGAGAAATTGATGCTGATGAGAGTAGTTATAATATAGAAGAAAAATTGATAAAGGAGCTTCGTATCTGGAGTTCTAATGTAATGCTTGTACAAAAATTACCTTTGTTTGTACTAGCCAAAATTTGGATAAGAACTTCATATACTTTCAGTAATATCAGTAAAAATAAATTTGAAAATTATTATAAAGTTTTAGAAATGTTTGTAGCAGGATTTTTAAATGCAATTTATGTAGAAGTTAATTTGTATAATAAAGGACATCAAGAGGAAATAGATAACTTTTCAATAAGAAATGCAGATTTTATGAAAAATCCAGATAAAGATTCAGAATTTTACTATAATAAAATTAAAACTTATGCCCCTGATCCTAATTTAGTTACTTTTTATGATTATATTTCTCAATGCCCTCTTTTTAAACGAGAAAATAATCGATTAAAGTATTTTAATAGTTTAGAAAAAGTTACTTTCAAAATTAATTTTATGGATTTAGAAGCAGACGAGCAGCTTGAAATATTAGAAGATATAATAAAAAAACATAGAATTAGTAAAGTAGATTTAAAAAAATACTCAACATTAACTGAAACACAAAAAGATAATTTTATAACTAATAGATTTAGAAATAAAACAACTGAATATAATAATATTGGTAAAAAAGTCTTTGAAGAGCTATTGACTGATTCAATTAAATGAAAATATTATTATCTATAGCCTTTCTTGATTCTCAAAGAATCTTAGAAAAATATTTTCATGAAGGCTCACTAATCAATAATGAGCTACAAAACTATCTCTTTGTCGAAGCACATAGTAAAGATCCCTATAAACCTGATTATA
Organism: Sulfuricurvum sp.; assembly: GCF_041651515.1. Taxonomy (GTDB): domain Bacteria; phylum Campylobacterota; class Campylobacteria; order Campylobacterales; family Sulfurimonadaceae; genus Sulfuricurvum. Next base: position 146,334 of record NZ_JBAZJF010000001.1, read on the forward strand.
TTTTTAAAAATGCTATGGAAGATTTTACAAAGGGTAAGTCAACAAATGAGCTGTTAACCGATACTCTCGAAGAACTCTCAAAAATGCTTGAATTTCAAGGCGAAAAAATATATGTAAATAATAAACAGTTCGGAAAATGGCAAAATACAATTTTGGGCGTTTCACCTCTTTTGATTATTTCTTATAAAATTTACAAACGATCAAAAGAATCTTTCAGAATTAACCCCGAAGATTTAATCCGAACAATCTTCTCCAAAACTGCATTGCCATCCATCTATGAACCGCAACTTGATCGTATCATTAATGATGGACTCAATGAGATGCATATGCATCTTAACGGCACGACAGAGGTGGACATCGTTTGGCACGATGCTCTGCAACAACCGCATATATTCTATTCATACCTTATCAAATCGATTAGAGACTCGACCGTAACTGAACAATATCTCCAAATCGGTCATTTTGAACAAGATGATTTTTACAGACTTTTAAAAATCGCTACTCAGATTCGAGATCAAATGTTATCCATGATTGATAGTAGCTGTGATGAAAAAAAGGCTAATTTTTACTTTACCAAAGAGACGTTTGATATTGGAAAAACACTCTACTTTGCCTCGACAAATCATCCTATGAGTTTGATTGAAAACGTTTGTCTCGATTCTAAAATGCAGTATGAATCGCTTTTCATAATACGAAGTTTGGAACATTTGGAAAGTTCACAAAGTATCTATTTCGGGCATCTTTTTCATTACTATATACTGATTTATTCCTATTTCCAAAAACTATTAGTTCAGCAAAAAACACAGGTTGGTTTCGATCAATTCCAAAAAATAACACTGAATGAACTGCGTGAGACGACAGAAAAAGAACATTATAACAATCGCTATTATCAGCTTCAAGGGATGTATGGTAACTCATTATCAGTTTTAGAAGGAAGATTCGCACCAAAAGAAGATTTGACAAAATCATTGCAATTGCTCCGAGATATTTATAGAGGTTATGATAAAAAGGTTCAAAAAAACTTCAAATTAAAACTTGTCCCTCATTTTACGAAACATTTAGAGAAACGAAATCCTGAGAAGATCATCACATTCAGGGATTTAGAACTGAGACTTAAAAACAAAAAGACGCTTGAAGTTTTACTGGAAAGTATGAAATATCATAACGAAAAAGGTCAATATATCTATAAGGATCTAATCGTCGGTTTTGATTCTGCGGCCAATGAGTTGCACGCATCACCTGAAGTCTTTTCCCCTATTTTTAGAAAACTGGCTTTTGGGGGATACAAAAATTTTACCTACCATGCCGGAGAAGATTTCGTTCATATTCTTTCAGGTCTGCGAATGGTGTACGAAGCGGTGGATTTTTTAGAGATGCAATCAGGAAATCGTATAGGACATGCAACGGCATTAGGGATTGAGCCGGAACTATGGAATCAACGCTTGTATGATAGTAAATTGACGATAAAAAGGGGAGAGTGGCTCGACAATCTAGTATTTGCTTATAATTTTTGTTCTGAAACTCAAACAATGTATGGATATCTCGCCAAATTGGAAGAATCGATTAGACGTTATTTTAATGAAATATACGGCAGTGGCAAATATTATTCGATGTATCAAATCATTCAAGCGTGGAAAAATAGAAAATATGATCCATTCATTGTATTTAAGTGGAGAGAACCGAGTTTATTTGAAGATTTTGAGTCAAAAGAACTGAAAGAATACAATAAAATCGATGAAGATGCCTGTTCGCTTTATGAAGCCTATCACGAAGGGTGTAATATCGCAAAATACAACAAAATGATTCAGATCATCCCCTTGGAAATATTTGGTGTAGATGAACTGAGATTATTGCAGAATATGATGATTGAGTTTTTGAACAAGAAAAACATTGCGATAGAAACGCTTCCGACTAGTAACGTACGTATCAGCTACTATAAAGAATACAGTGAACATCACTTGATTAGATGGCTTGGACTTAAAAATGTAAATGATCCGAAGCCGAATGTCGTTGTGGGTAGTGATGATACAGGAATATTTACGACAAATCTGAGAAACGAATATGCTCATGCATACCAGATGATAAATAAGAAGCTAAGCAATGAAGAAACATTGCAAAAAATAGAGCTTCTAAATAAAAATAGTAAAGCTTTTACCTTTTCAAATTAAATACAAATTTTACAAAGTGAATTAAATTATGAATCTTAAAAAGTCCCCCCTCAAAGATAAGCCCCTTCGCCATGCAGGACAATCTATTGATGAAGAAATCAATAGAATCATTGAAGAAAAAGCGACTCCTTACATAACAAGTTCTCTTTTTCTTCTTTTAATGGCCGCATTTGAATGGTATAGTTGGTATTTTAAAATACCTCCATCTCCTGTTGGAATCAGTATTCTGGCAATTATTTTTACTGCTTTTACAGCCTATAAAATTACTCAAATTCGATCTAAGTTAACAAATCTTCGCCAAGGCAGAGATGGCGAAAAAATAGTTGGTCAATCACTCGAAAACCTCAGAAGTCATGGAGCAAAGATTTTACATGATATCAAAGGGAATAACTTTAACATTGATCATGTTGTTGTCTCAACAAAGGGTATTTATTTAATTGAAACAAAAACTTATTCCAAGCCAATCAAAGGAAAAACAGAAATACTTTTTAATGGTGAACAACTTCTCTTTAACGGTGTGAGCTATGGAGATGACGTAATCATACAAATCAAAGCCGAAAAGAAGTGGTTATCTGATTTAATTGAGGAACTTACCGCGCGGAAATATCCTGTTCAGCCTATTCTTGTTTTTCCTGGATGGTTTGTAAAAATGCAGAATGCATTCAGTAGTGGTATATCAGCACTTAACCCCGACAACTTGCATGTTTTTTTGAATAATAAACAAGAAGTCATGTCACTAGAAGATGTTCAATTGGTTTCAAACCATCTAAGTAGATATATTAGATCATTAGAGAAATAATGCAAAAAGAATTTATTAATAACTTGATCTCATATAGTCAGTGCTATCTTCAAGTTCATGATATACGTAAAAATGGATTTATTGATATTCTCAAAAAACATCAACATATTGAAAATACACTCACTTTTTTAGAAAAAGTTCATACCGATTTACATGAACTTCATAATTATTACGATGAGATTATAACTATCTTGCTTGATGGCTTTTACTCCATTATCGATCTTGAAGAAAAACAAAACTCTACTAATGAGCGTTGGGATCGAATAAAGCGGTTTGAAAAACAGCGAAAGAATATTATTCCCTACATCAATGGTTTGATTAGTTCCCAAGAAATATATCAAAGTATTAATGATCCATTAATAAATAAGCGAATAGTTATTGCTCTAAAAATATTTGAGTTGTTTTTAAAAGATGATGACTTAATACTCGAAAATCTTGCTCTTGCCAGTTATTATTCAAAAAAAATTAGATTCAATCAGAGATATGATCGAGAAAATCAAATATTCATTTCTATTCCTTATGACCCTGAAGACATTATAGAAGAAGACTCCTCCCTTAAAAGCGATATAAAGCTCTATATGCCTGAACTAGTCCCCTTTGTTGTGAACATTGGCGATCTTATTTATCTGGCTTCTTTGTCAAATTTCTTTGAGGGTTATCGCCTAACACCACAGATGATTCTTAGATCAGTTGCCATCAAGCTTTATAATAATTTGTATATGGTTCCAATGTACTGTTATGACGAAGACGGAGAGGAATATATTAATCATGATGCAATTAATAAGTCTGCGTTAAAGCATAGTATTGAATCACTTTTACTGCCGTTTAGTCTATCCGAAAAGTTTACTGTAACTGTAGATATAAAAAAGTTTCAACATTATTATGTAAAAACATACTTCCGAGGCTCAGCCGTATTGGCTTTAGAAGGAAAAAATAATAAAAATAAATTTCGTAATTTCTTTAATCCAGATCAATATTATAAAACTAGTTATCCTAATAGCATTTTGAGAGATCCAAAGATTCAATCACACAAATCCATGTTTATATAAATAAATTTTCCTGATTTTCAGGGAAAAAAAACCTATCTTTCAGACCACCCTATCCCCTATAATTTTCCTCGTTATATAACTCGAAAATGGCAAAGCGCTTTGTCAAATCCAAAATTTATAAAAAGGATTTGATTATGATCAAATTATCTGGAACACTTCTCAATGTCTATACTTCGAATGATTTCACCAATAAAGAATCGGGTGAGGTCGTACGCGGTAAAAATAAAATACAGTTGCTCTTGGAGATACCTCTTAAAAATGGGGATACACGCAAAGAGCTTATTGATCTCTCTATCCCCTCTTCTAAAGTTGCCCTCTATAAAGGCAAAGAAAACGAAATCGTTGAAGTAGACGTTGCCACAGTTGGCAAAACTATCTTCTACGGTGTCTAATTCTGCGCATACGTAGGCTGTGAGCCTATCTTGCGGCTATGCCGCTGTATGGCTCGTTGCCGTTAGCTATGCGCCTTAACTTTTACTCAGGGGGTTCTAGTAACACCCCCTGACATAAGTCATAAAACATTTCTCTCTTCTCTAAATTCTAAAAATAAAAAGACGTTTATCGTCGAAAGGAAAAACCTATGCAATATTCTCATGCAGAAAAAATACCCTATGCAAGTGGTATTGATACACTCTATTACTTTGCACAAAGCGGTGCTTTCTATGATCGGTTATATGAGGACATCATTAATCAAATCGAAGATAAGAAAGCCTATTTTAAATCTCTCAATTATCAGTACGCTGATAATGACATCATCGTGAAAATTAACGGAATCGATGTCGTTTACAGCGGAATGGGTAGAGACGGGTTTCACTGGTTTAATCACGACTTTTTTCGATCAGGATTTAAAGACCCTGAGAAAGCCATGAACATTCATAACATACGAATACAGCTCAACGCTATAGGAATCTATACTTTGGGCTTAAAATCGCTTATAGAATACGTTAATACGAAATTCTTAGGTGAGTTCACTATGAAAGTATTTCCGATCACTCGTATCGATCTTAATATGTTCATCCAACACGATTTCAGCTATCTTCGTAAAGAAATGATTTTGTCAAAAAAACAAAATCATTCCGCGAACATAGGTGAGCGTTCTAATGCTTATGAACTTGAAACGTACTATGTCGGAAAGAAACCTTTTTTGCTCCGTATCTATAATAAGCATAAAGAACTTACAACCGTATCACAGATCAAACGAGAGATCATGCACAACCATTTCGGGATCAATGGGATGGATTTAGAGAAACCGATCTTTAACGTTGAATTTGAGATGCATAGAGAGTATTTAAAGACATTCGGGATCGATACGATAGACGATGCACTCAAACGTGCAAAAGTGCTGTTTAAAAACGCCTGCGATCAAATACGTCTTATTGATCCTGATAGTATCAGTGAAAAAGCTCTGAATTCATCTAATCGAAAACGTGCAAGTACTTCACCAATCTGGGATCACATCAAATATCATTACGATATCACCGACTTTATGCAGATTGATACCCCCTTAGAGAAGATTGAGAAAATCAGTTTCCGATACTCATTGCAAGATGCAGAGAAATCAATGAAAAAGGTAATTACTCGATTACTTGTACATGGGAATGATCCTACTATGCTTTTCTTCCTTGATGTGCTTCAAAAAGCTAAAGCGGAATTTGATCTCAGACAGAACGTTAAAAATCTGCATGAAGAATACAAAGAGCAACCGTCGTTTGAAGATGATCTCAAATTGTATAGTGATGAAGGATTGTGGAATCTGGATGAAAAACTTTCCGAAGAAATAAGCGGTACGCCTTTGGGGACACCTTTATATAATGAACTAAATCATCGTCATGCTTTACTTACTAAAGAATTAGAACGACGGAAATTGATTCCCGATGTGTTTTAGGTTCATGTATGAAATATCTATCACTCCCTCATCTGGCACAGTATTATGATATTCATCCAGACACATTACGCCGTCGTTTTAAAACCATTGATATTAAGAAAGATGAACATTATATTATTATTGGGAAATGCGTCCGCTTCGATGTTTTAAAGGTTCACTCTCTTATTACAGGAGAATATACCGATGAACGTATCGAAAACATTTTGAATCGATTGCTCATATGAAGCATGGTACAATATCGGCGCATAGCGTTTCTGTCCGAGAGGATAGAATATTGGCAAATTGTTTTGTTCGTGGTAATAAGTTGTGGGTTGATTATTACGTAGAAGGAAATCGGATACGTAAAGCAACGGGATTGGAAGATACAAAAGCCAATCGTTCGTTTGTTAAAAAAGACATCATTCCCAAATTATCAGCCATGATAATAACAGGTGAAATACATCAGAAACAACCCAAAACATTCGGGTATTACTTTGATATATTTCTAACTCTTAAAGACTCAAACCGATCTTACTTCGTAAAGAAGCCGATCTGGAATAAAGTCAATGAGAAATTTAAAAATTTAGATGTGGACAAGATTACACGGCTCGATGTAAAAAGTTACATCAATAGCCTACCGATTAAGTCGGTCTCTAAAGGTGCGTATAAAACGGTACTTAAAGAGGTGCTTGAACTCGCCGTCGATGATGGTGTGCTTAAAACTAATCCCGCAATTAATATAAAGCTTCATGGTGATGTACAGGAGAATATCCAATACTTTACCAAAGAAGAGGTGAAACTAATTCTTTCACGTGCTGAGGGGATATTAAAACCGTATTTAATGCTTGCATTTCATACGGGGATGAGACCAGAAGAAATTTTAGGGCTACAATCGAATGACGTATCCGATGGATGGATCGAGATAAAACGGGTTCGAACTCGTGGACGTATCGATATACCAAAAACACGTAATTCGGTTCGAAAAGTCCCCTGCCCTTCATTTGTCATAAATGAACTGGAGCAGATCAAAAGCGATCATCTCTTTTTATTTAGAGATATTGACGATGCAACGAAATTAAGACGCATTTGGCCTTCACTTTTAAAAAAGTGCGAGTTACCGAAACGGAAGCTATATTCAGCACGTCATACCTTTGCAACGATCATGCTCCAAGATGGAATTGTCAGTATTAATGAGTTGGCAGGATTGTTAGGACACTCAAGTCCAAAGATAACATTGGCACATTATGCGAGTGTGATTGATTCGAAGCAGATTGATTTAGGTAGAGACTTCAATTTATTTGGCTAATCGTAGACACAATACGGTCACAGTCAAATTTTAGAGGCCTCTGGAACTCCCTTGTACAGGGACTTTGAAAGAAATAGGTACAACGTAAGCCGGGTTCTGGATGAAGTGATAATTAATCTACAGCCTAGATCACTCTAGGCTTCTAGCGAAACAATAGCAATGTAGGACGCTAACCATCTGTTTCTTGCTGCGCGGTTGGGTTTACATAGCTCTCATAGTTGCCTATGAGACTGGTGGGCTCTTACCCCGCCGTTTCACCCTTACCTGATTGCTCAGGCGGTCTTCTCTCTGTTGCACTGTCCCTCACGTTACCGTGGCCATCCGTTAGATGGAACCGTGTCCTACGGCAGCCCGGACTTTACCTCTTGAGTTGTGGCTCAAGCTATCACCTGTTGTACCTGCTGAAATTATAAAAGAAAACGGATTAGAAAGGGCTTGAAAAGGATAAAAGGAGATTCTCCCTAGCGGGAGAACGAGTGGAATTACATTCCAAGTTTAGCTTTAGCTTCTTTAGCGTATTGGATACCCAATGCCCATGCTTTATTATTAACTTCGTGTACTTTTTTCGGTACTTTTGAAAGCATTACTTCACGAAGAGTTTCGGGATCCAGTACTCCGGTGAATTCATTGGTGATTCCCAAGGCAACAACCGATTGAGTAATAACGTTTCCGACCTCTTCTTTTGCGATCGTAATGATTGGAATCTCAACGATGATCCATTTTTTACGGTCTTCTTCCGTTGGGTGAACCAAGTTTGGCTCAACAACGATAATTCCGCCCGGTTTAACACCGTTTTTGAATTGTTGATAGCTCACATTTGCAACCGAGAGCATGAAATCGATTTCACCCTCATTTGCATACGGATAGAAAATTTCATTGTCATCCAATGTAATATCAACAACTGTAGCTCCACCACGAACTTGTGAAGTGTACGTAGCCGTTTTAAGACCGTGACCACCAAGTTTGATCTTAGCTGCTGCCATAATTTCACCGGCGAGAAGAACCCCTTGTCCACCGACGCCTGTAAATCGTATCGTATGTCTCATGGTTTCTCCTTAGATTTTTTTCGCAAAGTCGTCTTGCGTGATTTTTCCGCGTTTTCCTTGTGCTGCTTCGATAACCATATCATAAAGCTCACAGTACTCTGCTTGTTCTACTTCACGCAATACACCCGTTGGGAATTTATTCATTTGTTCTTCAGGTGACAATGCTTCCCATTTTTTCAACGGAGTCGTGATACTATCGATCCACTCAAGATTTTCCATTGCACTGACCATTTTATTTTTACGGCCAAGGTTGATATGACAGTTTGACATAATGTCAAAGAATGAGAATCCTTTGTGTGAGAACCCTTTAACAAAAATCTTCTCTAATTTTTTAGGATCGAGCATTGTCTCACGTGCTACGAATGAAGCACCGGCACCGATAGCCAATTTACACGCATCAAACGTTGGATCAATGTTACCGTTTTGCGCCGATACACACCACATACCTTGTGGAGTTGTCGGTGAAATTTGAGAATTGGTCAAACCGTAAATAAAGTTATTGATAAGAATAAAATTCAAATCGATGTTACGACGACAACCATGGATCGTGTGGTTACCACCGATCGCAAGACCGTCACCATCTCCTGCTACCACGATAACGTGTGCATCCGGACGAGTCAATTTGATTCCCGTAGCATACGCAATCGTACGGCCGTGCGTCGTGTGAACCGTATTACAGTTGATGTATGAGCTGAAACGCCCAGAACATCCGATACCCGATACGACACAAACTTTGTCCATATCCCAGCCCATTTTATCGATAGCACGGATAACCGATTTAAGGATAACACCGTCACCACAGCCCCAACACCAAAGTGTCGGCATTTTATCTACACGTAAATATTGATCGTAATTGAAAGCCATTAGAACATCTCCTTAACTTTTGCTACCATTTCAAGTGGTGCGATTGGACGGCCGTTTGCTTTGTGAAGCGTACCGAAATCACTGCGACCCGTTACACGCTCAATCTCTTTGAGGTATTGACCCATGTTGAGCTCAGTCACGAAAATTTTGTCAAACTTTTTACCGATCTCTTTGAGTTTTTTAGCCGGACTCGGCCACAATACGATTGGTCGGAAAAGACCTGCTTTGATACCGTCATTACGAAGTTTCATAACTGCTTCTTTAGCACCGCGAGAGATACTTCCGTACGCAATCATACATACTTCAGCATCCTCCATCATAAACTCTTCATAATCGGCCTCATCATCCAATCCGTCGTTTTCTGCCGCAACGGTATTGATTTTACCTACAAGACGCTCGATGTTGAATTGGCATTGTGCCGCATCTTCCGTCGGGAAACCTGTCGGACCGTGATGCAGACCCGTAAAGTGGAAACGGTACCCTTCAAACATCGGATTAAGTACTGCCGCTTCGTTCATCGGAACGTCGTATGGACGGTAATCTTCCGGTTTTCCGTCAAATCGTTTACGGCTAACGATTTTTGCTTTCACTTCTTCAAGATCCGGAAGCATCGCTTTACCGTGCATGTGACCGACCGTCTCATCCAAAAGGACGAATACCGGAGTCATGTATTTTTCCGCCAAGTTAAAACCACGTACGGTTTGAGTATAACACTCTTCGAGTGATCCGGCACACAACGTGATTGAAGCATAGTCACCGTGAGTCGGATATTGCGCTTGACCGATATCCGCTTGGGATACACGTGTCGGAAGACCGGTTGATGGACCTCCACGCATAACGTTAACAATGACCAAAGGTACTTCAGCAATAAATGCCAAACCGATTTGTTCTGCTTTGAGCGAAATCCCCGGTCCAGATGTTGCCGTCATAGACTTTGTACCTGCCATAGAAGCACCGAGTGCGACCGAAATACCGGCAATTTCATCTTCCATTTGGATAAATTTTCCACCGACAGTCGGTAGAAGATCGGACATCTCATGCATTACTTCCGATGATGGCGTAATCGGATATCCACCGAAAAACATACAACCTGCATCAAAAGCACCGAGTGCTGATAACTCATTACCTGTAGAAATTACTTCTCTTGCCATTACTTGACTCCTGCTTGGTCTAAAGACATATACTTATTTGCGATAATAGCTGCTTGACGTGCTTTTGCTTCATCGGTCAATTTTGCAAATTTATAATCTGCTTTGTCTGCAACATAAATTGCGAAATCAGGACAGGTAAGCTCACACTCATTACAACCGATACAGCTCTCCGGATGGTTGATCGAAATCATCGCACCCAAAGTCGATGTAGGCTCATATCGCATGCCAAGTACACCCGATGGACATACTGATACACAAATATCACATGCTTTACAGTTATCGGTATTGACCCACACCGGGACATTACCTGGATTAATCGTTTTAAACATCTGTACTCCTCACAAAATTAAAATTAATCGGAATCATTTACTGTCGTAAATTTGCCTACTGCGCAAGAGACAAAACTCTTGAGCTTAAGAGCGGCATTATCGATAGAGCCCTCGTCATCACCTGAGAGAGGATAACCGAGATTTCTTAATACCGCTTTAAATTGTGCTAATTGCGCATCGTTAGCAATATCTACCGTTACTTTACGAGGCTCGCACGAGAGATCAACACTGACTTCTTTAAATCCAACTTCTTTGAGGGCTTTTGTAATCGTATTGGCACACCCGCCGCATCGAATATTAGCTACCTCAAAAACGGTAATCATTATTTTTTCATCACTTCAGCTAATGCTTTACCGATATCTGCCGGAGAAACCACTACTTTGACACCAGCGGCTTCTAACGCTGCCATTTTCTCAGCCGCTGTACCGGCACCTCCGGAGATAATCGCTCCAGCATGTCCCATACGTTTACCCGCAGGTGCCGTTTGGCCCGCGATGAAAGCAACAACCGGTTTAGTAATATGCTCTTTGATATACGCGGCCGCTTGGATTTCTAAATCTCCACCGATCTCACCAATCATAACGATTGCATGCGTTTCAGGATCTGCTTCGAACATCGGCAACAATTGTTTGTATGAAAGTCCGATAATCGGGTCACCGCCGATACCGACCGCAGTCGTAATACCGTATCCCTCTTTAACCACTTGGTTCGCAGATTCATACGTCAACGTACCCGATTTAGAGATCAAACCGACATTCCCTTTTTTGAAAATGAATCCCGGCATAATTCCAATTTTGCATTCATCTGCCGTAATAATTCCCGGACAGTTCGGCCCGATGGTCATCATATCTTTCTTAACCGCGTATGCTTTGGCATACATCATATCTTTGACCGGAGCACCTTCGGTAATAATAACCGCAAGGCTAATTCCCGCGTCTGCCGCTTCCATAACCGCATCAGAGACGAAAGCCGGCGGAACAAAGATCATAGAGACGGTTGCACCCGTAGTGCGCACTGCTTCTTCTACTGTATTAAATACCGGTTGGCCGAGGTGCTCTTGCCCCCCTTTGCCCGGTGTAACACCGCCGACGATTTTGGTACCGTATGCCATACATTGTTCTGCATGGAACGTCCCCTCTTTACCTGTAAAACCTTGTACGATAACTTTTGTATCTTTGTTGACCAAAATAGACATTAATTACTCCCCCTTAGCTGCTGCAACGGCTTTGCGCGCACCGTCTGCAAGATCGGTTGCCGCTACGATATTCGCGATACCGGCATTATTTAAAATTTCAGCCGCTTCGATAGCGTTGGTTCCATCAAGACGTACGATAACCGGTACGTTTACATTGGTGATTTTTGTTGCTTCGATAATCCCGTTAGCAACACGGTCACAACGAACGATTCCACCGAAGATGTTGACGAAAATCGCTTTTACATTCGGATCTTTGAGAATAATATCAAACCCTTTTGCAACGGTTTCTGCACTTGCAGAGCCGCCGACATCAAGGAAATTGGCCGGTTTACCGCCCTCATAATTGATGGTATCCATCGTACCCATCGCGAGTCCCGCACCGTTAACCATACAGCCTACATCACCGTCGAGTTTGATATAGCTGAGACCGAATTTGCCTGCTTCGATTTCCGTCGGTTCTTCTTCGCTCAAATCACGCATTTCATTGACTTGAGATTGACGGTACAACGCATTGTTATCAAATCCCATTTTAGCATCGAGTGCCAAAAATTTACCGTCACCCGTTTTAACCAACGGATTGATTTCAATCATCTCGGCATCGTGATCCATGTAAACGTTATAAAGTGCCGATGCAAATTTGATAAACGTATTGATCTCTTCAACCGGAAGACCCAAACCAAAGGCCAATTTTCGACCGTGGAATGATTGGAAACCGGTCAACGGATCGATGGAGACTTTGATAATTTTTTCAGGTGTGTTATGAGCAACATCTTCAATCGCCATACCACCCTCAGTAGAAGCCATCATAATCGGCATTTCAAGAGCACGATCCAGCAAGAGACCAAGATAGTACTCTTTTTTGATATCGGCACCCTCTTCGATATACACTTTTTGAACGAGCTTACCTTCAGGTCCTGTTTGGTGCGTTACAAGCTGCATACCCAAAATTTGAGCCGCCATTTCACGTACTTCAGAAGTTGATTTAGCCAGCTTTACACCACCGCCTAAACCGCGCCCACCGGCATGGATTTGAGCTTTAACAACCCAAATATTTCCACCCAGTTCTTGAGCCGCTTTTACCGCCTCATCGGGTGTAAATGCAATGTGCCCGCGCAATGTTGGTACATTATACTTTTTGAATAATTCTTTTGCTTGATATTCGTGAATATTCATCCATTCCTCCTGTTATAAGTTTACGCTATTGGTCTTGTCATCTCTTCTGGGATGACATATTTATCGAACTCTTCCGCACTAAGAAGACCGAGTTTGATCGCGGTCTCTTTCAGTGTTGAGTTCTCTTTGTGGGCTGTTTTGGCGATTTTTGCCGCATTTTCATAACCGATGTACGGATTCAATGCTGTCACTAACATCAATGAGTTATTCAAATACGCATCGATTTGATCACGTACCGGCTCGATCCCTACCGCACAGTTATCATTGAATGACACAATAGAATCTGCAAGTAAACGAACCGATTGCAAAAAGTTGTAAGCGATAACCGGTTTGAATACGTTTAGCTCAAAATTACCTTGGCTTGCCGCGAAACCGATACATGCATCGTTCCCCATAACCTGGCATGCAACCATCGTGACCGCTTCAGATTGTGTCGGGTTCACTTTGCCCGGCATGATCGATGAACCCGGTTCATTCTCAGGAATAGTAATCTCACCAATGCCACAACGTGGTCCGGATGCCAACCAACGGACGTCATTCGCTATTTTCATCATATCAGCCGCAAGTGCCTTTAGAGCACCGTGTGCAAATACAAGGGCATCATGGCTAGTCAATGCATGGAATTTGTTCGGTGCAGTAACAAATTGATGACCTGTAAGCTCGCTCAATTTTGCCGCGACACGTGCTCCCAGTTCAGGATGGGCATTAAGGCCTGTTCCAACCGCTGTACCGCCAAGGGCTAGTTCACGAACCGATTCAAGAGAATCTTTTGCCATTTTTTCACATTTATTGAGCATCTCAACCCAACCGCTGATCTCTTGTCCCAGAGTCAGCGGTGTCGCATCTTGAAGGTGCGTACGTCCGATTTTAACGATATCACTAAACGCTTCACTTTTTGCGATCAACGTTTTGCGTAAATGATCAATTGCCGGTAATAACCGTGTCTCAACCGCTATAACCGATGCGACGTGCAATGCCGTCGGATAAGTGTCGTTTGAACTTTGTGATTTGTTAACATCATCATTCGGGTGAACCAATTTTTGGGTACGGAAATCACCGCCCAAAATTTCGGTTGCACGGCTTGCTAAAACTTCATTATTGTTCATATTCGATTGGGTACCCGAACCGGTTTGCCATACGACGAGCGGATAATGTGCATCAAGTTTACCGTCTAACATTTCATCGGCAGCCTGAGCAATAGCATCCGCTTTTTCACGAGAGAGCATACCCAAATCGCAGTTTACAAGTGCAACCGCTTTTTTCAAAAGAGAAAAAGCACGCGTAATTTCATACGGCATCTTCTCTTCTCCGATTTGGAAATTTTCTAATGAACGCTGTGTCTGCGCCCCCCAGTAGGTATCATTCGGTACACGAACTTCACCCATCGTATCTTTTTCTACGCGAAAGCCCATTATTTTGCTCCTTGAAAGAAATTATTTGTATTTAGGGTAGTGATCAATGACTGCACCGATGCACATGATGCTGCAAACATCTCTTTTTCTACATCATTCAACGTCACTTCAATAATTTTTTCAGCACCGTTTGCACCCAGCATAACAGGTACACCGCTGACGACATCATGAAAACCGTATTCCCCTTCTAAATAAACGGCACACGGATGAATTTGTTTGGTGTCTTTTAAAATTGCCTCTACCATAATTGCTGTCGCTTTTGCAGGGGCATAATAGGCTGATCCCGTTTGAAGCAATGCAACAATTTCGGCACCGCCTTTGCGTGTTCGCTGTACGATTTCATCAATCTCGTCATTTGTCAGTACATCGCTCAACGGTACACCAGCTACCGTTGAATAGCGTGGAAGAGGTACCATATCATCTCCATGCCCACCCATAACCGATGCACGAATCTGTCCGCCGCCATAGCCCAGTTTTTCTTGAATAAAAGCTGCCATACGGGCACTGTCAAGCACTCCTGCCATTCCGATAACACGACTGCGGTCAAAGCCACTCTCTTTAAGGGCTACATACGTCATTGCATCCAGTGGATTAGAAACCATAATGACGATTGCATTCGGAGAATATTGAGCTACTCCGGCAATGACATCGCGTGTAACATTCGCATTAATCATCAATAAATCATCACGACTCATCCCCGGAAGACGAGGACTGCCTGCGGTAATAACCACGACATCACAATCAGTCAAATCCGCCATGCTCTCAGCAACCGTTACCGTAGAGTGTGAACGAACAGCAGCAGCAGCCTGAGACATATCGAGCGCTTTGCCTTTAGCTATTTCAATTTTATTATCGCGCAAAATAATTTCATGGCATGAGCCGAGCATCGCAAGTGAATAGGCAATCGTCGAACCGACGTTTCCTGCCCCTATGATTCCGACACGTTTTCCTTTTACCATTTTCGTACTCCTAGTGTCATATCACTATTATTTTTTCTTCATTATAATCAAAGTTAAAAATAAATGAAAGACGATTTAATCGTCTTTTATCTATAGAGCGTCTCTACAGATAAAAAACGATTTCCGGCCTAAGCCGGAAATGATTTAGATCGATGCAATAATTGCGTTCAAAGTAGCAGATGGACGCATTGCTTTTTCAGCTTTAGTGCTATCCGGGTGAAAATAACCACCGATATCTTGTGCTTTACCCTCTACCGAAAGAAGCTCTTCCATAATTTTAGCTTCATTATCAGACAATGCTTTAGCCACATTAGCAAATTTTGATGCAAGTTCTGCATCTACCGTTTGCTCAGCCAACGCTTTTGCCCAGTATTGTGCTAAGAAAAAGTGGCTTGCTTTGTTATCCGGCTCGCCTGCTTTACGTGACGGTTCTTTGTTATTATCCAAATACGCCGCGTTTGCTTCATCCAATGCCGTTGTAAGAGCGCTCAATTTGTTATCTTTTTTGGTTTTGTTGATGTGACGTAGTGACTCTGCAAGAGCCAAAAACTCACCCAATGAATCCCAACGAAGGTGACCCTCGTTTATGAATTGCTCTACGTGTTTCGGAGCTGATCCGCCAGCACCGGTTTCAAATAATCCCCCACCAGCAAGAAGAGGAACGATTGAGAGCATTTTAGCCGATGTTCCAAGCTCAAGGATTGGGAAAAGGTCAGTCAAATAGTCACGAAGAACGTTACCGGTTGCTGAAATGGTGTTTTGCCCTGCACGTACCCGTTTAAGAGAGAACGCCATCGCTTTTTCCGGCGCCAAAATGTGGTACTCGATCCCTGATTTATTGAATTCAGGAAGGTATGCGTTCACTTTTTTGATAATTTCAGCATCGTGAGCACGTTTTTCGTCCAACCAGAAGACAACCGGAACGTTTTCGATCTCTGCACGTTCAACCGCAAGACGTACCCAGTCTTTGATCGGGATATCTTTTGCTCTCGACATACGCCAGATATCACCTTTTTCTACGTTGAAGCTCATCAATACGCCACTCTCATCAGTTACAGTAACAACACCGTCTTCTGCAATTTCGAATGTTGTCGGGTGTGAGCCGTACTCTTCCGCTTTTTGAGCCATCAAACCGACATTAGAGACAGAACCCATAGTCGTTACATCGAACTGTCCGTTTTTCTTGCAATCTTCAATGATTTCAGAATACATCGTTGCATAACAACGATCCGGAATAGTTACAACACACTGTTCAACTTTTCCTGCCGGATTCCACATTTTACCGCCATCACGTACCACAACAGGTAATGAAGCATCGATAATTACATCGTTTGATGCGTGAAGATTGGTAATCCCTTTGTCAGAGTCAACCATCGCCATTGAAGGTTGTGTCGGATAAACCGCCATAATAGCCGCTTCAATCTCCGCTTTTTTATCCGCTGGAAGTTTTGCCAATTTTTTGTACAAATCACCAAGTCCGAGATTCGGATTAACACCGATCTCTTTAAATTCTGCTGCGTATTTTTCAAACACGTCTTTGAAGAATACACTAACAGCATGACCGAACATAATTGGGTCAGAAACCTTCATCATTGTAGCTTTAAGATGGATCGACCAAAGGATGTTTTTCTCTTTCGCTTCTGCGATAGATTCTGCCAAGAATGAACGAAGTGACGCAGCAGACATGAATGTACCGTCAAGAACCTCTTTGTCAACTGCATTGATCTCTTTAAGAGTTTTTCCATTCAAAGCGATAGTTACTTTGCCGTCACCTTTTTTAGTGATTGATTGCTCATTGGCGAAGAAATCACCGCTGTTCATGTGCGCAACACGAGTTTTTGAACCCTCATCCCATGCACGAAGTTTGTGCGGGTTTTTCTTAGCAAAGTTTTTAACCGCAACCGCAGCACGACGGTCTGAGTTACCTTCACGAAGAACCGGATTAACGGCCGAACCAAGACAAGTTGCATAACGTGCAAAAATCTCTTTTTCTTCGTCTGTTTTAGGCTCTTCTGGGTAATTTGGAAGATCGTAACCTTGAGCTTGAAGCTCTTCAATACACGCTTTTAGTTGTGGGATTGAAGCCGAAATATTAGGGAGCTTAATAATATTGCCATCAGGCTGAGTAGCAATAACACCCAATTGAGCAAGATTATCTGGGATACGTTGAGTATCGCTCATACGTTCTGGGAATGTAGCGATAACGCGACCTGCAAGTGAAATGTCACTTGTTACAACTTCAACGCCTGCGGCTTGTGTGAATGCATTTACGATTGGAAGTAGCGAATAAGTCGCTAGTGCCGGTGCTTCATCAATTACTGACCAAATGATTTTTGCCATCAGGTTCTCCTGTCATTATTTTTATAGAAGCATCATAACACTAGTGTGAGGCAGTTTTTCTATTTAAGGGTTGAATGAGGGGGAAAACTTGCAAATATGTTTCATTTTGTAGCATTTACTATGTTTTGATGGTGTGTAGAAAAGTAACTACTGTACACATGCTCCCCATTTTTACCACGAACGAAATAAAGATAATCACTGCGTACAGGATGAAGAGCTGCATTGAGAGCAATCTTTCCTACATTACAGACAGGATAGTCAGGAAGACCCTTGTGTTTATACGTATTATAGGGGGTTTTGTCCATTCTAATTCGTTTAGCTGTTACGACTTGATGGGAATATTCTCCGTAGTTTAATGTCCCATCCATTTGCAATCTCATCTCTTTTTTGAGTCTATTATCGATTACGGAACTGACAAATGGCATATCCGCTTCAGAAGCAGCCTCTTTTTGGATAACCGATGCTTTTGTTACTATTTGTAACCATTTTTCCTTATTATAGCTACCAAGCATTTCCAAAGACCACGATTTCATCCGTTCTTTAGAAGTATCAAGTAGATAAACGATTAAATTTTCTTCACTAATGCCGTTGGGGATACTATAGGTGTCCGGAACAAAATTCCCCTCCGGTAGTGGGGCATGCTTTTTATACGAACTCATTAATTTTATATTAGTAAGATCAAGCTCTTTTGCTAGCTGATCTAAAAAGACAACCGTAGTTTCACCCGGGATTAATGTAATCTCACGTGTTGCTGCTTTTGCAGTCGTCAGTCGATAGAGATACTCAAGACGCGTCATACTCTTCTCTTTAATATCAATCCAACCTTGTTGAGGTTTTCCCATCAAACGTAATATCAACCCATCAATTTTATAAAGGTTAACCCCTTCGTTTTGCAGGTGTGCTATACTTTTGAAAACGGATCCTTGCGGTATATAGACGATTTTGGGTGATGTGACAGTGGAGAATAGGTAGGTCATGAACGACAAAATCATTATAAGAGTGATTCCAAAAATCCATTTTAGAATCGGTCTTTTTTTAGCTTTTGTTTTTTTGGTTTTCTTTTTCACATTTATCGCTTTATTAGAGGGAATTAGGGTTGATCGCCTCAAACTAGGAGCAATCAAAATCGAGGAATTATACCTAAAATGGGACAATGCGCTCCTTATTAGTGCCTCAAAGATTGACTTAAGTGATCTCAAAAGAGACAACACCCCACTCACCCTTGAACCCCTTTCAAAACTCCCCTCTATTATCCGTATATTCGAAGCTTGGGTAGAAAAAGTCAATATTAATACTATTCAATATAAAGATATCAGCGCCTCAGTTAACTATACAAAAGGCTCTTTGGGCAAAATTGTACTCCATCAAGGTTTACATGATTATCCGGGAAAATTTTCACTCAACGACAAATCTTTTTATCTTATCCTCCCGCAAATTCGTTTTATGGATGCAAATATTTCAGGTAAGATGAGTATAAAGCTCAAAGAGCAGACGTTAATAGCACATATAAACCTTGCCCTGCCGCAAACACCGCAGATAAGCATTACTGCTGTTGGAAATACCGATACACTAACTATTGTTGTAGATGCCGAACATGAATTCACTACAATACGCCCTCTTATCCGCTTCCTAGGTGTTGACCCTCAAATCTCCCCGTGGATTGTTGATTACGCCAAAGCATCTTCCCTTTCGCTGCATACACTTCACGGAAAATTTCATTACAATAAACCCGAAGAGCTATTGAACAACTTGCGCGCAGAGGCTACCGTCATTTCTGGGGAGTACACATTTGCACAGGGATTTGAGCCGATAAAAGCACCAAACGTTGATTTAAAATTCACTGACGGAAAACTTTACATCTATCCCAAATCCGGTACATTTTATGGGCTTCCGACGGAACAGAGCTATCTTTATATCGACTTTACCACTCCGCATACAATGCTTGATGCTTTTATACGCACACATCACGCTAAGCTGAACGATCCCATTTTAAATTTATTGCATTTTTATAAGATTGATCTACCTCTCAAGCAACAATCCGGTGAATGCGATGTTGATTTGCACCTCTGCGTAAATCTGTATTCTCTCGATACAACTGCAAAAGGGATATTTCAACCGACTGCCTCTGATATTTTATTGGGACAAGTCGCACTTCGCAGTGAAAATGGTATTGTTTCGCTGAACAATACGCATGTAAGTTTTGATCATTTCATTGCCCATTACGGTAACAATATTGCAGATGCACGTGTCGATGGTGAATACGATGCCCACAATGGCCGAGGGATTGTCTCTATCGCTGCTTACAAGGTTTCACCGATAGGCAAAGATAAATATATAACCCTTTTCGATACTCGTGACCCCTTGCGTGTGGATTACATCATTGCACCGGATCATGACACCCTGAATGTTATGCCCTCTACCTGGAATGTACTGGGTGAAAAACTAAAAATTGACCCGTTTCGTACACCGTTTGACTATCACCGTGCCTACACTGCCGTTCAGACAGTGCCGTTTACTATCTCCGATAAAATTCGCGGTCATTTCAATGCTGTCTTTGACGGAACAGCAAAGCAAACGGATGTTCGACTAACTCTAGATGCCTTACACATTCGTGAAGTTGTCCTTCGCAATGCCCCATTAAATATTGATCTTCACTATAACGATGCTCTTTCTACCGTACACATTCCCAATCTATCCAGCTGGACAATCAATCAACTCCCCGTACAGATTTCACCGTTAAATGCTTCATTAAAAGGAGATGATATCTCATATGATCGCATAGGAACCGTATTCGGCGATATACTAAAAGGCAATTTGAGTGGAAAGTACCATCTTGATAGCCAAAAAGGAAACATACACGTTAGCAATATGGTGGCCATAAATCCAAAGCTAGTCCCCCTCATGGAATCAAAAGAGTCCATTGATCTTGCTCTCGATGCAAGCGGGGATGAGATCAATTTAAATGCTGAAACACTTAAAGCCCATTTTACAACCATTCCGAATGGATGGAAAATTTCGTTGAGCGATATTGCTTTACTCTCCAATAAATCACCTTTGTTACGTCATTACAACATTAATAACGGATATCTGAACCTCTTTTACACCGGAGAGAGCTCACGATATGGGTTTGACGGAGAGATTAATTATCCCTATGCTTTAATGGTTATTAATGATCAGCCGATTTCTCGTTACCACTTCAGTGGTACCTATCAGGAAAATCAATACACTATGCGTGTTAATGACCGCATCATGCTCACGCAAACACCGAGTTTTATTACTATTCGCGCCAATAATGCAGGTATAAATATGCCACAACTCACAAAATTTCTTTCCGATCATCAGCAAAAAAACACAATGGATTCGAATCAATCTTCCACTTCACTCCCCATTCATATCAACGGAACTGACACCTATCTCTACCTGATGAAAGGGCGTAAAATCGTTGCGGATACCCTTGATGCGACTTTACACAACGATGATTTGGATGCAACACTCCACCATATGCAAGGCTCAGCTACCCTTAAAATGCGTGACGGATTTTTTTATATAGACGGACACGAGTTTAATGACACATTTATGGAGCATCTCTTTATGTTTAGTGATTTTAAGGGAGGAAGCTTCTCTTTTCAGGCCAAAGGAGATAGTGATTCATTTGATGGCATTATGCGTGTCGAAAATACCATTCTGAAAGATTATAAAGTCCTAAACAATGTTTTGGCGTTTGTGAACACAATCCCTTCCCTGGCAACCTTTTCACTTCCAAACTACAATACGCAAGGGCTACCGGTCAAAGAGGGCTATGCCCATTATTCTTACAACAAAGGGATACTAAATGTCGATAATTTTACCCTCAACTCTCCTGAAATGAAAATTTTGGGAGAGGGTCATGCCAATATCAATACCCAAACACTTCTTGGTACATTAACCCTTAAAACCGATTTAGGGGCAAAGCTTTCCAAAGTACCGATGGTGGGATACATCCTCTTCGGAGAGGACGGCTCCATATCAACTACGGTAACAATCAACGGGAAATTGGATGATCCAAAAGTAGAAACAGCAATTGCCAAAGAGATCGTGACCGCACCGTTCAATATTCTCAAACGGACGCTGGTCTATCCCTTTTTATGGATGATACCGGACGAAAAGAAAAAGTAATTATTCTCCGCTAAAAAGCTGAATGCTCCAAAAGACGAGAAATCCGGCGAAGAGCCAAAGGGTTGAAGAGGGTTTTTCCTCGATAACGTGCGCTTCTACCAAAAGCTCGTCGGTGACCAGATAAAGCAGCGCTGCAACACCGAAGGCTAAGATAGCACTAATAACACTCGTCGAAGCCCCCGCCAACAGATAGTTGCCCAATAAGGTACAGCTGAGTACCACACCCGCGAGCAATAGCGTCATAATAACAACGCGCCACCCTTTGATCGTCTCTGATACCAAGGAGAGCCCTAGGAAGAGCAGCTCTACCGATAAGCCGAGGGCTAAGATCAATCCCGTACTTCCCCCTGCTGCGAATCCAGCCCCGATAATAAAACCGTCTACGGCTACATCGATAAACGTCGCGGCAATGAGACCGTAATTAAAAGCGTTGTCACCCAGATGTTCAGTTTTTTCCTCTAATCGTATACTCCACAGCTTCATGATATACATGAGAATTCCGCCGATCGTAAAAGCGCTGATTAAAACCCATGCGGGGGCATGTTCGCGTCCCAATTCGGGTAAGACTTCCACCGCTAAAGCAGCTAAGACTACCCCTGCAGCAAAATGCTGAATAAGGCTGCGGGCATGATGCGAAGGGTTCCAAAAAATAGCCAGTACGCCGCCGAGTGAGGCGACAACAGCGGGGATGAGCATAGCGAGCCAGGGTGACATAAACATCCTTTATTCGTTTCGAAGAACGGTAAGTACGTCCACTTCTGAAGCTTTTTTCGCCGGATACCAAGCGGAAAGCAATACGATCACGAAGGCACCGATAATGATCGAAAAGAAGTCAACCATACTCAAATCAAGGGGGAGCGTAGAGGTGGGATAGACATCGGCAGGGAGTGAAATGATTTGGAATGTACTGAGTACCCAAATTCCAAAAAGACCGAGAATTGTCCCCGTTGCAATACCCAAAATTCCGATCACGATCCCCAAAACCAAAAAGATTTTCTTTACTTCTTCTTTGGATGCCCCCAGTGAAACAAGGAGGGCAATTTCGCTACGGCGATTCATAACCGTCATCAGAAGCGAGGAGATGATATTGATCGCGGCGATGAGAATAATAAGCATCAGCACGATAAAGAGCGACATTTTTTCCATTTTGAGAGCGGCAAAGAAATTACCGTTATCTTCCCACCATCCCCGAATTGATACTGTATCGGGTAAAACAGCAGATATACGTTTGATATCGGCTTCCGGATTAGGAGAGTGGACATGAATGCCGTCATAGAGATTTGAAGGTATCCCCAAGATTCGCTGTAACGCGTCCAAAGAGGTATAGGAGAATCCTTTGTCGTACGCACTCAAACCGGAGTTAAAGGTCGATACCTCTTTAAACCGCTTGATTTTTGGTGTAAGTGCCAAACCGCCCGGCTCCATCTGGGTAAAAATATAGGTAAGCTTATCCCCTTTTTTGAGAAGAAATTCTTCTTGTAAGCTCTTTCCAACCATCACTTCAAATCCCTCAGGAACACCCCCTTTTAATCCTTCTTTGACGACAGAGTTGACAGCAGCCTCCGCATTGAAATCGACGCCGAAGAGATATCCCCCTTCCATCTGATCGCCGCCGCGTGAAAGGACAGCAGAGGTGACATAAGGGCTAAAGGAAAGTTCGGGAAATCTGGAACGGAGATCATTGAGTAAATCTGTATTAGCCGTACCGTAAAATTTTGGCTGAATGGTGAGGGGATAATTCATAACAGTGAGTTTTTTCTTGAACTCATTATCAAACCCATTCATGAGGGCCATAGCAATAATAAGAACCATCACCCCAAGGGCAATGCCGGAAAAGGCAAGAAGTGCCGAGAGGAAGATGAAAGGCTGCTCTTTGTCAAAGCGCAAAAATCGCTTAACAAGATAAGGGACGATATTCAAGAGGCAAATACCCCTTTTTTAGGTCCCGATTTGCCGCAGCAATTTTTAAATTTCAAGCCGCTTCCGCACGGGCAATCATCATTACGGGAGATTTTTTTCTCTTCGGCTTCATGATCGGAATGATTCAAAGACATTTGATATGCCTCTTGTTTTTTCTCGATCTCTAATTGTCGTGCGAATGCTTCAGCTTCCTCTTCAGCACTATCCACTTTGAAACGGATAACGTGGAGAGTTTTTATCGTGTCGTATTTAATGGTCTCTACCAGTTCACTAAAGAGATTAAAACTCTCTTTTTTATACTCGACAAGAGGATCTTTTTGATTGTAGGCACGCAAACGGATACCCGTTTTCATACTGTCCATCTGATAGAGGTGCTCTCGCCATGCGGTATCAAGGGTTTTAAGATAGATCTCACGCTCAATATTAGAACGCAATGCATCATCAACCACCGACATTTTTTCATCATACTGAAGTTTTAAGGCAGCAAGTAACGTTTCATTGATCGATGAAACGGTTTTTTCCACAAAGACAGAGAGGTCTATGTCCGCATTCATCTCTTCTTTTACCATCAATACAAGACGTTCAAGATCGATTTCATCTTCCGAGATACCTTCAAAAATACCGCAATTTGCGAGAGTTCGATCCACATATTGGCTGCGAATCAAATCAATTTTATCCGTAATATGATATTCAGGATCGAGAAGTTCACCACGGAACTTATAAACGATTTTACGCTGTTCATTGGCAACATCATCGTATTCTACAATATGTTTACGCCCTTCAAAATGCATATTTTCGACTTTTTTCTGCGCTTTTTCAACGGCACGGGTCACCATTGCCGATTCAATGTACTCCCCGTCTTCGACACCGAGACGCTCCATGATCGATTTGATCTTATCCGAACCGAAAATGCGAAGTAAATTATCTTCCAATGAGAGATAAAACTGACTGGTTCCCGGATCACCCTGACGACCGGCGCGTCCGCGTAACTGGTTGTCAATACGACGGTTCTCGTGGCGCTCGGTACCGAGGATATAAAGTCCTCCAAGCGCTTTTACTTCGTCACTTACCTTGATATCGACCCCGCGTCCTGCCATATTGGTGGCAATCGTAATAGCCCCGATTTGACCCGCATTTTTGATAATCTCCCCTTCTTGGGCATGATTTTTCGCATTAAGTACCGTATGAGGAATTTTTTCCCCTTTGATCAGCTCATGAAGCTTTTCCGATTTTTCAATCGATGCGGTACCAATAAGAATAGGCTGACCGACTGCATGCAGTTCTCGAATTTTTGCAATAACTGCAGCAAATTTTTCCGCTTCGGTTTTGTAGATCAAATCATTCAAATCTTTACGGATGACCGGAACATTGGTAGGGATTGAGATAACGTCAAGATTATAAATTTGAGAGAATTCGGTCGCTTCGGTTTGCGCCGTACCCGTCATACCCCCGATTTTCTTATACATTCTAAAATAGTTTTGGAACGTAATATCAGCGAGGGTCTGCGTCTCTTCTTTAATGATGACACCCTCTTTGGCCTCCAGTGCCTGATGCAGCCCTTCTGAATAACGTCGCCCCTCAGAGAGTCGTCCCGTGAATTCATCGACGATAACCACTTGATTGTCTTGAATTACGTAATCGACGTCCACTTCAAAAATATAGTTGGCTTTCAATGCCTGATCGAGGTGATGCGAAAGGGCAGAGTTTTCGATGCTGTAAAGATTATCCACGCCAAAAAGCTCTTCGGCACGTCCGAATCCCTCTTCGGTGATGAGAATAAGGCGATCTTTTTCATCCACGGTAAAGTGCTCATCACGGATCAATGCTTTGGCAACTGCATCGGCTCTGGTGTAGTTTTCCAATGTACGGTTGGTAGGACCGGAGATAATAAGCGGCGTTCGCGCCTCATCGATCAGAATCGAGTCCACCTCATCGACGATAACAAAAGAGTGGGCGCGCTGAACCATATGCTCTTTAGAGTAGGTCATATTGTCACGAAGATAATCAAATCCGAATTCATTATTGGTTCCATAAGTAATGTCAGCCGCATATTGAGCACGTTTATTGACCGGATCGTAGCCCCCTTCTAGAATAATCCCGGTGTCATAGCCCAAAAAGCCATACAATTCAGACATCTGTGCACCGTCACGCTCAGCAAGATAATCATTGACGGTAACAACATGAACGCCATGACCGCTCATCGCATTTAAGGTAACGGCTAAGGTAGCAACAAGCGTTTTACCCTCCCCCGTTTTCATTTCGGCGATACGCCCTTCGTGCAGTACCATCCCTCCGATGAGCTGAACGTCAAAATGACGCATCCCAAGGACACGCTTACTCGCCTCACGGGTAATTGCAAATGAATCGACTAAAACGTCATCCAATGTTTTGGTATTATTTCGGACAGACTCTTTTAGAGCAGTAAACGCATTTTGGAGTTCTTCATCGCTTAATGCGCTAAAATGGGATTCTTGTGCATTGATTTGAGCTACACGTTTAATATATTTTTTGATTTCGCGATCATTCTTGGTACCGAAAATTTTTCCGACGAGTGATTGGAGCATTAAAAGCCTTCATTATGAACAGTATTGAAAAAGTCGCTGATTTTAGCATACGAAATCTATGGTTTTGGTTAATGACGATTAGATACAATGTCTTAATTCATTCTTCAAGGAAATTATGTGCGTTTTTTTCTCTTTAGTACTCTGATTGCCGCATCCCTTTTTGCTGCACCCATAAATATCAACTCATTCAATTCTCGTTTTGAACAATCGATTGTCGACGATAACGGTAAAACGATCCGATACAGCGGTGAGCTGTGGGCAGCCAAACCGCAAAGTGCTTTGTGGGTTTATCAAAAACCGATCCAAAAAAGTGTTTATGTCAACGCTCAAAAGGTCACGGTCATCGAACCTCAAATTGAGCAAGTTACGTTGCGTACCCTCGATAACGAGATCGATTTTTTACAAATCATCCAAAAAGCCAAACGGCTTGATGATGAGCGCTACGCCGCTGTAGTCAAAGGGCAAACCTATAATATCGTATTCAAAAATGATTTATTGAACAGTATCAGTTATACCGACGGATATGACAACCGTGTGAGCATCAAATTTCTCAACCCTTCTCAAAATAAACCTATCGAGTCCTCTCGTTTTAAACCGACGATCCCTGCCGATTTTGACGTTATTAAAGATTAATACAAAACCTCACTCGATGTTACCCATTAGTTACTATAGAACCCTTATTATTTTGGTTGAGTAAGAAAATTTTCTTGCTACACCCGATAAGGAGTATGTCATGACCGTTAGTTCCAACTACAGCAGTGCGTATTCGTCTTACAGTTCTTCCGGGACATCTTCATCGAAACAAACGGACAAACCGAGTTTTGAAGATTTGGCTAAAAAGTTACTGAGCTCGATGGACACCAATAACAGCGGTTCAATCGATTCAGCCGAATTTAGTGCTGCGGCGCAAGCCCTAGCATCTAACTCTAGCAACAATAATAGTTCAACGAGTACTAGCAGCAGTACCAGTACTACCGATGCTTTCAATAAGCTCGATACCAACAGTGATGGCAGTTTAAGTACGGATGAGCTGATGGCGGCACTTAAAAACATGAAACCGCCGCAAGGAAAAGACGGCAGTATGCCACCTCTGGGCGGAATGCCACCTCCTCCGCCAAGCGATTCTTCCTCTGCATCATCGGACAGCTCTAACAGCACGTCAAGTACTTCGACAAGTAGCAAGCTTTTCTCTGCATTGGATACCAACAAAGACGGTACAGTTAGCATCGATGAGCTGTTGACATCGTTAGAGAATTCAAAAACCGATTCGTCCGGTAAAAATAGCGGCACGACATCAACATCAGGTTCTTCAACTGCTTCATCAACGTCGCAAACGGATACCTCATCTCAAAAATTGAGCGACTTTATGCTCAAAAATATTCTCTCCTACTACGGGAACAATCCCTCTTCTACGAGTTCAACTTCGCTTTTAAGCGTTAGTGCATAATTTTACATGCCCTTCAGGGCATGTTACTTTCTATTTACTTATCCCCCGATATAATCGAATCATGGTTAATGTTTTAATGATTGAAGATGATATTGAATTAGGACAATTGTTAAAATCACGTCTTCATAAAGATGACATTGATGTAACTGTTGTTCTTACTCCGCTAGAGGGACTTAGCCTTTTTCAAACGACTTCATTTGACCTTTTAGTGCTGGACCTCTCTTTACCTCAGATGGACGGGATGGAGATATGCCGCCTTATACGCCAAGAGAGCCCTATCCCCATCATCATATCCTCTGCGCGTTCTGATTTACGGGATAAAATGATGGGCTTTTCGCGCGGTGCGGATGATTATCTCCCCAAACCTTATGATCCACAAGAGCTTATCTTCCGTATTGATGCAATTATGCGTCGTATCCATCCGGCATTGCCCAAAAAATCAACTCCTTTTGAAATCGATGAAGAGCGTCATGAAATTTCACGTGATGCTGTTGTGTTGCATCTTACCCAAGCAGAATACGATATTGTCACCTATATGATTAAAAAAGATCGTTACGTTATTTCACGTGAAGAACTCCTTCTCAATATCGGCTCTATCCGATACGAAAGCAGTCTGAAAAGCATTGATGTCATCATGGGACGTATACGCCAAAAAATTGGGGATGATCCTAAAAACCCACGCTACATAGTCTCGGTACGCGGGGTAGGATACAAATTTATCAATGAATAAGCACTCCATTATCCGGCTGATCACCCTCTTCTTCATCCTTATTTTTGCTCTTATCAACGGCCTCTTTTGGATAGCATATCAACACTTTTCCAAACAACACGAGGTAGAGCAAATACGTCGATTTCTCTTGGCAGATCGATTATTTCACCACAATCAGCATGATTTTTCCGCCGAATTGTCACAACTGATGATTCACCCCTCAAGTCTATCTTCGAATATACTATTGTCTAAGGGGACAACCGTCATATCTCTTCCCTTCGGAAAAATGATTGAGTATGAGGGACACACTTTTTTTGTCAATTTTCGACCGCCACCACCACCTTCTTTCCAACGATTTGGATTCAAACTACCGCCGCCACAGGAGATGAGACACTTTCGATCCGTGGTATTGGAAGATATTCAGCCCCATTCTCTAATGATGTTTTGGATCATTTTGATCGCTATCGACAGTCTCATTTTACTTTTCTTCGGCTATCTACTCCGCAAACTTCTACCTCTACACCGACTTAAAAACTCCATTATCGCCTTTAAAGAGGGCGATCCACATCTGGATCTTCCGATTAGCGGCCAAGATGAGATTTCCCAAATAACCCACGAATTTAATCTCACACTCGAAAAAATCTCCGCAATGCGTGAGGCTCGGTCCCTCTTTTTACGCAACATTCTGCACGAGCTCAAAACGCCGATTATGAAAGGTTCTCTCACTACTGATTGCTTAACACCCTCATCGGATCAAGAGCGACTTAAACATATATTTGAGCGAATGGATTATCTGCTGGGAGAGTTTGCAAAAATGGAGCAATTTAGCAGCGGTGAGTGGAAATTAAATCTTCAAGAGTACCGCTTTGTTGATTTAATCGATCATGCCTGCGATGTGCTGCTGTGCAATAAAGAGAGTATCTGCATCAAGGGGGAAAAGTCCCAACTCATTGTCAAAGTCGATTTCGAGCTTTTTACCATTGTTCTAAAAAATCTTCTCGATAATGCTCTGAAATATTCAGTAGGAAAACCTATATTGAATATTAGCACCAATGAAATTACCATTTGCAGTATCGGGGAACCGCTTCCCGTCGAAAATCAAACCTTTTCCAAGCCGTTTAACCGTCCATATGAGAACTCATCGGTGGGTTTAGGATTAGGGCTTTACATTACCGATTCGATCATTAAAAAACATGGTTTTAGACTCCACTATCGATACAAAGAAGAGTACAACTGTTTTGGGATTATCCTATATTAACAAATATATCATCTCTTTAGACACGAAACACTACGCGCGTATAACTAAAACAGATAATCGGCGATGATGCGGATGTTCGTCTCATCGTACGCCTGTCGCTTATAAAGATCCGTACTACCGCTGTCGTAATCGATCCGCGCAAACCTAGTCCGCAGACGAAACGCTTTACGCGGTTGATAGGTTGCATCAATATTGTATTCATTCGAGTCAGGACGGGGATTGAGGGTGATCGACGAGGGATTCGACTGTACCGCGTCGTTTTGGTCAATATACATGTATTTAGCCGAAATTTCAAACGTAGGCAACGGACGATAGGTAATAATTGCTCCGTAGGCTTTTGCATCGGCATTGATCCCTTCCCCGTCAATCTGCAAATCGGTGAAAGTAACAAATTTGCCCCATCCCATTTTTTCAGTACGTCCCCCCGTCCCTTGCAAGGTTTGATTGCCGATGCGAGTATACAGAGTTCTCAGACTCCACTCCCCTTTCGTTACGATGAACTTGCCTCCCAGGAGATAGGTATTCATTTCTCCTGCCGCATTTAACCCGACACTGTTTTCACGCATGTACTGTACAGCTCCGGAAAGTTTAATCCCGCCCGAAGAGATCCAGATCGCATTGTCGGTAAATTGCAGATAGGGAGAGTGTAACACGTCTGCCACATAGGTATCATATACTTCGAATTTTAGCGAAGGGGTCGGAGTGTAAATTGTTCCTAATACCACGATGTCACTGTCGACTCCAAGCGCATAGGTCGCAGAGCGAAAGGTGTCGTCGGCCTTGTACTTCCAGCCCGTAATATATGCGGCTTTGAAAAGGGTGTTGGTGAGTGAACGATTCTCAATATACAATGCTTCAAAAGTATTAGGGAGCATCCGGTTGTAATAATCATTGGCCAATGGAAAATCAAGCCGCTGCCGCCCGTATATGATCAAGGTATCCTCCCCTTTATATTGGAGATAGGCTTCGCCAAGGGTGTTAATAGAACTGCCATCGAGATTGAGGTTATGGGTCTGCCCCGACTCGGGCATATGCGTCAGTGAAGTGATACCGTTGCTCGAATAAAATGAAACCCCGGCATTAATCCCTGCAATCGGTGCTGTCTGATAGGAGAGTATCCCCCCGACGGTAAGAGCCGTACGATCAACCTTCAATTCTCGCTGTCCGTCATTCCAGAAGGCTCGAAGCTGACCGCTCACTTTCCCCTTCTTAAAAACATCTTCAAGGCTCTCTGCACTGCAAGAAACGCTTATTCCTGCCGAAACCATCAAAGTAGCACCAAACCCGATAAGTCGTTGTGTAGCATATTTTGATGAAGCCATTGTGATCCTTACCCTAAAACAGTTTGCTATTTTAACTTAAGAGAGAGAAGAAAAACGGTATCTGACTCTTCCACCGTAACACTTATATTTAGTGAGGTAGAGAGTTCTCGGATTATTTTAAGTCCGAGATTGGAATTAAACAGTGTCGGCATATGGTGGTTTGATATTCTATTAGCAAAAGTGATTTTAGAGTCGGATGCACTCAAGGTTATCGTGATCGAAGATCCGGTGGGAGCGTGATTGATACAATTTTCTAAAATGGTTAAAATAAGTTTCATCAGAGAATTTCGATACGTTGTAACCGAAAAGGTTGACTCGGTTTCCAAAATAACAGACTGCTCTTTGCGTTGCAATAATGGGGCGGCATACGTCGTTATACCTGAAATGAGATTTGCCATATCGATACGCTCAGCGGATTCATTTTTAGATATTTGGCTTTGATGGACCAGAAGCAGCTCTTTGAGATATTTCAGAAGTTTTGCGATATCACCGTTTGCTTGAATCAGAAATTTTTCCTTATCAGCCGATGGATCAAGCGAATAGTGATCCAATCGCGCCTTCAAAATTGCCATAGGGGTTTTGATCTGATGGGCGGCTTCTTTGAACATATCGCGCTCTTTATCTCGAAAAAATGCTACTTTATCGACCAAACTCTGCAAAGCAGAACCAAGCCTCTGAATTTCAATACTCGCAGATGAGATTGGCAAATGCTCAGGATGCCCTTCTAAATCAATCGTATCACAAGCACGGACCAGCTCTTCCATCGGTTCTAGCAATTTCCGCAATATAAGATAAAACAAGAGGGTTAACAAGCTCAACGCACCAAAAAAAGAGAGATAGAGTTTAACCGTCAAATGTCCAAGATTTTTGTCAATAAGATGGGTATCACTGCTAACCACAAAATAGTATCCGTTCGAAAGTTTCGAGATGACCGAAATACGATCATTACTCTTTTTTTGCTGTGATGGATTGGAAATAATCTCAAACAGTGGATTACTGATAGCGTTATCGGCGCTCAGAGTGCGTACGGTATCGATCCCCTGAAGGTAGCTAAGATCGGCGACAGGGTTAGAGAGATCAAGATACTCTGCTGTGATTTCGGAGGATATATGATAGAGCAAAGTGTTTAACTCTTCGATCCGGTCTTGCCGTTCCATTTTGAGGATCAAAACAGCGAGAGATGAAAAAATCATAAATGCTGTAACAAGAAAAAAAGCGATGATTTTACTCTTAAGGGTGTTCAATCATGTATCCTCGGGTTTTTATGGTTTTTATCAATTCCGGACTCAATTTTTTTCGGAGGCTGTTAATCAGCACATCGATCGTGTTTGACGCAACATCTCCGGGATGTTCATAAATACTGTCGATAATTTCATCGCGAGAAACGATATGCCCTAGCCGTCCTAACAGGGTAAAAAGGAGAGCATCTTCTTTTTTTGTCAAGATAACGGCTTGGGCATTGAGAGTAACCTGCCGCGTAGTGATATCAATACTGACTCCGTCCCATACTAACTGAGAGGGTGCAAAGCGGCGTGAAAGAGCATTGATTCGGGCAAGCAGTTCACCGATATCAAACGGTTTTTCGATGTAATCATCTGCCCCCTGATTAAGTCCTTCGATTTTATCCTCGGCGCTGCCGTAAGCACTCATAACCAAAATACCGCAATGCGGATTTTTTGCTTTACTGGGAGGAATAAGACGCAATCCGACATCACTCCCCAGCAGATTCCGATCGATCAAAATAACACTGTAACGGTAAGCATCGATGTATTCCACAGCAACGGCGGAATCGCCTACGGCGTCCACCGTGTATTTAGCCGAAAGTATTGACTCCAAAAGCTCCCGAAGATCAGGGTCGTCTTCAACAATCAATATTCGCATAATCAGATAACACCATCATCAAAAAATGGGGTAATGCGATAGTAAATACCTGAATTTGCGAATTCGACTTTCATCTGCCGAATGATTTCAGGGATAATTTCGGTAGGAAATAAAACCCGTATGGCAATCTTACGTTTCCATCCCGTCACCTTTTCTATCGCAGTGTAGCTTGAGTGCTCTTTGTTGTATGATTTAACTTGATAGGAGTTAAATCGCTCGATTTCAGGTCGATCAAGGAGCCAATCGACAACGATATCTTCAATGTCCGGTGTGATGACGATGGTCATAAGCTGGCGTGTTTCACTCATGCAAGCTCCTCTTTTTCAGTTTGGGTCGATTCCAGCCATCGATAAAAAATCGGCAGAAGAATCAGTGTCAATAGGGTTGATGTAATCAATCCTCCGATAACAACAATAGCCAAAGGTTTCTGGATCTCCGATCCCGGCCCCGTAGCAAAGAGCAAAGGTACAAGTCCAAAGGCGGCAATACTCGCCGTCATCATAACCGGTCTAAATCGTCGTTT
The DNA here is from genome assembly GCF_041651515.1 of Sulfuricurvum sp. GTDB lineage: Bacteria > Campylobacterota > Campylobacteria > Campylobacterales > Sulfurimonadaceae > Sulfuricurvum. Next base: position 179,768 of record NZ_JBAZJF010000001.1, read on the forward strand.
AGCCCCTTCGACCACCACCACGTGTATGGAGTGTCCCAGTGAGCGCAGCTGGTTAAAATAGGTGACCATTACAACACCATTCAAAACAGCGATTCCTAATAATGCAATGAAACCCACGGATGCCGGAACCGATAGATATTCGCCTGATAACCATAATGCAACCACTCCACCAATCATAGCAAAAGGAATATTAGTCAAAACAAGTCCAGCCTGTTTCATAGAACCAAAGGTAATAAAGAGGAGCAAAAAGATAAAAGCAATCGCTATGGGAACAACGATGGCGAGTCGTGCCGCAGCGCGTTGCTGATTTTCAAATTCCCCGCCCCACTTGAGATAATATCCATCCGGAAGATCAACCTCTTTAGCTACTTTGGCTTTGGCTTCTTCGACAAAACTGACGAGATCCCGACCTTGAACATTACTGCGAATCACCGACATCCTCATGCCGCTTTCGCGATTAATCAATACAGGCCCTTCGATCCGCTCTATTTTAGCCAAAGCACTTAAAGGGACGCTTTTACCGTTCGGGAGAGCGATAAGCATATTACTGAAAGCACTAACCGAATCACGAAAGTTATTTTCTCCTCGTACAATAACAGGGCTGCGACGCCCCTCTTGAATGACAATTCCAATTTGGCTCCCCTCCAACGCCGTCTTGAGTAACTCTTGAACTTCATCCACACTCAATCCAAAATTTCCAACAGCAAGACGATCAATATCGATTCGAAGATACTGCATCCCTTCATTTATCGGCGTCAATACATCGATACTTCCATCCGTTTTTTTCAATATATCTTGAATTTGCAAGGCTATTTGGTTTAGTTTAGTCAGATCTGTCCCGAATATCTTGAGCGCCACATCACCGCGAACACCCGTAAGCATTTCAGAAATCCTCATCTCGATAGGCTGCCCAAAACTAAAGGTAACTCCGGGAAAGCCTACGACAACTTGACGCATCTCATTTAAAATCCACTCTTTATCGTGTACCCGCCATTCATTCATAGGTTTAAGCACAAAAAAAGCATCGCTTTGCCCCAATCCCATAGGATCAAGTCCCAATTCATCGGAACCGGTACGGGCAACGATCGTCTTTATTTCAGGTATACGTTCCATCATCTTTTTTTCAATACGAAGTATCAGCTCTTTGGATGCGTCAATATTGACAGAGGGGATGGTTTCAAAGCTAATGACAACATCGCCCTCATCAAGCGTCGGCATAAACGTCTTACCGATTTGAGTATACAGTAGACCGGCAAGGAAAAGTGCCCCAATCGCCCCCAATGTCACTTTTCGGCCGTTAGCCAGTGCCCAAACCAGTGCAGGAGAATACAGTGCCATCAGTTTACGAACAAGCCATGACTCATGATCATCCTCTACTTTGAGAAAGACGGAAGCCAGAACAGGGATAACGGTCATGGAGAGTATCAAAGATGCCAGCAATGCAAAGATGATAGTCAAGGCGACAGGGATAAACATTTTACCCTCGATCCCTTCGAGTGACATCAGCGGTAAAAAGACCATCGCGATAATTATAATCCCTGATACCACCGGAGTGGAAACCTCTTTGGTCGCTCGATAAATAATATGCAGTTTAGGGATATTTTTGCCATGAGATTGTCCCAAATGTCCGATAATATTTTCAACGACAACAATCCCTGAGTCAACCAGCATCCCGATAGCAATGGTAAGCCCCCCAAGACTCATAAGATTAGCCGACATACCGAATTGACGAATCAGTATAAACGTAGCCAATACTGCCATAGGAACCATCACTGCGACCGTAATCGCCGCACGAAAATCACCCAAGAAAAGCAATAAAAGAATAAGAACAAGGACAACCGCCTCAATCAGAGCTTTAGAGACCGTATAAATAGACTTGTCTACAAGATTACTTCGGTCATAATAAACATCAAGACTCACCCCTTTAGGAAGTTTGATCGCTGAAAGCTTCTCTTTAACCTCTGCCGTAATATCCCGAGCATTTGCCCCTTTGAGTGATAACACTTGTCCTGCCACCGTCTCACTTATCCCATTTTTAGTCATAAAACCGCTTCGAGTGAGTTTATCAAATTCTACGACAGCAACATCTCCGACACGGACAATTCGACCATCCGTATTTCGCAGGACAATAGAGCGAATATCATCGAGGTTTTTTATATTCCCCTCCGAACGAACCAAAAATGCCTCTTCCCCCTCATGTATCCGTCCGGCACCGTCATTTTTATTATTCGATTTTAGCGCAGTCTCAATCTCTTTGACCGATATACCGAGAGGTCCCAGTATCGAGTAATTCGGTTTAACCAAATAACTTTTGACTTCACCGCCAAGGCTGTTAAAATCGGCTACTCCCGGGATCGTTCGCAAAATCGGCCGAATCGTCCAATCAAGCAGCGTCCGTTTTTCGGCAAGGGTAAGGTTTCCTTCTACGGTAAACATAAATATTTCACCGAGCGGGGTCGTAATAGGGGCTAAACCGCCACTGGCTGACGCGGGGAGAGAACCCATCATACCGTTTAGTTTTTCACTGATTTGAGCGCGTGCCCAATAAATATCGGTCCCCTCTTTAAAATCGATAGTTATATCGGATATACCGTATTTGGCAGTAGAACGGAGAAGTTTTTGGTTTGGTATCCCCAACATCTCCGTCTCGATAGGGGCAATAATGCGGGTTTCGACCTCTTCGGGAGTCATTCCCGGTGCTTTCATAATGATTTTAACCTGAGGAGAAGAGACTTCAGGAAAAGCGTCAAACGGGAGCTTTTTAAAAGCGGTATATCCACCCACTAGAAGCATGATCATTGCGACAAAGACAAGAACACGCTGAGTCAGTGCCAGAGAAATCAGTTTATTCATTTTGAATTACCCTTGCCGCCAAGCCAGATCCCTTTAAGCGGTATAATTCCCCGTATAGCAATCTGTTCGTTTCCTTTAAGTGGCCCCGAAATAATAAAGGTTGTACACTCCTCTTTCAGAATCTTAACGCTGATCGGTGAAAAGCCTCTGGATGTTTTGACAAACACAATATTCTCCCCTTTGTTGCGGATCAACCCATTTTTGGGGACGACGATACTTCTGACGCTGGGTGTTTGGACTGCAGCCTGAACAAACTGTCCGGGACGAACCAGTTCTTTGCCTGCAGTGATTACAGCGCGGATGATGACCGACTGATTTTGGAGTTCAACACCACTTGATATTTTTATCACTTTGGCCATTGCCCCCAAATTGGTCCGAATCATATCTCCGACTTTGATGCTCTTAGCAATGGATGCGGGAGTTTGTATCTCAATCCACAAGGTTGAGAGATCGGCAATCTTGTAAATCGGGCTCATCGCATCAATTTTTTGACCGATGATGGCAGACTGCTCAAGAACGATTCCGTTGATGGGTGCTTTTACCGCGCTGGTGGTATTCAATGTCCCCGTATTCGAAGGAGAAACCCCCATCATTTTCATCATCCCCCTCTTTTCAGCCAGTTCGGTTGAGAGAAGCGCTGTTTCCTGTTTGCTTTTGAGAAATTCGCGTTCGGAAATAATCCCCTCTTTATAGAGTGTTTCATCTTTTTTTACGAGAGATTCCAATCGACTCAGCCGCGATGCCGTTTGCAAATACTCACGCTGCAAGGTCAGCCCCTCCGTAGAGGAGACCAAAGCGACCGTTTGCCCTGCTCGTATCGTATCGCCGACACCGACAAAAACTTTTTGGACGACCCCGCCTTGCATGGATGACGCAATGGAGAGCTGACGCGGCGGAATGACAACGGTTGCCGGAAGATTCGACTGAGAGAGGGTTTCACTTGTTGTGAGCGGTGCTGTAACAATCCCAATATCGGCTATTTGCTTCGATGTGAGGATGATTTCATTCCCGCTTAGGGCAATGATAGCTCCGGCAAGTGGGATAATTAGTAATTTTTTCATTTTGTTTCCTCAATGGGGGGGATAATTTTTTGTATTTCGCCGAGTGTGTCGTAATAATTTTCGAGGGTGGTATACAGCTCTTTTTGATTGGTTAAAAGGACACGACGGGCATCAATGAGTTCAAGCAATGTCCCATATCCCTCGTCATAACTTTTTTGAGCCATGGATTCCATCTCTTTTGCCTGAGTGATAACCCCCTGCTGAGACACCATTAGCATCGAAAGCGAACGAAGCATCTGCTGATACCGGATAATTTTTTGTCCTGTTTCATAGCGGTATGCCTGTTCGCGGAGGTTATTTTCTGCCAATTTGCTTTCAGCATTTTTAATAAGTGGTTCATTGCGATGCAAGATTGGGATCGGAATCGACACCGAAGCGATTAGCGCTTTCTGATCGTACATCTCCTGATATCCCAATCCTGCTTTAAATCCCGGAATAACCGATTCAATAGCTACCTCTTTTTCGGCACGGTATTCATCATTGGCCGCTTTAAAATACGACAACATCGGCAAAGTATCCAGTACAATCTCAAAATCATTAGGAAGCGGTTGCGGAAGATTGGGGTGAGTGAGTTCAACACTTGTAGCTAACCGTGCGCTCGCGGCAAGTGTCTGCACGGCAATGTCACGCTTCATTAATGCCGTTTTTGCCTCTTGGGCAACTTTCTCTTCTTCAACTTTCAGTTTAAGCAGATCCACTTTGGAAATGGCCCCTTGCTGAAACTTTTTTTCCCCTTTTTGACGTAAGGCAGAGGCCAAAGAGAGTGTCTCATCCGCTTTATCAGACATCATAGAGGCGATCGTATAGAGGTACGTTTTTTGCCGTACATTCCCATTTATTTCATTCTCTTTTTGGGAAATAAGCGCATTGAGTTGCAGTATTTTTGCATCCAATAGTCGCTGTTTAGCCGATCGGAGGGCAGGCTTTTGAATCGATTGTATAACAGCGATACCATATTCGTTTTTTCGCTCAATCCCTTCCGGTTTGGTATTCGTATAGGAGAGAGACAGTTCAGGATTGTCCCAGAGTTTTACCGACTCTTTTTGATAAAAATATTGCTGTAATATCTCACGATCCGCTTTCAAGGAAGCGTCGTTTTGAACCGCATGATCCATCAACTCGCCCATAGTGTAAGGGGCAGCCAAAAGAGGAAGTGCCAGAATCTGAAGCCAGATAAAACGCATGATTATCCCTTAAAAATTCAAAAATTTTTTAAGGGACAATCATACCTGTCCTAAATGAAGAAATCATTAGTTTTATTCTATCAATGAGCCTTGTTGACACCCGTTAGATTTTCATAACATACTTACAGTATCATCTTCCGGATTGAAAATATGATAGTGATTTTTACCCGATTGTTTGGCTTTGTACATAGCCTGATCTGCTTGACGAATCAACTGATCGGCATCCATATCATCGTTTTGGGGATAAAAAGTCACTCCGATACTTGCGGATACATGTACAAGCAAATCTCCAAGTAAAACAGGCTCTGCAGCAGCTTCAAGTAATCGATTAATAATAGGCAATGCTGCAGAGGTATCAGAGAGGTCTGGCAATATTGCTATAAATTCATCTCCTCCAATACGAGAAAGGGTATCCCCCTCACGAAGTCCTTGTCTCATCCGCACCGACAGTTCAATTAATAACTGATCTCCCGCAGCATGACCATAAGAGTCGTTAATCCCTTTAAATCCATCAAGGTCAAGATAGACAATGGCTATATGTACTCCACGGCGTTCTACCTGCATCATCGATTGGCGCAAACGGTCTGATTGTAATATACGATTTGGAAGTCCCGTTAAAGGATCATAATGGGCAATATATTCCAGCTGATGCTCATGCTCTTTCATTTGTGTAATATCTTTGACACTGATTAAAAAGCGTTGTTGATCAGGCATCAAAGATACCGACATACTAACCGTCACCCGTTTTCCATTTTTAACAATACAGGTTTTTTCAAAAGAATCGAGAAACCCTTGTTTCAGAGCGATATTTATCGCTTCAATGGCGAGTAAGCGTGTTTCCGGTGTGCTAAGCTCGATACATGATGTTGCCAAGAGCTCTTCGCGCGTAAAACCGGTCATATTCAAATAGGCCGCGTTTACCTCAAGAAATCTTGATTCCAGATCGAGAACAGCGATTCCATCGCGTGAAATATTGAAAATGGTTTCTAACTCCTCTTTTTGCTGTTTCAAGCTTTCTTGAACTTTTTTTTGTTCCGTGATATCGATACCAATTGTTACTAAATATTGTGCCGTACCATTTTGAATGGGTATAAGAGAATTAGACCAATCAAACGTATGCTGTTTTCCGTCTTTTCCAATCCAATCGTTGATATAGCGCGATTTAATTCCATTTTCGTGAACATGCTCAAACATCTTTATGACATCTGCTTGTTGATCAGGCAATAAAAATCTCGCCCAGAAAAAGGGTTCGCTGGCAACCTCTTCCTGAGAGTACCCCATAACTTCTTCGCCCATTTTATTAAAACGGATCATCCGTCCATCTTGATCAATAACGGCCATAATGGTTTTTGCTGTATCGAAGATTGTGTCAACAAAGTCACGTTGCTTTACAAGCTCTTCTTGGAGTTTTATCTGCTCAGTAATATCATAAAACCATCCTAGGATACACTCTTCTCCATCAAATTCCATAGGGATATAAGAGGCTAGTGCCCATACTGCTTGGCCATTAATAGTAAGCTGAACGAGTTTATTAATAATGGTTTCGTTATTCTCCAGTCGAGTAACAATTGCATCAAATTCATTTTTATTTGCATAGTAATCACGCGGATTTTTTCCAATAACCGATATTTTATCCGATTGAATGAGTCGTGCATAGGCCTGATTGGCAAAAATAACTTCGCGTTTTCCTTGCTTCACTATTCGAACAGCAATAGGACTTTGTTCAAGCATATTTTGTAAATTGTCTTGATAACGTTTTTGTTCAGAAATATCTCTTGCTGATGCATATTGATACATTTTCCCATCTATTTCAAGACCACTGGCAACAATTTGGACGTCACGAATCGTCCCATCTTTCCTTCGATGCTTTGTCTCAAAGGTTACCGGTTCTTTCATATATTCATTCAAAACAGCAATGAGATCATCCGACGGTATCATTGCTTCCCAGTTGTGAACCGTAAAATCTTTCATTTCCTCTCTGGAATACCCAAGCATTTTGGCAAAGGAGTCGCTAAATTCAATGAGTTTTCCCTCTGTATCAAGAATATGAACCCCATCGGATGCTAGCTCCATGAGTGTTTTATAACGATGCCGTTCATCGGCAATCGTCTTATTTAATTCATGCATTTCAGTGAAATCGCTTGAGACAATAAGGACATTCGTATTCCCATCCGATCCAATCGAAATGGGCTTTTTGATGGACTGATAATTTCGAATTTCTCCTGTTTTAGGATTTTTAACATCTTTATAATAAGTTTGTGTCTTACCGGAAGCAATGGTCTCTTGGATAAATTTTGTAAACATATCGGTTTGCTCTTTATCTCCCGTAAAAAACGTATCATCTTTTCCCATCATTGCTTCTGAGGTAGTTCCATACATATCGGCAAGCGTTTGATTGGCATAAACAAACTTACCGTCTCGATCTTTAAGTAAGATGATATGGGGTATTGCATCAAGAATCGTTTGGAACAGTCGTTTGTGGGTACTTAACTCTTCTTTATTATCATGAAGTTCTTTGGTCATTGCATCCGCCAAAGATTGTGCTTTTTCTTTTGTACGAGCAAGCGAATTTAAAAGACCGTAAAGTAAAAAACTGATTGCAAATCCACTGATCAAAATAATCAAATAAGCTTGCGCGTCATAATCACGATCAAAATTTTCCAGTGCAGAATACTCCAATATCCAATGACGTCCATTAATGGATACGGTTTTGTTAAAAGATAGATCATTTCGTATTTTTGCTTTTGGGGATGAATCAAAAAGCAAAGTACCCGTATCTGTACTGTTTCCATCGTAAATTCTAAGCTTAATATCTGTAATGGAATTCTTCAAAACATGGGAAAAAAGTTTTTTTGTACGCAGTGGCGCAAAAACAACCCCCTGAATCGCAGCCCAACGCTCATGTCGGGTTGTTAGAGGCATATTCTTTTTGTAAAGCGGAACATACAGCAGCAACCCCGCTTGTTCATCCGTACCGTTTTCCTGTATAAGCCGCACTTTTCCACTCATTGATGCTTGAGTACTCTCTATGGCTTGTATTATGGCTTGACGCCGAACACTTTCGGTAAACATGTCATAGCCAAAAGCTCGTTGATTACGTTCGTTAAAGGGTTCTAGATATATGACCGGTGTATAAAAATCTCGGCTCCCTTCTGGATGAACCGAATATCCGGAGAACCCTTCTGCGCGGATATCTTGAATATGGTGCTGTAATTCGTTTGGTTGAAGGACAGCACTGTATCCAATTCCCTGAATGCCGGGGTAATGCTTTTCCATCTTTGTGGCATCAATATAGCGCTTCCATTCAGAGCGATTTAACGAACCTTTTGCTTCAAAAAGTCCAACCCCATCATACAACAGTTGTTTATTGGCATCCATTGTATCGACAATTATGGTTGTCATGCGCTCAGTGTGACCAAGAAAATCGGTTAAAACCGTTCTCTGATTTTGTTTATGGACTAAAAAACTCAATACCAAGCTGAGGCAGAGTCCTACAATAAGGACAAAAAAAGAGATCTTTTTCATATAAATTCAGATAGAAGCAATTTTTTTCTCATTCATACTCTTTGAACACATTAAGATAGTGAAGGGGTAATTCTATCCGATATGCGGTAAGCATTGTATTAAAAAATCCGATTTTATATGTACTTCAAAAGGCAATTAGGGTTGTATATTCACAAGAACTTTTCGCTCACATTGACAATCTTCAAATCTGAAATCACTTTCATGGTATCTTTATTGTAATCCGTATATGAGTTGAAGATGCGGGGGGAGCTTAAGGTCTGGATTAATCAGTAACGCAGTGCTCCATATCCCGGCATCAAGCGTTGTAGGTGCAATAATACTCACTTGCGTATATTGCTGAATGTTTTGCGAAGCACCCACGATATGTGTAATATTTTGATCTTCAATGGTAGTGTAACGTTTAGAGTGTCCTGATGTACATAGGGATTGATCGTGAAGCTCAACTTCTATTAAATTCATATCAGATGAAACCGGATCTTCAATTCCAATTTTCCAAGGGAGATCATGACAGCTACCATAAGCAGAAATATCCCCGCCAAAATTAATCAAAGCGGACGGGATACCCAAGGATTGCAATTGTAATACCGCTTGATCGACGGCGTACTCTTTTACGATACCGCCTAAATCTATTTTTGTAAAATCATTAGAAAAGCTAAGACAATTTCCTACAAGAGTGACATGTTCCAACGAAGCAAATTGCAGCAGTTCTTTTCGTTGTTGAGTATACTCTTCAAATGTTGGCGCTTTTAATGATGCTTTGAGTGTGCCAGATAAAGCAACATCAAAAACTCCTTGAGTAATTCTTTTATAAAAAATCGCCATTTGAAGAATACCCGTCAGTTCATCACTGATATTGAGCGTGTTTGTTTCTCGGTGATTAATGGCATAAATCTCGGAAGTTTTGCTAAAATAACTATAGCGATGTTCAAACTGCTTGGTATGAAAGAAAATTGTTTGAGCCGCATTATCGGCTTCTGATTGGGTATGAGCTTCAATATGAAGCTCACAAGGCGTTGTAAACGTTTCAAAATTGTACAAATACAATACAGATCCGTTAAGCTACAGTAGTTGCAGATGTACCTGTTGAAAGCGAAAGAGCCGAATTACCGTAGGTTGCCATAATCTTATTAAACAAAGACTTTTGTACATCACTCATAGTTGACGCTTGAGTGGATGAGTCTGTTTGAGTCGATTGTGAAGTCGCAGTAGATGCACTTGCATCAGAAGAATGATGATGATGACCGTGATGATGTTTGCCTTGTGTTTGAGTGCTGGCTTGTTTTAAAGCAGCCATCATTTCATCCGAGCTGATTTGACCATCGCCGTTTGTATCAATTTTAGCAAATGCGGCATTGACGTTGCTGCTACTGCTGTTATTGGCATTTTGCGCTAATGCTTGCGCTGCTTGAGAGAATTCCGCTTTATCAACTGAACCGCTTTTATTCGTATCCATTGTTGACATAAACTGTTGAGCCATAGAGCTAAAGTCTACACCTCCACCTTGACTAGCATATCCACTCGCACCGCTTTGGGCTTGAACGTTTGAGTTCGTATACTGAGATGCCATTAGAGAACTGCCGATTGTCATAATAACCTCCTTCGAAGAATTGTGTTTTTAAGCACTTAAAAAGCAAGCAAAAAGCGTACCAATTATATTTTAGTCTTATATTTATAATAAGTTATTCTAATATATATAACACTGGCATAGAAACTTTAACATAACGAGTGTGAAGTTAGTGTGAACATTTATTCATTGTCGGTATAAAGGTAAATAAAATTCTTCGAAGGGGGCTTAAATTAGCCCAAGTAATGCTATTAGCAACACCGGCGGTGTAATAACCAGCCCTACTTTCATATACTCACCCCATCCGATCTTGACCCCTTTTTGCGCCAGAACATGAAGCCACAGCAAGGTCGCGAGCGATCCTATCGGGGTCATTTTAGGTCCGAGATTACAGCCGATGATATTGGCATACGCCAGTGCATGATTCCCCGCTTCGCCAATTGCGATATCCATCACCATGATGGTGGGCATGTTGTTCATGACCGAGCTGAGGATAGCGGAGAGAAAGCCCGTACCGATCACGGCATAGACATTACCCATCGCCTGCAACTGGGTAATCAATCCTGCCAAATAGGTCGTAAGTCCTCCGTTTTTAAGACCGTAGACAACGACGTAAAGGCCGATACTGAACCATACGACCTGCCACGGTGCCGCTTTGATCGTCATAATCGGTTTGGTCGCTTTAAAATAGGTCGCGATAGCAAGAAAGATCAATGCTCCGCCGAGGGCGAATAGCGACACGGGGAGATGATAGCGGTCGCCGATAAAATAGCCGATCATTAAAAGAGCTAAAAACCACCAGCTGAGGCGGAACATTGTCCTATTTTTGATAACGGACTCAGGGATTGCCAATTCCGATATATCGATGCGGTTCGGAATCTCTTTTCGAAAGTAGACCCATAATACCGCGATAGATGCGATGATGCTGAGAAGGTTCGGCAAAGCCATCGTTTTAGCGTATTCCCAAAATCCTAGGTGAAAATACCCCGCCGTTACGATATTGGTAAGATTACTGATTACTAAGGGATTGGAGGCACTGTCGCCGATAAATCCCCCCGCCATCAAAAAAGCGAACATCGCTAACGGATTCAATTTAAGATGCTTCATCTTTGCAAGCACAATGGGGGTCAGGATCAATGCTGCACCGTCATTGGCAAAAAAAGCCGATACGATAGCTCCAAGAAGGAGGATATAGACAAACATCAAATGACCGTTTCCGCCGCTGAGCCGTGCCATCTTCAGCGCCGCCCATTCAAAAAATCCGATCTCATCGAGTACCATCGAGAGGAGTATGATTCCGATAAATGCCAGGGTTGCGTCCCATACGATGGAGGTTACCGTCCATACGTCACCTAGACTGACGACTCCCAGTACTAAAGCAATCAACGCTCCGACGACGGCAGTCGTTCCGATCTGCAACCCTCTGGGCTGCCATATAACAAATACCAAAGTCGCTAAAAATACCCCTACCGCTAAAACCATATTCATCTCCGAAAGCTTCATTGGGGAAATTGTATCATAATATCAATATATCTTGATATATTATTTTTATTTCGTTACACTGTCACAAATCGGAGGTCATGCATGGATGTTTTTCTGGAAACCGTATCATCACTTAACGACGAAACCCGTATCAAACTCCTCGCCTTTTTGGATACGCACGGGGCACTCTGTGTCTGTGATCTCCAAGAGAGTTTCGGGATGATACAATCACGCCTATCCCGCCACCTCAAAATCCTCAAAGAGGGAGGATTTTTACGGGTCGATCGATGCGGTACATGGGCGTATTATTCTATCCGTTCCCCTCTTGATCGCTTCCGTAGTGAGGCATTGGCTGAAATCCGCTGTTTGGGAATTGAACTTCCCCCACTTATTAAACTATCTGAAACTGGAGATTGTAAATTATGAAAAATGTCCTTATCCTCTGTACCGGCAACAGCTGCCGCTCGATCATGGGTGAAGCTTTGATTAATGCAAAAATGGGAGATTGTGTATTTGCCCAAAGTTCAGGGGTCAAAGCCAGCGGAAAAGTGAATCCTCACGCGCAAGCGCTTTTGGAATCTAAAGGGTACTGGAGAGAGGATTATCACTCCAAAGTGATCGATACGGTTATCGATACTCCGTTCGATCTCGTCGTCACCGTCTGCGATCATGCACATGAAACGTGTCCTATGTTCCCTAAAGCGGTAAAAACGATCCATGTCGCGTTCGAGGACCCAAGTGGAAAAGAGGTGGCAGAGTATGCGAACACACTCGCTCTTATTGAAGAAACTCTATTGCCGATCATTAAAGCGGAGCTGTGCGACTGATGTGGCAAGAGAGCGTCAATACCATCGTTTATCAGTGGTTTAGTCTATCACGTGGTGATAAACTCGCCGATGCCCTCAACTTTTTTATCTACGATACGGTAAAAATCCTCTTTTTACTCACCACGATTATCTTTGCGATTACCCTGCTCCGCTCGTACTTTTCTACCGAGAAGGTTCGAGTATATTTGAGTAAAAAGCACGAGTTCACCGGAAATGTCCTCGCCGCTCTGTTTGGGATCATCACCCCATTTTGCTCGTGCTCGGCTATTCCGCTCTTTTTGGGCTTTTTACAGGCACGTATTCCGCTTGGAGTGACGTTTAGCTACCTCATCTCCGCACCGCTCAATAATGAAATCGCTATTGCGATGCTGTTAACCATGTTCGGATGGAAAGTGGCGGCATCGTATATCGGATTTGGTTTGATGGTAGCCATCATCGGCGGTATTGTCATTGGACGTCTCAAACTGGAAAAAGAGATCCTCATCGAGGTTAAACCGATTCATGGAGAGATCACGGCAGAGGATCAAAAAATTACCTTTGGTATTCGACTCAAAGATGCCAAAGAGTATACTGGGGACATACTCACCAAAACATGGATCTATGTCCTTGCCGGTGTCGGAGTGGGTGCTTTTATCCACGGATATGTCCCCACCGAGTTTATCACCTCTGTTGCCGGAGCGGATAATATCTTTGCAGTTCCTCTTGTAACCCTACTGGGCGTACCTATGTACTCTAATGCCGCAGGGGTGATGCCTCTCATTGAAGTGCTCACCTCCAAAGGGATGCTGATGGGGACGGCATTGTCGTTTATGATGGCGATCACCGCCCTTTCGCTGCCTGAGGCAATGATTCTCAAGCGGATCATGAGCTTCAAACTCATTGCCATTTTTTTTGGTACGGTAACGCTGGGTATAATCGGTGTCGGATACTTGTTTAACGCAATTTTATAACTTAATAGGAGTTAATATGAAAATAGAAATGATGAACCATACAGGCGGAGTAAAAGCTTTTCTTACCGGCTTTAGCACCGAAGAGTTAAGCGCAAAAATAGAGGCGTGTAAAAGTGGAGAATGTTCGTGTGAATGTGACCCTGCAATGATGCAAAAGATCGAATCGATCAAGCTCGCTAACGTTGAAGGAGGTTCTACCATCACCATTACCGGGGATGTGGATGCCCAAACCTTAGCACCGATGATGCAAGAGTGTCTGATAGGAGACCACCAATGAAAATCGAAATATTAGGAACGGGCTGTTCCAAATGCAAAGCCCTCGAAGAGGCGACGAAACAAGCGGTAGCTCAAAGCGGTAAATTTGCTCAAATCGAAAAGGTCGAAGACATCATGAAGATAATGGAATACGGTGTTATGAGTACCCCAGGACTCGTCATTGATGGAAAAGTGCTCAGTACCGGAAAATTACTCAGTGTCGCTGAAATTATCGAATTGATCAAAGCGCATTAGAGTCTTTATGAAACACTATCCCCTCTCACTCGCCTTCTCCCTTTTGTTCATAAGTTCTGCACTCTATGCCGATACGATACACGAATGGCTGGACGCAGCACATAAAGCCCCCAATCAGCAACTCTCCGATCTCGCGCTAAACAGTGCGGAAGCCCAATCGGATGCCGCAGCTGCTGCGCTGTACCCGAAGTTATCTCTCCTCGGAAGTATTGAACATTTCAATACCCCCACCAACCTGCGCCCGGTCACGATAACTGAACTTTCTCAAATCAGTGCATCGGGAGGGCCATACCCGTATGTACAAACCATGACCTCTGCGGGAGCCACGGTATCCATGCCGCTGTTTGTCAAAACGTTGCTCACCAATACCGAAAAAGCACGTGAAAACGTCACCTCTCAATCACTTAAACGACGTATTTCAATCGCCGAACGTGATGCGCTTCTCATCGCTTCCAATGCACGTCTTGAGTACCTTGAAAATCTCACTTTGGCTCTGGAGGCGAAAGAGCGTTCCCTCGCTTCTACCCAAGAGAGTATCCGGATTAAAACCCGAAACGGCCGTACCGCTGAAATCGAACTCACCAAAGTGGATGAGCAGATCAATCAAACCCGTCTGAAAGTCCAAGAGACTCACAACGCCATTCTCGAAACCCAAAAAACCATTGCCATCCTTACCGATAAAAAAATCGGCCACTCCGTCCCGATGCGCTTGATAGAAGAGGATGACAATCATGAATATCTTGCGGTATCGGCAAAAGAGCAAGAGGTAAAAGTGGCCAATCTTACAGGTCGTGCGGCAAAAGAGTCTCTCTATCCTACACTGGTTGCGAACGCTGCGTATTTTCATAGGATGGGTGAAGCGTACAACAACGGCGATTCTGTCTCACGCGATTACGGAAGCGTTGCCCTGACCCTCACCATGCCGCTGTTTGATAAAGAGCGTCTCAGCGCTATAGAACTCTCACGCATCGAAGAACAAAAAGCGCGCGTATCCCTCTCCCAAACAACTCTGGAGACTCACAATACCTACACCGCTTTGAGCGATCAATACGCCCTATTGAAACAATCGCGGCTCCTTGCGCTGCAAAGCGTTGCCAACTACGAAGAGATGCTTAAAACGGCTCGCGTCGCCTACTCCACGGAGCGGATGGTTCAAGAAGAGTATCTGCGCTACGAAGATGCCCTCTTCAGTGCCAAAGCTGCCCTCTACGCCATCGATGCAACCCTCTGGCAAAATATTGCCCAGCGTACCGCCATAAGTGGAAAAGATTTTAAGGAGATCGTCCAATGAAAAAAAGTATCACCCTAGTCCTCATCCTCTTGCTCATCATCGGAGCCGTCGTTGCGGTCAAAAAGAAAATGGCTGCCAATGCCGCTACCCCAGTACTCATCAGTTACGATCTGAGCGTAAAAACGTTCACTCCGAGTGAGGGAAATGTCACCCTCACTGCTCCGGTATTGGCACTGGTCAAAAATGACCGTGACGCCTCTTTGGGTGCCAAATTTCCCGCCAGCGTCCTCTCCATACTCCCCTCGGGGACAAGCGTTAAAGCCGGAGAGGTTGTTGTCCGTTTGGATAATCGTGATTTGGTCGCAAAAAAAGAGGGGTTAAACAGTGTCCTTGGAGCCGCTCTAAACGAAGAAAAAGCCAAAGCGCTTGCCTTGGAGCATGAAAAAGAGTCTCATAAACGGACCCTTGAACTCCTCGCCGTTAAGGGGGCTTCGATCGAGCAATCTCAGGGGGAAGAGTCCCGTATTGCACTGCTGGGAGCGGATTTAAGCGGTGTGAAATCCAAACAATCACAGATCAAATCAGACATTGCGAATCTCAATACGCAGTTGGACTACGCAACCCTTCGCGCCCCGGTTGAGGGAATCGTCGGTGAAACCTTTGCCGCCGTAGGCGATGTGGCAACTCCAGGCAAACCGTTGGCTTCTATTCGTGCAAAAAATGGCTCCTATCTGTGGGTGCGCGTCGCTCTCGGAACCCCGGCTAAAACGCTCCTTTATGAGAAGCGCCGCTCTCCACTGCACTTTTTGCAAAACAATAACGGTATGGATGAATACCGCGCCGATATGGCTTTAAATCTCCCCTCCGGTGCCCGTATCGAGACAAAAATGGTGACGTTCGAGGGAAATGGGATCTTTCTACCCCGCGAAGCGGTCTTGCTCAAAGAAGCGAAAGCCTATGTCTTGGTGGTCGATGGGCATAGTGCCAAAGCGCATGAAATTCGCGTTGTAGCCCAAGGGGATGAAGGATTTGTTGCTCAGAGTGTTCCAAGCGGCCGCCTTGCTCTCGCCAAACCCGATATCCTTCTCAAACTCCTCGGCGGTGCCTCACTCGCCGCCAAAGAGTAACCCATGTTCGAATTTTTTTACCGCCGACCCTACCATCTGGTCGCTATCGTCTTAACGATGCTCATCACAGGGGTTATCGGTCTGGCAACATTGCCGAAAAATCTCTTCCCCGATTCGGATCGCCCCACGGTCGTTGTAATTACGCAGGCTCCGGGGATGACGGCCAAAGTTGCCGCAAGTTCCGTCTCCAAACCGATCGAAGAGGAGATTGCACGTCTTGGGCTCATCCGAACCGTCAGCTCCACCAATATGGCAAATTTCTCGATCGTTCGCGCCGAGTTTGAATACGACAAAGGGCTTGAGGGGGCAGCGGTTGATGTAACCAATGCTCTTTCCACTGCCAAAGCCAAACTCCCCGCAGGACTCAACCCGACGGTTTATGTTACGGGGGCGTTTACCCTCCCCGTCGAAGTGGTCTCGATGTCTCCTAAAAATGCTACCCTCACCTTAGCAGATATTCGTAAAATTTCCGACAGTTTTATCAAACCTCGCCTCCTCTCCACTCCGGGGATCGGCAATGTCGAAGTGTTCGGGGGACATCAAAGCGCCTTGAGCATCCGCCTCGATTCCGCCAAAGTCGCAAGCGCGCATCTGGATATGGAGACAATCGCCAAAACCATTAGTGCTTTGGATAAAGACACCCCTTTGGGATTCGTGAAAAACAACGACGGGTTTACGACCCTCACCTATTACGGAGAAAAAAGCGATCCGGAGAGTCTAAGCAATCTCAGCGTTGCTCCCAACCTCCGTCTAGGGGATATTGCGAGTGTGTCATGGAGCGAAGAGGAACCTTTCAGCGCCTATTTCGGAAACGGCACGGAATCGATCGCTCTTTCTATTCAACGCTCCGCCAAAGGGAGTGTTTTAGCGACCAGCAAAATCGCCCGCGACCAAATTGCACAACTTTCCAAAAAGTATCCCAATATCGATTTTACAATCGTCGATACGCAGCGTGACCTGATCGAAACCGCCAACTCCAATATGCTCGAAGCGTTGCGAGACGCGATCATTTTTACCCTTATTGTTTTGTTGTTTTTCTTGGGCAACTTACGCGCCATTGCCGCAGCAGCCCTCTCAATTCCACTCGTCTTTTTAGGCACCATCGGGGTGATTTGGCTTGGCGGAGGAGAGTTGAACATCGTCGTCTATACGGCGATTATTTTGGCGTTAGGGATGCTCGTCGATGATGCCGTGGTGGTGTTGGAGAATATCGAACGCCATCTGGTTGAGATGCACGAGAGTCTCGAAGATGCGATCATCCACGGAACCCGCGAAGTCATCGCCCCCGTCTTTGCCGGAACGATTGCGACGATCGTCATTATCGCACCGCTCATGTTCGTAGGCGATTTTCCTCAGACGATCTACCGCCCTTTGATTTCGACCCTCATCATTGCCCTCATCGTCTCTTATATCCTCTCAATCACCTTAATACCGAAGTTTTCAGCTTATCTCTATCGTAACGGTGTCACGAAAAATCGGTTTGAAGTGGGATTTGAGCACTTTTATCAAAACACGATGGGGCGTCTTGTTTCGCCGTATCTCTCCATCTTGCACTTTTCCAATACCGGACGTACGGCATGGCGTAAAGCCCTCCTGGTTGTCGGTGTCTTGGCACTGCTCGTCGTAAGTATGAAAGTGGTCATGCCTCTCATCGGTAAAGATGCGATGCCGCCGATGGACACGGGAATTGTCAAGGTCAAAATAGCCTTTAGCTCCAACGATCGTGTCGAAGATGCCACGGCCAAACTCAAACCCTTCTTCGGATGGTTGAATAACCAAAAGTATGTCCGCACCAGCTCCACGGCATTCGGGAGCGAAGAGGGGGTATTATCGTTGGGAAGCGGCAGTCTCTCTACCGAAGCCACTATGACGATTCTGTGTACCAATCGCTTCGAGAGAACCAAAACGCTCTGGCAAATTGAAGAGGAGATTCGCTCTCAGCTGGGCACGCTCGCAGGGGTCAAATCGGTCGATGTGTACGATTTCGGCGCAACGGCCAATTCGTCGATCAAAGCACCGCTCGATATCCGGCTCACCTCCGCCGTCCCCGATGAATTGTACACGGACGCCAAAACGCTCATCGCCTCGTTGCAAGAGGTGCGCGGACTAACGAGCATCACCCCAAGCTGGCGGGAGGATATGAGCGAGATCGACGTCTCCATCGACACCGATAAAGCCCTCTCGTACGGTCTCACTCCCCTCTCTATTTTGAGCCAAATACCTATACGGGGTCAAATCGTCGCCCTCAGCGGTAATCTTGCCTCGATGAACAATCAGCCCGTGCGTCTTTATTTGGCAGGGAGTTTCCAAGAACACCCTCTCTCGCTGGAAAACCTTCCGATCAATTCCAATGCCGGAATCATCCCTTTGAGTGCCGTTGCGACGTTAAATACACAAATGACGCCTGCCAAATTAGAGCGTGACGGACTGCTTTACAGTCTGGATGTCAACGGCTATCGTGCCAAGCGCCCCATCACCCATATCACCGACGATGCTGAGGCGGTGATCAAACAACTCACATTGAACAGTACTACGGTGACACAGCAAGGGGACATCGTTCAGCTCAACGATTCATTCAAACGGATGATTAAAGCGATCGGAGTGGGCGTATTATTGCTCTTCGTCGTCCTCACGGCGATCTATGCTTCGGCACGTCTGGCAGGGGTAATGATTCTCGTCCTCCCCCTCTCAATGATCGGTGCTGCATGGGGGATGCTGCTGTTTGACAAACCCAGCTGTATGCCAAGCATGTTGGGAATCTTATTGCTGTTTGGTATCATCATCAAGAACTCAGTTCTGTTGATCGATTTTTATCAAGCGCATCGAAAAACCAATCCGCCGTATGAGAGTGCCGTTGAATCGGTCAAAGTCCGTTTCCGCCCCGTTATGATGACGGCTTTCGGAACGATTGCGGGGATGCTCCCTATAGCGTTTGAATGGGCAGTGGGGCTGGAGCGTCTCAGCCCACTGGCCGATGTCGCCATCGGAGGGTTGCTGGTGGGGACATTGCTAACTCTTGTCTATGTGCCGTTAGCGGCATACAGCATCGATACGAAAGGAGAGGTATGAGCATAATTAAAAACCTATCAGCCGATCAACGCCGTGTTGCATTGGTCATTGCCCTCAATATTGCCATCGTTATCATAGAGAGTACCGTCGGTGTTATCAGCGGGTCACTCGCACTGCTCTCTGACGCATGGCATAACCTAAGCGATGTTCTCGCCCTTGTCGTCACAGTAATTGCACTTGGCCTTGGAACTCGTCCGGCTAACGCTGAAATGACGTATGGATATGTCCGCTCTGAGATGATGGCTACCTTTATCAATGCTGGCTTTTTATCCCTCTTGATGATATGGGTAGCGGTGGAGGCGGTGGATCGTCTGCTGCACCCGATGCCGGTAAACGGATGGCTTACCATGATTACGGCGGGGGTGGCACTGCTCGTCAATGCTGCCAGTGCCGTAATCTTAGGGGGACATGCTCATGTGCATACCCATGATGATGACGAAGAAGAGGAAGCGGAGCACGATCTCAACGTCCGTGCCGCCTTTTGGCACATGGCAAGCGATGCAATTCTCTCCCTCGCCGTCGTATTGGGCGGAGGAGCGATGATCTTATGGGGGATACCGTGGATAGACTCCGTTTTATCGTTACTCTTTGCATTGGTGATTTTCATCGCCAGCGGCAAGCTTTTAGCGAGATCGTTTCACAGCCTTATGGATCGTGCCGATCCTAAAATGGTAGCGAAGCTCTCGACTATCCTTATCAACCATCCGATGGTCTGCCAAACGCATGATATCCATCTCAATCACCCCTCCAGCCGTGAGCATTATTTTTCCGCCCATATTGTCCTTGATGAAACATTAACCCTTGGAGAAGTTGAAACCATTATCGAAACCCTTCGCCATGACCTTTCACATGCCGGAGCTACCCATATTCTTCTTCAACCTGAAACAGTGAAGTATGACGGCGGTAATGGACAATGCGATGGACACAGTGAGCATAACCATTAAATTAGCTTTTATGAAGTTTTTAATGCATCCCGTATTACAATAAAATCCTTTGAAAAACAAAGGGGAGAAGATGCACCACCACACTGATCCAAACCTCGCTACGATAGATGCCAATGAAGCTGTTGCACGTATCGCTCATGCCACCAATGAAGTCATTGCTATCTATCCCATTACCCCCGCATCTGTAATGGGAGAACTCTGTGACCTCTACTCCTCGCAAGGAAAAACCAATATTTTCGGCACTGTCCCTGAAGTCATCGAAATGCAAAGCGAAGGGGGAGCTGCCGGCGCGGTGCACGGAGCACTGCAAAGCGGAGCATTAACAACAACGTTTACCGCTTCTCAGGGGCTCCTTCTTATGATTCCAGATATGTACAAAATTGCGGGAGAACTCACTCCAACCGTATTTCATGTTGCAGCACGTTCCCTTGCGGCACAAGCACTCTCTATCTTTGGTGACCATTCGGACGTTATGGCCACCCGTCAGAGCGGATTTGCCCTGTTATGTTCAGGAAATGTCCAGGAAGCGCACGATTTTGCCCTTATTTCTCAAGTAGCATCGCTGAAAAGCCGTATTCCGTTTCTCCATTTTTTCGACGGGTTCCGAACGTCGCATGAAGTGGATAAGATCACCTTGATCGACGACGCCACGATCAAAGCCATGCTGGATAACAACACGATTCATGCCCATCGAGAACGTGCCCTCACTCCCGATCATCCCTTTATTCGGGGAACGTCCCAAAATCCTGATGTTTATTTTCAAGGACGCGAAAGTGCCAACCGTTTTTACAATGCTCTCCCTCTCATTTTAGAGGAAACCCTAGAGCGTTTTGCCCAATTTTCCGGACGTCGTTATCAGCTCTTTGAGTATATCGGTGCTCCCGATGCACAACGCCTTATTATTTTGATGGGATCAGGAGCCGAAGCGGTACATGAATCCGTCGAATATTGGGTAGCACAAGGTGAAAAAGTCGGCGTCATCAAAGTCCGCTTATACCGTCCTTTTTCGAAAGCCCATCTTATTGCCGCACTCCCCTCTACGGTCAGGGCTATTGCCGTTTTAGATCGAACCAAAGAGCCGGGTTCTCAGGGAGAGCCTCTCTATCTTGACATCACTACTGCATTGAACGAAGCTTGCACGGAAGGGGAAGCTTCGTTTCCTATGCCGTTTATCGTCGGAGGACGCTATGGTCTCTCTTCCAAAGAGTTCACCCCGGGTATGATCAAAGCGGTTTTTGATAATCTCTCAGAGCCTCATCCTAAAAATCATTTTACGATCGGGATCAATGATGATCTAACCCATACCAGTTTGGAGTGGGAACATGATCTTTCCATTCTCTCATCCGAAACGTACGAAGCAATCTTTTTCGGTCTCGGTGCCGATGGGACGGTGGGGGCGAACAAAAATTCGATTAAAATCATCGGAACCCACAGCGACAATTTTGTCCAAGGGTATTTTGTCTACGATTCGAAAAAATCAGGTTCCATGACAACGTCACATCTGCGCTTCGGTCCCCATCCTATCCGCTCTACCTATTTGATTCGTCATGCCGATTTTGTCGCATGTCATCAGAGCGTATTTCTGGAAAAATTCGAGATTCTCTCTTACGCCAAAGAGGGGGCGCTATTCCTCCTCAACACCTCTTTCCCTCACAATGAAATTTGGCATCGTCTGCCGCGAAGCGTTCAAGAGGAGATGAGAGATAAACGTATCCGTTTTTTCACTATTGATGCGTACAAAATTGCAAAAGACAACGGACTTGGAGCTCGGATTAATACCATTATGCAAGTTTGTTTTTTTGCCCTTTCTGAGATACTCCCGCGTAAAGAAGCAATCACTTTCATCAAAGAATCAATCACTCACAGTTACGCCAAACAAGGAGAGACAACGGTTCAAAACAACCTCAATGCGGTCGATCAAAGTATTGAGCATCTTTTCGAAATACCCATTGGCCAGGAGATTGACAGTACCTTACTCCTTCATAATACGATACAAGGGACGGACAACCCCTTTATCACTTCCATCATTTCTCCACTCATCGAAGGGCACGGAGATGAGCTCCCCGTCAGTGCGATACCTTTTGATGGAACATGGCCCAGTGGAACTACCCGTTATGAAAAGCGCAATATTGCCACAGAGGTTCCGCAGTGGGAAAGCCATCTGTGCATTGAATGCAATAAATGTGTCATGGTTTGCCCCCACGCAGTTATTCGCTCCACTATTGCGGATGAATCCCTCTTGGCTAACGCTCCTGATGGATTTATAACCCTCCCTGCCAAAGGGAAAAATTTCACCTCCACCGACCGCTATACCCTTCAAGTTTCAGTCGAAGATTGTACCGGATGCGCACTGTGCGTTGAAATATGTCCCGCAAGTGATAAAATGGATCCAAACCATAAAGCGATCAATATGGTTCCCCAAATGCCGCTCCGAGAAAGCGGCATCGTCGCATGGGACTATTTCACGTCACTTCCCCCGTTTGAACGGAGCAAGCTCGATCATGCCAAGGTCAAAGAGAGCCAATTTTTAGAACCTCTTTTTGAATTTTCCGGTGCATGCCCAGGATGCGGAGAGACCCCTTATCTAAAGCTTCTTAGCCAACTGTTCGGCGATCGGATGATGGTTGCCAACGCGACAGGATGCTCATCCATTTATGGCGGTAATCTCCCCACAACCCCCTGGAGTAAAAACGCTCAAGGGCGTGGAGTAGCCTGGTCCAATTCGCTTTTTGAAGACAATGCCGAGTTTGGATTGGGGATGCGGCTTGCACTTGACCAACACGCTCAATATGCCCATGATCTTATACTGCTCATAGAAGATCAGCTTGATCCCACACTGGTGGAAGCGATACTCACAGCGGATCAACACGATGAAATCCAGATAAATATGCAGCGCGAACGGATTGAACTCCTAAAAGAGCATTTAAAAACGCTCACCACGGAAGAGGCTTTTCGCTTGCTCGATATCGCCGACTATCTCGTCAAAAAATCGCTCTGGATTGTCGGAGGAGACGGATGGGCGTATGATATCGGTTATGGGGGGCTCGATCATGTTCTTGCCAGTGGGAAAAATGTCAATATCCTTGTTTTGGATACCCAAGTGTATTCCAATACCGGAGGACAACAGTCCAAAGCTACACCCGTAGGTGCCGTCGCTAAATTTGCCGCCGGAGGAAAAAGCAAATCGGCCAAAGATCTCGCCCTTATGGCACTCTCCTATCCTGATGTCTATGTCGCCCGTGTCGCGATGGGGGCCAATGACACCCAAACCCTCAAAGCATTTATCGAAGCCGAAGCCTATGATGGGGTTTCGATAATTATCGCCTATTCGCATTGTATCGCCCACGGATACGATTTGCGTTACGGAATGAATCAGCAAAAACTGGCTGTCGAATCAGGACTTTGGCCGTTGTTTCGCTACCATCCCGAGCGTATCAAAGAAGGGAAAAATCCGATGAATCTAGACTACAAAGGTCCACAAATTCCGGTGGAAGAGTATATGATGAATGAAACGCGATTCAGTTCCCTGTCACAAAGCGATACTGCGTCAGCTAAACGATTTCTTCAAAGTGCTTCCGAACATGCTCAAGAGATGTTCAAACATTACAGTTTACTGGCAAAAGACGATTTTTCATAGAGGCTTTTATTGAATGAATACACACCCCCTCACTAACCGCGTCCCGCACATCCTGTTCTTATATTGGGTAATCAAAATTGCATCAACCACTCTGGGCGAGACGGGAGCCGATATGTTTTCCATGACCTATGATATCGGGTATGGCAATACTATTGTCCTGTTTATGGGTGTATTTCTAATACTCTTATCGATTAAACTCATTATGAAGCGGTACGAGCCGATACTCTATTGGCTAACTTTTACCGCCACGGCAATCGCAGGGACCGCTATTTCAGATTTTATCGACCGTACACTCGGACTCGGATATACCAGTGGTTCACTTCTCCTCGTGTCGCTTTTGGCTCTCATCCTATGGGGATGGTATATCAAAGAAAAAAGTATCAACGTCGAGTCTATTACCACCACCGGAGCTGAACTTTTTTACTGGATGGCATTTTTAGTGGCCAATACGCTCGGAACGGCTGCAGGTGATTTTTTAGCCGATGAGATAGGAATGGGATTTGCCCAAAGCGCCCTGCTAATCAGTGCTATACTGGCTCTGATCGCTCTGTTTCATTATAAAACGAACGTATCGAAAGTTCTCCTCTTTTGGCTGGCATTTGTACTGACGCGCCCTTTCGGGGCTACTTTCGGTGATCTCTTGACCAAAACCCACGAAAAGGGGGGGCTTGATCTTGGTACGGTCGGATCCTCGGTGTTTTTTACAGTCGTCTTAGTGCTGGCGGTCGCCAAAGAAGTATGGCGGAACAATGATTATTCTAATTTGTGAGAAGCATTGATTGTTTAGAATTTTTGAAAAATAGAGCTTCTGCTCAAACTCGAAATATACGTTTTTTATCAAATATATGGATCCAAATATTGTGATCGTTGATTAACCAATCAAAGTTATACTGTTAACACTTCTTCCCCTCAAAGACACGCTATGAAAAAACATATTACCGAACAAACTGTCATTTTCTTCAGTGTTGCCAAGTGGCTATTTTTATCATCACTAACTGGCATTATGATCGGCTTTTTAATGTCGATTTTTATTAAAACAGTTCATGCGGCACAAGACACGCGCGCACTTTTACCGTTTCATTTTTACTATACATTACCTTTTGCCCTTATGCTTACCGTTTGGATTGTCAGAACTTTTGATAAAAATGCATCAGGCCACGGTACCGAAAAAGTAATTGAAGCAATACACAAAGAAGACGGATATATCAATGCAAAAGTAATTCCCGTTAAATTGGTTGCGACAGTTCTGACCATTTTTTCAGGAGGATCCGTCGGGAAAGAAGGGCCGGGCGCTCAAATCGGTGCAGGTGCTGCTTCCTTTGTTGCAACATTGCTAAAGTTTTCCAAACCAGATCGAAAAAAATTGGTTATATGCGGAATTAGTGCGGGATTTGCTTCTGTATTCGGTACACCTATTGCGGGTGCCATCTTTGGTATCGAGGTACTCATTATCGGGGTCATTTTGTACGATGTCCTTTTACCCTCTTTTATAGCAGGATTTGCTGCATACACGACCGCACAATTTTTTGGAGTTCATTATGAAGTTTACGATATCAGTTTTTATCAATCACTTCATTTAAATTTGACACTGATCGGTCAAGTTGTACTTGCCGGTATATTTTTCGGTATTGTTTCAGACTCTTTTATTACTTTGATGAACCATATAGAATCTTGGATTAAAAAAATTCCTTACAACAGATATTTAAAAGCATTTGTGGGTGGTCTGCTTCTAGTGGGTTTGTCATATTTCATATCTGATAAATATTTAGGTCTCGGGCTACCAACCATCGCTCATGCACTTGACCCCGTCGCTCTTTTATCTGAAAATATACATTGGTATGATTTCATTATGAAAACAATATTTACCGCGGTAACTTTGGGTTCGGGGGGAAGCGGCGGAGTTATTACTCCCATATTTTTTGTCGGCGCCACAAGCGGTATTGCTTTTGGTCATTTCATCGGAGATCATATCGCTCTTTTTGCTGCTTTAGGATTCGTAAGCGTTCTTGCAGGAACAACTAATACCCCTATCGCATCGATCATTATGGCAGTTGAGCTTTTCGGTGTTAATATGTCAAACTATGCGGCACTGAGCGTTGTAATTGCATTTTTGATTACAGGACACCGAAGTATTTTTAACTCTCAGAAATTGTCTCTAAGAAAAGCTGATAATATTACTATTGGCGAAGGAAATAATATTGAAAATACCTCCATTAGTATCAATATGAAAGATATCAATAAAGTTAAAAATTTGACCAATTCATTTCATTACAAACGTTTTAAATGGGAAGATAAAAAAGCGAAAAAAGATCAAAGCGAGCAATAATACTTTTATTCAAGTATCTATGTCATAAAATCAATATTATTTATCAAAATAACGTAATTCTATCCATGTCATTTAATATTTCTAGATAAAATATTTTGATGAAAAATATTTTTATTACTTTTTTTTTAACTCTTCTATTGGTAGTTAGTACTGGATGTACAAAACCTCATGACAATGAACCATTAAAAGTTGGAATAAATGAGAAAATATCCAGTCAAATATTATATTTAGGACAGATTTTAGGTTATTATTCAGCTGATGAGATTAAAATTTCTACTGTCAAAACAGATGTAGAACTCTCAGCGGAGCTATCCAGTGGCAAGATTGATGTTGCTACTATCAGACTGGCTCGTGCTCAAAAAATGGTGAAAGAATCTAATGCTTTTAAAATAATATTTTATATGCGAATTTCACCATCAAAAGCAGATATACCTGAGCCTTCTTCCAATCCGAATATGAATGTTTTAATAATGCGCAAATCTATTGCTGAAAAAAATGCTCAGAAAGTAAGTGTTCTGCTGGATGGTTGGAATTCAACGCTTACCTATATTAATAATCATCCTGACCAAACTATTGATTCTTTCGGTCAACAGTTAAAAATAGAATCAAAAAATATTTCTTCTGAACTAAAAGAAGCTTCTTTATTATTCTTATTGTCGGACAAATAAAGTTTGTAATGATGAGAACTGCTCTTTTTTCGATGACATCAATAATATTCAAATTCTTGTGGAAAATACAAAAACTCACTAAAAGTTTTAACAAAAACCACCTAAAATAGGGGTAAAATTGGATTTTATCTTTATTCAAAAGAGATCCATGAAACTCTTATCCCTCAACAAAAACATTATCGCCCTCGGAGCCAACAGTTTTTTTACCGATTTTTCCACCGAGATGATCCTTCCACTGCTCCCTCTTTTCCTTGAGCGATTTTTACACGCGACCAAAAGTGAAATCGGACTCATCGAGGGGACAGCCGAATTTGGGGTTGCGATGCTGATTGCCCTATCGGGGTTCTACTCCGATCGCCTCGGTAAACGCAAAGGGATCACGCTGTTCGGATACGGAATGTCAAACCTCATCAAACCTCTCGCCTTTTTCGCTCAAAGTGCCACAATGATAGCAACCATCCGCATCGGAGACCGTCTGGCCAAAGGGGTACGGGTCGCTCCGCGTGACGCGCTCATCAGTGCCTATACCCCAAAAGAGATCAGCGGCTTTGTATTCGGATTCCACAAGATGATGGACGGTGCGGGGGCACTTGCGGGTTCACTCACCGCCTTTGGATGTTTGTGGTGGCTAGGGGAGAGCGAAGGGACATTTCGGACGATTTTTGCCAT
Source organism: Sulfuricurvum sp. (assembly GCF_041651515.1). Lineage (GTDB taxonomy): Bacteria > Campylobacterota > Campylobacteria > Campylobacterales > Sulfurimonadaceae > Sulfuricurvum. Next base: position 207,395 of record NZ_JBAZJF010000001.1, read on the forward strand.
CAGTCTGATACCGGGGCTTGTATCCATGATGATCCTCATTTTTTGGGTCACCGATGTCCCCTTCACCCCTGCTCCCACTCGCCGTTTCCACCCCGAAGCGCTCCCTGCACCGTTTTATTGGCTGGTGGGATTTCAGAGCCTCTTTAGCCTCTTTGCCATGAACTACTCCTTTATGCTCCTCAAAGCGGAAAACAACGGTCTCTCCCTCGCCATGATACCCCTCGCCTATGCCCTCTATAATCTCAACCAATCGGCGTTTGCCATACCCATCGGAAAAGCGGCCGATCGTTTCGGCAAACCCGCTTTGCTCGCATGTGTCTATATGGCATTTGGTTTAGGGGCACTCGCTATGGCTTCAGGCTCAGTGGGAGGAGTATGGCTCGGATTCGGGATTTACGGATTTTTTGCCGGCGGCTTTAACGCTCTGGCCAAAGCAATTATCTCGGATACGGCTCCGAAAGAACTCAAAGCGACGGCATACGGTGTCTATTATACGGCAGTCGGAATTACGACGCTCACCTCTTTGGCAAGTGCAGGATGGCTGTGGGATCATTACGGAAACAACATCCCTTTTCTGATTGCATCCGCTTCGGCACCGATTTTAGCGATTGCCCTTTTTAGTATGCGCCGCCATCTAATCCACCACTCTATTTAAACACCACTTTGCTGTACCGATCATACACCCATTCCGCAACCGCTTGTCGCTCTGAGCTTGAGAGTTTCCCTTTTAAAGAAGGCATGATCCCGAATTTTTCGATTGCCATGGAACTGCACATACTGTATTGAACGCTCGGATTTTCGATGTAATCTTTGATAAATGCGATAATTACACGCCGTTTAACATCGCTGTCTTCATCCGCGATAATAATATTCTCTTTAAGACGAGTGGAAACTTCGACCATCGGCGGAGCTTTTAATGAACCTAGCTTCTTCACAACCTCTTGTTTTTCCATCATTTCGACGTGGCATTTCATACACTGTTTTTGATAAACCGTGTATCCATCCACGCCCCACAGTGTATACCAAGCCAGTGTCAAGAGCCAAAGCAGTTTCATTTATGTTCCTCACTCTTTTCTTTTATACAACCGACCAAACGGACATCATCCCGATAATCGATCATAATACGCGCAACCCTCTCTTGCCAAAGTGTTCCAAATAACGTTCGTGCAGGAGCATCCGCTTTATCCGTAAGTATCAACGGCAATAATGCTCCCAACTGAGAATCGGCAGGTACGATGGTAGGATCATAGCTCAATACAACCCGTTCACCGCTATCCGTACGCTCCAATGCCATTTCGCCCTCCATGGTTATTTCATAGCTCAACAAATCGCGTCGATCAAATTGCCCTCCCAAACCATGAAAACCTCCTTTTTCAGTCGCACCCGTAATCATGGATGCCACATTGGCGATCACCCCCACAACACCCTCTCCGAGTTTGCCTTTCATCATCACTTTTATCTTTCCTCGAACAGGTGTTTCATCACCGTAAAGCGCCTTTAACCCCTTTTGAATCATCAGATATGCACCTGCAACCGTAGGACAGGAGTGTCCCGCCAATTTCACCACCTCTTCGTAGTGATATTCCAGAATACCGTTCTCTGCCGCCCCCAACACCTCTGCCAACGGATCAGCCATCGTAATTGACGGTATAAGAGTAAAAAAATCGGGAGTTTTCATGTGTTGCCTTGCCCTAAATAAAGTGTTGAGATTATAAAGAAATAACGGATAATTTGACTTGACCGATATCAAGTGCTACACTGTCGGAACACGTTATCCAAGGATGATTTTCGATGCTGCGCTCGATTCACGACTCTTTAGAGCCAAAACTTGTTACCCTCTTCCGTCGTCAAGGTTATTCATGGGCTGATTTCAGTGCCGATACCATTGCCGGACTTGCCGTTGCCATTGTCGCGCTCCCCCTTGCAATGGCAATCGCTATCGCATCCAATCTCCCCCCTGAGAGGGGACTCTTTACCGCAATCGTTGCGGGATTTTTGATCTCGGCACACGGAGGGAGCCGTTATCAGATCGGTGGACCTACCGCCGCATTCATCGTTACCGTTGCTACGGTTGCCATGAAACACGGCTATGAGGGATTGGTACTCGCCACATTGATGGCAGGGGGAATACTGATCCTTATGGCATTCTTTCGCGCAGGAGAGATGATCAAATTCATCCCCTACCCCGTCATCATTGGGTTTACTTCCGGGATTGCATTGCTCATCGCATTTTCACAGATACGCGATTTCTTTGGACTTTCCATCTCGACGGTTCCCCCTGACTTTATCGACAAACTCACCGTCTACGTCGCTCATCTTCACGAAACCAATTTTATCGCCATCCTCGTCGCTCTTGCCTCTATCGGTATCATCCTTCTCACCAAACGCTATATCCCGAAAGTTCCGGGACCGATTGTCGTTGTGGTTCTCTCTGGACTGGCGGTTTGGCTTTTAAACCTCCCTGTTGAGACGATAGAAAGTCGATTCGGTGCGATCCCCTCTATGCTTCCGACTCCCGTATGGCCCGAAATCACGTTTGAAAAAATGCGTCTCCTCCTCCCCGATGCCATCACGATTGCAACCCTTGCCGCAATCGAATCGCTTCTCTCTGCAGTCGTTGCCGACGGGATGAGCGGTACACGTCATAAATCGAATGCCGAACTGCTGGGGCAGGGAATTGCCAATATCGCTTCGGCTATTTTTGGAGGACTCCCGGCTACCGGAGCTATAGCCCGCACCGCTACTAATGTTAAAGCGGGAGCACGTACTCCGGTTGCAGGGATAATGCATGCAGTATGGCTCTTTTTGTTTATGCTCTTACTCTCACCCCTGATTGTAAAAGTTCCTCTTGCTGCATTAGCCGCTATTTTGATGGTTGTTGCATGGAATATGTCCGAACTTAAACATGTCCGAGAAATTATGCAAGCCCCACGCAGTGATCGGATTGTTTTAATCGTAACCTTTACGCTGACCGTCTTAGTTGATCTAAACTTCGCCATCCAAGCAGGAATTGCCCTCGCTTCCATCCTCTTTATCGATCAAATGATGAAAGCGACCCAAATACACTCCGTAGAAAGTGACGAAGATGATCACGATTCAATCCACCATAAATTGATCCCAGAGGGTGTAGAGGTATATGAGATTCAAGGACCCCTCTTTTTCGGTGTCGCCGAAAAACTGGTTGATACCCTCCTCCTCTTTCAAATTCCGCCAAAAATATTTATTCTCCGAATGCGCTATGTCCCGCTTATCGATGCAGCAGGGTTACACGCACTTGAAACCTTGCAGGAACGTCTAGCCAATAACGATACAGTGCTGATACTCTCAGGGGTAAATCCGCAAGTTAGACGCTTTATCTCCCAATCTCACATCGATGAAAAGATCGGGCAAGAAAATATCGTCGATCACATCGACAAAGCGATCCTTAGAGTTAATGAAGTCCTAAATGCCTATAACGTTTAGGGGTGTACTTGACACCGCTGCACATCTTGATTAAGTAATTCTTCAAACGTATTGGCTTGTACCGGCTTACTGCACAAATACCCTTGAAAATATTCGCATCCGTGAAGCTCCAAGAAGGTAAATTGCTCAATCGTCTCAACCCCTTCTGCAATCACATCGAGATTAAAAATAGATGCCATCGAAAGGATGGTTTCAACCAATGCCGCATCATCCTTATCCGACATAATATCGCGGACAAAACTGCGATCGATTTTGAGTGTCGTAAAGGGAAGCCGTTTAAGATACGCAAGCGAAGAATACCCCGTACCGAAATCATCCATTGAAAGGCTGATTCCCGCTGTACGCAGACGGTTCATTTTATCGATCACGGTATCCACTTTGTCGATGATCATTGATTCCGTCAGTTCCAATTCCAGCATCGAAGGGACGATTCCACTCTCAGCGACAATCCGTATCACCTTATCAACGAAGTCACTTTGACGAAACTGTACCGCGCTCACATTGACGGCTATCCGTTCAATATGGGATTTGCTGATATTATTGGTCCTCCATCGGACAAATTGGGTACATGCTTCACGCAATACCCATTCGCCGATAGAAACAATCAAACCGCTCTCTTCGGCAATATCGATCATTTCATCCGGCATAACGATCCCCATCTGAGGATGGTTCCATCGCAATAACGCCTCGGCACCCACAATTTTCTTCGTCGAAATTTTAATCACCGGCTGATAAAAAAGCTCCAGTTCCCCATTTTTAATGGCATAACGGAGACCATTTTCCAAAAAGAGACGTTTTTTAATCCACTGATCCATTTGTTCTTGATAAAATCGTGTCGTATTTCGACCCTCTTTTTTAGCTTGATACATTGCCGTGTCGGCATACTTTAATAAATCATCCGAAGTTTGTTCCTTTGAACTCACTAAAACAACCCCAATACTCGAACTGGTTATTATCGGTTCATTAAGCCCCACATTAAAAGGATAGGAAAGCGCCTCATGTATTTTTTCACTCACCACTTCCGCTTTGATCGCGGCAATATGCGGATCATCTCCTAGATCGTTTAATAAAACAACAAATTCATCCCCCCCTAAACGGGCCACAGTATCCCCTTCTCGGCATACGCTGACAATACGCATAGCGGTTTCAATTAGCAATGCATCTCCAATATGGTGCCCCAAAGAATCATTGATACTTTTAAAATGGTCTAAATCCAAAAACATTACCGCTATTAAAGTTCCGTGACGGCGATACTGTGCTAATGCCTGGTTAATACGGTCTTGGAGCAAAACACGGTTGGGAATATCCGTCAATGCATCAAAATAGGCTTGATGCTTCATTTTCTCTTCAGCAAGTATCCGATCGGTAATATCGGTAACAATAGCAACACCACCGATAATATTGCGCTGGGCATCATACATTGGGGTGGTCTTCAAGGTAACCCATAACTTCAGTTGTTGATACTTCGTCGTATAAGGGCCTTCATAGTACCCTTTTTTGCCTTGCTGATGTGCACTTATAGCCTCGTTTAAGGAAGTATCCGGAAGTTGCTTTAAGTCCAATCCGATCATGCGGTTGCGGTCAATCTGTAATATATTCATCATCTCTGTATTAGAATCTATAACCACCAAATCATTATTATAATAAAATATACCGGCAGGTGCCTCTTTAAAAATAGTCTCAAAGTGCTCATTGGACAGGGCCAATGCATCCATCGCTTTTTGGTAAAGAATTTTGGATTTTAATGCATTCATAATATTCGTATGAATCCGCTTTGACCCCGTTATCAGCAATATAAAAAAAGCGCCAACGAGTATCCCCATCATTTGATATTCAACTCCGGGATGAAAGAACATCATACCAAACAATGGGGCAAGCAACACGAATAAAAAAAGGATGGTAACTCCAAAAAGAGACGCTAACGTCCCCGAAGCCACCGAAGCTATTCCTGAAATCAAGAAAATTAAAAAATATTCATGGAGCGGATTCGAAGATTTAAAAATAAAAAATGCTGCACTGCCCCATACCAAGGAAGAGGTCAATATCATATAAGAAAAATACCGTTCCCAACTTTTTAGCGCGTGATTTTCATAATGGGTGCGATGGGAGCGTAATAACCTTAAGCGCCAGAACAGCGTAGCCGTCACAAGAATGAACCAACCTACAACATAGGCGATAATCGATGTTCCGATAAAAAGGTATAAAACAACCGATGCACCGAAAAAAAGTGGTAAAATTGATGCAAAAGACTGCTTATAGGCCATCGAGACCTGCTCACACCGAATACGCTCTTTTTCATCGCTATTTAATCCCGATAAAAGATCTTTATTTTTTAAAAACATAATACTCACTGGTTACGATTATATGAGCATAGGATAACGCAATACAGATGAAAAACAAATAGCGTGTGTTACAATTGCACAATGATTAAATTGATCCTTTTAGCCCTTTTTTTTATCCACATTGAGGCATATGATCTTCAGGAAAATTACCTTTTTGAACATCAAGTTATCTATTCTAATGATCTCTTTCCGGAACTGCCACAAAAATTTGAACTCTTGCGTATTCCCGATGGAACGACGCACTATCGCATTAATGCTCAAGTACTTTCCAAATCTTTTGAACTCCATGGAATCGCTATCGATTTAGGTACAGTCCGTTTTGTCAATTTTACTCAACTCAGCCCCATCGATTTAACACTACTTGAGAAACAGCTCTCTAGCGCACTTTTAGAACACTATCCCACCATGATTATTGATCATATTCAAATAATACCGCACGGATATATCAAGTCTCTTCCCAAAAATTCCAAAGTCGCCTATGAACCAAAATTTTTTCAAAGTGCCAAAGGGACGTTTTATATTCCTGACGAACAAGGGATTCGTTACTATTTCGATTACAGTGTTACTGCAACCATAAATGTCCTCCATACGGCTCAAAAAGTTGAGCGCAAAGAAGTACTAAGCGATAGTAACGTTGAATCGAAGAGGATTCCCTTTAGCATGTTCAATGATTCGCCACTTACGGTTCCCCCCTCAAAACAGTATCGCTTTCGCACCTCATTTAAAGCAGGTACCCTTTTAACGGAGCGCAATATTGAAGAGGTACCGCTCGTTTTACGAGGTCAAAAGGTGACGGTAGTTATTCAATCCGATAGCGTTAGTGTAGAGTTTGACGCTACCGCAACGCAAGAGGGTGCACTGTATGATATGATTACGATCCAAAAAAATGACGGCAAACGTGTCAAAGCCAAAGTGATCGGAGAAAATCGGGTGGAACTTCTATGAAAATTGTGGTCGGTATCAGCGGTGCCAGCGGCGCGAATCTGGGGTTAAAACTGCTCCATGCCCTCCCAGCTTCGGTGAATAAGCACCTGATACTCTCCGAACATGCCCAAATCGTTTTGGACAAAGAAGAAAACCTAAAAGTGCATGAAAATCACGAAATTTGGGTTTCCGTTGCCTCCGGTTCTTATGGTGCCGATGCGATGATCATCACTCCGTGCAGCATGAATACCCTCGCCAAAATCGCATGCGGTATTGCCGACAATCTGATCACCCGTGCAGCAGCGGTCATGATAAAGGAACGCCGCACACTCGTATTGGCTCCAAGAGAGATCCCCTTTTCTCCCATTGCACTGGAAAACATGCATAAACTTTCCATGATGGGGGTTATCATTGCACCGCCGGTTCTTGCCTATTACGGAGAACAAAATACATTAGAAGAGATGGAAAATTTCATGATCGGAAAATGGTTCGATTTGATGGGTATCGAAAATTCTCTTTACAAACGATGGGACGACAGCCATGCATAAAATAGCACTCTACCCGGGAACTTTTGATCCTGTTACCAACGGCCATTTTGACATTATCGAACGAGGCATCAAACTTTTCGATGAGGTGATTATTGCCGTCGCTGAATCACGGGATAAAAAGCCGATGTTTAGCCTAGAAGAACGGGTTGAAATGACTAAACTTGCCGTAAAAGGTTTAGAGAGAGTTCGTGTGGTAGGATTTGACAATCTCACGGTAGAACTTGCCAATACACTCGGAGCTACGGTACTTATCCGAGGACTTCGAGCGGTGAGTGATTTTGAATTTGAACTGCAATTGGGGTATCTTAATAACTCTCTTGATCCCACGATAGAAACAGTGTACCTGATGCCAAAACTCAAACACGCCTTTATCAGTTCCTCCATTGTCCGTAATCTGCTTAAATTCAACGGGAAAACGGAACATCTCCTCCCAATCGCTGTCCAAAATGTTATCTGGAGCATGAAATCATGTACGTTGCAATAGAGGGGATCGATACCGCAGGAAAAAGCACCCAAATTGAGTGTTTACGCACCCTTTTTCCGGACGCACTCATTACCAAAGAGCCGGGTGGGACAACGGTGGGAATAGAGATCCGAAATATGGTCTTACACGGCAATCTTAAAAGTAAAACGGCAGAACTCTTCCTTTTTTTAGCTGATCGTGCGGAACATACCGAATCCATTATCGTCCCTAATAGGAATAAGCTGATTATCAGTGATCGTTCCGCAGTATCGGGAATGGCCTATGCCAGTGTCCAGAATTTGTGTGATGAAGCGACTCTGGTATTACTCAACCGGTTGGTGACGGGCGGCACTCTCCCTGAAAGCGTCTTTATCCTAAAGCTGACCCCCGAAGAACTCAGCTTCCGCCTCAGTCAAAAAGAGCACGATTCTATCGAATCGCGGGGGATTGATTATCTGCTTGCTATACAAGATGCCCTTATTTCCGCAGCCTATGCCCTAGGAATCCAAACCCATGTAATCGATGCGACACAATCACGCGATACAATTACACATGAAATCTCAACCCTTATAAAAGGAGCCTTATGATCCAATCTTTGCGTGGAATGAATGACATCCTCGTCGATGATTATGAACGTTTTGAATACTTTTTAACGACAGCCTCTGCCATCGCCAAACGTTACGGTTTTCATTACATAGAAACCCCTCTTCTCGAAGAGACCGCACTGTTTAAACGCTCCGTGGGCGAATCAAGCGATATTGTCGGCAAAGAGATGTATCAGTTCATCGACAAAGGGGAAAACGATGTTTGTCTTCGTCCGGAGGGGACAGCAGGAGTCGTCCGTGCATTCGTTCAGCATAAGTTGGATAAAAAAGGGGGGATCCACCGTTTTTACTACAACGGGCCGATGTTTCGTTATGAGCGTCCTCAAAAAGGGCGTTTACGTGAATTTCACCAATTCGGGGTTGAGAGCTTCGGAGTCGATTCGGTTTATGAAGACGCATTGATGATTATGATGGTTGCCGATATACTCAAAGCACTTGGGATCGGCTATCGACTCAAACTAAATTCCTTAGGCGACCAAAACTGTATGCCCGCATACCGAACAAAACTCGTCGCGTTTATCGAAGAGTGCGGTGACGCTATCTGCGGTGATTGTATCCGCCGCAAATCGACTAACCCTATACGTGTCCTGGATTGTAAAAATGAAGCGTGTCAAAACCTCTATACCCGCGCACCAAAACTGATCAACAACCTTTGTGAAGGGTGCCAGAGCGATTTCAACACCTTAAAAACCATTCTGGATCAGCACAATATCGCCTATGAAATCGATACGAATCTTGTACGCGGATTGGATTACTATTCCAAAACAGCCTTTGAATTCGTCAGCGACAATATCGGTTCGCAAAGCGCGATCGCCGGAGGGGGACGCTATGACCGACTCATCGAATTTTTAGACGGAAAACCCACTCCGGCTGTCGGATTCGCCCTGGGGATCGAGCGGCTTCTTGAGCTTATTGTTATGCCTGAGCCTGTGCGCGAAGGGTATTATCTCGGAGCAATGGACGACGCCTCATTGCCCCAAATTCTCCAAGCCGCCGAAGCCATCCGCCGTACCCAAAAAGCGGTCGTAGAATACGATGCAAAAAGCCTTAAAGCCCATCTTAAAGGGGCTGATCGCATTAATGCCCGTTATTGTGCCGTCATCGGAGAAAACGAACGTCTAGAGGGGACCATTTGGGTCAAAGATTTAGTTGAAAAACAAGAATCTGCCATTCCCCTCACCCATTTCACCACTAAAGAGAACGCATGAAAAATTACGGAATAGATATTTGGGGCGAAAACAATTTTATGATCGACCAAGGGAAAGTTAAAGTCAATTATAAAAGTTCCCCTTCTCTGCTTGAAATAACCCAGCAGATACGCAAAACCAATCTTCGCGGTCCGCTGATTTTACGTTTCCCCCATATTATCGGTAAACAAATCGATATGCTCTATTCGAATTTTCGCCGCGCTATTTTCGAAAACGATTATACGGGACATTTTCATGCCGTATTCCCGCTCAAAGTCAATCAATTCCCCGAAGCTGTCGATGCAGTGGTCGAACTCGGTGAAAAATACTGCTACGGTCTCGAAGCGGGTTCCAAAGCGGAGCTTGCGTTAGCCATGGCTAAAACACCGATCGGTTCTCCTATTACCGTCAACGGGTTCAAAGACGAAGAGATGGTTACGTTGGGCTTTATGGCGGCACAGATGGGACACAATATCACAATCACGATTGAGGGTCTCGGTGAGCTGGAGTGGATCATTGACGTTGCACAGCAATGCAATCTAAAAGTCCCACACATCGGTATCCGTGTCCGCCTCCAATCTGAGGGAAGCGGCATTTGGGCGAAAAGCAGCGGTATGAGTGCCAAATTCGGACTCACCTCTACCGAACTGATCGAAGCCATATCGATGCTCCAAGAGAACAATATGCTGCAGCATTTCAGTATGATCCATTTTCATATCGGTTCTCAGATGCAAGATATCGCCCCATTAAAGCGAGTGTTGCGCGAAGCGGGAAATATTTACGCCGAGCTCAAAAAAATGGGTGCGGACAACCTGCATGCCATCAATATCGGGGGAGGTTTAGCGGTCGAGTATTCTCAGCATACCTCCACCCGTATGCGTAACTACACCCTTGAAGAATTTTCCAACAGTGTGGTCTTCTTGCTGAGAGAAATCATGAACGCGAAAGGGGTAGCCCACCCCGATATTTTTACCGAATCAGGCCGTTTTATCGTTGCGGCACATTCTGTTTTGATTGCCCCGGTTTTAGAGCTTTTTTCACACGATTATCAGGCAAAATCGCTTAAGCTCAAAGAGCAAAATCCACCGTTGATTGAAGAGTTGCGAGAGCTTAATTCTCTCCTCGCTCCTCGTACCTGTATTGAGTATATGCATGATGCACTCGACCATATGGAATCCTTACTTACCTTGTTTAACTTGGGGCACATCGACTTGCAAGACCGATCCAATGCCGAAATTTTGGTCCATCAAATCATCAAAAAATCGCTTTATCTCTCTCAAGACAACCCTATGCCGGAGATCGAACGCCTTCAGGTCAAACTGCAAGAGCGCTATTTGATTAACAGCTCCATATTCCAAAGCATCCCTGACTATTGGGGATTGCAGCAGCAGTTCCCGATTATGCCGCTCGATCGACTCGATATCCCCGCTATCCGTGCGGCAAGCTTATGGGATATCACATGTGACAGCGACGGAGAGATTCGGTTCAAGCCCGAAACTCCTCTTTATCTGCACGATATCGATTTGGACGAAGAAGAGTACTTCCTAGCCTTTTTCAACGTCGGAGCCTATCAAGAGACCTTAGGGATGAATCATAACCTCTTTACTCACCCCAGTGAGTGTACGATCCTTATCAACGATAACGGGTATGAGATCGAAAACTTTACCGAATCGGATAATGTTCTCAATATCCTCGAAGATATCGGCTACGACGCCTCTAAACTTCTGACTAACCTTAAAAATAAACTCGCGATTAGCGACTTTATTACAGAAGAAGAAAAAAGTGATACACTTCAAAAACTAGAAATGTACCTCTACCAAAACGGATACTTAAGAACCACACGATAAGGATTGCACTTGGGACTTTTCTCAGAGATTGCCGAAGATTTTTCGAACGTTTATAAAAATGATCCCGCCATCAGTTCTCGAATCGAACTTTTCTTTAACTATCCGGGTGTTTGGGCCATTTTTTGGTACCGGATTTCCAATCGCCTCTATCGAAACGGCTTTCGTGCCGTTGCCCGCATATTGATGGGTATAAATCAGCTTTTCACCAACATTGATATCCATCCGGGAGCTACGATCGGCCGTCGTGTCTTTATCGACCATGGGTTCGGTGTTGTCATCGGGCAAACAACCGTGATCGAGGATGATGTACTCATTTATCAAGGGGTCACCCTTGGAGGGGTGAGCCTTGTCGCCGGTAAACGTCACCCTACGATCAAAAGCGGAGTCGTCATCGGTGCGGGGGCAAAAGTACTGGGAAATATCACCATCGGAGCCAATTCCAAAATTGGTGCAAACTCGGTCGTAGTTCGTGAAGTCCCCGACAACAGCACAGCCATCGGCATCCCTGCCCATGTCATCCAAAAAGGGCGAGACAAAGATCCGTTCAGTCACAATAAACTTCCCGATATCAATAAAGAGATGTTCGAATATCTCCTTCGGAGGGTTGCTGTTTTGGAACACTATATGGTTCAGGACAACAAAGAAATTTTAGAGCAAGATTTACAGCTTGAAAATATTTACGAATCGTTTATCAAGGCTATGAAACATTAATCCTCATTAGGATAGGTAACCAATGCGCTCCGCTGTATTAACGTTTTGCTTGGTAACAAGTTTTTTTTCTACTCCCAGTGCTCAAGCCGGATCTCTTAATGCACAGCAACTGCTTTCGGGGCTTTCAAAAAACACTTTTCCCTATACCCTTGCCACCCTCAGCACCGATACATCCGATAACAATCAATATTGGTATTGGCTCGATCTCGCACGATTGCAACAAGCCAACGGAGATTTCAATCTCTCTATCCAATCGTTTGAGCATGCGTATGCCATTCTGGATGAGTATGAAAACAGAGCAACTATCAGCTTGCGCAATGTGGGATCGTTCCTCGGTTCTGCTTTGTTATCAAAAGGGTCTGAGACCTATTACGGCAAGGGGTACGAACGGACTTTGATGCATACCCTCAATGCCCTTAATTACCTTATGATCGGAGATTTTGAAGGGGCGTCAGTTGAGATGAGACGGATGGAACAACGTCAAGAGTTTTGGCTTAAAGAGAGTGAAGAAAAAATAAAAGAGGCCTCCGAAGAAAAAGTAAAAGCACAGCGACAGGGGAATGATACCTCCTATATTCCGCAGGGGTATTCGATGGCGGCTATGCTCGAAGACAGCGATGTCCGATCTATGGCGAACAACTACCAAGACCCCTTTTCTTATACCCTTAGCAGTATTATCCTCGATATTTCAGGTCAATCTGCCGCATCCGGAAATGCCGGTGAAATTAGTCTCAAGCGGGCACTAGCCCTTAATCCGGATGTCTCAAAAGCATTTCTAAACTTACCGCAGAACAAACTTCCATCCCAAAAATCCAATCAAGCAACCCTCTCTTTGGCGAAAATGGATATTACCGTCATTGTACTTTCCGGAGAAGCCCCCTCCTTGAAAATTGAGAAAGTCCGTTTTCCCATCTTCCACGGTGCTGACTACACCAGTATTGATTTGCCTGCCTATAATCCACCCCTCAACGATCTTACATTGGTAAGCATTTCCACGGATAGACTGCGAATGCAGCCCCCTCGCCTCTTAAAAAGTAACGTCATGGCCTATAAAACACTCAAAGATGAACTTCCCGGAGAGCTTGCGAAATCGGTTGTACGTGCTACAACCAAAGCTATTGCTGCAAAACAGGCCTCGGATCATTTTGGAATTTTAGGGGGATTTGTGGCATCATTAGCAATGGATGCCGGAAGTTCATTTGCTGACTCAGGCCATCGAAACTGGGAAGTGTTACCCAATTCGGGGTATATTGCAAAACTTCAAGCGTATAAAGGTGAAAATCTCACCATCACACTCAACGGACAAGAAGAGAGATTTTCTCTCCCTTCGGATAAAAAAGGGGCTGTTGTTCTGGTCTCTTACCTAACTCCAGACAATATAAGGATTGACTATGTTACCTACTAAAAAAGTTTTAATCGCGCTTAGCGCATCTCTCTTATTCCTGGGATGTTCCTCCAAAGAGGTAAACATCATCGGAGATAAACGTGTCGATATCATCCAACATAAAAGCATAAAAGAGGGAAGTTTCCTGAAAGTCATTGCCGATCTTGAAAATGACGATTTTGATGAAGTGGAAGGGTTCGTCTACCGAATCGAATGGTTTGATTCCAATGGTGTCCTAAAAGATACTACTGCGTGGAAACCGATAGTTATTCATAAAAATCAAAAAGTTCAAATTGTCGAAATGTCTAATTTGCCGGAAGTGACCACCTATAAAATTGTCGTTTCCATCCCCGAAAAACTTTAAAAAGGATCTCTGATGCATTACACGATTAAAACATCTCTTCTTTTGGCAGCAAGTGCCACCGCCATTCTTATGAGCGGTTGTGCGACACCGGGAGGTGCAGGAATGGTTGGCTATGACTCTAAAGTCAAATACGGCGATGCCAAAGCAGTGGAAACGGTAACCGCAGATTTCGGCTCATCGGATTTACAATCAACGGCAGAAAGCATGACGCAATCACTCCTCGAAACACGTTATATCACGAAAGCGGCCCAAGCACCGAAAGTACGTCTCCGTACTGTCAATAATCTCACCTATGAGCACATCGACACAAAAGCCATTACCGATAAGATCCGGATCAAATTGCTCAAATCGGGGCAAGTGCGCTTTTTAGCCGACAAAGCCAATCTGGGTGAAGTTGCTGATGAACGAGATTTGACGACATCGGCTACGACAAAAACCCAACTCAAAGCGATGAGCGATGCGGACTACATCATCACCGGAAACGTCCGATCCATCAAAAAAGCCAATGACACCGTGCAAGATGTCTATTACAATATCTCCCTAGAGCTTGTAGATCCGCAAAGTGGAGAAATTGTATGGGCCGATGAGAAAGAGATCCGCAAAGTCACCTCCAAATCATCGGTAGGATGGTAAGCGATGAAAAAGTTATCTTTCCCGATCGCCCTTTTCCTATCATCGTGTATGGGATTGCACGCTGCCAACAGTGTCTTCATTGACGGACAAGAATATGTCCCCGTTCAAAGAGATACCGCTTCCCCCCAACAGACAGCTGTACCCTACCAAACTATGCAGCATGAAGAGTGCTGGTATGAACAAGTACCTATCAATGGAACCTACCAAGGGGGAAACAGCCCAAATACGGCAGGGGCAATCGTAGGCGGTGTTATCGGAGGGGTTATAGGACACCAATTCGGACGCGGAGGGGGCAATGCTGCCGCTACCATAGGGGGAGCCGTCCTAGGGACAGCCATAGGGGCTAACAGCGGCACCAGACAAACAGAACCTCAATATCAGCTGATACGAAAATGCAATATTATTCGATGAGTATGGGCGCTTTACGCCCTATCCCTTAGTTGCTTTCTGTCGGATTGATAATCTCCAAGACATTCAATCCGAATCCGCTTAATCCTGCGAAATCCGGTACTTTACTCTCCGATATTAGCCGCATATGCCGTACACCGAGTGTTTTCAATATTTGAGCACCGATACCGTACTCTTTCATATTCACCTGCTGATGGTTCGGTTTGTTTATAAATAATAATACCCCGCTGTTTTGTTTCAAATAATGGATAGAGTCTATCAATTGGGTATAACGGCTTTGATTGAGCAAAAGTTCAATATCAGGGATAACATTATGCACTTTGACGTTTGCGGTCTCTCCTGCTTTGTAAAAAACAACGGCACTGTGTCGGTTGTCTTGATGATCCAAAAATTCATATTTTTTTACATTGACGCCAAAAAACTCAATCTCCTCTTCGGAGATCGCTCGAACCAGTATTTCATTGGCCAAACGAAATTCGACAATATCCGAAATATAAACGGTTTTTAGTCCGTGTTTTACCGCAAAAACATCAAGATCATCCCGACGGGCCATCGTTCCGTCTTCTTTCATAATCTCACAGATAACCGCTGATTCTGCAAGGCCTGATAAGCGGCACAGATCGACCGATCCTTCCGTATGACCGATTCGTACCAAGGTTCCCCCCTCTTTGGCTATAAGGGGGAATATATGTCCGGGTGCAACCAATTCAGAAGGCTGAGAAATCGGATTGGCAAGAATACGGATCGTCATATCACGTTCTGCCGTCGAAATACCCGTTGTAGCCGCTGTTGCATCCACCGATACGGTAAATGCTGTTTCGTGCATCGAGGTATTGGATTTGACCATCGGTTCTAAATTCAGGCGCTTGGCAATAGAGGGATTAATCGCTACACAAATCAGCCCTTTTGCATGAGTAGCCATAAAATTGACATGTTCAGGGGTTGAAAAAACAGAGGCATAGACTAAATCCCCTTCATTCTCACGATCCTCATCATCGACCATAATAACCATTCGACCTTTTTTAAATTCTTCAATAGCGTCCAATACTCGTTGCACTGCTGACATTCAATACTCTTTTTATATTAATATAGTTAGGCAATTATAGGGTAAAAGGTTTAAAAATCAATGACAATCAAGAAAATGATATTTTTTATACAAGTGCATAAAAAGCACTTGACAAATTCTAGAAAAGTGTCTATAATTTCGGCCTCACAACACAATGTTGGGGTATAGGCAAATGGTATGCCAACAGTTTTTGGTACTGTAGATTGTAGGTTCGAGTCCTACTACCCCATCCAAATTTTATATCGCGGAATAGAGCAGTCCGGTAGCTCGTCGGGCTCATAACCCGAAGGTCGTAGGTTCAAATCCTGCTTCCGCAACCAAACACTAGATATTATTTCTTCTAATATTTAAAACACTTATCTTTACAACCACTTTTATGTCGCGGAATAGAGCAGCACGGTAGCTCGCGAGGCTCATAACCTCGAGGTCATAGGTTCAAATCCTGTTTCCGCAACCAAAAAATTCATTCAAAAACCTACTTTAAATTCATTCACTTCATGCCATTCAAAAACATCAAGGTACACCAAAAGGTACACCAAAAATTTTATGATTAAAATCGCCAATTCAAATCATAGGTCAATTACACTCAAATCAAATATTAAATTTAACCTCGTCATTTACTTTTTTCACGATATAAGCTTTTTTTGAATCGCGTTTTTTTGGTTTTTTTGTAAGTTCTTTTTCTTTTATCGCTTTTATATACTTGCCAATAGCTTGCGGTGTACCTGTTCCAATAGTTTCGCAAATCTTTTTTTTACTTATACCTTTTGAATACATCGTCATAATTTTTCTTTTAAATTGATCAAACTTCGATTTATATGTTTTGCCAGCGACTCGACCCGTCTTTGTTCCATTAAATTTTAATTTTTTTTTGACTTCTTTTGTCTTGCTATCATTTAGAGCTTTACTGATTTTATACATACCAAGAATCAAATAAATTCCACTGGAAGTATCATTTGGATCGATATGAATATTTCCTATGATGACATATAGTCTGCATTTTTTAAAATAAAGAGTATCCACCCTCTTTAAAATTCTATGAATTGAGTTACCTAAAATATTTAGGTGGCTTATCGTCAAACAGTCATGCTCTTTCATAGAATCAATCATTTTATCTATCTTTCTATCAAAACTATGTACATTTTTTAATGGATTTGATTGTTCAATTTTATAATCCTTAGTATTAATATTATTAATGTATAAATCTATCGCTTCATCTTGATCCCTTATTGCTTGTGAATATTCCTTATCAGAATATTCAACCTTATATATAATTTCTTCCAATTATATTCCTTTATAAAATAACAATATGAAATTAATATGGTTGTAATTTACATAAAATAAACATGCAGTATTTTAACATAAAATGAATTTTTATTGTAAACAATTAACGATCATAACTAGTTTTTTACTAGTATATAATGCAAATTTAAACCATTGTAATAGTATACTTTTAGCTATTTCTTTGAATCTTAGGAAGTTGATATGGAAGATATGGCACTCGAAACACTACTTTTAAATTGGTTTACTAATACATGTATGAATCATGAAAATATTGCTGTATTGCTAATCTCATCATCCCCAGTATTTAGTGCCAATGAAATGATAAATTTATTAAAAAAGTTTGAATCCACCATAGCATGTCATGTGAATGATTTGTCCAGAATCAAGTCTATTTCAGATCCTTATAAACATTTTAGAGCAAATGTTGGTAACAGTCTAAGAGTTGAGGATAATGAGCCCAATCAGCTCGTTAAAAATATGATATTCTTTTTGGATCATACGAGTATCACAAAAGTCGAATCATTGATTAAAATTTTTAAAGCATACAATAAGCAAATACTCTTCGTTTGTGCGAATGAAGCATCTCAGGTATTTAATAAAAATATAAAGGTTCTTCAATATGCCAATCTAGAACCTCAAAGTTTACCAGAGCGTTCTAATTACTACCTTGACGATTATAAATCCGATCCAGTCATGTTAGTAACCGATGGTGTTAAGCAGAATATGCAGACAATTCTCCAATATAGAATAGAGTTTATATCGTCATTGGGTGTGCAAACTTACCGTACTAATTATGAACAAATCACTAAAAATATAAACACTGATATCCAACTTTTGAAACATAAAAATATTTTGACATCAAATTTAGCAGTGCATATATATCATTTAACATTTTTAATAGCTAAAATCAACCCCACAAATGCAGGAAATTATTTTCGAGATGCTTTAGGGATTAAAAGTAAAACATTTAGCAAAAATAGCAAGAAACTCAAAAACTTTCCACTTAGCACATCAAAATCTTTTAAAGCCTATGACTTATCAATCGATATGAAACAGCATATAAAACTCGATATTGCTTCAAAATTAATACGATTTATTAAATCGCACCCTAATAAAGAATTGGATGCTTATTCTATTGCGACGATTACAGATACCTCTGTTGAAGAAGTTGAAGAACTGTTCGATTTGTATAAACGTCCCAAGACCATTCCAAGATAATTAGACGATTCAAGTAAAGTATGCAGTTTTAACTGCTCTTTATCCCAACTCGATCAGCCTAAACCGATTGAGGGCATAGGAAAATCATACACCATTTCAGTGCCATGTATTGAAATAGATTAGGTTTGTTTCTGTATAATATAAACACTTACACATTTAACTTGTAGCAATGAGACACGACAAAGTATTATTTAGGATATACGGATGATAAAAGAAAATAAAATCGAACTAGACTTTATCAAAAAACTAGAAGATTTAAAATACACCTATCGTTCAGATATTCGTGACCGTGAATCGCTCAATCAAAACTTCCGCCAAAAATTCCAAGAACTCAACCATGTCAATCTCAGTGATGCAGAATTTGCCCGTTTGATGGATAGTATCATCACGGGTGATGTTTTTGCTTCCGCCAAGATTCTACGAGAACGCAATACTTTTAAAAGAGATGATGATACGCCTCTAAATTACACCCTTGTCAATATCAAAGATTGGTGCAAAAATAGCTTTGAGGTGATTAATCAGCTTCGTATGAACACCGACAACAGCCACCATCGCTATGATGTTATTTTACTCCTTAACGGTGTCCCCGTCGTACAAATCGAACTTAAAACGTTAGAAATCAGCCCTCGTCGTGCAATGCAACAGATCGTTGATTATAAAAATGATCCGGGCAACGGCTACACCAAAACTCTCTTGTCGTTTATTCAGCTGTTTGTCGTGAGCAATCACACCAATACGTGGTATTTCGCCAACAATAACAATCGTCACTTTAGTTTTGATGCGGATGAGCGATTTTTACCTATCTACCGCTTTGCCGACAAAGAGAACATTAAAATCACCCGTCTTGATAGCTTTGCTGAACACTTCTTGAGCAAATGTACTTTAGGGGAGATGATTAGCCGTTATATGGTTTTGGTCGCGGTTGAGCAAAAACTGTTGATGATGCGACCGTATCAAATGTATGCGGTCAAGGCAATCGTAGAATGTATCCATGAAAACTGCGGTAACGGCTATATCTGGCACACGACGGGAAGCGGTAAAACACTCACCTCGTTCAAAGCATCCACACTCCTAAAAGACAACCCCAACATCGAGAAATGTCTTTTTGTGGTTGATAGAAAAGACCTAGACCGTCAAACCCGCGAAGAGTTTAACCGATTCCAAGAAAAGTGCGTCGAAGAGAACACCAACACCGATACACTCGTCAAAAGACTCCTATCGACTGACTATGCCGACAAGGTGATCGTCACCACGATCCAAAAGTTAGGGCTTGCACTGGATGATAACAATGCAAAAAAATACAAAGAACAGCTAAAACCACTCAGCGATAAACGGATCGTTTTTATTTTCGATGAGTGTCACCGCTCACAGTTCGGTGACAACCACAAAGCGATCAAAGAGTTCTTCCCAAAAGCACAGCTTTTCGGTTTTACGGGTACACCGATTTTTGAAGCAAATGCCACGTATAAACAATTCGATGGAACGGATGGAAGTTTTAAAACAACATCCGATGTATTCGAGCGAGAACTGCACGCCTATACGATTACCAATGCCATCGATGATGAGAATGTACTGCGATTTCATATCGATTATTACAAACCCGATGCAAAAGTCAAAACAGGTGATTCCATCACCAAAAAAGCGATAGTAGAAGCGATTTTGGATAAACACGACGGGGCAACATCAGGGCGTAAATTTAATGCGGTTTTCGCGACTGCTTCTATCAATGAAGCGATAGAGTTTCACAAGCTTTTTAAAGAGCTACAATCGCAAAGAACCCAAAACGATGAGGAGTTCACCCCGCTCAATATCGCGTGTGTTTTCTCTCCGCCCTCAGAGGGGAACAGTGATGTCAAACAGCTCCAAGAAGATTTACCGCAAGAAAAAGAGGATAACTCCGTAGCTCCTAATGAGAAAAAAGCAGCCCTAAAAAATATCATGGATGATTACAATGCCCAATTCGGCACCAATCATAATCTAGCGAATTTCGACCTCTATTACCAAGACGTCCAAAAACGGATTAAAGAGCACAAATACCCCAACAAAGACTATGCCCACAAAAACAAAATCGATATTGTCATCGTCGTCGATATGCTCCTCACAGGATTCGACTCACAGTATCTCAACACCCTCTATGTCGATAAAAATCTAAAATACCACGGATTGATCCAAGCATTTTCACGCACCAATCGTATCCTAAACGATACGAAACCCTACGGTAATATCCTCGATTTCAGAGGACAGCAAAACGAGGTAGAAGAAGCGATAGCCCTCTTCTCAGGCAAATCGGCGAAGCCTGCCAAAGATATATGGCTCGTTGATTCCGCCCCATTGGTCATTGATAAACTGGGCGAGGCAGTGAGTGCATTAGAGAAATTTATGAACTCACAAGGCTTAGAGAACAAACCCGAAGCAGTATCAAACCTCAAAGGCGACGAAGCGAGAGGGCAATTTATCAACCTTTTCAAAGAGGTACAACGGCTTAAAACACAGCTCGACCAATACACCGATTTGAATGATGAGAACAAAGAGAGCATCGAGAGTGTCATCCCTAACGATACCCTCCGAGCCTTTAGAGGGATGTATTTAGATGTCGCACAGCGGCTCAGAGATAAACAGGGGAAAGATGCCGATTCATCGAGTGTCGTCGATCAGCTTGATTTCGAGTTTGTCCTTTTTGCCTCTGCGGTGGTCGATTATGATTTTATTATGAATCTAATCGCACGCTACACCCAAACCACCAAAAAACAAAAAATGACTAAAGAACAACTGATCGGTATTATCGACTCCGATGCGAAATTTTTAGGTGAGAGAGAAGACATAACGGCGTATATCAACACGCTAGAAGTCGGCTCAGGTCTGAGTGAAGAAGAGATCAAAAAAGGGTATGAAGAATTCAAATCCCAACTATCGGCTCATAAACTAGATGAGATAGCAACCAAGCACGGCATTGATAAAAAAGCATTTAGTGATTTTGTCGAACTGATAATGAACCGCTTTATATTCGATGGGGAACTGCTCAGTGATTTGTTAGCTCCGCAAGAGTTAGGATGGAAAGTGAGAGCCAAAAAAGAGTCGGAGATTATGGAAGACTTGATCCCCATACTTAGAAAATTAGCGGGTGAGCAAGAGATTTCGGGATTGAGTGCGTATGAGTAAAAATATCCCGACATTGCGATTTCCTGAGTTTAAAGATGCGCCTGAGTGGGAAGAGAAAGCATTAGGCGATTTATTAGAATTCAAAAATGGAATTAATGCAACAAAAGAACAATATGGAAAAGGCTATAAGTTTATTAATGTTTTAGATATTTTAAATAATGAGTTTATTACCCATGATAAGATTATAGGTAGTGTTAATGTGGATGAAGCAGTGATGAATAAATACCTCGTAGAATATGGAGATATATTATTTCAACGTAGCTCAGAAACTCAGGAAGAAGTTGGTACGGCAAGTGTTTATTTAGATAAATATAGCACGGCAACATTTGGTGGTTTTGTAATAAGAGGAAAAAAAATAACCGATTATGAACCAGTTTTTTTGAATAAATTACTAAAAACAAATTTATCAAGAAATCAAATAACTTCAAAATCAGCTGGAAGTACAAGATATAATGTAGGACAAGAAGTATTGACCTCTGTTATTTTACCATTTCCCTCTCTCTCAGAACAAAAAAAAATTGCCGAATGCTTCTTGTCTATCGATGATCTGATTACCGCACAAACCGCAAAATCTCAAGCCCTCAAAGAGCATAAAAAAGCCCTGATGCAACAGATTTTCCCCTCCGAGGGGGAGAGTGTTCCGAAATTGCGATTTTCTGAGTTTAAAGATGCACCTGAGTGGGAGGAAAAAATACTTGATGAAGTCGTGAATTATGAAAATGGAAAAGCCCATGAAAATGATATTTCTGAAAATGGCAAGTACATAGTCGTAAATTCAAAATTTATATCAACAGAAGGCGATATAAGGAAATATACTAATAAAGCTTTTTGTCCTGCAAACGTAGATGATATTTTAATGGTACTGAGTGATGTTCCAAATGGAAGAGCAATTGCCAAGTGTTATTTAGTAGAATCAGATGATTTATACACTGTAAATCAGCGCATTTGTAGATTATCATCAAAAAAAGCAGTTAGTAAATTTCTTTTTTATATTCTTGATCGAAATAAATACTTTTTATCGTTCGATGATGGAGTAAAACAAACAAATCTTAGAAAAGAAGATGTTTTAAACTGTCCAATATTGATACCATCAAATCAGGAAGAACAACAAAAAATCGCCGATTGTCTCTCGTCTTTCGATGATCTGATTACCGCACAAACCGCAAAAGTCCAAGCCCTCAAAGAGCATAAAAAAGCTTTGATGCAACAGCTTTTTCCATCGGTAAAGGAATCGTAATGGCACTTACAAACGAGCAAGCAAAACTATTATTTGGTTTGGAAAAAGAAACCGAATCAAGAAGTTACAAATTACCAAATCCTAATGAGATTTTGACAATTTCATTAAGTGCAAAAGATGAACGATTTAAAGATGAACTGTTTTCACTTGATATAAGCAGAAAATCTTTATCACTCAAAAAGAAAACATTTCAAAAGAGAGCGCAAGAAAATATTGTTTTGAGACGATTGGATTTTTTCGGTGGACATCATAATCCGGCGTTGGATCATATTCCAAATAATCTAGAGAGTTCGATTGTAGAACTCATGAAAAAATATACAGATGTACGCTTTAGTAACCAAACGCATATTCATTTTTATATAGATGGGTACGGTGAAAAATGGGCATTTCCTATCTCTGAATTTGATTTTGGGCAATCTGATGATATTTTAGATCAAACTAAAGAGTTTTGCCTATACTGCAACGTAACAGTATTACCTGCCTTTAATATGAAGGATTTACTATGTATGATATAAACGGCTTAGTCGACAAATACATTGATTTTATCAAAGAAAGTATTACTATCGATAAAATTGAAGATAATATTTTTGAAATCGAAACACCGTTTTTAGATAGAAGAAATGATTTTATAACTATATATGCCATTTTTGATAAAGAAAATAAAAATAACATTACTTTAACAGATAATGGGCTGACATTAACCGATTTAGAATTAAGCGGTTTGGAGTTCAATTCTCCAAAAAGAACAAAAGAACTACTCACGGTTTTAAATGGTTTCGGAGTGCAACAAGATAAAAAGAAAAGCCTTTTTGTCAATGCAACCGCCGAAAACTTTGCACATAAAAAACATAATCTTATTCAAGCTCTTCTAAGTGTAAATGATATGTTTGTATTAGCTCAAAGCAAAGTGATGAATCTCTTTTTTGAAGATGTTGGATTGTATTTTGATGAGAAAGATATACGATACACCTCAAATATTATTTTAGAGGGAAAATCGCATTTTAACCATAAATTTGAGTATCTCATACCGAAATCAAAAAATGCTCCTGAACGGACTATAAAATTACTGAATCGTCCTAAATCCGAAAACTTAAAAGCAACACTTTTTGCCTTTGAAGATACAAGAGAAAAAAGAAACGGCAGCGGATACATCATACTTAATGATGAAATCTCTATCAAATCGGATTTAATCGCTGCAATAAATGAATATAACATTAAACCAATTCTTTGGAGTCAAAAACACAACTTTATTGATGAGTTAGTGGCATAAAGATGAATAAATGAGTACGCCAATAATACATACATTTCCAATAATTGAAGAATTAGTAACTTATTTGCGTGATGATTTAAAAGAGCATCCAAATTCTAAAGATTATAAATATGTTTTACTTTTTGCTTATAACGGTACAGGTAAGACAAGATTATCGATGGAGTTCAAAGAAGCAGGTAAAAAAGAAACTGAACGAGACACATTGTATTTTAATGCTTTTACAGAGGATCTTTTTCATTGGGACAATGATTTAGAGGGTGATAATGAAAGAGTTTTGACTATGAATGCTCATTCTAAATTCTTTCCTGATTTGGAAAGCTTAGAGATAGAAGATAAAATCAGAAAATTTTTGCATCGTTATGTAGACTTTAATTTTTCAATTAAGATTGAAGATGGAATAGACATAGTAACGGGAAAAGAAATTAAATATCGAACTGTAAATTTTAATCGTGAAGCTTTGATCGACGGTACTATGAGAACTATTGACAATATTAAAATATCACGAGGTGAAGAAAGTATATTTATATGGTGTTTCTTTCTCGCTATTGCGCAATTAGCAATAGATGAACATGAAGAGTATAAATGGGTAAAATATTTATATATTGATGACCCTATTTCATCGCTTGATGATAATAATGCAATATATGTGGCAAGTCATTTAGCGCAACTACTCAAAGATAGCAATAACAAATTAAAAGTTATTATATCTTCACACCATTCTCTCTTTTATAATGTTATGTGGAACGAACTTAATGAAAAAGGAAAATTAAAACCATATTTTCTAAATAAAGTTAAAGAGACTAATGAGTATACATTGCAATATACAAAAGAAACACCTTTCTTTCATCATGTTGCCATCATAAAAGAGTTGCATCAAGCAGTAGAAAGTGGCAAACTTTATGCTTATCATTTCAATGTTTTACGAAATATTATGGAAAAAACTTCCACATTTTTAGGATTAAAGAAATTTTCTGATTGTATTCAATCAGCTTCGGATGAGGAAGAAATAATTTATTCAAGAATGATAAATATATTAAGTCATGGAAATTACTCTCTATTTGAACCAAAAGAAATGGTCGATGAAAATAAAGAACACTTTCGTAAAATCTTTAATAACTTTATAAATAAATATCATTTTAATCCTGAACTTTTCCCTGAAAATATTACACAAGAGAGCCAATCATGAGCGAACAAGAACAAAGACTATTAGGGGCGACACTCTGGGCTATCGCCGATGATTTACGCGGGGCGATGAACGCCGATGATTTCCGCGATTATATGCTCTCATTTTTATTTTTACGCTACCTCTCAGACAACTATGAGAGTGCGGTACAAAAAGAGTTAGGGAGCGATTATCCCGATAATAGTGCTACACCAACTACCTCACCCCTTCAACTGTGGTATCACGCAAATCCTAATGATATAGTGGAGTTTGAAAAACAGATGCGTCGAAAGGTGCATTATGTCATCCAGCCTGAATATCTGTGGAGTGCCATCGCTGAGTTAGCGCGTACCCAAAACGAAGAGCTACTACATAATTTGCACAAAGGGTTCAAATATATCGAAAATGAATCGTTTGAGGCTAATTTTGTGGGGTTATTTTCGGAAATTAACCTAGATTCTGAAAAGCTCGGTAAAAACTATACGGCGCGTAATACCAAACTCTGCACTATCATCTCTAAAATCGCCGAAGGGATCGCCAACTTTTCGACCAATAGCGATGTTTTAGGTGATGCGTATGAGTACCTCATAGGACAATTCGCGGCAGGAAGTGGTAAAAAAGCGGGAGAGTTTTATACCCCTCAACAAATCTCAAGCATTCTCTCAGAGATAGTGACCCTCGACAGTCAAGACCCGACCACGGGCAAAAAGAAAAAACTGGAGCGTGTATTTGACTTCGCGTGCGGTTCTGGGTCATTGCTCCTCAATGTCCGTAAGCAATTAGGGAGTCATGGTATCGGTAAGATATACGGACAAGAGAAAAATATCACGACCTACAACCTCGCACGGATGAATATGCTCCTGCACGGAGTCAAAGATAACGAGTTTGAAATCCATCACGGTGATTCACTCCTCAACGATTGGGAGATGCTACGCGAATCCAATCCCGCTAAAAAAATGCACTTTGATGCGATTGTTGCCAATCCGCCGTTTAGCTACCGATGGGATCCAACCGATGCGATGGGGGATGATTTCCGTTTTAAAAACTATGGGTTAGCACCCAAATCCGCCGCCGATTTTGCCTTTTTACTCCACGGGTTCCACTTTTTGGGTAAAGAGGGGACGATGGCGATCATCCTACCGCATGGGGTACTGTTTCGAGGCGGTGCAGAAGAGCGTATCCGCACGAAGCTCCTCAAAGACGGTCATATCGACACGGTGATCGGCTTACCGTCTAATTTGTTCTTTTCTACTGGGATTCCTGTATGTATTTTGGTACTTAAAAAATGTAAAAAATCAGATGATGTCCTCTTTATCAATGCCAGTGAACATTTTGAAAAAGGGAAACGTCAAAATAAACTACGTCCGAAAGATATTGAAAAAATCATTTCGACGTATCAATACCGTAAAGAGGAAGATCGCTATTCTCGTCGCGTATCAATGGAAGAGGTCGAACGTGAGGGGTATAACCTCAATATCTCGCGATATATCAGCACAGCCGTGGCAGAAAAAGAGATCGATCTAAAAGAAGTTAATGATACATTGGTCACATTGGAAGATAGCATTATCAAATCAACCCAAAAACATAATGAGTTCTTAAAAGAGCTTGGGTTGCCGCTGTTACCGTGATCAAAATAGGCACATATTAAATAGAAAGAAAACATATGACCATCTCCAAAAAATATCTTTAATCTCTCAAAGTCATAGGCAATTTACTCATCGTCTCCGAATGGGCGCAATATAAAAGGATGTTTTAGTGTTCACCAACTGTAATGCCCTACTCCCTTTTTTCGCTGTCTTATTCAGCACAGGCATAGCATATTATATTTACTCACAAAATCGCCGTTACGACAAAGCAAAAGAAAAACTTAAAAACCTCTACAATCCCCTCAATGCTCTAATCGAAAAACGGGAAAAATACCTGTCATTTCTCAAAGACCGTGACCGTTCACGATATGAGATTGAATATTACCAATTCTTTTTAGAGCTTCGTAATACTTATCTCGATCATGCTTCATACTCAACTCATAAATTGGGAGTAGCTTTTCAGAGCCTACGACATGCACATGAGATGGAATATAGCAATGAAGATAATGATAACCTATCAGAAGAAGAGATGATTAAACAAATCGCCCATTTCGAGCTAAATTACAAAGTAGATCAAGGTGGTGATAGTGAATTTGAACGTAAAATAGATGAGTTAATCCACATCATCTCAATAGAGCAAGAGCATCTTAACAAAGAGATCGAGTTAAAATTTAAAGAGAAGATTTACTCTGATGAAGAGTGATAATTTAACTCAAATCGAAAAAAAGAAGAGGTCGAAGCGTAGCTTTAATCTACAATTTTACAGCCTGATTCGCCGTTGAAAATCTAGAAACATGTTTGTGAAACGGCTGGAAACTCCGAGTGAATTTTACACGTTTTTGAAAGATTGGAATAATTAAGGGATGAAGATTGTGTATAAGGAGTGAAGTTTTAACTTAGTTTGTAGCTTCAATAGTATTTTTTTCAAGATACCGTATTAATTCGATTCTTGAAATATGAATTTTATTGCCAATTTTGATAATCTCAAGTTCTCTTTTTGCGATCAGTTTCTTCATCATATCTACTTTAATTAATCCTATTTCTTCTACGGTGCGCAGACTATATAATATAGCTTTGGGAAGAAGTTCATCGTAGTTCGTTTTCATGGTGGTTTTCCTGAGTGATGTTGAATTAGAGGGTTTTTCTCAATAGAGAGGAAGTGTTAAAATTTTTATTTCAATAGTAGATTTACAATTGCGGAATAATTTATATTCCGAAATCAGGATGATAATAAGTCTTGCTCCTTGATAGAGAATATGCGAACAATAAAGCTATTGACCACTGTGATATCAAAATGGCATCTATAGTTATCAAATCCTATCCTCTTGATGTCTCTATCTCTTAGAATCGCATGATTATCATATTGCTCCATTAAATATTGCCTCTCTTTTTTAACAGGTACATACATCACATGATATTTTTTGAATGTCTTAGCAATTGAATACACTAATGTATCTCGATACTTATTAAAGAACTTTTGCTCCAGCTTTAATTCAAATCGTGTAATGGCATATGGCAAATTTTCTTTGAAAGATTTATCATACAGATAGGATCGTTGTACCACTTCATCTTCATTACCTTCTGAAATTTTTTCTATGTAATAGGTAGTTGGATAAAATTGTGCTTCATTAGCCATATAATAAGAGGTTTTAGGCGATCTCTTTGTACAAAGCGCCAATACATTTTCAAACTTCGTGTGTAGATCAATGCTAATATCGAGCCCCGTTAGTTTGTAGAAAATATTTCTGCTATTGAGATAGGCACAGATACCAAGCAATGTCTTGTTAGTGATTGCATCCGTTTGATCATGATATCTTTTTAAACCAGCGAACTCGACAGCAATATAATATGTTGTCACTATATTGTTTAAAGTATTTTTCATAGAAAAACTCCCCATCCGAATACTCGCTAAAACTACACCCTGAGAGTAGATTTTATACTCTCTGATAAAAAAGTTTGAATGCAGGTTAATAGGATAATCTTTCTGTGCAATATAAAGCTTATTTTTATGCAAGAGTGAGAGTATTCCATCTACAATGAAGTTACGAGTAACTTCATCATAAGTATCTATTTGTAAACTGACTGTATCTATGGTGGTTAGGTATTTCATCTTACCTCTCCCGTATGAAAGATAAGAGAATAAAAGATAGATATCTTTTATAAAACTAATACCTTTCAATACCTCTTATATTATAGGAATGGAATAAGTCTCTAGTAGGAATGACAATTAAAGACGGCAAATATTAGATTTATTCAGTCGATTAGCTATTTTTATTCTCTTTCATCCAAAGAGATTTATTTAAAAAAATATGTACTTAGAAATACCTCGTGACAATTCTTCAATTCCAAGAGCTTATATCCATCAAAAAAAAATAGATCATCGAAAGCAGGTATTAATATAACCGGATTGGTGTGTTTTTACCTTATCCATTAATGAGGTAAATTTTATCCGCTACTCTTCTAGTTGCATCACAACTTGAAACCATCGTTCGTTAAATGTTTTGATAATCTCATCAAGAAGGTTTTCTTCTTTTTAAGAATCTTGAATAGTAGTAGAATGTGGATTTTGAGGATCAAACTGTCATTTTATGGTAAAATGCAATTGTCATCCTTTTTTATTCTCCTCAGTCTGAATAGGATGACACCAAACAATGATCTATTTTCTCCTTATAAAAACAAAAAACTATCCCTTACCAAAGCGCTTATAGAATTTACACTGAATTTTCATAATACAGAGTTGACGACAACGTGTATAACATTTAAAAAGTAGTATATGTTATAATAAATGAAAAATGACAGAGATAAAATCCTTGCCCGACTTAGTTCTATACTTGGAAAACTCAATGTCGGAGAAAGTGTTAGCGTCTCTGAACTAGCGGAAGAATACGGCGTTAGCCCTCTGGGGGGATTCCTTAGTTTTCACCCTCTTTTAATCTTGGATAATAGTGTGGGCTTAAATGATAAATCTCGCTCAATTGGAAGTCCTAATGAGCCGCGTATCGATTCTAATTCATCAAGAGTGAAATATTCTAATTCACACTCAAAACCTTGAACGAAGCCAAAACACGTTTTTGAGTCTTGTTTTGAGTACTCTATAACGTACCACGTCCAATTGCTATCTGGTGTGAACAGTTTGATATAGCATATTGGATCGAATATTTCTTCCGTTTCGTACAAATCAGGAATAACGTTTAGAAATTCTAGAGGTATTAATATGCTCATCATCACGCGACTTTTTGAGAGCTTTGCCACCATACCTTACGCCGAGAATCCCATCTAAACCCTTCCTTTTTTAGCGATTCCTGCTTCCCATACGTACTCCCTAAAACTATCAGTTCCCCATTATGTTCCTGAACCTCTAGCCCTAGCTGCTGCAAGGACGATGCATTGGCATGTCGGATTGATTGATTGACGGGTGGTGAGGGTGAGGCTGTATCTTGCACTTGCGGTATGTGATCGACATTGCGTTGCTGTTTATCGTATAGGGCATTTCCAAATTGTGATCCGAAAGTACGTAAAGCTCGTTTAAGTGCGTCGGTCACAGCTTCTTTGGCTCCCGACTCATGAGCATCGGCATATTGCTTGGCGATACCTGTCCCGAATCCGCAATCTTCTCTCGAAGTATGTTTAGAGTGATGCAGGTCTTGGACAATGACTTTGACTACAGCTTTGTATGCTAGGACTTTGTTCTGCTTCTCATTTGTCTCTTCGCTGACTTGCTCTAGAGAGCTGATACTGTAACTCCAGTTTCCAAATCCGAATACGGTATTCGCAGTATCGATTAGATCATATCCCTCCAAATAAGAGAGATTGATATTACCTTGCTGCCGGGTTTTTACACGGCTTCCATCGAGGTTATAGCGTAATGCCTGTATCTGTTTTTCTGTGAACATTTCTTCCTCCTGTTGAGTGCTCATGCTGCATCCTCTGTATATTTCAGCAGTTCTGTCGCTTGATTGTTGGCGCTGCTTCGTTTTGTATTGACTTTGATATGAGACGGGATATGCTCTTCCGTAACAATCATTTCAACGTATTGATCGACCTCCTCCATCCCCTCTATAGTACACATGGCTTCCATGATTGATTTTTCATCGATGGTGACATTGACATACCCCAATGAGATGAGAGCATTGGCATCGAGGATGGTGAGAGTGTTTTTGATCTTAGTTTTAGAGGGGGTGATGGTTATTGAGCTAATCATTGTTCCATCAATACGATCCACTCCGTATTCCCCCAATACAGAGGCGACGGCTTCAAGTGCTATGCTCTTCGCACTCTCTAACGATTTTTTCATGGTCTGAATCTCTTTGATCTGTGATGCAAGGAATTCAATCTTTTCGTCAATTTCTTGGAATGAGAGTCCGATATAATCGCATTTGACGTGAAAAGGCTTTTGCGACTCTAATATGCCTCTGATCTGATGCTTAAACCAATCGACGTTCGTAGGGTTAATGTGTTCCATCTCTTTGACGAGTCTGTAACTTTCTGTCTTCATGATGACGTTCCTTTGTGGTGTAGGTGTAATGGTTAGGCTGCAATAGCCATGGTTGACTCAGGTGATTTAATAGAAGCGATTCGTTCTGCAATACCCCAGAGCCCCTTATTGACATCAACATCCTTGGATATGGACGTAATTTCTCTCGAAGTGAAGTTGCGTCCTGTTTGAGTATTGACCCCTTTTACATTTCCACGCAGGAGGTTCTCTTGGATGATATTTAGGGTAGTGTAGAGATCCGATTTCTCATCCTCTACCCTATGGGGAATAAGCAAGTCACGGTGATCAACTTGAAGCTGTTCATCAAACCGTAGCGGTATCGCTGCTCTTGCAAATGATTCTTGCTCAGTGGGAGTGAGGATAATAGCTTCAAAAGTGTCGATCTTCTTTTGCAGAAGTGGTTTGAATGTACCAATATTAGCGATAGCAGTAGTGACATCGTTCTCACGATCTCCGATGTGTTTGATTTTATAGCTCTCAAACACGCTGTCAGCCACAACAAGACCATTCGCACAGACAAAGCGGTAAATGCCCACACTAATAGAAAATGCGGTACTACGGTCATGGGAATTGAAGAGCAACAGCTCTACAGCATTTGCTTTTGGATTAACAAGGTCATCGAAATGACGGAAGCGCACTAGGTGACGCTGAAATCCCGCTTTGTCCTCATCTCGTACGGAGGCTTCTTGGACGGATACAGGAAACCAACTGTGTTGACGAATTTCATCGATGACTTCAACTGTGTTTACGAAGTGGTATTGATCTGAGGTACTAGTATGAGGAGCACTGGTGAAGAGCGCGGGGCATTGCTCTAGGAGCTGAACTTGGGTCAATGGCATTGTTAACATTTTTGATCCTTTGTATGGTTGAACAATCAAGAGCCTGATTTAGGACTTTGATCGTTGAGAGTTTTAACTACTATGGTAGCAACTGCGATTACGATGCTTAAGCACTGCGAAATGGGGAACATTAGTGCTCCTTTTGGGGGATTTTATATTGGATACAATTTGATAATATGGGGGTAAAAAGAATTGGAAGTCAATTTTTTGTAGGAATTAATCGGCGGTAATGAGAGGTTAATGGGAGAAATATATCGCTATTTTTAAACATCTATAGGCAAGCTAATCAAAGTCAGACAATGCTCAGATGAATCTCTATGTACGGCATATATGCCGTACATAGAGATATCATTTTAATTACTCAACACACCAAAATGCAATATTGAGTCGTCTAAAAAAGCAGTTTGTGTTATTATTCACAAAAAAAAATGGAACAATAGATGAAAAATGACAGAGATAAAATCCTTGCCCGACTTAGTTCTATACTTGGAAAACTCAATGTCGGGGAAAATGTTAGCGTCTCTGAACTAGCGGAAGAATACGGCGTTAGCACAAAAACTATCGAAAGAGACATTAAAGCATTCTCGTTTCTACCAATTCACTCTGATAAAAAGGGATGTTATTCCCTCGAACCTTATGCTTTGGGGAAACTCTCATATGATGACATTAAAAACTTTGCAGCTCTAAGCGGCGTGAAGCATCTCTTTCCAAGCTTATCCGATGATTTCATCGCGGATATTTTAAACACCAAAATTCGATCAGCGTATTTTATCAAACCACCAACACACGAAGATCTTTCGAATAAATCAGATGAATTCACATCCATTACTGCTGCTATTTTAGAGAATATTCCTATCCGTTGTATTTACAAAGATAAACCCCGCTTACTCCACCCTTACAAGCTGGTCAACCAACACGGTATTTGGTATCTCGTCGCAGACGATGGGGAGGTATTGAAAAACTTCAGCTTTTCCAAAATTACCAACATACAGATACTGGATAAGGAACGATTCGAACCCAAAGCCGATTTTTTAGAAACACTCAAGAATCCTAATTCAAATTGGTTTTCGCAAACTATGTTTGATGTAACCCTTGAAATTTCTCCCGAAGTTTCCGAATACTTTTTGAAACGAAAGATTTTCCCCAATCAAACCGTTCTAAAGCACACACCTTCCAATCTGATCATAAAAACAAAAATCTCCTACGATGAAGAGATTCTTCGAATCGTTCAATACTGGCTCCCCCATATTACGATCATCGAACCCGAATATTTACAAAAAAAATTTCTCCAAAATTTACAAGAGTACATAAAAAAGACATAACCTGTCTAAAAGAGATATTACACTTCTTGTATCAAACGATTACAAGGAGATAGCATGTTAAGAGTTTTATTAGGTGGCATTGCCGGAGTAGCAACTGGATACGCACTCAAAAAGTATCTCGATGAAGAGGAGTGCTATTGCCCTCACCACGAAGACGAAGATGAGGGAAGCGATGATACAGATAATACCTTGGAGGAAGAAAATGAAAACAATCTTAGCGATTAGCGGCAGAGGGTTAAGTTTTTCCGATTCTGTCAAAGCAGTTTTTTTCGAAGCAGATAAAAAATTATACGAAAGTATAGAGGCTTGAAGTGGTTGCGCCAAAACCGTTTAAATGGGTTTGTCCCAAATGTGGCTATTCAAAAGTGGTCACTCAAAAAAGTGATGCACTAGACCCTAGTGCTTTTATGAATCGCTGTCCCAAATGTACATCAGAGATGGAAAAGAATAGAGATATCGGGGTACTCGATCTTTTAAAAGAATTTTTAACAAAATAAAACACTGTTTCATTCAGAAACGTTAATATATGCTTGAGGCATATATTGCTTTTTATACCTTGCAAAAAAGAGTGCCTTAAATAGAGTTTATATAACATCGAAAGTTATATTTCATAAAAATTTCACATTGAAAAGAAGAATGCTATGGATGAAAGTAATCAAGAATTAATAATAAAACAAGTGAACAACCCATCACGTCAAGAACTCAAGAAACAAAGAGTTGATGAACTTCTTGATAGTTGCAAAGATGAAGTGATAAAGCAAATTATCGGTCCATTTGGATTAACTCCTGCAATGTTTGATGATAAAGATGGCGGGAATGTAACAACTCGGCATAATTTTGAAAAAAGTGTCGTTGCAACTGATGAGGATCAAGCAAGATATGATGAATGGCAAAGCGCTTTAAATAACAATGTTGATAGAAAACTACATGATAAAGCTAAAGACAAATGGAAAAAAGACACATACCAATCTATGCATAATGGGCAAGAGGTTATAGATGAATATACTGGGAAAGTCTTAGGTGTTAAAACTGGTACGACAATCGATAAGCAGGGAAATAGGATTGATGCTGAACATATAACATCTGTAGGCGAAGTAGAGAGAGATTCAAAAAGTCATCTATTTGCAACTGGTAAAGATACCGAAGAAAGGTTAGATGATAGAGTTAAAATATCAAGCGATGAAACAAATTTGATTTTTGCTGAAGGCAGTATGAATAGTTCAAAAGGAGATCAGGATCTAAAGGAATGGGCTAATGCACCAATTTCTAAGGATCATGCTAAAGAAACTGGTAACCCAAATATGACTAATGCAGAATATTATAAATTAAATCCTGAGTTGGCTGAAAAAGCATACAAAGAATCAAAAAAACATATTAAACATGAACAAGGAAAAAAACAAGCGATAAAACAAGGAAAAGAACTTTTGCTTACTGGAGCTGAAGAAGCAGGGAGGAATGCATTACGACAAGCAATGGGACTTGTTTTGCATGAATTTGTTAATAGTTCTTTTATAGAAGTCAAACGCATTGCAAATGATCCAACGCTAAAAGAAAATTTTGTGGATCATCTCATAGAAGCAATGCGTAATATTATTGAAAAAATTAAAGCTAAAGCTGAGCATATCTTGAAAAGTGTTTTATCTGGTGGGGTGCAAGGGTTTATTAGTAACCTTTTGACTTTTATTATCAATAATATTGTCACTACTTCAGCAAAAATTGTTACGGTTATCCGAGAAGGATTAAAAGGATTATGGGAAGCGGTAAAATTAATAATGAATCCGCCAAAAGATATGAGTGGCGTTGACGTTGCACGGAATGCCAGCAAAATTATTGCTACTGTGATAACCACCAGCTTGGGTATAATTTTCGAAAAATCTATTGAAGCATTTCTTCTTTCTATCCCGATCTTGGCACCTTTAGCGCCTTTTATTTCACCTGTTATTACGGGATTGTTAACTGGGGTTGTGACAGCTTTGGTTATATTCGCCATTGATAAATTCTTCGACTGGCTTAATGAAAGCGGTACGGAGATGTTAAGTGCTCAAATTGAATATATGGAAGCAAATGTGGCATTATTTGAACATGTAGCACAAATGGTCGAATCGCAGTTTAATAACTCGAAACAATACCAGTTATGTATCGCAGAGTACAATCAAATAGAGATAGCTTTATCGGAAAGTAACACCCATCTCAATAATGCAGTTTTTCATGCTGAACATGCTGTCACAGTAAGGGCTACTACACTATCAACGATGAAAGAAGGGTTATCTAATTTTCAACGTATGGACGATGAATTAGATAGCCTTCTATTAGCGTATGAACAAAATAAAAAGGAAATATAAACCATGACAGAAGTAATAATAAGAGAAATGTCGCAAGTCACAATTAGTGATGATCTACTTAAGCAAGTTGATATGAAAGGATTGATAAAAAAATTTAGAGATAATCATGCTCGTTTGGATGATTTTAAAAAGGCTCGTGACGCTCATGAAAATAGAAGTTTTTGGGCGAAATTAAATATTTTTGACAATACTATGAAAAATGCCCAATTGGATGCCACTGAAATACAAGCAGAATTTTCAAAATCACTTGGTCAATTGATGGTGATTAGTGTCACTCAATCTCAGTACTTGCAACAGCAACAAGAAGAATTAGCAAGACAGCAAGGAATCATCAAAAATCAAACTGAACAAATTGAGTCACAGACACATGAAATAGAAAAACAGCATGAAGTATTAGCAAAACAGAATGCTGATCTTGAAAAATTGGTGAATGAGTACTTTGAACTTAGAGGATTAACGCAAGATGGTGCAAAAAAGCTTATTTCCATAGCTAACGAGATACAACATACTCGTGATGATCTTTTGGATTCGATGGAAAAATCCCGTAATTGGATCACAGAACAGCAAGAAAAAACTCTTGTAGAGATTTCATCAAAAATTTCAGTTTTAGAAGAGCATACGAAAAAAAATGTAGATGATATTATCGACCGATGTCAGACTTTGGAATCTGAGAATGATTCTTTAGCGGATAAATTATCTGATATTAATACTATATTTTCAGAAACAACTGTAGCATTTTCTGCCGAACAAGAGAAACTTGCTGCATTTACAACCTATACCGACAATCGTTTTATAGAAGTAAAAAATAATTTTAATACAATGCAAGAAGAATTCAAACTTTACCGTGAGAATCAACATAAATATAACAATAAAATAGTGGCTATTTTTAGTGTCCTTGCAGTAGTCTCATTTTCTTCTATTGCATATTTATTTTTTAAATAAAATATTTTAAGTCTTTGCTAGATCACCATGTAGAGACAATTTAATAAGATAAATTATAAAAACTAGTGAAAAATGGAAGTTAATGAAGAGTGCAATAAATATATTTGTCGATAAGAACAAAGAATTACAACGAATGAAATTAATTGCTTTGTCAGTACTTGCACTCGCCTTTATCGGTTATTTGATAGGAATGCACTTTCATGTTGAAGCACTAAAAGCATTTAGCGAAGCTGCAATGGTCGGTGGATTAGCCGACTGGTTCGCAGTAGTAGCACTTTTCCGTCGTCCTATGGGTTTACCTATCCCACACACAGCATTGATTCCTAACAACAAAGATAGCATCGGAGAAAACCTTGGACAATTCGTCGCCGGAGAATTTTTAACTCGAGAGAGATTAGAGCCGAAAATTAATGAATTTGATTTTGCTGAAAAAGCATCACATTGGCTAGCCGAAAGATCAAATGCTCTCAAAGTATCTAATCTCATTGTCAAAGACATAATCCCCGGTATTTTAAACGTTGTTAACGATGACGATGTTAAACGATTTATCCATGCTCAATTTATAAACAAACTTGAATCGATCAATTTCGGCAAATGGCTAGGCACAGGATTAGATACACTTACCAAAGATGGACGACATCAGGAACTGTTTACGACGATACTCGAAAAAGTGCATATTGAATTTCATAATTACGCAAATCGTATCCATACAAGAGTATCCGAAAAAACCCCGTGGTGGTCACTTGGAGTGGCAGATGAAACAATTGCGAACGGAATAATCAACGGTATTGACGCTTTTTTACGTGACGCAAAACGCCCTTCAAGTGACGTTAGAAAAAAAGTAAATCACTACATCGTAGAAATGGTAGAAAAGCTCAAATCATCACCGGAAATGCAAGACAATATCAATGATTTCATCTACAAGCTCTCCCATAATCATGAGGTTAATGAATACATTAACGGTATTTGGAATGAAATAAAAACATGGGTGCTTAACGATTTATCTCGAAAAGAAGAGTCAAAAATCAAAAATGCTCTAACCGATATGTTCCAAAACTTGGGCAGTGGACTAAATCAAGATGAACCATTGAAAAACAAAATCAATGGATTCATTAAGACAACGGTAATCGACAAATTGATTGAGTACAAAGGTGTTATTAGCCATTTCATAGCATCTACCGTGAAGAGTTGGGACAGTAAAGAGGTAGCCGAAAAATTAGAGCTTGAAATCGGAAAGGATTTACAATTCATCCGTATCAACGGAGCGGTCGTCGGTGGTATTGCAGGATTGATGATCTATTTGATCAGTCAGTTTGTATTTTAGAAAATGCGTCTAAGACAACAAAATCATAAATAATCACCCCAATGAGTGACGTAATTGATCCTCGTGATCTAATGAGGCATTACATTTCGTGCAACAAACAGATCGAAAAGAGAGATTCTTCGATCTGAACATCTGAGTCAATCAATATTTCAATGGCATTCAATTTATCTGTAATTATTAAAAATTTCTATCAACTCTACTCTCATAGTCTCAAATGATTTCGGCTCGCCAACAAGCCCTGCCAATCCCTCATCTCTTTCTTCCATATACTTCTTACTTTTAAAACTAGCCAGCCACATCGTTCTAAAATACTCATCATTGCAATATAGCGGTTCATATCTCATAATAATTTTTTTGGTCTCTTGCGGAGTAAATTGATCCTCTTTTAAA
Organism: Sulfuricurvum sp.; assembly: GCF_041651515.1. Lineage (GTDB taxonomy): Bacteria > Campylobacterota > Campylobacteria > Campylobacterales > Sulfurimonadaceae > Sulfuricurvum. Next base: position 245,909 of record NZ_JBAZJF010000001.1, read on the forward strand.
CCATAAAAACAAAGCATGTCGTACAAATCTCTCGATTTAGTCCGTTTATAGAACATCAACGATTTCATTTTGAAAATAGTATCGATAGATGCTATTTTGATATTTCCGATAGTTGTATAGTGATCTTGCACTAAGAACTCTTTGGTTCCGGTGTTGCTTCCGCCATCAAAAAACTGAATTTTTATACCGTTGACCATCCACGTCTGGAGGTAGTATTCGACATTATCTCCACCGAGTAAAAAATCTTCTTTAATCGCTTGTGATGGTTCGATGTAATGGATATTATCCATACCGAATGTTTCAATACAAAATTCGATAAATCTCTGTATCGCTTCCAATGGAAGTTCTTGTGTCAAACAAAAATCTAAATCTTCGGAAATACGATGGTTAATATGGTACGATAAAGCGGTTCCACCCACCAACCTAAAATCATGTTGTTTAAAAATTTCATGATCCTGAATAACGGGGAGTATCTTTTTTATTGCTTCGGTCATGCGCTATACCCCATCATTTTTTTGATCTGAAAGATAGAATTAAAAGGCACTTTTCTCTCTTGAGCCATCCTTACTAACTCATCAGTACTATACTGTTTTGCCAAGTAAGCAATATAGCGAACTTTAGGATGACGTAAAAGCTCTTCCATCGGAGGAAGAGGATGAATAGCATAATAACCCTCCGCATCTATCGCAAAATCAATTTGCTCTTTTGCCTCGTTATAGTCTTCTAAAGCCATAGTCTCTTTTAATTTTAATAAAACCGATTGAACCCGTTCAATACCAAATAAACGAAGCAGGGTTTGCGTATCGTTTTGATTAGGTGTTGAGAGATAAATGGATATAAGAGTATTGATCTCTATCAAAGAGCGATCTTGACGTGACCATAACAGATCGATAGTAAACCACTCTTTTCGCAGTTTGATAAAACGGGTTTTGGAACTGAATTTGGATGGAATATTTTTAGGTTGCAAATACGATTGAGCCTCATCAACGCTCATAGAACGGAGGAGAGTAAGGAGTCTTTGACGTTTAGGATTGGATTCCCAATCGCTGAGAGTACTGTCAGAGATATGAAACATTTGCGTAATTTGAGCAGTTGTCATGGTCACTTCCTCCACATTCAGACGATTGTATTATATCCGTATATCGGAAATTATACAATCATATTAGCCATTATTTAATAAGCTCTTTAAACTGAGATAATGCTTTTCCAGCCGTTTCAGTTCTGACTTTAGAATATCTTTTGGTAATGTTGGTGGTCGTATGCCCAAGAACACTGGCGATAACTTCCAAACTCACCCCAGCATTGACAAGTTTTAATCCAACAATATGTCGAAGATCATGTATTCGTACCATTGGGATAATTTTAGTTGTCTTTTTATCAATTTTAACCAAATTAGCATCTTCTAATATTTTTATCCAGTGTTTTTTTAGCGTGTCGTTGTGCATTTTTAACTTTGGATTTTTGATAGCAGGAAAAATATATTCACCTTTTTTGGGAATATTATTTACGATATAGAGTAAATCGTCATCTAAAACGTATTCCATCCGTTTGCCGGCTTTATTGTTTTCAGGCAAAATAGTATACGTATTCGTGTTCAAATTGAGATTATTCCATTGGAGCGAAAGAACTTCATTTACCCTTCTACCTGTTGCCAGCCATACAAATATGCTTCTAAACGGCTCAGAAACATAGTTATTGATAGCTTCGTAAAGAGCTTTTATCTGCCCATCAGACAATTCTGGATTCTTCACATTGTCAAATTTTTTAAATTCTAATAGCTCTACCGGATTACTGGTAATAAAGCCAGAATGTACAAAATTTTTAAAGATTGGGTTTAACACTTCTTTTATTGTTTTTGCGGTTCTTGGCGCTCTGAGAGATAATATTTTATAAATTACCGCTTGTAGATCAGCTCGTGAAATGTTTACAACCTTTAATTCACCGATTCCATCTCGTAACCACGTTTTATAGAATCCTTCATAAGAGAGAATTGTTTTTGGTTTTAACGTATTTTTCTTCCCTTGTATATAATCATCAAACACATCATTCAGGCAACTGTTTCCATCCATTAGACCGCTATTAAGAGATAACTTTTTTGCGATCCTTTCTTTTTGTATCGAACCATCTTTCAAAGAGTTTTGTATTACGTCTCTTTGGGCATTCATGAAACTAATTGCTTGTAAGAGAGTTTGATTATTATTGAATTCTTTAATAATTTTTTTCTGATGCTTTTTATATTCCGTACTTATTGTAACTCTCAATTGCAGTTTATATTTTCCGATAGGCTTATATTGTTTAATATCGGATATTAAGTCCAAAGGAAAGTTATCTTCTTCAATAAGACTTATTCCCCTGCAATCTTTATTGGCTATATCAATATTTATATGCTTCATAACATCTCTTTTAGGTACACCGATAGGTACACCAAAAACTCAATTTTGTGGTGTACCTAAGCAAAATCAAGTACACTTCTGTATAGCTTATTGTAGCTACTTATACCTTATAAAATCCCTATATTAAGGGATTTATTGAGTCATTGTAGTCATTTGTATATACTTATACTTTTCTTGAATTTGCAGGCTCATAACCCGTAGGTCACAGGTTCAAATCCTGTTTCCGCAACCAACAAAACTCCAATAAATAGCCATTTAAGCGTGACTTTACTCACTTTTACTACCCTCTTCAAGCTATCAAGTACAACACAAATATTTTGATTCAGATATCGTATATTGATTTGAGCATAATGCCAATTATTTCAGGAGTTAATCAATCATGAAAACGTTTTATTTAATAGTCTTGACCGTAGTTTTGATCTTCTCCGGGTGCGCTGCTAAAGTATCCCCATGTGAACCTATCACGATCACAAAAAAATGCGAGGTACCTCATATCATCAAGCCACAAATGAGCGATGAAGGCGGTGAAAATGTGACATGGTTAAAAGCACGTTTGGAAAACTATCCGAAGCTGGAGAGCTATGTTTATGATTTGGAGGCGGCAATAGAGAAGTGTAAGTAAAATAAGTCCCACAGCCAACCTCTGACAGAAAGCTGCGGTACCGGAATTATCTCCGGTATCTTAATTCGACCGTGAAAATATGACACGGTGTCAGGAAATTATATGCAGCATCGTAAAGTCCCCCTCAAAGCCCCGTTTGCTTGGATAGGTGGAAAATCAAAACTCGCCGACGATATAGTCGCACTCTTCCCTGATCATCGGCTCTATGTCGAAGTATTTGGAGGTGCTCTCAACGTTATATACCGCAAGTCCTGTACCATCAAACAAGCCGAAGTTGTCAACGACATTAACGGTGAGCTGATCAACCTCCATCGCGCTATCCGCACTAATCCACAATCCCTATCGATGTACCTGAGTACTCTACTGATCAGCCGGGAACTATTCGCTGATATTCTATCCGGACGTATGAAGCCACGGAATAATATCGAACGAGCTGCTTTCTATTTTTACCTCCTGTCTCAGAGCTTCGGAGCCAAAGGGACGACGTTTGCTATGATGGCTAAGAGTGGACGCAGACCAAAAGATATCTACAAAGACTTCGGACAGTGGTCTAAACGGTTGAAGTTTGTCACAATAGAGCACATGAGCTTCGATAAGCTGATCACTACCTATGACAAAGAGGACGCGTTCTTCTACTGCGACCCGCCTTACGTATCGACCGAGAAGTACTATCAACATACGGGCGGTTTTGGAGAGGCAGAGCACCGTCAGCTCTCAGAGCTGCTTCATGGCATCAAAGGTAAGTTTCTATTGAGCTATAACGATTGTGAACTCGTTAGAGAGCTATATGCGGATATGAAGATTACATCCACCAAAGAGATTAACTATACCCTTCGAGGGGCGGGAAGTAAGAAGACAGTGCGGGAGGTGTTTATTACGAACTATTAGGAGGCGATGCTTCCTAATAACTTTTTAGGATTTGAATTTAAAATGCAAGTAATTGATTGTAATTGATGAATATTGCAGTTATTTAGATTTGAATATGAAATTATAGTGATTTGTTCATATTTAGCTTAAAAAAGGTATGTTACTATCATTTTAAATTCAAATTACTATCATTTTAAAATCGGTTGTACACTAAGTTTTCTTTTATATTTAGGGAAGTTTTTAAAGCTCGTATTTTAGGGGGTTTAGCTGGGGAAAAATGACTATAAAATCATTGGTTGTGGTACCAGTGGGCGGACTCGAACCGCCACGCATCGCTGCACCGGATTTTGAATCCAATTAATATTCAATCTATATCAAACTACAACTAGCTATAAATACCCACTCAAAACCCCTATTATACGGGCTTCTTTATATAATCATTAGATACAACTAGCTACAATTTACCACAGCCAAATATTGTTAAATTGATACCCGTTTCCAGTAAATTGATACCCGTTTTAACCAAAAATGATACCCGTGGAGTCCACATGAATTTTAATTTGAAGAATCGTAGAACTGCTGGTTTAACCTACAAAGATGATGGGCAAATTCCATCTAGTAAAATTGTAGATGGTCAAATAGTTAATACCAATATCACTTTTACAAAGCCATATAAAATTCAAGTCAGAGCATCAAAAGTTCTTAATGGGAAAAGGTCTATTAACAAAGAGACAATGACTTTTGATAAAAACACAACTTTACTAGACGCAATAAAAGAAGCCTCCAAAAGATATGAAGAATTGATGGATGAACTCAATAACGATATATACAAGAAAAAATCTTCTGAGGTCATCAAGCCAGATATGACATTTGAGAATGCGTGGGAACTCATTCGCAATAAAGAGACAAAGAATGGGAAAGATAACTCGACTGAAATGCAGTTCTATAAAAACTGGTTGCAACCAATATACAATAAGCCGTTAAACAAAATAGCACCCAATGATATTAGAGATATTGCTAATACGTTAAAAAATGCAAATAGATCAGATCGAACCCAAAGAAGAACCTATCAAGTCGTGAACTATATTTATAGTGAAATCAATAAGTCAACTACAGAATTTGTTCTAATCTCCCCAGCATCGATGAAGGGATTACCTCCTTTAAGAAATAAGTCCAACTTGGATTTACCATTGGAAAAATCAAAAGCTGTCGCGCAAGCACTAAGGAATTATCCGGTGTCGCCGTATAGAGAAGTTTTTATGTGGTTGTTACATGGAAGAAGAAGAGGAGAAGTTCTTGCTCTCAAATGGGAAGATATAAATTTTGAAGATCGTACCTACACCATCAGAGAGATTTCGAATAAAGCAGGTATCAATATGACCTATAAGCTATCAAATCGATTATTTGCCACTCTCGAAGCTCTAGTAGGCATTAAAAAGATCGATAAGATGAAAGGATTCGTTTTTAAAAGCTCAGATAATAAAAAACCACTTTGTGAAGCCACATTGAGAAACCATTGGATGCGCGTGAGTGATGATAATAAATTCCCATTTACGAGAATGCATGATTTAAGAAAGCTACTGGGTGAATATCTTATGAATCAGATGTTGCAGAGTGATAATATTGTCGATACGGTTTTAGGGCATCTACCTAGCGGCATTGCATCACGATACGCAACTATGAAAAACACAACAGTCGGTCCAATTGTAGATACTGCACTTGATGGACTTTTAGATGAAAATAAAGTTATTGAAGTTAATGATGAGAAATTAAAACAGTTACAAGCGATGTTTCCTGAAAAGTCTATTGAGCAGTTGAGTATGTTTTTGAATAGCTAATAAATTTTGGTTACTTCTTTATCTGAAAATTAATCAGCAATAATTTTATACATAATTGCAAAAAAGTCCATATTTAAAGCATTTTAAATCAGAAAATTAATCAGCAATAATTATGCTACAATTGTTTATATCTATTCAGGAGTACCATCATGACTTTTACACCGATCGCTCCTCTAAATTTAAGAGGTGAACTGGATGATGATTTACTACAGTGGTCGGAGCGAATATGCATGAAGAGTGCAATCTTGCTAGGTGGGCTTAATAATGACGTATTGGATGAAATAAAAGAGCTTTTACGTATTACCAACAGCTATTATTCGAACCGTATCGAATCAGACGGCACACACCCAGTCGATATCGAAAAAGCGATGAAACAAGAATTTTCTGAAGAAGAAAATAGCAGCAAGCTTCAAAAATTATCGATAGCGCACATTCATACCCAGCGTAAAATTGAAAATCTTATCTCAAATACATCACCTTTTGATAGTGATTTTATACGCTTTGTACATCGTGAAATGTATACCCAAGACGGAATGGAGAAATTTTTAAAAATAAGCCATTCCGATACTAATGAAATTGTTGAAATGGTACCCGGTGAGTATCGAACAAGAGATGTGTCGGTCGGTAGATATATTGCACCCCCATCCGAGGAATTATCCGGCTTGATGATGGAGTATTCAGATCACTATCAACGTGCGTTCAAGCAAACATCGGTTGCGAAAAAATTACTCTATGTACTCGCTTCTCATCACCGTCTCGTTTGGATACATCCTTTCCTGGATGGAAACGGCAGAGTATCTCGATTGGTTTTAGACGGTGCACTTATCGGCTCCGGGCTAAGCGGGTATGGATTATGGAATATCTCCCGAGGGTTGGCACGGTCAGTCGATGATTACAAAAGCTATTTAAAACATGCCGACATGATTAAGCAAGGTTCATACGACGGTAAGGGTGATTTATCGACGGCTGCACTCAAAGAGTTTGTAAAATATATGCTTGAAGTTGCAGAAGATCAGGTTGATTATATGGGAGGCTTATTAAAAACAGATGGACTTGCTGATAGAATTGATCAATATGTAACCTTTGCAAATACCGGAGTTATAGGGGTAGAATCGTTTCCTAAAGGTTCCATCCAAATTTTTAAGCACTTATTAGTCCATGGTGAAAGTTCACGAGGCGCTATGGCGCAGGTCATAGGTGCAAGTGATAGAACAACCACTAATGTTATTCAAGAGCTATTAAGAAGGGATTTTATTGCATCACCATCACCAAAAGGTGCAATACGTTTGAGATTTCCAGCCCATATGGCATCATTTGTATTTCCAGAACTCATGCCGATTGTGACACTACACGCTAAAGATATGTCAAAGAAAAAAAGTGTTGGACGCCCAAAAAAATAGAGCATCCAATATTTAATATAAAAAAAACAATTGAAACTTTATTATCAAGGCTGATGCGTTGGAGAAGTAGTCTGCATATTGATAATGAAACCATTAGAGATTTGATACACAAAAAATATACGATCGTTTTTCAAGTGAAAGAAAATGCGGTTCATATACGTCAAAGTTCTTATTAAAGCGTCGATATAATTTGATTAAAAGATAAATTATATTGAAAAATATCTACACAATGCATCTTATAAAACTATTTCAGGTTCATTCTTTTGAATAGGTCTGCACCCTGAATGCCCATGTTTACATAATGAACGTTTTCGGTAAAGAACGACAGGAATAGCTATAGATATCCCGAGTAAAAAGGTGATATATAGTATTGAAAAAGTCGTATTCATCAATCCTTTCATATAAAGTAATTCTGCAACCCCAAGGCCAAATCCATAAACTAACCCAAATCCAGCAAAAAATATAGGCGCATAGTCCATAGTGATGGCTTCAGCATCTTTGCCATCTGCCCAAGGTTGATTATAAACGATCAAAATACCGGCTTTAATAGCCTTGATATCATAAATCACGTTCCAAAATCCCAATACAGAAGCCAAAACAAATGCTGTCTGTAAGACGTCAACCATATTTACTGCCATTTGGGTATGACATAACCATGCAAGTGTTGATGTCGCACTGCCAAACACAAACCCGTGATGGGGTCTAAACCTTCCCAACCGATATTTGGTATTAAACTCCCATACTTTAAGTACGTTTGTACCGATTCCCGGAACGATATACGCAAAAAGTACCGGTACCAGCCATGCGATCAATGTCAATGTCATATTGCCATCATAGGTATGCCACCAGAGCCAAAAAGAGAGCGGTGTTAATACAATAGGCCCGATGTATTGGTAGTAAGTAAAGAATTTTTTATTCATCATTTGAGTCCAAATTTCATTCTGTGTTTTTTGTAAACTTCTTTTCGAAATAAGAGTGCATAACGGAGAAAATTTGTAGCGCGCCATAAAGATTTGAGATTGGTTTTTACATCGGAAAAGCGATAAAGTAATGATGGGATACTGTTGAATTGTTCTCGCGCTTCATGACAAGCCTTTGTCAATTCATCGGACGTCATTCGAGTGGGGATAAAGGCTGCCTGATTAAAGCGATATTCGGGATGAAGCCACCATTTTCCATAATACAAGAGTCGATTTTCGCGTTCAAGCTGCTCGTATAAAGGGGTATTTGGATACGGCATTAAAATATTGAATGCCGCAAATGTAAATTTATTTTTTCGGGCAAATTCCATCGTCGCCAGAACAGAGTCATACGTGTCATTATCATATCCGAGAGTAAATGCGGCCCATGTTTGCATCGCGTGATCGCGCAGTGTTTCGATTTCACGTTCATAATTTGAAAAGCCACGGATATTCGAAACTTTCTTTGCATCTTTTAAACTCTCAGGCGTGATTGATTCAAAGCCCATAACATTGCCGATACATCCGCTATCGGCCATCAATTTCATAATCTCTTTGTCATGCGTTATATCCAAACTTGCCTGACTGATCCAGTTTATCTTCATCGGTATAAGTTCTTGGCAGAGCTCTTTGAGTGCATGTTTATGTGAAGCGATATTGTCATCCACAAAGAAAATAAACTTTCGGTCTTGCTCTGCAATCTCTTCTAATACTTCATCAATACGCCGTATGTAATGTTTTTTATCAAAATAACGGCTAACTGCGCAAAAGTTGCATTCATACCGACAACCGCGTGAAAATTGCATCAATGACATAGGCAGGTAGCCTTTGCCTTTGTACAGATCCCGTCTGGGTTTCACTCCTCCGATTTGACCGATGCCGGGAGGAGCTTTATATACCTTTTGTAGTTTATTGTGTTTAACATCATCAAGAACATGAGCCCATAAGGTTTCTGCATCACCGATAAAAATACTGTCGGCATACTGCCCTACCTCTTCGGGAACCAAAGAAACATGCATCCCCCCCATAATGACAGGAACACCGCGTTCGCGATACTCTGAGGCGATCTCATAGGCACGCCGTGCTGTATAGGTCTCGACGGTGATAGCAACCAAATCAGTCGGTTCATCATAGGGGATTGATTCCATGCGGTCATCATGCAAAACTACCTCATGTTCATCGGGAGTGAGACCGGCAAGTACACCGAGCATCAATGGCTCCATACGTCCCTCATCGACATAAAGACTATGTTCAAGGCGTCCGATGGTTGGTTTTATCAAGGTTATTTTCATGCTATTTTCCCAGATGCCGATGATGTTTTTTCAGTACCTCTTTACGCGATACGATGTTAGCTAATGCGACCATAGCAAATCTAAAGAGGTTAAATTTTGTATCGCTGAGCAAAAGCCGATATGCTATGGAATTCCATGAATAAAACCGTTTTTTAGCCTCGAAACATTTTTCGGAAAACACATCAGGGCTCATCGCTTTGGGTGAAAAAATAGCGTCACCGTAACGATACGATGAATCTTGCCACCACAGTTCATGGATGAGCCGCCCTTCACTCTTGAGCCGATCATAAAGTGCTGATCCGGGAGTCGGGGTCAACGGATTGAAATTGGCGATTTCCAGTTTTGCTTCGAGTGCAAACGCCAAACTTTTTTCGATGAGTTCGGGAGTGTCATGATCATAACCGAATACAAAAGTACCATAAACGGACATCCCCCTTCTATGAAATTTTTTGACAATTTCAAGGTAATCACCGCTCACCTTGTTCCAACTTTTCCCCATCTGCTTTAGATTCTCCTCGCTGAGCGATTCAAAGCCGATGAGAACAAAAATACATCCCGATTCCGCCAAACGGTCCAGCAGTGCATCATCCCGTGCTGCATCGATACTGATTTGACATGACCATCTGAATTTAAGAGGTGTAATGGCATCCAAAAGTTCATAAAGCTCTTTTTTTGAACTGAAAAGATTATCATCCACAAAGAAAAGGAGCTTTTTTCTATCCAAAGTGGCAATTTCTTCTACAATGTTTTGAACCGGTCGAACCCGTACGCTGTTTTTATAAAAAGCATCAATCGAACAAAATTCGCAGGTAAACCTGCATCCTCGACTGTATTGAACCAACTCTACAGGAATATATTTTTTACCCTTGAAGATAGTGCGGTCGATTCGATAATCATCCAGTGAGTGAGCATTGCCTCCACTATAATGCTGTTGAAGATTCCCCTCTTTAAAATCATTCAGTAACCTTTCCCAGCACTCTTCCGCATCACCAACAACAATGGAGTCCGCATGTTCAAGTACCTCTTCGCCCATCAGTGTCGGATGGTATCCTCCCATGACAACAGCTATTCCACGACTCCGATACGCTTTGGCTATTTCGTATGCCCTGCGTGCGGTAAACGTTTCGACACTTAGTGCCACTAAATCAGGAGTGTCGTCTTCAGGAATACTTTCAATACGATCGTCAAAAAAGCGAATTTCAATATCGCTAGGGGTACGTGCAGCCAAGATTGCGATAGAAAGTGGTGGCAATGCATCGTTTGAGCGATAATTGCCCATGTTGGGACGTATAAGCGTTAGGCGTTCTAGTCTCATAATAATGCCACCTCAGGTTGTATGATCCGCTCAGACGTGTTCGTGTATTGATCATCCCCCTTCAGCGTTACTACCTCGATCTGTGTTCGGTAAATTTCAGGCTTAAGCGTGTGCTTTAGAATCGGTAATAGTACATGCTGTGAGGATATCCCCATCACACAACTTGTCGCCCCTTTTGCACGGGCAATATAAGCAGCTTCTTTGAGCACATTGACGGCCAAATCGGTGTCGTCGTCATCGCAAGCGAAAAAAGCTACATAAAGATGTTCCAATGCTTTTCCAGCCTGAGGCAATTCCACCCGTTTCATCATTCGAGCATATCCATTGTAAAGTATTCGTAAATGGTTGAGCGGAGCTTTATATCCTTTTACAACACTCTGTTTAAACGCCCGTTGATCCCAAAGAGCAAAACAGCAACGTAGCACTCCATTTTTATCTCTGAGTAGCCAAAAATCACTAATATCCAATCCCAGATGTCCGGCAGTATTTTGCAGCCATTCCTCACTCAAATACGGGGATAACTGATAGGATGAGGCTCTCTTATTGTAATAGGAGACAATATCCGAAATGTCTTCTGATCTGGCCTGAACCAGTATCCCTCCATTTTTTCCTTGATTAACCGAAAAAATCATCGTTGTCATCTCACCTACAGGCGAATAACAGGGCATCCCACTCATATTTGCTTCGAGTAATCTACGTGCTATAGTGTTTTCACTGGCAATGCTTGTAAAATAAAACGGCACACTCCCACGCAAAGGGACGATTTTCTTTAGGGCTTCAAACCCATGCTTGATATAGTGGATTTTGTGCCTAAATTCAGAGACAACACGTAATCCTCCAAGATACCCGATCATTTCAGGTTTACCGTCAATATGAACCGGTAAATACGAACACGAATACATACCGATAATATTCTCTTCAACGATGGCATCTTGGGCGATGAGAGCATACGTTTCTCCCATCAATGATGCTCCATCAAAATAAGACGGTTCACGTTCCGTGGAAATATTGACCCACGATTTCATAGGGTTCTCATGCAGGAGACGTTTGAGCGTCGTATCGTCTTTAGGCGTAGCGAGACGATAAAGTGTATCCTTGATTCGATACTCTGCCATTATCGCTTCACTCTCAACAGTTCACCCGTCCAGTTTTCATCCCCCAGAGGATAGCCGTTTCGGCTGCTGACATCCTTGCGGTGCATAAAGTTAATCGGTAAATAGTTGCGTAGCATGAATCCATCGCTTCGATTTGCTTTACCGAAAACCCGCTTGAAAATACTCGAAAAACTGTAAAATTTACGCCGAGTGGCAACACATTGGCTGGTCACTTCTTCAGGCAGCATGTTACGAGGAGAGAACGGTAAATCGTTATAGCGGTAATTATCATCAAGCCACCATTGTTTAAACCTCAATCGTCCCTGTGCTTCAAGCTGAGTATAGAGTGGAGTACCTGGAAAAGGGGTCAAATGATTAAAGGCCGCTATATAAAACTGATGCTCTTGTGCAAAATCTACCGCCTCATCAAATGAATCCATCGTATCGTGGTCATAGCCGAAGACAAATGTGGCGTAAATGCGGATGTTATGCCGACGAAGATTTTCAAGGGCTTTAGAATACCCCCCATGCATCGTATTGAAGCTTTTGTTCATCAATTTGAGGTTTTTTTCATCCAGACTTTCAAATCCGATCAGAACCCCTTTGCAACCGCTTGCATTCAGCAGTGACAAAAGTTCATCATCGAATGCTCCATCGATACTCATCTGGGTAATCCATCGGATTTTAAGCGGTATCAGTGCACGTAAAAGTTCTTTTGCCTCTTTGATATTGCCGATAAAATTATCATCCACGAAGAAGAAAATATTTTTCTCTTTTTTAAGCGATTCTATCTCTGTGATGATATCCTCAATTGGTCGTGTACGGTGGGTGCTCTCAAAATAAGATTGAATAGCACAAAATTCACATGAAAACCGGCAACCTCTCCCCGTCTCAACCAACCCTATTGGGAGATAACGTTTCCCTTTAAATATAGAACGGTCTAATCGTATATCCGCTAATGATGGTCGTTCATCGCTTTTGTACCGTTGTTGCAATTTTCCGTTTTTAATATCTGAAACAACCTCTTTCCAAATCGTTTCTGCTTCGCCGATAAGAACTGCATCAGCATACTGTTCTACTTCATCAGGAAGCAGTGTTGCATGAAATCCTCCCATTATGACCGGTATGTTTCTTCTACGATATTCACTTGCTATTTGATAAGCCCGCTTGGCTGTGTAAGTTTCAACGGAAATAGCCACAGCGTCGGTAGAATTATCAAAAGGAATCTTCTCCATACGATCATCATAAAAACTAATCTCGACATCATCAGGAGTCAATCCGGCAATAGCAGCAGCTGGTAGAGGCTCCATCTGCCATGAACGAATATATCGTTCATTTTTAATATGCCCTATTGCCGGATGAATGATCGTAATATGCATCGCTCTCAACGCTTCATCGTTTTGATCTCAGTCCCAAATCCGGCAAGCGGATTGGGCATCATAGATTGAATATGCCAATCGCAGTTATAGAACTTATCGAGATTGTTGGCATAAAATCGATACCCAAGATTTGAAGTAATGGCGAGGGATTGAAAGTTCTTTGCTTGCCATAAACGTTTGGCAATATTTGAATACGTATATGTTTTTTTCCATGCTCGCTCATGACCAAGAAGAAGTTCTTCCACACTCATTTGCTTGGGTTCAAATACGACATGCTGACCGTCATACAATTCCCAATCACGGGTCAAAATTCGCCCTTCATCATTGAGTCTTTGATACAACGGAGTCCCCGGAAAAGGGGTAAGCACAGCATAACGAGGCAAATCGATACCGGTTTCAAGGACAAACTCAACTGTTTCATCAAAAACATCGATCAAATCGTTATCAAGACCAAAAACAAAACACCCCTGTATAGAGATACCCAGCCCATGCAGTTTTTTGATGAGATCATAATAATTGACCGATGCGTTAAATTGCTTATGCGTCTCTTTTAAGCTCGTTTCTGAAACCGTCTCAAGACCCAAAAGCAACCCTTTGCATCCGCTTCGTGCCATCAGTTCCAATAGATGATCATCATGCGCAATCAGCACCGTAGATAATCCGAACCATTGAATATTCAACGGTATCAACTGTGTAAAAAGCTCTGTAGCGTATCCCTTATCGGAAATTAGATTCAAATCCACAAAAATAATTTTCTTTTGCCCGAGTCGTTTAATATCTTCAATTACCCAGTCAACAGGGTGCTGATACTGCTTGCTTCCCCATGCGCTCGGAGCTACACAAAAATCACAATGATGAGCGCAAGAACGTGTTGCTTCAAAGACAGCTTGGGTCAAAAATGAGTGTTTATTAAAAAGATCGCGCTTGGGAAACGGAGAACCTTCCAGGGTAAACGTACTGTCTTGGTCGTATCTATGTTTTGGTTGTTTTTCTTTAAAATCTCGTAACAATTGCGGCCAGCTCTGTTCGGCATAACCGACGCAAATAGCATCGGCATGTTCAGCCGCTTCTTCGGGGACCAAAGTAACATGTGGACCACCCAATACCACAAATATCCCTTGTTGTCTGAATTGTGCGGCCAGTTCATAACTCCGTTTTGCCGTACCGGTAATCACCGTCATTCCAACGATATCAGCTTCAAGATTTTCAGGAATTACCTGAATGCTTTCATCAATCAGTTGAATCTCCGCATTAAGATCTTCAGGTACCAGTGCGGCTAATGTTGTTAATGTTAAAGGCTGATAACGAAGGGATTTTTTAAAAATACCCCCTCTGTGTCGATAGAGCGGTCCTTTAGGAGAGATCAGTACTATTTTCATTATTATTTCCTATAATAATCTGGATCCACTCATCATCACTGTTTAAAGAGGGTATTTTTATATCCCCGACTCTGCTGCCGGTATTGGTCTTATACTCGATATACAAGAGCATGGCATCTTTTATGATAAGAGGCTCTAATGATCCTAACTGACCTATTTTTCGCGCATACGCATACTGTGGATTCTCCATCAGTTTTTTTTCCACCTCTATTGTTTTATCAGGGGTGTCTGGTAAATCACTCAGAAGAATATAATGAGGAGTTATCCTCTTATCCGGTATCAGCATTGAAAAGCTTCCGATAGATTGCAAAGCACTTCGAACGAAAACCTCGTTCAATTTTTCACCAACCATATCCGAAACGATCCCTTTTCTTCCCATAAAACGTAATATTGGTAAATTATTTTCATATCCTTCACACTGTAGCATATCACCTGTCCGGTAACGATATAGCCCACCGGAAGTGGTTAGAATAATTTCGTAGATTTTATCGGTTGCAAGTTCATGTGCTAAATAATTATCTCCATTAACATCTATAAACTCATAAAACCCAGAAGCCGATGACAGCAATGGTAATCCATCCGCATTTGGCATCGTGACGACACCCTCTGTAGAGATCAAGCCCTTAGACTGAAAGGAGGCATGAGGAAATCGATGCTTCAACCGTTCAAAAAACGGTCTCGATGAGCCGTCTTGCCAGCAACTGATCAGTTTAATCCGTGGCCAAAGCGTCGCACTCTCTTTATTCACCAAATAATTCCTCAATCGCTCGCAAGCATCCCCATCGGGAGATAATACATACTCAGCTATCATACCTCCTTCGGCAAAGAGGAATAAAAGCTCATCAGAACGTTCTTCGAGCACTTCCATAATCATCAATAAAAATGTTGGGCTCCAAACGGAAATTAGCTCAAGTTCCTTGCATCGTATTAGCCAGTACAGTGTAACCAATTGCCATTTATCGATGTCATACAGCTCTCCCACCCATGATGGAACAACTGGCGAAGCATTAAAAGTTCCTGTAGCAATATCTCCTAAATATTCCGCATCCGATACACCGATTTTGATCCCTCCATCGGTAGCGGTAGCGCGCCGCAAGGCAGGACTGATCGACCAATAAGCCGCTTTTCCGCTAATGCCGTATCGCTGCGAAACATCAAATAACCACGGCAAAATCGCACTCTGAAAATCTTCAAAGCTTTTCTCGGTATAAGGGATTAGTTTTCCCCCGCCTGCGCTGCCTCCGGTCACTTCAAAGGCAATGGGGACTCCTTGAAACAATACATCTGCTTCCCCTATCGCCATCCGCATTATCAATGGTTCAATGGTTTCATAATCCACCATCGGTACATTTTCTTGATACATTTGGATGGTCTCTATTTCTTCAAACCGATAATCTTGCCCATAACGGCTCATGGCATTATGTTGTAGACATTCCATAAGCCATTTTTCTTGCCTCTTTCGCAATGAATCCGCACCTGCTTGGTTCAAGCTGTTTTCTCCATACTGCACTCCTGGAGTATCCGCTTAGTGAAAGGTCTGAGATTCGTATCATCAAAATCACAGATACATGCAAGTTCATCCCCTTCACCGTACTTCGGATTACGCTCCAAAAAGAACTGCACTGAAGGCTTCCCTGTCTCCTTTTCCAACGGTGAAACAAAAGTACTTTTTAGATGTCCACGAGAACGCTCATAGGCAATGATACCGCTGTTTTTATCGTAAAATTCACCAAATTTTTCTTCTGCAAGAAAATCCAAAAGCGGTTTTAAATCGCTACGGTCGATGGACCAGTGCGGGTAAAACGATTTGGTAAATGCCGGTAAATACTTATAGGTTCGATGCCCCTTAACGATCAGAAACCAATAAATCGGTTTCTGAGGCGCCAACCGTTTCAATTCCCCAATAAAACGTATCCACGCAAAAGCCAGCGCCTGCTGACCCCAGTGTTTATGATGCACAATCGTATCCCCTGAATATATAACACTAATCAGTCGATTGTCCCATATACGATCGTAGAGTTCAAATGTCGTAAATCCGATCAATACGGCCTCATGAAACAACAACAAAATTTGTGTCTTTTTTTTCAGATCGGAGATAACAATCGATTGATCTGAACCATCGTAATAACAAAGATACAACGTTGCAATGGCATTTATTTCATCTTCCGATAATGAGTGAATATCTCTAAAACAGGTAGAATATTGATGCATCAATACACGAGCCTATAAACTCAAAGGTTTGCGCTTGCGCCATACAAAAAATCCGATCAACAACCCGATCAAAAGTCCTGCAACTCCACCGATAATCCCAAAATAATTTGCACTTTCTTTAGCGACACTTAACACCGGATTATCCAAAAAGTTTATTCCGATATGCAATGTAAGTATTCGCCATTTTCCATCATCATCTTTAATAACGGTGGCCGTCCAACGTGTCTTCATCGGAAAAAATCGGCTATCGGACAAATAGCAATTCTCAACTCCCGATCCACGAACAACTCCGATTGTTTTATCAGCATAAAACTCTGTCAAAGCATCGGCATCAAATTTCATCTCAACTTTTTTTAAAAAACCGCCTGGACCGAACCAGAAGTTGAAAAATTTGGTGATATCTTCATGTGAACCGAGTATTTCTTGATTGCTGGTAGTAACTCTCATATTCTTATGAAAATATTGACCAAGTTGATCATAATGTTCGGTATTAACCGCGTTTTGAATCCCACCAAGAACGCCCCGAAGCTCTTCATGAATTGCATGATCCGGCTCATCGGCAGCAGCCGAAAGAAAGTTAAACCCACCCAGGGACACCAGTATGATAAAAACCCATTTAAACATTTTTCTCTCCTTTAATGAATGTTAATGTAACCAAAAGCATAATCGCCATTGCCGACACGATATCAAGAATATGGTGCTGATGAACCATTAACGTTGAGATCATAATCAGCAATAACCATAACAGCAGCATCATACGAACTGATTTTTTTGATGAGGACTCAACTACCGCCAATAGAATAAATGCACTATATACTACATGCAATGATGGTGCCATATTATGAGGAAGATCAAGAGAAAAAATATTGGTGAACATCTCACCATAAAATCCATTGGGAATAACACGCTCAAATCCCAGCTGTGAGGGAAAAAGCAAAAATATCCCTCCGCTAATGAGCGTACCTAGAATAATACGTTTGCCAAGTAACTTTAACTGTGAAACTCCCAAGAAAAAAGGAGGAAGAATAAAAAGGAGATACAGCGACATATAGAGCCAAATGAAATCAGGGATAAAAGGGATAGATAACTCTGTATTCAAATATAGATGGTAAACATTTGCACGTTGAGCACTAAGCCAATTACAAAATGGATAAACAGAAAAAAAGGCTATCCCTACCCAGAAAGCCCAATACCCATATGTCTTCCATATAGCCTTAGTATTATATTCTTCTGTCGATAGAACGCGGGTCATAGACTCATTCATTCTTGAGCCTTAAACGGAAATTGTGCAGGTGAATACATCGGCGGTGCAGGTCTAACACCACCCCATAACGTTGAATAAATCGACCAAAATGTCGGTTGCAGCTCATTAACATTAACATATTGAGGCAAATAAATCCATGGAACTTGAGGATGACGATGATGGGCTAAATGGTAGTGATAGTTCAATGCCAGCAAACGTGAAATAGACAACACTTTAAGATTCCATGCACCATTGATCACATCGCGTGGACTCCATGCATGGTCAACATACTGTAATGCCGACCAATGTAGAGCAAAGAACCAATGACATAATAACCAACCCTGCCAACTCAAATCCAGCAGATAATAGAGTGCTACTTGATATACAAGAGCCAGCAAACATTCAAACCAAATGCGTGTAATTGAGTGCTGAGCAATCTCTTCAAGATACGATTCAAAACCAAGAGCTCTAGCAGGACCATGGATAAAACGTTCCGAAGTAAAGTATGTTGGAGCGACGAGAATCAGTAAATTACTCAAGGGGATCATAAACCAATATAAGCCAAACAGATTACCGCCATACATCCAAATATTACGCACAGTTTTTGACTCAGAGGGGAGATAATAATCATAGAGCTCTTTATCAGTTCTATTACGCTCGTGGTGCCCCAAGTGAGCAATTTTTTGCATCGTAAATGAAGTAGGAAAGGTAGCTGCACTTACAATACCAAAAAAATCATTTCGTAATCTGTTATTTGATAAAACGCCATGTGCAGCTTCATGCAACAAAGAAAAGATTGTGTTATGTAATAAAGAATAGGCCCATGCAGCTAGAAACATATAGAGAAAAGTACTATGCGAAGCTACCCACAAGAGCCACCACGTTGTTGGGAGAACTATAAAAAAGATAGCTAAATTTCTTTTTTCTGGAATAGGAGTGCTATTAATACTATTTGTATAACTCATACTTTCACCAAAAATTTCAAGTTAATAAATTGTAACTCATATAAACTTTATATGGCTGAATTATTAATGATTGGTGAAGGTAGTTTTTTTGAAATGAAGGAATTCAAACACTGAACTCTTCCTCATTCTCACTATGTTTTACATTTTCATTATGACGGAATATAAGTATTTTCCATACACTTTCCCCGACCCTACTTTTAAAGCCAAAAAAGCTGTGATATTCCATACGAAAAACACTATCGGAATTGTATAATATACGAATACTAACTTTTAGGGTTTTCCGACATGCTAATAGGATATATGCGGGTATCAACAGACGGTGATCGACAAAGTACAGATTTACAACGGGATGCATTAATAAGTGCAGGAATAGATGAACGGCATATATTTGAAGACAAAGCTTCAGGATCCAAAGATGATCGTGCTGGTTTAGCTCAAGCGCTCGAATATATAAAATCCAGTGACACTCTTGTGGTTTGGAAACTTGATCGTCTTGGTCGATCACTACCGCATCTCATCGAAATCGTCAATCAGCTCAAATCTAAAGGTATTGGATTCAAATCTCTGACAGAAGGAATGGATACATCCAGTCCATCAGGTGAGCTTTTATTTCATGTGTTTGGAGCCTTAGCACAGTTTGAACGTTCATTGATCCAAGAACGGGTTAATGCTGGATTGGCAGCCGCAAAAAAACGGGGGCGAGTTGGTGGACGTCCGAGAGCAATTCCACAGGAAAAGATGGATGCTATTTTGGAAGCGTTAAATAACGGGATGTCAAAAGCGGCAGTTTGTCGAACGTTCGAAGTGAAAAGATCAACATTGATCGACACTTTGAATCGTATCTAAAGTTAATATTGTATAATCAATCTTCAATATTATTGAACAGTAAAATATCTTGAATATGGGATAAAACGCGCTTGATTAGTGAGAAAATAACACGAAAAGAATTAATTGATCAACATTTAATGCAAGCCGGTTGGAATATTGCTAATAAAGCTCTTGTGGTTGAAGAATTATTGATTGCAACTACTAAAGAATATATAGATTATGTTTTATACGCAAAAGATGGCAAACCACTAGCCGTAGTCGAAGCAAAAAAATCATCTAGAGATGCAGAACTTGGTCGTGAGCAAGCAAAACAATATTGCCAAAATCTTCAAAAAGAATTATCGATCGACTTGCCATTTTGTTTTTATACTAATGGGAATGATATTTATTTCTGGGATATTGGAAACTATCCACCTAGAAAAATTTATAGCTACCCCTCACGAGAAGATCTAGAGCGATTAAGACATATCAAAAAGTATAAAAAATCTCTTTCACATGAATTTATTGATACCAAAATTGCTGGTCGGGATTACCAAGTCAGTGCTATACGTTCTGTAATGGAGGCAATCGACAGAAAAAGAAGAGATTTTCTACTTGTAATGGCTACCGGTACCGGAAAAACTAGAACTACAATCGCTTTGATTGATGCACTAATGCGTGCTGGAATTGTTAAAAATACGCTTTTCCTAATAGATAGAATTGCTCTACGTGAACAAGCGATTGAAGCTTTTAAGGAGTATATGCCAAATGAGCCTTACTGGCCAAAATTTGGAGAAAGTACGATTTCAAAAGATAGAAGACTTTATATTTCGACTTATCCAACGATGTTAAACGTCATACGTAATGAAGAACAAACTCTATCATCACATTTTTTTGACTTGATTATAATTGACAACAGCTTAATGATATGTGATTTAAAGTAGTTGGAAATCAAGATTTATGGGGAAGAAACGGCGGTGCTTGTTGTTTATCAGCGGAGATTCTATTGCTATTCAGCAATACATCTATTGCGGAGTTCGTGAAGGGTAGATTGGATTCAGTTGGAGACGATATTTTAGATTTTTGTGGTCAGATTAGTGGTGTTAGAGCCACACTTTTATGTGTGACTCTAATACTTACGAGAGTAATACTTATAAAATTACAGCATTCCTGCAATATCTTCGAGTTCTTGTGCCCGAAGAGCGGTTTCTTGGACTGTGCACCCTGACGAGTTAAATGCGTCAACCGTTCCACCGTTCAACCCATCGTAAAAACTACATTTCGCTTCTTTGTATTGCACCCAAATACGTTGAACATTTTTGAGCCTTGCTTTTCCTTGGGTATCCAATTTCGACATGGCTGCTTTATACATTTTGTTCAATTTAGCATCTTGAATTTTGTACTCTTTAGCATCACATTCAAGCATCATCGATGTAACGCCTTCAGATTTATCGACGCATTTTGAATGTGCAGGAGATAATTTTACTTCTACAAACAAATCGGACAGAACGTAAAATCCATCCGCAAAGCAAAAAATGTTTCCCAACTAAGTCTTGCATTGGCAATCGAACATAAAGCCGTAGGTACAGTTTCTATGGCAGAGCTTGGAATCAACAATAAGCATTTTAATATTGAGCATTTGGTCAAAATTGCGGATGTGTTGGAAGTCGATGTTTGCGAATTTTTCAAGCATGAAGAAGTGGCAAACGTAGAGAGATAAAGTTTATCACTTTATAAAAATTAGTATTTGATTTTTGATCTTCTCCACCGCATCAAAAAATCGCATCTTTTAATGTTGTCAATGTTAAATCAAAATTCATACCCTTATAGATAGTCAGCATTCTGCGTAATATTATGAATATCTAGCTCGTTATCGGCTTTGGAATGGTATCTTGTAGTTGCAGAGGATATAACCTACTGCAACTTTTCCAAAAAACTTTTCAATTCTCCGACTTTATAGTCACTATTATTTTTCCAAACTTTCAATGGCTTTTGATCAACGGGAATATCGACACCTACTCGGATGTATGCGTAAGCGAAACACACGCCCTCATGTGTTTTAACTTTGATCCTTTTTCTTTTATAGTAATCAGGCACACCCTCAAACTCATCGATCCGCTCTAAAAGCTCTTTACGCTGAATCTCGTAAAGTTCACCCAATATTCTATTTATCGGTTTGTTGACTAAATACGGGTAATTTCCAAAACTATCTTCGAACATAGCGAATTTACCAACCGTAGACGCTTTGCCTAATCTCCGTGTCGATTTTTCCAAAAGTATGTTGTTATAAAATCCTTTTTTTAGCGAACCGTAGACGAACAAAAGTTCATGAAAAGGCTCTATACGCTTAAAATGCCCTCTTTGAACTATAGAGATACTGCCGCGTTCATGCAGTCGGTGCAAATATTTTCTGATGGTGTCTTTGGAAACACCCTGTATATTCACATCGGAAAAAGGAACTACTACATCTATAGGCAAAGCGTTTATTTTACGCTCAAGCTTATCGATTGTTTGCATTGCATTCCTCCTTATTTATCGTGACTGAATTATAGAACTTATTCTATAAAAGTGTCACGTTTAATTTTATATTAAATCCCAATTAATAGGGATTTTTTTGTATTTATTATAAGAGATAAGCTAGATTTTTAAAACCTATCTGACTCTTTTAAAGAAATATTCTAGTGATTCTGTGGCTACTTCTTGGTGTACTTTAGAAAGTCTATTGTAACACTTGGTGAAATATGCACTAAAAACTGAAGTGGCTGGCTTATTGTCTGTGAAATGATAAATAAAAGTGTCATATTGACCATAGAAATGATAAGAGTAAAAAGAAGAATCATAGACAAATGATTTGAAAGAATAAGTATTCTTTTCTCAAAGTAAATACAAATGTAGATAAGTCAATATATCTATTGACAGTAAATTGATACCCGTTTTTGGCACCCGTTGTATTTTTCACAAAAAAACAATATAACTTTTTGTGATTTTGAAACCTATTGAAAGCGCTTGTTTATGGGGATTTCTAAGGAGTGGTACCAGTGGGCGGACTCGAACCGCCACATATCGCTATACCGGATTTTGAATCCGGCGTGTCTACCATTTCACCACACTGGCATGCTTGTGAAGAGATGGAATTATAGGGGTGGTTTGCTTAAAACTATGTAAAATTGCATAGACTAATAAATTAATCACTTTTGCCGATATTGAGTATGGAACTTAATTTGCTTTAATCTTAAATTAACTTGCACACAAGGATTTGACGTGAGAGTAACAACATCATCGTTTTACAATAATATTTATGGTGAAAACAACAAAATAAATCAGCAACTTTTTGACGTCAACCAACAGATTTCTTCCGGGCAAAAAATACAATATGCGTATGAAGATCCAAGTGCTTCTATTGACTCACTGCGTCTTAATGATGAAATAACTACTCTTACACAAGTAAAAACCAGTGCACAAAGTGCTTATAAAACCAGTACACAAACCGATACAACGATTGGCGAAATTACAAAAACTCTCGATTCTATGAAAGTAAAATTGATCAATGCCGCTAACCCTACAAATTCTAATACAAGTCTACAAGCAATTGCAAAAGAATTACGCGGTTTACAAAGTCATTTATTATCCCTTGCCAACACATCGATTGGTGGAGCGTATCTCTTTTCAGGAACTGCCACCACACAAAAGCCAATCGATGCAAATGGAGTTTATCATGGGAATGATCAAAATCTTGAAGCATTTTTAGGTTCAGGGGTAAAGCAAAAATATAATATATCCGGTGCTCAACTTTTTTCAGGGCAAGAAACACAAATAAGCCGCAATATTACGACCAACGTTCCTCAGCTCAGTTTAACACAACAATACCCTGATATTATGCAAGACCCAAGTATGGCACGTGATTCGGGAACGCCTACCTATATATCCCCCTCAAGTACAATCCGTGATTTGATTGGTGATACGGATAATATTACCACTAACGACCCAAGGCAAGCCCATTTTTATGTACAAGGGACAAAAACAGACGGTACAACATTCAAACAACAAATTGATCTCAATACTACAGATACTGTCGATAATTTACTCCAAAAAATTTCTAATGTATACGGTCCTAATCAAGTTAATGTTTCGATGAATGCTAATGGCCAAATTGAGATACAAGACAAACATAGTGGCTCTAGTAAACTTGATTTTCAGATGGTAGGTGCTATCGACTTTAACCCTGTAGGTGTCGATACAGCCAATGTTACTAATATTGATTCACTTCAAGCAGGAACTACAGATTTTCAAAATGTTGTTGGTCCAACAGCAACACCTAATTTACTCTATGTCAAAGAATTCACAAAAAGTGGATTTACCACTCCTGCCGGTGTTCCAAATACCATTGAAGGGATTAACTACGACCGAACAAACTTTACCCAATCGGGTGCCCAGCTTTCATCGAATGTATCCCAAATTGTAAAAGCAGATAATTCATTTGCTATCCCCTCTACTAAATTGCTTGATGTCGCAAGTCCTGCAACACTGAATGCTCAACAATTAACCGTATCCGGAAAAACAATAACCGGAGCCGCATATACGATGCAAATCGATTTAAAAACAGCGGGCTCGACCTTTTCACTTGATGGTGGAATAACGAATTATTCTATATTCAACACCAATGTCCCTCGCGCTGCGGTTAATGCCGACACAATGACTTACCAACAGCTTATGGATGTTGTTAACATGGCTACAACCAATTCGCTACCAGCAGCGGCACCAGGAACTGCCGCTAATTACGATGCGGCTATTACGACAGCAAATACCTTAGGTTCAACAACACTTGATGCGTCAGGAAAAATCATTTTCAATGACAAAACTGCACCCGTTACTAAAGCGCAAATGTCTATATATGACAGCTCCTCTTCAAACTTTACCGGAGCCAATGCCGCGGCCGGAATACCGGGTTCTATTCTCAATTTTAATGCCAACAATGCGCTCACAATCAGTGATCCAAAAACTAATTTTTTTGCTACCATTGAAGAAACCATAAAATCAGTAGAAGAGGGAAAAACCAGAGCGGATGGTACCAGTGCATCCGATCCAAGAAATGTTGGAATACAAAATTCTATTCAAAAGATAGATGATTTAAACAATCATGTAACAAGAATGCAGACGGAAGCAGGTTCATACTCGCAAGTTTTACAGGCCTCTTCGGATCGAACCGATATGCTAATCGTCAGTACTAAAACTCTACAATCGAGTGTAATGGACACAGACGTTGCCCAAGCAACTCTTCAAATGACGCAACTCACTACGAATTACCAAGCTATGCTCTCTGGTATCTCTAAAATTTCAAAACTTTCTCTCGTCAATTATTTATAGCATTCTGCAATAAAAGGGTTCTTTCTCCCCTTTTTTGCTATAATCTACTTACTTTTCAACCTTATTTCAAGGATCTCCTATTTTACGTGACACTCTGTTTATCGTCGGTTTCGGCATTTTGTTTTATCTTGGAATTGCAACTATAATTGCTGATAGTTCTATTATCGGTGCATACGGTGCTTCTTTTGCCTCCGCCAATATCTATATTTTTGGCTACGTTGCATATACCTATCTTTTACTGTTAATGGTTCCTTTGTTTTATGTATATAAACATGAGAGTAATATTCACAGACGTCTTGAAATTGGAGGGGTATTCTCCCTGTTATTTTTTGCCCTCCTCTTTTTTCAGGCAATGGTAGTTACGGGTCCGTATCGTGGAGCTTTCGGCGGAACTATCGCCGATTTTTTAGCTGTTTATATCGGGGCATTCGGGTTATGGATATTTTGGCTGATACTCGTCAGCGTATCGGTTGTACTGGTGCTCGAACAAACACTTTCCGAATTAGCACGTCCACTTAAAGAATATATGGATAAGCCCCTAGTATCCCCAAAAAAACAACAACTAAAAGTTACTAAACCTTCCACAGACGTTTATGAATTGGAACCTAAAAATGATCCTACCGAAGAGAAACCTCTTTTTGATACCCGTTCGTTTGATCCCTCGCCTGCAGTGGAATTCCCAATACATACACTCTCAACACCGATTCCACCTATAGATGATAAAGTTACTTCCAACCATAAGAGTGAAACAACCTTTCAAGTGGATGATATACCACTTCCTTCAGAACCTAAAGAATCAACGATTCTCTCTATGGCAAAAAAAGTTAAAGAATCCAAGCAACATGCCCTAGTCGTAGAAGAACTCGAAGAGAATAAAATTCTTTTAGATCAAATTGATCGTGGCATCAGTGAAAAGCCAAAAAATTTCAAACTTCCTCCCGTAGAATTTTTTCAAAATGCTCCAAAAAAACAAAATACGGTCGATGAGGCGGAACTGGATGACAAAATCCGTGATTTGATAGAGAAACTAGCACATTTTAATATTGACGGCGATGTGGTTCGTACCTACGCAGGTCCTGTTGTTTCTACATTTGAGTTTAAACCGGCGGCCAATATCAAAGTCTCTAAAATACTGGGACTACAAGATGATTTGGCAATGGCATTGCGTGCCCAGACCATCCGAATTCAGGCCCCCATTCCAGGAAAAGATGTGGTTGGAATCGAGATCCCCAATAAAACGGTAGAGACAATTTATTTACGAGAAATGCTAGAAAGTAAACTGTTTCAAGAAGCGGCCTCTCCGCTCACTCTTATACTGGGGAAAGATATTGTCGGAAATCCGTTTATTACTGATTTGAAAAAACTCCCGCATCTTCTCATCGCAGGAACTACCGGAAGCGGTAAAAGTGTCGGAATAAATTCAATGATCTTGAGTTTATTGTATAAAAATTCGCCCGATCAACTGCGCTTATTGATGATTGATCCTAAAATGCTTGAATTTTCAGTTTATAACGATATTCCCCATCTTCTTACTCCCGTTATAACCAAACCAAAAGAGGCTATTTCAGCCCTCAATAATATGGTAAGTGAAATGGAACGTCGCTATCAGCTGATGAGTGAAACACGTACCAAAAATATCGAAAACTTCAATGAAAAAGCAAAGGTAGAAAAACGGGATCCACTCCCCTACATCGTTGTGATTATCGATGAACTTGCCGATTTGATGATGACAAGCGGAAAGGATGTCGAATATTCGATCGCACGATTGGCTCAAATGGCACGAGCCAGCGGTATCCATCTCATCGTAGCAACCCAACGTCCGAGTGTTGATGTCGTAACAGGTCTTATTAAAGCCAACCTTCCCTCACGAATCAGTTACAAAGTCGGACAAAAAATTGACAGTAAAATCATCCTTGATGGAATGGGAGCGGAATCTCTTCTCGGACGTGGAGATATGCTTTTCACTCCTCCCGGCATGAGCGGACTTGTCCGTTTGCACGCGCCATGGAGTACAGAAAGTGAAATTGAGAAAGTAGTCGATTTTCTCAAAGCACAACGTGAACCTGATTATGATCGCCGATTCTTAGCAGATAATGGTAGTACCCTAAAAGGTAGTAATGATACTATTGACAACAAACCTCTTGATGAACTGTACGAAGAGGCTAAAAACATTATCCTTAGTGAACAAAAAACCTCTATCAGTTATCTTCAGCGTAGACTTCAAATTGGTTATAACCGTTCTGCCACTCTTATTGAACAACTTGAAAACAACGGTATTTTATCTGCCCCCAATGCCAAAGGGAATCGCGATATTATTATTAACGATCCCTTTTAGAATTTGAACTTTCTCCTATTATGGAGAATAGTGTTAATTATTTTCTCACTTTAAACTCCTTTTTCTTTTTTTATATCTCTTTATTTTTTTCATGAAGTTAAGTATGTAACTTTATTACACATATAAGCTTACTATTAACAATATTAGTGAGTATATTTGTAACATATACTCAAAACGGTTTTTTTCTTCTGATATAATCATTTAAAATTAACTGGCACAGGAGTCACAATGGCTTTTATGGACGAATACAAAGCACATTTAGCGGAACGCGCAGCACAGGGAATCCCTCCATTTCCCCTTACGAAAGAGCAAGTTACCGAATTAGTAGCACTCATCACAAGCGAGAGTTCTAAAAGCAGTGAATTAGTTGAAATGTTGGCAGAACGTGTCAACCCTGGTGTTGATGATGGCGCATATGTAAAAGCGGCATTTTTGCATCAGGTCGTTCAAGGGGAAGTAAAAGCTTTCTTGGCAGGTAACAGTGACATCAACAACAATGATCATAAAAAAGCGGCAATCAAAATCCTCGGTAAAATGGTTGGAGGTTACAATGTTAAACCTCTTATCGATGCACTGAGCAATGATGCTATTGCAAACGAAGCTGCTCATGAGCTCAAGCATACTCTTTTGGTATACGATGCGTTCAATGATATCGTCGATCTTTCAAAAACTAACAACTTTGCAAAAGAGGTACTCCAATCATGGGCTGATGCAGAGTGGTTTACCAGTAAAAAAACTTTGGCTGAAAAATTCAGTGTTGTTGTTTTCAAATTCCCGGGTGAAACCAATACGGATGATCTCTCTCCTGCGAGTGCAGCATTTACTCGCTCAGACATTCCACTTCATGCGACAACTATGCTAAGCGCAAAAATGCCTGAAGGTATTGCTAAAATCGCTGAACTGAAAGAAAAAGGGATGCAAATCGCTTATGTTGGTGATGTTGTTGGAACCGGTTCAAGCCGAAAATCTGCTGCGAACTCTGTCCAGTGGCATATGGGTGATGATATTCCGGGGATCCCGAACAAACGCACAGGAGGTGTCGTTATCGGAAGTATCATTGCTCCGATCTTCTTTGCAACCTGTGAAGACTCCGGTGCACTTCCGATCGAAGCTGATGTATCTCAAATGGAAACGGGCGATGTACTCGATATCGATACGAAAGCAGGTACCATCACTAAAAATGGTACCGTAATCGCTAATTTTTCACTTCGCCCGAACACCATCGAAGACGAAGTACGTGCGGGCGGACGTATTCCACTTATTATCGGTCGCGGTTTGACAGCAAAAGCGCGCACCGCTCTTGGTATGGAGCCGGCTACCGTGTTTGCAACTCCTATCCAACCTGCCGATACCGGTAAAGGGTACACTCTTGCACAAAAAATGGTGGGTAAAGCATGTGGTATGGAGGGCGTACGCCCTGGTATGTACTGTGAGCCGATCACCAGTACCGTAGGTAGCCAAGATACAACAGGCCCGATGACACGTGATGAGATCAAAGAACTTTCTGCTCTTGGTTTCTCGGCGGATTTTGTATTACAATCTTTCTGTCATACAGCGGCATATCCTAAGCCGTCTGACGTGAAATTGCACGCAACATTGCCGACATTCATCAGTTCACGCAGCGGTGTCGCTCTTCGTCCGGCGGATGGTGTTATCCATTCATGGTTGAATCGTATGGTTCTTCCTGACATGGTCGGAACCGGCGGTGATAGCCATACTCGTTTCCCAATCGGTGTAAGTTTCCCTGCAGGTTCAGGTCTTGTAGCGTTCGCAGCTGTTACCGGTTCTATGCCACTTGAGATGCCAGAATCCGTTCTTGTTCGCTTTAAAGGTGAAATGCAACCGGGTATCACATTGCGTGATCTCGTTAACGCAATCCCATATTATGCAATCAAACAAGGTCTTTTGACGGTTGAGAAAAAAGGGAAAAAGAACATCTTCAACGGACGTGTTTTGGAGATCGAAGGTCTTCCGAATATGAAAGTAGAGCAAGCGTTCGAACTTTCCGATGCTTCAGCTGAGCGTTCGGCGGCGGCTTGTACCGTCCGTTTGAACAAAGAACCTGTTATCGAATACTTAAAATCCAACGTTACGTTGATCGAAGCAATGGTAGCTGATGGTTACGAAGATGCTCGTACTCTTCAACGCCGTGCCGATAAAATGAAAGAGTGGTTAGCCGCTCCTACATTGATGGAACCAGATGCGGATGCGGAATATGCTGCGATTATTGAAATCGATCTTGCAGAAGTAACCGAACCGATCTTGGCATGTCCGAACGATCCTGACAATGTTAAATTGCTCAGCGAAGTTGCTGGAACTGAAATCAACGAAGTATTCCTCGGAAGCTGTATGACCAATATCGGTCACTATCGCGCGGCGGGTGAAGTAATGCGCGGCGAAGGCAAAATTGCGGTTGAGAAATTCTGGATCGTTCCGCCTACCCGTATGGATGAGCAACAACTCATCAACGAAGGGTATTACGACGTTTATAAAGCAATCGAAGCACAAACGGAAGTTCCAGGCTGTTCACTCTGTATGGGTAACCAAGCAAGTTCACGTGAAGGTTCAACCGTATTCTCAACCTCTACACGTAACTTTGACAACCGTCTAGGTAAAGGGACACAAGTTTACCTCGGTTCAGCTGAATTAGCATCCGTATGTGCAAAACTCGGACATATTCCAACAGTAGCTGAGTATATGAGCATCGTTCCTGAGAAATTGGCAGGAAAAGCGGATCAAGTCTATAAATATCTCAACTTTAATGAAATTTCTTCGTATTCACTTCAAGCGCGCAACGTTGCTGAAGAAAAATACGGTGTTACTATTAAAGCCGTATAAGTAGCCCCTCCCAAAACCCCTCTTTGTGGGGTTTCCCCCATCTGTGCTATAATCCCTTATCTATATTACAAAGCGACACAATGTCCTCATTCGACTCTTTAGCGTTACGCACACCTCTAAAAGAGGCATTAAAACGCCTTGAATTCACCACTATGACCCCCATACAAGCGACTTCTCTTCCTGTCATTCTGGACAAAAAAGATTGCATCGCCCAAGCAGCTACCGGAAGCGGAAAAACCTTAGCCTTCGGTTTAGGAGTATTGGATCGAATTAACCCTAAATCTTTCGGTATCCAGTCCCTTATCCTCTGTCCTACCCGTGAGCTTGCCGAACAAGTGGCAAAAGTACTCCGCTCACTCGCCTCCGAAATTGGCAATATCAAGATTCTTACCCTCTGTGGCGGTGTCCCGATGCGTGGACAACTCCATTCACTCAAACACGGGGCACACATCATCGTCGGTACTCCGGGGCGTGTTTTAAAGCTCCTTCAAATGGATGCCTTTGATTCAGCACAAATACAAACCGTCGTTCTGGATGAAGCCGATCAGATGATCGATATGGGTTTTATCGAAGATATTACCTCGATCTTGGGATTTACCCCACCATCACGACAAACGCTCCTTTTCTCCGCTACGTTTCCCGATTCGATTCAAACGATCACCTCAGAGTTTATGAAAAATCCGGTAATGCTCCAAGCCCAGCACGCTATCAGCAAGCCTAAAATCGAAGAGATCGCCTATCTGTGTAATGATAAGCTTCCGGCTATTGCCAAAGTGCTCCATCTTCACGACATTACCAATACGATCATTTTCTGTAATACCAAAGTGGATGCGAATGCCTTATGTGACGATCTTAACCGTATAGGTATCCATGTTCTAACCCTGCATGGAGATATGGAGCAATTTGACCGCAATGAAGCAATCATCCAGTTTCGTAACTTAAGTGCCCCTATTCTCGTTGCGACCGATGTCGCTGGACGGGGAATCGATATTGAAGGTCTTGACGCCATCATTAACTACGAAGTACCAATTCAAAATGAGCGCTATACACACCGTATAGGTAGAACTGGACGTGCTGGGAAAAATGGCATCGCTATCACCCTCGTCAATCACCATCAGTATGAACGTTTTATGGAACTTAAACGCCCTGTTACCCCTATCGATCTTCCTGATATTCGAGAAAAATTTTCTATTGAGACCTTGATGCGCACTATCTGTATCGATGCAGGTAAAAAAGAAAAATTGCGTGCAGGAGACATTGTTGGGGCGCTTATTAATGAATGTGGATTAACACATGAAGAGATCGGTAAAATCGATCAACTCGATCATCTCAGTTATGTTGCGGTTCCTCGTAACAAAGCTGAAAGTATCTACCAAAAATTTGTCAATCGCCCAATAAAAGGGAAAACATTCAGGAAATGGCTGTTACACTAACGAAAACCGTTTATGGTATGTTTTAGGATATAGAAGGAGCGTTATGGCCAATCAAGAATTACTATTTAGTGAAGAAGAATTTATTATCTCTAAAACCGATTTAAAGGGGAATATAACCTATGGAAATTCGCTTTTTATCCAAATGTCAGGATACACTGAACTTGAAATTATTAATCAACCACATAATATATTAAGACATTCTGATATGCCCTCTGTCATATTCAAGCTCTTATGGAACCGAATTAAAGAGGGAAAAGAAATATTTGCCTATGTGAAAAATAAAACAAAGAACGGTGACTATTATTGGGTTTTTGCCCATGTAACACCATCGTTTGCTTCCGATCGGAAAATAAGTAATTATCATTCTGTTCGCCGTAAACCCTCAAAAAAAGCACTTGAAGCCATCAAACCGCTTTATGCGTCATTACTCCAAAAAGAACGCAGTGGTGGAATCAATGCTTCTGAAGCAGCACTA
Organism: Sulfuricurvum sp.; assembly: GCF_041651515.1. Classification (GTDB taxonomy): domain Bacteria; phylum Campylobacterota; class Campylobacteria; order Campylobacterales; family Sulfurimonadaceae; genus Sulfuricurvum. The sequence goes on from NZ_JBAZJF010000001.1 coordinate 278,118, forward strand.
AACCAATTACTTAAAGACAAAGGGATCTCTTATGACGAATTTATCCTCTCTCTCTAAAGTTCAATATGCCAATATTGTTTCAATCGCCCTTTTTGTCATAGGCTTATTAGTTGAAATAGTGTTGTATGGATGGAGTTGGATTCGACTTCTCAATATTGCAAACTTTGCTTTGGCATGGTTTGTTTTTATAAATATACGTAAAGCTCAAAAAACAATTCATGAAGTCGCTGCCGTCATAAAAGGGGCTGAAACAGGAAATCTCGAAAATCGGATAACGCACATAGAAGACTTTGGTGAGTTAAGCGCTTTGTGTTGGAATACCAACAATATGCTTGATCAAACCGAAGTATTTATGCGCGAAATTCGTGCCAGTGTCGAAGCTGCAAGCCGCGATGAATTCCATCGTCGAATTATTATCAGAGGGCTCCAAGGTGAGTTCAAAGAGGCAAGTAATTACGTTAACAAAGCGATTGAATCGATGCACTCTACCTATATCCATATACAAAAGTCAGTACTCAACAGCGAACTTGGGAAAATCGGTTCGGGTGTCGGAGGGGGATTGGAAGTCATCCAAGGTGATTTACAAAATACCATCAAAAGACTGCACACAATTGCCGAAATCAGTCAAACAACTTCCGAAAGCTCATCCAACTCCGTCAGTGAATTAGAGATTATTAACATCAAACTCAGCCGGCTCATTGAATTGGTTCAAACCTCTGCCGATGCGATCAATTCACTCAATGAAAAGACCAGTGAAATATCCTCCGTTGTCAATTTGATCAAAGACATTGCTGATCAGACCAATCTTCTCGCCCTCAATGCCGCTATCGAAGCAGCACGAGCAGGAGAACACGGACGAGGATTCGCCGTCGTCGCAGACGAAGTACGAAAACTTGCCGAACGGACGCAGAAAGCAACAGGGGAAATCGCTATTGCAGTACAAACTCTCCAGCAAGAGACCACGGAAATCCACTCTAACGCTGAAGATATGAGTGATATCGCTAATGAGTCAAGTCAATCCATTGAATCATTTACCCACACACTTCATATGTTCAACGAAAATGCCAAAAAAGCTGCCCTTCAAACAACGGCTATTGAGAATACGACATTCATTACATTGTCTAAAATTGATCATATCATGTTTAAATCCAATGCCTATAAAGCGATCGCTAACGGACAAAGTGAAGACCATTTTACCGATCATCACAACTGTCGATTAGGGAAATGGTACGAAACAGGTGCAGGAAAAGAACGGTTCTCTCATTTACCAAGTTATAGAGAGATTGAAGCTCCTCACACATTGGTCCATAACAAAGTGCACAGCAATCTGATCTTTGTTGAAGATGGAGATCATTCGATTGATCATAAAGAAGAAATTCTCACGAATTTTCAGTCAATGGAAGAGGCAAGCCAAACACTATTCAAGCTCATGGATGCACTTAACAAAGAATCTGAAGATCATCTCATCATAAAACGTTCTTAGGCAATATCCCTAAAAACGTTTTATTTTTGAAAATAACCCGCTAAGATCTGTTTACCAAGCTCCACACCCGGTTGATCATAGGTATTAATTTCCAATAATGCACCGCTAAGTGAGGTCAGAAGCTCATAATAAAGGATCATCTCTCCGATGGAGGCTTCATCCAATTTATCCCATTCGATCTCGTCAACACTTGCTCCGCTTTGCAATACGCTTTGCATTGTTGCTTGACATTGGGCATTTATCAAATGGTTAAAACTTATCCCATTAACGAAATCACTTTTTTCAAGATATTTGAGAGAAAGCTTCGGAATCAATAGCTCTACGTCAGAGTGTTTTATATGCATAAACGTAACTGTTTTATTCAATGGGCCTTCAATAATAAGCTGCAAAAAGGAGTGTTGGTCAACGGAACCGATAAGTGAGATAGGAGTCAATCCTACGCGCTCTCCACAACGGTTACGCTTTCCAAGTGATTCCCCCCATAATTGAACAACCCACTTTCCAAACTCTTCAAACATATCAGAATACGCGAACAACACATTCATAGGCATACGTGCTGAATGGGTGACGTAATAAGAGGCTTTTTGAATTACATGTTCCTCTTTACGCGCCAAAAATCTCTCTAGAAAATCTTGCGCACCGTGAAGTACAGATAGCGTATCAAAACCTGCCAAAGTGAGTGGTACTATACCTACCGAACTCAAGACCGAAAAACGTCCTCCTACATTTGCTGGGATGACAAATCGTCTTAAATGATATTCATCTGCAAATTGGGATAAGATTGATCCCTCATCACTAATAATAAGGATTTGTTGAGAATGGTCTAAAACAAGGTCAAAAGTAATAATCAATCGTTTAAAAATAGAAAGAGTCTCTACCGTCCCACCTGATTTGGAAATAATTATAAATAAGGTTCTAGTTTTGTCAATACGATTCATTTCATGAAGAATGCTTACCGGATCTGAGTTTTCAAAATAAACAATTTTTTTTGCGTTTGGAGTCTTAGGACGCAGTAAACGATCAATCGCTTTAATTCCAAGGGAAGAACCACCAATACCGACAACGGCAATCGTATCATAGTATTTCTCGATCTCTAAACGCAATGGTGTAATTTCTTCAACCAAAGCAACTGAACTTTTGGGTAGATCATAATACCCTATATTTCCGCTTTGCATCTCATAGAGCAATGCTTCATACCCTTTTTCTAATGTAAAAGGGTCAAGCGTTTTAGTATTGAAGTGGTTAGTAAACGTAGGCATTAATGGGTGCCGATAAGAACCGTCATATCTACTAAACGACTGCTGTATCCCCACTCGTTGTCATACCAAGCTAATACTTTTACCGTAGTACCATTGACCACACTGGTCATATCAGGTACATAGGTAGCACTGAAAGTTGAACCTATGAAATCACACGATACACGTTTGTCAGTATCTACTTCAATTAGTCCCTTGAAAGCCCCAGTACTTGCAGTATTAAATGCAGCATGAATATCTTCTTTGGTAACTGTCGTAGAGAGATTAGCGGTCAAGTCTACGACCGACACATCCGGAGTGGGCACACGCATTGCATAACCGTTTAACTTTCCAAGGAGATGTGGCATTACTTTCCCTATTGCTTTAGCCGCTCCCGTAGAGGTAGGAATCATATTTAAAGCAGCCGCGCGAGCACGACGAGGGTCTTTTGCATGTTTAACATCTAATATATTTTGATCATTTGTGTAGGAGTGAATAGTGGTCATAAGAGCATTCTCAATTCCGAATGCATCATCAAGCACTTTACAAATTGGACCAAGACAGTTCGTTGTACAACTGGCATTAGAGATAATTGCTTCACCTTTATAGGCATCAGAATTAACACCATATACATACGTTGGAGAATCATCCTTTGCAGGAGCCGACATAATGACTTTTTTAACACCATTTTTGAGATGTTTTTGACAACTTTCTTGATCTAAGAAAACACCGGTACACTCAATAACAATTTCTGCACCCATACTCCCGAAATCAACATTCTCAATATTACGGTCTCGAAACATACGAACATTTTTGCCACCGATCGCAATAGTATTTTCATCAATAACTTTGGCATCAATACCGCGATGTACACTGTCAAATTTAAGAAGATACTCCAACATTTCCGGTTTTGAGGTGGTATTAAGCGCTACCAACTCGATATCGCTACGCTCAGCAATAATTTTTGCTACGATTATTCCGATTCTTCCGGTACCGTTGATTGCTACTTTAAGTGCCATAAAGTCTCCTCTACAATTCTTCTAAAAAATATAAAGTATATTAACTAAAAAAGGCTAAAAAAGGATTAAGAGTGGAAGTGAAATGCCCGTCTTGCGGGCATATAAACTTAGTAACTGTACGTGACGGTAACCGGAATTTGTTTAAGCGCTTGATCGCTGTCAACCACAATCTCTTTACCTTTAAACTTAGCCACATTACTATAACCATTCAGAATCTGGCGGGTTTGAACGGTATTAACCACTTCACACCGACGAACGGTCCGATAGGTTGCATTGGTTGGGGTATTGTATTTACTCCCCACATTTTGGCCGGCTAATGTTCCAAGAACGGCTCCAGCGACTGTAGCTGCAGTCTTTCCGGTTCCGCCTCCAACATTATGGCCCAAGACTCCACCCAAAGCACCTCCGGCGACGGCACCAATGACATCGTTATTTCCACCGTCTCCTGAATTAACTTGTTCCTGAACATCATAACATTTTTCATTGGGAACTTGTTCTTGGACGGTTGAATAGCTTGGAACAGAACGTATTACATTGACATATTCAACCGTCGTAAAACTGTCTGCCATTAATACAGAACTTCCTAAAAGTAGAGATAATGCGGCTGGAACTATAATTTTTGACATTGTCATATCCTTTATATATATTTTTGAGATTCTAGAGGGTAATTGTTAACCAATAGTGAATTTTTTACTTGTTAGCATACAAAAGAGTATTTATTTTTTCATAAATATCTAAGATTTCAGTTTTTTTCTCAAAAAAACTGTTTTTATTGGCGATAAGGTGCGTCGTTGATTCCATAATCGTTTCAACCACTTCTAGCCCGTTTTGCTTCATCGTGCTCCCGGTTTCAACCACATCCACAATCATATCAGCAAGCCCGACAAGCGGAGCGAGTTCAATCGAACCGTAGAGTTTGATAATATCGGCAGCTACGGCACGTTCGGCAAAATAGCGCTTGGTGATGTTCACCATTTTGGTTGCAACTTTGATCTCACTTTTCGTAAAATCCGGTTTTTCCCCCGCACGCATACCAATAGCGACACGGCATTTCCCCTTTTGCAGATCAAGTAAGCGAATCACATCCAACCCCTGCTCTTCCAGTGTATCGAGTCCTACAACCCCGATATCGGCAGCTTGATGATAAACATACGTTGCTACATCCTGATTTCTTACCAGCAAAAATTTAAAATTTTCGGTCTGAAGGATCAATTTACGATCATCAAATTTAAAACTGCTCCCGAAAATAGTCTCAAAAATTTCCAACGTATCTTCGGCAATCCGCCCTTTCGGGAGTGCGACACTTAGCATTTAACACCTTTTTCTATCAACTTTATCATCCCCTTGAAGATCAGATCTTCATCCACCACTGCCTCGCTAAAAAAGCGGGACAACAGTACGGCATCCCCTCCGGTCACATAAATGGGTTTTCCCAAGCTCTCGATCTTAAAGATCAAAGGAGCCAAAAAACCGACAGTGAGTGCATCGGGAGTATTTTTTGCCATTTTAGCCAAATCTACCTCAAAGTTAAATGACATATTCAATGCAGGAGAGAGCCTTCCATATGCTTCTTGTGCTGTACGAAGCCCCAATGCGATAAATCCTCCCTGATAGATCCCGCCACCCATGACATCGACCGTAATGGCGCTCCCTGCATCGACGATAACACCCGTTTCTACCGCTTCACACACCATAATTCGGTCAATGCCCATCGTAGGATAGTATTTATCCCAGTCGATGAGTTCTCGCAGATCATGCCAATTCGGATGGTTTTGAATACGTTCATTAAAAAAGGCATTAACACTGACATAATAGATATCAACGTCTATCGATCCAGGATCAAACTCATCTAGACTTAACTTGATGCGCTGCCCATCACGGAATAGATCAACCGAAGTATTGCCAATATCACAAAGAATCATTTTGATCTCCTTTTGCTGAGAGATTTGCCATCGGATGATGTTTCAATACCGTCTCTTGAAGATTATGCTTTTGGACATGGGTATATATCTGTGTCGTTAACAGTGATGCATGTCCGAGCAACTCTTGGACGACACGCAGATCCGCACCGCCGAGAATAAGTGCCGTCGCATAGGAATGACGCAATGCATGAGGTGAAACTCCCAAATATTTCTGGGTAATTTTAAAGGCAGATATACGGCTAAGCGGTTCACCGCGATAATTAAGCCATAAGGTTCTCTTACTATAGGGAGATGCATCTTGATACCTTCGTAATGCTCTCAATGCTTCCTCCGCAATAGGGACATAACGCTCTTTTTCCCCTTTCCCATGACGGATACGGAGCCATTCCCCCTCGATATCCCCCTCTTCCGCCGCAAGACATTCACTAATACGTGCACCGGTCGCATATAAAAAAAGGATCATGGCGTAATCGCGTAATCCAATCCATTCGCTTCGCTCAATCCATTCAAGTCCGGTTTGGATTGTGTCATAGGTCAAGTATTTAGGAAGATTTTTGGGTATTTTAGAGAGGGGAAATTTCGAGGAAGCAGAGTCAAAACGATTTCGATGGCAAAAATCCAAAAAAGAGTTTATCGCAGAAAGTTTACGATTGAGGGTTCGCTTATTGACAATAGTTCCCAATACTGTAAAAACAGTTTTGGAATCTAATGAGATAAGATCTTTGTGTGTACTCTTTTCGATCTCGCTTAAATCGTGGCTATACGCTTCAATAGTACGCGGGCTGAGTGCTTTAATAACCGTGATGTATTCTATAAAAGCATCAAGGCTTGGAGACATTACTTAATTTCAAGATAGCGATTATCGAAATAGAACCGTCCGTCGCCAACGAAAATCTTATTATCTCTTTTCATATCAATATTATAAATATCATACGCAAGAAGATTTTTGCTCAGCGCAATCATATACCCCTCTTGTTCCAAAACATACACGCGGTCTTTCTGAACACTGATCCCCACAAAGTGGGCAAAAGGGAATTTCTTCTTGGCTTTAAATTGCAATGTCGGACTAAGGGCGATCACTTCTCCCTGTTTTGTTGTCAGCCAAATTCCATCCGCCGTATACGCGATATTACGAAGCTCGTATTTTTCACGAGCCTCTTTTTGTGATAGCGCTAAAATCCCACTTCCTGTTGAAGCAATAAGATTATTTTCAATGACATTCAAATAAGTCACATTGTTGAAAAGTTCATCCGAACTAATAACAACCGATCGCAATACCTGTTTGGTTTGTGTATTGACAATTACAACTTTCCCATCCAAAGTTAAAAAGAGTGCCAATTCTTTGAGAAAATAAGGATTGGCAATCCGTGCATCCACTGCAATTGGAGCATTCGACGTCTCTTTAAAGAGAAGTTTTTTACTCTCAAGAGAATACAGAGCCATTTCATTATTGCTAAACAATACAGCTACCGTATCTCCTTGAATACTGGCAGCGGCAACACCCCGTTTTAATTCAAAAGTCACTTTAGTGTCCGTACCATCTTCAGGGAACAACACCAAATTACTCTCCGGGCTTTCGGTAATAATCCATCCGTCACTTAGATTAATCAGTTTAAAATCATGCGGGATTTTAAGATGTTTTTCACCGTCATGAGCTAGCAAATTTCCATTTTCCAATACAGCCGCTGATTGAGAAACCTGCTGAATTGAGCCGCTTAAACGGCCAGCACTTTCCCAAGTCCCTTTTATATTTTCCGGTTTATAGACCTCTTTATGAGAACACCCGCTAAAAATGAACATCGATAAAATCAACGATCCCTGTAAAATAGTCCTCATCATTTCACTCCGTAGTGAGATAACGAACGTCCCACTTGATACATAGGTGAATCTTCCGGAATAAGGGCAATCTGTTCATGCGCTTGGGAAATATTACCTTGATGAATAGCCATTACAGCAAGTTCAACCAAAGCAAGGTCTTTATATAACGCCCCTTGTGTTTTGGTATAACTCTCAAGTCCGGCTTTGTCCTCATTAATTGCAGCAGACTCATAGCTAGCGATATCGGAGACTCCAAAAGCTTTTGAATTTTTTAAAGAGTCTAAAAGAGTCACATCATTTCGTGCGATTCCCTGAGAAAGGCTCCAAACATCATATAGCTCAGGATTATCATTTTTAAGCGTTTTTAATGCAACTGTATCCTTGGGATTGGAAAGAAGTGTATTAAATGCCACGTTCGAACTCTCAATTTTCGCATTGGTATAAGCGCTATACGCAATTGCACCACCGGAAGCGAGTAATAAAGTAACTACACTTCCGATTAAAGGTTTTTGGTACCGTTTTACAAAACGTTCCGTTCTCACCGCACTTTCGAAAAATTTTTCTTCGGAATTCAGCTCCTCTTTGAGGGCCTCAATATTTTCTTTCAGACTCAAAAATGCTCCTGTTTTTTATCATAAATTGTACAATCATATCTTATGATTCGTTAAATATTTGTAAACCGAGTGAATCTTCCTTTTTTTTCGGTACAATAATTTTCACATTCCCTCACGAAAGGCAACCATGCAAATCGACGAAACTTTATTACAACGGTTGGAAAAGCTATCCTATCTTCAAATCCCGCAAGAACAACGTGAGGAGATGATTTCCCAATTGAGTGAAATCGTCTCATTTGTTGATAATCTTTCTGAACTTTCCACCGAAGGGATCGATCCTACTTTTGCTATGAGTAATGCCGCGACACCTCTTCGTGAGGATATGGGACATGTTGATAGAGCTATCAACGATAATATTTTTGCCCATGCACCCCATGCGGGTGAACATTTTTTCATCGTACCGAAAATCATCGAGTAACTTATGATTCATATCTATGGAATCAAAAATTGCGGTAGTGTCAAAAAAGCACTCCAGTTTCTAGATACAAAGCATATTCCCTATATCTTCCACGATTTTAAATCATCTCCCGTCTCTCAAGAAGTGATCCAAAATTGGGTTAAACGGAGTGATATTTCACGCTTACTCAATACAAAAGGGACAACCTACCGTACGTTGGAACTCAAATCTCTCAATCTCGACGAGCACGGTAAAATCGAATGGATGGCCAAAGATAATCGTCTCATCAAACGGCCTGTTATTGAAACAGATGCCGACTTAATCGTTGGCTTTGATTTACACCAATACGAAGGAATATTTAACTCATGAATAACGCATTAGATATCCACAAACTCCTTAAAAGTGTAGTCGCGTACAAAGCATCCGACTTACACCTCGTTAGCCGATCAGAACCGCAAATCCGCATTGATGGACGCTTGGTAGCCCTTAATCTTCCGGTAATGGACGGAAAAGATATTGAAGAGATGGCCTATACTCTTTTGACGGAAAAACAAAAAAAGGCATTTGAAGAGAACAATGAACTCGATTTTTCTATTGTAATCCCTGAAGTAGGCCGATTCCGTGCCAATTACTATAAAACAATGGACGAGGTTGCCTGTGCTTTTCGTATCATTCCGGTTATCATCCCTTCGCTTGATGATCTGAATGCCAAAAAAATCTTTAAAGAGATTATTAAACGTGAAAAAGGGCTGATCCTTGTAACCGGTCCGACCGGTAGTGGTAAATCAACCACCCTTGCAGCGATGCTTAATGAGATCAATATGAATGAAGCCAGACATATTATCACCGTTGAAGATCCTGTAGAGTTTGTACACACCAATAAAAAAGCCCTATTTTCGCACCGTAATGTCGGTACTGACACAAAAAGTTTCTCTGCAGCACTTAAATATGCTTTGCGTGAAGATCCTGACGTAATTCTGATTGGGGAGATGCGTGATCGCGAAACTATTTCAGCGGCTCTAACTGCGGCCGAAACCGGTCACTTGGTTTTTGGAACACTCCATACCAACTCGGCACCTCAAACTATCAACCGTATCATTGACGTTTTTTCAGGAGATGAGCAGCCACAAGTTCGTGCGCAACTTTCAACCTCATTGATTGCTGTTATCTCTCAAGCACTATTACCAAAAATAGGCGGGGGACGTATTGCTGCCCAAGAGATTATGATCACCAATCCTGCTATCGCCAATCTTATCCGTGAAGACAAAGTACATCAACTTTATTCCCAAATGCAGTTGAATCAAACGGGGACAAATATGACAACCCAAACCCAAGAGATTGTCGAATTTTTACGCAAAAAAATTGTTAGCAAAGAGACTGCAATGCAATATTCCAATAAGCCCGACGAACTTCTTCGTTTTATCAGCACACTGTAAGTACTTTTAAAATTACCCAAGTCCTATTCTTGGGTCAAGGGGATAACTTCACACTGATGTTCTAAAAATAGCTTGAATTTTTTCTCGTGTTCGCTTCATTTTAGTAAACTTCTTGCAAATTCTTCTTATAATTCTTTATTATGAATTATCAAAACCTACTTCAGAAGTATCAGTTAAAAGCTACACCGCAGCGTATGGCAATTATTGCATTAATGCAGCGTGCAGGACATATCAGTATAGATGAACTTTTTTATCTGATTCGGGAAATTTTTGCCTCGATCTCCTTGGCCACTCTCTATAAAAATATTCATACAATGATGGAAGTAAGCTTAATACGGGAAGTAAAAGTTCCGGGTATGAAGTCAAAATATGAAATTGAAAAGCAGCCTCATGCGCATGCACTCTGTAAGAGGTGTGGAGAGCTCATCGATATTCCATTCGATTCGATACAACTCTTAAAAAATACGATTCAGGAAAGTAATTATATTGCAGATGAAGTGTCGATTGTTATTTCGGGCATTTGCCCGAAATGTCAAAAATAGCTTTGCTTTTAACGATGTGCTTCTTTAAGGGTATCAGCAATTAAGAAAGCAAGTTCGAGCGATTGATCCGCATTTAGACGAGGATCACAGTGGGTATGGTAACGGCTTTTTAGATTTTCTGACGTAATCTCAAACGATCCGCCTAAACACTCAGTAACATTTTTCCCTGTCATTTCCAAGTGTACCCCTCCTGCATATGTCCCCTCAGCTCTATGCACTTGAAAAAACTGTTTCATCTCTTTGAGTACCGAGTCAACCGGACGGGTTTTATATCCGTTACTCGTGATCGTATTACCGTGCATCGGGTCACAACTCCAAAGTACTTTTTTACCTTCTCTCTCAACCGCACGGATCAATGCAGGCATTCCATCAGCAACCTTATCCGCACCCATTCGAACGATTACATTGAGCCGCCCTGCTTCATTATTCGGGTTAAGAACATCACACAATCGGATTAAATCCTCCGGATCCATAGAAGGGCCGGCTTTAACGCCGATCGGATTTTGAATTCCACGCATAAACTCAACGTGTGCACCATCAAGCTGACGGGTACGATCTCCAATCCAAAGCATATGCGATGAGACATCGTACCACTCACCCGTTAAGGAGTCTTGACGGGTAAATGCCTCTTCATAATTGAGCAATAACGCTTCGTGAGAGGTGTAAAAATCGGTCTCTCTCAATGTGCGATAGGTATCGGAAGTTATTCCGCACGCCGCCATAAAACGGAGGGAATCATCGATTTGACGCGATAGTTCATCGTATTTTTTAGTCATCTCGTTTTGCCCGACAAAACCAAGATTCCACGCATGAACTTGATGCAGATCGGCAAGACCGCCTGAAGCAAATGCACGTAATAAATTAAGTGTTGCAGCCGATTGGTTATACGCTTGAACCATTCGATGCGGATCAGGGATACGTGCTTGTTCATTAAAATCGACACCGTTAATAATATCGCCGCGATAGCTCGGCAATGTCAAACCATCAAGGCTTTCATTGTCCGATGAACGCGGTTTTGCAAACTGCCCGCCAAGACGTCCTATTTTCACAACAGGAACCCCACCAGCGAATGTCATGACAACCGCCATTTGCATAATGACTTTAAATGTATCTCGTATATTATGTGCATGAAATTCTGAAAAACTTTCAGCGCAATCACCGCCTTGAAGCAAAAAGGCCTTTCCTTCACACACGTCAGCAAAATTTTTCTTGAGTGTACGCGCTTCTCCCGCAAATACTAACGGTGGATAGTTACGAAGCTGTGCTTCAATTTTTTCCAACTCTATCGGATTAGGATATGTAGGTTGCTGTTTTATCGGTTTATCTCTCCAGCTCGATCGGCTCCAAGCGCTCATTACATCGTCTCCTATTCGCACCGTTCGTAAAAACGTTAATTTTTTTTTAAAGTATCCGAATTCTATCGTTTTATCCTAAAAAGGGACTGATTAAAGGTACCAAAAGTTAGATTTATGTTTTAAAAAGTATAATATCATCATTTTAAGATATTCAAGGCTACTGATGTCATACAGCGAAAACAACCCTTTTTTAGCCCATTTGTGTCAACAGCTATCGGCACATCTTGATGCGGCCAAAGGACGTCAGGCGAATGTGACCCCTGCTGAATTTGCCGAAATAATTACAACTGCCGTACAAGACTTACTTGAAGCCTATACAAACGGCGAATTTGATCTTGAAGCTTACAAAGAATGTTCGATCAACGAATACAAAATTCTTGCTCAAAAAAGTATTGATTCGTATTCCGCCAGCAATGAGACGATTGAAAAAATTACGGAAAAGCATGCCGAACTCATTGAAGAAACATCCTCGTCGGATCTTATCGATTTTGGAAAAATATCTCAAAAATTCAATGATATACAAACACATTTGAGCGATGAAGTCGTTCGTGCCAATCAAGTGATAAAAGGGCTTGTGGATCAAGTCAAAAACTTGGAAATCAAAACGTCATTAGACCCATTGACTAAAACATTCAATCGCCACGCGCTCCAAGAACATCTAAAAGCTGTCCTAACCAAAGAGCATTTGGATTTTGAAATTTTTGCACTGATGCTTGATGTTGATAATTTCAAATCGATTAACGACCAATTTGGTCATATTGCCGGAGATAAAGTTCTAATTTTTATTGCAAAACTCTTTAAAAAAGCCCTTCGAGACGGAGATAGGGTTTACCGATTCGGAGGAGAAGAGTTTATCATCCTCCTTAACCGTACCGACATTGAAGGGGCCCGTCTGGTTGGAGAACGGCTATTAAGTCTGTGTCGTAACAATAAACCCCTCTTCCAAAATAAACAGATTCCGGTAACACTCAGTATCGGATTAACAAAGATTACCGAAGGGGACTCTATCGATACGATTATAGGGCGTTCCGATACTGCTTTGTACCGAGCTAAAAATAATGGTAAAGATAGAATGGAAATGGAGTTTTAATGGATTTGAATTATTTTGATGTTGCTGTTGGGTCAATCGTACTGCTATTGGGATTAAAAGGATTGCTAAACGGCTTTTCGAAAGAAGTTTTCGGTCTTGTCGGCATTGTTGGAGGTATTTTTATTGCTTCTCACATTGGTGGGCTCATCGGTAAATTTTTAAGTGACAATTTGTTTCATTTCGAGACGGTGACGGCGATTAATTTAGTGGGTTTTATCTTTGCCCTTGGAATTTTTTGGCTTTTAATGGTCGCATTAGGGGCAGGATTTAAAAAACTGAGCTCTCTTAGCGGTTTGGGCAGTGTGGATCGTGCGTTGGGATTTATTGTTGGTGCAAGCAAATTTTTCTTTATTATATCCGTAATCGTTTACGCGCTGTTTAGTGTTACTGCTATCCGTGAAAACTTCGGAGAAAAAATGAAAAGCAGTATTTTCTTTGAACCGATGATGGCCACAGGTGACTTTATCCTCCATATTGAGACGGAGGATGTCACCTCTTTGATGAATGATAAAAATGAAAGTAGCAGCACCGATTCGAAGCAAGGCAAGGAGAAATAATTCATGAACGCGTATACCGATTTTACGGAACGAACCGTAGAATACAATAAGCTTTTGAGTGATTTCAAACAATTGCTCAAAGCTAACGGACTAAAGTTTACGATTCAGCGTGAAGTCATTTTAGAAATGCTCTACAATTCGGATGAGCATCTTACCCCGGAGGGGTTACACCATCTCATACAAGAGAAACACCCGGACTTAAACACCGGTATTGCTACCGTATATCGGACACTCTCTCTCCTTGAAGATTCAGAGATGGTCACTTCATTATCTTTTGGTGCTCAGGGAAAAAAATACGAGCTTGGTGCCAAAGATCATCACGATCACATCATTTGCACCGGATGCGGCAGTATCACCGAGTTTGTCGATGAAGCAATCGAACTACGTCAAAAAAAGATCAGTGAAGAGCTCGGATTTGTTATGCAAGAACACTCTATGCAGATTTACGGCATTTGTAAAACATGCCAAGAAAAATCACAAACTACTTAAGTAAAAAGGAACCCCATTGGCATTCGACAACCAATACGTACAACAACGGATTGAGAAAGCACAAAATCTCAGAGCACTCGGAATCGATCCGTATGCAAATAATTCTGCCCGCAATACGACCATTGATAAATTTCACAACGTTAATTCAGATCTCTTTAAAAGAGAAGAACAACGTGATGATCACCGTCATTACACGGTAGCCGGACGGATCAAACTGTACCGTTTGATGGGAAAAGCAAGCTTTATCAAAATCGAAGATGAGAGCGGTATGCTCCAGATTTACGTTGCGCGGGATAACCTTCCTGAGAACTTTTACAACGATGTTTTCAAAAAGCTTTTCGAAGTTGGAGATATTATTGAAGTGAGCGGATATCCGTTCGTGACTCAGCACGGGGAACTTTCTCTTCATGCCGACAGCCTTAAAATGCTCACTAAAGCGATCTCTCCTCTACCTGAAAAGTTTCACGGTATTCAAGACAAAGAGATGCGTTATCGCCAGCGCTACCTTGATTTGATCATGAATTCCGAAGTGCGTAAAACATTTCATATCCGTTCAAAAGTGATCAGCCTGACTCGTCGCTTTTTTGAAGATAAAGGATTCTTGGAAGTTGAAACTCCGATGATGCATCCAATCGCCGGCGGAGCGAATGCAAAACCGTTCATCACCCACCATAATGCCCTTGGAGTTGATCGATATTTACGTATCGCACCGGAACTCTACCTCAAACGTCTTATTGTCGGCGGATTTGAAGCGGTCTTTGAAATTAACCGAAACTTTCGTAATGAAGGGATGGATGCGACCCATAACCCTGAGTTTACCTCTATCGAGTTTTACTGGGCGTATAAAACCTATAAAGACTTAATTGAAATCACCAAAGAGTATTTCGACTATCTTTTCGATCATCTTGAGTTGCCGAAACGTCTCCCGTACAGTGAGCTCGAAGTCGATTTCGATCAATTCACCGAAATCGAACTGATTAAAAGTCTGAGCGTCATCGGTGGTGTTCCCGAAGAGATCGTTAATGACAAAGAAGCTATTTTGGCCTATCTTAGATCCAATAAGCTCGAAGCCAAGGCAAACATGAACCTTGGACAGCTTCAGGGGGAACTTTTTGATGAATTTGTTGAATCGAAATTGATCAATCCAACCTTTATTACCCATTACCCAGTTGAAATTTCGCCGCTTGCACGCCGTAATGATGAACGACCTGAACTGACCGACCGCTTTGAGCTTTTCATTGCCGGACGTGAAATTGCCAATGCCTTTAGTGAACTTAATGATCCGGTGGATCAACTGGAACGTTTCGAAGGACAAATGGCAGCCAAAGATTCGGGAGATGATGAAGCCCATGAGATGGATGAAGATTTCGTCACCGCGCTTAGCTACGGTATGGCACCGACAGCGGGTCAGGGGATCGGAATCGATCGCCTTGTCATGATGCTAACCAACCAACACTCGATCCGGGACGTATTGCTCTTCCCGGCTATGAAACCGCACAACAACCAACTTAACAACGGAGAAGAAGAATGAGTTTCCTCAAAGAATTCGATAACGAAATTTACACCCTATGTGAGCAAGAGCTCGAACGCCAAACGGATCACCTAGAGATGATCGCTTCGGAAAACTTTACCCTCCCTGCCGTTATGGAAGCGATGGGAAGTGTTTTTACCAATAAATATGCCGAAGGCTACCCGGCTAAACGTTACTACGGCGGATGTGAATACGCTGATGGTGTCGAACAATTGGCTATTGATCGTGCCTGTGAACTTTTCGGATGTAATTTTGCCAACGTACAGCCCCATTCGGGTTCATCTGCAAACGGTGCGGTATATGCAGCGCTTCTTCAAGCGGGTGATAAATTATTAGGGATGGATCTCAGCCACGGCGGACATTTGACTCACGGTTCTAAAGTTAGCTTTTCGGGTAAAAACTATCACAGTTTTTCCTACGGAGTAGAGCTTGATGGTCGTATCAACTATGAGCGTGTTATGGATATTGCAAAAATCGTTCAACCGAAAATCATCGTTTGTGGTGCGTCTGCGTATGCTCGCGAGATCGATTTCGCTAAGTTCCGTGAAATCGCCGATGCGGTCGGGGCACTTTTGTTCGCTGACATCGCTCATATCGCAGGTCTCGTATGTGCCGGTGAGCATCCAAGCCCATTCCCGTATGCGGATGTTGTCACCACAACAACCCACAAAACCCTCGCAGGACCTCGCGGCGGTATGATTATGACCAATGACGAAGAGATTGCTAAAAAAATCAATTCCGCTATTTTCCCTGCGCTTCAAGGTGGACCGTTGGTTCATGTTATTGCGGCAAAAGCGGTCGGATTTAAATTCAATCTATCCCCTGAATGGAAAGTATACGCTAAGCAAGTGAAAGCGAATGCGGCTGTATTGGCAGATGTATTAATGAAACGCGGTTATGATATCGTCAGCGGGGGAACCGACAACCATCTTATCCTCGTTTCCTTCCTGAACAAACCGTTCAGCGGAAAAGAGGCCGATGCAGCTCTCGGACGTGCAGGGATTACCGTAAATAAAAATACGGTTCCCGGCGAAACACGTTCACCGTTTGTTACCTCGGGTGTCCGTATCGGAAGCCCTGCTTTGACGTCACGCGGTATGAAAGAGAAAGAGTTTGAACTTATCGCCAATAAAATTGCCGATGTTTTGGATGATATTGAAAACGTCGAGAAACAAGCCACTATCAAAGAAGAGTTAAAGGCATTAGCACGCGGATTCGTCATTTATAAACAATCTACATATTAATAAAAAAGGTGTCGCACGTATGACTTCGATGGATATGAAACTAATTAAAATGATTTCAGATCATTACTGGCTCAAGCACGATAACGTTGTCAATAAAATCGATTTCAAAGGGCGTACCCTTTTTAATAAATATGAGCGAATCGATAAGTCACTTACCCAAGCGATCATCGATCAACACCTTAAAGGGCAAATAACGGTTGCCCATTCGCTAATTAATCAATTCAATAAAGTAGAAAATATTGTCATTGATTATAACGGCACCGATCCACAACGTTTTTACCATAAAACGCAACTCTTACTTCGAGAAGAGGGCTACATCAATTTCACCGCTTTTGAGACCAAAACACCGGGGCATTTGCATGTTTATATCCATAAAGGGCATACAACTTTACAAGAAGCCGATCAACTGGGTAAAATGATCTCCATGAAATTAGCCGCGAAACAACCAAAACAGTGGAGAATGTTCCCTTCTCTTGATTTACCGCCGGAATATAATATTCTCAATCTTCCCTACGAGGTCTACGCAAAAGAGCGCGGTGCTTCGTGGTCAAAGCACATGTAAGATCGTCTTAAGCGAAAAATCGGATTAAAATTCAAGGATACTCAAATGGAAGAAAAAAACGAACTCAACGATATCATCCTCAATAAAAGTGGCGGAAGTTCTGGAAGCAAAAAATTGCTCCTTGCGATTGCAACATTAACCCTTATTCTGATTATTGTATTGGTTATTATGAATTCACTGAAAAGTGAAAGCACGGAAACTGCTCCGCAAGCTGCAACACCGCCTGAACCCTCTGCTCCTACGGAAATTATCAATGACCCGTTATTTGAGCCGGTAGAGGTCATCCAAGAGGGAAATAACAGTGCACAAGCTGCCAAAAGCTCAGAAGACTTAGGTCAAATTGCCCAAAAAATCAAGCAAGAGTCTTTTTCCAATGCTCCGGCACAAAACACTGTTGTTCCGGCATCTGTACCCGTAGCTCAACAAAACGCTCCGGTGGTTCAAAGCAAACCGGTACCGCAAAATATTCCAGCAGCAATTCCTGCCCCAACCGCCCCCAAAATTGTCTCTAAACCGATCCAAGCCAAACCGGTAGAGACAGCCGTGCAACCTGCTCCAATTAAAAAAACAGCTCCGGTTGTCAATACGCCGACGATCAAAACAACAAAATCTGCCGAAGTCAAAAAAGCTCAGCCGGCTCCTGCAGTAAAATCTGCCGATAAAGTCGTCGAGAAACCGGTCGAAAAAGTAACGGAAAAACCGGCACAAAAAGCAGCCGAGGCCGGTGGAACATGGTATATCCAAGTAGGCTCATTTACCAATACCCCGAACAAAGCACTCTATGAGCAACTTAATGCAAGCGGCTTGAAATACACCAATGTTCCAAGCGGCGCAGTAACCAAAGTAATGATCGGACCGTTCCAAGGTGAAAAAGCAGCAAATGACGTATTAGGAACCGTTCGTAAGAATATCGAATCCCACGCATTTAAAGTAAAGGGATAACGCGTGATCGAATCTCGTCGTTTTTCTCTCGATCAGTTTGCCCCTATCGCCGTCTATGAAAAAGTTAAAACCCTTTTCCCCGGAGAAGTCAGTTTTTTATTTGAAAGTGCCGGTAAAAGTGACGGAAACTATACGATTTTAGTGATTGGTGCGCGTGAACGTCTTGTTTACCGTTCTAAAACAACAACCTATACCGATGCATCAGGAACGATAAACACCCTTTCCCTCTCCCCTTTTGTATTTTTAAAAGAGTATTACCGCGAGATTGATCCAAAAATGTATCGAGATATAGCTCAAGAGTTGAAAATCGGTTATGTAGACGGGTTTATCGGCTATATCGGCTATGACATGGTGAAAGTATTTGAGCCCGTATTGGATGCATCTATGTCCCACTTAGAGGATCAAACCGATATCCCCGATATGGATCTCATCCTCCCAAAATTAACCCTTGTTCTATCGCATAAAGATGCAACCATTACAATATTGTCCTCTTTGCAAGCGTTTCAAGAGCAATTCAAATCGATCGAATCAGCCCTCAAAGCACCCTATAACTACACGCCACTCACCCCTATACGTGAAGATCAAGGTGGAGATTTCATCCATACGAAAGAACAATTTTTCTCGATGGTCGATAAATCCAAAGAGATGATCAAAAGCGGGGATGTGTTTCAGATTCTGATGACCAATCGCTATGTCCGTCATGCCAAGGTTGATCCGTTTAGTTTTTACCGTATTTTACGCCTTAAAAATCCTTCTCCGTATATGTATTTGATGGAGTATGAGGGTTTCAGTATCGTCGGCAGCTCTCCGGAAGTTATGGTACGTCTAAGTGATGGCGATATTCTCCTAAGACCGATTGCCGGAACCCGTAAACGGGGAAATACCAAACAACGTGACGAAGAGCTCGAAGAGGAACTTCTCTCCGATCCCAAAGAGTTGGCAGAGCATCTGATGCTCATTGATTTAGGTCGTAATGATGTCGGCCGCGTAGCAAAAACCGGTACGGTAAGGGTTGAAGAGATGATGCACGTAGAGCGATATTCGCATGTCATGCATATTGTCTCGGATGTCCATGCTCAAATTGCGGAAGATAAAGATATGTTTGATCTCCTCGCAGCAACCTTTACTGCCGGAACCATGACCGGTGCCCCTAAAATCCGTGCCATGGAATTGATCGCCGAATATGAGGGAGTCAAACGGGGCTTTTACAGTGGAACCATCGGCTACTTTGGATTTGACGGCAATATGGACAGTGCAATAACAATCCGAACCGCCCTTATCAAACCCGACCAAGTGATCTTGCAAGCAGGAGCCGGAGTCGTCGCCGATTCGCAAAACGAACTTGAATACCTCGAAGTTACTAACAAACTCGGAGCCCTTACCAGTACGCTGGATGATTTATTAGACCCGCGATGAAAATTTTTACCATATTTGGGAATCCCGTCTCTCATTCACGTTCTCCTCTTATGCACAACACCGTGTTTAAAGCATTAGGGATATCGGCCTGTTATACCCGTACACAACTCGATGAGGGCTCCGAACTCCGTAACGTTTTTTTTGCCAAAGGGCTCAGCGGGGCCAATGTCACCGTTCCCCATAAAGAAGCTGCTTACGCGCAATGTGACGAAGTACGCGGTATCGCCAAAACGATCCAAGCTGTCAATACCCTTGTCCTCGAAAATGAACGTCTCATCGGATACAACACCGATGCAGATGGATTTATGAGCGCGATCCAATCGTTCGGCCCTGTCCGAAATGCCCTCATACTCGGGGCAGGAGGAACTGCTCGCGCCCTCTCTATCGCACTGCGTCAAGGAGAAATCACCCCTACGATCCTTAACCGTTCGTCAGGACGACTGGAATATTTTCTCTCAGAAGGTCTTAATGCCTGCACGTGGGATGATTTTACCGTTGATACATATGATCTAATTATTAACACCACTTCGGCGGGGTTATCCGATGAGGAGCTTCCGATCCCGCGAACTCTTCTCATGGAACTTCTCTCACGGACAAAAGGGGCTATTGATGTTATTTACGGCAAAGAGACCCCGTTTTTACGTGAAATCAAAATCACTGACCTCCCCTACAAAGACGGTTCAGATATGTTACTTGCCCAAGGGGTACTCGCCAATCACCTTTTTTTGCATTGTCAATACGATACAGAGGTCATTAAACCGATCATGCGGGAAAGTTTCCACTACTAAGCGCTATAATGTCACATCTTATTGTAAAGGCTCTATATGTGCCGTTTCCACCAGCTCAATGAAGCTGAAAAAATTCTCCTCCGTGATCAATTACTTTCCCTTGCCGCTTTGATTGGTGGAAAAAACTCTTTTCTAAAGCTCTTGGAGACGATTAAAAACACCTCTCCCCATCCGCTTATCTCGAAAAATTCATTGCTTCGATTCCCCAAAGGGCTTATCAAATGGAACAAAAATGTCCACCGCGATAATCTTACCCTTCTGGGCGTCCGCATGAATGCCCGCAGTGAAGAGAACCAAAATCTTATGGTTTCCAAAGAGGACAAATCTTTTAAAAATGTGACCAACATGCTTCGCTCTCTCGGACCATTGACATTCACGGTTGCCATGAATAACGAATCAGATGGAAAAGGGTTTACCTTCAAAGCATTCGACATCCTTGATGAAGATACCACGGTGATGAATCCTATCTTCGAAATCTTCTTTTTCTGTCCGGTGAACGTGACGAAAAAAGTGCTCAACTTTACCGACTCACCCACCGCCAGTGAAGCAATCAGCGAATAAAGAGGACGCATGAAAATTGACGGGCGTTTTTGGCTCACCAAAGAGGGGCAAAGTTTTCTAGGCTCAGGACGGATAGAACTGTTGGAGAGGATCGATAAGATCGGATCAATCCATGCTGCCGCCAAAGAGATGAAAATGAGCTACAAAGCGGCATGGGAGCGGATCAACGGGATGAATGCCCTGGCCGATCAGCCTCTCATCGAACGGACAACCGGAGGCAAAGGGGGCGGAGGGACAAAACTCACCCCCTATGCCCGCGAGCTGATTTCTACGTTTCACCGTTTAAACGAATTGCATCGCCAATTTATCGACCGCTTTTCCGAAGCGGGCAACGATCCCGAACGGCTCGCCCGAATCCTCAGTCGTACCTTTCTCACCACCAGTGCACGCAATCAGCTTCCCGCAACCCTCTCATCTATTGAAAGCAACGGACTGCATTCTACCCTCACCCTAGCCCTCAGCGGTTCAGACACCCTCCGCTCTACCATCACCGCCAAATCGGTAGAGAACATGGGATTGAGCATCGGATGTGACACGTATGCTATCATCAAATCCAGCGATATTCATGTCGTCTCCGTACCCCCCTCTTCCGAGGCTGGAGATAATCTCCTCTCCGGCACCATAGAAACCCTTGAACGATCAGGGGATAATATCGAGATTGCTCTTCGTCTCGCAGGAGGAACGCTTCTCATCGCCCTTGAAAAACAAGATGCCCTCCAAAATTTGGAAGTCGGCAGGACTGCCTACGCGATTATCTCACCGTTGCATATTATTATCGGGTTGTAACCTCTCGTCATCTCTTTTATTTTTTGGATATAATTGTTTTAAGAAATTTTAAGGATCAATGATGCCGACGATCAGTATGTTTTATGGGATTGTGGTAATGATTTTTTACTATGATAATAAACAACACAATTTACCTCATATCCATGTAAGATATCAAGATTCTAAAGCAATTTTTTGTATTGATACGGCAGAAATGCTTGAAGGAGATTTGCCAAATAAGCAAAAAAGACTCGTACAGGCTTGGATGGAGATACATAAAGATGAATTAATAGCCGATTGGGAATTGGCTATTTCAGGTGAACAACCTTATAAAATTGAACCCTTAAAATAGGAGTTTATGATGCTAATCGATGTAATCAATGTAAAACCAAAAAATGATTTTACCTTATGGCTAAAATTTGAAAACGGTGAAGTAAGAGAATTCGACTGTAAACCATTGTTAGAAAAAAAACCATTTCAAAAATTAAAAGATAAATATTTCTTCGATATGGCAAAAGTGGAATACGGCACCGTCGTTTGGTCAGATGAGATAGATATCGCCCCTGAAACTCTTTATTTGGAGAGTGTTCCATCATCTTGAGGCAAACGCCCTTCCTTGCTCCCGCTCTCCCAAGTGGGAGTGTATAAATATTCAGCCACCAGTATTCCCACTTAGAAAGTGGAAACGAGAGAATAAATTTCCTACCAAAGAAAGATAATGAGCAAAAAAGCCCCTAAAAAATTAAATGATTCACTATCTGATTTGAAGAAGACTGAAATTGAGTTATTAAAAGTCGGTATGAATATGTTTTCTGCCGATGGTGGAAATCTATTTCCAATTGACCTCATTGCTATAGGAGCAATGAAACGGACAACAAGCAATACGGAAGGATTTATTACACTAGTTGAAGCTCAGAATATGACGGCTGCACGTTCATTATTAAGAGTTCAATTAGATACTTTCATGCGCTTTTCAGCAATATGGATAGTTGATTCACCACAGGATTTTGCTAATGAAATTATTTCTGGAAAACATATCAGAAATATTAAGGATAGGGCAGGCAATAAAATGACAGACCGCTATTTAGTTGATACACTCTCTAAAGAGTACCCATGGCTCAAAGATGTGTATGATAATTTAAGTGGTTATATCCACTTTTCAGCGAAGCATTTATTTAATGCTGTTGAAAAAGTCAATAATGATACGCGAACATTAAGTATCAAAATTGGAAAAGAAGACCTACAATATCCAGAGTGGTCTTGGGTAGAAACTGTTGATTGCTTTACAGAGTCAGTCAATATCTTTTTTCATTATTTAAATGGCTGGGTAGCAACTAAAAATACAGTTAAAAAACCAATCTAGGAATGAGAAAATTAAGATAGACTAGTTCTCAACTTTCTCCATTTTTTCCTATAGCAAATAACACTTTTTTGTCTCTATCCTAAAAACTTTAAGCCATTTTCCCTATAATTTCGTTATATCTTACAAAACATAACGAAAATGTCGCCTTTTTCTGCGAATCGTTTTTGCATTGTTAAGTTTGTTATTACCATAATATTAAAACAGATACAAAGGAGTTTTTATGAAACCGTTAAAAATTTTACTCGCCTCGCTTGCCTTTGCTACGGCGATGGCTGCCCAAACGATCACGGTGGCGGCTGCCGCCAATCTCAAATACGCGCTTGATGACATTGCGCGTGAATTTAGCAAAGAAAGCGGGATCGACGTCAAAATCATTACGGGGGCATCCGGTAAACTTACCCAGCAAATCATGAGCGGTGCGCCCTATGATGCATTTCTTTCAGCGGATGTCGAATATCCCGCTAAATTGGCTCAGGGTGGATTTACTACCACGCCACCGCAAGTGTATGCGTATGGAACCTTGATTCTATGGAGCGATACCGGCGTGGATTTATCAAAAGGGATCGCCATTATTGCTGACCCAAGCGTTAAAAGAATTGCTGTCGCCAATCCAAAAACGGCACCCTATGGTATCGAAGCGATGAACGCGATGAAATATTACAAAATAGATAATGCCGCATCCAAAATTATTACGGCGGAATCGATCTCTCAAGTGGGGGCTTATGTCACCACCAAAGCGGTCGATGTCGGATTTATGGCGAAATCTATTGTCATGTCCCCCGAAATGAAAAATGTCGGCAAATGGGTCGAAATCGATCCAAAAGCATACAACACCATCGATCAAGCGATGGTGGGACTCAAAAACGGTTTACCCGAAAATCAAATTGCCGCCAAAAAATTCATCCGCTTTATCTCTTCGGCAAAAGCGCAGGCGATTCTCAAAGCTAACGGCTATCGTTGTCCAAAACAATAATTGCAACTTTAATTACTTTTAATTTCATAGGAGGAAAGCCATGACACTGTTTACACCCAAAGGGATACCGGTAGCATCGTTCAATGCTTGCGGTACCAAACCCTTTATCGGAGCGAGTGAAACACCGCATACCGCTGAAGCAAAAATTGATTTTGTCTATCCCGAAGTGCCGTTTCCCTCTAATCTCCTCTTTCAAACGTGGGGAGAAGAGAACATACGTAAAATGG
Organism: Sulfuricurvum sp.; assembly: GCF_041651515.1. Classification (GTDB taxonomy): domain Bacteria; phylum Campylobacterota; class Campylobacteria; order Campylobacterales; family Sulfurimonadaceae; genus Sulfuricurvum. The sequence goes on from NZ_JBAZJF010000001.1 coordinate 302,447, forward strand.
TACGCCATCACCATCAATTGCTTCGAAAAAGTGTTATTGGCAATCTCTTTCCCGCTAATGATGAGATGTTTAATTTCGCAACCGAAAAAACCGCCGATTTCTTCGTCGAAGCACTTGGCGGTGAGAAATGTTATACCCCTATACACGGTCATCCGGCTCTTAGAATGCGCCACTTCCACATTACTATTGATGAAAAGGGGAGAGAAATTTGGCTGATGATGTATAAAAAAACGATAAAAGATCTGCACATGCCGGATGAATGTATTCATGAGTTTTGGAACTGGATAGAACCCTTATCCATTCGGATGATTAATCGACGAACGACTACGGCGGATATCCAACGTCACGCGCATGATGCTATTTGGAGTGAAGTATGATTTTTTTAAACCCTATCGTTATATCTAATAAGATACAATGTAAAAATTCCGCATTAACCGCGAAATCGTTCACCGCTTCTTTGGCAGTGCACGGTATATTGCTGGCTTCTGCCCTTTATCTTAGCGCATTCAAACCTGCCTCTGTCCCTGAGGAACTGCCTATTACGATTTCATTAGCTGATTACGCCCCCTCATCGCTCACTGCCCCTATCGATATTTCTGCACCTGCTAACACACCGGTGAGCGTTTTAAAACCATGTGCATCAACCCCTCAGGCGAAACCGTCGCTCCCTTCTACGGTCTCTCCTGAGACGTTTACGCCTCAACCCTCGCCCGTGCGCCCCGGTGTTGCTCCATCACAACTCAGCCAAACAACGGATGATTCACCTCATTTGGATCATCCAATTGTTGCACATGATTCTCCTAAAATCACCCCTACTGCATTAATGAACGAATTACCAAAAACGTCCAATGATGAGTTTAATGGAGCAACACTGGGGCGCATACGCACCATGATCGAAGATGCAATAACCTACCCATCAATCGCCCGAAAGCTGGGGCTAGAGGGGGTAGTAGTCGTATCGTTTATCCTCAAACAAGACGGTTATGTCGAAAAAGTGGAGGTTCTCACCACAAGCGGCAGTTCTTTGCTTGATAGCAAGGCGGTTCAAACGGTACTGTCGTTAAATGGTGATTATCCCCCTCTGGACAAAACCCTCTTTTTGAAAATTCCCATCGCCTTTTCCCTCAAAAAATCTTAAGGAGCTTCCTATGAAAGCTATAGTGCATCTCATCCTTTTATCGGTAATTGCTTTTTCACTCAGTGCAAAAACCATCACTGATATGGACAATCATCCTGTAACGATCCCCGATCATGTTGATCGTGTTTTTGGTTCATCTCCACCAATGAATTATCTCCTCTATGCCATTAAACCTGACACCATGGTAGGGCTGAATTTTGCGGCTAAAAATCCAAACAACAGTGCGGATGAGCAATTTTTGAGTAAAAGTTTTCTCTCTCTACCCGTCGTCGGATCGTTCCACGGAGGGGGTCAAAGCATCAATCTTGAAACACTCATGGCCTATAAACCTCAACTCATACTTGTATGGAAAGATGATATGTTGGTACAAACGGTGAGCCGTGAGATTGAGAAAACAAAAATTCCTACCCTCTCCGTCTCTTTTCGCGAAGTAAGCGACATGCCTAAAGCGTTCCGTCTCGTGGGAGAAGCATTAGGCGCTCAAAAGCGAGGAGATGTCTTGGCCCTCTATTCGCAAAAAGTCATTCATGAGGTGCAAACAAGCGTCGCTAAGGTCAAACCCACCCGCTATTACTATGCGGAGGGAACGGATGGTCTTTCCACCGAGTGCGATACCTCCTTTCATGTCGAAGCACTGAATTTCGCCGGAGGGGAAAACGTCCATAAGTGCCAGCAAAGCGGTCTTTTGGGACTGGAGAAGATCAGCTTCGAAACGCTTCTGACGTATGATCCGGAAGTGATTATCGTCCAAAATCGTGCCGTTTACAATGATCTTGTGAATGATCCTATGTGGCAGCACCTTCACGCGATTAAAAAAGGGCGCGTCTATTTGGTTCCGACTGCACCGTTCAACTGGGTTGACCGTCCGCCCTCTTTTATGCGTGTTATCGGTGTCCAATGGCTTGCGCATACCTTCCATCCTGATACCTATAAAATCGATCTTAATCAACGAATTAAAGAGTTCTACACCCTCTTTTTAGGGGTGAAACTCAGCGATCAGCAAACCAAAAATTTAATTGGAGAAAAGCAATGAAACTTTCCCCCCTTATGATCTCGATTGCCGCGTGTGCGGTACTTGCCGCGAATCCAATCACCATCGAGCGGATCGTCGTAACCGATACGCAAAGCGATAACGACCAGCTCATTGCCGATGGTAATCTATCGGCGCATGAAAATCATCAAACCTTTACCGCAAAAAGCATCGCAACGCTGGGGACACAAGCCAATATGAATCCTTACAGCATTATCCAGTTTTCGCCATCGGTGAATTTTACCCCTGTCGATCCTGCAGGGTCAAATGAACCCTCATACCATGATCCAATCCGTATCCGTGGGAAATCACAAACAGGCCCCGGAGGGGTTTACTCTATCGAATCTCTCCCCGTATCCAGCAATCCGGGCGGAGGAAAATTGATGATGGATATGGAAAATGTCGCCTCGATTGATCTGTTTAAAGGATATCTCCCCGTAGATAAAAATCTCGGGTTTTCCAGTCTTATCGGTAAGGTCAATATGGATATCTTGCGTCCAAGTGATACAATGGGAGCCAATATTTCCCAATCGTTAGGTAAGGACAGTTTTAATCGCACTTTTGTCCGTTTTGATACCGGCAAAATTGGGGACGTAAGTGTATTTGGCTCATTTTCCCAAACCTCCGCTGACAAAACAAAAGGCTCAGGAGACCTTAAACGTACCAATGGAATGTTCGGACTGAAGTATCAACCGAACAATGCCTTTAAAGCCGAGCTCTTCGCAATCAAAAATTCCGATGATCATCACAACTATTATAATCTTTCCTATACCGAAGCAACCAATTTGGGACAGTTTTATAACAAAGATTTTGGAACGGCACATCCCACAACCTCCAATAATGTCAATTATTATGATTGGAATAAACAAAGCTTTGATACCACGACCGTATTAGCCAATTTTGAGTACAAACCGACGATCAAAGACACCTTTTCATTTAAACCCTATTACAAAAAAGACAGCGGTGATTATTGGTATTCCAGTGGAAATCTTGCAACTCCTACTGCTACCAACCGTGTGATAGACTGGCATATGAACCATGATGTATTTGGGGGAGTCGCCGCTTATGATCATGAGTTTTCCGAAGCATTCAATACCAAAATCGGATACTGGTTTCACAAACAACTGCCGCCAGGACCACCCTCAGATCAGACAAAATACAAAGTGGATGCCAGCGGAAATCTTGTTTATGACGGGTATGCTACTTTGGCTGACAATGGCTATCATACGATTCAATCACCCTTTTTACAGTTAAGCGGGACGATGGATCGATTTAATTATCTTATCGGAGCACGCTACCAAACCTTCAAACTTGGATCGCTCCACAGCTATACCAATGGAACCAATGCCGCTACAAGCTCAGACTACAATACCGCTATTGCTACCGGAACACTTGATCCATGGGCGAGTGTAGATGCCAAAACGTTTCATACCTTTATCCCTTCGCTCTATTTAGGCTATAACCTAACCAACGATACGACACTTTATGTCGATTATGCCCGCACGTACGGATTTGATGTTAATCTTTTTCCATCGTATGTCTCTAGCCGAGCCAGTTTCGTCGCCAAAGGGGTAACGCTCCAGCAGCTATGGGATAAACAAGGTCTTGAAATCTCTGATAACATTGATCTTGGACTCAAAACTATGGTCGGCGCCATTACGCTAAATCCTAATTTGTATGTTTCATTTGTTAAAAACAAACAGGCGACTGTTTATGATGCACAGTATGCGGTAATGTATCCTACCAATGTCGGAAATGCGCTCGGATACGGTGCTGAACTATCTGCCTACGGTCCAATTAATGAACAACTCGAATTTTTGTTGGGATTATCCTACAACAAATACACCTTTACCCAAAATTTCAGCAGCAGTGCGACCACTACAGTAAATACGGATGGAAAACAACTTCCCGATGCACCTGAATATATGGCGAAAGCGGCACTCTCTTATCATCTAGGCAAATGGACATTGACACCGAGTGTCCGTTATACCTCCAGTCGCTGGGGAGATGTACAAAATACTCAGAAAATTGATCCCTCTACCCTTGTCGATTTTGATATGGCATACCGAATGGACAGTTTTATGGGATCTAAAAATGCCGTATTCCGTCTCACCGGAACCAATCTAACCAACGTAAAATACATTTCAACGATCAATACGGCAGATAACTTTTTGGCCGCTTCGACAACAGCAACAACCTACCAAACGGGTGCACCATTCGGGCTTTACGGCAGTATCAATCTGAAGTTTTAAGGATTATGATGAAAAAGATTAAACCGGCCGGATGGATAATAGGCGCGACCCTACTGTTGATCGTTGCCGCTACATTATCCCTCCTGTGGGGACAATACCCGATCACATTGGATACGCTGATCGGCTACCTCCAGTTTAAAGTATTCGGCGGTATAGGAAACGATACCTATACCTTGCTCGATAATATCATCCTTCAAATCCGCCTTCCGCGCGTACTGCTTGCTATTCTCATCGGCTCGGCACTTGCAACTTCGGGTGCCGCATTTCAGGCGATGTTCGTCAATCCACTCGTCTCTCCCGGAATTTTAGGGGTATTGGCAGGTGCATCCTTCGGTGCGGCAATGGGGATGCTCATAAGCGATCAATGGTACGTCGTCCAATTGCTCGCCTTTGTATTCGGTTTTGTCGCCGTCGGTGTCGCAGTACTCATCGGGACAATGGTCACCAACTCACGCTCAACGGTGATGCTGGTACTCGGCGGTGTTATCAGCAGTGCGCTCTTTACCTCGCTCCTCTCGATCATCAAATACCTTGCCGACCCCTACAGTACCCTCCCCGCTATCGTCTATTGGCTGATGGGAAGCCTAACAATGGCAGATCTGCACGGGGTATTGCTGATCTCGATTCCAATGCTCACCAGTATCATAGGGATGATCGTATTGGGTAAATATTTTGATCTTATGAGTTTAGGTGATGAAGAGGCAAAAGCTCTGGGGATCAATGTCACGATGGTTCGGCTGGGTGCTATTACTCTGGCGACACTGGCGAGTTCGCTCTCAGTCGTGATGGCAGGTATCATTGGATGGATCGGCCTTATTATCCCCCATATCATCCGTATGGCGGTGGGGCCGTCACATCGTCTGTTAATGCCCCTTTCGGCGATAGTGGGCGGGGCATTTTTGCTCCTCGCCGATACGATTTCTCGTCTGGCATTCAGTGTCGAAGTTCCTATCGGTATTCTCACTTCACTCATCGGTATCCCCGTCTTTATCATCGTACTTAAAAACGCGAGGGCAGCATGGAACTAAAACCTCTTATCACGGTCAATGACCTCCATTTTTCCTACCCTACCCGCAGCGTTTTAGAGGGGATCGATTTCACCCTTCGTCGCGGCGAAGTAGTAAGCCTACTGGGACCCAACGGATGCGGCAAAAGTACTCTGATCCGTCTCATCCTTAAACTCATCCATCCCAAACGAGGTGAAATATGGCTCCATAACAAAACCCTTCACCGCTATTCGCACCGTGAAATCGCAGAGCATATCGCCTATATCCCACAATATCACAATGTCCCCTTTAACTACAGCGTGTTGGAGATGGTTCTTATGGGGAGGGTCTCTAAACTAGGATTCTTCGCTGCCCCTTCGGCCGCGGATCATCGCATTGCACAGGAGTCACTGGAGAGAGTCGGAATTTCCGATTTGGCTGCACGCCCGTTCGGTCAGCTCAGCGGCGGACAAAAGCAAATGGTACTTCTCGCACGTGCCCTTACCCAAGGGGTTGATACCTTTATCATGGATGAGCCGGTATCGGGGCTGGATTACGGCAATCAAATCCGTCTTTTGGAACTGATCGTCACACTCAGTGCCCAAGGGTATACCTTTCTCAAAACAACCCATTATCCCGATCATGCCCTACTGGTTTCCAGCCGTGTTGCGGTCATGAACCACGGTAAAATTATCGCAGACGGCCTTCCCGAAGAGGTGATTACTCCTGAGATGATCCATGATGTATACGGTATCGAAGCCGATCTCATCGTCCATAATTCCCATACCCGCTGTCTCCCCATCTTTAACAAAGGAACCCTATGAGAATATTTTTCCTCATTATCGCCTTGCTGATTACAAATATACAAGCACGTACCATTATCGACGACTACGGAAGAGTGGTCACGATACCCGATAACATCACCAAAATCTATGCATCTCACCCTCCTCTTACTATGAGCCTTTTAGCATTTGATCCAAACCTTGTAGCAGCACTCAATTTCCCGTTCAACGATGAACAAAAACCTTACGTCGGTACCGCTGTTTCACGTCCAATTGTCGGAGGTTTTTTCGGACAGGGAAATACCCCGAATTATGAGATTTTGGCAAGTGTAAAACCTGATGTTATCCTCATGTGGGGGGGTGCGACAGGGGCTGAGAATCATCTAAAAAAATTCTCCGCACTCGGTATTCCGGTTCTGATGGTTCACAATGAATCGATTAACGATCTCATAGGACAATTCGACCTTTTCGGTAGACTCACCGGAAATACCAAACGTGCGCAAGAACTTATTGCCTATACCAAAGACACGTTAGGACTTATCCAATCGCTGCAGACCAAAGTTAATGCCCGCAAAGACGTTCGCTACTACTTTGCCGAGGGGGTAGACGGACTTTCCAGTGAATGCGAAGGGTCGTTTCATCTGGAGCCATTTATCTACAGTGGTGGAAAAAATGCAATCGATTGTAAGATGAGCTCCAACTACGGAATGGAAAAAATGTCCATGGAGAGAATACTTTTTTCGGACCCTGATGTCATCATTGCAATGGAAAAGCCCTTTGCCGATTCGATCATATCAAATCCTCAATGGAAAATGCTCCGTGCCGTTAAAGCAGGTCGAGTACTGAGCATCCCTGCCGTTCCGTTTAATTACATAACCCGCCCACCGTCATTTATGAGATTGTTGGGAATACGGTGGCTAATACATGCGTTTTATCCCGATTTGATCAAACCGATCGATCAGGAGAAAAAACGGTTTGAAAAAATATTTTTCCCCTCTTATCGGGGTTAGCCGTTTTTTTGACTATCATTATATCAAAAAAGATATTACAATTATGGAGAGAATATGAACATCGGACTATTTGCCCTTTTTGAAAACAAAATCGGTCATATCGACGCTTTTGATTCACAGTTTGAACTGATGCTTCACGCAGAACAACTCGGATTTGACGAGATGTGGATGGCGGAACACCATTTTAATAATCGTTCTATCAGCTCAGCACTTTTACCGATCATGGCATATGCAGCGGCTAAAACTTCTAAGATACGACTCGGCAGTGCCGCAGTACTGCTCCCCTTTTACAACCCGATCCGTTTGGCAGAAGATATTGCAACGATCGATCTCCTCTCCCGAGGTCGGCTCAATCTAGGGATTGCCAAAGGGGGACCTTTTGATGAACAGTTTCGTAATTTCGGAATAATGCCTGATGAGAGTCGCACGGTCTCATTGGAGGTTGCCGAGATATTGGAAAAACTCCTCTACGAAGAACATGTCAGCTATCGCGGAGAACGTTTTAATCTCGAAAATGTCACCCTCACACCAAAACCGCTTCAATTACCGATCCCTATTTATCACGCAACTCATAGTGATGAGGGGATTGCGTATGCGGCACGTCATAATCACAAACTCTTAGCCGCACAGCCGTGGAGCGTTGAGATGATTCGCCGCCATCTGGCGTATTATGAACAATGCGGCGGTAATTCCTCCAAAAAAGTCGCAGTCTTTAAAACGTTTCTAGTCGCCAAAAATCGGAAAGAGGCTCGCAGCGAAGTGCTCCCTTCCATTGAGCGTTTTTTGAGCCGAATGCGGGACAATCCCCATATTGCCCATACCGACTTTCTCGATCCTGAACGCCATTTGAATAATGCCATACTGGGCAGTGTTGATGAATGCGTTGAAGCGATTGAGCAACTTCGCGAAAGTGTCGATCCCTGCTCTCTCGTTATCAAACCTGCGGCGATGGATAACCATCGAACGAGGGAGTTGATGGAAATATTTACCCGTGACATCCGTCCTCAGCTCACTGACGTTAAGGAGATTAAATGAAAATAGGTCTGTTTTGCCTTACCGAACATTTCGGAGGGAGCATTCAAGAGAGTATTATGGAACAACTGCGTCTGGTTGAGTTAGCCGATCAACTCGGATTTGATGAAGCATGGTTCGGTGAGCACCATTTTAATGGGTTCAGTGTCATTCCTGATCCTGCGGCAATGATAGCCTATTCTGCAGCTCGAACGGGGTGTATTCGTCTGGGAACAGCAGGCTTTCTTACCCCGTTTTATCACCCTGTTCGATTAGCTGAGACGATTGCTGTGTTGGATAACCTCTCCGACGGACGGATTAATGCCGGATTTGCCAAGGGTGGATTTGCCCCGGATACACGCCATTTTTCACGCAATCCAGAAGAGTTACGAACACTCATGTTCGAAACAGTAGAGGTAATCGATGAACTATTACATAACCCATTACCCACTTCGTATGAGGGAAAGTATATGACATTTGATAATGTTCAAACCCAACCCAAACCGCTCCAAAAAAGAATCCCTTTTTTCATAGCCACCTTTGCCAATCCCGAAACAATCCGCTTCGCTGCACGTCAGGGATACGGGCTGTTGATGTCGCAAGGGGCGAGTTTAAACGAGTGTATCGAAGCACAAAATCTTTATCACTCTATCGCAGGAGTCAACCCTGAAATCGTACTCATGCGGGTATTTTGTGTCGCTGATAGCCATGACGATGCCTACCGCATCGCTCGCCCCTCCATCGATCATTTCGTCAAATCAATGCGTGCTGCCTCTTCTGAGATTCCCGCACCCAAGTGGAATCGCGAACAATACGACGCTATTCTTAAAGAGCGTGAAGCCTTTTTCGATGGGCAAAAATTTTTCGACAACGGCATTATCGGAACGTACCGAGAATGTCTGAATACCATTAAAATCATCCAAAAGGAGCTACCGAATATCCATCTCATCCTCAAACCATCATCCGCCGATTCAAGCCAAAATCGAATGATGCTCAACGTGTTCAACACCCATATTAGACCCCATCTTTAAACGTAAGGAAAACCAATGAAGAAACACATTTTCGTACTCTCACTCGCTGCTGTATCGGCGCTTTATGGCGCTGATGGCGTCTTTGATCTGGGTAAAATCGACGTTAACGGCGTCGGAGAAGCAACAAACTCTACTATAACCGTTATTGATGCTCAAGAGATCCAAGATCAGGAGCGAAAAACTATTGTCGAAGCACTCAATCTTTTGCCGGGTGCTACAATCCAGAATTTTGGTGCTCGAAATGAGCAGATGATTATGATCCGCGGCTTTGATGTGAAACATGCGCCCCTCTATATTGACGGTATCCCTATTGCCGTGCCGTATGACGGATACGTCGATTTTTCCCGTTTCACGACATTTGATCTTTCTCAGATTGAAGTTTCAAAAGGGCTTACGTCACCGCTTCTAGGGGCCAATACCTTTGCCGGTGCGATCAATCTTGTCACCAAAAAACCGACCAAATCGTTCGAAGGGGATATGGGTATCGGTGCATTCAGCGGAAATGGACGTACCGGATACATCAATATGGGAAGCAACCAAGGGAGCTATTACGTACAAGCTTCCGCATCTAAAACACAACAGGACGATTATCCGCTATCACATAATTTTCCATCAGGACTTACCTATGAAGATGGAGGGAGCCGCAACAATTCGTATGCCAAAGATGATAAAATTAATCTAAAAGCAGGCTATACTCCGAATGCAACGGATGAATATTCTATCAACTATATTCGGCAAAATGCTGACAAAGGTGTCCCTCCCTACGCAAGTCTTGTCAATCAAAACAGTGCAAAATTTTGGCAATGGAACTATTGGAATAAACAAAGTCTTTATTTCCTCTCCAAAACCGACTTTGGCAATTGGTATCTCAAAAGCCGCGTGTTTTATGACAAATTTCAAAATTCACTTGCAATGTATACGTCTCCGACTTACTCAACCTACTCTTTTGGCGGCATAGGAAATCCTAGCTGGTATGATGAAAACACCAAGGGAGCATCAGTGGAAACAGGGGTAAAACTTTCCACGATCAATACCCTTAAAATGGCTCTTCACTATAAAATAGACGATCACAAAGAAGGTGGAGATAATCAAGCGGCTGTTTATGAGATGAAAGATACTATCGGATCCTTTGGAGTAGAAGATACCCATGTCTTTTCCAATGCGCTCAAGCTCACCTTTGGGGGGAGCTATGATAAAGAAAAAATCGATACGGCTCAAAACACTCAATACGGTAAATCCAATACCGCATACTATAATGATACCCTGGGTGTAAGCCAAAATACAACAACCGGATATACCACCGCTCCAGAGTTTAGCAATGGAAGTACAGGAATGTTTAACCCTATGTTCAAGCTGGACGGAAAAATAGATGATTCGCTCACATGGTATGGCGGGGTAGCACACAAAAGTCGAATTCCCTCTATCAAAGACCGCTATTCGTTTAAATTCAATACCTTTGTCCCAAATCCTGAATTAAATTCCGAAAAAACTATCAATTACGAAATTGGTGCGACTAAGAGATGGGGAACGGCCTCCATCAGTGGGGCCATTTTTTATGCCGATGTGAGCGATTACATCCAAAGCGCTTATATACCGTTGTGGTATAAAAGCGGTAGCCTCTACACCCAACAGCAACAACTCCAAAATGTCGGTAAAGTGAGCTTAAAAGGGTTTGAACTTTCCACCGTATATGCACCTTTGGATTCACTGGTATTTAATGGAAGTTATACGTACCTCAAAATGACCAATGAAGCGGATGAGAGTCAAAAAATTACCGATATTCCGGAAAACAAGCTCATTCTCACCGCTGCATATACCCCGATGGAAAAATTCACATGGTTCAATACGTTTGAATATGATTCAGACCGCTATGCATCCATCGGTACTACCGGCTCAGGCGCAGCTACTAAAAATATCTATGACAACACCGGATCTCTCTCTGTATGGAATACAAAAGGCACCTATCATGTGACTAAAGCACTATCCTGTGATTTCGGTATCAATAACGTATTAGATCGCAACAACTACTATAGTTACGGTTTTCCGGAAGCAGGACGAATATTTTTCGGCAATGTCCGTTACAAATTTTAATCACCTTGGGGAGTCGATCTCCCCGATATTTAAGTATAATAATAACAACGTAGGAGAGACCATGTTTTTAGAACCGATCGATTTTGCCCAAATGTACCGTGAGCATAAAGCGACTACCGATTTCAAAGGTAAAACCAGCAGTGACTGGGATGAAAAATCTGCCGATATGGCAGCCTCTGTTATCAACACCCCTTATGTGAACGATTTCATATCACGCATGAATATCACCGGAGATGAAGTGGTTCTTGACATTGGATGCGGACCGGGAACCCTAGCAATCCCTTTGGCAAAATTGGTCAAAGAGGTGATTGCCATTGACTTCTCCGCACAAATGCTTGAAGAGCTAAAAGCCTATGCTGCGCGCGAAGGGGTTACTAATATTAAGACATATCACCTTAGTTGGGACGATGACTGGAGCGCTTTGCCCCAGGCCGATATCGTCGTTGCATCACGCTCAATGGAAGTCTCCGATATCGATGCGGCTCTCTCTAAGATGTCCGCTCATGCTACCAAAGCATGCTACCTCACCTACAAAGTGGGGGGAAGTTTTGTCGATATGAATATCCTCGATACCATCGGTAAAAAGGTTAAAACCAAACCCGACTACTGGTACATCCCGATTCTTCTCTATTCTCAAGGCTACCTCCCCCGTGTCGATTACATCGAAACAGGTCGAGGAAGTGTCCGAAGCGGAACCGAAGAGGAGTTCGTCGAGTCGTTGATTTGGAGCGTACATGAGTTGAGCGAAGAACAAAAAACCAAAGCACGCCAATACTACCGCGACGTAATCATCGGACAAAGCAGACCTCCTCGCGCAGTTAACTGGGCATTTATCGGATGGGAGACCGCCCAATGATTTTATTAAGTGACCAGGAACTTGAACTCATCCTCGCCGAAGATGTCCCCTACGGCGATTTAACCACCGCATCACTGGGAATCACCGATCAGCGCGCCCGTATCACCTTCTCTACCCGAGATCGTCCGTTGGTCGCCGCATGTACCGAAGAGGCGGTTCGATTGTGCGGACTCTACGGTCTGGAGATTGACGGTTTTGTTAAATCAGGTACCCTTATCCCTCCCAAAAGTATCTTTTTAGAAGCGCACGGCGAAGCGGGAAATATCCACCGCGTATGGAAAAGTATCCAAAACCTCCTCGACTACGCAGGGGGCATCGCCACCTACACCCGCGAAGCCGTGCTCTTAGCCCGATCCGTCAATCCCGACATTGTCGTCGCCACCACCCGTAAAACGGCTCCGTTTACGAAAAAAATAGCGATCAAAGCGGTCGAATCGGGCGGTGGCGTCGCCCACCGTTTGGGTCTCTCCGAATCGATCCTCGTATTTGATTATCACCGTATCTTTTTTGCGAATGATGAAGCGTTTGCGGAAGCGCTCCGTAAAACTAAAAAATCCAATCCCGAGAAAAAAATCGTCATTGAAGTATGTGATATCGCTGAGGCCTTGAAATTTGCCGCAATGGGAGCCGACATTCTCCAGATGGAAAAACTTCCCCTCACCAAGTTAGCCGATGCCGTCCGAATCCTCCGCACCGATTATCCCCATATTACCTTGATCGCCACAGGGGGAATCAGTACCAAAAATATCGCCGAATACGCAGGATGCGGCGTCGATATGATCGTCACCTCATCACCCTACAACGCACAGAGTGCCGATATCAAAGTGAGAATTGAACCGTTATGAATATTTTACCCGCTACCATCACCGCGCTCACGACATCCGAGCATCTCAGTATCCTCACCGTAGCCGTAGGAGATCATCCGTTTCACCTTCTCCTCGCGGAAGCCTCCGATGCAGAGGAACTGCTGGGGACAAACGTCACCTTGGCGTTCAAAGAGACCGAAGTAATCCTCTCCAATCTCTTGAGCGCCACTACCGCCAATATCCACTATGCCCTAGTCCTTCGGATAGAGCGGGGAATCGTCCTCTCCCAAATTACCCTCACCTATGGCGATATGTCAATCACGGCATTGGTTCCGACGTTGACCTTCGATACCCTCGACATACGTGAAGGTGACGACGTCTACTGGATGGTGCAACCCAGCGAAATTTCACTGCTGCGAGGCTCGAATGGAATCTGAATTTCTAACCACAATGCTCTTGACCTTCAAGCTCGCGGCTATTACCACGGCTATCCTTTTAATGATTGCGATTCCCCTCGCCTCTTTTTTAGTGTTCGGGAAAATGCGATTTAAAAGCGTAATCGAAACCGTCGTATCCATGCCTCTCGTCCTCCCGCCATCCGTATTGGGGTTTTATCTCCTCCTCGCCTTTAGCCCCGCATCTATGATCGGAAGTTTTCTCACCGAACACGGTATTCGGCTGGCATTTAGTTTCGAGGGGCTGGTGGTCGCCTCGGTCCTTTTCAGTCTCCCCTTTATGGTTCATCCGATCCAGTCAGCACTCTCCCAAGTCCCTCTCTCGATTATCGAAGCCGCCTATACTCTCGGCAAATCCAAAGTAGAGACAATGCTAAAAGTTGTCCTCCCCTCCATTCGTCACGGATTGATTTCAGGTATTGTCCTCGCATTTGCCCATACGGTGGGAGAGTTCGGGGTCATTTTGATGATCGGGGGAAATATCCCCGGTGAAACACGTGTCGCCTCCATCGCTATCTATGACGAAGTCGAGTCGCTCAACTACGCGATGGCGCACCAATACGCCCTTACCCTCTTTGCGGTCACCTTTGCGATCTTACTCCTCGTTTATACCCTCAATAAAAAGTCTTTGGGGGAGATGCGATGATACGTCTTAATATTACCAAGCATCTCGATACCGCCGAAGGGCCACTTAACGCCCATTTCGAGCTCAGTATCCGTGATAGCGAGTTTCTGACCCTTTTCGGCCCCTCCGGTGCGGGGAAAACAACGCTCCTGCGTCTGATAGCAGGCTTGGAAACACCGGATCGCGGTATCATCGAAGTGGATGACGAAGTGTGGTTTGACAGTACCAAAAAAATCAGCCTGCCCCCTCAAAAACGGAGCATCGGATTTGTCTTCCAAGATTATGCCCTCTTCCCCACCATGAGCGTACGAGACAATCTCTTATTTGCTGCCGATAACGAAGAACAATATCGCAATGTGGATGAGTTAATCGAACTTGTCGAATTAACGCAACTCTCGAACCGTCTCCCCGCCACCCTCTCAGGAGGCCAAAAACAACGTGTAGCCCTTGCTCGGGCTTTGGTACGCCATCCTAAAATACTTTTATTGGATGAGCCGCTATCGGCGCTTGATCCATCGATGCGCCAAAAGCTCCAAGATGAGCTTGCCTTGATCCATGAACGTCTAGGGGTCACCACACTGCTGGTAAGCCACGACATTGCCGAAACGGTCAAGCTCTCCGACCGGCTGGCTTCCGTTGAGCTGGGTAAAATAGTCCGTATTGCTGATCCGATGGATTTTTTCAGCCCCAAAACCCTGAGCGGCAAACTTCAGCTCATAGGAGAGGTGTTAAAAATAGAAGAGGATTTTCCGGCCATGGTTATCACACTGCTGGTAGGCTCCTCGATAGTACGTACCGTCATCAGCAGAACAGAGGCATCAGAACTTCACGTAGGAGAAAAAGCGATCATTTCATCGAAAGCATTTAACCCTATCGTAATGCCGATGGATAATTTTTTACATCACTACAATAAAAAATAATCATCCAGTCTCTCGTTTTTCAATACGACGGGGTTTTAGACTTTGCCCAAAAATAAAGAATTATTTTGCGAGGATAATGAAACTGGCCTTGATAAGCGCATACACCGTATCACCTACTTTGAAATCCAAATCTTCTGCTGCATCTTCGGTTATAACAGCGGTTAAGACTTGATCCCCCATCGCCAATTTTAATTCACTGTTTACCATACCGTTCTTAACTTCTTTAACGGTTGTTTCAATGATATTACGAGTACTGATTTTCCCCGGTTTTTCTTTAGCCACCATTACAAACGGTGCTTTAATAATGGCATAGACACTCTCACCAATAGATAAATTCATCTCTTCTACCGATTCATTCGTTATAACCGCTTTTAAAACGACTCCTCCGACCGATAGTACGATCTCACTGTTAATTTGACCCGCCTTAATTTCGGTAATTGACCCTTTTAACTCATTACGTGCACTCGTTTTCATATTGCTCCTTTGTAATTAAAACACAATAGTATGAAACAATTTTACTTAAAATATTTTTTTTCTAATTTTTGACATAATGCTTTATTATATATTTTTACTATATTATTGCATCCTAAACGTTCATCTCTACCAAATATAATTGACCATGAAGGAAATAGCATGATAATAACAAAAAACTGTATCGTCACCCTCGATTACCACATTAACGACACGGAGGGGAATCTTCTTCATGAAGAGGAAGAGTCCCTTGTTTATCTCCACGGCGGTTACGGTCATATTTTCCCCACGGTTGAAAAAGCGTTAGAGGGTAAACGTATCGGAGAGTCGTTTAAAATCACCCTTTCAGCCGATAAAGCATTCGGAGAATACGATCCCTCTCTCGTTGTCACCGAAGCACTCAGCGAACTTCCGGTAGAAGTAAGCGTCGGGATGGAGCTTGATGGATATTTCGATGAAGATTCCGAAGATGTTGTCATCTATACCGTCACCGAAATAACGGGTAATCAAGCAACCCTCGATGGGAATCATCCGCTCGCGGGGATGGATCTTATTTTCGAAGGGACGGTCTTGGATATTCACGAGGCGACCCAAGAGGAGATTAAAGAGGTGTTGGAGTTTCATGCCCATCACTAAAAACACCGTGGTTACCCTTAATTATCACGTTACAGATGAAAAGGGAAATATCGTCGATGAGGGGAAAGCACCTATTGTTTATCTGCATGGCGGATACGACAATATTTTCAAACCTATAGAAGAGGCGTTAGAGGGTAAAAATATCGGCGATTCGTTCAAAGTCGCACTGACACCGAAAGAATCATTCGGCGAATACAACGATGAGCTGGTGGTTGTCGAAGCGCTATCGGATCTCCCTGAGGATATAGAGATCGGGATGCAGATCGATGGCTATTTGGAAAGCGCCCCGGATGATGTCGTGATCTATACCGTTACGGAGATTCAATCCGATCGCGCCGTACTTGATGCCAATCATCCTTTAGCAGGAATGAATCTTGTTTTTGAGGGAACCGTACAGGGATTAAGAACCGCCAGCAAAAAAGAGATTGCGGCGAAACAATTCATACCCCTGTGGAGTGCTTCATAATGTTTTATCACCGCAATGTGTTTGCGTGGTAACTCTATAGAGCAACTCCAAGGGAGCGGATAAACTGCTCTACCCTCTCGGTATAACCGTTTGGCTTGCCGAGTTCATCATTAATCTCGCCATGGCTAAGCGGTTGTTCGCTCATCTCGATTCGCAACCCCATATTCGTCCCTTTTGCCATAAACGGCTTCGAAGCCTCACACGGTTTATCGTCTCGCACGCTTGAACATACAAGCAACATTGGGGGAGCGGAACGATCAAGCTGATAGAGCGGAGAATCCTGCATCCAAACATTTTTATCACGTCCAAACACATCATCGTAAAAATCGTAATGTTTTCGCTCCATCGTCTGTACCAAATCCATTGTCGCCGTATCGAGCGAAACCGTCCCAAGCCACGGTTTGAGACCGAGCGAAACGTATTTTTGAGGATTAGCCGAGATCAACGAGACCAAATGTGCCCCCGCTGAATGCCCCATCAAAATCACTTTTGAAGCATCTCCGCCCCACGAAACTGCGTGCGACTCAACATACGCAAGAGCCGTTGCGACATCCTCAGCTTGTTGCTGCGGATCCACCTTCGGGACTAATCGGTAGTTGAGCGATACAAATATAGCCCCTTTCGAAACCCATCGATTCATTTTATTTTGAACAACGTTCTCCGATTTTTTATCCCCCATTTTCCATGCACCGCCGTGAACCATTACAATAATAGGAGCGTTTTTAGGATTTGCGGGGAGATAGAGATCGAGAGACTGTTTTTTGTCCTCTCCGTAAGAAAGATCGGAGAGCTTTTTAATTTGAGAAGACGCTTCGCTGTGAGAGCGGTTTGTGATCCAATCACGGATCACTCCGGCTTCCGCCCCGGATGAAATCATTACAGCTATTAAAAGATATCCAATATATTTCATAGTCCCCTCTTTGTATCTATTTTTCTGTTAGCCATTGTATAATAATCATTATGAAACCGACAAAAGAACATATTTTAAATTACCTCCACGAGCTTAAACACGAACTTCACAGTGACGGCATCGTCCAACTCGGCCTATTTGGCAGTTATGCACGCGGAGAAAACACCCTATACAGTGACATCGACATCGCGATTAAAAAAGAGGAAAATTATCTACAATATCGTAATGCATACACCTATTTTGACGAAGTTGCGAAGATTAAACAGCGAATCTTTGAAAAGTTTCATCGCAGCAGCGATATTTTTGATTTGGACAGTACTTCGAGTATGAAAGACTCTATCATCAAGGATATCATCTATGTATAGCGACAGAGCGATGGAGCGAATTCGCGTTATCGATAAGAAAATCGGATTTATCGAAAATATCGTCCGAAACAGCGGTTCAATCATAAAAGCACTCGAAGATGAAGAGAACTCCCGCGCTTCGATCCTCATGCACCTCACCTCTATTGCAGAACAGTTCGATAAACTCTTACACTCAGGTGAGCTCGAAATCCTATCAAACTTCGAAAAACAAGATATCAAAGGGAGCTATGAGCTTCGCAATTTCATCGCCCATGACTACGAGGGGATCGATCTTTATATCGTTGAAAACGTGATTGAAGAGAGGTTTCCGGTTATCAAACAAGGAATCAAAAAGATTCTCTCATGAATATGATCTCAAACCTCTCAGCACAGCTTCATATTCCGCTCGAAGTGTTGGTTCCGAAAGCTTCGGCATAAAGAAGTATGGATACACCATTGAACCATCTTGAAAATTTGAATATCACTAAAACAATTATTGAAGATTGTTTAATGCATCTTCGAAACAAAACATATAATCAACTTAATATGGCACTAATCAATCTTTTAGAAGAAATCTTACGAGAAGTGGAGAGATTTATTACCGGAAGAAGCGATTTAACACTTACAAGTCTTCAAGTTAGAAATATCTTTGAGCTATATCTAATAACAAAACATGTATCGACCAATCAAGAGGGCTTAAATGACTGGTATGGTCAAATGCACAAAGATTCAATTGATCTTCAAAATGGGTTTATGAATCTTTTTTCTAGCCATAATCAGGACATCTCTGAATTACATGATATTCAAGATTTTATAAATGAAAGTTTAGCAAATAGCCCATTTGAATCAAAGCGTGAATTTAATATTAAAAATCTAGCAATCGACTATGATTATTTACTTGACTATCAAGCTATTCATAAATTATGCTCAAAATTAATTCATCCATCATCAATAAAAATAAACTCATTTAAAGCACTATTGGAAGATGACAACTATCTCAATTTACTTATAATATTTGGTGTCTTTTTCTGTCAAAAAATTGAAGTATTATGTCAAACTATTAAATCTGAGAAGAGTAATTAATTACCCTTCCCCTTTGTCAACTTTCCCTCGCATCTTCTTAATATTCCCATGCTTCGTTTTGCTGTCCATCCGTCGCTTTTGAGAGTTGCGGGTCGGTTTGGTCGCGCGGCGCTTTTTTTGAACGATGGTAACGCTTTTGATAAGCTCTGTTAGCCTCTCCAACGCCGCTTCTTTATTCTCTTCCTGACTTCTCGACTCTTGAGATTTGATGTTGATGATCCCCTCTTTGGTAATGCGGTGGTCGGTAATGGCAAGGAGCCGTTCTTTGTAGAAGTCGCTAAGGGACGAGGCGTTAATATCGAAGCGGAGGTGGATCGCGGTGGAGACTTTATTGACGTTTTGCCCGCCCGCTCCTTGGGAGCGGATAGCAGTTATCTCGATCTCAGCGTCGGGGATACTAACGGTATGGGAGATTTGTAACATGGATATCTCTTATCATTTTTTCTATTGTCTGTTGCATCGGTTTAATCTGCTGATCACAAATCCAAAAAATCTCTTCGGCATCAATATCAAAATAATGGTGAGAAATGATATCTCTCACCCCTTTTGCACCCGTCCAGTCTATATCTGTATATTCTTGAAGTAATTGCTTATCCGTTAATTTATCTATTTTTTTTAGACTTTCACCGATAGCAATAAGTTGCATACAAATACCGTCAAGCTTTTCTTTTCCTGCTGGCGAATCGGTAAAAGAGTTGCTATTTTTTACAGGTTCAAAACGACTTAAAACCGTTTTAAGTGCCTCATTGATTTGTTCGAGGATAATGAGGACTCGATTGTTATCAGACAAAGACAGCCTCATTTTCGATACTGCGTTTAAGATAGGGATTCATTTTTTCACGATAGCGGATGAGATCAACATTGAGATGAAAAAGTTCTTCGAGAGTATTTTTAGCATGGACGATAGCAAACATATCCGGCGTTTTGGTTTCTACTACAACATCGATATCACTGTTTGAGTTCGCTTCATTACGAACAGTTGAGCCAAAAAGACCTATACGGATGATCCCAAAATGATCGGCAAAATCATCTTTAAACTGCTTTAAAATATCAAGAGCTTGATCTTTTTGCATCCGTGTCCTTTTGATTTTAGATAGAGTGATTGTAGCATATTCTACTCGATCTATTATCTCCCCCGTCCGCCCGATTTTTTCGGTGAAGGTTTTTTGCTATTGCCGAAGGCACTGTCTCTGCCAGACGGGCTCTTACCGGCAGGTTCATCGCGTGCTAAACGCGGTCCACGTTTGGAGGCAAATTTCGATTGAACCGGCTCTTTTTTACGCTTGTTACCGAAAGCTCCGGCCGTTTTACCTTTTTTCTCGACATCTTTGCTCATGCTTTTACCGCGCGTTTTGAGGAGCCCTTCACTGGCCGGAGGCTCAAATCCCTCGACCAAAACGGTTTCGACATTTTTACCCAGCATCGCTATGATTTTTTCCCATGAGTGGTGCTCTGCGGAGGAGAGAAGCGTGATTGCCAACCCCTCATTGCCTGCACGTCCGGTTCGTCCGATACGGTGGAGGTAGTCGGTACTGACGTGGGGAATATCGTAGTTAATAACGACCGGAAGCCCCTCGATGTCCAAACCGCGTGCAGCGATATCGGTCGCGACGAGAATACGGGCGGTTCCCTCTCGAAACTCACTCAGTGCGCGATCCCTTGCCCCGTGTTTTTTGTCGCCGTGGATAACGACGTTTTTAAGCCCGCTGAGGGTCAAATCATTACTCACCTCATCGGCTTCGATCTTGGTGCGGGTGAAGATGAGGACTTGGGGATAATTGTTTGAACCGATGATAAAGGACAACAGCTCTTTTTTTCGACTTTTTTCGACCGGATGAACCACTTGACGCAGCGTCATATCGGCGGCTTTTAGGTTATCGATCTCAACAAGAAGCGGTTTTTTGAGAATTTTTTCGCTCAACTGTTTTACGGCCGGGGTTAATGTTGCCGAAAAGAGCATGTTTTGGCGAGAGAGGGGAAGCAAATCAATGATCTGCTCCACTTCGCGAATAAATCCCATATCGAAAATCGTATCGGCTTCGTCGAATACCAAATATTCGATTTTTGACAACGGCACATGCCCTTGTTTGTTGAGTTCGATCAGACGACCGGGGGTTGCAACGATAATATCGACACCCTCACCCAGTTCCTTGGCCTGACGAGCCATATTGGCTCCGCCGTACAGAGCGATACAGGTGATATCCAGCCCCTCAGCATACGACTCTACCGCCGTTGCCACTTGAGAAGCGAGTTCACGTGTCGGTACGATAATGAGGGCACGGGCGCTTGAACGTCCTGCCTCGGTATCTTTGATGAGTTTTTGGATGATCGGCAAGGCAAACGCTGCGGTTTTTCCTGTCCCGGTTTGTGCCGCGCCGAGAATATCACGTCCTCGTAATACGAGCGGAATCACTTGGGTTTGGATCGGTGTCGGCTCCGTGTACCCTTTTTGTGCTAGGGTATCGAGTAGGTGGGGAGTGAGCCCCAGAGTCGTGAATGACATGGTTTTACCCTTTTTTGGTATCTAATTCATTAATTTTAACATTTTATCGCTTCAATCCTCCTCTATATGGACTTTTTTTTGCTACGATGTCGCCATTAGATTACAAGGGCGAAAATTGAAGGTATTAGTTGTTTTAGCAGTGTGTGTAACCTTAACATGGGGAGCGTCGATCAGCGGAGTCATTTACGACAAAGCGACCTCCAAACCGATCCAAAATGCGATTATTATTTCGCAGAACAAAGAGTATCGAAGCGATTGCAACGGGTCGTTTAGAGTACCGGCTTCTAGCATGATTGGGGTACGAGCCGTCGGGTATGATCGCAAGTTTTACACAAGCGGCGGAAAAATGTATCTGAACCGTTTTATCCCAAAAGCACTCTATCTCTCCAGTTTCGGTGCTACAAGCAGCAAAATCATGGGAAATGCCAAACACCTTCGTCAAACGACCGAGATCAATGCCTTTGTTATCGATGTGAAAATGGATCGCGGACAAATCGCGTTTAAAACGGCCAACCCTACGGCCAACAGTATCGGTGCGCAGGACGTTGTTTTGTTCAAAGATATTAAAAAATTCGTTGCTGATCTCCATAAAGAAAAAATATACGCCATTGCCCGTATTGTCTCCTTTAAAGATACCCCTTATGTCACAGCTCATCCGGATATGGGTGTACGAACGACAGACGGATCGCTTTTCAAAGACAAAGAAGGTCTTTACTGGATCGATGCCTCACGCAAAGAACCGCGCGACTACATCATAAGTATCGCGGCAGAAGCTGCAGCGGCGGGATTTGATGAAATTCAATTTGACTATGTCCGATTTCCGGATCGAAAAGGGGTGAAATTTTCGGTCGAAAACACTCAGTCCGAGAGGGTAAAAGCGATTTCCGGATTTTTGGAAGCGGCCCGCGAACGTCTCCTCCCCTACAACGTCTTTATCTCTGCCGATATCTTCGGATACGTCAGCTGGCATGATGCCGACATTGAAATCGGTCAACGTGTCGATGCCCTTTCACCGTATGTCGATTATCTCTCTCCGATGCTCTACCCATCCGGCTTTAATGCAGGAATTCCGGGGTATCGCAATCCGGTAGCGGCGAACTACGAGATCGTTAAACTCTCGCTTGATAATGCCTTGAAAAAATCGGCCAATTCACCGCTTTGTTACCGTCCATGGCTCCAAGCCTTCCGTGATTACGCCTTTGACCGCCGCATCTACGGAGAGAAAGAGATACGAGATCAAATCCGTGCCAGCGATGATTTCGGAAGCTGCGGATGGATTTTGTGGAATCCGCGTAACGTTTACACAGCCGCCGGATTGATGAAGCTCTGATTTATATCATTGCCGCATGAATACCCTCCCTATCCACGACGTTATTGAGACCCTACGTCAAACACTCAGCAATCATAACCGTCTCATACTGCAAGCTCCTCCCGGAGCGGGTAAAACAACTGCCGTCCCCCTCTCTTTGTTAAATGAACCCTGGCTTGAGGGAAAACAAATCATTATGCTTGAGCCCAGACGCCTTGCGGCTCGTGCAAGTGCTTCACGGATGGCACAATTGCTCGGAGAGTCTGTCGGAATGAGGGTCGGATATCAAATCCGTTCTGAAAAAAAAGTGAGTGATCAAATCCAAATCTTGGTGGTTACGGAGGGGATTCTCACCCGTCGTCTCCAAAGCGATCCTACTCTGGAAAATGTCGCCCTTATCATCTTTGATGAGTTTCACGAACGGCATCTGCACAGTGACCTCTCCCTAGCTTTTGCCCTTCAAACACAAGAGTGTCTGCGCGATGATCTCAAAATCATGGTGATGTCGGCAACCCTCGATACACGCGGATTAAGTACACTATTGGAATCGGCACCGATCATCACCAGTGAGGGAAAAAGCTATCCCGTTGCCCTCACCCATCTAAAGCCCAATACAACACCGATCGATCCTAACAATATTGTCCCTCCTCTTTTCACCCTGAGCTGTGAGGTTTTAGAGAAAGAGAGCGGAGATATTTTGATTTTCTTACCCGGAGTTCGTGAAATAAAATCGCTTGAACTTCTCCTAAAAAGTTATGCCAAAGAGAGATCCTCCGAGCTGCTTATAGCCCCTCTTTACGGTGATCTTTCAAAAGCCGATCAAGAGAGAGCCATCACCCCGGCTAAAATGCGAAAAGTGATATTAGCGACCAATATCGCCGAAACCAGCCTCACGATTGACCGGGTGAAAATCGTGATCGATTCGGGATTGGAAAGGGTCGTTAAATTTGACGCTTCGAGCGGGATGGAGCGACTGGTCACCCAAAAAATTTCCCGTGCCTCCGCAACACAGCGTGCCGGACGTGCAGGTCGCCTATGCGAAGGGAGCTGTTATCGGTTATGGAGTGAAATTGCCCACCACTCCCTCGCACCCCACAGCGAGGCTGAAATACTCCAATGCGATCTTACCCCCCTCGCATTAGAGTTAAGCGCGTGGGGTTCGAGTGCCAACGAACTGCGATGGATCGATCCACCCCCTTCTCACGCACTCGAACAGGCGTATACCCTCTTGGAGGGATTAGATGCACTCCATTCACCGAAACGTATCACTGCGCATGGGACATCCCTCCTTACTCTGGGACTTCATCCGCGACTTGCCCATATGATTATGGCGGCAAAACACCAAGGGTATCAAAGCGAAGCGATTCTACTGGCCACCCTCTTAAGCGAACGCGATCCGTTTGCCGGATTACAAGAGAAATCTGCCGACATTCGGGAGCGATTTTGGCTTTTAAGAGATTATCTTCAAAATCGCACGATTCCGCCCCACCTGCATGACAGACTGGATCAGCTCCGTATCAGTGTCCGAGAGCTTGCACAGCGTTTGAGAATATCGATCGGTTTCGATACGGAGTGTTCGGATGAAACCGTTGCTGTTTTACTGGCTATGGCCTATCCTGACCGTATTGCTCGTATCCGTCAAACCTCTACGAATCGTTATCTCACTGCCACCGGTAAAGAGGCAATGCTGGATAGCAGAGACGATCTCTCCGGTCGTGAGTGGCTCATCATTGCTCGGAGTGACGGAGACACCAAAACCTCGCGTATCCATTTGTGTGCTCCCATCACTGACGAAGCGGTCCACAACCGTTTTTCCCATTTGATTTCCACCGAACAAACGCTCACGTGGAATGAACAGACTCAGCGGGTCGAAAGTCGGGAAATCACGCAGCTGGGTGCCATCCTCCTTGAGTCTCGCTCCATAGAAGCTCAAGACAAAGATAAAGTAGCCAAAAAACTGTGTGAAGGGATCCGTATCAGTGGATTGGGATCTCTGCCGTGGTCGGAAAAGGGACGCTCCTTTCTCTATCGGCTTCGCTGCTTGCATCACCACGAAAAACGTAACCATTCCTATAGCGATTCAGAACTTCTTGAAACGTTGGAATCGTGGCTGCTGCCGCATCTTACGAGGCACAATTCATTACGCGATCTGCAAACACTCGATCTTTATACCATTCTCTCTTCTGCTCTTGATTGGGAGAGCCTCAAACGCCTCGATCACCTTTTTCCTGAATACTATCTCGCACCAACCGGGAACCGATTTGGTATCGATTATTCCGATCCAGAATCCCCCGTTTTAGCAGTACGGATACAAGAACTGTTCGGTCTCAATGCGCATCCAAACGTTTGGGAGGAAAAACTGCCGCTGCTGATCCATCTCCTCTCGCCTGCTCACCGCCCTATCCAAATGACCCGCGATCTCGTCGGATTTTGGAACGGTTCGTACAATGACGTCAAAAAAGAGCTAAAAGGGAGATATCCGAAACATTATTGGCCCGATGATCCCCATCATGCGCAAGCAACAAGCCGAACCAAAAAGTTTATGAATACCTAAATAATACTCCAGACGAGCATGGCGTTTGTTATTCATTTAACGAATTCAAGTAAAATCCCGATACAATTGCCGACCTTAAACCATTTACACTATTTTGCGAGACCATGAAGCGAACTCACTCTTATTCTTTATATGCACTCATCATCGCTTTTCTCGTCCATTTTATAGTCGTTTTATTGCTTGTTATTTTTAATCTGTTTGTCCCGAAACCACAGAAACAGCCTCCCCCTCCACCACAAGAACAGCGCTTTAAACTCTCGTTAAAAGAGCATCCGAATGCATCTAAAGAGGCTATCATCAAAAATGATATTCCGAAAATAACTAAGACACGTTCCATCCCCAGAGGTGAGCAACTCATAAAACCGAATAAGAGTGTCCCCACACCGCAGCCCCCCAAACCACAGCCGCCGGTAAAACAACCTACTCCGGTTTCTCAACCCGTAACAACACCGATTGAGCCCAAAAAAGCCTTTGAGCGTCATGTTGCCAAAACCGTCGCAACGATTGAGCGAGAACCGATCAAATCCCAAGGGTTGTACGATTATCTCTCAAAAGCCGATCCAAGCGCCCAATCCGCGCCCAAAGGATCAATGACACGGATTAGCGACAGTATCCAACGTCTTTACGGTGATAAATTTAATGAGCTCTCCGCCGGGGAGCAAAAATACATTATTGACAACCAAGAGGCCATGCGCCGTATTACCCAAGGGGTACTTGATCGCTACGGCCGCTCAAAAATTCCTGACAACATACGAATCAACGATACCAATATGGTTGAATTTTATCTCTATCCCGACGGAAGTATCTCCGATATGCACCTGCTTAAAAACAGTCAGCTCTCTATCCTCGATGATACGACCAAGGAGACGATCGAACTCGCTTATGCAAAATATCCGCGCCCTGAGCAAAAGACACTGATCCGCTACCGCGTTTGGTATAACCTTACCGGCTATTAAGAGCGCTTCCACTTCATAATCAAATTTCAATTTTATACAGTACAATCAAACTTTCTTTATCTCGATATAGGAAGATTCATGACGCAAAAAAATTTTAGATTTATGTTTACAATTTACTTTATCATTTTCGGCATTGTCATTGCCCTTTTTGGATCATTGATCGGATATAAACTCCAGATGATTCATGTCCAAGATCGTATTAACAAAAATGCCGAAGAGGTCGCATTCAATAAAAAAATGAATACCCTCAAACCGGCCATGTATAAAATGGACAGTATGGTTATAGCCCTCGCCACTAACAAAACACTCCGAGAATATATTCAAAAACCAAACAACGAAAACAAGGAGAATGTTACCAATCTTTTTTTTGCCATTGCTATGTCTGATAATCTGATTATGCAAGCCCGATTTATCGATGCGACAGGACAAGAGAAGATACGGGTTGACAGGCTCAAAGAATCAAGTACACCGTTTGTAGTAAAAGATTCAAACCTTCAGGATAAAAGCAATCGGGACTATTTTCAAATTACTAGTAAAATGGCTCCCGATCACATCTGGCACTCCAAACTGGATTTGAATATTGAAAACGGCAAGATAGAAGTCCCGTTTCGACCTACCATCCGCATAGTAACTCCTATTTATAACAAAGACAAATTCATGGGGATAGTAATCATCAATATGCTTACCAATAAGCTTTTAGAGAGCCTAAGAACATCACCGGTATTTGAACACTACATTATCGATAGAGAAGGGAATATTATTATCCACCCCAACGATAAATTTTCATGGTCAAAATATACCCATAACTCCAATCAACTAAGGACAGACTTCCCGACTGAAGTATCCAAAATTCTTGCCGGTGTTCATAAAGGGGAAAATTATTATGCTTACCCGCTAGATGATATTTTAAACAACGACGATGACGCTATTTTAGTACTAAAGCCAAAAGCTGAATATAAATATTCACTTATTATCTCTAATATTCAATCTGCTTTAGTCGTGATTATTCTTAGTATTATTCTCAGTATTCCTCTTGCCATGTATGCTTCTAGTGTCCCTTCAAAACTTCAAAAAGCCCTTTTAATGTCAAACAATGAACTCAAAAGATTTTCCGATATCATCGATAAATATGTCATCTCTGTTACTACCAAAACCAATAGTATCATTACTGCCGTAAGCAGTGCGTTCGAAAAAGTTTCAGGATATTCGAAGGAAGATTTGATCGGTAAAAAAATGAATATTATTAGACACACTGACACACCAGATGAAGTTTATACCGACCTTTGGAAAACAATAAAACTCAATAAAGAGTGGAATGGTGAACTAAAAAATAAGGATAAAAGCGGGAAAGCGTATTGGCTTGAAGAGACAATCATCCCTATCAAAGATGAAAACGATAATCTTATTTCATACATATCTGTGGGTATTGATATTACCGCCAAAAAAGAGCTGGAACGCATTTCGATCATTGATCAGTTAACCGGAATATATAATCGAAGAAAACTTGATGAATGTATCGGCAATGAAGTCCAAAAAGCAAAACGTTATCAAAGAGCCTTAACATTGCTCATGATTGATATTGACTATTTTAAAAATGTTAATGATACCTACGGACATCAACTCGGAGATTACGCATTAACAACCGTTGCCCAGATACTTTCACAAAATATCCGAACAAGTGATCTCATTGGAAGATACGGCGGAGAAGAATTTATGATAATATGCCCGGAAACATCAAAAAATGGTGCCGCCGATATAGGAGAAAAACTTCGTCAAGCAATATCGGACTATAACTTCAACACGTTAGGACATCTCACTATAAGTATCGGTGTAGCCGAACTCAAAACGGATGACACCATAGAAGCATTAATACATAAAACTGATAATGCCCTCTATATGGCAAAAGAGAGAGGGAGAGATCAGGTTGTTATCGAGGGGTAGTCGTATGAGAAAGTACTGCTAATGCCCCTTTGTAAATCGGCTCGTCGATAAACCCGTACCGCTCATCCACAAATCCGATGATTCCGCGTGCACGGTGTTCTTCGAACAGCTTTACAATTTCATGACACCGCATGATCTCATGCTCTTTATGTCCAAACATCTCGTGAATAAATTCGACCTGAGTCGGAGAGATACACCCTTTGGCCTCTAATCCCATCATTTTTTCCAACTCCAGCCAATTGCGAAGTCCGTCACTGTTTTTATGATCTTGGTAGACAAAAGACACGGGTTTAACACCACAAGCACGGCTGGTAATTAAAAAATGGGAGAGCAGATAGTGCGCAGTCGGATTATCCGGAATAAGGAGACTTTGAGAAAGTCCCAAATCAGCAAAAAAATCAAGGACACCTAAGTAATAGACTTTTATCCGTGGACTGATCGCCAACTCTTTTAAATTCAACCATGCCTCTTTGGTCTCGATGGAGAGATGCACTTCGATCCCCTCATCGATCAATTCTAATGCCCGTTGTACATCCTCTATCGTTCGAATCTTAGGAATACGGATCGCATCGGGCATAAACGGGTTTAAATAATCTATCTCTTCGGCTCCCCCCTCATTCAGAGGATTTACCCGTACGACCAGTTTTTTGTCGATTTGAGGGTTAGAAGCGAGTGCCATTGCACATAAAACAAGAGCATAAGGCTTTTGTGCAGAACTTACACCGTCTTCTAGATTGAGCATAATACACTCGGCGTTAAGAAGTGGGATTTTAGACAAATGTTTAAGATTATAGGTCGAAAGCATCATGGCGCTGCGAAAAGAGAGGGAGTGATTTTGGATTCTAGCAGTAGGAACGGCTAAAGAGCGGAGTGTTTCAAGATTTCCAGAAGTAACCAGATTATTGAGCTTTTCTTGGTTTTTGAGCGGCACGTTTAAACTCCTCACGGTGGAGATAATAATAGAGCGTTTGGATCTCAGTATCGGTTAAATAGTATCGAGGCATACCCACAATTTGACTGTTCACCTTATCGTAAAAATCTCTAAAAGTTATCTTATTAATCGGTGCTCCGGCAAAAGTCTTCATCTCACCTTTATCTCGGTACCGGGCAATGAGCTTTCCTTCGCCCCCTTCGCCATGGCATAAATGGCACCCAATGCCGCGCGGATTGTGGTAAAGCCCACTTGCGTATTCTTCCTTGGTAATAAACGATTCTGCACCGTATAGGCTAATCGTCAAAAATAACGCAAATATCCCTCGCACATGATCCCTTTAACCGTTTATTAGTCTTTTGACGGTATCATACCCAAAAACAATTTGACGGTGACTAAATGCAACTACTTGACGGTAAAGCTCTCGCAAAAAAGATCGAAGAAAACGTTACTATCGAAGCCAAAGAACTCAAAAAAAATACGGGGCGTGTCCCTGGATTAGCCGTTTTGCTTGTCGGACATGATCCGGCGAGTCAAGCGTATGTCGGGATGAAAAAAAAGGCGTGTGACCGCGCCGGATTTTATTCGGTAACCCATGAAATGCCCGAAGACATCTCTCAAGAAGCGATCGTTAAAACCATCGAAATGATGAATCTAAACCCCAACATTGACGGTATTTTGATCCAACTCCCTTTGCCTTCGCATATCGACACGACTAAAATCCTCGAAATTGTTGCCCCCTCCAAAGACGTAGACGGTTTTCACCCGTACAATGTAGGACGCCTCGCTACGGGACTGGATGGTTTCGTACCGTGTACACCGCTGGGTGTGATGAAATTATTGGCTGAATACCATATCGATCCCAAAGGGATGAATGCCGTTATCGTCGGCGCATCCAATATCGTCGGAAAACCGATGGCAGCCCTTTTGCTCAATGCTTTCTCTACCGTTACGATTACCCATATCCACACCCGTGACCTTGCCGCGCATACCCGTGAAGCCGACATTCTACTTGTAGGTGCAGGGGTAATCAATCTTATTAAAGAAGATATGGTAAAACCCGATGCCATCGTTATCGATATCGGCATCAATCGTACCCCTGATGGCCGCCTCGTGGGTGACGTCGATTATGATGCCGTCGCCCCTAAATCCTCCTACATCACCCCGGTACCGGGCGGCGTCGGACCAATGACAATAGCCATGCTCCTTGCCAACACCCTCAAAGCCGCTCAAAATCATGCTAAAGAAGAGAGATAATAATACCCCTATGAAGAAAAAAGTACTCAACAGCTTACACAGTGCATACAAATTTTCCAATTCATGGACAGGGACGATTATCATCGTCTTGTTTGTCATTTTTTTCGTCGCTCAAGCGTTTCGAATCCCTAGCGGATCTATGAAAGATTCACTCCTTATCGGCGATCATCTGTTTGCCAAAAAGTTTGCGTACGGTATCTCTACACCCCATATCCCTTTTCTTGAAATTCCATTAATTCCCGGAACAGACGGACACATTCTCGACGGTGACGAACCTAAACGCGGAGATATTGTAATTTTCCGATATCCGAACAATACGCAGCTTCACTACGTCAAACGTTGTGTTGCCCTACCGGGAGACGAACTGTTTGTAATGGACAAAGTCCTCTATATCCACCCGCATGAGGGGGATGAATACATCCGCAAAGCATTCGCAGGTTCTGAATTTGTAGAGATTGAAGGGAAACTTTGGGTTAAAAATCCTTATATCGCACAACATCCGGGGATTCATAATGATGAGCGAATTGTCAATGATGGAATGATGCCGATGGAGATTTTCAATTTCGGCCCCGTTGTGGTCCCTGAAAAACAATACTTTATGATGGGGGACAACCGCGACCACTCAAACGACAGCCGATTTTGGGGAGCCGTCCCTTACGGTCTTATCGAGGGAACTCCGTGGTTTGTCTATTTCAGCATGGATGACGATTATGTTGTCCGCTGGGACCGCATCGGAAAAACTCCGAGTGATTTAGAACAAAAAGGGCCATTGGATCGTGCCATCGCCGAGAGAGTACGACAAGACGCCAATGACCATGAACTCTATTGATTTGCTCGAAATCGCTGCAGCGATCATAGCCCTCCTCATCGCCATTATCGGTCATGAGATCATGCACGGCTGGGTCGCATACAAATACGGCGATAATACCGCAAAAAGCCAAGGACGGCTGAGTATCAATCCCCTCACCCATATCGATCCTTTCGGTTCGATTCTTGTCCCTCTCATGACCTATTTTATACCTGTACTCCTCGGGGCAAGCAATGGATTTCTCTTCGGATGGGCAAAACCGGTGCCGGTCAATATGCAAACTGTCATCCGTAATGGCGGATACAATGCAGCAATACAAGTGAGTTTGGCGGGAATAGCCTATAACCTATTTTTAGCAACCCTCTCCTCCATAGTACTGCTCTCTCTTGTACAACCAAGCGAAGGGAGTGACGTCGCGTACCTGTTTGGTTACATACTGATCATGAAATTATTGCTGATCAACGTCGTTTTGGCAGTATTTAACCTCCTCCCTATTCCGAGTTTTGACGGTGCCCATGTTCTCATCTACCTGAGTTTAAAATATCGTCTTCAAAAAGTTGCCGAATTTTTCGCCAAAGCCGAACCTTATGGAATGATTGTTATCATCATTATATTGGTCACTCCGCTTAAAGTACCGTTGGTTATGTGGCCTATCAATTCTGTATTAAATTTATTGTTAAAATAAGGAGCACTATGAAATTTTACGTCGCAACCGATCATGCAGGGATCGATATGAAAAACTTTACAGTGGAGATCCTCCGTCAAAAAGGGCACGAGGTTATCGATCTCGGCCCCTTTGAAAAAGAACGTGTTGATTATCCGGACTATGCCGTAAAAGTGTGCGAAAACGTCCTTGCCGATCCAACAGCACACGGCATATTAATTTGCGGCTCAGGTATCGGTATGTCCATGGCAGCCAACCGCTTTCATGGAATTCGCGCGGCGCTGTGCCATGATGCCTATACCGCTACGGTAGCACGCGGTCATAACGATGCCAATGTGCTGTGTTTCGGAGAACGGATTGTAGGTCAAGGAGTTGCAGAATCAATTTTAGACGCATGGATCGCAGGAACATTCGAGGGTGGTCGCCACTGCGGCCGTGTTGATAAAATCGAAGCAATCAAAGGATAAACGATGTTTCTAGAGTGGTCATTGCTTACTGTTGTTACCTTGGGAGCACTCTTCTTTTTAGTAAAAATGTTCTATTTTCGAAGTATCACCGTCAAAGAGCAGCGTTCGAGCGAAATGATGAAAATGACCCTTAAAGAGGCAGAGATTTTGATACGAAAATATCAAATTCAACTTCAGCGTGCCTTGGGGAATGTGGATATTCTGAGTGAAGAGTTGAATAATCTTCGTAACGAACTCAAAGCCCTTAAAACCCGTAATTCAAAGCATCGTTCAGAAACAGACCGTCTCCAGAACAAGATCAAAGAGCTTGAAGGGCGTATAGACGCATTAATTTAGGGTGCAAACCCGGTAGTAAAAAAGCTGACAAAGCACTGAAGCACTTCTCTCTATATGAGACAAAAAATTTATGAAGGGTTTATATGACGTTAAATATGCACGATAAAGAATTTTTAATCCGATCAATCCGCGATATTCCCGATTTTCCGAAACCTGGAATCGTATTCAAAGACATTACCACCCTTTTGAATAATAAAGATGCCTATGCATTGCTTATGAACCATTTAAAAGAGCGCTATCAATCGTATAATCTAACGCATATTGCCGGCATCGATGCACGCGGTTTTATCTTCGGCGCGGCATTGGCACAGATGCTTGGAGTAGGATTTGTCCCCATTCGCAAAAAAGGGAAACTCCCCTACACTACCGTATCGGAGAAATACGCTCTTGAATACGGTGTCGATGAAGTAGAGATCCATATCGATGCTTTCAGCAACGTTCAAAATCCGAAAGTTCTCCTGATCGACGATCTAATCGCGACCGGAGGAACGGCTTACGCGGCAGCAAATCTTATTAATAAAGTGGGTGCCGAATGTGTCGAAGCCTGCTTTATCATGGGGCTTGATTTTTTAAGCGGCCAATCCAAACTCCGTGAGTTAACTGAAGTCTATACTGTAATTGGAGTCGATTAATGTACATTCCCAAACCTTCCCCCTTTGATCCTATTGATGGACATTTCGGCATTTTCGGCGGACGCTATGTCCCAGAAACCCTTATGCCGGCCTTACTTGAGCTGGATGAAGCGTATCAGCAAATCCGATTTGATAAAGAATTTTGGAAAGAGGTAGACAGTTATCTGGTCGATTACGTCGGCCGCCCTAGCCCACTTTACTATGCCGCTAACCTCTCTGAGGAACTTGGTGCCAAAATTTATCTCAAACGCGAAGATTTGAACCATACGGGTGCACATAAAGTCAATAATGTTATAGCGCAAGGATTAATGGCAAAACGTCTCGGCAAGAAAAAAGTGATCGCCGAAACGGGTGCGGGTCAACACGGAGTTGCCACCGCGACTATTGCCGCACTCCTCGGATTAGAGTGTGAAATCTTCATGGGAGCAAAAGACGTAGAGCGTCAAGAGCTCAATGTCTTTCGGATGAAACTGCTGGGGGCAAAAGTTCATGCGGTACAAAGCGGTTCTAAAACCCTGAAAGATGCGATGAATGACGCAATCCGCCACTGGGTCACCCATGCGCGCGATACTTTTTATATCATTGGCACCGTGGCAGGACCACACCCATATCCTATGATGGTACGTGATTTTCAGGCGATCATCGGCTGTGAAGCCCGTGCCCAGATTTTAGAAAAAGAGAACGCTCTTCCCGATTACGTTATCGCTTGTATCGGTGGAGGTTCCAATGCTATCGGAACATTTCAGCACTTTTTGGAAGATAAAGAGGTGCGCTGTATCGGGATCGAAGCAGGAGGATTGGGAGTCGATACCGACAAACACGGCTGTTCTCTCCTCAAAGGTCGCCCTGGGGTGCTGCACGGTCAGATGAGCTACCTCCTCCAAGATGATGACGGTCAGATTCTCGAAGCGCACTCCATCTCGGCAGGTCTTGATTATCCCGGTATCGGACCCGAACACGCCTTCCATAAAGACAACGGTACGGTCAGTTACGACAACATCACCGATGCCGAGGCTCTCGATGCCTTCGTATGGCTCAGCCGTGCTGAGGGGATTATCCCGGCATTTGAATCCTCCCATGCGGTTGCCTATCTGAAAAAAATGACCGATATCAAAGACAAACTCATTATTGTCAATATCTCCGGTCGCGGAGACAAGGATATGATACAGGCCAAACAACTTTTGAATTTCGATAACTAAGGGGATTAGTGGAACATCTATTCTTAGAATGGCTCAAAGAATACGGCTATATTGTCCTCTTTGCGTGGAGTATATTAGAGGGTGAACTTGGGCTTATTATGGCCGGTATTATGTCTCATACCGGAGATATGTTCTTGCCTATTGCCCTCTTCGTAGGTGCCTTTGGAGGATTTATAGGAGATCAGATCTATTTTTACATTGGACGATTCAATAAAAACTATATTCACAATAAACTTCGTTCACAACGGCGTAAATTTGCGATTGCCCACCTTTTGTTAAAAAAATACGGTTGGCCGATTATTTTTTTCCAACGCTATATGTACGGGATGCGTACGGTTATCCCTATGGCCATAGGGCTGACAAAATATTCCGGTCGCCAATTTGCCATTATCAACTTTATCAGCGCCGTTTTTTGGGCATCTATGACGATAATCCCGGCCTACTATTACGGAGATGAACTGCTAGCCCTGATAACATGGATCAAATGCCACTGGTTCTTAGCTATCCCCCTTATTATTGTTATCGTCACTACTATTGTCTATAATCTAAACCGACTTGAAAAAAAACTTTTGGAGAAACGCCGTGAACGTCAAACTGTATAACCAACCTCTCGAACAAATCGGAGCCGATCTCACATTGGAGTTTGTCACTGCAAAAGCACTTGAATCCCATCCGCATCACGCCCTCTTAACCCAAGCGGGATTTAAAGCGGAACAAGAACAACTCTGTGCGCTCCATGAACACCGCCTTCTTGTCTGCGGCATCGATAAAGAGATGAGCGATGAGCTTTACCGTTCTGCCATGGCTTGTGCTCTCAAATCTGCAATGAACTACGCTTATAGTTCACTCAAATGTGCCCAATACACCCCTGAGCGTTTCCGTGCATTAGTTGAAGGGGCGGTTTTGGGGAGCTATACGTTTGAGAGTTACAAATCAGAACCTAAACCCTCTAAACTGATCGAAGTGATTTTTTCCAATGAAAACAACGATGGATCATCCAATGCCATTGACACTCTAGAAGCAATTTTAAACCAAACCCTTATCATTGCTAAAGCGACCAATTTCGTCCGTAATTTGGTCAATCAAACCCCTTATGACATGACCCCTCAAGGGATGGCAGTAACCGCCGATTCACTTGCCAAAAGCAATAATCTGGAATGTACCATTCTCGACGTAAACGGACTTGAAGCCGAAAATATGAATGCGATGCTGGCGGTAGGACGGGCATCAACCAATCCTCCCCGTCTGATCCATCTCGCCTACAAACCTAAAAATCCTCGTAAAGTGATCACCCTTGTGGGTAAAGGTCTCACCTACGACAGCGGCGGGCTCAGCCTTAAAGCCGCCGCATCGATGGTAACGATGAAAATGGACAAAGCGGGAGCCTGCGCCGTAATGGGGATTATCAAAGCGGTAAGCGAGCTAAAACTCGATATCGAAGTACATGCGCTGATCGGAGCAGTCGAGAACATGATCGGCGGTAACGCCTACAAGCCGGACGATGTCCTCCGTGCCAAAAACGGCAAAACCATCGAAGTGCGCAACACCGATGCCGAAGGACGGCTCGTCCTCGCTGACGTTCTAGGCTATGCCCAAGAGTATGTCAAAGCGGACTACATCTTCGACTACGCTACCCTCACAGGTGCATGTATGGTAGCACTTGGACCGTACACGACGGGAGTGATGGGACACAACGAAGCACTCAAACAAGAGTGGCTCAATGCGGCAAAACAAAGCGGTGAATACTGCGGAAACTTGCCGTTCAATCGCCACCTCAAAAAACTGATCAAAAGCGACCTCGCCGATGTCTGCAACGTCTCATCCAAACCTTACGGCGGAGCGATCACAGCAGCATTGTTCCTCGATAATTTTATCGATGAAGAGATGAAAGAAAAATGGGTCCACTTCGATATTGCAGGCTCTGCCTACACCGAGAGTGCATGGGATGTTCATACCTACGGCGGTACGGGTGCAGGTGTGCGTATGAGCATGGAATGGCTGCTAAATTTAAAATAGCACACGAGTGGGCTGGGCACTCTGCCGAAGAGAACTCAGCATTAGCGTAGCTAAAGGGGCTTTTCCCCTTTGGCGTAAAAATAACATAAGACAAGGAATTAATTAATGGGATTATCAATCGGACTCGTAGGACTACCAAACGTCGGAAAATCAACCACCTTTAACGCACTGACCAAAGCACAAAATGCCGAAGCAGCCAACTATCCGTTCTGTACCATTGAACCGAACAAAGCAACCGTTCCCGTTCCCGACAAACGTCTCGATGCCCTCGCAGCAATCGTCAATCCTGAACGCATCCAATATTCTACTCTCGATTTCGTGGACATCGCAGGTCTCGTTAAAGGGGCAAGCAAAGGGGAAGGGTTGGGAAACAAATTCCTCTCCAATATCCGTGAAACCGAAGTGATTTTACAAATTGTCCGTTGTTTTGATGATGAAAATATCGTCCATACCGAAGGGCGCATCGATCCATTGCTCGACGTTGAAATCATCGAGAATGAACTTATCTTCGCCGATATCGAAGTATTGACCAACCGTATCGAGAGACTCAAAAAACAGGCGAAAAATGAAAAAGATGCCGCAGCAATGGCGGTATTTGCCGAAGAACTGGCAGAGTTTTTGGCGGAAGGAAATCTTGCCCGCAACTTCCCAAAAGCCGATTCGGAAATGTATGAAAAACTCATCAGCGAAGTCCGCCTGCTCAGCGCCAAAGAGATCATGTACGGTGCAAATGTCGATGAAGACGGTCTCACTGAAGACAATGAATACGTTCAACGTCTCCGCGAACATGCGGCTAAACACGGTTGTGAAGTGATCAAACTCTGCGCTAAAATCGAAGAAGAATTGGTCGGATTAGACGAAGATGAGCGGGATGAGTTTTTACGTGATCTCGGTGTCGAAGAATCAGGCTTGGAGCAAATCATCCGTAAAGGGTTCGACAAGCTAGGTCTTATGAGCTATTTCACGGCAGGGGTCAAAGAGGTTAGAGCATGGACGATCTACAAAAACACCACCGCACCTAAAGCAGCAGCGGTAATCCACAATGATTTTGAAAAAGGGTTTATCCGTGCTGAAGTGATCGCGTATAACGATTTTGTTACCTGCGGCGGTGAAGCCAAAGCCAAAGAAGCAGGGAAAATGCGTTTGGAAGGAAAAGAGTATATTGTTGCCGATGGTGATATAATGCATTTTAGATTTAACGTGTAATCACTGAAAAAGGATTGTTATGACTCTCGAATACGCCGGGCCCAAACCGCTTATTTCAGCACATGGGATCGAATTCGATCACAACAAAGAGGATAAATTCGTTTATCTTAGTATTGCAGCAGAGCTGATCCAAGCACTGGATCATGAATACATCGAAGACAAATCATATACCTGCTTAACAGGTGACAAACCCATTACTCCGGAAATAATATTTGCTCTGATCCGCCGTTATGACCCCCAATTAGACCGTGAAATTGAAGAACGACAAACTCTGGTAGAAGCCGAAATTGCTTCCCAGATCAAACATGCACATGAGAATCGTTTGCTGTGTGAGGAAGAGCGTCAGGTGTTAATTAATAATATCGAGCTGTTACGCGCCTACCGTATTCAGCGCAGTATCAATAAAACCGTCTACTACAGTGCCATTGAAACCTTGGCACGCATTATTCATAAAGGGCATATCGAGCATATTACAGCGCCGATGTATCCGAAATTTTTTCATGTATTTCACTCTGTCCAAGGAGCATTAACAAAACTCCATCCCCCTGTAGATAGCACTATCGATATTTATACCGAAGATAAACATCTAAGCGTTCAGCTTAAAATTCGAGTTTAGTAAAGACGGGCTATCGTTTGAGCAAATTTAACGTTATGCCCGCTTGAAACTCCCAGTTCAATCATATTCGGTTCGCAGATCATAACAATGGTTGAACCCATCTGAAAACATCCGAAATCATCCCCTTTACTCAAATAGAGCCCGCTGTACGAATAGTGTGTCGGGGTTAAAACCGTATTGGTTTGGATACGAGGTTCAAAACTCACCTCCATTTTACCCACATTAAGCGCACCCACAAGAATTAGGAAAAATCGTTTCCCTTCCCCATTCAAACACTCCAACACTACCCGCTCATTTTCAATAAAAAGATTCACTTTTTTCTTGAGTGTCGGAATATTCACCGGATAAAGTTTCCCGGGAATATGAACCGCACCAAGAATTTGCATATCAAGAGGAGCATGATAACGGTGATAATCGCGCGGAGAAAGATAAAAATTGATAAACGACCCGTTATGGACACTTTTTTTGTACTCATCACTGATATGATCTCCAAAAAAGGCGTCTACACTGTAGTTCATCCCTTTTATCTGCAGTGCTAAGTCATCATGGATCACACCGCATTCCGTAATCAAAGAATCACACGGACTGATAACATCACGAGGATCCGATGAAAAGACCCTTTTATGCTTCAATGTTCGGGTAAACAAAGCATTCAATGTCGGATACGATTCAGGGGAGTCAAATTCACCCATATCCAATCCCATCATCCGTACATAACTGTGGTTAATGGCATTCTGGACTCTCACCGAATGGGCTTTTGACGCAAATCGTCCAAACACTTGAGAGAGTGCAGAAGTCATATGTCGTTTATTCATGTATCTTGTTCCTCATCACTTTGAATTTCTCTTTTAGCAATCTCTTCAATTAATACCGTTGCATAACACCCTTTAGGGAGGGTAAAATGAAGTTCATACCATGCTTCATTCTCTTTGTATTCGCCCTCACACTCTTCAGGAAATATCCAGCCGTAGCGTCGCGCTCCGTCAATTCCCGTGGTGATCGTATCGTAGTTGTTTTCAATCTCTCCAGCCAAACCAACGGCTTTTGTGGCTCGCTTTCCGCTGAGCAATCCCGTGAATGAGATATCTTTTTTTTCAAATCGCTCTACTTCGCTTTCCTCTTCATAATTGAAAAGCTTACCGTACGGATAATGCATCATCACATCGCCGTGTATCAATTTAAAAGGGTGTTTTTGTGCTTTCATTGTAAGAATTTCTTCTTTTGGAAGAGGTAAAACACTCAAAAGTTCATCAATTCCAAACCCCTCTACCATTTTAGAAATTTCAATACGGCGGCTGAGCCAGTCATTAAAGAGAAAACTCTGATAGGCATTGACATAAAACTGAGACAATTTTTTATTCCGTTCTTTGAGAGTTCCCTCTAAAATCGCTTGCCCTTTTTTATAATTTTCTCCCCCTATACCAAAACGTTGAAAACCGAAATAGTTGGGCATCCCCTGACGTTTAATAATTCGAAGGGCTTGGGTAATCTTGGTGGCGGCAACCGGGGTTACTTTTTTGAGACGGATAAAGAATCGGTTCCCTTTGAGATGGCCGATCCGAATTTTATTGTTATGATAAACACGATCAAGTATTTTAATCCCCTCGTGTTCAAAATTTTCTAGCGCGGCTTCAAACTTTTTCGGAATAGAAATATACTGCTTGGTCTGCGCATTTTTATCTTTTAATCCGGCGTAACCGATATCACGTCCTTTAATCCCAAGATGATTACTGAAGATATCCACCATTTGCCACGTTGAAAGGTTCTTCTTACGTACATGTAAGACCAGATGTTCCCCCTCTCCGCTAAAAGGGTATAACGGTATCTCATCGACGACGAAATCACGAGGACTTTGTCTGAAATGAAACTCGATAGGGCTGTGAGGAAGATAGTATTGACGTTCCATAATGATATATCCTAAAAATGATGCGCTTTACAGCGATTAATAAACTTTCCGCGTCTTGCGGTAGCAACGATACGAATCGGAGTACGCGTATGCAACGCAATCCGTCGAACGGTTTTTTCATTCCGGGGCGAAAATGCAATGAGCATCTCATACTCCTCTCCGCTGCATCCGATAGATTTGGAGATGTGCTTCTCCCATCGGATACCGAGGCGATTCAGCGAACAGAGTTTACTCATATCACTAAAGAGACCATCCGAAATATCCATACCGCACCGTAGATACGGACGGGACTCTTGGATAAATTTTTGACGTAAAATCGGCTTTACAAACCGGCTTTGCGTATGCACCTTTCCTCTGGCTAAAAGATAGCGTAACTGCTTTACTGATTGGCCGATTACACCGGTATAAGCAATTTTATCTCCGATTTTAAGCCCATGACGCATAAGCGGCTTTGCCGAATCCGAAATAATCGTAATAGATATATCGAGTTTAACGTTGGCGATGGTATCGCCTCCGATAATCTCAATCCCATACGCATCAGCACTCTCTTTAAGACCCCGCGCAAGCTCATCCATTGCATGCCGATTGATGGTAGAAGGCATTGCAATCCCTAATAGCGCGTAACGTGGAGTCGCATTCATAGCGATCGCGTCAGAGACAT
Organism: Sulfuricurvum sp.; assembly: GCF_041651515.1. Lineage (GTDB taxonomy): Bacteria > Campylobacterota > Campylobacteria > Campylobacterales > Sulfurimonadaceae > Sulfuricurvum. The sequence continues at coordinate 343,312 of NZ_JBAZJF010000001.1, forward strand.
TAATAATCATTGCTTTAGCACCGATTTGGTATGGGGTGAGCCAAGTGCGTTTGAAATGGACATTTTCAAAAAAAACATCTTTGCTGTAAACCGCACGCCCCAACACCGCACCGTCATCCCCGATCTTGGAGTGAACACTTCTCATAGCGTGGATAAAATATTGCTCACTGTTCACTATTCGCCCACTACAACTCTAATTAATTACTCTATTATAATAAAAATTGGGTAAAGTATGGATTAAGAGTTTCGTATTAACGTATACGTGATAAAATAATTCTTCATAAAGATAGACAAAAATTACTGTAAAAGGATTGTGCTTGCACCTCTCAATTCACAAAATCTTTTCAAACCTCAAACTATTTTTGTTGCTTCTAGCTGCCGGAATCTTTTTTTTAACGTTAGAACTTTTTCATTTAGACGAATATGGAGAACGCTTAACTGCCCTAAAAAATCAACATATATTGATAGAAAAAATCATTACCAATTCTACAGCTGATCTAAAAATGGCTTCTATCGAGATAAATGGGGCTCTCTCTGAGATAGTCCTTTCGGTTAAACATTCAGGAGAAGAAACGTTTTTAGATTCTATTTTTGCTTCGAGTAACGACCAAATTTCATTAATGCAAACGTTATCGACCTCTTCTCAAAATTTTCAAGACAGCACACTATTTTGGATCGAGGCAATGCCCTCTGCACGTGATGCTATGCACACACGTATGATGCAATCACGCACCATCTATCTCGGAGATATAGACCGTATGATGGATTACCAGATACACATAATGAGTAAAGTAGCTTCTACCACAAAATTGACGGCTATAGTTATTTTTATCTATATCTTTATAATTTTCTTTCTCTACCACCGTCGACTCAATCAAATTTATCACGATATTGACCAAGCGTGTGCCTTAGATTTGGAGGGGACAAAAGCGAGTGTTTTTACTAAAGAGTTTGATTTTGTCCTTAAACGGCTTGCGCGCAAATCGTCACAAACAACTACCAGTCCTGCGCTATTACACCCTGCCAGCGGTTTAAATAACGAGAAAGGACTCATCATAACATTTAATGCAAAAAAAGCTGGGCGAGCAGCGAATACCCTGTTCTTATGCGCATTTGAAATTGATCACTACACTTCCCTTGTTAATTCCCTCACGAAAGAGGATATGGCCGCTATATTCAAAAAACTAGGCGATATTATTTCCATGTACGAACAACCGTTGGACACAATTGCTCATTTGGAGAATGACCATATAGTTTTTTTCCTCTCTCGGAATAGCAAAGAAATTGCATTAAGTGAATGCGATAAAATTATTCAGTCGGTTGCAGAATCAACGTTCAGTACGACTAAAGGCCCCATCAAAATTACTTTGAGCGCCGGATTTCTTTTAAAACCACCAGTTAAATCTCTTGAAGACATCATTGAAGAGGGGATCAAACTGATCGAAAAAGCCAAAGAAACCGGTGGGAATCGGATCGCACAACTCAGAGGGCGAACCGACTCTTATCGATAAAACGTCGTAGACTGTAACTTTTCCACTCATTATGAGCGTGCAAGAGTTCCAGTTTGTTACTATTTTGGACAAGACTCCCTACTTTCCAAAACTCTACGCTCACATAACTGTTTTTAATCTTGCCCAAGGAGCGGCACGCTATAATCGACAAATAGATTTTACACTCAAGGATGGCGTATGAGTATTCCCGTTTATACTTATGATGCGGTGATCGTAGGAGCCGGCTTAGCCGGATGTGCTGCGGCTCGTGAATTGCAAAAAGCAGGTAAAAAGGTAGCCGTAATTACCAAGCTTCATCCCCTGCGCTCTCACTCCGGTGCGGCACAAGGCGGCATCAATGCCGCTTTCAGCGAAGCTGACAGCGTTGAACTTCATGAATTTGATACCGTAAAAGGGTCCGATTATCTCGCAGATCAAGATGTCGTTCAATTTATGTGTGAAAAAGCACCCGAAACAATCCGATGGGTTGAGCGCATGGGTGCGGCATTTAGCCGTAACGCTGATGGCACTATTGCACAACGCCCTTTTGGCGGACAATCTTCACCTCGTGCCTGTTTTGCAAAAGACCGTACCGGCTTAACATTGCTCCAAACCATATACGAACAAGCATTTCGTGAAGGTGTTGAGTTTTGGGACGAATGGTACGTTGCCGACTTGCTTTATACTGAGGGAAAAGTATACGGTGTAGCTGCCTACAACATCCGAAACAGCGAAAAAGCGATTTTCAATGCCAAAGCGGTCATGTTTGCAACCGGCGGTTACGCGAGAGCATTTAAAATCAATTCCAATGCCCACGCCAATACGGGTGATGGGTTATCTCTTGTTGCACGCCACGGTCTCCCTCTCGAAGATATGGAATTCGTTCAATTTCACCCGTCAGGACTTTCAGGAAACGGTGTTTTGATTTCTGAAGCGGCTCGCGGTGAGGGGGGAAAACTCCTTAACTCACTGGGTGAGCGTTTTATGGAAAAATACGCTCCTAACGCCATGGAGCTAGCGTCACGGGACGTTGTTGCCCGCGCTATTATCCAAGAGATCCGCGAGGGTCGCGGTGTAGGCCCACGTAAAGATGCCGTCTATATTGACCTTGTCCACCTTGGTAAAGAAAAAATCATGGAACGCCTTCCGGAACTTCGCGATCTCGCGATCACATTCCTCGGCCTTGATATGATTAAAGAACCGATCCTCATCTCGGCTACGGCGCACTACTCTATGGGCGGTATTCCGATGGATAAACTGGGACATGTCCGCAAAAATAATACGGAGTTTGTAGAAGGGTTTTATGCTGCAGGTGAATGTTCATGTTCATCCGTCCACGGTGCGAATCGCCTTGGTGCAAATTCCGTTCTTGAAGCTTTATTGTTTGGCCGTTTTGTCGGTAAAACAATGGTGGATGAAGTGGATAATATCCCGTTACGCCGTGCTAGTGTCTCTGATGCTGAACGGATGGTCGACGAGATGGAGTGGATATTGACGAATAACGGGCAAGAGTCTGTTTCTGTACTTCGTGATGAGCTCCAACAATCGATGACAGATAACGCAGGTGTTTTCCGAACGGCTGATACCCTTATTGCACAAATGGCTATTCTAAAAGATTTACGTAGCCGTTATCAGCATATCCGTATTGCCGATAAATCAAAAATCTTTAATACTGAATTGCAAGAAGCGATCGAATTCGGGCATATGCTTGATTATTCTCTTTTCATCGTAGCCAGTGCCTTAGATCGCCAAGAAAGCCGTGGTGCACACTTCCGTGAAGATTTCCCTACACGTGATGATGAAAAATTCTTGAAACATACCATGGCGTATATGGATGAGTCAGGCAATGTAACCCTTGATTATATGGATGTCACGCTGGGACGTCATGAACTCAAAGCTAGATCATACTAAGGAAGAGCGGCATGGATACACTCAAATCACAACAGGTGACATTTAAGGTCTTCCGTTTCAACGAAGAGACCGATTATCTCCCTTATTACAATACCTATGTCCTCGACGTAACACACGAAGAGGTTGTACTCGATATTCTCAACCGCATTAAATGGGATCACGACGGTAGCCTATCGTATCGCCGAAGCTGCCGCCACGGTATTTGCGGCGTCTGCTCCATCAAAGTAAACGGTAAAGCTATCTTAGCGTGTAAGTCACGTCTATTTGATCTCGTTAATGTTTTCGGTAATGAAATTATCATCGAACCGTTGAGCACTAAGCGGGTCATCAAAGACCTCATTATTGATAAAAAAGATTTCTGGGACAAACACGCACAAGTCCAACCTTATTTGGTGAGTGATATCGAAGAGCATCCGGCGCAAGAGCATCTTGTCAGTCCACACGATGCAGAGATGCTGCTCGAAGCTGATTACTGCATCCAGTGCGGAGCATGCCACTATTCATGTCCGTCCCTAGCAATCAATGAAGAGTACATCGGGCCTGCTGCATTTGCTGCAGCGTACCGTTTTTCTGCCGATGTGCGTGATGAAAATGCCCTCAATCGCCTTCACACCGTAAACGAAGAGGCTCAAGGGGTTTGGGATTGTGTCAAATGTATGGAGTGTGCCGAAGTTTGTCCGAAAGAGGTCAATCCGATCGAAAAAATTACCAAACTCCATAACATGATATTCCAAGCCAATATTGCTAAAAACAATGTTGCCACACGCCATGCCGTTGGATTTGCCCACTCTATCGCTAAACACGGACTCCTCGATGAGGGGGAACTCGTCCGTTATTCAGAGGGGAATATTGGTGTCCTAAAACATGTTCCGGTCGCACTTAAAATGTTTACTAAAGGTAAAATCGTATTGCCATGGAATATGCCAAAAGCAGATAAATTAGATGAGATCAAAAAACTTATCAAATCTTCATCAACAGCAAAGTTTTAGGGAGTAGTCAATGGAAAAATTAAAATATGCACTCTTTACCGGCTGTACAGCAAAAGAGAGTACGCCAGAGCAGATGATGTCGACTCTGGCAGTTGCAAAAAAACTGGGAATTGAGCTTGTTGAGCTGACTGAAGCTTCTTGTTGTGGAGCTTCGCACTTACAAGATTATGATGACTTTTTATCTTTGGTTTTAAATGCGCGTAATATCGCGTATGCTGAAAAACACGCTCTTACAATGGTTACCATTTGTAATACGTGTCAGCTCAATACCGCTATGACCAAACACCGTCTTGATCATAATGCAGAGCTAAAAGCAAAAGTAAATGCAAAACTCGCAGAAGTTGGATTGGAGTACAAAGGGACTTCCCAAATCACCCATTTCCTATACGCTATCATCGATGATTTCGGTCTTGATAAAATTAAAGAGATGGTTGTGAAACCTTTGAGCCAATTCAATATTGCCCCTTTCTATGGTTGTCACAATATTCGTCCCTCAGAGCTTCAAAACGAGTCTCATAAAAAGCATGAAAACGCTTATGCACCCACTTCACTTGATGACCTTATCATCGCATGTGGCGGCGCTAATGTCAATTATGCCGAGAAAAACAAATGCTGTGGTTTCCATGCCGAACTTCAAGCTCCGCATACTGCAGCAGTATTGACAGGTAATGCCGTTGCCGGAGCAATGGATGCGAATGCGGACTGGATGGTCACTCCATGTCCTCTTTGTCATCTCAAACTTGATACCCAAACACACCATGCTTCCATTGCAATCGGTCGCGAAGTTTCCCTTCCGGTGCTTCATATGCAACAGATGGTAGGTCTTGCACTCGGTTGTACGCCAGCTGAGCTTGGACTAAACCACCACGTTACCAAAGTCGATTTCGTTTAAGCTCTTCACCCTTATGGGTGTAGACCTTCTTAAAAGTGCTATTTTAAGTGCAGTTTTACCTCTTTTATTTCATATCGAGCATACGCGATTAGCTAATAATCATCTTAGAAAGTATATTATCCTACCAATGGTTCTGGCTTTCCGATATGATACCCCTGTACAAAATCAATTCCAATTTCTATGACTTTATCTAAAATCTCTGCGGAAGAGACAAATTCAGCAACCGTCCGAATATTTTGGCGTTTTGCAAACTCTGTAATCAATTTGACAATTTCCTGAATATTAACATCTGTCTCAATATTACGAATTAACGAACCGTCAATCTTAATAAAATCGGTGTCTAATTTGAGCAGATACTCAAAATTGGAATAACCCGTTCCAAAATCGTCAATCGCTAATAAAGAACCGTAGCTCTTTATCAGTTTAATAAAGTGTAGAACTTCATTAAACTTTTCAATCCCTTCCGATTCAACCAATTCAAATATTACCGGCATTTTAGAACTCTTGGTTGCCAATTTTTCCAAAATAAGCGAGACTATCTCCTCATTAAGAATATCTTCTATCGTAATGTTAATCGAAAATGTTTTATCCTGATACCTGTTAATAAGCTCAAACGATTTAGTAATAATTATTTTTGACAATTCCACATACTGTTTTGATTGCTTAGCCGTATTGAGAAAATGAAAAGGGGAAATAATAGTCCCATCCTCCTCTATAAGACGCACAAGACACTCATATTTATCTATCGAGAGCGTACCGCTCGAAGCAATAGGCTGACAAAACACACTAATACGGTCTTGTTTCAATGCATGTTGCAATTTTACGGCACAAGCCATATTGGTACGAACTTCTTCTTCTAATCCCAAAGATGGAGTATAGATAACAAAGGGTTTATCATGCTTTTTAGCGAATCGTTTAGCTAAATCACACGTAGACAATAATTTGCCACTCTCTTCTGCAGAGAGACTCGCCGTGACCCGTAAGGTAATCTCTTTATCTTCGAATAAAAAATTTTCTCTATGTGATTTTTCAACAAAAGTACGTATTTTTGTTTCAAAATTTTTCTGATCATCTTTAGCGGCTAGAATAGCGAATTGATCACCGTGTAGTCGGTAATAATGGACATCTTCTCCAAATTCTTCTGTTAAGCGACGGGCAAACTCATGTAACAAGCGGTCACCAAATTCTAATCCGTAAAAATCATTTATAGTATTAAATTTATCTATATCAATGTAGCTTAATAGCGGATAATCTACCGTGATTATCTCTTTTAATAATTTCAACCGGCTTCCAAACCCTGTCATCTCATCGATATACGCTTGGCGTCTTAATGCCTCTTTCTGCTTCATCAATTGGGTAATCTCATGACGAATCGCGATATATTCGATAATTTCCCCTTTTTCATCAAGAATTGGAAGGATAGCAATATCGACAATATAAGCTTCTCCACGTTTATTCCGATTTTTCAGAATCCCCTTCCACACTTTTTTGGCCGTGATCGTGTCCCAAAGTTCTTTGAAGGTCGCATCGGTTGTATCGGGGTGACGAAGAATACTATGCTGTTTGCCAAAAACCTCATTGGCGGTATATCCTGAAACCGTACAAAAACGGTCATTAACGTAGATGATTTTTCCATCGCTATCAGAGATGGAAACAATACTGTTCGCATCCAAAGCATCTTTGTAACTTTGCAGCCTTGAAACATGTTTTTCCAATTCACGAGTACGATCCTGAACCATCGTTTCAAGCTCTAGATTGACTTGTTGTAACTTCTCTTCAAATTGAAATCGTTCAGTAATATCCCGCACGATGGCAATGTTATAGTCGATTCCATGGTAATGGACAACAGAAACATTGGCTTCAACCGGAAATTCGCTTCCGTCTTTACGCATGAGAATAGAGTAATCTGTTAGACGCCCTTTCTCTTTTAATTCTTGAAGATGAGTTAAAAAAAGCTCGTTTTCTTTAAGTGGACGACGAAACCCTTCAACCCCGATTGAGCGCATTTCTTCAAGTGAATAGCCGAGCATTGTTTTGGTCGTTTGATTGATATATTCGATATATGCGTTATCAATACGTATAAAAAAAACCATGTCGTGTGATTGATCGATGAGACTGCGAAACAGATCAAGTTCGTCAATCCCGTCGTTATTGTCTGATGAAATAGTATTTACCCCTGCCATATATTCCTCTTTGACGACGTAATGAATATTTTATCATAAAAAATTACAATGTTATCACGTTATAGACTAAGCCAACCCTGCATAAGGCAGTTAGGAGATAAGGAAAATTAATATTTACTGCTTCGGCCGAAACGCCTTGATAACTTCTTCATTGCACTCCAGATACGGCCCTTCAATCAGATCGATACAGTACGGAACAGCTGGAAACACAGCGTCCAGACATTCACGGATCGATTTGGGCTTACCCGGAAGATTGATGATAAGAGACTTACCTCGAATTCCTGCGCTCTGACGGGACAAAATTGCCGTAGGAACGTATTTAAGACTCACCTGACGCATCAGTTCGCCAAACCCAGGCATCATCTTCTCGCAGACCTTTTCCGTCGCTTCAGGGGTTACGTCGCGCAATGCGGGACCCGTCCCTCCGGTAGTGACGACGAGACAGCACCCCTCATTGTCACACAGCTCGATCATCGTTTCTTCGATGGTCGCCTGAACATCAGGAATACAGCGGTAAACGATCTCATGCGCTGACGTCAAATAATCGCTCAAAGTCTCCTGAATGGCTACCCCGGATATATCTTCATAGATTCCTGCACTGGCACGGTCTGATGCAGTTATAACGCCTATTTTAATCATTTGCACTCCTGTAAAAAATGGTTAGCTCCCCGTATCGACGTGACCGTCGCGTAAGGGATAAAAAATTCTCTGGCTCCCGCCACGTCAATAACACGGTCTTCAAGTCCCAGATAGACTTCGGTCCGTATCCCTTTGGCTCGAATGGCGCTCATGAGATCAGGCGTCCACTCAAAATAGAGCAATTCACGTAACTGCTCCTCGGATGCATCGGAATCGAGTTCAACCTCTCCCACCGGGCACGGGGCAAAACAGCTCTCGATAAATTTCTCGGTATATAGGACGCTGTCTTTAAGATACCCTGCCACCTGAAGCCGTTTAAACGACTCTTTTTGGGTTTGAAAAAACGCGGGGGAAAAAAGCTGTAGAGTATCGATACGTTCATCGCTATCAGCCGCAAAAAGTGCCGCATGAATCGCCCCGTAGCTAAATCCTGCTACGCAATAAGCACTTTTTTTTAAAAAACTCTCAAAAAACAAGTGGTCATTACGAAGTGAAAATCCACTATGAAATATCATTCATGGTCGCTTGGGCAAGAGCTTTGGAAATCTGCTCGTATTCATTTAAAATCTCTTCAAGGGCATTAATAGCATGTTGATGACGGGTCAAGAGGGTAAGGGTCTCTTGATAGAGTCGATCCAATAATGCCGTTTCATCCTCCTGCGTCGGAATCAAAGAACGGCCCATTCCATACTCATACACCATCGAATGCACCATCTCATATACGAGTTTTAAATCATGCGATGCATTCGAAGCATGTTCACCGAAACGAAGTTCACACGCTGCGATACCGGCCAAGTGAATCCGAACGTGCGCTTCAATCTCGTGTTTCAACAACGGCTCTGCACTCGGAGGGGTGATATTTTCATTACTAAGGGTGATCTTCTCGTACGGAAGATCAAACCATGTCGCAGCAAATACCCGTCCTGCTTGGTATCTAGCATGATAGAGACGCTGTTCAGGAGTGAGCATTGCAATTTTTTTCTTTCCGAACATCACTTTGTCTTTGACCGCTAAAAAGTGTTCAAGGCGTACTTGAAACTCACGTTGACGTAAACAAAGGAGCGCCGCTTCGTTCACCAATGCAGCGAGTGAGGCACCGTTAAAGCCCACCGTCATTTTGGCAATCTCTTCAATATCCAAATCGTGCGGAACAGAGTGCAAGTATTTACCGATAATCGAAACACGCTCGCTTGCGGTGGGTAGTTCAACAAAAATACGACGATCGAACCGTCCTGCGCGAAGCAGTGCGGCATCCATTACTTCAATGTTGTTGGTCGCGGCAATAACCACAATACCGCTGGTCTCTTCGAATCCGTCCATCTCGGTGAGAAGTTGATTCAAAGTCCCCTCCCGCTCTTCGTTTCGTCCGCCGTCTCGTTTTTTACCGACGGCATCAATCTCATCGATAAAAATAATGGCGGGGGCATTTTTCTTGGCGGCAGAGAAAAGTTCACTCACCCGTTTTGCCCCCATACCGACATAAATCTGGACAAACGAAGCACCGCTTTGGTAGAAAAACGGAACATCCGCTTCAGCAGCAACCGCTTTGGCGATCATTGTTTTACCGACGCCGGGAGGGCCGACCAACAATACCCCGCGCGGCATTCGTGCCCCGAAACTGTAGTAGCGCTTAGGATTGCGGAGGAAATCAATGATCTCTTCAAGTTCCTCTTTAACATCAGTAATACCGCCGATATCACTAAAATGGACATTCGACTTTGCCGGAGAAACAGTGATCGGAGTCGTATCCGCACTCTCTGTTGCCTTCACAACGGTCGGTTCAGGTGCAGCATCATCAAAAAATCCGAGCTTTGTCTTCCATGCCCAATAACCGCCGCCACCCGCAACAATCAAGAATAGGATAAACCAACCCCATCCCGATCCCCCTTTAGGCTCAATTTTAATATGTCCGGCAATTTCTGGAGGTAGCTGGGAAGAAGCGATCTTTACGACCCCTTCATCTTTGGTCGAGAGATAGGTATATCCCTCATCCGTGAATGCTTTTTCTACTTGATTTGATTCGACGAGACGAGATGCTTCGTCAAGGGTTACCGTCTTAGTCCCATCGCGTAACAGAGCATACAACAGCAACAAGAGGATAATTCCCCCCGAGACGACTAAGATCAGCTGATTACGGTTAAAGTTTGGCCATGTTATGTTCATTGTGTACCTCATAGTGTTCCAAAGTTACCCAGTTTCCGCTGAGATCCTCGTCCGATTCAATCTCCACTTTATTATAAAATTGATCGTATCCGCTGTAGATTCCATCCGATTCGGACTCGACCAGTACCTCTAGGGGAACCTTAACTTGATGACGAAAAGCAAGATTGTTAGCTTCGATAGATGCGGTGAGTTCTTTCATCCGCTCACTGGCAACGATGCCATTGACTTCAGGTTTCATCGTAGCACTTGGAGTTCCGTCCCGCTTAGAGAATGTAAAGGGGTGGATATGGGTGAGATGAAGATGATTTAAGTTTCCCATAGCTTCCCCCCATAGTGCATCGGTTTCACCCGGATGACCGACGATAAAATCGGTCCCAAGAGCAAACCCTTTCGCATGCAGCATCCCGAATAACTCCCGATCCGTGTCGTGGCGATTACGGCGATTCATAATACGAAGCATAGCATCTGAGCTGTGCTGAATGGCGATATGCAGATGACGCTCCAACCACGGCTCGTCTAAAATCTCCCGAAATGCTTCGTTGATCTGGATCGGTTCAAGACTTCCGACACGGATACGGCGTACCCCTCGAATAAGAGACATCTTCTGCATCAAAGAGGCAATATTTTTCCCCTCACCCTGTCCGTAACTACCGACATTCGTCCCGGTTAGGACAAATTCTCCGAATCCGTTCCCTGCTAAACGGCTCACTTGTTCTAAAATCTTAGTCTCATCCATACTCCGGGCGTCACCACGCACAAAGGGGATAATACAGTAACTGCAGCGGAAATTGCACCCTTCTTGAATCTTGATAAAAGCGCGCGATTTTCCGACGAACTCATCCACGATCGCATCATCAATGTAGTTCAGATCACCGATTTCGTAAAACCGGTTCTCACTGGATAGGAGCGTATTAATCTTCATTTTTTCCGATTGTCCGAATACCCCGTGTACTTTTGCAGCGCCAAAAAGACTCTCCCCTTTGGTATGGGCGCCGCATCCGGTTAAAAACACTTTTTTCGCCTGCCGCTCGATTTGGTTGATGTATCCTCGTACACTGACGTCCGCACCGTTGGTTACCGTACAGGAGTTTACGACGACGATATCGGCTTGTGCTTCATCTTCGGTGACCTCGTAATCTTTGAGGGCACTCATCATCACCTGCGAGTCAAACACGTTGGTTCGGCATCCGAAGGTTTTAAAATAAACTTTTTGCTTCATGCTTCTTCCATCGGAAGTTGTACTTTGGGTGGAATCGGCCCCGTATAAAAGGTCTGTGTCGGATAGGCAATAGTAATATCGTGTTCAGCGTTAAATGCATCAATAATATCAGCAGAAATGGTACTTCGCAGCGTTAATGTAGCGTAAGCATTCGTAAGATACCATGCACTCACTTTTATCCCGTTCGGCTCAATAAAGGTAAATATACGCGGTTCGACGTTTGTATTCTTCAAACTATAACGGTCACGCAGTTTATTCAGTTGCTTACGCGTAATATCGGTATACCCTTTAGAATATTTACGGCAAATCTCTTTCACTAAATGGGTCGCTTTTTTATGATTTGAGTCAAAAGTAATAATAATATCTATCCCATCCCAAACTGTCTTGAGTGCGCCATGGGTATAATTTGCGATCAATGACGTAAAAATATAATTGTTTGGAACAAAAATGATTCGTCCCCCGCGGCGATTGTGTTCGACCGTCGTCAACGTTACGTCTTCTAAAATAGTTATCCGCTGAAGTGAAATATCCAAAACGTCTCCTAGATAAATCATCCCGTCTTTCTCTACCCGAATACGATCACCGACATGAATCGCTCCGCCCACAATAATGACCAACCATCCCAACGCACTCATGAACCAGTCACGCATAGCGATAGCAAGACCCGCAGATGCAAATCCAAGTACCGTAGCCAAATAACCGACATTATCAATATACGTGAATATGAAAATCAAAATAATAAGGGTAACATTGATAAATGTCACAATTTTATTTGCCGTATAAAATCGTTCGTTATCTGTAATATAACGTTTGGCGATACGCTTTAAAAGAAGCGAAAAAGCAAAAAGAACCACAATAACAACACCGATATTTAATAGTTTATATATTTGATCTTTAATCTCTTTATTGATTTTTGCTTCAGTTGATTCAATCCGTTTCTCATACACATCGGCAGTCGATATCAATGTCTCCAAGGCAAGTTTAAATTTTTCTACCTGCAGCAATGTTGCTTCGAGCTCTACCTCGTAGTCTCCCTTCGGATTTAAAAGAGTCATCTCTTTATATAGGGTAACTTGCCGTTCCAACAACGAAACAACCTCTTGCAGCTCCTCTTCGCGTAAAACGTAATCTTTATACTGGCTGTTGATCCGTTTGACGTAAGAAAGCCCTGTGACTATTTCAAATGGATTTGTAATAGTGGGGAGTTCTCCTGCTTCATCGGGTCTAAGGAGTGACACAAACGGGGATGTCCCCTGCGCTTTCAGCAATTCCACCTGATCGGTAAGAATCTTTTCTTTGGCTTGTAGGGCTTCGGATTCAAGCTTACGTTCGACAGTCGATGAGCGGTCTTGCAGTTGCTCAATCCGCCGTTTCACCTCACGGAGGTTTTTACGCGATTCTTGATACGCCATATAGGAGTTGTAACTCTTGATCCAAATGCTGCTCCCTTTGGAAAGCTCTTTTTGGATTTTTGACAACTCTTCCTGATCATTTTTGAGTTCAACCTCTTTAGCTGCAGCCTCCTGCTTGGCTTGAAGGGCTTTTTGCTCTTTTAGCTCTTTTTTGGTTGCAGCATGGAGCATACCTGCAGAGGTAAAAAAGACAAGTAAAATAGCTAAAAATATTTTCACGCAATCTTTCCTGTAAAACCTAAAAGGATCGTTTTAACCTGTTCGGGGACAATCTTATCCGTAATTTCTACCCCTCCAATACCGTTGGGAAGGATAAAGGTGATAGCACTGTCGGCACTTTTCTTATCCAAGAAAAATGCTTGATAAAATTTCTCAACATCGGCAATCGGATAATCAAGCGGCAAATCATAACGGGCAAGGAGATTTTTCACCCGAGTAGCCTCTTCCTCACTCATCAATCCCGTCGCACACGCGAGTTCATTTGCCATTACCATTCCTATGGCAACACTCTCCCCATGCAAATAGGTCTCATACTTGGTCTCATTTTCAATCACATGCCCGAAAGTATGCCCATAATTGAGTGCCGCGCGAAGCCCCTGCTCTTTTTCATCTTCTTCGACAACACGGGCTTTGGTCTCAACGGCTTTACGGATTGCAACAGAGAGATTATCTCCCTCACGCAAATCATGCGATTCAAGCCATTCAAAGAAAGAGCTATTGAAAGTGACGGCCATTTTAACGATCTCGGCGACACCCGCCCCAAACTCACGTGCAGGAAGGGTACTCAAAAAAGCCGGATCGATATAAACCGCTTTGGGCTGATGAAAGGCACCGATAAGATTTTTACCGAATTTGTTGTTAACTCCCGTTTTCCCCCCTACACTCGCATCCACTTGAGACAGAAGTGTCGTAGGGATCTGAATAAAATCGATTCCACGGTTATAAAGACTCGATGCAAATCCTCCCATATCACCGATTACACCACCGCCAAATGCAATAAGGTGCGATTTTCGGTTTAACCGGTGGTCAAACATCCGATCCAAGATAAATTCGATATGGGAAAGTGTTTTGTATTGCTCACCATCAGGAATCGTGATGATGTAAACTTCCTTTGCACTTAAACGTGAAAGTAACGTCTGTAAATGTAAACCGGCTACTTTCGGATTGGTCAAAATAGCCACTTTTCCTGGAAATTCCAGTAGAGGCAATTCACCGATATGAATAGAATAAGAGTCATCAATTATGCGGTTAAGGGTAATATCTATCTTCATAAAAAGCCTATAGAAATGAATTGTACAAATAGGCTATATGATACTCGAAAGTGACTTAAAAAAAGGTGACTAAATTTGTGTAGGAATAAAAAGCTGATGGTAAGCATCCAGCTTAAAATAGAGCATTTCGGTGTCAGTTGCTAAAAACCGTTCCCACGGGGATGCAAACATCTTTGAAGTAAACGGGAGGCACTGTAAAAAATTATCTTTTTCACGCAGCAAGCGAATCGGATTTTGCTCTTCAGCACTGACGTGAATCGATTTAGAAAAAATAGTAGAAAGATTCTGAAAATGGGCGATAATTTCTTGTCTATATTCCCCCTCTTCCCCTTTATAATCGATTAATTCCAAATCAAAACCAAATTGTGCCGCTACGTCAAAAATGGTAGTAGAAATATGTTCAATATAACTATCTTCATGCAACACAACTACCGACTCTTTTAATGCAGAAAACGATCTATCCGCAAGTTTTAACACCGGTACATTCGCTGAATAGAGTTTTTTACGGGTCGATTTGCGGCGAAATGTGGTTTGGGAAACCATCACAAGACCGACATGATATTTTTTTATATCATCAAAGACGATCCTCTCATCCACAGCCGAATCGTACTCGATATCAATCGTAATATCCCCTTGTGCGGAAGCTTTAATCATACGAAGCACATCAATATCACCCGGATGAAGGACTTTGATTATTAGCGGTTTCTTGAGCTTCTTTTGGATGTATACACTTCGCCTTACCAGTGCCATAATGGAGGGAGTATTTTCAACTGCCATATCAATATAAAGATAAAGTTTACTTCCAAAAGGGGCAGGAAATTGTCCGAGTTCACGTTTAATAGCTCGATAAATCGATCTAAGTACCGTCGGATCTCCCACTAATACAAGCGAATCATTCGGTTGAATCATCTTATTGTCAGAGGGAATAATTAACTGTCGATTCCGATAGATAGCAGCAATTTTCCAGTTTTTTTGCTCAATTGACCCAAGATGGCGATAGACAAAAGAACTTCCAAAAGGGACCAAAACCTCCATGATTTCACCCGAACCAAGCCCAATATTTTGAGCCAAGATCGGAATATTCGGAAGATAATCGATAAGATTCGCGGCAATAAGCTCTTGCATATTGATCCACTCGACCCCATCATTGGCACTAATCGTATTCCATAAATCAAGAGCTACTATACGAAGATTTGGTTTTGTATGTTGAATGTTTTTGATCGTATTTTCAAGATCAGTTTGGTTTTCTACAGCTAAAATGACTTGGGTAAAATCCATTTTTAATAAATTGGCAATTTTATAGTAACTGGTCGAATCAAATTCAAAAAATTTATATCGAGCCGGATTATACCCCTCGTATTTATTTGCCCTGGTTTCGACAACATAATAAAGATTTTCGGAAGTATACGTACCGATAACACGCTCAATGAAATGGCGTCCTATTGCTCCGTCGCTAACGATCAAAATTTTTTTCATAAAACTGCTTCTTTATAGAATAAAAATCCATATTTTGTGGGAATTTTACCATTTTTTAGCCCTTTTTTTCTTGTCCCAGACGATAAAGAGCAAAATCGTATTTGATCGGATCGTCCGGGTCAAAATTTCGTAAGCTCTCCGTCAGTTCCAGTGCTGCCCGCAAATCGCAAGATGAGCGCTTCAAAAGACCTAAACGGCTTGAAACATTAAAGGTATGCGTATCTAAAGGTATTATCAAGTCAGATGCTCTTATATCGCTCCATAACCCCATATCCAAAGCATCACGGCGTACCATCCACCGTAAATACATCATCCATCGTTTCATGGCACTTGCTTTTGCAATACTCTCAACCGGTTTGCCGATAAGAAATGTATAGCCGCTGCTCCGATAGGCATTAAGTTCATACATTCGGTTGATGAGGCTGTTCAACCCTCCGATAATACCGTTTTGAGTGTAGCCGGTTTCAAATACACTATGAGCACCGCCTGATTGTCGCAGACGTTTAAGCGTTATTATAAACTGAGCGCAATCCTCACCGCTTTGAAACCGATAATAAAGAGGTTGACACGCTTCAATAATCTCATTCTCCTCCCGATCGATAAGAGAAAAATCTACCCTATCCAAAAATTTGACGATCGCAACTGCACTTCCGTATGCAAAGAGAGCACACGCAAGGGAAATTATTTCATCATTATAACGACGGGCGATCATTAGCGGATCGGGACGGGTTTCACACAACTCTCCCTCGCAATTGCGTTTGCACACCTCAGCATCCAGACGTAATTTTATCTCTCTCACGATCTCCCCAGTTGATACAACCCTTTTCGCTCACTTGAACCTGCGATATTAAGCTGTTTTCGGTATTTCGCAATGGTCCGGCGTACCATCGTGATTTTGAATTTATCTTGTATCAACTCAAGAAGTTTCATATCGCTCAGAGGTTTTTTATGCGATTCGTTTTTGACCAATTCCGCCACATAATCTTTGATCGCGGCATTAGAGACATCCTCATCGATAGCCGTTGTGAAAAAGTCTTTCATAGGATACATTCCTCGATCGCACGCAATGTATTTATTGGCAATGGCACGCGAAATGGTCGAGGGATTATGCCCAAACTCATCCGCCAGGGTTTTGAGGGTCAAAGGGCGGATAGCACCACCGGTAAAAAAATCGTATTGGTATTCAACAATCATCAATCCCACTTTGTAAAGAGTCGCTTTGCGCATTTCCAGTGCATCGACAAGACTTTTTGCCTCTTTGATCTTCTCTCGGACAAACGGATGATCGACACCATAACCATTATCGATGGTAATAGCGGGGTAATAGCGATCATTGAGCTTTACTTCAATCCCATCTTCAGGATCATTCAGAATAATAAGATCAGGGACAACATGCGCCGATTCTTCATTAAAATCAATTGCAGGGGGATTTTTAAAACTTCCGATCACCCGCATCGCTTCATCGAAGAGAGGATTTTTCCGATAACGCCCGATATCTTCTAAATGGCCGATCAATTCGGAGGCCAAAGTGTAACCGGCATCGCTAATCTGTGCCGATTCAAGCTGGAACATAAACGATTCTCTCACATCGCGCGCCCCGATACCGATCGGCTCAATATGGATAAAACGGAGGCGTATTTTTTCAAATTGCTCCAGCGTTATAGAATTGTGCTGACAAAAGGCTTCGGCATCCCCCTCGTAATATCCCCCCTCATCCAAATTTTCGACAACATGACGGGCGACAAGGCGGGAGATTGGAGTAGGAAATAATGAGCCATCCAGCTGTTCTTCCAAAACATCAAAGAGACTTTTGTGTTGAACCGTTAGTGCTTCTATAGCCTCGCTGTGCGAATTTTGAACGTATCCGGCTTGAATTTTTTTCGGAATTCTCGCTTCAAAAGACTCTTCGAATCCTGATTTAATCTCTATAAGGGGATTGCCTTCGACAAACGGTGCCATCGCTTCACCCAAATCACTCAGACTGGAGTGAAGAATCGGCAGCCAATTGCGCAGTGTATTGGAAAGCTTGGATTTAAGCTCGACGCTGGTTTTGACCCTTAGCATGAGGGCTAAAACTTAAACGATTCACCGAGATAGTGCTGACGCACATCGGAGTTATGGGCAATCTCATCACTGGTTCCCGATGCTAACAAAGAACCGCTTTTGATAACGTATGCACGATCACACACCGCTAACGTTTCGCGAACGTTATGGTCGGTAATAAGGACTCCGATGCCGTACTCAACCAATTGCGTAATAACACTTTGAATATCCATAACGGCAATCGGATCAACCCCGGCGAAAGGTTCATCAAGGAGCAAGAAGCGGGGCTTGTTGACAAGCGCACGGGCAATCTCGGCACGCCGTCGCTCTCCACCGCTGAGATTAATACCGCGACGACTTCGAATCGGCTCGATGTTAAACATCTCCAATAACTCTTCGATCCGCTGTTCATAGGTCTCTTTACCCAATTTTCCCGCTTGAGCGGCAATAATAAGATTCTCTTCTACGGTAAGATCTTTGAATATGGACGCTTCCTGAGGCAAATAACCGATCCCGAGTTGAGACCGCCTATGCAAAGGGAGATCCGATACATCGACACCGTCAATATACACTTTCCCCTCTGTCGCTTCGACAAGACCGCAAATCATATAAAACGTGGTGGTTTTTCCTGCTCCATTGGGTCCAAGTAGCCCTACGACTTCACCGGTTCGCAACTCCATACTGATACCGCGAACGATCTCATGATTTTTGATCGTTTTGACCAGATTTTCAACTTTCAACTCATGCACGCTGCACCTCGTAATATCGCGATTTCTCATCGCCTTTGGTAATTTTTACAATCACGGTATCCATTCCGGCTCGTTTAAGCCACTCGATCAGTGTCTCATCGCCCCATTCGATCAAATGGTATCCCGGAACTTCAAGCTCTTCCATCATCCCCAGAGACAAAAATGCCTCAAACCCATAGTTATACAAGTCATAATGGTAAAATTTATCACCATAAACCTGCTGAAGAGAAAACGTAGGAGAGGTAACAGCATCATCCAACCCTAAATAAGCTGCAAAACTTTGCGTAAACGTCGTTTTTCCACTGGCTAGATCCCCTTGTAAAACAATGACGCCCCCATTCGGAAGAAGCGAAACGATTTGTTCACACAGTTGCGGCAGTTGCAATAGATCCAATTTCATCATAGTGCAGACGACATTTTCACGATTTGAGCCAGTTTAGCTGCTGCTTTACCACTCCGAAGACCGTCACGGGCAATCTCAAGCCCTTCTTGAACATCACGCGCCATCCCATCGGCAATCAGCGCATACGCTGCGTTAATGAGCACCATATCGCGCTGTGCATCGGTTGCTTTATTGTTTAGAATATCTCTGAATATAGCGGCATTCAGAGTTACGTCTCCACCAAGAATCGCTTCAAAAGGGACTTTTTTGATACCGAGCCGTTGAGGATCAATCTCGAAATAATCGATCTTCTCCCCGTGAAGCTGCGCTGCATAGGTGATGTCGCTGATGCTGATCTCATCCATTTTTTCGCGCGAACTCACCACAATGGCCGATGTCATCCCCTCCTCACGAACCGCTTCGGCCATTTTCGGGACAAACACTTCATCAAAAACCCCCAAAAGGATTTTCGATAATCCTACAGGATTGGTGAGGGGGCCTAAGATATTAAAGAGGGTTTTTTCAGGGATACTTCGTCGAATCGGGCCGATAAACTTCATTGCGGGGTGGTGATATTGGGCAAACAAAAAGGTAAATCCGGTCTCTTCGAGAAGACGGGCACTTTTATCAAGACTCAAATCGAGTTTTACCCCCAAATGTTCCAATACATCCGCACTTCCCGATTTAGAGGTAATAGAGCGATTTCCATGTTTTGCTACATACGCACCGCACGCGGCAAGGAGAATCGAAACGGTAGATGAGACATTGAAACTTCCGCTTTTATCTCCCCCCGTCCCTACTACATCGATCAGTTTATATCGCAATTGGGGAGAAACTTCGAGTGTGATAGCATGCTGCTTCATCACCTCCGCAGCCGTTGCGATCATAGAGGAAGAGGTATTTTCATTTAACGTCAGTGAGAGTAAAAACTCCCGCATCTCCTCATCATTCAATCGATGTTCAAAGAGTGCCTCAAAATCGCCCTTAGTCGGATTCATACGAGTTCCTTAACATAAAGGTGTTGCTGGGATTTTGGGGTTGATTTGATCGTCGGAAGAGCCAATACTTCATAACGAAGCTGCTTTTCAAGGTATACAAGGGTAATAATATCCCCTATAGCAACATTTTTAGAAGCTTTGACCGCTTTATCATTGATGTAGACAACCCCCTCAGAGATCATATCCTGAGCGACGGCACGGCGTTTGGTCAGATTGACCGCATTGAGAAATTTATCGATACGCAAAAAAAGTTCCACATTATAAATTTAGTGGCTTATTGTAGAGAAATGAAGCTAAAAGAGAGGTAAGAGCGCAAAAATTGTTCCACAATTTTGTCCTCTAAGATTTAACTTGCAAATCCGCTTTTAAAACTATCTTTGGCAACGACGATCTGTTTTTGTTTCTCTTTGCGCGCCGTATCTTTTTCAACGAAGATTTTTTCGCGTGTTGCAGGGTCCATCTCGGTGTAATACATCACCGCCGAATACGTACCGGGGGTCGGGGTAAAGACCTGAGCCTGTTCGGGATTCATCTTTAATTCATCCGTAGTAAAACGCTTCAAATCGTGCATATCTTTTTCGGTACACCCCGGATGAGCGGCGATCAGATAGTAAGTCAAAAACTGCTTTTTCCCCTCTTCTTTATTAAGCTTGTCATAGAGTTTTTTAAAATCGACGAGGGTCTGTTTCCCCGGCTTGTTCATCAGATGAAGCACGTGATCCGAGGTGTGTTCGGGGGCAACTTTCATCTGTCCTGAGATGTGATGTTTTACCATCTCTTTGAGATACTCATACCCTTGGCGTTTGTCCTCGTTGATTAGATCATAACGGACACCCGATGCGACAAACGCTTTTTTAATTCCCCGTATTTCACGCAGACTACGAAGAAGATTAATAACACGGGTGTGATCCACTTTCATCGATTTGCACAGGTGGGTGTCATCGACACACCGCTGATGATCACACGTGCCATGTTTTAGCTTCTTGTTACACTCATAGCCGTACATGTTAGCCGTAGGGCCTCCGACGTCACTGATAATCCCTTTGAAATCTTTGTACTCAGTAAACTGAGCCGCCTCTTTTAAAATCGATGATTCACTGCGAGTTCGGATGGTGCGCCCTTGATGGACACCGATGGCACAAAAGTTACACTCTCCCCAGCATCCCTGATGAGTCATGATAGAGAATTTGATCGTCTCTAAACACTTGACTGCACCTTGCGGACGATGGTAGGGGTGAAGCTCGCGGGTAAAAGGCAAGGCACTCACGGCATCCATCTCATTTTCATCCAGATAATCGGCGGGGGGATTTTGGATGCTGTAGCGTCCGTCCACTTCCTGACACAGCCCCTTTGCCGAAATGGGATCGTTATGGTTATAAAACAGATCAAACAGATCGATGTATTTCTCTTTATTCTCCAAACACTCCGCATGTGAGGGCAATGTCATATACCCTGCGCGCGGCTCTTTGGAAATATAACACACCCCTCGGATATCGTGCGGAGGTTTTCCTTCTTCGAGCGCTTTGGGCAGAGCGATGATCGCCCCCTCCCCCATCCCGTAAATCAGATAATCGGCTTTGGAATCAAATAAAATCGGTTTGCGCAGTTTGTTTGTCCAGTAGTCATAATGGCTCACACGGCGCAAACTCGCTTCAATCCCACCCAGTACGATAGGGACAGTGTTTTTAAAATGTTTGCGGATCAAATTGGTATAAACCAGCGTTGCACGGTCAGGGCGGGCGTTATTGACTCCGCCGGGGGTATAGTCATCGCTGTTACGGAATTTTTTGGTTGCGGTATAGTTGGAAACCATCGAATCGACACTTCCGCCGCTTACCCCCCAAAAGAGTTTCGGTTCCCCTAAGCGCATTACATCGTCTGCTGTGATATCGGGCTGTCCGATAATACCTACTCGATACCCTTCTCGCTCCAATATCCGCCCTACGACGGCTACGCCGATAAACGGTGAGTCAATATAAGCATCGCCGGAGATGAGGATAACGTCACACTGATCCCATCCTCGTGCCTCCATTTCGGCACGTGTTGTCGGAAGATAGCGTAAAGTTTCAGGAGTTATTTTCATAGTGCGATTGTACGCCACTCTCTCTTACAAAGGGCTATAAGGTACGTTATAATAGTTGCATGGAAAATACAACTCAATTAGACCAAGAGATCATTGAGCATCTCATGCACCCTAAAAATTACGGCCCCCTCGACAATCCTACCGGTGTAGGAGTGGGGCACAGTGAACAAAGCGGAGAATTTGTCATCTTTTATCTTGATGAACAAGAGGGGATACTCCAAAACGTCGGTTATGCCACTAACGGATGTCACGATACAGTCGTGCTGGGTTCGATGTTTACCGAGATGATTAAAGGCGAATCGCTTGAATATGCCCAGAGCGCTGCCCTCAAACTCCGGGAAAAAGTCGCCCTTGGACCCGTAAAACAGCAAGCCTGCGCACAGATGGTTCTCACCGCATTTGAAGCGGCTAAGATTCATCAAACGCAAAAAGCTCACGGAAGCACGGAAGATTTACACGCGATTGAAATCGGTATGGAATGTGAGGTAAACAATGATTGATGCAACGCTCTTTCGACAAAAACACCAACTGTGGCTTAGAATTGCTTTTATCTCCTTTTCGGTAAACGATCCGTGGGTGAAAAATCGACTGTATGAATTTTCCCAAATCGAATTTCGTCATCTCAAATGGCTGGCACAATCGCTTTATGAAAACCATGCCGAATATGACTATGAGCGCGATCCGAAATTTACCATTGAGAGCGAATCATTTTTTAGCCTCGTTCATACAACGATTAATGAGATCAAAGCACTCCATCTTCTATACGGGAAAACCCCGTTATGCGAGCGGATGGCTCACGACGAGGCATACATCCTCTCAACCCTTAGCGCCTATTTATCCAAACTCTCGCTGGATGAATCCCTCAATGCCTTTGATCGTTCTCGCCAATGGCCAGACGCTCTGCTCAGTACATCCGAAACCAATGCACTCACCCTCTTTTTGTTCGAAGAGCTTTACAAAGAGTACGAACTGATTATGATCTACTTTTACCGACAGATTCGTGCAACAACGGCAGCACAAGTAACCCATTTTCAGGATTTAATCGATGAATCGCACTTTCATCTCCGTTCCTTTGGAGAAATGATGGCGAAGATGGGCATTTTAGCGCTTCCGCGTACCCTCCATCCCCGCACTTATCAAATCGAGAATATGGAAAAATTTTTACATGACGGTATCCTCGAAGAAGAGAATGCTAAAGAAGAGTGTCGTAAACTCTCATCAACCATCACCGATGAAAAGCTCTCTAGCTTTTTTGAATTTATCAATTTTCAAGAGAGCTATCACATCTGCATTATGAAAAAACTGTTAAAGGAGATTTAATGGATCAACAAGGGAATATTTATATCCTACTTGCAATAGTAGCTATTTTTGCCGTTGTACTTATGAGCAAGAAAAAAAAAGATTAATCGCCCTACGAGGCGATTAATCTTTTAGCAATACGACTTTATATCCACACTCTCTATTAAGAAATTAGATGCTATAGTGTTAAATCTATAATGTAAAGTGAGTGGCAATGTCTATAATGTTTGGTGATATGGTTCCAAATGAAATTGCTTCAATGGAAGTTACGATGCCGATAGTAAAAGATTTTCAACGTTATCAAAAATCTATTCATACACTTCAACCTTCTGAAAAACAATCTCCTTTTCTTAAACAAGAAAGTGAGCAGAAAATATTAACATTTGGAAAAATAAAAAAAATTTATAGACATTAGTAATGATATTTCATAGTGTATCTTCAAAAATAAAAAAATATATAGATGAACAAACTAATTACTTTTTACTACTTACAATATTTCCTTTTTTCATCATTATTACCGCCCATTACAACAATACGTCTCAAGCACTATTAGCCTATTCAACGATTTTATTTTTTATTCTTGCCTTTATCTTTAAATTCACAGAACGTGTCCGCCTCCTTTTGCTCTTTCTCACACTGTATATCTCTTGGAGATATATTTTTTGGAGACTTAGCGAAACAATCATCTATACTGGTTTCTTTGATTTTATTGGAACCCTACTTCTTGTACTCGCCGAAATGTATGGTATTACCATCGCTTCACTCGGAATCTTCACCTCTCTGAATTTATTGGATCGTAAACCGATCAATATTAGTCACGTTCCGATCGATCAACTTCCTTCTGTCGATGTGTTGATCCCAACATACAATGAAAATTTTGATATTGTATCCAATACTGCGTTAGCAGCTTCGATGCTTCGCTATCCTAAAGACAAACTTCGGATTTGTATCCTGGATGATGGAGGCACTGACCAAAAAATTAACGACTTAGATCCCATAAAAGCAGCACAAGCATACGAACGACGCAAAATATTTCAAAAATTTGCAGCTAATCATGGATTAACGTACTTAACACGTGAAAAAAATCTCCATGCTAAAGCTGGTAATATCAATACCGCACTCGAATCGGTTTCCGGTGATTTAATCTTAATTTTGGATTGCGATCATATACCGACTCACGATTTTTTGAGTAATACTGTAGGAGAATTTTTAAAAGATCCTAAAATGTTTTTGGTTCAAACTCCACATGCCTTTTACAATCCCGATCCTATTGAAAAGAATCTTAATGTTTTTCGAAATGCCCCTTCTGAAAATGAAATGTTTTACTACCATATCCAAAAAGGTCACGATTTTTGGGAAAGCTCTTTCTTTTGCGGTTCTGCAGCTCTTTTACGGAGAAAATATCTGAATGAAGTGGGAGGTATCGCAGGAGAAACTATCACCGAAGATGCCGAAACAGCACTGGGATTACATGCACGTGGATACAAAAGTGCCTATATCGATATCCCCATGATACGAGGTCTTCAACCCGAAACGTTCAGTGCCCTCGTTCTTCAACGCATACGCTGGTCGCAAGGAATGGTACAAATCTTTTTACTTAAAAATCCTTTACTCCAATCGCTTAAATTACATCAAAAACTTAGTTATTTCAGTGCCACTTTTTTTTGGTTTTTTTCATATGCACGCGTTATTTATCTTCTTGCTCCGTTAGCTTATCTACTATTCGGTTTACGGATCTATCATGCCACACCTACTGAAATTTTGGTCTATCCTATTCCCCATTTGATATTGGCAATAATGCTTTCATACTACCTTTACAAAGAGGTCCGATGGAGCTTTTATTCAGAAGTGTATGAAACAGCATTATCCTTATTTACTTTGCCAGCAATATTTTCAGTCTTTTTAAACCCAAGAGCCCCAGAGTTTGCCGTAACGCCCAAAGGGGAAAATGCCGATGATGATTTTATTAGCCAGCTCTATACCCCGTTTGTGATCATTTTTCTCCTTATTATTGCCGGATTTGGAATGGGAATCTATCGTTTATTTGCGCATCCAGAGCTATTAACCATTACTCTCGTTACCCTGGCATGGAATGCTTTTAATCTTTTTCTCATTTTATCCGCATTGGTTATTGTGTATGAAAAAAAACAACTTCGACGTTATGCACGTATTCCTTCCAATGACAATGCCGTTTTTACGATAAATTCTGAAACATTTTATGGTAAAATCACCGATATCTCAATGGGTGGTGTATCCATTTCATTTCCAGATGCAATTCTTGAATCGGTGAATAAACATTTGAAATCCAATACAGATTGTTCCGTATTAATTAAAGAGGAGAGTGGACGTATGGTATTCATACAAGCCAAGTACCTTCATAATTTTCGCTCAAATGCTGTTCTTCGTTTTATGGAAGTTGATACGGATATTGAACTTCGTAAAAAATTAATTACTATTATTTTCGGGGATAACACAAAATGGATTAGTTATGAACGTCTAGAATCCCATCCTACACCTATAGGCTCTTTTTTTAGTCTTGTATCTAAAATTCATACTGAACTAAAATTGAAGCGTATAATATTTCAATTTTTAACCAAAACTTTTCATTTCATTCCACAAAAAGGTTTATAAATGCGTTTTCTCATAATTCTCTTATTTTTACTTTTTACATCACTTTATGGAAAAGAAGGGACCCTGATCGTTTCCAATCCAGATGGGACACAAACCATTCGTATCCCCTTAAATTATGAATCAAAAAGTATTACTCAATTTATTCTTCGAGGTGCAAGAGCCGAACAGCAAATAAATTTTCCGCTTGCTTCACGCTGGTTAGTCCTCTCTGCGCGCCTTAAATTAACCTATACTTCATCGTTAGCAATTATCCCTGAACGCTCTGTTTTAAGTGTTTCTTTTAATGAGAAACCAATTTCTCAAAAGTGGATCAATGTACAAGATCGGGGAGTAGAATCTTCCATGGAAGTCAAACTCTCTCCCAGCCAATTCAAAGAGTTCAATCGCTTAACCATTAATAGTTATCAGCACTACACTATCGATCACTGTGAAGATGAAACAGCACCAGAATTATGGACTAAGGTTGATGGAAGCAATAGTTATATCGAACTTACTGTTTTGCCAAAAGTGTTAACGAATAGTTTGGGGATGATAGATCACTATCTGTTTGATTCTAAAAATATTGAAAAAAATCGTATTGGATTTGTCCTGCCTACGCAAAAGTCTAATACTCTTGTAACTGCGGCGGCTATTACATCCAGTGCCATCGGTGAAAAGTTAAAATTTCGTGATATGGACATGTTTGTCACATCAACTATCCCGTCCAATAGCGATGTATTGGTCCTAGCAACCCGGGATCAACTCAAAGCGATTTTAACGTCATCGTTTTCAATGGGAGCTGATTCTCTTATTCCTAAAATTCAAAACAATTCAATACTTTTTTTTGCTAATCCTTCCAATCCTCAGTATGGAATTATTTGTCTAACAGGACAAACCGATCAAGAAGTAGCCGATAGTGCCTACTTTTTTGCTACTCATGATTTTAATCTCTATAAAGGATATGGTTTACGTGTAGGTACAATTAAACTTCCAGAAGAATCAGTTGCATATACTGCTCCAAATTACCTCCCTCTTGGTCAGAAAATTACCTTTAGAGAAATGGGACAGAAAAATACCTTGTTTAAATACATGTACCCTGCCCCTTTAGATATACATTTCAAAATATATCCGGACCTTTTCTTTGAAGAAAAAGCAACCATAAAATTGAATATTAATGGTATTTATCCACGTAAAGTTCGCCATGATTCAGTTCTCAATATTTCTTTAAATGATAACTTTGCCGCCCAATTATCATTTGATGAAAAAATTTCTAAAGAGCTTAGTATTTCTGAGCTACTCAATTTCAAAAAATCAGATTCATTTCCAGCATATCTTATGGGCGATGGAAGCAATAAACTTTCGCTGCAACCCGCGATGGTTCCATTCAAAAAAGGTTTTTGCGAACTTTATAATCTAGAAAACTTACAAACTACTATTCTTGACACATCTTCCATTGAACTTCCAACAGTCCCTCATTGGATCGAGATGCCTTATCTGCACTACTTTTTATATGGTGCATACCCCTACTCCGTCTATCCTGATGGGCGAAAAACCGCTATAGTCCTTAGTTCGTTTTCACCTTCCAATTTAACAGCAGCTTTCAAAATCGCTTTTTTCCTGGGCAAAGAGATCGAATATCCACTCTATCGTTTATCCGTAAGTACTTCAACCAAAAATGTTGAAGACCGTGATATTATTTATGTTGGTTCTTATAGTCATCACAATGATGAATTATTTGAAAAAGCACCCGTTAAAGTAGTGGGGAAATCATTCTCCACTACTTTTCCTTTGATTTATAAATTCATTGACTATCTCCCTTTTTACGACACCAATCGACTTGAGCCATTTCGATATCAAAAACAGCTGGAAGCATCAAGTGCTTCTGAAAAACATGTTTTGGTTCAGTTATTTAAATCTCCCTTTGACGGATCACGCTCGGTTATAGGAATTGAATACGATAGTCCGCAAGGGATTGAGCAAGGGATAAATACCTTATTTTCCAAAGAAAAAACAATTGGACACACCAGTGATGTCTTAATCATTGATACTGATCTTGATAAAATTTCTTCATTTGAAATCGGAAAAAAATATTTTTTAGGGGATTTGTCTCTTTTAGATCAAATGCGTTTCTACGTGACAGGAGATCCTCTCGTTTTTAGTCTTTTTTCTTTTATCCTCGTCGTGATATTAGTATATTTTGTACGTCGTTTCTTGAAACATTTCAAAGAAAAACATCATCCTGATGTTTAATATTGCTCGAATTGCAATCGCTATTACATTCTTAGCCAACATAGCATTTGCTGATTCTTGGGACAATTTCAAAACCTCTTATATTCAGCCTGATGGACGGGTAGTAGACCGTCAAAACAATAATATAACCCATACCGAGGGGATTGGATATGCACTGTTTTTTTCCGTCTGCTATAACGACAAAGAAACATTTCAAAAACTTAATCATTGGCTCGAAAACAATATGCCTAAAAATGAACAAGGTCTCTATCCATGGAAATGGGGAGAAAATGAAAAAAAATCATGGACAGTTTTAGACACAAACAATGCAACAGACGGCGATATGTGGATTGCTTATGCATGGCTATCCGCTTCCAAAAAATTTAAAGACGAAAAATATCGGACTAAAGCTCTTGAACTCATTCAATCAATCCAACTACATTTAACTCGTACCGTTGACAATCATATATTTCTCTTGCCTGGAATACAAGGATTTGAAACCAATGCAACAATCACAATCAATCCATCGTATTCCATCCCTTTCATTTTCGATGCATTTTACATTGAAAGCCATAATATAATTTGGAATAACCTCAAATATGATTCCTTAGCACTTCTCAATATGTGTTATAGTACCTTTCACCTTCATGCTGATTGGATGATTTATAACAAAGAAAGACATACTTTTTCTCTTCCCTCAATGCGTCCTTATTTTAGTTATGACGCTATACGTATCCCTCTTTTTTGGAGTATTTGGAGCAAACTTAATCCCGGGGCAGAAGTACTTCATTACCTTGAAGGATATCAAAACATTCTTGCTTTACCCTACTTTCCAATCTTTGTTGATTTAGTAAACAATACCGTTTCATTGGACCATGATGAGTCTGGAGCTATGCAAAATTCTTTGCTTTATTATAGTAAAATATTTACTAATACTAATCTGAGTAAAAACGAGGTGATTAATGAAAAAAAGACTTCCTATTATGGCGATAGCCTTGGCTTGTTCAGCACTCTCCCCCTTGAGTGCTACCGATATTAGTCCCGCCAGCTTCAATAATCTTACAACTCTCGCCAAAGAATACGAAAAACAAGGCAAAATAGAAGAGGCGATTCAAGTGTATCGACATATTTTAGAATTAGATCCAAATCAAACGATAATATCCCAAGCAATTAACCGTTTATCTCAAAAAAAAGAGCCATCGAAAAAAACATCAACCACCTCTTCATTACAGAAATCAACTAAAAAAAATGTACAAATAGTCAAAATAACCCAAAACTCAGCAATAACGGAAGAAACAAAACATCTATTGATCAAACAAGGATTCCAAGCTTTAGAAGAAAACGATGTCAGAAATGCTCAACTATATTTTGATCAAGTATTAAAAGCAAGACCAAAAAATGGAGATGCCCGCTACGGTAAAGCAATTATTTTATCAAAGCAAAATAACTGGAATGATGTGATTAAACTGTTAGAACCCATTTCAAAAAAGTATCACCGTCAAGACATATCAGATCTTTACGAAATGGCTCTAACAGAATCCAAAAAGCTTAAAGAGTCTATTGAACCTGTACAAACAGTTGAAATTTTGAAAAGTCTTAAAAATACAACCGAGCCAATCAAGGCATCCGATGCAGATATGAAAAATGCCATCGATGCTATTTCTAAAAATGAGCTGGAGCAAGCAGCTTCCATACTCCAAACACTTTATATCAAAAATCCAATGGATATAAACGTTCTATTACGTTTGGGCGAAGTTTATAGTCGAATGAATAAATACAACATAGCACAAGAGTACTACCAAACAGCACTCTCCTCTTCTCCCAAAAATTCATTGGCATTGATTGGTTCAGCGAATACGTATATTGCACAAAAAAAATACAAAAATGCTCTTGTGACGTTTGAAAAACTGGATCGCACAAAATGGAATAGTGATGTCGAATATACTTATCAATCTGCCAAAATCGCTTTCTATCTTGAACAAAAAGAGTATGAAAAAGGGTGGAATAGTGCAAAACAATTGCATCAATTACAGCCCAATCGTATCGAAACCATTAGGCTCTTAGGGGCAGTAGGAGAGCATATTTATCCCGAAGAAGCAATATATTATCGTTCACTTGCTTATCGTCAATCCAATTCAATAGGAGATTTTATCTCTCTCGTTTATGCCCTACTCAGTGAAAATCGTTTTTCGCAAGCAGAAACATACTTCAATACTCTTACTCAAAAATCTTTATCAGCAAAAGAACGAGAATCTCTCAAAGCACTCTATTTGACCTATTACAAAAAACTCTCTTCGTTTCAATTAGAACAAAAAGAGTTTGTATCAGCAGAAAATACTTTGAGAAGCGGTTTGCTAATCGCTAATGATGCTGATTTAATTGAAAATTTGGGATGGAGTCTTTTCCATCAAAATAAAACAAAAGAGGCTTTGGAACAATTTGAAATCCTTCTACAACAACAACCATCAGCCAATCTTTTTTATGCTGGAGCACTCTCATCACATATATTAAAAGACGATAAAAAGGCATTTTCATATCTCTTACTTGCTTCAAAAACTAAAGATATCCTCTTATTGCAAAAAATAGCAGAACTTTATCTTCAAATGGGATATAAACAAGAAAGTCTCGACACCATTCATCTCATAGAAGAATTAGAACATAATTCATCAACTTCATCCAAAAAACAATCCATAAATACACTATCTACTTCAAAATCACCTTCATTGTCTCAAGACACATATGATTATAATGGCATTTATAATCCTTTTATTTCATCGGATATTGGGAAAAAACCTACATTACTTTTAAATATTCCAAGCAATGACACTAAAACATCTCCCCAAAAGGAGTATCTTCATCAATTCACTAAATTCAACTGAAAAAGTTGCACAGTTAAAAAATGAAATTATAAACAAGAAACAAAGCTCTGTGTCAAGTGGACTTTTGTTTAATACAAGATCCGGAATTGCAGGGATTGATCAATTAAGTACTATTGGATTATCGGCTGAGGCGACACTCGTCCCTTCATTTAACCACCTTCTACGACTTGGTACAAATTTTTTACGGCTTGATACAGGTACTTTATCCTCTGAAAACCGAGTACAATTTGCTTCAGGGCAAACTCAAAAAGGAAATTTTCATATAGAGTCATTGAGTGCTATTGTCCCTTTTATTGAGTACCGGTACGATAATGATCATTATTTTATGGAAGCAGGAATTGGCTCAACACCCATCAGCAATGAAATCGATACCAGTGCACTCACATGGTTTATGAAAGGGGGAATATATTTAGCTCCACTTAGTATTTCACTAAAAACATCACGGGAAGCCATCAATGAAACCATGCTTTCGTATATCGGTGCAAAAGATCCTGTCGATGGGACAGTATGGGGCAGATCTATGAAAACTGGCTATGAAGTAGCTTTGAAGCATCAAAGTGATTGGTCTACTTCTTTGACATTTAATTACTCCCCAAAAATTGAAGGAATTAATACCATATCCAATAAAGAAGCTAAGGCATCTTTTTTTATCGGCAAAAATTTTTTAAAGAATGAACAAGAAACTTTTTTATTAGGACCACTTGTGGTATATGATAGCTATAACCATTCTACCAACCATTTTACTATGGGGAGTGGTGGTTATTTCAGTCCAACCTCTTTTCTTCTTACAGGTTTATATGGTGACTATACCTATATTTACAATAACAACTCTTTTATCAATATTAAAGGTAATGTTGCCTTATTAAATTTTACCGAATCATCCGCACCCTACTTCCCTCTCTCTAGTGATGTAGGAGACACCTATCCTACAACCAGCCAATCAGGGGTTGGATTTAATATCAAAGCCCTAGGCGGATACAAAATAAATCAGAATTTACACACCATGGGTATGATAGGATTTTCTAAAGCACCCGAATACAATTCAATGTTTGCAGGAGTGAGTTTGTTGTATTATTTTGACAAGGATAAAGAGATGACCCCAAATGATTATATGCGATCTTATCATGCCAGAGAGATGTTTCAATGAAACGATGTATTACTATTTACTCTTCTAAAGGAGGGGTTGGAAAAACAACTCTTACTTTAAATATTGCTCAGATATTATCCACATCAGGACAGCGCGTACTTGTAGTGGACACAGATCCACAAAATAGCTTATCAGGGGTTCTTGGTATTCGGAATCATCTTGGACTTTCCGAAATTTTTAATCATCCGGTAGAGAAGCTTGTCCAAAAAACAACCAAGGGATTTGATATTCTCCCCTCGGGTATTATGGCGATTGAAGAGACCAATGATTATATTACCATGCTCTTACAATATCCAGATCAGTTTGAGACAGCTCTGAAATCACTCATTGGGTATTACGATATCGTCTTGATTGATACCCCTCCAGGATTCAGTCCGATGACGAATTTAGCTATGAAAGTTTCCGATACTATCATCGGTGTATTGGAGGCAGATGCAACCTCATATGCTACACTTGAGTTAATGCAAAATACTCTTACAAAAGTAAAAAATAGTTATGGGCAGGAAAAACAAATTTATTTTGTTACCAATAAGGTTGCTGCTGATGAGATCAGCGTAAACTTTGAAGCATTGTATCGCTATCTATTTGATAAACTTTACCTCTTTGCGCTTCCATTTGACTCTAATGTTAAAGTTGCAGCAACCAGAGTGGAAACCCTCTATGAATACAATCCTAATTCGCCACTTTACCAAACACTCCTGCAAATGCTTAAAAAACTTTTTTCAATTCCTTAAAATAAGCAGTTACGATTCTAGCGTGAAATTCCAAGATGTATCCATATCTTCAATAGACGCAATCTGGAAAGTGGTTTCCATCAATCCGCTGAACAATAACTGAAATAAAACAGTATAAAAAGTAATCAATATATCTTCACCAAACATCTTTAGCATTTGCATATCAAAAGGAGTATAGTGATAGATAAGAACTAAACTACGAGCATGTTCATCAATACGGCACTGTAGAAAACCAAATTTTCTCATCATAAGTATTTGATTCAAATATTCGATAACTCCTTCAAAGCCATTTTCATCATTCAAAAAATTTCCTTTTTGAATTATATCTTTCGCAATGATCTCTCCCCATGATTTTAAAATCACTTGAAAATCATTTCTGTCCCCTAAGCTATGAAGCTGCGTAAGCAAGGTAAACAATAGATAATTATCAGAGAAGTGTAAAGTAAATTCGCCTTTTAAATCATCAATTAGATTAGGAAAATTTGCTCTAATATAGCGTTCTTTTGGTACCTCAAATAGAGCCTGAGAAATACTTTTATACTCCGTATTTTCATTTGGAGTAGTAAATAAAGGGTTAGAGGTATCTTTAATTTCAGATTTTTCATTTGGTATAGAAAACAAAGGCTGAGAAGAGTTTTTTATTTCCACACCCGTGCGATCTTTTTTAAATAATTTCATGTTTTACCTTTTAATGTATAGTGAAACTTTATAATTCTACTCTAAATGGTTTTAAAACTTCCCTTTTGGGATCAACTGCAACCGTTTAAAAGGGGCAATACTCTCTTTGGGAAGAAAATTGGAGTGAAATAAACCAAAATATTTTTCACCCTCCTCAAAATAGCCTACGTGATTCGGAACATCAAGCAAATGAAAAAAATTGATTCCCATCAACCCCTTTGATTGCAATACTAATTGACGTGTAGAAAGCTTTTGAAGTACTTCAGCTTGAATCAATTCAGCATCTTTTCCCCACGTTGACAAAGCCAAATATGCCAAAAAAACAGGTTTGTTATAAACACTATGCAAGTACTCGCTAAAGTGTTCAATCCGTTGTGGAAGTGAAGCAATATCAGAAGGTTTATTTTTAGTCAATGAACGCATTTCTTGAAAGGCAATAAAATCGAAAGAAGCAATTGCTTTATTAAGAGAAGGATCAAATTTTTTCCAATTTTTAACATCAGAATTTCGACTGTAATCACCAAAATCACCCACACACGGACCGATGATAATATCCCCTTTATCCAGTATTTTTTTACTTTCAAGTAGTAATTGATTGTATCCTGTCCAACCTTCAACACCATGTTCATTGTATTCAGGGTTTAAAACAATCACTTTTTTACCGTCAACTGTATCTAGATATTCCCGAATCCGCCGAAGATAGGTAAAATACTCACCTTTATGCTTATGAATATACTCAACCGATATTTCATCAGCAAACCAGTAAATGATAAAAATAGGAAGATGACCAGATTCGATAATCGAATGATTAACCTCTTCCGCTGGATACCAATCAGCACTCCATTTTCGTGTCAACCACATGGATATTGCATTGACATTAGTAAGATTATTCTCTTCCAAAATATCTGTAATAGGAATATACGGCCCTTTTGTAATCTTTTGATATTCAAAACCACCTGTGCCTATCCAATCAAATCCATACAATGATGACATTGTAAACCACAGTATCATGCCATAACTAAACCGTTTCATCTGCTATATCCAGCCAAAAGAGTTAACTGTTTTCGGGGTTGTAAATCAAGTAAAGTGATGTCACTAAAACGATCTGTTGCATTGTGTTTGATCAAAAAATGTACTCCACTCGTATTGGAAGTAACCGATTGTACACTTCCCCATCTAGGCCAGTAAAGGCGAACGGTTGCACTCTTCACTATTTCAGGGTTATTATTGATAACTGAAACCAGATAATTTTCTGGACTTACCGAAACACTTACATCAATATTATTCACTTTTCGAACACGATCGGTGATCTCTTTTCCTTGAACAAAGGTTACTTCATTTTCTTCTTTCAAACCACTCAAAAATTTTTCAACCAAATGAATATTATTAGGATCAGAAAAAAGATGAGTGTGAATGCTCAAAGTATAAATACCGTTCAGTTTTCTTAACAATAGTTCTTCTTGTTTCATTTCTTCAAGAATTTTTTGTTCATCCAAAGAGTGATTAGCCATATAACCGTAATCATCTGTACCTACACGTGAGATAACGACGATTTTTTTTCGGACAATCGTTGGGTAAAGATGATTTTTGTTCTTCTCCATCGTATAAGAATAGCCAGCTTCAACCAATTTTTTAGCAATTTCGTCATCAATTTCTTCCCGAGGAGGTCGAAATCCTTCTATCTTTGTTTTTGATAAATTTTCTAAAATTTCTTTTGAACCGATCAATTCTTTATTCAGCACGTTTTCATTGACGCCAACGATCTCTCCATGAGAATAACTGTGCGATCCCAATTCAATAAAAGGATTTTTTGCCAATTGCTTTGTCACGTCTGGATTGCGTTCAGCTAACATTGCAACACAAAAAGCAGTACTTGGGATCTCTAAACGCTGAACCATCTCCGAAAAATATTTAGCATTTTCAAAACGAAATTCGGTATCTTCGGAAACAAAAACAGGATCAATGTCATTCAAATACGGATGAAGTTTTGCAACAACTCCTTTGAGAGTAAAGTCTACAATACCCTGAAAAAGAGATCTGTACTTGTCATCATCTGTACCTGAGGAAGTCAATACATAAGAAGGGAAATTAAAATAAATCCAATTTCCTTTCCCATAATAGCCATGCCATAATGCACCGCTTAATTCTATCGGAAGAGGCAAGTCCATCACTTTTGGAGTCGAAAATTGGGACCAATCGGTTAAATATAAATCCGGACTCATAGTATCAGGAGAAATAAAGAGGGGAATATCATCATAATAAACGAAACTAACCAATGGTCCCTCTTTAAGATAACCTGTTATGGGAGAAAGAAGTTTTGGAGTAATAAATACCCCTTGCTGTTTTGCTAGAGTATGTATTTTTGGGTCAACGGAAAGCTTAGTCAAAGTACGAATGAATTCATCTCCACGCCATTTACCATGGTCACCACTAAACCCACTGTAATAGTTAAACACGAGAGATCCACCACTCTCCACAAATCGTTCAATAATTTGAGTCGTTTTATCACTCAAAGCAATTGCATCTATTAGAAAAAGGGTATCAGTTGATTTCAGTGTTATCAGCTCATTTTCAGAAATAATATTTGGGTTATACCCTTGATCAGCAAGTATCCCCTTGACTTCTTTCAAACGAGAGTCATAGCCTTGTACATCTACCCCTATCGTTTTGAGACGTTCAATAGTTTCTTCGGAGCGAATAATATAAATTTTCTCTGATTCTCCACCCATAATCATAAAATTTGCAGGGGCATAATTATTGAATAAAAAATAAAAAATAGGAGACATTAACACTGCAATTAATAAAATTAAAAAATATGCATTGGCACCATATGAAGGTTTATAATACCTCATTGAGTACGAGTGAGTCATAACTTATCTCCTTTTTAAAAAAAAGTAATTCTGAATTACGACCTAACAAAATCTCCTCATAGCTCCCCTCAGATTGCTGAGGCTTTTTTTTGGATTCTCTAATTTTGTATAAAAAATAAGCTAACACCCCAAACACTAGTGTTAAAATAGTAATTACTAAAATAGCAAATGTCATAAATGTAATTAGATTCATTTAAATTCTCCCTTTTCGATCAAGTTTACCCCATGTCATTCCTATACCAAACCACTCTTCTATCGTTGCAAATATTTTTGCTAGATTAATTATACCAATAAAATACAGCCGGTAAAGGATCGCATAAAAAACAAGTGAAAGTTTTTCTCTGGTAATCAGCACACAATACAGTGCTCCGGCAAGATCCAAAACAGTAAACAAGGACCACCAAAAAAAGAGGAGCGAGTTAACTCCTGTTATCAATGTGATGTACAAAAGAAATATCGTTGCAAATACATCCATAAATGGCCAAACAATAGATTCAAATAACATATACCACAGAACAAGAGTCATGGATGGACGTCCTTTAGTATGAAATAAAAATCCCCTATGCTTGCGAATAGCTTGTAATATGCCCCGCGTCCAGCGGTAACGCTGTTTGATTAAATCCAGTAAATGTTCCGGAGCCTCAGTATACGCGATTGCATCTGATTCAAAATCGACAGAATAGCCTTCCGCTAAGAGTTTTAGGGTAACGTCACAATCCTCAGCAAAAGTATCATGATCATAAAGACCCACTTTTTGAAGAGCCTCAACACGAAACATCCCGATAGGCCCTGGGATAATATTGACAAGCTTCAAGAAGGATTGCCCATTTCGAACCATATTGAGCCCTTCGATGTATTCCAATGCTTGAAGCCGTGTTATAGAATTTACCTGATTTACAACATATACAGATCCTGCAACAGCAGCAATATTTTGGTTTTCAAAATACTGTACCATCAACCCTACAGCATCATGATTTAAACGTGAATCAGCATCAACTACCATCACGAGATCCCCAGATGCATGAGCGATACCGGTATTGATCGCTCTAGACTTTCCACCATTTGGCTTGGTGATTACTTTTACCTTATGCCCTTCATATCTCTTGGCATTACGGTAGGTTCCATCTTTCGAACCATCATCCACAACAAGGATTTCCATATTGGGATACGTTTGCTCCAGCAATGAAATAATAGATCGGCCAATAACTACCTCTTCATTATAGGCCGGAACAATAATCGAAACACGTAAATGAGTATGAAAGACTTTTTGCTTCATCTGGATTTCTGTTTTTATCGCCACCTTAAAAATAGAAAAAAACATCAATGCCAAATAACGTAAAATAACAATACCAGTAAAAACCATTATCAAAATAACGGAAAAAAGGATAAATCCATTATCAATCATCCGGTAAAAAATATAAAGATCAGTAAGATTGCTAAAAGCCAGATAAGTCAACGTTAAAAGTAAAAAAATAATAAAAAATGGCATCAATATTACCAACGATAGTAAATGCTTGCATCACACACGTCGTAAGCATACGGAACAAATGATTTACCATTAGATATTGAGCTGTGATCAGAACATCCTATTCGTAACGATAAACCATCGTTGATTGTTCTGGATATCCATCCACCTGCTTTATACAAATAAATATTATTTTGAAATGAATATCCTAATCCACCCATAATATTTAATTCAAATTTATTCCCTAATGGAAGGGAAAAGTTTGTTGATGCATAGGTTCCATCTTCTCTTTTGGGTGAATAATAATCGGATGTAGGATGAGTATTCGCCAAATACCATCCATCAACCGACCATGACCAAAGTGCTTCCATTACGGGAATTTGAAAAAAACGATATTGGAACTGAGGAGTAAAAATAGTATTTTCCTTTTCATCTCGTGAAACATCAAAGGATGCCCACAACTCATTTTGATCTGGGAACAGTGCATAATCCGTCACTTGAATCGTTGTTAATGTATTCTTCTGTTGAAGTGGAATAATTGAATTCTTAATAAATCCAACGTTACGACGATACCCTATTAAACTGATTGAATGGGGGCCCGTTACATGTGTAAATCTAAGATAAGGATTAACCTCTGTACTCCCTTCGATATTATCTATAAATGCACCGGCTTCAAATGCTTCATTGCCTACAGATACAAATCCACTTTCCCCTTTTAACGAATCAGTGCTATTTTTAAAGCGGTACTCCCCCACTTTCGATTTAAATTCAATCTGTTTCTCTGTTGTATAACTTCCAATTAAATTGACGGATGAAACACTCACTCCTGCATTGTCTTTTAAGTGTTCAACAACCATACCCGTAGTGAGCTTTCCTCCTCCTTCAACAATCAGGTCTCTTTTTATCTCGCTATCTGCACGAAGAGGTTGATCATTTGAGAGGAGAGGTTCTTCTTCTATTTTGGATGGTGCTGATTCAGCTATAAAGTCAAATGTCTTTTTTATAGCTTCCGCTTCTTCTGTTTTACCCGATTCTTCAAGAATCTGAATGTAGCGTTTAGCATACTCGATATTCCCCGTTCGAATATATAATAAACGGTACTCACTCGCGGCACTATCAAGCTTTCCCTCACGGTATTGTCCCTCTGCCACTTCAATTTTATCATTTCCTGAAGATTGTATACTATCTGACACAACTATATCCGAAGATACTGCTTGACGTTCCTCCAACACACGTTGCATTGTTTGAATCAATTCATCCGCCTCAACTTTAACATCCGGTTCCATTGCAATAGGTTTTAAAACAGCTATAGCATTCTCGTATTCAGCCGCCCAATAAAGATTCTTTCCATAACCAAGCCAAGCAATCGGTGTATTCATCGCCGTTGCATATTGCTTCCAGTACAGCAACCCTTTTTGAGTCTGCTTCATACTGATCGCAATATTTCCCATTTCCATCAATAAAAGATTATTGTTAGTCAGTTTATACTGTTTTTCAAGATAAAAAAGAGCTTTTTCCGATTCGCCTGCCAACTGCAACAAATAGACAAGCCTTTCAAGTGCTTTTGGATTACCCTCTGCCATTTTTTCATATTGTTGAATCAAAGGGGTAAAATTTTTTTGATCGATCATAACCTCTTCAGATACCTCGCTATCCGAAGGATCTTCGCGTTGTAATTTAGCAAATAAGGAACTTGCTGTACCATTATCACCTCTCCATCTTGCAATATATGCTAAACTTTTTTCAGCATCATATCGTTGCTTAGGTGTTCCATACCGAAGAACTTCATTCAAGTTTTTATTTGCTAATTCATAGTTACCATTCCATGACTCTATTTGACCCGATATTAACAATGCTTCTAGATGGTTCTCTCCACTAATCCCATTCAAATAAACTAATGCTTCCGTATTCTTCCCTTCCCATGACAAATAACGAGCCAGTTCAATTTTACTTTGTGAATCAAAAGGGTTGATACGGCAATGATTTTTTAAAAAATCAATCTTTTTTTGTTCTTCTCTCGCGGTAGTATAAAATGCAACTACATTTTGTACATTTGGATAAGTTGGATTTTGGCGATATTGTTCTAGTGCATCGTTGATGGTTTGGGGTAAGACTTCAACCTTTTCTTGCGTTTTCACTTCTTCAGTTACCTTACCTACCTTTGTTTCAACAGTTTGTCCAGAAGGAAGAGATAAAGCGATGGTACGGGCCAATATAACGTTTGGTCCTTTATCAATTTGATTGTATAACTCTTTTAAAAAAGTACTGGTTATTGGTATATTAAATCGAATCAATATACGGTAAATATTTTCAGTCTCTTTCGGTGACATTAATGTCACTTTTGGTAAAAATTTTTCTTGATCTTTCGGCGTCGATAACTTGAAAGTTTTCAGAAGCTTCATATCCTCATCATATTGCTGAAACTCTTTTTTAATATTTTCAGCACCTACATGATTTTTGGTATTGATATTCTCAAAAAGGATACGCGCTTTCGCCGTTTCATTTTGATCCATTAGCCACCTAGCATAAATCAAACGGCTTTGAATATCTAAAGGATTTTTTTTAATATTATCTTTTAGAACTTTCTCATCCACCCATATGGCACCACTAAGTGTGCTATGCGCTAAAAGAGCACACAGCAACAAGGAGGTACGTTTGATCATACACTGTCCTTTTGTAAAAACGTATGATCAAAAAGATTCTCGTGACCTCCAAATAAAGCAGGAGCTTCAATCACTTTTTCAAAAGTTATATCCTCTTTAATCGATAAAAGCTTTTTCAAAAGAATATGAGAATCTTGTTCTTGTGCATTCATAAATAAGAGATAAATTTTATGATGTACTTC
Source organism: Sulfuricurvum sp. (assembly GCF_041651515.1). Taxonomy (GTDB): domain Bacteria; phylum Campylobacterota; class Campylobacteria; order Campylobacterales; family Sulfurimonadaceae; genus Sulfuricurvum. The sequence goes on from NZ_JBAZJF010000001.1 coordinate 383,968, forward strand.
ATCCAAATATGCGACATCTTCTTCACGAAAAGTAGTTTCAAAATTCTGATCTTCAAAAGGGACAGTATAGGCAAAAATAAAAATTGAAAATATTCGCCGAACACGTAGAGCTTCCTCTATCAAATCAACAAAACTGCTGGATGAATCAACGGTAGAAGATTGCTGACGATATTCAATCGTTTTGGAATAAAAAGGGACAGAAAGACTTTTTTCCAACGCTAAAATATAATCGGTTTGACGTGTCCCTAATCCAAATAATTCACCACTGCTATAAGAGTGGGCTTTCATCTTATCATCGGCTCGGACATACCCGTTTAAAAGCCATCCAAATGTTTTTACAAGTGGATTTTTTTCTTGTGCATAATGGTAAAAATTAAAAATCTCTTCTATTGTTTCTGAACTGTAAATAATTACATCAGTTTGTTCCCAAATTTCAGTAGAAAGCTCCGATATATTTCGAAATTGTCTTAAGGAGAGAGATGCTAAATTACCAAATAAATAGGCTGTCCAATTAATAATTTGCTGGTTTTGACTCACAAAAACAAAATTAAAAGTTGTTTTCTTCGAAATTTCTGCTTTAAAAGCCTTCTCATCTACCCTCTCTAATGTAACAACCGGTTTTAGCTCATCAGTAATAGTTTCATTGTGCTTTTCTTGAAGTACAAATTGGTTATTTCCAAATTTGAACATATAAGTCGAATGCTCAATCGGATAAAATGATGAAATAATTTTAACCAAACGCCCTCTTCGATCATTGTCATTTTCAATTGAGAGTGTTAAATCAGCAAAATTAAGAAGTGCATTATGTACCAAAATATAGTTGTCACTTGATTTCAACAAGGAGACAATTAGCTTAACTTTTCGACTCAATGCAAGGCGTGCAATCTCAGAAACAATTTGAAAAGTATCTGCTTGATCATTCATATCAAAAATCTGATCAATTCGTTGAAAATATAAAATCTGTACTTTAGTAGTATCAAGAATTTTTTCAATATCGTTTAAAAGGAAAGAAAGTCCATATCTCCCTTTTAATTCTCTCCATTGCTCAAACAAGAAAAAAATATGAGTGTATTCATATTTATTTTCTTTTAACATATTATTATAAATTTCTTGTTTTTTAAAATAGGTCTCTTTTGGAATAGCCACTAATTCTGCAGATTCATACTTCGTCTTAGAAAGAGATGCAAAAAAAGTAGCTAAAGTATTTTTACCAGCTCCTCTATCCCCTTCAATCAAAATCACTTCTGCTGTATTAACAGCTTCATGCAAAGTCATACAGAAATCCTTACTAATTAAATTCTTTAATACTAAAAATAAAATATAATTTTATCGTAAAATTATATTTTATTTTTATAATTTTCTAAGCTCAAAGCAGATTGAAGTTAGCCACCTCTTTTAGTTTCTGATATATTTTCTCAAAATCGGTAGAATACACCCGAGTTTCGGCGATAGCCGTAATAAAATTAGTATCCCGTTCCCATCTGGGAACCAGATGCAAATGGATATGTTCTGCAATACCCGCACCCCCGGCTTTGCCCAGATTCATCCCCAAATTGACACCATGTGCACCGAAGGACTCCTTAAGAAGCCGTACCCCTTTTTGAGCTAATGCGGTTATATGGAGCCACGTGTTCGGATCAAGTGATTCAAGCGCATCGGTGTGATGATGAGGGATAATCATAAAATGGCCCGGAGTGTAGGGATATCGATTCATTACAATAAAACAGTGCTCATCACGGTACAAGACATGAAGGGACTCATCGTCCTGCGGATGGGTACTGATGTAGCAAAATACACATCCATCGATTTTTTCACCCGTTACATACTCATCGCGCCATGGAGCGTATAAAATGTTTTCCATCAGATAAAATTCGGCGCATCGTTAGCAAAGAGAATGATATCGCCAGCGCGAGTCACTTCACCCAATGTTTTAACCATTTGCGATTTATCCGCCAGCATAATTTTTTGAGGAACATGCAACTCTTTGTCAAACTGTGCGGCATTAAGTTGCCCGGTAATAATCGCAATATCAAAAACCCCGTTAATGGCATGGATCAGCTCACGGTTAAGCTCTTCGGTACTCTCGACAAGACCGGGAGTCACAATCACTTTACGACCGTTATGGAGTGAACATAAACGAACCCCCTCCAGCATTCCGTCAATGTTTCCATTGTAACCGTCATCAAGGATAATTTTTCCCCCCGCATCGATCCGCTCCAGTCGGTGTTCGACACTTTTAAGCTTTTCAACCGCATGGATAATCGCATCCGGTTCCATTCCCAATTCACGTGCAATCAAAATTGCCGCGTTGATATTGATAGTTTGGAATCCCCCCAAAACAGAAGTGTGAAAATGGTGCAGCTCTCCGTCCATATTCATATCAAAATCAGTCCCTTCCAACGTCGCTGTGAGATTCTGAATATCTTCACCGAAAAAGGTCACTTTCTCATGTGGCTGATCTGTTACTGAGGTATGGATAAATGCCCGTTTAAGACGATTTGAATGGATAATTTCAAGCTTTGTCCGCTGAATCCGTTCCAAGGTTTTAAAATATTCCAAATGTTGCGGCCCCACTTTTCCTACAACCACGATTTGAGGATGGAGTAATTGCGCTATCGCATAGATATCTCCGATCTCCCGAGCACCCGCTTCACAAATATAAACTTGTGCATTCAAAGGGAGCGATTCATTCACATCGCGGATAATCCCTCCGAGTGTATTGACACTGCGCGGCGTTGCATAAACATTGAACTTCGAAGAAAGGACTTGAGCAATAAAATTTTTCATCGACGTCTTGCCATAACTGCCGGTAACACAGATGATCGTCAATTCGCCCATCGAGGCTATTTTTTGTTTGGCTTGGCGTTTATAGGTCTCAAATAAAAATCGTTCCGTTCCCCATGAAAGAGCGTAAGCAAGTGCAAGCGGGAAGAAAACACTGTACACATGACAGAAGGCTTTTAACGTACAGACAAAATTTAAAAAGAGGGTAATGAAAATCAGCAAAATCAAAAAACGCTTGACCCGCCACGTCAATACCACTTTTTTATCGAGTTTACGATGCCACATGAAAATTGAAGGGGCAATCACTCCGTAGAAAAGAATCCAAAAATACTCGCCCGATACGTAATAGGCGATAAAAGGGAGAATAAAATAGACCAAATGCCACCAGCTTTTATGATGACGCAACACTACCCTCTCAATGCGATAATCGTACCATTGGAGGTTGGTAATCAGATACCACCCCAACGTCATAACAAAAAGGGTATTGGTTATAAATGCGGCTGTTTGTGTGTAATCCATCCTATTTCCTTAATGCTCTAAACTTTTTAATACACTTTTTTCAATCTCTTTGGCTACGCTAGCGCCCTGCTCCAAAAAGAAATAGTGGTCGCCATCGAATTCAACCACGTTGGACTCGGGGATGAGCTCTGCAATCTTATACGCTGTCCACAAAGGGGTTGCGGTATCTTGATGACCAAAGCAGAGCAATGCTTTACCTTTGAATGCACGAAACTTATCGGTAAAATCTTCATTAACGACTTGTTTGAATGTTTCATACATCGGCTGAGAAAGGCCTTGTGCATCGGGCGCAACAAAAAAACGGCGCAACGAGGTAAGTCCGCTGATTTTGAGTAATTTAAAGAGGGCAATTTTTAGACGGATTTTCAACGGTTTGGGTACTAAAATACCTGCTGAACCCACCAGTACCAGTAAATCGGGATTGAGAAGTGATGCTACTTTGCCTCCGAATGAGTGCCCTAAAACAATCGTTTTATCGGCTTCAATCATGGATAAGAAGGACTCTATAATAGTGGCATAATCATCCGTGGTAAGGGTCATATTACACGTGCTGTTGCCAAAACCCGGCATATCAATATAGATGTGGCGGAATTGCTTTAAATGAGCCGCAAACGCATGCTTCATCAAATTTTTATGAGACCCCCATCCATGCAGAAAAATCATATCAATATGAGAGGACGGGTTGAGTATTTCATAACTGATCGAAAAGGTGTGCTGTTTATACTGAACTGTTTTAACCGCCACGCTTATTTGCCTTTGGCTTGTGAAATAGAGTGAATATAATCGTAATTCACCCGAATCGCTTTTTTATCAGGCAATGAACCCAACAGTTTTTGAATCGCACCGCTGAAATCCTCAAAAAGGTAATTAGCCATTGACCCCGGAATCGGATTGACCTCATTGAGATACACTTCGCCGTCAATCTCGAAGAAATCACAACGGATTAATGCCCCTTCAAATAATGGGGAATAAATCGTTTTAAATGCATCCCGCAACTGAGTTACCAACGTATCGCTTACCGAAGCTTCTGCGACATTTCCGGAACGGGAGAAATCGAGATACTTTTTCTCAAAATCAAGGAATTCCGCTTTTTGAGGCTCTTCAACGATAGAGTAAGTAATCTCACCGCGCGCACTAAAACCTGCTAAGTTATACTCTTTGACCCCGGAAATAAACGGCTCAATAACAATAACCTCATCAAATTCAAACGCAACGTCCAACGCATAATCTAACTCGCTAGCATTACGAACAATACTCACACCGATAGAGCTTCCCAATCGAGCCGGTTTCACGATAAACGGATACGCTGTAGCAACTGCCCTTTTATCCTCTTTTCGGATCACTTCGAAAGGGAGTGTTTTGACTCCAAGCGATGCGGCGAACCATTTGGTATAATGCTTGTCAAAACTGAGCATAGAGGCCTCTTTACGAGGGCCGATAAACGGAATATGGAAAAAATCCATCAAAGCTGCGATAGAGCCATCTTCGCCATCCCCGCCGTGGATAAGGTTAAGAATAGGCATCTCATGTTTTTTTGATCCAAATAATCCGCGTTGTTCAAATCCGCCGTCCGTCAATACTAACTTTGGCATTTTACGGTGTTCGCCGCGTGAAAACGTAACAGCTTTCATTTTTGCCGGATCGATAAGGTAGAATTGATGATCCTGATCGCAAAAAATAAAACTAAGCTCAAAACGACTTAGCTTCTCTTTTACCGTGATAGCACTGACAATACTGATTTCGTGTTCAAAACTGGCTCCGCCGAATAAAATTGCTAATTTCACATGTTTCCTTTTAAAGTTTTTGTAATTGTTTCAATGCTTCTTTGACTAAAGAGGCCGTATCGGTTGCCGTGGATGCACTCAGGGCCTTGGCAATCTGTTCCCGTTTAAAACCAAGCGATTCGAGTGCCATAGACGCCTCGGTAGCAGCAGAACTTACCGACACTCCTGAATTTAACAGCAGCGCATCAAATCCGGCTAATTCAACCATAATTCGAGCTGCACTTTTGGGTCCGATTCCCGGAACTTTTTTAAGTGCATTGACATCTTTGGATGAAATAATACCCGCAAACTGCTCCGGCGTAAAGGTTGAGCAAATAGCCAATGCCGCTTTGGGACCGATTCCGTTAATTTTTAACATCCCCTCAAACAGAATTTTTTCACTTTTTTGGGCAAATCCATAGAGTTGTTGTGCATCCTCACGAATAATATGAGCCGTGTGAATTTTACATCGTTCAGACGATAGAGCCCCATACGTATGCAGCGAAATAAAAACTTCATAAACGACGCCGCTTACATTAAGATGGAGCAAAGTAGGCTCTTTATATTCTACTATACCGTCTAATCCTACAATCATTTATTCAACACCTTTATTGAAAAACTTCCATCTTCGTCTTTATGCAAGCCCAAAAATTTCTCATCACTGTTCTCGGAGGGAACATACACTACTTCAATATCAGGATCAATCAGTTTGAAAATAATCTCATTATGATTTTTCCAGCGATCATGGTTAATAATACGAGCTTCAAAAATATCACTTTGTAAAGCAGACATTTGACTGGTTAGCCGTTCCAATTGATCTTTTTTCTCTTTTAATTCGCCCCGCAGCGATTCGAGTTTTTGTTTAAAATCTTGAAACTGCCGATATTTTTGGACGAACGCGACAGGCAAGGTAATCCCGTTGCTTTTATAATGGGCAAGTTTACGTTTGAGTTCTTCCATCGCGGGACCGTTTTCTAAATCCGTTTTTTCATATCCTTCCAACTCTTTTTGAATAGAATTAACGGCTGTCTTTACCTCAATGATTTTTTTCGTCTGTTCTGCCAAACTCTCTCTCGATTCATTCAATAAGGGGTCAATAATAAACTGATTTTCCCCACCCATTAAGTGGTGTATCTCAATCGTATGCGAAGCTGTCATTTTTACATGTGAACCCAGTGTCTCAACCGTAATATATTTTGCTCTAATTTTCCCCCCGGTAGCCTGCTGAACACTCACTTTCTCAGATTCAACGCTCCCTTGTTCCAAACGGGTAATCTGAATGTTTTTACCATAAGCTTCCCCTTTGAGAATATTAATTTTCAATTCATCGGCCCTGATTACAGCACTTTGATGAACTTGACCGTCAATGCTGGCTTTCTTTGCCGTAACCTTGGCATTCGCACCGACATTTCCCTCAACATTGATGACATTGACCGTAACCTCCATCCCTATTCCGATGGCGTCTTTAAACGGATCTTTTTCTTTTACATTGATCGAAACATCCGCATCCATTTGTGAATCAATGGAACCGGTCGTTTTAAAGCTGATTTCGGTGACATCCATTTCGGTTCGGATATCATACATCCCCCCCTCATAGGTGACATATCCTCCGCTTTTGGCTCGATATTCAATTGTTGTCGGAGTATCAATAACGGTAATTTTTTCCCCTGTCGTAAATGTAGGTTCATAACGGACAATCGGCTCTTTAGAAGCAATAAAATCTCCTCTACAGCTACGGCCATCCCCTCCCCGTAAAGGTTTAATGTATTCAATCAACAACTCATTTTCAACCGCGCTGATCAAATATCCCCGTTTGGCGTAATCAATCCGTCCATTCTCATCTTGGTTTTGACGGTTAACTTCAAAATGGAGAATCAATTTATCATTAGTCGTCGGAACCGGCTCATAAGATTGTGCAATCAAATAGCGTTCTTGCACTTCAAAATGATATTCTCCGGCAATTCGAATTTTGGCAAGGAGCTCTCCCAAATTTTTCGGCATAACGGAATCAAATAATCCGATCATCAAATTGGCGCGGAGCTTTTTTTTGTTTACCGCCACCAGAAAATCCTGTTCAAATGACTCATAATAACGGACAATGCTTCCGGCTTTAATCGTTAAATATATTTTACACAGTGTAGAATTTCCACCAATAGACATCTCAATAGAGTCCAATGGGCTAAGTTCAGAAATAACAAAAATTTCAATTTCATAGGTTTGTTTAAGTTCAAATTTCGGGTTGAGAAAATGTTCTTCGGTGATATCTTTGACCTCATCCGCAGTAAGTTCAATCCAATCTTCTAATCCCACTTCGCCATTTAATCGGCTAAACGTCTGGGTATCAAGAAGTTTAAAATCTAAAGATTGAACAGGAATTTTAGCATTTGATGCGACTTGCAACAACTCTTTGGCAACATTCCCGGTACGAACAATAATTGGCTTCATCTGTGATACGGATGGCTCACTCTCATTCTCTTTGGCAAACAGTCCCATAATTTCCCTTTCTAAACAGTGAGCCTATTTTAATCACATATTCGTTAAACTTTCGTAAAACTTTATTGTAGGCACTGCATAACGTATGTTTAAATCCATATTCTCCAATTCTTTTGGCATTCTAATCTCGCGTATAACAGGACTGGCACGCGATATTTTAATGACATCGGCTTTGGGTGCCAATATGTGGAGTGATATCTTTTTTATGGCCTTCAAATTTCCGAATCTCTTTCGGCGTATTTTTGCGGAAGGCTCCTTTACCCAAAGCTTCATGCCCTCGTACATTGCTTCAAAACAAAAAAGTGTCTTTGCGATAGCTATTTTCATCCGTTTTATGATTTTTATTGTCGCTTTGTCCCTATTGGTAACTCTGTTTCCGGCATTTTTCACAAAACTGCTAGCCTGGGATTGGGATACCGAACTTATCTCTAAAACCGCCCCCCTGACAACCATTAACTTTTGGTACTTGGATCTTATTTTTATCGTTACCTTTTTAGGGACACTGCTCCAACATAAAGAACATTTTTTTACGACCGCATTTTCAACCGTATGGCTGAATATTGCCATGATTGCTTCCTTACTCCTGTTTAGCCAAAGCGATCCGAAAACGATCGTCTACGCGTTAAGTTTTTCGATTTTGGTCGGTGGAGCGTTTCAAGTACTGACCCACCTTTACACCATCCGCCAAAAAGGGCTTTTAAAAATCCTGATCGGAGGGTGGAATTACCGAAAAACCAAAAATGTCAAAGCCGAAGAATCCAAATTTGCTTCCCTCTTTTTTCCTTCGGTTTTGGGTAATTCGACGGCTCAAATCGCTTCGTTTATTGATACCTCTTTGGCATCGTTTTTAGCAGCAGGTTCGGTATCGTATCTCTTTTATGCCAACCGAATTTTTCAACTCCCTTTTGCCATTATTGCGTTAGCCATTACCACCGCACTCTTTCCTACGATCGCCAAAGCGATTAAAAATGAAAATCATACCCTTGCCTACAAAAATCTTACTAAATCATTTTGGCTGCTTAGCGCTTTATTAGGCATATCGGTACTGGGGGGGGTGCTCTTAGCCGAACCCATCATTTGGCTCTTATTTGAACGAGGGCATTTCACCATTACCGATACGCACAACACCGCGAATGTGTTAATGATGTATATGGTAGGCTTAGTCCCTTTCGGACTTGCAAAACTTTTTTCGCTCTACCTGTATGCCATGCACAAACACATCAAAGCCGCTAAAATTGCCGCAGCATCACTTATCATCAATCTTATTTTTTCCCTTATTCTTATGAAACCGATGGGGGCGGCCGGATTGGCATTGGCAGGAAGTATCGGCGGTGCAGTGCAAATGATACTTACGATACGAGAAGTGGGCTGGGCAATCTTTTTTGATATTCTAAAAACAAAAACAACCGTTTACTTTATTGCCGGTATGAGCATATTTGGGGTACTATTTTATACTTTAAATCTATATTTGCTAAACTTGATACGTTAATGACTAGGGGTTCCATGTTTATTTATGACAGTGTAAAAAAATCCAAACTACCGTTTAAATCCCTCATAGAAGGGAAAGTATCCCTCTATGTCTGCGGACCTACCGTGTATGATGACGCTCATCTTGGGCACGCTAAAAGCGCACTCGTATTTGATCTTCTCTGTCGTGTATTAGAAGCAAAAGGGTATGATGTTCTCTTCGCTCGAAACATTACCGATATCGACGATAAAATCATCAATAAAGCACGTGAATTAGGGGTAAGCACCCGCGAAATAGCCGAGCGATACAGTGCTGCTTATCACCGTGATATGGATGCGATAGGGGTCAAAGCTCCGACATTGGAGCCCAAAGCAACGGAATCTATCGGTGCAATGTGCGATATGATCCAAAAGCTGCTGGATAGACATCATGCCTACACTATCAGCAACGGAGACATCTATTTTGATACCTCCAGCGATAAAAGCTATCTGAGCCTTTCCAACCGCCAAAGTATGGAAAATATCAGCCGCGTCGAAAAAGTGAGCGAGAAAAAAAATGAAGCCGACTTCGCCCTTTGGAAAGCCGTTCATGATGATAGTGTAGCTTTTGATTCTCCCTTTGGACGCGGACGCCCGGGATGGCATTTGGAATGTTCGGCAATGATAGAACACTATGTAAGCGACGGCGTTCATGAATATGCAATTGATATCCACGGCGGCGGAGCAGACCTTCTTTTTCCTCACCATGAAAACGAAGCGGCACAAACCCGCTGCGCAACGAACCATGAACTGGCAAAGTACTGGATGCACAACGGATTTGTCACAATAGACGGTGAAAAAATGTCCAAAAGCTTAGGAAACAGTTTTTTTCTCAAAGACGCTCTCAAAGCCTACGATGGAGAAGTATTACGATTTTATCTTCTTAGCACCCACTACCGAGGGGATTTTAATTTTAATGAAGAAGACCTGCTCGGTTCCAAACGTCGTCTTGATCGTCTCTATCGCCTCAAAAAGCGCCTTTTCGGGCTCACCGCTCCAATAATTGAAACGGAATTCAGAAAAGCCCTGTTGGAAGCGTTGGGAGATGATTTGAATGTCTCTCGTGCCTATGCCCTGATCGATGAGCTCATTGCCGATGCGAACGAAATGCTCGATGCAAATCCTAAAGATAAGCTCTATCGACAAAGCCTACTCTCTTCACTCTCCACAATCGAAACGGTTTTGGGATTCGGGGGGCAAAATCCGTATGAATATTTTCAGTTCGGTCTGGATACGGCGGCTAAAGTAAAAATTGATGATTTAATCGCGAAACGGACTCTTGCCAAAAAAGAAAAAGATTTTGCCGCGTCCGATGCACTTCGCGATGAGCTAACGGCGTTAGGGGTTTCTATTATGGATACTCCTGCAGGAACTTTTTGGGAGATACGAGATTGAAAAAAACTATTAGCTACTATTTGCCTTACATGAAAGGATATAGACTTCAATATATCCTCGTAGTCATTGGAATTGTACTAACCGTAACAGCTACTGCGGCGACAGCTCACATCATGAAACCGATTATGGACGATATGTTTATTGCCAAAGATCCCAAAATGCTCTACCTGATACCTCTGATGTTGATTGTGATTTACATTGCGAAATCGGCAGGGCGCTATTTACAATCGGTTTATACCAATTATATCGGTCTGCATATTGTCTCGCGTCTCCGTGAAGATCTCTTAGCCAAAATGATTCACATGGACATGCGATTTTTGTATCTTAATCGAAGCGGTGAACTGATCTCTCGTATTACCAATGATATCGCTCGGGTGCAATATTTTGTCTCGACAATGCTCCCGGAGCTTATCCGCGAATCCCTCACTGTTTTAGCCCTCGTGGGTTACGTCATTTATTTAAATGCCGTCTTATCGTTTTGGGCGCTCATCGTTATGCCGACCGTCATTTATCCATTGATTTTAATTGCCAAACGACTCAAAAAACTTTCCCACCGTTCTCAAGAGAAAAATGCCGATGTACTCACCCGTCTGACGGAAGTGTTCAATAACAGTGAAATCATTAAAGCGAATGCTACGGAAGCCTACGAAATGAACCGTTTTTCTGACGAAAACGAACGGTTTTTCCATATAAATATGAAATCAACCTACACCAATGAGCTTGTCTCTCCGATTATGGAAATCATCGCCGCAATCGGTCTATCCGCCGTTATTTTCGTCGGAGGGCAAGAGGTGTATGCCGGAGCGATGAGCGTCGGAGAGTTCACCGCCTTCTTAACGGCAGTCGGACTGGTATTCCAGCCATTGCGCCGTGTAAGCTCCATTTACGGTAAAATCCAAGATGCCCAAGCAGCTACCGAACGGGTATTCGATATATTTGAACTCGAAAATAGAGTCACAGACGGTCCGATAGTATTCGATGAACCGATACAATCCATCGAGTTTCGCGATGTAACGTTGAAATTTGGGGACAAAACGGCTCTTTCTCAATTAAATCTCTCTATTCATGCAGGACAGACCGTTGCTCTCGTCGGACAAAGCGGCGGCGGTAAAAGCTCATTGGTCAATTTGCTGCTCCGTTTTTATGACCCCGATACCGGGAGCGTAATCCTCAATAATCGCAATGCAAAAGAGTACACACAAAACTCTCTGCGTCATCAAATTGCTGCCGTTTCGCAGCGGGTCTATATCTTCCAGGATACGTTGGCCGCCAATGTAGCATACGGAGCCGATATAGATGAAGAACACGTTAAAGCAGCACTCAAAATGGCCGATGCGTTTGAATTTGCTAATGCCCTTCCTGAGGGAATATATACGATGATGCAGGAGTTCGGTTCCAATCTCTCAGGAGGTCAGCGCCAACGTATCGCCATTGCCCGAGCAATCTACAAACACGCATCCTTACTGATTTTAGACGAAGCAACCAGCGCTCTGGATAATGAAAGTGAAAAAAGAATTCAAGCTGCATTGGAAGCCTATGCTAAAGATAAAATCACCATTATGATTGCCCATCGCCTCAGTACTATTGAACACGCTGACGTTATTTTGTATTTCGAAGAAGGGCAAATCGTTGATCGTGGAAGCCACAACGAGCTTTTGGCTACATCCGAAGCATACCGACGTCTTGCAGGCAAAATGGGAGAATAAAGAGTTGTTAATCCTTTTTTGAGTATAATCGCATCAATTTTTTGTATATAGAGGTAGGGTCAAATGATCGATTACGAATCTCTCAAACCGTGGTTATTTAAACTGCAGCCCGAAAGTGCCCATACCCTTGCTGCCGCACTCTTACGCAGTGCCGATTTTTGTCCTCCCCTGTTTAACAAATGGATCGCTAAAAATTTCATAACCCATCCCTCCCTGTCCCAAGAACTTTTCGGGCGAACGTTTCTCAATCCCGTAGGTCTTGCCGCAGGATTTGATAAAAATGCAACAATGTTTCAAGGCGTTTTATCCATGGGGTTCGGTTTTACCGAAATCGGCACCCTCACCCCAAAACCCCAAGAGGGGAATCCGCGTCCACGCCTATGGCGCCATATTGAAGAAGAATCCCTCCAAAATGCGATGGGATTTAATAATGACGGAGTTTTTCGCATTTCTCACCGCCTCAAGAGCATCTATCCGTTCAGTACCCCTATCGGTGTCAACATCGGAAAAAACAAACTTACCCCGGATGATAAAGCGATCAAAGATTACACCACCCTGATCAAAGCACTTCACAGTTATGCGGATTATATGGTTATCAATATCTCATCGCCAAACACTCCGGGGTTGCGTGATTTGCAAAACGAAGCGTTTATCACGCAGCTGTTCAGCGAAGCAAAAGCGATCACCTCCAAACCGATTTTACTTAAAATTTCCCCCGATATGTCCGAAGATCAAGCCGTCAGCCTCTGTGCCCACGCCGTGGAGAGCGGAGCAGACGGAATCATCGCGACCAATACGACGATCGATTACTCGCTGGTCAGTGAACCCGAAGAGATCGGGGGACTCAGCGGTGAAGTCCTAAGAGAGCGCAGTTTTTATATTTTTGACGCCATTGCCCGCGAGCTTTACGGAAAAACGACCCTTATCAGCGTCGGCGGTATTTCAACACCCGAAGAGGCGTATCGCCGTATCCGCGCCGGAGCTTCTCTGGTGCAGGTTTACAGTGCCCTGATTTTTAAGGGGATGGAAGTGGTCGAAGAGATCAACAGCGGTTTGATCGATCTCATCGCGCAGGATGGCTACACCTCGATTACCCAAGCTATCGGTGCTGATCGCTGATCATGAAAGCCTTCACCGGATTATTTTTACTTTTAGGAACCCTAATGGCCTCATCTTTGCCTCATTATGAAACGACAATCTTAGACAATGGCCTTCAAGTCGTTGCAATCCCCTTGGATAACGGTTCCAAAGTTATTTCGACCGATATTTTTTACAAAGTGGGAAGTCGAAACGAAGTGATGGGGAAAAGCGGGATTGCCCACATGCTTGAACACATGAACTTCAAATCGACGAAAAAACTCAAAGCCGGAGAATTTGACGAAGAGGTTAAAAGCATCGGAGGACTCAACAATGCTTCCACCGGTTTTGACTTTACCCATTATTACATCAAATCAAGTAATGAAAATCTTCCTAAATCGCTCTCATTGTTTGCAGAATTAATGGAGCATCTCAACCTCAAAGACGAAGAGTTTCAACCGGAACGTAACGTCGTTGCGGAAGAACGCCGCTGGAGAACCGATAATAACCCTATGGGGTATTTGTATTTTCGCCTCTTTAACAGTGCGTACGTTTATCATCCCTACCACTGGACGCCGATCGGATTTATGAACGACATCCAAACTTGGAGCTTAGAAGATATTCAGAAATTTCATCAAACCTACTATCAACCTAAAAACGCGATTTTGGTGGTTACCGGCGATATTAAACCTGAGCAAGTTTTTACCGAAGCCAAAAAACAGTTTGGAACCATTGCCAATACCCTTGATATCCCATCGGTTAAAACCATCGAGCCGGAGCAAGACGGTGCACGCCGTGTTATCGTCAATAAAGAGAGTGAAGTGGAAATGCTTGCGATCAGTTTCCCCATCCCTAATTTTCAGCATCCCGATCAGCCTAAACTCTCTGCCATGAGCGAAATGCTCAGTTCAGGGAAAAGCTCAAAACTAAACCGGATATTGGTGGACGAAAAACGGCTTGTAAACCAAATCTATGCCTATAATATGGAAAATATCGATCCGGGCGTATTTCTTTTTTTAGCGGTGTGTAATAATGGGGTAAAAGCAGAAACCGTTGAAGAAGAGATTTGGAAAGTGATCCGATCGCTCCAAGAAAAAGTGGTGGAACAAGCAGAACTCGACAAAGTCAAGATCAATACCAAAGCCGATTTTATCTACTCATTGGAGAGTTCTACATCGGTAGCCGAATTATTCGGCAGTTATTTGGCACGCGGAGATATTGCACCTTTGGAAAAATACGAAAAATCGATCATTGCGCTAAAACCATCCGACATTCAGCAAGCAGCGCAGCAGTATCTTGATCCTAATAAATCAACGACACTTATTCTGAGAAAAGGGAAAAAATGAACATTGTGACCGGTTCAACAACCGCCTTAATCACCCCGTTTAAAAATGGACAATTAGACGAGCAAAAATATGCTGACCTGATCAAAAGACAAATCAAACATGGCATTAATGCCGTCTGTCCCGTCGGGACGACTGGGGAAAGTGCGACCTTAACCTATGATGAAGATAGACGATGTATGGAAATCGCTGTTGAAGTGTGTCGCGGTACTGCGACAAAAGTTTTAGCCGGAGCGGGAAGCAATTCAACTGCGGAAGCGATAGAAGCGGCCAAAATGGCGCAAAAATGTGGTGTTGATGCTATATTTTCCGTCGCCCCTTATTATAACAAGCCTTCTCAAGAGGGGCTTTATCAGCACTATAAAGCGATTGCCCAATCGGTTCCTGAACTCCCGTTTATGCTTTACAATGTCCCTGGGCGAACCGTGGTCGATATCAGTGCCGATACGGTTATCCGCCTTTTCGATGATGTTAACAATATTTACGGAATCAAAGAAGCAACCGGAAGCATAGAACGCACCATCGAATTGCTTTCACGTAGACCTGAACTCAAAGTATTTTCCGGCGATGATGCTATCGACTATGCCATACTCGCTAATGGTGGGGCAGGAATCACATCGGTTACGTCAAATCTTCTACCCGATTTGAAAAGTCAACTGGTTGCCAAAGCCCTAAGTGGTGATTTGAGTGGCTCCAAAGCATTAAACGATGCTTTGTTCCCTATCAATAAAGCGCTATTTCTTGAATCGAATCCCGTTATGATCAAAGCGGCAATGTTCATTGCCGGACTGATCGATACCTTAGAATATCGTTTACCGCTCGTCGCACCAAGTATCGCCAACCTCAATCGGATCGAAGAGGTTATGAAAAATTACACTATTCAAGGAGCTTAATTTGTCAATGCAAGGGAAAACTCTACTCATCAGCGGCGGAACCCGCGGTATCGGAAAAGCAATCGTTTATGCGTTCGCCGCAAAAGGGGTAAATGTCGCATTTACCTATAATTCAAACAGTGAAATTGCCCAAGAAATTGCAAACGATGTTGAAAAAAATCATGGCGTCAAATGCCGTGGTTATGCACTTAATATTCTTGAACCGGATGAGTACAAAGAGGTCTATGCAAAATTTGACGAAGAGTTTGATCGCCTCGACTTTTTTATCTCGAATGCTATCATCTCCGGTCGTGCCGTCGTCGGCGGTTTCGGACCGTTTATGCGTCTCAAACCTAAAGGGTTGAACAATATCTATACCGCAACGGTTGATGCGTTTGTCGTCGGAGCTCAAGAAGCGGCAAAACGGATGGAAAAAACCGGCGGTGGTTCCATCATATCTATGAGTTCTACTGGAAATTTGGTGTATACTCCAAACTATGCGGGGCACGGAACCAACAAAGCAGCAGTCGAAGCGATGGTCCGTTACGCAGCAGCCGAACTGGGCGAAAAAGGGATCCGTGTTAATGCCGTCAGCGGCGGACCGATCGATACCGATGCACTCAAAGCTTTCCCGAACTACGAAGAGGTAAAAGGGGAAGTGATTAAACGCTCACCGCTTAGCCGTATGGGTGAAGCCGAAGATTTGACAGGGGCATGTTTATTCCTCTGCGGTAACGGTTCTTCATGGCTCACCGGACAAACCATCGTGGTAGACGGCGGAACGACGTTTCAATAAATTTAATACGGCTGCGGGCAAAGCCCGCTAGCCTACGTTAACACTGGGTTTGCTTCAGCAGCAGACTCACGGCGCTTGCGCCTTTTTAAAATCGCTAACGCGCTTTTTTAGAATTAATCAAAGGCTCACAGGGTGTTTAACCTTCCCAATCTCCTTGCTCTCTCTCGTCTCCTTATCGCTCCGGTAATGTTTTGGATTATCCTGAATCCGCAACTCTTTACCAATGCCGGATGGGATATTAGTTGGAACTATTATATGGCATCACTCCTTTTTGTGATCGCCAGTGCTACCGATTTTTTTGATGGCTATATCGCCCGTGAACTCGATCAAATCACCATTGTCGGACAGATTCTCGATCCGTTAGCCGATAAAATGCTCACTCTTGCCGCTTTTTTAGGGTTAATGATGAGCGGTGCCGCATCGGCATGGGCAATTTATATAATTATCGTCCGAGAGCTCTTTATCACGGGTCTTCGTACCCTCTCTCTCTCCGAGGGGATCGATATCAGTGCATCATGGGCAGGTAAAGTGAAAACAGTGGCGCAAATGATCGCGATAGGTTTTTTACTGATGCACTGGCCGCTCGCGGATGTTCTCCTTTGGATTGCCGTTGCATTAACCCTCTACTCCGGTGGTGAGTATCTCGTAGGATTTAGCAAAGCGTACACTAGTAAGGAGACAGTATGAGTTGGATCGAAGCGCTCGCCGTCTTATCGGCTATGATTTTCTTTCACGAACTGGGACATTACAGTGCTGCACGATTTTTTGGTGTTTATGTGGAAGTCTTCAGTATCGGTTTCGGTAAAAAACTAGGCTCCTTCATGTGGCTCAATACCCGTTGGCAAATATCCGCCATTCCGCTGGGCGGTTACGTCAAAATGAAAGGCCAAGATGACCTTGATCCTACTGCGCTCAGCAGTGATAACGACAGTTATAATTCTAAAAAACCGTGGCAACGGATCATTATCCTCCTCGCAGGACCGTTAGCCAATTTTCTGCTCGCTTGGATTTTATTGTTGGCAATCGCATTGGGCGGACCAAAAGCTCTCTCCCCGATTATCGGAAAAGTTCTCCCCGATTCACCGGCACACATTTCCGGATTACAAAGCGGTGATACCATCCTCACTATCAACGGTGAAGAGATCACAACGTGGAATGACGTATCCGACCATGTCAAATCCTCTCTCGGTGCATTGAATCTTCAAATTCAACGCTCTAATGCGATTCAAATCGTTGTCGTCACCCCAAAAATAACTGAATCTCACAATCTTTTCAAAGAGACAGTTTATCAACCTATGGTGGGAATTGCCGCTTCCGGTGCAACGATCACATTGAATCTAAGCCCGATAGATGCTCTCACCTATGCCACTAAAGAGACGTATAACTCCTCTTTACTCATCTTTCAAAGTGTCCAAAAACTTATCACCGGCGTTGTTCCGGCGAAAGAAGTCGGTGGCGTCGTCAGTATCGTGCAAATCACTGCTGATGCTACAGCGTATGGATGGATGAGTCTCTTTTTCTTCTCGGCCTTGATTTCAGTCAATTTGGGAGTGCTCAATTTACTGCCGATTCCTGCACTTGACGGTGGACATATTATGTTTAACCTGTATGAGATGATCCGACGAAAAGCCCCTAGTGAAGCAGTTATTACCCAGCTCACTATCGGCGGATGGATAATGCTCCTTGGGCTAATGTCATTAGGGCTGTACAACGATATCACGAGGCTAATGAAATGAGTATAATAGAACAAAAACGCCATTTTGACCGTATTATTGAACGGATAGAAAAAGCACGCTTGCGGGTCAGTGACCACCACATTGTCAAAATTGTCGCGGCGAGCAAATACGTTGATGCAGAAGCGATACGCGCACTCTATGCCATAGGGCAAAGAGCCTTTGGAGAGAACAAAGTCCAGGACCTAGTGACCAAAAGTGAAGTCTTGGAAGATTTACCGATTGAATGGCATTTCATCGGCTCATTGCAAAAAAATAAAATCAACCATCTTTTAGCCCTCAATCCCCACTTAGTTCACTCCATCGATTCGTTGGATCTTGCCCATGCCCTTAATGAAAGGCTTGCACGCGATGGAAAAACGCTTCGTGCGTTGGTGCAGGTGAATTCAGCGTATGAAGAGAGCAAATCAGGGTTCACACCCGAAGAATTTCAGGAGCGTTACGCCCAAATTCAGCAAGAATGTCCCCACTTGCATCTTCAAGGGATTATGAGTATCGGTGCTCACAGTAATGATATAACTGCGATCAAAAAAAGCTTCGAAACAACACGCCATTTATTTGAATTTCTCCCTGATGCTACCATCTGTTCAATGGGGATGAGCAGCGATTTTGAGCTAGCTATTGAATGCGGTGCAACCATGGTTCGATTAGGTTCAATCTTGTTTCCGAAATCGTAGTTTTTTACAAAAAATCCTTATTAATCCACTAAGACTTGCCCAAGCTATGTTATAATCCTATCAAATAGGTGGCTAGACACCACGAAGGTTAGGCGTGAAACAGATCAAAAAACGAGCTACATTTTATGCTATGGGACTCATTGCCCTGCTCGTTATTATTTTTATCGTCACCATTGTTCAGGATAAAAAGAAGGTTCTAGAAGAAAAAACGGATGCGCATCGTGCTCTCCTCAAAAGTTCCTTTGAACTCTCCATATTGGATACTCAAAAAGGGCTTAACGCCTTAGCCTGTAAAATTGCTTCTAACCGTGATATCGTCGATGCTTTTGCAGCAGGGGATCGAGAAACACTCTACCGTTTATCCAAGCCCTATTTTTTGGATGCCAAAGAGCGTGATGAAGCCGATTTGGCGGGATTTATAAAAGCGGACGGAACCCATTTTTTGCGAATGCAGGATCCCCATAAATTTGGTGATAATATCACTAAAAAACGCCCCATTTTAACTTATGCATTACATATCCGCAGACCTGTCAGCTCTTTAGATGTTACCCTGTACGATGTAGCTCTTGTCACCATCTTACCGATTTACAAAGACAACACGTTTATCGGGATTATCCAGACCGTTGCCAAAATCAATCGAATCCAAAAACGTCTCGATGCCCATTCAGGGATTAAAAGTGCCATTGCTTTTGATACGAAAAAACTCCATTCTCTGATTCCCGATGCCATTAAAACAACGTACCATAACTATTCGCTCGTCTCTTCCAATGATCCTCTTTTTGAACATCTTCCCTCCACCTTTAGTTTTGATAATAGTGACCGCTATGAAATTGATAAGCGCAATTACATCATAGCATCCCGTAAACTCACCGATTTTAAAAATGAACCCGTCGCTATAATGACCTGTGCCTTTGATATCACAGAAGATGTCCATGAATATAAACAAGAGATTCGCAATCTGCTCCTTATCAGTGTACTTTTACTTGCCATCATCGGATTTGTTCTCCATATCGGATTTCAAATCTTAATTCGACGCATCAACCGCGACGCTGAAATCACTCGTGCCCTAAATCAAAAGCTCGAACATCAGCTCTATACTGACCGACTTACCGGTATTCCGAATCGGCACGCATTGCTACGAGATATTCAAGATACTCGAATTTATGCACTGATGCTTCTGAATATTGATAATTTTAAAGAAATCAATGACTTTTATGGCCATGAGATCGGAGACAAGACGCTCCTTTCGGTCAGTGACTCTATCCATGATATAACAAAAACGTTACCGATGAATCTCTACAAAATGCCCTCTGATGAGTATGCTATAACTCTCACCAGCCCGATGAGCTCATCACAGCTTGAAGCGGCACGATTATCGATTATCCACCACCTGCAATCAAAGCATTATGATTTACACGGCGCAAGTATTTACGTTACTCTCACCATGGGAATGGATATATTGTTAAAACAAACTCCCAATCATACTATCAATAGCTTATTGGTTAATGCCGATATGGCACTTAAAGCAGCCAAAAAACGCCATCTCAGTTACCTCTTGTACGATGAAACCATGCAAATTAAACAAGAGTATCAGCACAATATTTTATGGAGCAAAAAGGTTAAAGAATCGATCGAACAAAATCGTTTTGCCCTTTATTATCAACCCATTATGAATTATGAAGGGCAAGTGATCGAGTATGAAGCGCTTCTACGCATGATCGACTCTGAAGGTGCAGCCATCTCACCGGTCTATTTTCTCCCTGCAGCAAAACAATCTCGTCTCTACCCGTATATATCGCACTTTGTTATTGATACCATTTTTAAGATGCTGGAAACAACATCGCACCATTATTCTATCAACCTTTCGGTAGATGATATATTTGATGCCCCGACAAGAGAATTTTTAATCCAAAACTTACACCGATGCCGCCATGCCAATCGGCTTATATTCGAACTTTTAGAGAGTGAGGGGATTGAAAATTACAGCGAGGTTTCTTCTTTTATTGCCGAGGTAAAACACTATGGATGTAAAATAGCCATCGATGATTTCGGTACAGGGTATTCCAACTTCGCCCATATTATTCAACTCGACGTCGATCTTCTCAAAATTGACGGTTCGCTGATACGTAATCTCGATACCGATGTAAATGCTCAAACGATCATTACTGCTGTTACCGCTTTTTCCAAACGTCTCGGTCTAAAAACGGTAGCTGAGTTTGTCCACTCCGAAGCGATTTATAATAAATGTAAAGAACTCGAAATCGATTATATTCAAGGCTATTATCTGGGTGAGCCAAAGCCTTTATAACCCGATCACAATTCGAAATCCTTTACGATCCCCTTCGCATAAGGTAATGTCTCCACCGTGGGCTTGGGCAATGTTTCTTGCCAATACCAATCCTAATCCATTTCCGCGCTCTTTGGTGCTTTTAAACGCTTCAAAAAGCCATTTTGCATTCTCTATCGGTATTCCACTGTCGTAAATCTCAAAAACATGGTGCTGTCCATCACAGTGATGGCGCATCTCGATCTCCCCCTCATCGTTTTCGTCCAATTCAATCGCATCTATCGCGTTGAAAATAAAATTGCTAAAAAGCATCACCAGAAGATCCAAATCTCCGACCAGTTCAAAATCTTCATCCGGTAAGGTAAAATCGATTTTTTTGGCATAACTGTAATATCCGATTGCCGATTCAAGTGCCTCGCGTATTTGCCACCATCGTAATGTACTTTTTTGAGCACTTACCCCTTTGGAAAACATCAGGGTTGCTTTGATAATCCGTTCTATCCGATAAAGCGACTTTTGGATCTCCGTCACAATCGGTTTATTTTCCTCTTTGACCCGTTTCATCAACGTCGAGGCCAACAATGCAATGGAGCCTATCGGGTTTCGGATCTCATGACTCAAATGTGCCGCCATTTGTCCCATTGTCGCCAAATTTTCTTTACGCTTTTGTTCGGTGATGTCGGTTGCACTGAGCAGGTCTTTTTCGTTGTGGTGCGCCGATTTGATCAAATAGGAACGCTCATTAAAATTTACCTCATAATCTTGGACATCAAAACGGAGGGTCTCAAATAAGCTTTCAAGCTCTTTGGCTTGAGAATTTTGCAAAAAGATAGAGCCGTCCGATTCGATAATCCAGATCGCATTGGGCAAAAATTCAATCACCTGCTCAACCGTCGATTGCAGATGCTCATACGACTGGCGCAGGGAGACATACTCCTCTTCGACCTTATAGGTCTGCTCAATCAGTGCTTTAAGCTCTTCAGCCGAGATCATCTCCGACATCAGAATTCTCCGATCTTAAGGAGTATCCGGTAAAGCCCATAGGCATCTTCCGTCCCGGAAAGTTCACGTATCGAGTGCATCGCGAGGGTCGGTACTCCGACGTCGATCGTCTCAACCCCCAAGCGGGTCGCCGTGATAGGGCCGATCGTCGAACCGCACCCTGTATCGCTGCGGGTAATAAACGTCTGCGTCGCAACGCCGATAGTTTGCGCACACTGCACAAATCGTCCCTGTGTCCGTGCGCTGGTCGCGTAGCGCTGATTGGAGTTGATCTTGATCGCTACCCCGCGATTCAGCAGCGGGGCATGCTCGCTTTCGTATTTGGTCGGAAAATTGGGGTGAAGGGCATGGGCGTTGTCGCACGACACCATCAACGATCGGCGCATCAGCGATCCAAAATTCTCCCCCGCAATACGACGAAGCGTCTCTTCAAGAAACGTCCCCCCTGCCCCGACATGCGAATCGCTCCCCACCTCTTCATGATCCATACATGCTATCATCATCGGCGTTTTAGACTCCATTACAGCCTTTAATCCTACATAGCAGCTCAACAGATTATCCAGACGCGCCGAAGTAATAAACTCCTCATTGATTCCGAGAAAGCTCCCTTTTTGGACGTCATAAAAACTCAGTTCGTGAGCAAGAAGTTTCCCGCCGCTCTCGCCTAAGGCTTCCAGTATCCACGATTCAAAATCAAACTCCTCGCCGCACGCGATCAAAGGGACAATATCGGTTTGTGCATTAATGGAGTGCGATGAGTTCGCCTCACGATCAAGATGGATGGCGAGCGAAGAGACAACCGCAATCGGACGTTTCAGATCGATCAGCTTCTCACACCGCTCTCCCGCACCGTTCAAATAGACGATCCGTCCCGCGAGGCTCAGATCACGGTCAAACCACGGGTTCAGAAGCACTCCGCCGTACGGCTCCACCCCCAGCCGTATTGTCCCAGCACTCTTGGTCACGGGATTGGGTTTGAGACGCAGATGGGGAGAATCGGTATGTGCCCCCACGATGGTATACCCTTTGTCCGGGCACGGAGGGTAGGTAAAGGCGATAATCGAGGAGTCGTTACGGGTGACGTAATACCCTTTCTCGTTTTCCAATTTCCACGGCTCGCATTCATCGAGTCTTACGAACCCTTTTGCCTCTAACGCTTTTGCCATTTCTCCCACCGCATGAAAGGGGGTCGGGGAAGCATCGATAAAGTTGATCATCTCTTCGTTAAATTCGCGCATAATTACCCTTTCTTTTCAATTTCTAAAAGCAACTTATCAAAATCACTCACATATTCCTTGTCGTGAATCACTCTGAATTTTTCATATTCATCTAAAGCTAATGCAACAGCTACCTCATGAGAAATTTTACCTTTATGCTCTAACACTTCTTTGTCGTTGAACTGTAAAAAAGCATCGAGTTTAGCTACCCAATCTTTCATGGTCATCACTTGTTTGTTTTTGGCTTGAAACTCGGCATAATCAAGATACATCGTTACAATCCGATTGAAAAAATCGAGTTCTTCTAATGTGAGATAGTTTTTGGCTACTACCACATCGGCTCTTCTGATTTTACCATGGGGAGAATTTTTCCAGCTTGTAAGCCCCATATTTTGTTTACTACTACCCGCTCGATTATAGATGATTTCAGCAGCTGTTTCGCCAACTATTGCCCAATGAAGTTTATTTTGCACGGTCGCAAAAAACTCTTTGCTCGTTTCATGATTTGGGTCATAATCCACACTGCACTGTGTATAAATATCGGTAATCTTTTGATAGAGTCTTCTCTCACTGCTCCGTACATCTCGGATTCGCTCCAACTGTTCATCAAAATAGTCTTTTCCAAATATCGTTCTTGAATCTTTGAGCCGCTCATCATCCATCGTAAAGCCTTTGATGATAAACTCTTTGAGGTGCTGTGTCGCCCACTGGCGAAACCGTGTCCCTTGGAGTGATTTAACCCTGTAGCCTACGGAGATTATAATATCGAGATTATAATATTTTATTGGTTTGTCTGAATGAGCAAAGTGCAAATTTTGCACATTGCTTTTTTCTTCTAGTTCACCCTCTTTAAAAATATTATTGATGTGTTTTGTAATAACGGTTCTATCACGTCCAAAAAGACCTGCCATCTGTTCTTGTGTCAGCCATACCGTCTCATCTTCTACCAATACATCAACTTTGATTTTTCCGTTTTCGGATTTGTAGAGTAAAAACTGTGTTGGTTGGTGTTGATGTTTCATCTACATTTTCCCTCTCTACAAAATTCTTATATTATAGCTCTCGACTCTGTATCACTACTAAAATATGGCAGATTGTTATTTAAACCGGATTATCTAAATTTAATTTTTATTACCCGATAACTTCGACGATCCCCGTCTCGTTACTCAAAATCATCGTTTTAATCCGTTCCGCATACCCTAGCAAAAGCTCCGCGTTTTTATCGACAGAACTGTTTCCTGAACGAAGCCAAATAATATGAGGGGGGAATCCGTGATAGGTGGTGAGATCGTTGAAATCAGAGTCTTTGGTAACGATAACAAAACCGTTAATTTTGGCGAATTCCCAAACGTCATAATCGGAGGCTTTATCGAGACCCAATGCGGCAACATGTGCAGATTCTGGGAAAATATCACTCACTTTTGCGACCAATCTATAGGAGAGATTTTGGTCAAACAAAAGTTTCATGCGCAGATCGAAACTTTGTGTTCTTTATCCGCCGCATAGGAGAGTGCCGCGAGAATATCCTCTTCGGTGAGTTCAGGGAAATCTTCGATGATGTCGGCAAAACTCATCTTGCTTGCGAGCATATCGAGGATGTCATAGACACTGATACGCATCCCGCGAATGGTCGGTTTACCCGAACGTATTTGAGGGTTAATGGTGATGATGGATTGGTATTCAGCCATAATATTTTCCTCATGGAAAGTTAAAACATTATAACAAATATTTAGTGATACTTTCCAATAGCCATTTTGATGCAAAAAAAGTATACGTGTTGTCAAATTTACTGAATTAGCTATGTCTCTATTTTACTTCATATATCTGTACTATATTTTTTGATCTTTTTCAAATCCTCCCAGTATGAAGGCATATCTAAATAAACTTGTTGTGTTAACTCCGCTAAAAGTTCCAAATTATTTAAATTGTATTTAATTATATGTGCTGAAATTAACTCCTGATGCTTACCACCTTTATTTTCCCAAGCACTTGACAATCCGGCATAATCCTCTATAAAAAGTTCTAATCCAGTTAAAATCATGACATGTGCTCTTCTTTCATGATTCTTAGTGTTATATTTTCTACCCCATTGTGCAAACTTTTTAAGTCGATTAATTTCATCTTTGGAAAATTCTTCATGATCTTTCATCGTGGCAAATACAAGTATAGAATTGGGAAATGTTTCCGCAAGCAATTTCATTTTTTCAATATCTTCATTTTTAAAAGCATCTTGTGCAAAACTTTTCGCTTCTCCAAATATAATATTAGTCGATCCATTCAATTCTAAAAAATCTTGTTTTTGTGTCCAGAGTATAAAATCCGCTTCCGCTTTTTCACCTGATTTTAGCGTTAACTCTTGTCCTGCCGACCAAGTCATTTTTAATTCTCGCGCATTTCCAATATTTCTCTCAAAAAAATGTATTGCTAAAGAAGAAGCATATCCCCCTCTAGCATAATTTGGTATAGCAAATGGACCTATAACCCGATATGACCATCGTGAATATTCAGACTTAGATGGTTTTGTAATGGGAAAATCAAATTTTTTCAAACATCGACTACAGGTGAGAGTGTAATCTATTTCTTTGAGTGTATACCAACTCCAACTATCACACTTGGAACATTTCACTTCCAGCCCAAGTTCTACTATATTATGACTAGCTAAAATTTCTGATCGAGGAGCAGACCATTTTTGTTTCTTAATATATTTATTTATCATGTTCTCAAATTTATTTACTTGAAAACTTCTTGTAAGCGGTGTTTTTGCCATTTTATCAAGTGTTTCGATAATATTTTTATTAGCTATACTCCTAACATGAATCAGACCACTTAAAGTTTCTATTATTTGTTGTGTAGATTTTCCGGCATCAGAGACTGTAGCTGATATGCCATATGCTTTTAGCCATTGATTGATAGTAACTGTACCATTTTCTAATCTCCAATGCTCGTTATTGTCTTTATATTCAGGGAAGATAATCAAACCCTCCGTTGTAGACAATAAATGTTCATTAAAAATTCCAAATTTTGGAAATATTGGATTTCTGTAGTTAGTCGGAAAAACGGTTGTTATTTTATTTTCAGAGCTCCAATCTTCAATATTTATAACGTTTGCCCAACGAATTTTATTGCCATATTTTTCTGCAAAATCAGGTGATAATGTATTAAAAGACATTTGGCTATCTTCATCATTTGATAAATTAACTTCTTTACTGTCTTGTTGATAAGTTAAAATAGGCCGACGTAACCCATGAATTTGATTAGATTGTTCTACCTTAATATCAGGATAGCAAAATTGTATTTGGTTTGCTCCTAATTTATCAATTTGAATATATTGACTATAGATTTTTTTCACTTCTTCATCTGATATAGAACGAGAAAACATAGTAGTAGAATTAAACATATAGTCTGGTTGCCAAGGAGAGGGACGATGATGTTTTAAAATAAACTCTTTACAAAAAGGAGAAAGTTCCTTTATCCATTGTTTAGGTATCGCTATAACTTCTCGATAAATAATTCTCAAATTCCAAAAATCTATTAAGTCTCTAGTTTCATTCATATCTAAAATAAAAAGCCTAGGATCAGGTGTTCTTTCGGAAAAATTAATATCTATTCGTGTATGTCCAATGTCTAAAGGTGTAAAATGTTGAGATGAGTAGAGTTCCATTAACGATTTAGCATCTAACTCTATGGTAGCAGGTTCGAAAATATCTATATAATTCTTTTCAAGATATAAAAAGTCATCATCTTCTGGAAAAGAACCAAAAATACAGGAAGCAAATTTTTGTAAATATATTTCCTTTGCTGTAACATTTACAATATCTACCTTATGTCTTCTCTCAAATTGGTATTTTTTTTCGTATAAATGAATATATAAATCATTTACAATTAACCCATATTCATTCTCACCATATTTACCATCATGAAGTAGATTATCTAATAATAATATTCTATCTTTATTAAAATCAATATCATCAGCAAGTCCTTTTTCTGCCTCAACGATAAAATCAGGTTCGAAAAAATCTAAGTAATCATCTATTATCTGTTGTGCATTAAATTTTAGGTGATCATATTTAGACCACCATTTTGGAACTTTTTTAAAAAATGGAACGATAGGATTGAATTTTCCACCCCATAAGAAAGTGTTGATTTGAAAAATTTTAAGAATATTTTTTTTGTCATCAGGCTTTACAAGAAAAACAAATCTTATAGGTCTTAATTTTATATCAACTTTAACATTGCTCATCCCATGTGCCTATTGAATTTAAAATGAATGTAATGGTAATATCATATCACAACCACATCTTCCAACGCACTTAACTCTTCAATCACCTTGTTATCGACCCGTATCGCCGAATCAATCACGACATCACACAGTTTCGAGACGATGGTGAGTTTGATCTCTCGTCGTCCCGGATGACGGCGGACGAGGGTATAGAGTTTTTCGAGTGATTCGAGATTATCGCTCAGGCGAATGCGCAATTGCAACGGCTCCTGCGGCGGAAGATTTTCGACGATCTTAGTCTCTACCTTTTTTGCCTCTTTTTTTGCTTCGGCGAGGGTCATGATTTTGGTCACGCTGATGCGGGTGAACATCTCGGTGTGAGTGACTTTTACCTTGAATGCAATCGGCTCGTCCAGATCCATTTTTTCAAGCTGTTCGATCTTGTCGCTGAAGAGCATCACTTCGATATTGCCGTGGAAGTCCATCAGACTCACCAGCCCGAACTGTGACCCTTTTTTCGACATCTTTTTCGTGATCTCTTCGACTTTTCCGATGAAAATAGCGGTAGAACCATCAGCAATGTTCTCCACTTCGGAGGAGAGGGTATAGTTGATCGCGTCGATCTGGTCACGGAAGTTATCGAGCGGATGGCCGGAGACGTAGAATCCGAGGGTATCTTTCTCGAAATCGAGGAGAGCTTTTAGCTCGTATTCGTCGTAATTTTTGAGACTGAGTTCGACGGTCATCACTTCATCGTCATCTCCGAAAAGGCTGAATTGAGCATCTTTTTTCAGGGATGAGCCTTTTTTTGCCGTCTCAACCATGATTTCGACCTGCTCGATCAGCGCGCGGCGCGAATAGCCGAAACCGTCCAATCCTCCGGCCTTGATGATGCACTCGATCACCCGCTTGTTCACTTTTTGGGGTTCGATACGGTTGATGAAATCCTGAATATCTGTGAACTCACCCTCAGAGCGTGCTTCGAGGATCGACTCAACTGCCGCTTCCCCGACCCCTTTTATCGCCCCAAGACCAAAGAGGATTTGATCCTGTCCGTCTTTGTTGATCGCGGAAAATTCGAGCTGGGAGTGGTTGATGTCGGGAGCGCCGAGGAAGATTTTCATCCGTTTGGCTTCGTCGATGTATTTAACGACTTTGTCGGTGTTGTCTTTTTCCGAGGTGAGGAGTGCCGCCATAAACTCTTGCGGGTAGTAGGTTTTGAGCCACGCCGTCTGGAATGTGACCATCGCGTACGCTGCCGAGTGGGATTTGTTGAACCCGTATCCGGCGAATTTTTCGATCAGGTCAAAGAGTTCCGAAGCTTTTTGATAATCCAACCCTTGGTTCTGCGCCCCTTCACTGAACTCACGGTTGTATTTTTGCATCTCTTCGAGTTTCTTTTTCCCCATCGCACGACGAACGATATCCGCCCCGCCGAGGCTGAATCCCCCGATGGTTTGTACGATCTGCATAACCTGCTCTTGATAAACGATAACTCCGTAGGTGGGTTTTAAGATCGGCTCCAGTGCAGGGAAAACATAGGTAATCGCTTGACGTCCGTGTTTACGTTCAATAAAGTCATCGAGCATCCCTGATTCCATCGGCCCCGGACGATAGAGGGCGAGTACCGCAATCAAGTCCTCAAATACGCTGGGCTTCAATCGACGATTCAAATCCTGCATCCCCGAGCTCTCTATCTGGAACATCCCGATCGTATCACCGCTTTGGATAATATCGTACACTTTGGGGTCATTTTCATCGATTTTATGCCAATTTACCTCTACGTCATAACGCTTTTTGATCAGTTTGATCGCATTATCGATAACGTCGAGGGTTTTAAGTCCCAAGAAGTCGAATTTGATCAGGTCGATATCTTCGAGGTAGTTGAGCGAATACTGGGTTACAAACGTCTCCTCGCCCGAGGGTTTGTAGATCGGGGTTTTCTTCCACAAAGGCTCATTGGAGATTACAACTCCTGCCGCGTGCATCCCCGCATTGCGTTTGAGCCCTTCGAGTTTTTTAGAGAATTCCCACACCCGTGCTGCTTGCTCATCATTT
This sequence comes from Sulfuricurvum sp., assembly GCF_041651515.1. Taxonomy (GTDB): domain Bacteria; phylum Campylobacterota; class Campylobacteria; order Campylobacterales; family Sulfurimonadaceae; genus Sulfuricurvum. The sequence continues at coordinate 413,415 of NZ_JBAZJF010000001.1, forward strand.
TCGATGAGTTCTTGAATTTTCGGCTCTTTTTGGAACGCTCCGGGTTTAAACTCTCCGCTTTTGGTTTTACCGTTGAGGGTGATCCCCAGCTCATCAGGGATCAGTTTCGCCATCATGTCCGCTTGTGCGAGCGGCATCTCCAAAACCCGAGCAACGTCACGGATGACCCCTTTGGCGAGGAGCGAACCGAACGTAATGATCTGCGCTACCTGCTCACGCCCGTATTTACGGACGACGTAGTCAATAATCTCACCGCGACGTGCCTGCATAAAGTCCATATCGATATCGGGCATCGATACCCGCTCCGGATTGAGAAAACGCTCAAACAGCAGATCGTATTTCATCGGGTCGATATCGGTAATCTCCAACGAGTAGGCCACAAGACTCCCTGCCGCCGAACCACGACCCGGTCCTACGGCGATCCCCATCCGTTTCGCCTCGCGAACGAAATCCCAAACGATCAGCATATAGCCGGGAAACTTCATCTGGTTGATCACCTGCATCTCAAACTCTAAACGATCTCGATACTCTTGATGACGCTCACTCGGAACGTGTTCAAGCCGCATTTCCAGACCGATACGGCAACGGTGGATAAAGTACTCGGAGTCCTCTTCGATCGTGAGCCCCTCTTCAAGGGCGTATTCGGTGGTAAATTTAAAGTTTGGTGGTGTCGGATTTCCGAGTTTGAGCTCTAATTGACACTTATCGACGATCTCTTGGGTGTTATAAAGGGCTTCGGGGATGTCGGCAAACAATCGTGCCATCTGCTCGGGGGATTTGATGTAAAACTCATGCACCGAGTGGCGCATACGCTTCGGATCATCATAGAGTTTATTCATCCCGATACACATAAACGCTTCGTGGTACTGTGCATCACCCGCGTACGTGTAATGGGTATCGTTGGTCGCGATCAGCTTGATCCCGCACTCTTGAGAGATTTTTACCACCTGCTCATCGATAAAGAGCTGGTCGCTGATCCCGTGCCGCATGATCTCCATGTAAAAATCATCTCCAAAGATCTCTTTGTACTCCAACGCAATCCGTTTTGCCTCATCATACCCCAATGCCCCGTTTCGGACATTACGTTCGCTGTTGGTATTGAGATGCCAGTTGATTTCCCCTTGCAGACACGCCGAAGTACAAATAATCCCCTCGCAATTCTCACGAAGGAGCTGTTTATTAATCCGTGGAAAGTAGTAAAAACCGTTGATATAGGCTTGAGAAGAGAGATACATCAGATTTTTATAACCCGCTTCGTTTTTGGCAAACAAACAGACGTGAAAACGCTGTTTGATCGTTTTATCCCCCAGTTCTTCCCCGTTATGAATATACGCTTCCATTCCGATGATCGGCTTAAGCCCCGCTCCGCGCATTTGCTGATAAAAATCGATCGCACCGAACATGTTGCCGTGATCGCTCATCGCCACCGACGTCATCCCCAACTCTTTGACGCGAGCGGCAAGGGCTGAAATCTTGTTTGCGCCATCAAGCAGGGAATATTCGGTATGGAGATGCAAATGGGTAAAAGGAGGAATGCTCATAAAAAAATGCCTTGAAAAAATGTAAAAAGATTATAGTCTAGGAGCAATTAATATCTGATTTAACCATTTCAAATGCTATAATGACACCATCTACACAATGAGGTTCAACATGGTCGCGCTTAATACTCATCAGCTATTATCCGAAGTTGATTCAATGCCTATTGATCTCAAAACAAAACTCATTGAAAAATTACTAAGTAGTCTCAATCCACCACATCACGATATAGAAACGTTGTGGAAAGAAGAAATCAATTCTCGTGTCGCATCCATCGAAAAAGGTGCTGTGAACCTCATCGACGGAAACGACGTTTTTCGAAAAATAAAAGCCCGTTTTGAACAATGAATTTTCGATTTCATCCCGATGCGGAAATCGAGTTTAACCATGCAATTGATTATTATGAGGAGTGCCAAAACCGTTTAGGTTTGGAATTTGCCCAAGAGGTTTACGCTACCATCCACCGCATTATCGACTTTCCCCACGCTTGGCAACCGATGACAGCCAAAACACGACGATGTTTAACGAACCGCTTCCCTTTCGGTGTCATTTATCAACACATCAATAATGAAATTATCATCATTGCACTCATGCACCAAAATCAAAAACCGTTTTATTGGAAAAATCGGTCGTAATACTTACACTCTTTTCGAGAGCAATTTATTCAACCCGTCCGCAAACGCCCTTACCGTTTTTTCTCCGATTGCGGAAGGGCCTCCCGTGATCTCTCCATTATTGCGCAACTCTTCCATCAGATTTCGCATGGCGAGGAGATGTTTGATGTTATTTTCATCATAAATCGTCCCGCGAGGGTCAAGTGCGACAGCCCCGATCGTGACGATTCGATCCGCCAAAGGGATATCAGCCGTAATAACAAAATCCTCCGCCTCGCACAACTCGGCAATACGGTGATCGGCTTCATCCGGACCTTGTGCCACCACTTCCATCGAGACATGGTGAACATTCGGAATCCCGATTTGCTTGTTGGCGATAAATATCGTCGTTATTTGACGTTTCAATACCGCACGGAGCAGAATTTCTTTCAGTGCATTGGGAAACGCATCGGCATCAACGAGAATTTTCATTATCAACAACCTTTTTAATCCATTTGTCATGCAGTTTTGTGAAAAAAATGATAGCAACAGTAGAACCGATCAAGGCGAAGAACATATCGGACTGTGTATCCCAAATATCCCCCTGCGTCCCTAAAAACTCATCAGCCCCCTGCCCCATCCAGAGTGCCGCTCCCCACTCGATCAGCTCATACGATGCACTAATCGCCAAAACAATACAAATGACGATAAAGTTCAGCATTCGACGGCCATTTATATAATTCCCTCGAATTAAAATTTCACGCGTTATAAGTGCCGGAGCAAACCCCTGCATAAAATGACCAATCTTATCGTAAGGGTTTCGAGAAAGATCAAGCCACTGTGCAATCTCAAATCCGAGTGGGACACGTGCATAGGTATACATTCCTCCGAAAATCAAAACAATCGCATGGATAAAAATGACCAGATAGAGGAGTGATGTCAAAGGAAACGAGCGATAAGTAGCAGCTAATATCGGCAAAGCGATCATTATAGGGAGGGTTTCCATAAACCATGTCAGCAAATCATAGGAATGAAGCCCCGAATAGATCAATAAAACAATAAGCGAAACAGCCCCAACTATCAATACTTTTGGATACCCATCACGCATCTATAATAACTCGATGCCATAGCGTTTTAAAATCATAACCTCTATCCCGAAACAGACGATCGTTATAAGCGCTGAAACCCCAAGTGTCGGCCAAAATCCGATTTTTCCCAAGATCATCGGAAAAAGGAGAAACATCGGCATAGTCGGTAATGCATACCAAAAAACATATCCAACATAATTGCCGATTTTATCCATCGGCTGTTTTTCCATGTACATCCAGATCAAAACACTAAACGTTACCAACGGCAAAGCGGTGATCAAGGCTCCCAGTTTTTCGCTCCGCTTCGCCGCCTCGGAAATCAGTATAATCAAACCTGCCGTCACCAAATATTTTGCGATAAGCCAACCCATTATTTTAACCTTTCGGAGAGTTGTTGTTTGTAGACGTCCACATCAAACGCCTCGACACGTGCTACACCGCTTTTCACCGCTGCTTCCGCTACACTGGCCGATACTTCAACGATAAGCCGTTTGTCAAACGGTTTAGGGATAATGTACTCTTTGCCAAAACTCAATCGGGTTTTGTAAATTTCATTCAAATACTCCGGTATCTCAGCACGTGCTAAGGCGGCCAGTGCCTGCGAAGCAGCCACTTTCATCTCCATATTAATCGTACAAGAGCGTACATCCATCGCTCCGCGAAAAATAAACGGAAACCCTAAAACATTGTTTACCTGATTGGGATAATCGCTCCGTCCGGTCGCGATAATCGCATCGGGGCGAGCAGCTCTTACCTCTTCGGGAAAAAGTTCAGGAACAGGATTGGCGAGGGTAAAAATGATCGGATTTGATGACATACAAGCTATATCTTGCAGAGAAAAACTTCCCGGTGCCGAAAGCCCTACGACAACGTCAGCATTCTCAAACGCTTCACGTTGGCTCATCCCCTCAGGGGCAACAAATTCAAGTTTTTGTGCATTGAGATCATTTCGTCCTGCTTGGATCAGCCCTTTTGAATCGGACATATAAATCTCGTGAACTCCCATGAAACGGTAAATCCGTCCGCAGCTGATCGCGGCTGCCCCTGCACCGATGATTACGACTTTAATATCTTCCAAAGTGCGTCCGGTTACTAAACAACCGTTCATGATCCCTGCCAACGAAATTACCGCTGTACCGTGCTGATCGTCATGCATAACCGGGATATCGAGTCGCTCCACAAGCCGACGCTCGATCTCAAAACATTCGGGAGCTTTAATATCTTCAAGATTAATCCCCCCAAACGTCGGAGCAATCGCCGCAACCGTATCGCAAAAACGCTCTATATCGGTCTCATCCACTTCAATATCGTACGCATCCAAATCACTGAATTTTTTAAAGAGGATCGCTTTCCCCTCCATGACAGGTTTGGAAGCTAATGCCCCCAAATTTCCCAGTCCAAGGACTGCCGTTCCGTTGGAGATTACCCCGATCAGATTTCCTTTCGAAGTATAACGATAGGCATCGTCAGGATTTTTCTGGATCTCCAGACATGGAGCGGCTACACCGGGAGAATAGGCCAGACTTAAATCGTTTTGAGTGGAAAAAGGCTTCGTAATGAGGGTGGCAATTTTGCCGGGATGTGGCTGCTCATGATAAAGCAATGCCTGCTGATTGAGGGATGAATCGTGGCTCATAAGTACCTCGGTTAAAAAATATCCGCGATTATACACCACGGAGCCTCTGAGGTACCTATTTAGTGGCTGAAGTTATCTTCCGCGTCGGCTGTCGTTGCTGCGACCTTCGCTTCTGTGGCTGCTGCCATCGCGTTTTTGTGGCTCTCTGCGTGAACCTTGGGGTTTTGCGCCTTGAGGTTTAGCCCCTTGAGGACGTTGTGAATTACCGCGACCGCCTCCGCCTCCGCGTCCTTGGACGATCGGCATTGCCGGGATATCGGGATCAGGTTCAAAACCTGCAACAATATCGCGATCCAATTTACGGTTGATCAATTTTTCGATCCCTTTAAGGTAATCGTACTCATCCACACACACAAGAGAGATTGCTTCCCCCTCATTACCTGCACGCCCGGTACGTCCGATACGGTGAACGTAGTCTTCGGCGATATTCGGAAGTTCGAGATTGACAACGTGAGGGAGCTGATCGATATCCAAACCGCGCGCCGCGATATCGGTCGCTACAAGAATTTTGACTTTACCTTCTTTGAAATCACTCAATGCTTTGGTACGGGCTGCTTGACTTTTGTTACCATGGATCGCGGCGGAAGCAATCCCAATCTTTTGAAGATATTCAGAAAGCTTGTTCGCTTGATGTTTGGTGCGGGTAAAGACAAGAACCTGCTCCCATTTATTTTCCTTGACCAAATGACCGAACAAAGCACTTTTTCGAGCGCAATCCACGAGAATAACCCGTTGAGTCACAAGTTCACTGGAGGTATTACGTCGAGCGACCTCTACGACGGCAGGATTGCGTAAAATAGATTCGCACAGTTTTTTGATCTCGTCCGAGTAAGTTGCCGAAAATAGGAGATTTTGACGTTTTTGAGGCAAAATCGCAATCACACGACGAATATCTTTTACAAACCCCATATCAAGCATACGGTCGGCTTCATCCAGTATGAGCATCTCGACATGACGCAAATCAACCGTCCCCTGAGAAACGTGATCAAGAAGACGTCCCGGAGTGGCGATCAGGATATCTACCCCGTTGCGCAACGTCGTAATTTGCGGCTGTATGCCGACACCGCCGAATATGACCGTACTTTTAAACGGAAGATATTTACCGTACGTTTTGACACTCTCGCCGACTTGAGCGGCTAACTCACGTGTCGGAGTAAGGATGAGTACACGAACGTGGCGCGGCCCTTTGGTGTGATGATTACGAGAGAGTATTTCGAGCATCGGAAGGGTGAATCCTGCCGTTTTTCCCGTACCCGTTTGGGCACCGGCGAGCATATCACGACCGTCTAGGATAAACGGGATCGCTTGTGCCTGTACAGGTGTAGGAGTGGTGTAGCCCTCTTCGCTAACCGCTTTTAAAATCGGTGCTGAGAGGTTGAGTTCGGTAAATAACATGATGGATGGTTCCTTTGGGTGGTTCAAGCAGACGAATAGCGCAAACAAAGAGGATTAGAAAATGTGCAGAGATTAGACAGCTTACGGATTTTCCGTTTTAATTAACGACATTATAGCGGAATTATTGTCTCTTTAAGCTATGGCAATTTTATGAAGCACAAAAGACGTGAATATTATGTTAAAGCAGTTACAATTGCTCTACTTTGTAGCAATCCGTGTTTTTGATTAACAAGCTAAAAAAAGGAGATGAGTATGCATTGGTTTACCTTGATAGCCATAGGTTTATCATCGGGTGTCCTAGCCGGAATTTTCGGTATTGGGGGAGGTGTCCTCATTGTACCTGCACTTATGTATCTGGCCGGATTTTCTCAGAAAATGGCCATTGGTACAAGTCTAGCCGTTTTATTACCGCCAATCGGTATTGCGGCAGTTTTAGAATATTACCACACCGGAAATGTAGATTTTCGGGCGGCACTGATTATTGCCTTTATGGCAATTATCGGAGGGTGGATTGGGGCGCGCAGCGTTAATCACATCGATGCACACACGCTAAAAATCATCTTTGGTGCATTTTTAATCCTCATGGGAAGCTATATGATATTAGAGTCCAAGTAGATTTTATTCACTCACGCACCGTGCATACGCCGACTCTTTTTTAGGAGCGGTGGCGATAGAACCGAGCTTAAACCCAACAACATACGCCTCTTTTTCATTCAAGGAATCATCCGTCCAGTAATACCGCTGCATCATCACCCCGAAAAACTTCATATCCACACTCGGTCGGGTGAAATCATAATCGATAATACCGTACAGCTCTTCAGTGGTAGGCAGGCGCCATGAGCGCCCGTAGAGAGTCAGATTTTCACACATCTCTTTAGCATCATCGTAGGTGTATTTCATCCGTTTATCGTTTGCATCGAGAGGATGCCATATAAGGTTCGAAAAAGGATCAATTGTCCCCTCCGGTGTCAAACGATAATTTCGAATCCGTTTAATCTCCGGCTCATTTGTGCACGCTGCCGCGATCTTTTTCCAGCCTGGAGAGAGAGTGATATTACGCTCTTTCGGGAAAAAGCTGAATCCCACCATCGCGATAATACCACCATCCCCTTCACTGCCGGTACCGATTTCGGTAGTATCGGAACCGGTTTTACTCGAAGACCAATAACTGAATCCCTCTTTGAAGGGAGTATTTTTGGGTAGAGCATAGATCTCGCTAATCGTCATTTGACGCCAGTTGACTCCCCGATCACGACAATAATCATGAGCTTGTTCCTGAGAATACGACTCGCTGGAAGAGAGATGAACATCTCCCCATGCGAGAGAAGAGACAAGAGAAAGGAAGAAGAAATTACAGAGCCGCACAGTTATTAGCCAAAAGCTCTGTACGAAGCTTCTCATACACCGCCTGTCCTACAAGCTTTTTAACGATAGCAAGAGCAAAACAGATTGCTGTGCCGGGACCGCGCGAGGTCATAATATTGCCGCTTTGAACGACCGCATCTTTATCCCCTGCAAACCCCGCCATATCAATCTCATCTTCGATACCGGGATAGCAGGTGTATCCCTCTTTGAGAACTCCGGCGGCGTGCAATGCGTAGGGAGCGGCGCAGATGGCACCAATGTTTTTGTCTTGCGCATCCATCGCTTTGAGCAGAGCTTGTACCGCCCTATCAGAGGAGAGAGCTTTCGTACCGCCCCACCCTCCGGGGAGGACGATCATATCGAGTTCATCAGCGTTAAGCCCTTTGATCGGGTGATCCGTTTGGAGGACAATGCCGTGGGCACCTTTAACGAGATCATTCTCATCCAGCGAACCCATAATGACCTCGATCCCAGCGCGACGCAGTACATCGATAATAGCAATCGCTTCAATCTCTTCAAACCCGGTAGCAATAGGGACTAAAACTTTTGGCATGGCAGACTCCTTTTACAAATATTTTTCGCCTATTTTTTCTAATGTAACTTCAAATTGAACGAAATCATCTTCCAACGTATCCCAAAGCACTTTATCATCCAAACCGAAATAATGGTGCGTTAAAACATCCCTCATTTTCGCGATTTCACTCCACGGAACCGTATTGAATTCTTCCTGAATCTCTTTTGGTATTTGTTTTACAGCTTCTCCAATATTTTCGAACGCTTTGGCCGTTGCATATACTTTTTCGGTATTCTCGGTAAACTCTTCAAAAGTAACATTGGCTGTAAATTTTCGTATGTTCTGACATTCGGTAATAATGTCTCTAAGATATAACTTCCAATCCCTAGACATAAATCAAATCTTTGAGAATGTATGGTTTCAAATCAGCTTTAATCGTTTCCGCTCTGACTAAATCGACTTTATGGTTAAGTGATTTTTCGAGATCACCGAGGTATTTGAGATATTTGAACATCGAAAACTTTTTATCTTTTTCGATTTCATAAACGATGTCAATATCACTCTCGCTTTGTTCTTCACCGCGTGAAAAACTGCCGAACAATCCTATGAGAATAAGCCCATCTTTTTGATATTTTGGTTTAAGTGCTTTGAGCGTTTGAAGAATTTCGTTTTTTGTCATCTCGTCATTCGGCTTTTGTGAATTTATATAGTGTTATTGTACACTGAATTAAGAAAATGTGGATTTATTTGAGATTTTGTGGCTGAATTTACCCGCAAAGGGCACAATGCCCGATCAAGTCGGGAATGACGAAGAAGAAATCCTTCGACTGGCTCAAGGCGAACGGGAAAAAGGGAGGGTGAATTACTTTACTTTTTCGAGATATTCGCCATCAACGGTGTTCACTTTAATCATATCACCTTCTAACACGTGATACGGAACTTGTACTACCGCTCCCGTTTCGAGAGTTGCCGGTTTTTTAGAGGCACTTGAGGTATCGCCTTTAAAGTTTGGCGGAGTTTCAACGATTTTTAATTCCATGATTTCCGGTGCTTCAACACTGATTGCATTGCCGTTGTGGAAGATCATTTGAACATTGGTACCGTCTTTGATCCATTTCATTGCATCTTCACATTGATCGTACGTAAGACCGAGTTGCTCATAGCTTTCGTTATCCATAAATTGAAGCATTTCGCCGTCATCATACAAAAACTGCATTGTGGTATGTACCAAATTCGGTACTTCAAATTTATCTCCGGCATGGATCGTTTTTTCGATCACTTTACCGTTCAAAAAGCTTTTTACTTTACAACGAACAAACGCCGCACCTTTACCCGGTTTAACGTGTTGAAACTCAACGACTTTGTACGGTACACCCGTAATCTCAAGGCGAACCCCTTTTTTAATATCACCCATACCGATTGTTGCCATGCTGATTCCTTAGGACATTGTTATTTATATAGTGGGCGAATTTTACCCGAAACAGCATTGAAATTCAAACCCTGTGTAACATATGGTATTTCAATGCCGTAATCTAACGTGCTATTATTATGTTTTTATATTCTTTAAACTCCCAAATGTGTATAATAATACTTATACGATTGATTAAGATCACAAATATATCACAAGGATTGTACGCATGACAACAATTTCGCGTGTACTAAGTGCCTCTTTAATTCTAGGCTCTTGTCACCTCTTTGCCGCAGGCTTGTCACTTCCGCAAGCACTTGAATTACTCGAAAATCAAAATCTAGAAATCAAAGCGGCTGCTCTGGATCTTCAAAGTGCCCACAGTGATGTCACCATTGCCCATGGGTATAACTACGGGTCACTCGATTTTACCGAAAACGCTGTCCGCTCCAATGATGCCGGCAATGTGTTCGGATTTAAACTCAGTTCCCGACAGGCTAATTTTGGAGATTTTGGATTTAATGAGTTTTTATCTCAAATTGGAAGTATTGGAACCCCTACAGGTCAGCAACAACTCCTAGCCACCCAACCTAAAGACCTTAACTATCCCGGCTACCAAAACTTTTTTCAAAGTAAACTCACCTATATGCTTCCGCTCTATACGGGGGGAAAATTGAGCAGTTACGGCGAAATTTCTGAAAAAATGGAAAAAATCAAAAAACTCGATGCCGATCAAATCAAAACCGAAAAGATTTATGAAACGCGTAAAAGTTATTACGATATGGCTTTGCTTCAACACTCCATCGATCAGATAACGATCATTCGCTCCAATATTGCAACCTTAGAACATACGACCGAAGTGATGATCCAAGAGGGGTATGCCAAAAAAGTCGATTTACTCGAAGTAGAATCCAAAAAAGCCAATGTCGAACGAACCCTGACCGAGATGGAAGCCAATAAAAAGCTCCTTTACCACTACCTCAGCTTTCTCCTTAATCAAGAGGTACAAGAGATCGAACTGCCCTCCAATGATCGAGCTTCTTCCATTCCAAATGAATCGGATGTACTGGCAAACAACATTGATTTGCAAAAAGCAGCGGAAGGGTTGAAAATTCGAGGTAAAATGGTCGATCTCGCTTATGCCCCATTCTTACCGCAAATCGGTGCATTTGCGGAGGCAAGCAGCGCAAATGATACGTTTTTAGGCAATTTCAATGAGCACAAAGGCTATACGATCGGAGCAAAACTCAGCTGGAATCTCTTTAACGGCGGTGTAGATAACGGCGCTCTGGAAAAAGCGCGCATCGAAAAACTTAAAACGGCAACCCAAGTCGAACTGGCTAAAAAAGGGATCGCCCTGCAATACGATAAAATTCGTACCGAAATAGAGAGCCTCGATTCTCAGGTTAAAAGCCTCGAAAAAGAGCTGGAACTTGCCGAAGCGATTTACAAAAACTATGAGGGGCGCTATCATGAGCACCTCGCATCGATGAGCGATGTTATCATTAAACAATCGGGACAGATTGAAAAAGTTCTTAACCTCCAATCGGTCAAAAATCAACGCAACGAGCGGATTTTCGCTCTTGAAAAACTTAGTAACGGAGCCAAATAATGAAACTATGGATTACGACTCTCGCCCTCGGCGCCACTTTAAGCGCAGCAGGACTCAGCCTCTCAGGAAGTGTTATCAGTGATAACCAAAAAATGATTACCAGCCGCAACATGGGATTTGTCACCTCCGTTAATGTTTCAGAAGGCTCACGCGTCCGCAAAGGGGACATCCTCTACACCATCGACTCTCGTGAGATTGATTCGGCCAAAACACAAGTCGAAATGGGGATTGCCCAAGCGGAACTCTCTTTGCAAATGTACCAAAATCAATACGTCAATCTGGAACTCAATTTGGATCGCAATAAACGTCTGTTGCAACAAGACATGGTCTCTAAATATGAAGTCGAGAATCTCGAGCTCTCCCGAAAAAATCTCCAAAATATGATCAGTATCGCAGAACGCCAAGTCGGACAAGCCAAAGCGCGTCTAAAAGAGGTTAATAACCAATATAACTACCTACGCGTCAGTGCACCCAACAGCGGCGTTGTTGTTGCCAAAAATATCAAAGTAGGTGAGATGGCAATGCCCGGAATGCCTGCCATCGTATTAGCAGATTTAAGCGATTTGAAAATTGATGTCGAAGTGGCTGAAAACAATCTCAAACTTGTCCCGGTAGGGAAACAAGTAAAAGTTTCTATCCCATCGGTCGGATTTGTCGGAATCGGACGGGTCAGTGCCGTGGTTCCAAGTTCCAATCCTGTAACGCATTCGTTTAAAATCAAAGTATCGTTCAAAGCTGGGCAAACCGTTTATCCGGGGATGTACGCTACCGTTGATATCGAATAGGAGAGTTTGATGCACACACCGCACTCCTATGAACCCAAAGATTCTGCCGGAAAACTGGCAAAATCTTTTTTACGCAATCCCCTCACCCCGATACTGGGGATATTTTTGCTCCTCTTGGGATATATGGCATTAATAATGATGCCTCGCGAAGAGAATCCTCAAATGGTGGTCAGCGGTTCAACCGTTATTATTGCCCTCCCCGGTGCAACTGCCAATGAAGTTCAAAACGTCATTATCAAACCCCTAGAGCGTAAGCTTAAAGAGATCAAGGGGATCGAACACATCTACGGCATGGCGATGGATAACGTTGCCGTCATCAATGCCGCTTTCTATATCGGAGAAGCCAAAGAGGATTCCAACCTCAAAATCTACGATAAGATCATGCAAAATATCAGTATTCTCCCTAAAGGGGCGATGCAGCCGATTATCAAGCCGCTCGATATTGATGTCGATATCCCTGTCGTATCAGTAGCGTTTTACTCCAATGATCCTAAAATTGACCCTACCCTCTTATATGATCGGGTAAAAGAGATCCAGCATCATATCAACGGTCTTCCTAACGTCGCCGTTACCGATATCAAGGGGGCGAAAAAACATCAATACAATGTTTTAGTTGATATGAACCGCCTATCCGGATACAATCTCTCTTTAGGCCAAATCGTCCAAGCGGTGCAATCACTCTCCTATAATGTTCCTGAAATTAAAGGAAAAACGCAAAACAATGAGATCGTCATGATCGGCGTGCGTAATGCCATCGAAAGTGTCGAAGATGTCGGCAATATTATTGTGGCACAGTACGGCGGGTCTGCCATCTATCTGCGTGATATCGCAACCGTAACAGCCGGTCAAGATATCCAAAATTTTAAATCGGCGCTTGTCAGTATCAAAAAAGAGGATGGAAAGTTCTCTCCCCTTAAAGATCAGATAACCCTAACCGTTTCAAAACTCCAAGGGACCAATGCCGTTATCATTGCCGAAGCGGTCAAAGAAGAACTTGAAAAATACAAAGAGCAGATGAAGGCACAAGGGATTAACTACGTTATCACCCGTAACGACGGCGAACGTGCGAATGAAGCGGTCAACGAACTCGTATTTCACCTGGTTCTCTCGATTGTTATCATCGCTATTCTCCTCATCTTTGTATTGGGATGGAGAGAGTCGTTAATCGTCACCTTTACCGTACCGGCGATCTTGGCGATCACCCTCTTTATTGCCTATATGACAGGTCAAACGGTCAATCGTATAACCCTCTTTGCTTTCTTGCTCAGTCTAGGGCTACTGGTGGATGCTGCAATCATCGTTATCGAAAATATCCATCGCCATTTTCATGCTCCGGGTGCAGCTGATAAAGATGTTGATCAGCTGATGATCGAAGCGACCGATGAGATCGGAGCACCGACCAATATTGCGACACTGGCGATCATCCTTACCATGGTACCGATGGCATTTGTAGGACAAATGATGGGACAGTTTATGAAACCGATTCCGGCAAATGTCCCCGTCGCTCTGGTCGCATCCCTGTTTGTCGCCTATATTTTCACCCCGTATCTGGCGGTACGACTCCTTAAAAAACCCGACCACCACGGAGAAGCTCACTAATGTACAAAAAATTTGAAAATTATTTATTGGGTGTTTTAAATACCCCCTCCAAGAAAAAAATGATCCTATGGGCTACGCTCGCCGCATTTATTATTGCCGTTGCCCTTATCCCGACTAAATTGGTTTTAGCCAAAATGCTTCCGGGCAAAAATAACGATACCTACAGCATCTATATCGATCTCCCAAACGGCAGTTCCATCGAACAGACCAAAGAGGTTAGCGAATGTACCGTCAATATCATTCAAAATGAAAAAGAAGTACTTGATACCGAAGTCTTTTTAGGGAGCGGTTCACCCCTTGATTTCGCCGGACTGATCAAAGGAAGCCATTTCAAAAACAGTGAAAATGTTGCTGAAATCGTCCTCAATCTGACCAAAAAGCACCATCGTGATGAGCCTTCGTATATGATGGTTCAGCGTCTACGACCCATTATTCAGCACAAGTGCGAAGCCCTCTATCCTCAAACCAATATTAAATTTATCGAACCGCCTGCTGGACCTCCGACTATGGCAGCCGTCGTTGCGGAAGTCTACGGCAATGATGCCTCAGGTATTCGCCATCTGAGTGAACGGGTACGCAATGTTTTTAAAAAAACCGATGGACTTGTTGATATTGATATCATGCAAGATGAAATCTATGATAAATTTGAAATACGGGTCAACAGCGATAAAATCACCAAATCGGGTCTGGATATCAAGCAGGTTAACGATATTTTGTATCTCGCTTTTGAGGGGATGGATGTTGCTGTCAAGAACTCGCAAAAAGCGACCGAGCAGATTCCTATCTATCTCACCCTCTCACCTGAAGGGAAAAAATTTGCCTCTCGTGACAAACGTTCCATCGAAATGAAATTTGCAGGGCTTAAACTCATGAATCAGATGGGGATGATGGTCCCGGTTACCGAAGTGGTTGATATCGTACCGGTCAAATCCAATCCGATGATCATGTCTAAAGATCTCCATGAGATGACCAATGTTTTAGCCGAAACCGATATGGTTTCCCAAGTCTATCCGTTGATGGCGGCACGTAATACTATTTTGGATACGTTTAGTGACGAATATGAAATCACCAAAACAGGGCTTTTCAATCTTGAACTTATGAATAAAACAACCAAGCAGATATATGAATTGAAATGGGATGGCGAGATGAAAGTTACCCTCGATACTTTTGTCGATTTAGGGGGTGCATTTATCGCCGCACTCGTACTCATATTCTTACTGATGGTCGTCTATTATAAAAGTTTTGTCATCAGCGGAATTGTATTGCTCGGAAGCTTTCTTTCCATTATCGGGGTTATTTTCGGCCATTTCATTATGAACATTTTTACGGCCGATACCTTCTTTCTAACGGCGACCTCTTTGATCGGATTTATTGCCCTGATCGGGATCAGTTCACGTAATTCACTGCTCCTGATCGATTTTACCAAATCGCTCATGCTCGATAAAGGGATGCATAAAAAAGAGGCGATTGCTTATGCGACCGCTACCCGTGCTAAACCTATTTTCCTAACAGCGGCAGCGATTATCCTTGCATCTACCCTCCTTGCAAGCGATGCTGTTTTCGGAGGACTTGGCGTCTCACTTATTTTTGGTACAATTGCAGCAGTAATCGCTTCACTCGTGGTGGTGCCGGTTCTCATCGATAATTCTGATTTGGAACGACATTTTAACTTCCACGAACGCAAAGCGGTCTCTATAATGGAGCCTTAGAATATATGAAGTTTACCCCCATCGTCAAAAGTTCTACCGATATACCGGAAGACTTACTCAATGCTGCTAATAGTCGCGGAATATCAGCAGACAGAGTTGATTTTGATCTCCTCTCCTATGAAACCTATTTCAAAGGGACGGTAGATGAAGAGTGGCAGTTACTCGAAGGTAACGACTTACTGACACAAACAACTGAAATTGAAATCCGTTCCGAGCACTTTCAACTTCGCCAGGAGTATCAGATCCGTATCCGATCTCCAAAGCCTCACCCCTATCTCGATTTGCGTTTCTCTATCGCTACCGATAAAACTAAAAGTAAAGCGGTCGCTATCCTTGATCCTTCCTCCACCATTCCTCTTAAAAAAGGGGTACAAGAATGGATCAAAGAGGCAATTACACGCAAAAAACTTCTCCATAAATTATTCATAGGGATAGGAGAAGATAATCTTGACCAAGAGATCAACCGTCTTTTACTCAAAATTCAAAAAGAGGGGCCATTAACTGCCCCTTATCGCTTGCCTATTGCTGAATGCTTCCCTTCAGTCGCCCCTCTCAATGATGCGGTATTGCTCCATTACAAACAACTCAAAAAAGAAAAGAATCTTATTGAAGGGGTTCACCCCGGGGATCTGCTCTTAGAATATGTTTTTCCAAAACACGGACGTGATGGCAGAAGTTGTAACGGTCAACACATTGCAGTACCTGAACCTATCGTCAAATACTCCGGATTTATTGTGATCGATGATGCCACGATCAGAAGTGAGCAGAATGAAGAAAGCATCCGATTTTATGCCAGTGTTTCAGGATTTATACAGCGCCAAAAAGAGATTTTTTCTATCGCACAAGAATTAAAAATCGAATCCGCCAGTTTCAAAAAAACCGGTTCCATCGAAGCAGGAATGGATAAAGATATTGCACTCACTATCAAACAAAATATTTCCAGCCAAGATGCCGTGGGAATGGGGGTCAATATCGATGTCCAGAAACTGGATATCAGCGGTACAGTAGGAGACAACGCCAAAATTCAGGCATGCGAACTCACTATCGGGTCGCAAACCCATAAAAAATCGCAAATCAATGTCACTGAAATCGCCAATATCCATCTTCATCGCGGAAATCTAAAAGCAAAAGAGGCCAATATCAATATTCTGGAAGCGGGGAAAATTGAAGCCGATATCGTCCGTATTAAAGAGATGGCGGGGGGAGAGATCATTGCACGTATTGTCCATATTGAAACACTCTATTCCAATGCCCGCATTACGGCACTTGAATCCATCACCATTGACAACATCAAAGGAGAAGGAAATAATTTGATTATCAATCCGCATTCTATTAATGCCTATCATGAACAAATAGCTGCACTGGAAACGGATATTCGAACAAAAAATTCCCACCTCCAAGAAGAAAGCAAAGAGTTCATAGCGCGTCAAATTTCATTTAAAGAAAAAAGTTCCCGTATAAAGCAGTTCCAACAACGTATTATCGACGCTCAAAAAAATGGAACGACACCTATGAAAGCCGATGTTGCACGTATTCAACAATATAGAGCAGAAGCCGAAACCCTGAAACAAACGGCCGAAGAATTGCGTGAGAAAGAGGCCCATATAGATACCTTACGCACAGAACTCGAAAAGTTCTATGACGCGGATTTGCATGCAGTAGTCACCCATCACGGCAATTACAGCGGCCATGATCGAATCGTGTTTATTGACCCTAAAACGCATCAAGAGTATGCCATCTCCCCAAAAGGCAAAGCTACGCATGTCCGACTACGCCGTGAGGGGGACGAAAAACGGCTTATAGTGGAATCCTAAAAAAAATTAACTTCTTTATTTATCGGCAGAGCGTTTTAACTTTTTGAGGTAAAACTCTCTTATGAAAATACAAGAACTTACCCTAACCGCTCCGTATCTCTCTCTTGATCCGATTTTTTACCATAAAGTTGCCCCTGCCCCTTTGCAAAACCCTAAACTCATAAGTTTCAATGTCGAGGCGGCAGAGCTGATCGGTTTAGATCCCGCCCAAATCTCTGACGAAGAGTTAATCGCTCTTCTAAACGGCACACGCCTCCTCAACGGTTCACAACCGTATGCAATGTGCTATGCCGGCCATCAATTCGGATATTACGTTCCGCGCCTCGGGGATGGACGAGCTATCAATTTAGGGGGTGTAAATAGATGGAATTTACAGCTAAAAGGTTCCGGACAGACGCTCTACTCCCGCCAAGGGGACGGCCGTGCCGTATTACGCTCCTCCATTCGCGAATATCTGATGAGTGAAGCGATGCATGGACTGGGTATTCCGACCAGTCGGGCATTAGCGATTATCGGTTCCGATGAAAAAGTAGCACGTGAAAAATGGGAAAAGGGAGCCATTGTATTACGTTTGGCTCCGTCATGGATACGATTTGGGAGTTTTGAGTACTTTTTCCATGCCCATAAACACCAAGAACTCGAACATTTAGCTGATTTTCTACTCCAAGAATCCTTCCCTGAGTTTGTCGGAGTTGAAGAGGCTTATCTGAAAATGTTCGGTGAAATCGTAAAACGTACTGCGCAATTGATAGCGCTATGGCAGTCGGTCGGCTTTAACCACGGAGTGATGAACACCGATAATATGTCTGCAATAGGTATCACCATCGATTACGGCCCCTTTGCCTTTATGGATACGTTTGAGAGCGGTTACATCTGTAATCATACCGATGCCCAAGGACGATACAGCTACGACAACCAACCCCGGATCGGCTACTGGAATTTAGAACGCCTCGCCCATGCCCTCTCCCCTCTCATCCCTGCAGAGAAACTCGAATCTGAACTGAACAAATACGGCGATTATTTCACAACCTATCTCATGGAACTTTTACGTGCTAAACTCGGTCTTGATGCACCGTGTGAAAAGGACAGCGATCTACTGCGCTCCTTATTTACGCTCATGGAAAACGGTCGTATCGATATGACTCCATTTTTCCGTACCCTCAGCCGCTATAACGGAAATCGAGAGCAACTGCTTGCACTCACCCTTGCGCCAAACCAGTTAAACGAATGGCTCAATCAATACGATGAGAGACTCCTCCTCAATACATCATCAACCGAGCTGCGCCATGAAAAAATGCTCCGTACCAATCCCAAATATATATTAAAAAACTATATTCTCCAAGAAGCGATAGATGCGGCAGAAAAAAATGACTTTATTCTAGTGAATGATCTGCTTACATTGGCACACAACCCCTATGATGAGCATAACGAGTTTGAGCGTTATGCCGGAGTTACCCCGCTTCACCACACGAATCTAAAACTGAGTTGCTCCTCCTAACGAGCGGCTTTGACTACATTTCCGAAAGCTTATTTCTTCATCATATAAATTGTGATCAAAAAGTAATCCACAAAAAAGTGATTATTTTTTGATCAATTTTCCCGATTATTTTTTTCAATACCTCTTTATACTGTCACTGCCATTCAACCTAAATTATTATTATGCAGGAGCACTTATGCAACGCAATCACCTTATCAGCTATATGTCCGATGTTCAAAATTTTGAAAAAAACATGAATACCCTCTCCGGAAAATGGGATCTGCTCACCCTCCTTGGTTCCATGTCCAATATTGGGATGGATACCAGTGAAACACGTAAAGCCTTCGAAGACTTACTGGATGAGCCGCTTAAACGTCTTATTGAGGCAACCTTCAACAAAAGTCTCAATGAACTTGAATCCAAAGCCCAAACAGCGGTAGATATTCTGATTCGAAACCTTTTCGAACGCACTGCCGATATTGGATTCCTCGCTACCGATGATGATATCCGCGATTACCTCCTCTTTGTACACTCAGCCGATCTCTCCGTTTCCGATGAGTTACGCGGCATTAAAATCAAGAAAAAAGAGGCTCTTACGGAACGGTTTGCCGAATACGTTTCCAAATACAGTGTCTATGAAAATATTATTCTTCTTGATACAAAAGGTAAGGTGCTGGTACAACTCGATCATACCAATCCGATCACCTTTTCAAAAGATCCTCTGCTCCAAGAATCATTACGAACGTATCAAGGATATGTTGAAACGTATCGTTCAAGTGATCTTACCCACAACAAATCCTCACTTATCTATTCTTACCGTGTCTGCAACCCAGATAATGAAGAACCGCTTGGGGTACTGTGCCTAATTTTTCGCTTTGATAATGAACTGAAAAGCATTTTTCACAAACTTACCCGAGATAATCCTTATATCGCTCTCGAACTTCTCAGCCCTAACGGTGACGTTATTGCCTCATCATCGGTGCACCACGTTCCGGTCGGATCGCATCTGACCCCTCGCAACAATGACGATCACCAAACCTATTATGCCGGTTTCGAATACCTCTATAAAGCGGTGAAAACAACCGGATATCAAGGATACAACGGTTCAGGATGGATTGGACATGCTATGGTACCCCTTCACTTGGCGTTTCGTTCCTCTACCCGTCCATCGTTTCTAAAAAACGATCTGTTTGATTCGGTGTCGGATACCAAAGCCTATTATCCGCAAGAGCTGCAAGACATCTTGGAGAAAGCCAAAAAAATCCAAAGCGAACTCGATATCACGGTCTGGAACGGTAATGTCCAAATAGCCAATACCTCCGGCCACGAAAGCCCCTTTACCAAAGCCCTTCTCTCCGAAATATCGAAAACCGGGGAAGAGACGAAACGGGTTTTTGACCACACCGTTGCCAATC
Source organism: Sulfuricurvum sp. (assembly GCF_041651515.1). Lineage (GTDB taxonomy): Bacteria > Campylobacterota > Campylobacteria > Campylobacterales > Sulfurimonadaceae > Sulfuricurvum. The sequence continues at coordinate 433,361 of NZ_JBAZJF010000001.1, forward strand.
TCAACACGGCAATGCTCGTTCAGTATCTTGAAGATTTAAAATTCCAATCGTCTCTCGCGATCGACATTATGGATCGCAATCTCTACGAGCGGGCAAACGATTGCCGATGGTGGGCATTGACAACAACCTTTCGTGAATGTTTATCGCAGGGAAATATAAGTGATGATAATCGGAAAAAAATGGGCTCCATATTGGCTTATATCAACGACCTTTATACCGTGTACAGCACCATGTTCATTTATGATCGAGACGGGGTGGTTTTAGCGGTTTCCAATCCGACCGAGAATTCGATCATCGATAAAAAAGTAGGCTATTCATGGGCTTTGGAGACTCTGGATTTAAAAACCACGCAGGATTACGTCGTATCCACCTTCGAACCGAGTCCCTATTATAATAACCGCTCAACCTATATTTACAATGCCTGTATCCGGAATTTTGAGGAAGAGAATGTCGGCGGTATCGGAATTGTTTTTGATGCCGAATCTCAGTTTGAGGCGATGCTGCACGATACCCTCCCAAAAGATGAAAATCATCAAATTCCGGAGGGGATGTTTGCCCTCTTTATTGATCGCAGCAGCCGTGTCATCTCTAGCACCAGCTCCGAAATCAGAGTAGGTGAGATGATGCAACTACCGGTATCGATATTGGAACTCACCCCCGGACAAAGCGATGCGCAAATTCTCCCCTATAACGGAGTCTATTATGCTATCGGTGCAACCTGCTCCAATGGGTATCGAGAGTACAAACAAAGCGACGGTTACGATAACGATATTATCGCCCTTCTATACCGCCCTATCGGTGAAATTCAAGCGATTGAAAACGAAGCACCGGAGCAACGTATTTATACCTACCCTAAAGCAAACGGAGCCGAAGAGACCTCCGAAATATCAACTTTTTTTGTCGGTGGTTCCCTCTTTGCGATCGAATCGAAAAATGTCGTATGTTCGCTTGCGCATCAAGAGCTCACCTCGATATTACATGCCAGTGAATACAATTTGGGCGTCATAAGCTATGACAAACGGATGGTAAGTGTTATATCTCTCGCTAAATTGCTTGGGATGGAGAAAAAATATGACAAAGAGCGTGACACTATCATTCTCGTAAAAGCGGTTATCGAAAAACAGGTGGTTTATCTCGGACTAGCAGTGGATGCTATCTACAGCAGCCCTGAAATTCCGATCCGATCCATCAGTCATTACAGCAATGTCTTAAAAAATGAAAATTCACTAACCAAAGCGGTAATTATCCCAGATCGCGCCGAAGATTTCGGAAATGAGATGATATCCATCCTTGATATTCCGAAAATCTATGGACAGCTCATCCAGCCCTATTCACGCCCCTTGCATAAAGTGATGGCGTGAAAACAGTTTTACTTTAATGATTAGAAATATATTTAAATAAATCTTCAGCTGCTTCATTGGCAGCATCTTCTACTCTAGCACCTTCACGAGCAAAATGTCTAAATTTTGCAATAGCTTTACTATTTTTATCACTTAAAACCATCTCAACTCCAATTCCTGCTTGTGCCTCGTGACCACCTACAAACGGAATCCATGCTTTGCCCGGACTAAATTCTTGGGTCTCATAGATACATACATCAATATTGAGTGGTTGACCTTTACCTGTTTTAGTATCTTTTAAAACTTTTTGAAAAGTTGATTTGACCATATCTGTTACCGATTTTTTCTCTTTTTCCGATTTATTTTCTACTTTACGTAAATTCAATTTAAAATCGGCAAGTTTGGTATCTGCTGCTGCCCACTCCCATTTGATATCATCACCCTCAACCATATCACTGTAGTCTGAGATAATACATTGTTTAAAATCTTTTGCTTTATAGTCACCACTATCTATAAATTTATCAGCACTGCAATAACCTGCGACAGGACTTAAGAACGCCGCAACACATACTAAACTCATAAATTTACTAGACAAAACATTACTAGTATAACTTTTTTTCATATCAACCCTTTTAATGAATAAGGTAAATTGTATCTATTTTTTAGTAAAAAAAGTATTTTCGGTATATCTGAGCTGTAAGCCCTCTTCGCTCATCACAAATCCGTGGATGGCAATCTTCCCATCATGGACGAGGCGGTGGTGCTTTGAACACAGAGGTATTAAATTATATCGATGATTCATCCCATAATGTCCGATGGAACCGCCATCATCGGCATTCGCCTGAGGGACGATGTGATGCACCTCATCTACCGCTTCATCGCACAACGCGCATTTCGTAAGAAAGAGCTTGTTGTTATAGCGACTCTTTTTCTCACGTTTGAGCATCGAGGCTTCGTGGGTTTTGTCGGTAATCCGTCCCCGAATCTCGTACGCTTTTTTCAAAAAGGTCTCATCCATATGAAGCGATTTGGCAAACTCCAGTCCGTAGAGGGTTGAGCCGCTCCCGCTTTTGAGCTTACGGTCATACACCAGTTTATCACTCGCTTCATCGTAGTAAACTCCTAAATGAAGCAAAACAATCTCACGCGCTTTCTTGATCTCTTCCAGTGAAGAGAGTTGATGCAGGTGGGTTGCAAAGATAAACATACTACCAATCTCTCGAAGCTTAAGGATAGCACTTGCCACGATAGCAAGTGCCGATTCGGTCTCGGTCCCGTGGCTGATCTCATCTCCGAGAATGAGAGTGTTTTCCGTCGCACGGTTGAAGATATTGCGCAGTTCCAGCATCTCCACCGCAAACGTTGAAAGCCCTTTGTAGAGATTGTCTTTAGAGACGATACGGGTGAGGAGCTTATCGACCGGAGAAAAACGCATCATCGCGCACGGGACGAAAAATCCCCCCTGCGCCATCACGACCGAGAGCCCGATACTCTTCATAAGAGATGATTTACCGCTGGAATTGATGCCGTATAACAATACCCCTTTAACATCCTCACCGTTTTCTAATGTCGAATGCTCCTCATAGGTATGGTATTCTGCCGCTCCCAAAAAGAGATCATTCGGAATAAAAATACCGTTCTCTTCACGTGATTCGATGAGAGGATGACGAAGCCCCACCGTTTCGATAAATGCTTTAGATGAGGGGACAATGCTAGGACGGATATAACGATATTGTTTTGCACATTTTGCACCGCTCAAACTGACATCCACAACCGCAAGAAATGAGATCAGATGCTCTATCGCATGGGAAAAGCGCCGCTCAATCTCTTCAAGATGTTCACGGTAGCGCTCTTTGACCTGAGCGATCATCCGTGATTTAGCTCCGGCATTTTCAATGGAGAGTTCATCCAACAGTGTTGAGGAGAGTTTGACACTGGTTTTGAGTTTACGAATCTGGAAATCGCGGAAAAAATAGTGCTGACCCTCCAGTGTGAAAAAGCTGTTATGTAATGCTTCTTCAACGCTTACATAGCGATTACGGGTCATCAACAGATGATATCCTTCACTCTCCAGCCATCCAACCTGCGCGTACGAACCGCCCGACTCGAAAAAGGTGTCGATATGTTCTATTATCGTATCCAATTTTGAGACGTTGTTGCTTTGGAGCTGTTCCAGCGCATCGATAGAGGGGTCGATCCCCTCGTTAAAGAGATTCTCATCCACTTGATCGCGTCTAAATTTAGCACACGCTTCAATATTAAATATCCGTCGTAGCTCCGAGGCGCAATGGGCGCATTCTTGTGCGCTCGACTTATCATAAACAACGCCCAAACGTGCAGCATCCGCAAATAGACTCTCCGCTGCACTCAGCGACGCGTAAAAATAGGCAAGCTCAAACGGGTGGAGCTTTCCGAGTTTCAAACGGCGAAGTATCCGTTCAAGATCGTATACCTCTTTGAGTTTCGTCTCAAACGGCGCGATATGATCACTCATCTTATCGATCAAATCGTACCGCTCTTCGAGGAGTTTCACATCACAGATCGGATTGAGCAGCCGCTCACGCAACAACCGTTTCCCCATCGCCGTAGAGGTTTTGTCGATGAGTTTGAGCAGCGTCATCTCATCATGATCACGCGAAATAATCCCCAACTGTTCTGCCGCATTGTTCCCCAGATACATATAGCGAGAAGTCCCCAAAAACGTAGGACGGTTCATCTTTTCGATAATTAGGGCATCGTGATCGATAATAACGTTGATCAGAATACAGAGCGATTCGGAGGCGTAGGGGTAGCGTTCCAAATCGAGATACTCGATCGGGCTGAGAAGTGAGCGTATCTGATAAATCCGCTCAAAAAGCTCGTTTTGGTAATCGATCCGCAGCCGCTTTTCATTCATCGAGGTACGGTGATGATTTTTGATCTCCAGATAGCGGCTCACTTCCTCACGATCAATATCTCCGGCACAAAACGTCACTACAACCTCAGAAGTTTGATAGCTTTGCAAGAGGGTAAACACTTCATCCAGAGCATACGTTTTGTCTTCACGGGTTCCGTGGATTTCATTGATCAGGGTTTTTCCCGTCCCGACATCGATAGCGGAGTAACCGACCGAGTAAACCCCATTGTTTTGATCGATCAAAAGTGAAGCGATATAGTTCTCACTTGCTTCGGCAATATAATCGAAATTTGTCCCCGGAGAGATGATGTTGGAGATATAACGGCGGATATGAGGAACTTCCCCCTGCTGACGGACGAGGACAATGGTGTATTTTTTCGACTGCACGAGACGGCTGAGATACCGTTCGATGGAGACGGTCGGAACCCCTGCGAGGAGAGGGTTTTGGATGGAGTTCTCTAAAATAGTTTTATTTTTACGGGTAAGCTGGATATTGAGGAACTCGGCGACCTCTTTCGCTCGGCCAACCTTGCATTCAGCATTATTGACCTCATAAATCTCGAAAAATGACCCTACTTCGATGATAACAATGGTATCAGGTCCGTATTTTTCTTCACATGCTAGTTGGAGTTCGAAATAGATTTCGGAGAGGAGCTTCTTTTTATCGTTTAGTATTGCTCCTAGTTCTTCCGTATTCATCGCATCTCCACAGCATTTCGTCATTCCCGACCTAATCGGACATTGTGCTACCCTTGCAGGTAAATTCATCATTAAATATTATGGTTTTATTATAACTTAGAGGGGCTAAAAAGAGACTATATTCGCTATTTTGTTTTTATGGTGTTCAATTTATTTTTTGCTTATTTATTTTTCAATATATTTACATATCTATCTATTACTCCACTATTTGATTTTATAAAACAACCAATTTAGCATATTCATCCATATTTCCAATCTCAATAAAAAATGGTTCAATATCCATTGATGGATTTTCTGGTACCCAAATTAAGCGAAATTCATTTTGATATGTAAACTTAAAATGTTTGGAGAAAAAAACATCAGGCTCTTTGCTTGGTTTGAGTGGATCAATATATTCGACTGCTTGGTATGCAAAATGATAGTCTTCAATATATTTTTGAACCTCTTTATTTACGAGAGTTAAAAACTTATCTATATCATAAATATTGATTTCATATTTTTTTATCATCAATTCCATTATAAAACAAGATTTATTGCATTATCTTTGGATAATTGCACATATTAAGATATAAAAAATATTTTCTCTCGTTCCACCTCTCCTGAGGTGGAATGCAGACTGACGCTATACACGCCAACTTTGAAAATGTAAGCGAGAAAAAATTAGTAGGTTTGATAGAAAATTCGGAATTTCCGATTTTTCTCATTTAGTATCACGTGTATCATATTTTCAATCATTGAAGATGCTAAAAATATATTCAAAAGATAACTGGATTCCCACCTTTGCGGGAACCTCGTAGAGGTACTCGTCCCCTATAGGGTATGACGGAAGAGTATTAACTCTACAACCCTCTACGGTATTTTGTCATCCCCAATAAAACAATTTTAGTATCGGAAATTTTATAAGGGATCACATACCCCTTGAAAATACAATCTCGGATCGTTTCGTCGTCAAAATAGATGGATTTACGGTATTTGTAAAGATAGGGTTCAATGCTGTAAAGCGTTTCGTAAAGTTCATTAACAAATCGGTGTGCTGAGGGTTTAGAGTCTTTGGCAATATAGATGAGGATTTTTTCCAAATCCTCGGCGAACTTTTCGCTTCTTTTCAGCTGCATCGTTGTTAGACAGCTTCGATGGATGCGTGCATTTTCTCCCAAAAACTTTCGTTTATTGGATAGCTATTTCCCATTTCGACTTCACGAAGAGCTTGCGTGTACTCTTCTTTTTCACGTTCAAACTCCGGATCTATTGATCGGGCGATTATTTCAATCTCTTTTCCCTGAAAGAGGAGTTTCAAAGAATCGAAGAAAGCGGGGGTCATCTCATCTGTGTTGAGTCTGAATGTCGTAGTCATGGTGCGACCTCATAAATTATTGGTGTAAAAAGTATAGCACAACTCTATAAATTGATGATCCACACATCATGCTCGAGTAGAATAATATGAATCTTACCCAACAAACCGATACCCGATACCCGTTTCGGTGATGATCCATTTCGGACGGGCAGAATCGGTTTCGATCTTTTGGCGGAGTTGATTGATAAAAACGCGTAAATAGTGCGTCTCATGTTGATACCCAACTCCCCAAATTGCTTTAAGCAGCCATGAATGAGTCAATGCTTTTCCCTGATTCTCCATAAATATGCGGAGAAGTTTAAACTCTTTCGGGGTCAACTTGATGAGTTCATCCGCTATCGTTACGATTCGGTTCGTAACATCCATACGCATTGTGCCAACAACTAAAAGTGGTGAAACTTCCTGAGCAGGAGGGACACGACGCAGATTTGCTTTTATACGGGCAATCAGTTCGTCTGCATTAAACGGTTTGGTAACATAATCATCTGCCCCCGCATTGAGCGCAGCAATTTTATCCGCTTCATCGTGGATTGCGGAAACGACAATGACAGGGGTTTGTTTATTCTCGCGATAACGCTCTAAAAATTTAACCCCGCTCATGTCGGGCAATCCTAAATCGAGTAAAATCAAATCAAAATGATCATCGATTCCTTTTTTTAACCCCTCTTTTGCCGTTGATGCCATCTCCGTCATAAATCCTGCGAATGCAATGGTCATAGCCAGCAACCGTCGTATGGATGGATCATCATCAACGATTAAAATTTTAGAAATCACGACTCACTCCGAAGGCTTACTCGAACGCAGAAATGATCGTTTTCCATATCTATCGTTAATTTTCCGCCATGAACCTCAATGATATTTTGCGAAAGACGCAAGCCGATCCCTGAACCCGGTTTTCCCAGCGCATTATCAAGCCTACCGGGTGTATTTCCAAGGTTTACTATCATATCAGCGGTGGGGAGATCACCGTTATTGCAAATAACCAAGTTGATTTCATTAAACGCACTGCTCATCTCAACACTCACCTCATCCCCGTATTTAAACGCATTATCCAAAAGATTACCGATCGCTAACTGAAGCAAGGCAATATCAGCAGACAGGGGTGGGATATCAGGTGAAAAGGAGAGTTTAGCCTGTCGATTCCAGTCATTTTCAGCTACCGCCAAAGCCGATGAAACCACCTCTTCCAATCGCACCATTGTCCGGTTCAGAGGTGTTTTTCCCTCACGAAATCGCGCGTTAACCAGTAAATTATCGATCACTTTTTCCATACGGCGTGACCCCTCTACAATGGTCTGCACCATCTCCTCTTTATCCTTATCTTCAAGTGCGAATTGGGGATTGGATAAATTGCTGGCAGCTCCTCGTATCAAAGTCAGCGGTGTACGCAGTTCGTGAGAGAGGAGATCGATTATACTTTTTTGCATCGTTTCGACGACTTTATTCTCTTTGAATCCACGGGTGATGAGATTTAGAAACGGTCCGGTCATAATGGTTGTTGCCAGTGCCATGACGACAAACATGGTGAATAATTCAGTCGAAAGTATCCCCATCTCATACCCGATATTCAGAACGACCAACTCCATCAGCCCCCGTGTGTTCATGAGTGTCCCCAGAGCAAACGAATCGCGCCAGCTAAATCCCATGTATCTGGAGGCAAGTGCGCTTCCGAAGAGTTTACCAAACACCGCAAGAACGATGATTCCGCCGCAGATCAGCCACGCATCTACACTGTTGAGCAAGCCGATTTCACTGCGTAATCCTGTTAGGGCGAAAAAGAGGGGCAGTAATACTAATAGACTGACGTATTCCAAGCGCGGCGCAATGAGCTCTTTAAGTCTCGATACGGTCGATGAGGGCATCATCGCCCCCGCCATAAACGCACCAAACAGCGCATGAACTCCTATCGCTTCGGTAGCGAGAGAGGAGAGGAGTAGCAAGACGATGATAAACGACATCCCGTTCATACTGAGCCGTTCACTCTGAGCATGTCCGATTCTGGCGAAAAGGGGGCGAATGACGTAAAACATAATAACGACATACAAGGCGATGAGGAGCAATAACACGAAAGAGGAGCTGAGTGATCCTGAAACGGAAATGGCGATAATCAAAGCCAAGATATACCATGCCGTAATGTCATCGGCAGCGGCACAGGTGATTGCCATCGACCCATAATTCGTATCACTGAGATTTTTTTCTTTGATAATCCGCGCCAGTACGGGAAATGCGGTGATACTCATTGCTATACCGATAAACAGGGCAAAAGGGATAAACGAGATGTTTTTGGGTGCGAAGATCGGATAGAGCCAGTAGGCCAATGCCACCCCCAAGAAAAAAGGGAAGATGATGCTGACATGGCTGATAAATACCGAAGCACTCGATTGTTTTTTGATTTTATCGAAATCCAGCTCCATCCCCACGACAAACATAAAAAAGATCAATCCCAGTTGGCTGATGAGATGGAGGTTGCCGAGTGAATCTTTGGGAAAAAGAGCGATAAACATATCGGGAAACAATGCTCCCATGAGTGAGGGACCGAGGATAATTCCCGCAATAATCTCACCCACAACGGTGGGTTGAGCAACAAAGGAGACCAGATAGCCAAACAGCCGTGTAACCACCATGATAACAATAAACTGAATCAGCAACAGAGGGAGTGGATGATGAAGCTGTTTGAGAAACGTATCACCAATCGTTGTAGGTAGCGACGAAGCCGCAGGGGCGATGATTTCAGAGAATAGATGGCTCTCTAAAAGCGTTCCGTAATGGAGAATTCCCGCAATGGCGATCCCGAAGAAAAGGATTAACGCCACATAAATTAAAAGTGTCTTTTTCATGCGGAAAGTGTAGCGCAGATCGTGTCAGGAAAGTATCAAGCTTTAAATCTTCGCCCGACGTGCGACCCCAATCAGTTTTTCATGCGGGAAATTATAAAAGCTCACAAAATTCGGTGACAGATCTTTAATCATAGCAAATATTTTCCATATAAAACTGTCTGAAACAATCTCTTCATCTCCGTAAAAAATTGAGCGTTCGTTGATATTTCGTTCACGCAATAACTTTTCAACATTGAGTTTTTCCATATATCCCGGACGTATAATCAACAAATCCAGCGCTTCACCCAAGGGAGAAAGTTCACTGGATATCCCATGAGGGTCATGCGACGTTTTAATAATAACGATAAGATTATAATCGTAAATAATACCGTTTTGAAACATCGTTTTAGCAATGTACGCAGGGATAGCATCGGTATTACGGGCAAAGAAAAGGGCAGTTCCGGCTACGTGATCTCCCGATCGATAGCGTTTGGAATACTCCTCTAAAAAAACATCTTTATCCACGGGAACCAAAGAGGCGTAAAGACGCTTTTGCCCTTGGGTATAAAGAACAATGATAAAAAGAGGAACAGAGGCAATAATCAATGACCAATAGCCCCCATGAGGGATCTTCATCCAACTGGAAACAAAGAAAGCAAAACTCATTAAACCGGTAAACATTGCAACACTCATTTTCAAATATTCTCGTTTAACCATAAAAATCATGCTCATTAAAATACCCGTAATACTCATTGCTCCCGCGACAGAAAGACCGTACGCTGCGGCGAGTTTAGCCGATTCTCCAAAATCAAAAAGGATTAAAACGACACAAAAGAATAAAAACCAGTTGATTGATCCGACATAGATTTGGCTGCGAAGTTCATCGGAGGTGTAATCAACGTTGAAATGGGGGAAAATACGAGTCGTCATTGCCTGATACAGCACCGAAAAAACACCGCTAATCATTGCTTGTGAGGCAATAACCGTTGCAAAAATAGCCAATATTACTAATGGAATATAGAGTGTCGGTGCAAAAGCGTGGAACATCTCAAAAAACGGACTTTTTACACTATCAGGATGAGAAAGCAAGAATGCACCCTGTCCGTAATAACATAATATCAATGCCGCTGAAGCAAAAAGCCACCCCTTCAGGATGGGAAGCCGTCCGAGATGCCCCATATCGGCATATAAGGCTTCCCCTCCCGTTGCGCACAACAAAACGTCAGCCAAAACAACAAAAGCAATAAACGGGTGTTGGATAATAAATTGCACCGCATAAAACGGTGAAAGAGCATAGAGCACTTCAGGATTTTGGAAGATAAAGTACCCGCCGACAATCCCCAAAGCAAAAAACCATACCACCATAATCGGACCAAATGCACTGGCGACTTTTTCAACCCCCTTCTTCTGAACGGCAAAAAGTGCAAATGCGATCCCAGTGGCAATAATGAGCAATACCAGTTTCGGGGTACTTTCATATCCCGGAATTAACATAATCCCCTCAACGGCACTCAGGATACTGATAGCAGGAGTGATAACCCCATCTCCGATCATCAGCGATATACCGAGGAATCCCAATACAGTGACAAGTGCGGCTAAACGGGCTCCTTTGAGATAGGGGAGTAAAATTTGTACGAGCACTACCGTCCCCCCCTCTCCTCTTTTGGAAAGACTGGTTGCCAGCCACGCATACTGTACCGTAACAAGCATTGTCAATGTCCATACAATCATGGATAGAATTTGAAATACGCTCTCTTTTGTCGGTTGTACGAGGAGTAATATAACCGCAAAAGTATAGATGGGGCTGGTTCCAATATCACCATACACGACCCCGAGTGATTTAATCACCATCATTTCATTTTTAATGCGTTCTTTTAAAGTCATTGATTTCCTTGCAAATAGAAGCCGTTTTTTATTATATGGTGATTTTCATAAGCTTTGTATTAAGAAATGATAAAGGAAGCATCAGAAAACCTTACTTCACAAACCGATATCCGATCCCAGTCTCGGTAATAATCCGCTTTGGACGGGCAGAATCGGTTTCGATCTTTTGGCGGAGTTGATTAATAAAAACCCGTAGATAGTGTGTCTCATTTTGATATCCTACCCCCCATATCGCTTTAAGCAGCCATGCGTGGGTGAGGACTTTACCACTGTTTTGCATCAAAATCTTGAGGAGTTCAAACTCTTTAGGTGTCAGTTTTAGCTCTTCCTTATCAAGCATCACCGTATGGGAAGTAATATCCAATGAGAGATTATCACTCAGTAAACCGGCAGAAGAATCGTCCATACTGTTGCCACGACGGCGAAGCGCTGCTTTGATACGGGCAAGAAGTTCTCCGGTACCGAACGGTTTGGTTAAATAATCATCGCACCCCCCCTCCAATGCCGCTATTTTCTCACTTTCACCTGAACGGGCGGAGAGGACAATCACGGGCGATTGGCTCCATTCACGAAAGCGACTCAAAAACTCTTTACCATCCATATCGGGTAATCCTAAATCAAGCAGTACCAATGCCGGAGCATCGATTGCTGCACGATTGAGCCCCTCTTTGCCTGTAGCGATACAGACGGGATGATATCCTGCTGCACCCAGTGCCACTTCAAGAAGTTTGCGGATTGCACTGTCATCATCTACTACCAAAATTGTCTCTTTCATCCCTCACCTCTATGCAAAAGTCGCATCGTCGCACAAAATACTATCCCATCACTCATTGTCTCAACACTTCCACCGTGCATTTTGGCGATTCGATAAGCCACATACAGCCCCAATCCAATCCCCTCTTCACCACGTACGTTACTCAATCTCGAAAATGCTTTCCATGCCATAGAAGCTTCATGTTCCGGTGGAATAGAACCCGTATTGCATATACGGACCATTATCCCATTAGGGTCGTGTTCTACCGCAACGTTTACAGCATCACCGTATTTAAATGCGTTTTCCAACAGGTTAAAAAGCGCCTGTTCGATCAAAACAGCATCCCCTTGGATCGAGGACAGCCCCTCCTCTATCATCAAAGTCGCCGGAAAAACATTCTCGGTTTTGGAAAGAGCACTTCCCAATAGATCGGGAATATAGCACTCTTGCATCTTGAGCTTTAACATACCGCTTTGGATACGGGCGGTATCGAGAAGATTATCAATCAAACGTCGCATCCGATGGGCACCATTATCAATTGTCCAATAAAGCTCTTTTTTCTGCTCAGGATTAAGATCGAGTTCTTCGGTAAGCAAACCAGACGATGCACCCATAATGGCGGCAAGGGGTGTACGGAGCTCATGCGATAGTGACCCTAAAAGGGTCTCTTGAAGCCGCTCAGACGTCTCCAGCTCTTTGGCAATAGCAGCCCGTGCACTCAACCATGAAACAATTTGTCCTACCACGATCATAATTGCAAAGCTGAAAATATAACGGACATCATGTACCGTAAATGTTAATGTCGGCGGGATAAAAAAGAAATCAAATGAGAGTACAGAAGCCAATGAAATGATCAATGTATCTCTACGCCCTAGCCGCATTGCGGCATAAAGGATGGGGATTAGGTGGATCATCCCGATATTGACCAGTTGGAGCTCCTCGCTAAAGAGTTTGGAGATCAGGGATAGAGCTATCAGGAGCAAAAATGGGGGTATTATCGGGTACATAGCTGAATTATATTCTATTTCGTCTTGCGGACACATCGAATCAAGCATGAATGATTTATCCCAATGACATTCATCGCTTTACCTGTTGCAAAATCGATAAAGCTTACACGGTTATTTTGATCTTTCGACATGGTCCAATAACACTCCGTTGCCGTATGGGCAAAAACAGGGAAGATTGTCGGTGTACGCTGTGTATCAACAATCCGCATTAACTCCGATCGAGTCGGCATACGCCAGTCGGTCATATCCCCTAGTCCGAGCGATTCGCAATAACTCATGGCACTTTTATAACTCATTTTTTGCTCCGAAACCTGCTCATCGTCCTGCCACATCAACGACTCTGGCGTTTGAGAGACCGTTTGCATTTGCCGCTCAGGGAGAAAATCCGATCCAAAAAGTGACATACCCAAAAGAATACAAGCCAATATTTTCATCGTTAAATCTCCGCTCTGCGGGCAACTCCGATCAATTTCTCATGCGGGAAATGGTAGAAGCTGACAAAATTTGGGGAGACATCTTTGATAAAGGCAAAGATTTTCCATAGTAAGCTTTCAGATACTATCTCCTCATCACCGTAAAAAATCGTTCGCTCATCGATATTTTTTTCACGTAAAAGGGCTTCAACGTTCAACGTCTCCATGTACCCCGGCCGGATACTCAATAAATCAAGCCCCTCACCAATGGGTGAAAGTTCACTGATAATCCCGTGTGGCTCATAAGAGGGGTGCACTGTTACGATGATATTACGCTCATACATGATCCCGTTTTGAAACATTGTTTTAGAGATATAAGCAGGAATCGCATCGGCATGACGGGCAAAAAAGAGAGCCGTACCCTCCACATGGAACCCCTGCGCATAGCGTTTAAGGTATTCTGCTAAAAAAAGATCCTTATCAATCGGTACGAATGAGGCGTATAGCCGTTTTTGCCCTTGGGTATAGAGGATCACGATAAAGAGTGGAACCGAGGCTATGATGAGGGACCAATACCCGCCATTTGGAATTTTTAGCCAACATGAGACAAAGAACACTAGGCTCGTGAGTCCCGCGATGATGGAAACCGCCATTTTGAGATATTGGCGTTTATACATGAAAATCATACTCATCAGTACCCCCGTGATACTCATCGCCCCCGCAACCGAGAGTCCGTATGCCGCCGCCAATTTTCCCGATTCACCGAAGATAAAGAGCATCGCGACGACACAGATAAACAAAAACCAGTTGATCGAACCGACATAGATTTGACTGCGCAATTCGTTGGAGGTGTAGTTAACATTGAAATGCGGGAAGATACGGGTCGTCATCGCCTGATAGAGAACGGAGAAAATACCGCTGATCATCGCTTGTGAGGCGATAACCGTCGCGATAACGCTCAACAATACCAACGGAACGTATAAGCTCGGAACGAGCGTGTGATAGAGTTCAAAGAACGGCGCTTTTGCCGCTTCGGGGTGGGAGAGTAAAAATGCCCCTTGCCCGTAATAGGAGATGAGTAGCGCTATTGAGGCGAATAACCACCCCTTGAGGATCGGAAGACGACCCAGATGCCCCATATCGGCGTATAATGCTTCACCTCCCGTCGCACATAAGAGGACATCAGCTAACACTACAAAAGCGATATAGGGGTGCTGAACAATAAAATCGATCGCGTAGAGCGGTGAGATTGCCTTTAACACTTCGGGGGATTGGAGGAGATAGTAGCCGCCCCCTAAAGCAAGGACAAAAAACCACACGACCATAATCGGACCGAATGCACTGGCGACTTTTTCGACCCCTTTTTTCTGAACGGCAAAGAGGGCAAACGCAATTCCTGCCGCGATGAGAAGCAATATAATTTTCGGGGTCTCCTCGTATCCTGGGATCAATGCAATCCCCTCAACGGAGCTCAGAATACTGATCGCAGGGGTAATAACCCCATCCCCGATCATCAGTGATATGCCGAGAAAACCCAATGCCCCCACAATAGCGGTGATACGCGCCCCTTTAAGATAGGGAAGGAGGAGTTGAACCAATACCACCGTTCCCCCCTCACCCCGTTTGGAGAGGCTGGTGGCCAACCACGCATATTGAACGGTGACAAGCATAAGCATCGTCCAAAATACCATCGATAGTATTTGAAAAATTGTCTCACTCGTTGGCTGTACCAAGAGCAAAATAACAGCAAAGGTATAGATCGGGCTGGTTCCGATATCTCCATACACAACACCCAGTGATTTGATTACCATCATCTCACTTTTAATACGTTCTCGTAATGTCATAACGTCCCTTTAGAATAGGATTTCTATAACAAGAATTATAAATTGATTTTTATCAGCGCGATCTCAGGATGATGTGTGGAAGTATCAAGAAAGTATAAAGAGGGGTTCCCCGAAGGGAAAAAGATTACATTCGAGCGTAAGAAACACTAATACAAGCGTTAAGGCTTGAGAGCTCTTTGATTGTTTTATCGTTAACCGCAGAATCGACGATAATGACGGCAAGGGCTTCGCCACTTTTATTACGTCCGAGACGAAAATCGGCAATATTAACTTCATGTGCGGCAAGTAATGTGCCCACTTGTCCGATAACACCCGGTACATCGGTATTTTTGAAAAGGATCATATTCCCTTTTGGTTCAACATCGACACCGAAACCGTTGATATCGACAATACGCTGTACATCGTCATTGAACATCGTTGCACTAATTTCGATAACATCTTTATCCGTAGTCAGTTTAACGGTTACAAGATTTTTGTATACGATACTTGCCGGAAGTTCTTCCGTCTCGATCTTGATACCGCGCTCACTGGCGACAAAATCAGCATTGACGTAATTAATCGTATCCCCTGAAATATCAGCCAATGCGCCAACAGTTACAAAGGTTGCCAAAGAGTTAACGTATTCGGCAATATCACCTCGTCCGCTTACTTTTATTGAGACAATTGGCGCTTTATTCATTTGTGAAGCTAAAAATCCTATTTTTTGACCCATTTCCAAAAACGGTTTCACAAATGCAGGAATCTTCGTCTCATCGATCGGCAAGTTCAATGCATGAGGATATGCGATCCCTTTTGCCGCTTCTATCGCTTGTTGTGCTGCTTCAAGAGCAATACCGAGTTGAGATTCAAAGGTATTGGCACCCAAATGTGGAGAGACACAGATATTGTCCAAATCAAGCAGTTTATTATTAATAGCAGGTTCTTTGTTAAATACATCAATACCGGCAAAACGGATTTTTCCTGATTTAAGACCATCATACAGCGCATCTTCATCGTACAATCCACCGCGTGCACAATTGATCAGAACAACGCCGTCTTTCATCTTAGCGATTTCATCCGCAGCAATCATTCCGATGGTCTCTTTATTTTTCGGAGTGTGAATAGTAATGATGTCACACGCTAAAATATCATCAAAATTGGTAGTATATTTAACACCCACATCGGTTGCTTTGGACGGATGGATATAAGGGTCATACGCGATAACATCCATCTCGAACGCTTTAGAACGGATACCTACACGGCTTCCGATATTACCAAAACCGATAACACCGAGTTTTTTACCCTTAAGCTCATACCCGTACCATTTTTCACGTTTCCACACACGTTGATTTTTCAAATGATCGTGAGAATACGGAAACATACGCATACAGGAGAGCATATGCGTCATGGTAAGTTCAACCGCAGCAATGGTATTAGCGGTAGGGACATTCATAACGATAATCCCCTCTTTTGAACATCCCGGAATATCGACATTATCAACCCCGACACCGGCACGAACGATAGCTTTCATTTTCCCTTTGACAGCATTGATAAATTTATCATCAACATCCGTTGAGCTACGGGTAATTGCAACATCTGCATCTTTAATAACATCTAAAAGTGCAGTTTTATCCATATCAGCAGCGAAAATCATCTCGATCTTGTCATCACGACGAAGTAAGTTTAATCCCTCTTCATGGATATGATCACATACAACAATTTTAAATTTTTCCATTACTTTTCCTCTATGACCGGCGAGACGATCGCCGTAATTTGGTAGGTTTTTAGTTTTGTTACAAGAGACATATAGCGAGATTAATGAGTAGGACTCTCTGGAACATTGGGTGTATCCAGCTTTAAGGTCAGCTCATTCACCGGATACATGTATCCTTTATCTTCTCCCAATGAGAAACGTTCAAGCCATCCAACGCTCTCATCCGGTGTGGTTTTTGTACGCTGTTGTATTTGCATTTGGGCCTCACCCGATGATTCCGGTGAGGCTGCATTCATTTGAAACATAAACATAACGATGAATGCCGCTACCGAAACCGCTATAAGGGGAAACAGCCAGTAGGCAAATCGTCGCATCGATTTATTTCAATTTATCTTTAATCAAATCACCGAGACTGTGCGCATCGTTGTCATTGATCTCGTCAAGCATCTCTTGATCTTTAATACGCTCTAATTTTTTAACGGAAAGACGGATACGGTCACGTTTTGCATCGATAACCAAAATGGCTGCTTCGATGGTTTGACCGATAGTCAGTTCTTCCGGAGTCATCGGATAAAGGTCTTCGTTACGAATGAGTGCATCAACACCGCCGTCAATAGAGACGAACACACCGAAATCTTTAATATCACGTACCGTAGCAGTAAGAACTTCGTTCATTTTATGCTTAGCTGCAAATTGATCGATCGGGCTCTCTTCCAATGATTTGCGGTTCAAGGAAATTTTTTCGTCTTCGGAATTGATCTTGGCAATTTTTACTTCAATCTCGTCTCCGACTTTGAGGGTCTCTTTACATTTTGCATTTTTATCCCAAGAAAGATCTTGGTTATGAAGCAATCCCTCTACTGTACCGACTTTCACAAATGCACCGAAATCGGTCAATGAGGTTACGGTCCCTTTAACAAGATCACCCTCTTTGAATTTTTTGGTGAACTCTTCAAACGGTTTCGGTTGAAGACGTTTGTACGATACGCGTAACTTATGCGTTTTAGAGTTAATTTCGATAACTTCCACATCGATCTCTTGACCAACGGTCAAGTAATCTTTAGGATGTTTGATATTTTTATCCCATGTGATTTCAGAGATGTGAAGGAATCCTTCAATATCGTTACCCAAATCAACAAAAATACCGTAAGGCTCGATATTGCTTACGGTAACGGTGATAGTATCACCCTCTTCCAACGCTTCTTCTACTTCTCTCCACGGATCAGGCTGTACCGCTTTAATAGAGAGGGAAAGATGACGTTTGTCTTTATCGTACGCAATCGCTTTAACTGTAACGACATCCCCTTCTTTATAAAGTTTAGAAGGGTTAACCGGCCCTTTATAGCTGATTTCATTGTAATGAACCAAACCGTCAATTCCGCCGACATCAACGAACATACCGTAACTAGTGATCTTTTTAACGGTACCTTCGATAATTTTACCCTCTTCCATCAACGCATCGATGACCTCTTTTTTACGCTTGCGCTCATCATTGAACAGCTTACGTCGAGAGACAACAATGGATGCTTCAGCCGCATCCACTTTAACCACTTGTGCTTTGATCGTTTTACCAACCACTTGGTCAGTATCTTTAAACGCTGCAAGTGAACGTGGAAGGAAGAAATGGACATCATCGGCTTCGAGCAAATAACCGCCCTTATTTTTCTTCGTAACCAACGCTTCAATGACTACCGATTCAAAATCTTCTTTATGCGCATTGATAAACGCCAAAGTTTTCTCTTGTTCAAGTACTTTTTTGTACGAGATTTTAGGACGCTCATTGTAGTGTCCCATCACCATCACCATAATTTTATCGCCGACATTAAAGAGGAGTTTCCCCTCCGCATCACGAATTTCATCCAGTGAAATAATCCCCTCAAGTTTCTCTCCGACGCCTACCAACGCGCGGTTGTCACTCTCTTGAATTTCTACTACTTCACCCTCTGTAATGCGTGTGGATTCTTGCTCTTTGAAAGATGCCTCCAGCATTTCAGCAAAATTTTCTTCTTCAAATGCTTCGTTATCGAAAGCCATGCCTATTCCCTTGTAACTAAAAATTGGCTGATTATAGCGAAAAAATGCTTTTTTGGAGTTTAGACGATGTTTTTTTAAGAGTTTGAAATTGCTTGGATTCGCTTGATTACGTCATCAATAATCCAATCCGGAGTAGAAGCACCGGCACTGATACCACAAAAGTTTTTATCCTTAAACCAGCTCTCTTGAAGGTCATCTTGACTTTCAATATGATAACTGTCCGTACAATAATCTTTTGCAATCGAATGGAGTTGCTTCGTATTAGAAGAGTTTTTCCCCCCGATTATAATCATAACATCGGCTTCTTGAGAGAGTTTCCGAACGGCGTCTTGATTATCAAACGTCGCATTGCATATCGTATTAAAAACTCGGACTTCTTTGTGCGTCGCCATCAGTTTCCCGACAATCTCTTGATACTCTTCAATTTTACGGGTTGTTTGGGCAACGACCGCTACTTTTTCCCGTAATCGTAAAAGATCCACTTCATCCCCGCTGTTTACAACAAAAACATGCTCATCGGCGTAACTTTTGACCCCTTTGATTTCAGGATGTGCTTCATCTCCGAAAATAACAATATCATACCCTTGAGCCGACATCTCTTCACAAATCTGCTGGGGCTTGGTCACATAAGGACAAGTAGCATCGACAACATTAACCGCTCGTGATTTCAAGAGAGAAAGTTCTTGTTTAGGGATACCGTGAGTCCGTATAACCGCAATATCTCCTGCTTTAAATGTATTGATATTTTCACTCAATGCCACGTTAAAATCATTTTTAAGGCGATCGATTTCATTGGCATTATGGATTAAAGGACCATAAGTTGCAGAGTTTTTATTCTCTTCGGCGATTTTAATAGCCCGTTTAACGCCGAAGCAAAATCCGTAACTCTCGGCAAGCTGAATTTTCATTTTTCTACTCGAGCGCACTGTGAAAGAAGTTCAAAAAAGTTGGGAAACGAGGTGTTGATACAATCGATATCCTCAACCTCCATACCGCATTTTAACCCTGCGATTAAAAAACTCATTGCTATTCTGTGATCACCGTAACTCTTGATAGATGCAGCGTTAAGTTCTCCACCGATTACCGCATAGCCATCCGGATATTCTTCGGTTTCGATACCGCACAGATTCAAATTGTCAACAACCGTTTTGATCCGATCGGATTCTTTTACCCGAAGTTCTTCGGCATTTTTGACATAACTTGTCCCTTTGGCACACGCCATAGCAATAGATAATGCGGGAAGTTCATCAATCAGCCATGCAATATTTTCTTCGACACGTACCGCTTTAAGCGGTGCGTATTCTATGTAAATATTTCCGATCGGTTCATAGCGTTCATCGATAAGAGTATAGGTGATTTTAGCACCCATTTTTTCAAGTACTTTAAAGGCTTCGATACGGGTAGGGTTAAGGGTAACCCCTTCAATCAGAGCAGATGAATCCGGAGTTATAGCTGCCGCCACCGCAAAGAAAAAGGCACTGGAAGGGTCAGCAGGGACGCGGATATTTAAGGGAGAAAGAGGGGCTTTCAATGGCCAAATCTTCGTTTCAAGGCCATTTATTTCCACCTGGGCACCCATCCCTCTGAGCATACGTTCCGTATGATCGCGGCTAAGCTCGGGTTCCTTAAAGGTACAAACTCCATCAGAGCGCAAAGCGGCAAGCATCATTGCACTTTTAACCTGCGCCGACGCAATCGGGGAAGTATAATCGAAGGCTTTAAGCGATGCTCCGCGAATAGAGAGGGGGGCTAGATCACCGTTGTTTCGACCGTCGAGTTTTGCTCCGATACCTCGAAGGGGTTGTGTAACCCGCTTCATCGGACGACGTTTAAGATACTCATCGCCGCTCAAAACAAAATGTCCTTCAGCTGAGGAAAGGAGCCCGCAAAACAAACGCATTCCCGTACCGGAATTGCCGCAATCAAGAATTTCAGATGTCTCTTTTATCCCATTAGAACAAATAGTAATAATTTTTCCGTCATCATGGATTTCAGCCCCGAGATGACCGACGATTTTGAGGGTATTAAAGGTATCTTCCGCTCGTAAAAAATTCTCAATACGGCTCTCCCCTTCGGCAAGAACGGCAAACATTGCACATCGGTGCGAAATCGATTTATCAGGAGCGATTGCATCGCTTTTTAGCACAAAAGGGTGTGCAGGATAAACTTTTGCTTTTGTCATCGCAAACTCACTCCAAGCTCATCTCGCAGACCACTCAAAATCCACTCCATTGCCGCATTAATATCTTCTTCTTCAAGGGTCTTTTCATCCGACTGCAATACGAATCGGAGAGTAAGACTCATTTGATCGCCTAACGCTTCGGATACATACCGGTCTACCGGATAAAAGCGTTTGATCTGTTCAGACGAATGCTTTTGAATGACCGCTTTGATCGCATCGAAAGTAAGCGTTTGAGAGACCAGAATACTCAAATCCCGAAAGGATGCTTGATACTTTGAATAGGGAGCAGCTTCAATTAACCCATACGGAAGGAGATCCGTATGAATTTCACACATAAAGGTTTGGGCTAAATCAAACGCTTCCTCAATATGAGGGTGAACGCGGAATATTTCCCCCGCTTCTTTGCCATCGATCATCACTTTTGCACACAGATAAGGGTGTGCAAGGGTATGTACCGGTATATGTGTAACCAAATCAAAAGATCCGATTACATTGGAAATGAGTTGGGTAAACGCTGCGAAATCGACCGGTGCAGGTTTTCCCGCATTTGCAATTTTTTCATTTTCCATCGGACCTGAAATAATGAATCCGATCCGTTTGGACTCATTTCGATCGGTATCGAAAACCATCCCTGATTCAAATAATGAAATTTTCTTCTGATTTACTTTGACATTGGCAGAAGCCGAATTCAACAATCCGACCAACAAGGTCGGACGAAGCGTATCAAAAGTCGCAGTAATCGGATTTAAAAGCTCTTTAGTAGAATCCGTACAAGCAAACCCGAATTTTTCAACTTGGGCACGCTCATTAAAGACGAAATGAACAGACTCAAAAAATCCGCTTTGCGCCGCGCGGTGACGGTATTCGCGTGTTTTTTTGTATGCCGACAAATCATCACTCATTTGATTCGCTTCTGAAAAAACCAATGCTTTGGAAGGGATATTATCAATCCCAACAATACGAACGATCTCTTCTACGATATCTTGTTTATTCGTAATATCATGGCGAAATCTTGGAATACCGATAGCAAAGGTAGATCCTTTCGGTTTACCGATATCCATCCCCAAATTTTTAAAAATTGTTGTAATCGTCGTTTTGTCGATTTTCATTCCGATAAACGATTCAAACTCTTCTTCGCACATACTGACCGTACGAGGTTCATACGCCGACTGAAGCTCTATGGTTCCTGCATAAATCTGAGAAGAAGAATAAGTTTCCAACAGCTCCATTACATAATCGATCCCCGAATCAATTTTTGGCTCGCTTCCGCGTGAACTGCGATAGTAATGGGGACAGCTTTGAACTTTGTTTTCACCCATTTTTTTGGCGATGATTTCAGGTTGTATATAGCTGGCTTCAATAATAGCAAGCCCCTCTTTAGCACTGAAATGAGCCTCTTTAGCTTGCGAAACCCCAATAACGGAAACTTTCTCTTTGCCGTATAAAGCGGCAAAACCGTTCTCATCATTTTCGAGGGTTATAATCCCTTTTGCGGTATCGGGATCATCAAATTTTTCAAAAGGGTATGCACGTAAGATAACCCCCGTACTGTGCGTCGTATAGAGTAACATTGCATCCATAGCACTGTTGCATACTTCTTCAATCAAGGCGAGGCGGAGTCCTATTAAAAACGGGGTTTCAAGCTCTTTAACCTCTACCGCACCGAAACGGAGATCCACATCGACCATATCGCTATGATGCAGTTGTAATAAACGCCCAATCCCGAGTCTCCCTTCCGGTTTCTCTTTTTTCAGCGTTTCCCGCAACGGCTTATTTAACGCGGCGCGAAGATCACGGGCAATACCGTAAATACTTAAACAATCCCCTCGGTTTGCGGTTAACTCTATCTCAATCACATCATCATTAAATACATCATAGGCATTAAGGGCTTTACCCGCTTCAAGCTCGCCGATACTCGGATCAAAGATCATGATCCCCTCACCCATCGGAGGTAACCCAATCTCTTTTGCTGAACAAATCATCCCATGAGACTCTACGCCGCGAAGTTTTGCCTCTTTGATCATTAATCCGCCGGGCAGTTCTGCTCCAACCGTTGCTAAGGCAATGTAAATTCCGGCACGAACATTGGAAGCTCCGCACACAATTTGACGAATACCCTCTCCGACATTAACCTGACATACATTTAGCTTATCGGCATCCGGATGACGTTCACAGCTCTCGACATATCCAATAACCACTTTATCCGGAATACGGATCACATCGTGCCGATCCACTTCCAAACCAATAGCATTAAAAGTTTTAAGGAGATGCTCCGTGCTCACTCCGCTTAGATCGATCCATTCATCTAACCAATTTTTTGTTACGATCATCTAAACTGCTCCAATAATCTAACGTCTCCCTCGAACAGCGAGCGTAAATCTCCGATACGGTGAATCAACATTGCAAACCGTTCTACGCCAAGGCCAAACGCATAGCCGCTGACATTCTCATAGCCAACCGCTTTAAAGACGTTCGGATCAACAATGCCGCATCCCAAAACTTCAAGCCAGCCGGTTTTTGAGCACACACGACATCCCTCACCAGCGCAAAAAATACAACTAATATCCACTTCGGCCGAAGGTTCCGTAAACGGGAAAAAGCTAGGACGAAAACGGACATCGACATCCCCGAACATGGTTTTAAGGAAATCTTCCAAAATAAATTTCAGATTGGCAAAGGATACTTTTCCGGCCTCTTCAACCACCAACCCTTCAACCTGATGAAACATCGGTGTATGGGTGATATCATAATCACGGCGAAACACCGAACCGGGAGCGATCATACGGATCGGAGGCTTCGTACTCAGCATCGTTCTGATCTGTACCGGAGAGGTGTGGGTGCGGAGAAGTTTTGAATCTTTGAAATAAAACGTATCCTGCATGTCGCGCGCCGGATGATATTTAGGGAGATTTAATGCTTCGAAATTGTGGAAATCATCTTCGACCATTGGACCCGTTTGTACCGAGAAATTCATCGCGATAAAATACTCGACGATTCGATCCATTGTCTCCATAACCGGATGCAACGATCCACGCTCACTGGTGGTTGAATAAAGGCTCACATCAATCTGTTCACGCTTCATTGTTTCTTCCAAATGGGCCATTGCCAATACGAGTTTACGTTCAACCAATAAAGCGTTCAACCCTTCTTTATGGATATTCAGCTCTTTAGCAAACATCCCTTTTTCAGCGTCGGGAATATCTTTCATACGGGCGAACTCAGCGTTCATTATCCCTTTTTTACCAAATACGGCAATACGGATCTCTTCAATTTTATCAATCGAATCGGCCGATTTTATAGCGTCATACCACTCTTGCAAAATAGCGTCTCCAAAAGTCTTAAAGTTCGCGTATTGTAATCTATTCTCTTTTATAATAAGCTTCAAGCCTTACGCCATGTGCTACAATACCCCTAAAAAATGAGGTTACCTATGTGTATTTTTTGTAAAATCGTTAACCGAGAAATCCCATCCAATTTAGTCCAAGAAAATGAGGACTTTTTTGCATTCCATGATATTAACCCAAAAGCTCCCGTCCATGTCCTTGTAATTCCGAAAAAACATTACGACAGTTTCAACGATATTCCGGGAGAATTGATGGGAAAAATGGGGACGTTCATGCAAGAAGTAGCTAAAACTCTGGGCGTCGATCAAAGCGGATACCGAATTATCAGTAATATCGGAGAAAACGGCGGACAAGAAGTGTCCCATCTCCATTTTCACCTTATCGGCGGAGCAAAACTCCGATGGGGACACTTCGCTGATGCCGATCCAAAAGACTTTTTTTAATTATCTGATTTAAACGCCATCGGAATAAAATCCCGATTGGCTACGCTAACGCTGAGTTCTCTTCGGTAGAGAGCTCGCACACCCTTGCGTCCTTTTTTTTTAACTGCACTATGCATTACACCCTTGCAGTGTGCCAAAATCAATGGCACTTCCTCCACCGCTGATCATCTTTTCATTCTCCCGAATTACAGTGCCGTTGTGTTTAATCGTATAAGTAATAACGACGCTGTCACGAATGGTGTTAATCGTCGAACAATAGGTCTCTAAGCTTGCCATAACCCAGCGTGCCGCCATAGTATCATCGGCATTAGAATCAAAACGGTATTCAAGATGTAGGGAATTAAATTTACGCGGTGCACTCTCATTACGGACAACGTCTCCGTCCACTTCAAGATTTTTAACCTCATACCCTTGTTTTTGCGGAAGCATCACAACGTCGGTTGCACTGCAGCCGATAATCCCGCTCAGAAAATATTCGATCGGCGAGATTTGAGGACAGTCGATAATAAAACTGCTTTTTTCAGTTTTAGCTTCAAAGCGCATACCGTCTTGATGGGAGAGGGTAATTTTCATACTATTGTCCTTTATTTTACGTCTTTTAGATAGTGGTCAAAATAGAGTATTTGCTCCAGGGTTCGCAGCTCTGCCGTTCCCCCCTGAGATGTTCGGGCATTCATGGAGTGTTCAATCGCCAAAAAGGGACATACATCCTCTTTAATACGATTATCAATGGCATGGAGCTCTTTGAATTCAATATCGCTTAGATCAATTCCAAGGGCTTCGGCACGCGCAACAGCGCGCCCAGTAATATGATGCGCTTCACGAAATGGAACATCACAATGCTCAACCAAATAATCGGCCAAATCGGTGGCACTAAGATGTCCAAGTTTACACGCACGTTCCATATTATGAGGCTTTATGGTCATCGTCTTAAGCGCTTCACGCAAGATTTCAAGAGAGATTTCAGCGGTCTCAACACTATCAAAAACTCCTTCTTTATCCTCTTGAGTATCTTTGTTGTAGGCTAACGGAAGCCCTTTCATAACCGTCAAAAGACCGATCAAGTTCCCGTTTACCCGCCCTGTTTTTCCACGAAGTAATTCCGGTACATCAGGGTTTTTCTTTTGAGGCATAATAGACGAACCTGTCGAATACGCATCGGAAAGTTCCACAAAACGAAACTCATAACTCGACCAGAGGATGATCTCTTCGGCCAGTCGTGAAATATGCATCATTAACGTCGAAATATTAAACAAAATTTCCAGTGCGAAATCACGGTCACTGACCGTATCGAGACAATTGACGCTCACCGAATCAAAGCCGAGCGTTTTAGCCGTCATCTCACGGTCAATATTATGAGGAGTTCCGGCGAGTGCGGCACATCCGATCGGAGAGATATTATTACGTGCCGCACTGCTCTCAAATCGCTCGCAATCACGTTTGAACATTGAAACATACGCAAGCAGATGAAACGCAAAATTAATCGGCTGAGCGTGCTGTAAATGCGTCATACCCGGAAGTAATGTTGCAGTATGATCGCGCGAAATATCGAGGATCGTCCCCATTAACGATTTGATTTGTTCAACGATTTCACGGTTTTTACGTAAAACAAAGCGCCGGAAGTCGAGCGCTACCTGATCATTACGACTACGCGCCGTATGAAGTTTTTTTCCCGCTTCGCCGACGATTGCCGTAAGCCGTTTTTCGATCGCCATATGAAGGTCTTCGTCACCGATTTTCCACTCAAACACGCCCGATTCGATCTCTTCAAGCACTTGTGCCATCCCTGATTCAATCGCACTTAGTTCCTCATGAGTCAAAATACCCTGATGGGTTAACATTTGAGCATGTGCGATTGAGCCTTCAATGTCTTCACGATAGAGTTTTTTATCAAACATAATGGATGCATTAAATTTTTCTAAAAGGGTTGACGCATCTTGCGCGAAACGTCCGGACCACATTTTTTCCATAGTATCTCCGAATAATAAGTAAGTGAGGTATTTTAGCGAACTTTGGTTTAGAAAAGATTACCGCAAAGCGGTAAAAGGGAGGAGATGATTAATTACAAGCCGGCACATTACCGCTATCAGACGCATAATCTACTAAAAAATCTTCAAGATGTTTAGCATCTTTGGAGTAATTACGACTGCTGAAATATTCCCATGAAGGTTGTGCTTTCTTAGAGGAGAGGTGAATTTCGGCAAGTTTTTCCCCTTTATTATCCATCATTTTCCCCCACACACGCTGCTTTTTTGATCCGGCAAGTGCTTGACCGCCGCCATGGCACGCTTTGCATGTCTCAATATAAACTTTTTGCCCTTTGTAGGTGGCTGCATTTAACAATGTCGAACCAGCCAATAAAGTAATTGCTACTGTAGCATAAAATTTGTACATCGGAATTGGTCTTCCTCGTTAAATAAAATCTTTATTAATGTTACATTACTAAATCTAATAAAGTGCTTAATTACAATCCCCTAAAAAAGGGGAAATAAAGCGTCATAGACGATATTTTTGCTCTAATTTTAGATCTAAATCCCAAAGTGAAAGCTCTTTGAGTCGTTGCACCACAGAAGGGGTACACTCTACATCTCCTGGCCATTCGCGCTCAAATCCGTCTAAATCCGTTTTAGTCGTACCGTCTATCGCAACAATCGATTCACTGCGATACACATCACGAACCGCATCCATATTATTGGTCACTCGCCAAATCAGCATGTATGGGTTGTGTATATCATTTTTCGCTTCATCCACAAAAACAACAATTCGCAAATACGTTTTCAATGACTCCAAAAGAGAAAAACACTCGCGAAGCGCACGTACTTTAGAGATACTAATGACGGTAATAGGATTGGCAGTATGACGCATATACTGTGTCACATCGGATATTTCAGGGATCAAAGGTCGTAATTTTTCAAGTAACTCGGTACTTTGTATCGATATCGGAGCCATAGGTGAGTATGAAGCGGTTAAATCAATCCCCATTTTTCCACCGACAAGAGCTTCGGGACTGGAATGATCCAGAGCATCGGTAATCCCCTCAGAGATAAAGATACATTTAGGGATAAATCGGTTCAATGCATAGGTAATCAAAGCCTCATAATTGTTCAATTTTGGAGCATCTTCTCCAAAAAAGAGGGCATGTTTTACAAAACTCATTTGCCCTGATCCCCAAAATATATGCATAAATTGCTTCGCATGTCCTTTGTACAAGGGCTTCATTTTCGCCAAAATAAGATTATGGAATACCCCGTTCTCCGGCATATGATAATCGATCAAATCCGCTGCATTGGTTTTAAGAAGCGGCAAAAATATCCGTTCGGTGGCCCATCCCATATATTTATCTTCCAGCGGCGGTTTACCGACAACCGTTGCTAGGAAATGGGGATTTTTTCGATTTGTGATCGCACTTACTTCTAAAACCGGGTAGTGCTCTTCTAGGGTGTAATATCCGGTATGATCTCCGAATGGTCCCTCAAGAACGAGTTTTTCAGGATCAACCCATCCTTCGATGACAAAATCAACATCTTCAGGAATATAAAGGGGCGTAGTGATCGATTGTACCAGTTTTAACGTCTCTTTTTTGACCAAGCCGTACAAGAGCAATTCATTTACACCGTACGGCAACGGTGCCGTTGCACACCAGGTATAAAGCGGATCGCCGCCGATTCCGATGGAGACAGGCATCTTTTTGCCGGCACGCTGATACTGGTCAAAAAAATGGGATGAATCTTTGTGAATTTGCCAATGGAGTCCTAAGTGATTTTTATCATACACTTGCAAGCGGTACATCCCGAGATTGACAACGTTACCGTCCAGACTTTGGGTATAAACCTGCCCCATGGTTATAAAAGGGCCGCCATCTTCTTCCCAGGTGGTCAAAATCGGCAAATCGTACAAATTGATCTCATCGCCTTGTTTAATAGTCTCTTGGCAACTACCGCGTGTTTTAAGCTTTTTCGGGAAAATGTCTTTCATCGCGAACAAATCACCCAACATCCCCAACTTCTCTTTGAAGTTTTGAGGCGGTTTCATGTGGAGAAGATTTTCAATTTCTGTTGCAACCCCTTCGATATCTCTGCCAAAGAGCAATTCCGTGCGGGCATACGATCCGAATAGATTCATAATCACTGGCGTATCATAGGTAATTCCGCGTGCTTTATCAATCGGATGGGTAAAAAGAAGTGCTTTTCCGCCGTCTTGTTTTTTTACCTCTGCATAAGCTAAATGCGGGATTTCAAGTACCACATCCAATGGAGTATCGATCACCCGCAATTCATTATTTGCTCTGAGTAAATCGAGCGTTTTTTTCATATCCATATTATTCCTTGGATGCCATGGCTTCTGCACGCTGCAAAAGCTCCATCGCCCCTTGATCGATCAAACGTGCGGCCATAGATTCACCAACCCCTTCGGTATTGTCTATGCTAACACGAATCGATTCACCCATCACTTCACTGCCATCGGGAAGTCCGAGTATCGAGCGAACTACAACTTCACCGTTCTCCTGAACACGTGCGCTTACCCCGATAGGAACCTGACATCCCCCTTGCAAGGTGTCAACAAATCCCCGTTCAATTGCTGTTTCGATATGGGTGTTTCGATCATTGAGTATCTCTACAATTTCCAGTACCCACGGCTCATTAATCGTCTCGATCCCTAAAGCCCCCTGCCCCATTGCCGGAAGCATCTCATCGAGTGAAATCGGATAGAAATATCCTACGTTCTCACTCAATCCAAGGCGGTTAATCCCTGCAGCAGCAAGGATAATAGCATCAAACTCCCCCTCTTTGAGCTTACGGATACGGGTATCGACATTTCCGCGTAAATCTTTGATCACTAAATCGGGGCGTTCCATGGCAAGCTGCATACGACGTCGCAATGAAGAGGTACCGACAGTAGCTCCCTGAGGAAGTGAAGCGATATCGGGATATTTTTCACTCAACATAGCATCACGCACATCTTCTCGCGTGGTAATAGCAGAAAGCAATAACCCTTTCGGCATCACAGTCGGAACGTCTTTAAGTGAGTGCACCGCCATCTGAGCTTCACCTCGAAGCATAGACTCTTCAATCTCTTTAAGAAACAGCCCTTTACCTCCGATTTTAGCAAGAGGAACATCCAAAATCTTGTCGCCTGAAGTGATAATGATTTTAAGCTCAACCTCGACATCGCTGAAATGCGATTCAATCACCGATTTGATGTGATGAGATTGCCAAAGAGCCAATTTGCTTCCGCGTGTCGCAATGGTGAGTTTTTTCATCAATTATTTAACCTTTACATCTTTGTATTTTGTTTTAGAGGGATCTTTTTGGCCGTTAAAAAAGACCGTCGGTGTACCGGCCACCATCATTGATTGTGCAATATTTTGATCCATATCAAACTGTTTTACCACCGAAGGACGTTTAATATCGGCAAGGGAAATTTTGGTTTTGAACGTACGGTTAAAGGCATCAAGAATTTTTTGATCGTCTTTTTCATTGGCATTAACATCCACTTTGTACAATCCGATCACAGCATTGTCCGTGCCGTTTTGTTCGGCAGCAATTGCCGCTTTGGTCAATGTCGCTGCAGCAGGATGGAGTCCTGTAAGAGGAAAATGGTAATAATAAACTGCAAATATTTGCGGATATTTACTCATATAATCCAAAGCTTCCGGTACAAATTTACGGCAAAAGGGGCACAACGGATCGGAAAAAATCGCTACTTTATTTTTGGCTTCGCTACTGCCGCTGATAAGGTTGGCTTTTGTGTAAAACGCCGTATTAAAATCAGGAGCAACCGTATCATTTAGACGACTACCCGTTTTAAGATTAACAAGCTCCGGTGCAATAATATCACCGTTTACGAAGTACGTTCCGTTTTGAATGATATGACGGCTATCGGAGCCTTGTTTTACATCGGCATTGATACTCACAAAATACGCTTGCCACCCGTTCATTCCGGGAAGTGCTTTTTTTCCATTTACTTCAATTTGCAAATTAGAGACATTAGGATTGCTTCCGATCCCTTTTTTTAAAAATGCGACTATATCTGCATCACTCGCCGCTATAAGGCTAGCGGAGAGTAGGAGTATCGTCGATAATTTCGGCATCAATGACATAATCTTCCTTTGGTTGGTTTGGTTTTTGATATTTTCTCGAAAAACGGTTAATCAACAGTTTTGAGATAAGGGTGAATTGCATCAAAAGGCCAAGAATATCGCCTAAAAATCCCGGCAATATCAGTAAAATAGCACCGAAAAGTCCCATGAGATTTCGTTGAGTAAATCCATCCATATCGATCTGACGCATTTGTAAAGCTTGAATATTTTCACTTAAAGTATGGCGGAAATTGAGTAAAATTACAATCCCCAATACCGCACTCGCAATAATCTCGATAAATGTTGCAACTCCACCGATCCGCGAAGCAATATCGGTAGTGACCATAACCTCTAAAAAAAGGTAGATCAAGAAATAGATCATCGAAGCAATTCCTCGATTTTTTCCATTACGTTCGCCGCATCGACGGTAATCATCTCGCGTGTAGCACGAATCATAATTTGCACAGAACCGTTTTCAAGCTCTTTTCCAACGATTACCGTAAACGGGAATCCGATCAGTTCTGCATCCGACATTTTAAATCCGAAACGCTCTTTACGATCATCCAATATCACTTCAACTCCGCGAGATTGAAGTGTAGTATACAACTCTTCCGCATACGCCATATGGGCTTCTTCTTTGATATTAGAGACCATAACATTGACCAAATACGGAGCGGTTGCATGGGTCCAGATACACCCTTTTTCATCATGGTGCTGCTCGATGACCGCTGCTACTAGGCGGCTGACTCCCATCCCGTAGGTTCCCATAATGAAAGGCTGGGATCGTCCATTCTCATCCAAATACTCCGCTTTGAGCGGTGCGGAATAGACGGTACCGAGTTTAAAAATATGCCCGACTTCGATCCCCTTAGTATGTTCCATCTTGCCGCTGCAATGAGGACATCCATCCCCCTCTTGCACCGTTACCAAATCCGCAAATACGGCTTCGTTCATCACACTTAAATCAACACCGACGAAATGGTAATCTACTTCATTCGCACCACAGATCATCGCGGTTGCATTACGGGTATCATTGTCCATAACAAAACGGATTTTATCCTGATCGAGCGGTCCCATAAAGCCCGGTACCAAACCGATTTCAATAAGTTCCGCTTCGCTGATATCGACCAAATCGATTGCGCCGACACTGTTTCGCGCTTTGACCTCTTGAAGCTCATCGCATCCGCGAATAAAGAAACAAACCGGCTCGCTCCCCTCGGTATAAACGGCGCGCATAACCACCGCTTTGAGGGTATAGTACGGATCGACATGGAAAAAGTTGCTCAAATCATCAATCGATTTGATATTGGGGGTTTTGAAACGGGCAAAATCGGCTTGCGGCGCTTCAGGGATTAGAGTGCGCGGTGCACGGCGTGCCGCTTCGACATTGGCACCGTATTCGCAGGTATCACACACGGCCAAAGTATCTTCACCGCTCTCAGCCAATACCATCAGCTCTTTTGAACCTGTACCGCCGATTGCTCCGCTGTCTGCCTCTACAATACGAAATGTCAATCCAAGACGCTCTAAAATTCGTTTGTATGCCGCTTCCATTGCATCAAATTCGCGATCCAAATCTTCCGTGGAAGAGTGGAAACTGTATCCGTCTTTCATTACAAACTCACGCGCTCGCATCAATCCGAATCTCGGACGCGCTTCGTCACGAAATTTGGTTTTGACCTGATAGACGTTGAGAGGAAGCTGCTTGTAACTGGTAATGCGGTTACGGACGATACTGACCATCATCTCTTCATGGGTAGGCCCAAGGACGAAAAGGTTGTCTTTGCGGTCACGGAAACGGAGAAGCTCTTTACCGAATTTTTCGATACGCCCGCTCTCCTGCCACAGCTCTGCCGGAGTAACAAAGCTCAAATCGACTTCGAGAGCACCGCATATCGCCATCTCTTCATTAATAATGTTCTCAATTTTACGAAGAACCCGTTTTCCTAACGGCAAGAAATTATAAAGACCGCTCGCCACCTGTGCCACAAATCCTGCTCGTGAGAGGTAGATATGGCTCGGAAGTTGAGCATCTTTAGGTGACTCTTTAGTAGTAGGTATATAGGCTCTTGAAAAACGCATTATTGTCCTTTTGGGTAATATTTACAGCTGGTTTGGCTCATCTCTTCGCCCTCATCTTGTTCCATTAAAAAACTCATTGCTTCGATCAATGCATCCACTCGCATCGAATCGGAACCGTCACGCATCCGGCTTGCAAAAGGGTGCAAGAACCGTTTCAATGCCTGTTCGGTCGCTTTTTGCACCGCATATTCATACTCTTTCGGAATAAAACCGTGTTCGATAACCCGTGCCGATTCTTTGTGCGCAGAGTGATAGGCGCGGGTATAAAGGTTTTTGATCAACGGTTCAATCGTAAGCGTTTTAAGCCACTCGAAAAATCCGATCGTATGGCGGCTGACGATCACATACGAGAGTTTAGCTTCATCTTCACGCAGTGCAATATTTTCACTTACAATCTCTTTGAGATCATCCACATAAAACAAATCGATTCCCCATACACTCGGATCACACTCGATATCGCGAGGAACCGCCATATCAAACCAAACCCGATTAGATTCAAACGGACGGATCATCTCATCGGTAATAATCGGATGGATCGATCCGGTAGAGGTAAATAACAGCTCGTTTTCATTGATGGCATAGGCAATCTCTTCAAACGATCGTACCCGCGCATTACACTCAGATGCAATCACCTCGGCTTTGGCAAAAGTACGGTTCATTACCGTAACATCCACCCCTTGTGCCACCAGATGTTTACAGGTAATCACCGACATCTCACCTGAACCTATAACCAATGCCCGTTTACCGCTCAGATCACCTAATCTCTCTTTGACCTTGGCCACGGCGACACTTGCAACCGATACCGGTTTGGAAGAGATATTGGTTGCGTTACGAACCTCTGCGGCACATTTAAACGCATAGCTCATTGCACGGGAAAGCTTTTGCATCGAAAAACCGTGATCCTGTGAGAGTTTAAACGCATCTTTAAGCTGTCCGGCGATCTGCGTCTCACCCACCACCATCGAATCGAGCGAACTCGCAACGCTGAAAAGATGGTGGATACACCCTTGATCGTCAAATACATCGGCACGGGTATGAAGTTCTTCGTGACTTAACCCCGAACGTTTCGTCAATAAGGCAAAAATAGCGTCTCTCGCCCCTTCCGTATCATTGCAGCTGCAAAAAATCTCAACACGGTTGCAGGTGGAAAGGATCATCACCTCACTGATGTATGCCGTTTTCCACAACTCCTCCATCGCACTCAACTGCCGTGTTTCATCCACAAAAGCGAGTTTCTCTCGGATAGCGAGGGTGGAATTTTTATGTGAAAAGCTGACGATTAGATAGTGCATTAATGACTTCTTTGAATAACGGACTCAATAATGGCGCGCAACGCGACATCATCTCCGATCGCACCGATTGCTTCATCACACAAAACACGGGCATGTTTGTATGAGTGTTCAATAATACTGTTTTCATCCATTTTAGTACGAATCCACACCTTCTCTTCTGTACTCAAGACTTTGGCATGATTGTTAAGGAGCCGCTTTTGCTGCTCATGATCCAATCGCTCATACAGGTCGATATACGGCAAGGTAACTTTTCCTTCAGAAAAATCGTTAAGCGAAGGTTTGCCGAGCGTCGCTTCATCCGCCGTAATATCCAAAATATCATCAACGATCTGAAAGGCCAATCCGAGATTTTTGCCGTACGTTGCATAGGCATCCGCATCTTTTCCGGCCAAAATTGCCGCACTGTAGGCACACGATTCGATTAAGGTTGCGGTTTTGAGATAAAGCATTTTGAGATACAGGTCTCGATCGGTATTAAAGGCATTTGCCATTTCAACGTCCATCATCTCTCCTACGGAGAGTTTGGTCACCGATTCGGCGATAGCGCGTGAGATAAGAGGATCAAACGAGGTAAGCTCACTAAACGCTTTTGAGTAGAGGATATCGCCGAGCATAATCGCCATTTTACTGCCGTGCGTCGCATTGACCGATTCGACTCCGCGACGAACCATCGCTTCATCGATAACGTCATCGTGCAACAGACTCGCCGCATGGATCAGCTCAACAATCGCCCCGAGCAAAGGTGCGGTAGGCGCTTCAGGGGCAATG
This sequence comes from Sulfuricurvum sp., assembly GCF_041651515.1. GTDB lineage: Bacteria > Campylobacterota > Campylobacteria > Campylobacterales > Sulfurimonadaceae > Sulfuricurvum. The sequence goes on from NZ_JBAZJF010000001.1 coordinate 468,285, forward strand.
GTAAGAATAAGACGCGCCCGAAGACGTTTACCGCCGGAAAGTTTTGCGAAAAGTTTGCTTGCATTCGCATATCCGACCTCATCGACCAATTGCGCTATTATGGCTTCTACCCGTTCCAACATACCCTACTTTATTCTATTTTTCTGTCGTCTTCGTCAAATAATCCAATTTGACCCGATTCTCTTTATCAAACAGCAGTAAATCAAACTGAGCGGTTTGATTTTCCTCGTCAAACTTTTTAAACACAACAAGCGCATACGGGACATCCCGCTCACTTTTATTTGCCGACAAAAAACGTTTGCTGAAACTTTGACTCGTCCCCTCAAGCATATGCTGACCGACAATCCGATCAAAACTCTCATGTACCACCAATGCTTTATCGGTGTAAAGGGTCCATCGAAAATTAAATAACCGCTCTTGCCCTGTGCTTTTGACCATAATCTTGGCCAATTCATCTTTTTTGAGGAGAAAGGTTTTACTTTCACGCCAAGGAGCAGAGTACGATGCCACTGCCATCATCAGCAAAAAAAGTAAACCCTTTTGCACGACTATACTACTCGTTTCGGCTTAAAACGTTTCCGACCGATATAATATAAAGATTTTTAGCCATCATATCGACATCATCCGCACGTTCAAACTCATATTGACGCACTTTTTGATCGATACCCTCTTCGCCGTATTGTTCATGAAGCAGCAATTCCATAACCGCCATACGCTCCATCAAACGGGCGAGTTCATTATGAACTAAATCACGATTGGCATTAAAAACGATATCCAAAAACTTGCTTTTCGGCGAACCTTGGAAAATATCATCTTCGTCTTCAAACAAATTATACATCGTATCTCCAAAGTATCAATTTAAGTCGGCGATTATACCATCTGAATTCTTAGGTGCATAAAAAAAGGAGATACAGAGTAAAAATAAAAGAATAGGATTAATCTAGTAGCTCTTATATGCATAGAATTTAAATGTATATTTTATTTTTAAAGAAAAGGAAATTAAAGAAATAATTTAAAACAGGGTGTCCAAAACCTTATGTTTATAGCGAAGTGATTCTACTTTGGCTCGGATCAATCGATTTTCTTCCAGAAGGGAATCATGTTCATGAGTCAAAGTAGAAATTTCACGGCTTTTGAAGTAGATTTGGGTGTTGATGAAGATTTTAGGGAACACGACAATAAGGACCAAAAATATTCCTACGAAGACATTGCGTAAGAACAATGGCCCCATCGTCTCATCAGGGTTGATGATCGAATGGGTCTCCTCTAAAATATCGTGCTTTTCGCTCATCGGTTTATCTCAAATATTCGTAATTTTGCGCTTCGGCTTCGGGGATTGGCTCGAAGCTCATCCTCTTGTGCCGACAACGGCTTTTTGGTGATCACTTTTCCGATCGAATGGTTGTTCCCGCAGGTGCATCGCATCGCCTCATCGGGACAGATACAGTTTTTTGCCCATGCGCTGAAACGCTGTTTGACGATCCGGTCTTCGAGGGAGTGAAACGTAATAATCGCTACTCTCATACGAGAGATTTCAGACTCCTCCACCGCATCCAACAACCGCTCCAACTCTCCCAGTTCATCATTCACTTCGATCCGTATCGCCTGCATCACGAGGGTGGAGGGATGGATCTTTTTACCCTTGGGCATAAGATGAAAAATTGCATTGGAAAGTTCCTTCGCCGAGGCAAAGGGACGACGCGAAACAATTGTTTCAGCCACTTTACGCGAATTGGTCACTTCACCGTACTCTCGCAAAATCCGTTCCAACTCACTCTGCGAATAGGTATTGACGACCTCGCTGGCACTGAGCGGCGCATCGGGATTCATCCGCATATCGAGACAATCACTCTCATACGAAAATCCACGTTCGCGTTGATCGAGTTGCAAGGATGAAACACCTATATCGGCCAAAATACCGCAAATTTCTCCCCCCTTTTCTCCCATAACCGCTTTGGCCACTTCGGAAAAACGGCCGCGTCGTATCTCCACACGATGACCAAAAAGTTCAAGCCGCTTGGTAGAAAAGGCAATCGCGGTAGGATCTTGATCGATACCGATCAGCTTGAGAGAGGGGTTGTTTTCGAGCAGCAAAGAGGTATGACCGCCGTACCCCATCGTGCAGTCGATAACACTCCCCTTGTCACACGGGGAAAATGCTTCGATCACTTCACGATACAGAACAGGAATATGAGGAATCTCTTGCACGCTTTGCAGCCCTTTAAAAAAATTGCATTATGGTATCATCTGCTCACTAACAACTCGTTTAAATCACTTTTAGTGCCGACTCGATAGCATCAAAAACTTCGCCCAACTGTTCAGCTGTAATGACATACGGTGGCATTACATAAATGACACTCCCCAGAGGACGGATCATTACCCCCCTCGTTAAACAGTGCTGATGAATCTTTAGCCCTATACGCTCTTGAGGCTCAAACCCCTCTAATTCTATGGCACCGATCATACCGCATTGACGTATCTCTTTAACCCGTTTCATTCCCGAAAAGCGTTTTAAATGTTCCCCCATCAATGCGCTTATAACACGGTTATTCTCTATCACGTTATCCTTTTCAAAAATATCAAGAGTTGCGTTGGCAGCGGCACAAGCGAGTGCATTTCCGGTATAACTGTGTGAGTGTAAGAAAGAACGAGCCGGATCATAATCGCAGTAAAACGAGTTATAAATTTCTTCGGTAGCCAGTACAACCGAGAGGGGTAAATATCCCCCTGTCAACCCTTTGGAGAGGATCAAAAAATCGGGGGTGATATCGGCTTGTTCGCACGCGAACATACTTCCCGTCCGTCCAAATCCGACCAGAATTTCATCGGCGATAAAATGGATTCCAAACTCTTTGCACAGCGCTTTGGCTTCACGCAAAAACAGCGGATGATACATTCGCATTCCCCCTGCCCCTTGTAAAAGCGGTTCGACGATTAAGGCCGCAATTTCATCGCTTCTTGTTTCCAAAAGAGTTCTGAATGCTTTTGCCGCTTCCCAAGCCGCCTCTTCGGATTGATCTTCAGGTGAGGGAGTTTGGATAGCGCGAATGAGCAGCGGCTCATAGGTCTCTTTATAAAGAGCCACATCTCCGATCGATAATGCCCCTAACGTCTCACCATGATAACTCTCACTGAGAGAGACGAACAGGGGTTTCTCTCGTCCACTGTTTTTATGGGAGTGGTAAGACATTTTCAATGCCACTTCGATAGCGCTCGAACCGTTATCGGCATAAAAACAGCGTGTTAGCCCCTTGGGTGCCAAGCCAACCAGTCGCTCAGAGAGACGCACCACACTCTCATGGGTAAATCCGGCCAATATGACGTGCTCTAACGTATCGAGTTGCTCTTTGACTTTCGTATTGATATACGCATTGCAATGACCGAACAAATTTACCCACCAGCTGCTGATCGCATCAATGTAACTATTCCCCTCAAAATCTTCCAGATAAACTCCGTTTCCGCGTCGAATCGGAACAAGGGGAATCGTCTCATGATCTTTCATTTGAGTACACGGGTGCCATACAACGTTCAAATCTCGTCTCGACATCTCGAAATTATTCATATAAACCTCACCATTCGAGTTATTATTGTGATAACATATGTTAGCGAAACACTTTTTCATCCAAGTTTAATGGTAAACCTAATAAAATATCTGAATTTTACACTACTAAAGGCGTCTTAATGATTACTTGGATGCAACGCCATCGAAAATACCTTGTCATAACCATCTGGATATCGACCATTGCTTTTATCGGAGCTGGGTTTATGGGATGGGGACAATACAGTTACGGCGACAAAGCCGGAGCCGTCGCAAAAGTCGGGGATGTATCTATTACCTCCGGTGAACTGCAAGAAACGTACGGTGCCCTTTTCCAACAATACAATCAACTTTTCCAAGGGAAATTTGACGAAAAGCAGGCCAAACAATTTGGCCTTCAGCGTCAAGCCCTGCGCCAGCTTGTAAACCAAGCGCTCGTTCTTAACCTTGCAAAAAGTTATGGCCTTATCGTAACGGATGATGAGCTTCTCCGCACAATCAGCTCACAAGCAATGTTTGCAAAGAACGGCGGATTTGACAAAACACTGTATGAAGAGTTGCTCAAAAGCAACCATAAAACCAAAAAAGAGTACGAAGCCAATCTTCGACGTGAATTGCTGATTCAAAAAACTCTTTACCTCCTCACCTCTGGCAATCGATCCTTGGAAACCAAAACCCTTAGCAGTGCTATGGGTATTGCTGATAAACTAAACTATAAAATTCTCTCACCCAATATGATTGCATTGAGTGCTGATGAAACAGCTCTTAAAGGGTATTGGGAAAAGAACAAAAAAGAGTTTAAGACCGAACCGAGCTATACCCTCTCTATCGTTCGTCAATCACCGGTTAGTGTTAACCCAAGTGAAAAAGAGATCAGCGATTATTATGCAGCCAACCACCAACTCCTAAAAAGTCCCGAGGGAAAACTGCTTGATCTTGCACAAGCACGCGGAATGATCATAACTGCCCTCAATGATGCGGCGACTGAGAAAGAGGCTTTACGTCTTTATATCGATTTCAAAAAAGGTGCTCTCAAATCAGATGTTACGGTTCAGAAGCAAACTCTTAGTGCATCAAACTCGCCGTTTGATCCGTCTATCACCAAAGAGATCAGCGCACTTAGTACCCAAAAGCCTTTTTTGAAACCGCGTAAAGTCGGAAACGAGTACATTGTCGTTAAACTCGATTCGTACAATCCATCCGTCATTAAAACATTTGAAGAAGCCAAACAAGAAGTGAACGGACTTTATCTTGCAGAAGCGAAAAAAGCCAAACTTCAAGAGTTAGCTCAAAACAGTTATAAAACATTTCAAGGAAATACAACCGACTTTATAACCCACACGGATGCGGCTAAATTAAGCGGTTTGAGCACTACTGAGGCCTCAGAATTTCTAACAAAACTCTTCGCTTCCAAACAAAAACAAGGTTTTGTTACTCTTGAGAGCGGAAATGTTATTCTTTATAACGTTTTGGAACAAAAGTTGCTTCAAGACACCAAAGTAGCTGATGAAACTACCGTAGCGAAGCTCAAAGGAAACTTGTTGGACGGGGGGCTTATAAAAGCACTTGAGAGCAAGTATCCAGTTGAAATCTATGTAGAGGGGATTTGATTTTGAAACGAACGGTTTTAGCCATCGATATAGGTTCGACTAAGGTATGTGCGATTATTGCCGAAATCGATACCGATAACAGTGCCCAAATTATCGGAGCCGGTATCTCCAAAGCACAGGGGCTTCGGAAAGGGAGTATCACCAATATTGAGCTGGCAAGCAAGTCAATTAAAAGCGCTCTCAATGATGCAAAACGGGTGGCAGGAACAGAACTGAGAAGTGCAATAGTCTCTATCTCCGGTGCCTATACAAAAAGTTTAAATTCTAGCGGCATCGTCAATATTCCTAATAAAGAAATTACCCTCAAAGAGATTAACCGCGTTATGCACACGTCGTTGTACAATGCCAATATCCCGAATGAATTTGAAGTCTTACACGCCCTTCCGTATAACTTCAAAGTAGATGACCAAGATTTCATTGAAGATCCGCTTGGGATGAATGCGTCACGTCTTGAAGTGGAAACCCATATTATCACTACCCAAAAGTCAAATCTCAATAATTTGCGCAAAGCCGTTAAAGCTGCCGGTGTAGAAGTAGAGAGCGTTGTCCTTAGCGGATACGCTTCGGCGATTGCCGTACTGAATAATGATGAAAAAGAGCTCGGTGCCGCTGTCGTCGATATGGGTGGAAACACGAGCAACATCGTTATCCACTCCGGTCATGCCATTCGCTACAACGACTTTTTAGGTGTCGGTTCAAATCACATCACCAACGATCTCTCTATGGCATTGCACACCCCTTTGCACACGGCTGACAATGTTAAAATGACGTATGGTTCACTCTATGCACCCAGCAATGATCTCATTGAGCTTCCGGTCATCGGAGATGAAAATGCTACCCATGAAGTCTCTCTTGAAGTGGTGCACAATGTCATTTATGCACGCGTCGAAGAGACGCTCATGATTATTGCCCAATCATTAGAAAAAAGCGGTCTTAAAGATCATTTGGGAGCGGGTGTTGTTCTTACCGGCGGTTTTACCAAGATCGAAGGATTGCGTGAACTTGCGGTTGCTATCTTAGACAACATGCCGGTACGTCTTGCAAAACCGACCGATATGGGGGGCTTGTTTGATACCCTCAGAGATCCTTCATACTCCGGTGCGGTAGGATTGATCAAATACTCTGCGGGCGGATATACTCCGTACGAAATCGATGTCAATAAACGTATGCGCTATGCCAGCGAAGAGCCGCTTGCGCATCACGCCCATCCAGTCTATGAAGAGGTGCCTGAATTTGAGCCTACCGTTCCTACTCCTCCCCCTGCGGTCGAACCGATCAAGGAAGAGAAGAAAACGGAAGCTCAAAAGATGGTCAATATCGGGTCTAACAAACCTGTTCAAACCGAACAACCAAACCCAATTTCCAAGTTTTGGAATTGGGCAACTCAACTTTTTTAATCACGTCAAGGAGCAAGCATGGAACCATTTTCAATTGAAGAATCAACATCACTAACAGGGGCACGGATTGTAGCAGTCGGTGTCGGCGGCGGCGGCGGAAACATGATCGGCTATATGCTTAAGGAAGCCATTCCTGGAATTGAACTTATCATCGCGAATACCGATGCTCAGGTTTTGGAACAAGGTTCAGCAGCCACTAAAATCCAATTGGGTGCAAAGTTGACCAAAGGGTTGGGTGCGGGGATGAAGCCTGAAGTGGGTAAAGAATCGGCATTAGAGAGCTATGAAGACCTTGCTCGTGCATTAGAAGGTGCGGATATCGTATTCGTAGCTGCAGGTCTTGGCGGCGGTACCGGTACAGGTGCAGCTCCGATTATTGCTAAAATTGCAAAAGAAGTGGGAGCACTTACGATTGCCGTTGTCACCAAACCGTTCTCGTTTGAGGGGAAAAAGCGTCTTAAACTTGCCGAAGACGGTCTCAATGAACTTAAAAATGAATCGGATTGTATCGTTGTGATTCCAAACGATAAATTGCTCTCTATCATTGATCCGAAACTGGGGATCAAAGAGAGTTTCAAAATCGTTGACAGCGTACTTGCTCGCGCCGTTAGCGGTACATCAGGTGTTATTCTTGCCAGTGGTGATAATGACATCAACCTTGACTTCGCCGACTTACAAACCGTTATGAGCCACCGTGGATTGGCTCTTATGGGTGTGGGCGAATACAAAGGGGAGAATGCAGCGTACGAAGCGATCAAAAATGCGATCGAATCTCCGCTCCTTGACAATATGTCGGTTAACGGCGCACTCGGTGTATTGGTACACTTCAGCATGCACCCTGAGTTTCCGTTTATGGAACTTTCTGCCGCTATGGATGTTGTACACAACAGTGTTGATGAATCCGCGGATGTTATCTTCGGTACGACCACTGATGAAACATTACCAAAAGATTTTATCCGTATAACTCTTGTTGCAACCGGTTTTGAGAAAAAAGCGGCAATGGGGATCAATAACCATGAATTTGAAAACAAAGAGGTTATTGCCGCAGCAGCCGAAAAACCGCGTGTGGTTGCTCGACCTGCGGTTCAAAGGGTTGCAAACGGCGACTATACCGAAGATTTCTTAGACGTACCGACGTTTATGCGTCAACAAAGAGATTAATTCTTCCTCTTCCATGCTTACTTTTGACAAGCTCATAAAGGCCAAAACGCTCCTTGGCCTGAGCGACAAAGTCACCCTCTCCGATATTAAATCCCGCTACAAAACTATGATGCAACAATGGCATCCCGATAAGCATCCTGATGATCCCAAAACGGCTCACGCCATGAGTACCCAAATTAATGAAGCTTATGCAATATTGCTCGAATATTGTTCCGCTTATGAATACAATCTGGAAGAGTCTTTCTTGCAAGAAAAAACCCTCACCCCGCAAGAGTGGTGGGCGAAGAAGTTTGGGGGGAGATAGGAGAGTTTTAGCTCTTCTACACTTTTTTGCTTTTATGTTATACTTTCTTTGTAATTGATACAAAGGAATCCTTTCCGTCTGATTAACGGATAGGTGAGTGGGCGGTGGCTTTAGGGTCATCGCCCTTTTTTTTTGTCTATACGGCAAGGTTGGGGCGGGTGGGAACTCACCCAAAGGGAAACCTTTGTTATCAATTTACATAGTGATTTTTTTAGTGCTGATGGTGTTCGTACCCGCTCTGTACTAATCAAAAACGAAGGGCTTAATCACCCCTTCGGATCGCTATGGTATCTTCTCTTTTTGCCCACAAAATGGTAGGATACCAACATATACGTTTATTCCAACTGCCTAAACCGCACCTAGGCGTAAAACGGTCAAAGTGAAGATTGAATACCTAACACCTATTTTTCCTATTTTTTGGTTTGCTAGCTACTATTAGTGTCGCCTCATGTTCGCAAGCATTTTTTCATTAACTTTAATTCTAGTATTGAGTTGCTTTTCAGACAGATTCCTTTTACGTATGGTATTAAAAGAAAAATCATATTCCCATTTATTAATCCATCCTTTATCATATGCGTGTTGAATGGCTTCTGAATTTAATGATTTTTGTTTGTCTTTTCTAACACGCTTTACTGCTTGAAATATTAAATCAGATGGAAGACTTATGAATTTTTTAACACAACAATTTCCTACAGTGGCAAGTTGTCCATTTAATTTATTTTTGAGAATACAGATTTCCATTATTGGAAAATGTCCACAAAGACATCTCTCTGGCTCTTCAGCTTCGTATATTTGATAGAGATTCCATTCGAGTTTTGCCTCATCCCAAATCTTCAATTGAGAGCGATTGATGATCTCTGTAGTAAGACTGTACTCAGACATGGAAACTCCTTTCAGCTAACTATTTATTCAACGAACATTATATATTTCAGAGCTTGGATTTAACTAAATAAACGAACACCAAATCTGTTACTTTGCTAAAAGACAATAGTTAAACATAGTGTTGAGGGGAAAACGGTACAGAGAATAGATTCCGTGTCAAGTACCGAATGACGAAAGGGATTAATGAAACGCTATCGGCCCTTCAGCGCGGGCATGGATAAACTGCTGCACTACGGCATTGGGCGAGTTTCTGAAGCTCTCTTTATCCCCTGCTTCGACGATAATACCGTCAAACAACATGGCGTAGTTGTCTCCTGCTTTAAAACTCTCCGCGATATCGTGGCTGATGAGTACGGAGGTCATCCCGATCTCATCGCGTAAACGGCAGATCATCTGGGTAATAAAATCGCTTGTAACCGGATCAAGACCCGATGTCGGTTCATCGTATAAAATTACTTCAGGTTCCAATGCAAGGGTACGGGCTAAACCGACCCGCTTGCGCATCCCACCGCTGAGTTCTTCGGGATAGAGAGATTTTACGATGGAAGGGTCAAGCCCTACCATTGTCAGTTTTTCATCGATTTTAAAATCAAGCTCTTTTGGGGTTAATTTTTGATGTTCATTCATCGGAAATGCAACATTATCACGGATGTTCATACTGTCGAACAACGCACCGCTTTGAAAGAGAAAGCCTATTTTTTTTCGAATCTCGCGTAATGTCGTCTCATCGGCATGATCAATCCGTATCCCTTTATAGCTTATGGTTCCGCTATCCGGTTTTAAAAGCCCTACCATGTGTTTGATGATTGTCGATTTACCACCGCCGGAAACGCCAAAAATAACCGTTGTTTTCCCTGCTTCAATCTCTAAATTGACCCCACGAAGAATCTCACGTTTGCCAAAACGTTTGGTGACATTCTCGAAACGAATCATCGTTTCACCACCATAAGATAAGCGCGACGGACAAATAAAATACTTAGCATAACAAGGAGAATTTTAAAATCAATCTCGCTGGCTTTGTGCAGTGCTTCAAAAGAGTTATCCATCATAACAGATTCCCCCTCCCCTTGATACTCTAAAATTTTAGGGGTATAGACGGCGCTGAAAAGAAGCAAGGTTCCGATCGAACCCATCGCACTTAAAATCGATATTTTATCAATCTGCATCACTTTATAACGGGAAACTTCATAAAGGGTAATCACCGCCGCCATAAAATAACCCCAGTAGCTGAAACGACGAAATATCTCACCCATAATTTTCCCCTCTTCATAGCGTGAGAGGAGTGGAACACTGAGAAAAACTTCGGAGTGGAAAACAACTGCTGCTACCACTGCCCCCAATACCAAAACGGCACCTATCGTTGTCCCCACACACAGTATATATAAAACATCCAATAGCGCTTTTTTATTCATTTGGCATCCTTACTATGAATCCTCGATCAAATGAGGCTAAATCTTTATAAAATTCTAGAGATTGTACCGCAAAAGTTTTAAGATACTCTTGCACTTTAAGGCGCTGATCGTACCCCATTTCACAGGCAAAAACAGGGATTTTACGTTGAATCGTTTCATCCAGCAAACGACAAATGATCTCATCGCCGATCGCTCCGCCAAAGAGGGCATTTTGCGGCTCATAGGAGAGATTACTCTCCAACGGGGCATCTTGTGCAATATAGGGGGGATTGGAGACGAGCAAATCAATTTGTTCGTTCACGGGAGCTAATAAATCCCCTTCACGTAATTCAATCCGCTCACTCAAACCGAACGCTTCAATATTGCGGCGTGCGACCGCAAGTGCACGCGGAGAAATATCGACGGCAATAAATCGGGCATTCGGGAGGTGAAGCGCCAACAAAATCGAAATGATTCCGCTCCCTACACCGACTTCAACAACGTTTATCATTTCATCCGCCGCAACACGGGCTAATACTTCATCAATGAGGTGTTCGGTTTCGGGTCGAGGGATCAAAGCTCCCTCATCAATGTAAAATTCTCTGGAATAAAAACTGACACGGTTGGTGAGGTATTCGAGTGGGACGTTAAGCCTCCGTTTTTCTACCCACTCCAACAATCTCGGCTCTTTATCATCGATAAGATCCTCTTGATGGGTAATAAAATAGAGCTGATCACGGCCAAGATAGGCCATAAGAAGAAGTTCTGCCTCACGGCGGGGAGATTCCACAATCCCCTCCAATCGTGCCGCCACATCGGCGTGCAGCTCCTTTAGTCTTTTGGACATGGATCCGCGTACCCTTCATCCGAATCAACATGAATATCGTACCCCAAGGCACGAAGTCGATCCACGACCGGAGGGTGGGTGGTATGAAAAAAGCGGTACAACGGATGAGAGAGGGGGAAGCTCTTATTCTCAGTTACCAATTTTTTAAGCGCATTGACAAGATGTTCCGCTCCGCCGAGTTCCGCACCGCTTTTATCGGCTTCGTATTCGTTATGACGGCTTACCAATCCCATAATCGGCATCATTACAAAACTCACGACCGGAAGGAGGAGGATAAAAAGCATCATAACAATATGAGGAGAGGCTGCAACTCCCAGTTCCAAATAGAGCTTTTCCGGTAAATTTCCAAAAGCAGCAAACATCGTAAACAACATTGCTCCGACAATCGCAATATTTTTATACAGATCGCCGTGAGCGAAATGACCCAATTCATGCCCCAGTACCGCGATTAATTCGGCCGGGGAAAGTTTTTGGATCAAAGTATCAAACAATACTACCCGTTTGGCTTTCCCTAAACCGCCGAAATAAGCATTCAATCGAGCATCCCGCTTGCTTGCATCACTGATAAATACACCGCTGCTTACAAACCCCGTTTTCGCCATTAGCTCTTCGATTTTTCCGCGCAATTGTGCGTTTTCAAGCGGAGTCACCTTGTCAAAGAAAAGTGCCCGGATGGTAGGAAAAAACATATTGACGGCAATAACAACGCTCATGATAAACGCGAAGCTCCATAACCACCACAACTGGCTTGATGTCATAATGAGCGTAACAATCCAAACTATTAAACTGCCGATGACAATCATCAATGCCGTACTGATAAGGGTATCTTTAATAAATTGTCCGGTAGTGGAACGGTTAAAGCCGTATTGTGCATCAATTTTGAATTTACTAATCCATCCAAACGGCAACATCACCACAGAGTTAATGATAAGCAACCCCATAACAGCAACCATCGATTGAATAATGGTCGTTTGCCCCATTAAAGCGCCATCCATCCACGCCATCATCCCGCTGATCCACACTAAAAAAAGACCGAATTCGACAAATGCTTCGATCATACCCAGCTTCTCTTTGGCAACCGCATAATTGGCAGCATCCAAATACTCGCGCTCCCCCATCAAAACAGCCCCTTTGCGTTTGACCTGATTGATGTAGCCGATCTGCATAACGCTGACATAGAGACGGATAAGAATATAGAGGGTATAGACACCGATAATGGCCGAAATCATAAAGCTCCTTGATTAAAAGAATGTGATTTTACCATTATTTTAGTGGAACTTTGCCGATCGCATCGTGCAGAGGAAGGGAATCATTGACATTTCCATAATAGGTCTTTGCCGCAAAAAAAATGGCCCCGATAAGCAAACCGCTGATAATAACAGCCCAAACAACCCGTTTTTTAGGTCCTTTAAGGGTATTGTAGTCCTCAATGCCTCGGAGGGTAGGTTCATTGTCTTTCATAAGTGTATCCTTGGATTTTAATTAAGCTATAGTAGCTATCTTATCCCATATACAGTTAACGAATACCCTCTAAAATGACGCTTTAAGGTTACATATTGGTTTATTTTTACGTCAGATTACCATCGCCCTTCGAGTGTCAAAAGAACATACGGTTTTGAACGCTCGTTATCCACCTGTCTCTCTGTCACAACCCCTGAATTATTATACACGGTAGCGGTGTTTTCAATAGTCGTACGGGTGATATTTTTTAGATTGAGTTGAAATTTGAATGTTTTATCGATCCGTTTGCTTGCATACAAATCAAGGGCACCGTACCCTTTTTGAGATTGTGATATCAAGGTTTCATCGAGAGGATCATCATACCCTCCGACATATCGGTAGGCCGTTCCATAAGTCAAATTATATCTCTTCAGAGTATGATCCAACCCGATATTGGCAAGGGTATTGCTGGTTTGCTTGAAAGGGCGTTTTGTCCCTGTAGTATTATTGGTAAGTGAAGAGTTTTGAAACGTCGCATTGGCAAACATCCCTACCCCCTCGACATAGTTGCTAAGCGATTTTTTCAGCTCCAACTCTATCCCGTGTAAAGTACCCTGCCCTGAGTTATAAGGGCGCATCACATAACGTGACCCTTCCAAAACCGTCATCTGCTCTATCTTGTTATCGATATTTCGATAAAAACCACCAAGACTCATAATCCCTTTATCCTCGAAATAGTGTTCTAAACGAAGCTCATAACTAAGAGCTTTCTCTTCCGTAAGATTAGGATTTCCGGTAGTATCGGGATGACGAATGTCATTACGTTCCAAAGAGCTGTCAAGTGAGCTGGAAAGTTCATCGAGACGAGGTAATTTTACCGTTTTGGCAATACTGGCTCGAAAATTGTCATTGGCACTTAAATGGGTTAAGAAATGCAACGAAGGGGCCATATAATCCGTATGCGTTGTCGCCCCATAATCTCTTGAGAGGGTCTCATACCGTACCCCCGGTGTCACAACCGTATTGTCGCCGAAACTTACCTCATCGAGCACATATACAGATCCTTTGTTTTGGTGCATGCTGACGTTATCGGTAGGATTTGTCGCATCAATGCCGTTGAGGGTACGTTGCACCTCATCACGCTGACTCATCCCTTTGAGTTCTACTCCCGTTTTAATAAAATGATCCCCTTTTGCAATGGAGTATATACTCTCTGCTCCGAGTATCCGTAAAAAACCTTTATCGTTTTGCATCCGCACGCTCGATGAGGGCATTTGAGTCGATCCGCTATCGCCGTTGTCATCGTTTTGATGGAATTTTAGTTTCCATTCCAACAGCTCGCTTCCGGAGAGGTGATGTTCCCCTTTAATCACCGACCAAAGCATCATTCCATGCGAACGGTCATAATTGCTCAGTTGCCCACCGGGCACGGACGAACCGTTGGTGTAACTCAACGCATCGGTATCGGTTTGGCTTTTATGGAAGTTGATCGATCCGTCAAAAAAATATTTATCTTTTTCTGATGGGGTATAACGTAATTTCGTCGTAACATTGAGGCTCTGATTGCGCATCGTATTATTCCGCTGCTCGCTGCTTGATGAAGCAACCGTTTGTTTGTCCGTAGAGGAGTTATAAATTTCACGATTATCCGAAGCACTCAGATTGACCAAATACCCCAAATCACCCGATTTCCCTTCTCTTTGGAGAAACATACTGTCCATCGGCTTTCCGCCATACTCTCCAACCGTTGCTTTGGCTATGGTATGCCCCTTGGATTTGGGCTGTTTAAGGACAATATTAACAATCCCCCCCATCGATTCAGCCGTATATTCTGCCGAACCGTTTGTCATAATCTCAATCCTCTCGATCATATCCGGGGCAATCTGTTCTAACGGATTTGCCCGTTTGGAACCACTCGGAGCCTCTTCCCCGTCAATCAAAATAACCGTGTATCCTTTGCCGGGAGAGGATTTGGTATTTTTACTATCGGGAATACTGACACCAGGGGTACGTTTGAGGATTTCAAGGGCGTTGAGATCCCCGTATTTTGTCAACTCTTCACCGCTGATAAAGCGTTTGGCAATCGAGTTGTCACGGCGCGCTTCGATAGTATCTGCATGCTCTTCAACTTGAATCGCTTCGATCGACATCACTTCTTGCGCACATACGGCAGAAATACTTAGCGTCGAAGTTAATAATAAGGGGATAATCGGACGATAGATCATAATTATTCCTGCTAATAGATATAAAATTTCGGTATTTTACCCAATATAACAATCAACGCTTAATGGATTAATCTATTTTGTTGACGCAATCCTATAAAAATTGGATTACAATAAGCTTATGAAATACTGCTGTACATTACCTATATTCACCTCTTCGTTTCTTGTTACAACCCTTTTCTGTGGAGATATATCGCTCCTCTCCCCTGAAAAACAACGCTACTATGAACAGCAGCAACAACAAATCAATGCGGGATACGAGAGACTACGTTATGATTGGCTCTCTCCGATTACCCTTAAAGCTTCTAATACGTATGAAAAATCGGTTTCACTAGGGGGGTATGACAGCCGCCAAAATATATCCGCAGGTATGGCTCAAGATCTCTTTCGATCCGGCGGTATTGCGTATACCATAGGGTATGCGGAAGCTAAGAAGCAAACGGATACAATCGGTATGCACAAAGATATAGCGGCGATTAATCAGCAATTTATCAACACCTTATTAAATTATCGTAAAAACACCCTCCTCTTAGAACAGAGTGAAATCAAACTCAAGAATGGCAAAATCGAAATTTTTCTCAAACGCAAACAGTACGAAGCGGGAGATATCGATATTACGCTGCTTAATAATGCGTTGATGAATCAAAGTAGTGAGCTTAAAAATAATACCTCCATACGCTATACGCTCTCCCAACTGCGTCTTGAAGCGCTCAAATACAGTAATCACCCTATTGAAGGAACTGAGCTGCCCGTATTTACCCTTGTGCAAAAAAATGATTTTTTAGAAGAGGGGTGGAGTTTTCGCTACAGCCAAGCACAAAGTCAAAGCAGTGAACAGCAATACGGTCAAACCAAAAGTTCCTATCTCCCTAAGCTTACGCTCATAGCCGATGCAGGAGTTCAACGGTTTGATTCCAGCGAACTCTCTAGCGCTAATTATCGGGGCAATTACTACGATATGGGGCTACAGCTTTCGATGCCCTTAACCTATAATTCAACTGCAACTATTCAAGAGGCGCAAAGTCTTTATCTCAAACAACAGGCCGAAGCTTCCGATATAAAACGGCAGATGGATGCACAATACGAGCAATCCATTGCTCATATAGAAAGCTATAAACGTGTTATTGCTATCACAGGGGAAAATCTCAAATTTTACGAAGAATTGATCGATGCAACCAAAGCAGCCGTCAATGCCGGATATAAAGCGGGCTATGATTTACAAACCCTTCAAAATACGAAATCTATCGAAGAACTTGAAATTAAGATCAACGAAATCAATATTCAAATTGAGCTTGCCTCTCTTTACACTCTTACACGCCATTCTCAGGAGCTAGCATTATGACTTCCGACGCTGCCACCATCGAAAAAACCCTCGGTGTAGGGAAAACTCCTACTTCCAGACGATGGAAAAAGATTTTATTAGCCCTTTTAGCGCTCCTTATCGCAGGGGGTACTGCGATACTCGTGATGAAGAACAATGCCAAAAACGAGGTTGCCTACATCACCGTTCCTCTCAAAGTACAAGACCTCACGACAACCGTATCGGCAACGGGAAATTTGGAACCGACCAATACTGTCGATGTCGGAATCGAAGTCTCCGGAACCATCAGCGAAGTACTGGTTGATTATAATGACCGCGTCCATATCAATCAACCGATGGCACGCCTCGATACGACCAAACTCGCCGCAGTAGAGACCAGTTCAAAAGCCAATTGGATGAAGTTTCAAGCCAATAAGAAAAGTGCCGAAGCCTCACTGGATAATGCATTAATCGAAAATGACCGTGTATTAAAAATGTACGCATCCACGCAAGGTAACTACCCCTCACGAAAAGATATGCAATCGGCCTTAACGACCGTGGAGCAAGCGAAATCAGGACTTGCTGCTGCCAAAGCACAGGTGGCTCAGTCGTTCGCACAATTCAAAACCGATGAGGAAAATCTTAAAAAAGCTCTGGTCATCTCTCCTATAGAGGGGATCGTTTTATCCCGCAAAGTCGAGCCGGGACAAACCGTCGTTGCGGCCATGCAAACGCCGGTTTTGTTTACGTTGGCAGAAGATTTGACCAAAATGAAAGCGATCGTGAGCGTCGATGAGGCGGACATTGGTGGAGTCAAAGAGAACCAAAAAGTGACATTCAGTGTTGACGCCTATCCAAATCGCGAATTTGAGGGAAAGATTACCCAACTGCGTCTAAATTCCGAAGTCGTAAACGGTGTCGTGAGTTACGAAGCGGTCGTAGAAGTGCAAAATAATGCCCTCCTCCTGCGCCCCGGTATGACAGCTAATGCCTTGATCATCACCGGTATCCAAAAGCATGCAAATGTTGTCCCCAATGCCGCATTGCGCTTTACCCCTCCCCTTCCGAGCAGTGCGAATGCGCAGGATAAGAAAAAACACGCAACAGAAGAGAGCGATAAAGGAGATCACGTCTGGATCCTTAAAAATAAAACTCCGATGAAAGTCAAAGTTCGTATCGGACAAAGCGACGGTATTTCAACGGTTTTACTGGACTCACCGCTCAAAATCGGCGATCTCGTTATCACCGGAATCGAAGAATAACCATGAATAACACTCTCTCCGGTGTTATCGAATTCAAAGGGGTCAAAAAATATTACGGCTCAGGTGAAGCTACGGCCTATGCCCTAATAGGTGTCGATTTTACTATCCATCGAGGTGAATTCGTAACGATTATGGGACCAAGCGGTTCAGGAAAATCAACCGCTATGAATATTATCGGATGTTTAGATACCCCCAGTGAAGGGGAATACCTCTTTGAAGGGATCGATGTCGGAACACTCAGTCGAGATCAGCGGGCACTGCTCCGACGAAATTACATCGGTTTTATCTTTCAGGGATTCAATCTACTGGGCAAAACCTCTGCCGTTGAAAATGTCGAACTCCCCCTGCTCTATCGAGGAGTTTCATCCCATGAACGTCGGGAATTGGCATTAGAGGCGTTACGAAGTGTCGGACTTGAACATGTTGCTCATCACACCCCTGCCGAACTCTCCGGCGGACAACAGCAGAGGGTTGCTATTGCCCGTGCCATTGTGACCAATCCATTGATCTTGCTTGCCGATGAACCGACAGGAAACCTTGACACCGCTAAAAGTATTGAAGTAATGGAACTGCTCCGCGCTTTTAATAGAGATAAAGGGATCACGATCATAATGGTAACCCATGAAGTTGATATGGCGGCATACGCCTCACGCACTATCCATTTTCGCGATGGTATGATCGATACGAAAGTTCTCTCATGATCTGGAATGCTTTTCTCTTGGCACTTCGTGAAATACGCCGCAGTGCCATGCGTTCCATCCTCACAACACTCGGAATTGTGATCGGTGTCGCATCGGTGATCGCCATGGTGATGCTGGGCGACGCAACCACTGCCTATGTCACTAACAGTATCTCCAAACTCGGTAGTAACATGCTGATCATCCGCCCTGGCCAAGATCGTCATAATCCGGGAGGTGATGCCACAGCAAAACGGTTTACCCATAATGATGTTATTGCCCTAAACCGTGAAATCGGAGGGCTCAAAGGGATAGCCCCAATTTCCTCCAAGGGGATTCAGGCGGTCTATGGAAACCAAAATTACTCCACTTCGATTGATGGAAGCGATAATGATTATTTTACTGTCAAGGATTGGCAGTTTGAAGAGGGGAGAACCTTTAGCGCTGCTGAGTTAAAGGGAGGAAAAGCCGTTTGTATTATCGGAGAAACGGTCCATAAAGAGCTTTTTGGTGATCAAAATCCTCTCAACGCATCAATCCGACTGGGTAATTTTTCCTGTCAGGTCATCGGATTGCTCCACCCCAAAGGGGCATCAATGTTCGGAATGGACCAAGATGATATTATCGTTGCACCGATCCGAATGTTTCAGCGCCGTATCAGCGGCAATCAAGAGGTCTCTGCCATTTTAGTTTCGGCTAAAAATGCATCCGGAATTGAAAACATTAAAAACAATATCATCTCTCTCCTGCGCGAACGCCGCCATATTCATCTCGGAGATGAAGATGATTTTAATGTGAGAGATTTACGTGAAGTGGTTCAAACCCTCTCTTCGACAACTAAAATGCTGACCCTCTTACTGGGTGCTGTTGCCGCGATCAGTCTCCTCGTCGGAGGGATCGGGATTATGAATATTATGCTGGTCTCCGTAACGGAGCGAACACGTGAGATCGGTATCCGTCTCGCCATCGGTGCATTGGAGCGCGAAGTCTTACTTCAATTCTTGGTCGAAGCGGTAGTTCTCTCCTCTTTGGGCGGTATAATCGGTATGGCTTTGGGAATCGGTGTCGGAGTCGGCATCAATCTCTTTTTTGATTTGCCCTTCGTTTTTAACACTTCTATCGTCGTTATCGCTTTTCTCTTCTCAACGGTTGTCGGAATTGTCTTTGGTTATTTTCCTGCCCGAAAAGCAGCACGCCTCAATCCCATCGACGCTTTACGTCATGAGTGATTTGGACGATATATAAAAGTACAGAGAGAAGGAGAGAATATGCAAATCGGAACAACACCCTTATCTATAAATCCTTATGCCCAAAGCGGTGTCGCTTTGAGTGAAACAGACGCCAAAGATTTTCACGATAAAATCAAGAATGGTGAGATGTCGGGAAAGGTGCTATCGCAAGCCTATCTTGTCCAATATTCTCAAAGTGTGGAAAGTTACTCAGCAGGAAATGCAGAAGCACAAAGTACCCTCTTTGATCCCAAAAAAGTCCAAGACATTTTAAAATCCATCGACTTCAAAGCGATCGGATATACGGGTAAAGCCATCACGGATATGACTCCGGATGAAGCCAAAGCATTGGTAAGTGAAGATGGCTATTTCGGGATAACCCAAACATCAGCACGGTTAAGTGATTTTGTATTAAGCGGTGGCGGAGACAGTGTCGAAAAACTCAAAGCCGGACGTGAGGGGATAATTAACGGATTCAATGAAGCCGAAAAGATGTGGGGCGGGAAACTCCCCGATATCTCCTATCAGACTCTTGAAAAAGCTCTCGCGAAAGTCGATGAAAAAATCACCGCATTAGGCGGCAGTATCTTGGACACTACCGCTTAACTGCTCTCTCAGAGCTGTGCAATGTTGCAGTAAGGGCAAATTTTTGCCGCAAGAGGAATATCCATTGCGCATTCATCACATATTTTTGTTCTCGGAGCAACCGGCTCAGGAGTGGGTTCGGCAGCTTTAAGTTTATTATAGGCTTTCACCATCATAAACATTACAAACCCCAAAATCGTAAATGAAATGACATCGTTGAAAAACACCCCAAATTTGATTGCCGGAGCACCCGCAGCCTCTAAAGCCGAGAGTGAAGCATACTCTTTACCGTCAAGGGCAATAAACAAAGAGGAGAAGTCAACGCCACCCATAAGTAATCCGATCGGCGGCATAATGATATTAGCCACCAATGATTTAACGACTGTTGCAAATGCCGCTCCGAAAATAAAACCTACTGCCATATCGACGACATTACCTGAAATAAGGAATTTTTTAAATTCTTTCAGCATGTGCTATCTCCTTTAAAATTATCCCTCAAGTGTATCTTTTAAATGTTCACGAATGGTTAAAAATTCATCCAGATGGTCAAAAAAGATATCCACAAGTGCCGGATCGAAATGTTTTCCTCGCTCTTCTCTAAAAAGGGCAAATATTTTCTCATCATCCCACGCTTTTTTATACACTCGATCACTTCCCAAAGCATCAAATACATCAGCTAATGCCGTAATGCGACCGTATATATGAATCTCTTCCCCGCAAAGTTTTCTAGGATAGCCGCTGCCGTCCCACTTCTCATGATGTTCATACGCAACAATGGCGGCCGTTTTTAGCAACGAGCGGTTAGAGTGCTTCAACATCTCATAGCCTAGAACAGCATGCGTATCCATAATACGCCGCTCTTCTTCATCAAATCGACCCGGTTTATTCAGTACAGCATCGGGAATAGCGACTTTACCGATATCGTGCATCGGAGAAGCTTGTCTGAGCATTTCAGATTCAGATTCCTCCAATCCAGAATAAATCGCTAGCAATTTACTGTATTCAGCCACCCTCTTTACATGGTTTCCCGTCTCTTTTGAACGGCTCTCACCGATCGATCCCATCGTAAATACAACTTCGCGTTGCGTATCTTCGATCTCTTTATTGAGAGTTGTGATTTCGCTCAACGCATCATCCATCCCATGGATCATGGTATTAAAGGCATTGGAAAGCTGTCCTATCTCATCATCACGGTGGATAGAAACCTGCTGGGTATAGTCACCGGTTAAGGTAATAATTTTAGCCGTATCGGCAAGGGTAATAACGGGACGGATAAGCTCGGTAGCAACATAATAAGCCGCTGCTGAAATAAACAACGCTCCGAGAATCAATAAAAGGATAAACCACCGCTCGTACTTGTACAACAGCTGATAGGCAAACCCTTTCTCCTCTTCCAAAACAATGGTTATCTCCGGTTTTACAGAGAGAGTTCTTGAAACGCTCAACGACTCGTCAAACACACTCGGTCGCAATTCAACTTTACCGTCAGGATGTAAAATATAATAATGACGTTGCAGCGTGTTTGAGAAATAGGGTTTAAAATTTTGCAGCGGATAGGTAACCATCAGCGTTCCGATCTGCTGTTGTGAAAAACTCGATCCGATCGGAATGGTATAAAACGGGGACGGGGGCTCTTTCTTTCCGATAGAGCTGAAATCACTGGAAGCGATAATACTCTTTTTTTGATCTACAACGTAAAAATCACCCTCTATTTTCATATCGTTTTTCTTTGCCAACAGCATGCTACTGATGCGTCGATCCAAATCTTGCGTATAAATATCATTCATCACATCGGATTTGACAATAAAAGCCATATCATTTTTAAGAGTAGTTAATTGATGATCAATCCTCTCTACCGTAAGACCTAATTGGGTATTCATCTCCTGTGTAACAGCATTATATTGCTCTTGGCGGAATGAACTCCCCATTACAAACATGGTCAGAGCATAGGGGATTAAACTGATCCCTAAAAAAAGAAGAATCGTTTTAAGCTTAAAACTCATATACAACCTTTACACCGTTATCCACCATGGATGATGGGATATATCCCATCGCCCCTTCAACATTTTGGACAAATAATCGAACGGATTCAATAGAGGGCTGTGTCAAAGGAGGGGTAGCACCTTGGAAATGCTGTTTAATCCAGTAGGCATTAAGACGATTTCGATCCATCCCAAGTACTATCGATTCAAATGCACTTCGAACTTCATTTTGTCCGACCAGATTAACAGGAATGATAGTCTGATCTCCGATTGTATGCCGTTTTTGCAAATAAACATCACGGATTTGTTGAAGAGTGAGTGTCGAGAGAGAATTTTTTTTCGACATTATCACACTGTATTCGGAGGCTGCACTTCCAGCAATAAGCCCTATAAGAAGCAACAGTACTTTCATTAGAACAGCACCGAGAAAGAGAATAAAAAGCAACTCTCAGCGTTGAGCGAATGCCACTGGTATTCCCCTTTTAAGGATACAGGATAGAGCGGACGGTAGCTGTAGCCGACGATACCGATAGTGTCTTTGTATTTCGTATGGTGATCATCAAAATATTCGGCGCGTGTCACAAAAGCATGCTCGGGTGTATATCGATACATTCCTTGAATATACCCTGAAAGGGCTGAGGAGTCTTCAGTTGTTGCATATTCACTCTTGGCCATCAATGCTTCACCCATCACCTGCCATACGGCATCGTCATATTTGGCATTTGCCTGTACAAAACGGGTTCGCTGATCTGTTAGTTTAGTGGTGTATTCTCCAAAGCTTCCCCCGGCACTCCATTCGGTTGATAGTTCTTTTTCAACCGATAATCCAAAAAAATGGGTGTTGGGAATATTGATATATTCATCATCAAAATCATGATTTTTTTGACCGAATAGATGGTAGCGAGCCCCTTCTACACCGGGAATATACCCATTGATATCGATACCGGTCAAAAATCTCGGAAACAACAATGTGGTGTAAAGAGGATTAGAAGTGGTATCACGTAGGACATTAATCGGTTCTTTATTCCAATACCCGATTGGGGTAATTTGCTTACCGAAACGGATATTATAGGCATCTGCCAACCACAAATCACCGTACAAACGTTCTATATGAAAAGTTTGATTTCCGGTTTCAATACCGGTGGAAATATTTTTCGAATAAAATCCAACCGATTCAAGCTCCGCCATATAAGATAACATCGGATTGATATCGCCATAGGCCATAACGGCCACATCTTCGACAGAAGCGGTATCCTGCCCTTTTTTAGCTAAAAACTCCGTCGAAAAATAGCTGCCGATATTAACCATATCGTTAACTTGAATCCCCTGCCCTAACGTGTACGGCTCAGCCTGCAAAGCCATGGTTAACCCGATCAGTATCCCTACACTTCGAGTTACCATGTTCACTGTGTTCATTCAGAATTCTCACTCATTTGTTTTATCGATAATAGTATCACATTTCAATTAAATCTAAAACAAAGGAGCCACTATCTAATCAAGATAGTATTTAATCGCGATCATTCCCGTGCTTGCGTTCTCCATAATGATTCCCCTCATCATGATGTTTACGATGCCCATGATCATCATAGTATCGTTGTTGATCGACGTATACTGTCCGCTCTTGCGTATCTCTGCTCCCAACTGCTGCTCCAAGGGCTCCACCGACACCTCCGCCTATGATTGCACCGTTTTTACCGCCACTGGCGGAACCGACTGCCGAACCTGCCGCCGCACCAAGTGCACTGCCCAGAACAGCCCCTCCGTCTATTTGTCCCGCATGTGCCCCCATCGAGATGAATAAAGCCGCGATAAAAGATATTGTTTTTTTATGATTCATAATGAACTCCTATTTTTTTGTCATTTTATCTTGTAAATACATTAACAATGTAAATAAAAAACATTACTCTATACTTCTTTTAAACTCAATGCCACTTTCCCTTTTTGAATATCCACTTCAATAACCCGAATGCGGCTTAACTGCTGATTCACGCTCAGCACCTCCAGCGGATGAGATATCCGTTTTTCCGACATTTGAGAGATATGGATCAATCCGTCATTTTTCAGACCGATATCGACAAATGCCCCGAAATCGGCAATATTTCGCACAACGCCGGAAACAATATTTCCCTCTTTAAGCTCTTTAATATCGGTCAAATCGGATCGGAACATAATCGGTGGGAGCGTCTCTCGGGGGTCGAACCCCGGTTTTTTAAGTTCGGCGATGATATCACCGAGCGTTATCTCCCCTATTCCCAATTCTTTTGCAATAACGGGTATCTGCGCTTTGGTGAGCGTTTGTACATCGTACCGCTTGGTCAAATTGTCCGTCGCTTGGTAACTTTCAGGATGGACTCCGGTATTGTCGAGGATATTTTTCCCCTCCCGTATCCGAAAAAATCCCGCACATTGCTCATACGCTTTTGCTCCAAGCCCTTTTACTTTTAAAAGTTCCTGTTTACTTTTGAACGCTCCCTTGGTTTCCCGATACTCGACAATTGCACGAGCCAGCTTTGATCCCACCCCTGCAACATAGGAGAGGAGGGAGACGGAAGCGCTGTTGGGATCAACTCCGATACGATTGACCAGATCCTCTGTCACGTCACCCAACTGTTTTTCCAAAAGCTTTTGATCGACATCGTGCTGATACTGCCCGATCCCCAGCGACTTAGGATCGATTTTGACCAGTGCCGCCATCGGATCGCGCAGACGCTGAGCGATAGAGATTGCCCCTCGGATCGTCACATCGAGAGCCGGATACTCCTCTTGGGCAATTTTAGACGCCGAGTAGACTGACGCCCCCGCTTCGGAAACGACGGTATAGGCGAGATTTAACCCCTCTTCACGATTTATGCGTGCAAAAAACTCCTGCGTCTCGCGCGAGCCGGTCCCGTTGCCAATCGAGACGGCTGTAATGCGGTAGCGTGAAGCCAGCTCTTTGATCACCTTTGCCGACGCCGCATAGTCACTTTGCGGAGGGGTCGGATAGATCACCCTGTGGGCCAGATAGGTTCCGTGTTCATCCACAACCGCGAGCTTGCATCCGGTGCGGTACGCCGGATCGACCCCTAAAATGACCCTCTTGGTTACGGGGGGAGATCCCAGAAGCTGAATCAGATTTTTACCGAACGTCGCTATGGCCTGAGCATCGGAGCGCTCTTTTATCCGTGTATGGATTTCCCGCTCCAACGAGGGGAATAAGAGCCGCTTAAACCCGTCCATATACGCTTCCAACAGTATCTCTCTGCTCCCTTTCGCTTGAGAGGGGATACGGTACCGTTTTATCGCCCCCTCCACCCGTTCCATGTCGATGGAGAGTTTGACACTCAGCTCTTTTTCGTGCACCCCGCGCATCATTGCCAGATAACGGTGGGAAGGGATAGAGGAGATCCGTTCCGCTTTTCCGGCAAGCTTGGCGTACAGCCCTTCTTCTTTTAGTGCTTTTGCCCCTTTGATCTCGAACGAGGAGTAACCCTCCAGTTGGTTCCGCCAATACTCACGCTCTTTCGGATCATCGCTGTACCGCTCTGCCACAATGTCCTGAGCCCCTTTTATCGCATCCTCAGATGTTTTGATAGAGCCTTTGATAAACGCTTCCGCCTTTTTAGTAAATTCGCCTCTCTCTAAACGGCCGCTTTGAAGGATATCGGCCAGCGGTTCGAGCCCTGCAGCAATTGCTGCGCTCGCGCGGGTATTTTTCTTCTCTTTAAACGGGCGATAAATATCTTCCAGCAGATGGAGGGTTTCGGCCGCTTCAATTTGTGAACGCAGTTCCGAGGTCAGATGCCCCCTCTCTTGTATCAGACGCCCGATCTCCTCTTTACGCTCCAGCAATTTTTTAGAATAGACGTAGACGCTCTCAAACGCGCGTAGCTGCTCATCACTTGCCCCTCCCGTCATCTCTTTGCGATAGCGGGCGATAAAAGGGATCGTCGATCCCTCTTCGAGGAGTTTGAGAATATTAACAACGTTTTTTTCGGAAATATCTGTTTTTTCGCATAATAGTTGAATAAGTGGGGTCATAAGGTTCCTGTATCGGTTTTATTTTTCAAGAATGTAAAGGTTATTTGAGATATCGCATACATCGCTAAAACGCTCTTTGAGTTCCCGATCAAACGTCATCAGATAAATGTCGGCATTTTTAGCCTGCAAGCTTTTGAAATTTTCCAACAGCACCGTATCGGCAACGTTTTTTCCGTGATCGCATTTCGTAAAGTTAAACGATTTAAGGGTTTTTCCGTAATCGTACAGATCGGCTTCCCACTCGTCTTTAAACAAATAGAGCGAATCGGGATTGGCTGCCATGTAGATATGGTGATCGGGAACCTCATATTTTTCGATCAGGTCAGTGAACATCGGCCCGATATTGGAAAAATTTTCAATATCCCAAAAAATATATTTCCTACCGGAAGGTGACGGAAGAGCTTTATTTACCAAGGTCAGCCGTTTGGTGATATTAAAATGGTTATGGGCAATATCGTTGATAAGTTCAATCGAATTTTTCAGCTTAACCGCATCAACCGTTTCAAATCGTAAAATAGCACCCAATTCTATATAAAGCTCCAAATCCGCAAGCTCCTGCCATGCTCCGCCGGCTTGGTAATGTTGCAGGGCTCTGAGTTTTCCCGGAGAAAAGAGGAGATTGACGCTCATGTGCTTTCGAGAGGCATACGCTTTGGTAACGATAGCGAAGACTCTACGCGCCGCCTCCGTTTCGGGGAGTGCGATAGAGCCGTAAAATTTTTGATTGATGATAATTTTTTGCACGTTTGCCCTTTGAACTGTGAGCGCATTTTATCGTTTCGAACTTAGGCACAGTATAAAGAAATCGTTCGTATCAAAATACAACCGTCGTTAAACTCCCTTCGGCTATAATTGCTCTATGAATAATGAACCGTTCACTTTTCACATCGATCCAACGCCAACTCTCCCCTCAAGACAATGCCGTTTTATGGCACGCCTTATGGGATGGGGATTAACCTATGGCAATTACGCCATCGCTCTAATTGTATGGTGGATAAGTGACTGGTTCATCGCGATCGGAGTACTATTGCTCGGAATCATTGTTTTCGGTATCGTACGCTCCAAACTCCGTAATGATTCTATCCCTCCGACTCAACGCGAATATGCGTATGATGATTATGCCATCGCAACATGGTACCTCTCACGAACTGCGTGTTTTACACTTCCTAAGGAATAATTTTTATGGCATTAGTCGATCTCCTAAACGTATCCAAACATTATGAAGCTCAAAAAATTTTAGAAAACATCAACTTTCACATCGATGAAGGGGAACGGATCGTCATCGTCGGTAAAAACGGCAGCGGCAAATCGACACTCATGAAAATCGTCCACGGGTCTCTCGATACGGACGCGGGTGAGCGGATCAACCGTCAGGGGATTGAAATCAAGATGCTCTCCCAAGTACCGAAATTTGAACCCAATCATACGGTTCGCGAAGCGATCGAAGCGGGATTGGGGGAACTCAAATCGGCGCGAGTCCGTTTTGACGCAATCTCACAACTCTTAGCCGAGCAATCCGATAACGCCTCACTCCTCGATGAACAATCCCATCTAACCAACTTTCTCGATCACCACAACGCCTGGAATTTGGACGATAAAATCGAACGGGTAATGCACCATTTCATGCTCAAAGAGTATGAGCACAAAAGTGTCGATCTCCTCAGTGGAGGAGAACAACGCCGTGTCGCCCTCGCCTCACTGCTTCTCCAAAAACCAGATATATTACTCCTCGATGAACCGACCAATCACCTCGATGTTTACATGGTAGAATTTCTCGAAGAGCTGATCCTCAAAGAGCGCTTCACCCTCCTCTTTATCTCCCATGACCGGTACTTCATCGATCAGGTTGCCACCAAAACGATTGAAGTTGAAGATTGTGCCTTACGCGAATTCAACGGCGGCTACAGTAACTACCTCGAACAAAAGCAAGAGCTCCTTCGGACGATGGCGCAGCAGCATGACAATCTCCTCAAACTTCTAAAAACAGAAAATGAATGGCTCCGCCGAGGGGTTAAAGCACGACTAAAACGGAATGAGGGACGTAAACAACGGGTTCTGCAACTGCGTGAAGATGCCAAAAACAACCCCAGTAAAATCCGAAAAATGAAACTTGAACTTGAACGCGAAGCAAAGCATTTTAACCGCTCCGAAGGGATAAACCGTCAAAAAATGCTCTTTGAAATCGAGCATCTTGGACTCACCCTCGGAGATAAAGTACTTATCAAAGATTTCTCCACCCGAATCCTTCAAAAAGATGTCATAGCGGTTGTCGGACCCAACGGGAGCGGTAAATCCACTCTGCTCAAAGCACTCCTAGGGCGACTTAAACCAACCTCAGGAATTATCAAACAAGGGGAACTCACGATCGGCTATTTCGATCAGCACCGCGAGATGCTCGATGATAACCTCAACCTCGTCGAAACTTTCTGTCCGCACGGCGGAGATCGTGTTGATGCACAAGGACAGGATTACCATGTGTACGGTTATCTGAAAAACTTCCTCTTCCCAAGAGAGTTTTTGGACAAAAAGATCGGCGTCCTCAGCGGCGGAGAAAAAAATCGCGTCGCCCTCGCCCTCCTCTTTACAAAAAAAGTGGATATTCTCATCCTCGATGAGCCGACCAACGATCTCGATATCCCTACGATCAATATCCTCGAAGAGAAACTTCAAAACTTTCCCGGAGCCGTTATTCTCGTGAGCCATGATAGATATTTCGTCGATAAAATTGCGAAAAAACTCTTTATTTTCAAAGGGGATGGCACCATAGAGGAGAGCTACAAACCTTACAGCGAATACCTCGAAGATGAGAAAGAATTTAGCGAAATGGATGCTATGGAGGCCGAATTTTCCAAATCTTCTACCGCTACAGCAACAGTACAGAACGAAAAACCGAAAGTATTCAAACTGACATTCAATGAACAACGTGCCCTTGAAAAACTACCTGCCGAGGTCGAAGCGCTAGAAGCTAAAATCGATGAACTAAACGCCTCCCTTGCCGATCCGAAAAAATATGAAAAAATCGGGATCAGTCTCTTGGCCGAAGAGCTGGAAAAAACCAAAGCCCTCTATGAAGAAAAAGTGGACGAGCTCCTCACCATCGAAGAGAAAGCCGAAGAGATCGAAGCACTCAAAAACAGCTAAGGAGGTTCTATGGATATCGAAACGCTCAACTCCTTGCACTCTCATGCAGGATATCTCACCTTTAAAGAAGGGCCTAACGGATTTCCGATTGCCCTCATCACAACTCCTCATGCCACCGCTGCCATTACCCCCTACGGAGCACAGCTCCTCTCATACTATTTTGCCTCCGATTCGGCTGATTTACTGTTTCTCAGCGAAAAGGCGATCTTCAAAGAGGGAACTCCCATACGCGGCGGGGTTCCGATCTGTTGGCCGTGGTTCGGTCCCGATCCGCAACATCTCGGACGTAACGATCACGGACTTGCCCGCACACAAATGTGGAATGTCGGATCCACCTATCTACTCAATGATCAAGAATGTGCTATCACGTTCGAGCTTACCGATACCCCAGAAACCTACGCACTATGGCCACACCGTTTCCGCCTCATTCTAAAACTCACCGTAGGAAAGCAGCTAACACTGGAACTCACGACACAAAATCGCGATGAGACTCCATTAGAGCTCACACAAGCCCTCCATACCTACCTTTCCGTCGGAGATATCACCCATACAAACATCACAGGGCTAGAGGGGTACACCTACTCCGATAAAACACTCAACGGACGTGAAAAGAGAGAAGAAGGTCCTATCCGCATCGCCGCCGAAACCGACCGCATCTATTCTACCGATGGTGGCGATATTGTACTGCGTGATGATGCACCTAAGCGAAATATCCACATCGAATGTGAAGGGAGCCGCACAGCGGTTATATGGAATCCATGGGCACGGGTATGTGAACAAAAAGCTGATTTGACGGCTGAGGATTATAAAAAGATGGTCTGCATCGAGACCGCAAATGCAGAGAAAGATATCATCACGCTGCAACCCGGAGAGAGCCATACCCTCAAAGCAATCTATTATACCAAGGGGTAATTTCTAAGAATTTGGGGATGAGGGAGGCGATTAACGCCCCCCTTTGCCTCCACCCATCATACCGCCGCCCATGCCTGAACCTGATCCCATCCCTGAGCCTTGCATCATCCCTTGACCTGAGCCTTGGTTTTTCATTTTTGGAGTACGATTTTCCGGTCTCCCCATAAATTTGTCGTTCTGCTCTTTAGTCATACTTTGTTGCCGATTCATCAATTCATTATGCAATTGTTCACGCTCTTGCTGAGTTGCTACGGTTCCCCGTTTTTGGAGAAGTTCATCCGTACTCATCGTATGAAACCGATTTTGTATTTCGTTTTGAACGGTTGAACGTTCCTGATTAGCAGCAGTAACTTCCCCCAAGACTACGGAGGAGAAGAGAACTGAGGCCGACAAAAGGATAATACTTGTTTTCATGATAAACTCCTTTAGATAATTACAACCATTGTAGAACAATAGTATTAATAAAATGTTAAATGTTAAATCTATTACATCAGCTATGAAGGATTTTAACTATTCATTTAAGTCATACAACTCTTTTATATCCATAATAGGGTATATTCTGATAAAGAATTTGATAAAAGCTGAAAGAAAAAATGACTGATTTATACGAAGAGCATGTAGCTATAACCGCAGAAATAAAAAAAGAGGTAGAGCCCCTTAAGGTTCTTTTCCCCGCCCAATACGGTCATCTTTATACACTATTAGCTCAAAAATACAACCTCGAGCTCCAACCTGAGCAACTACTGAATACTGAGATGCTTGATGAGCAGATGATACGTCATATAATCACCCTCACCGCCTGTACGGACACAGCAATTGAAGCCATCGAAATGCAAGATACGGCTAAACTTCAAGCCATTCTTCACGAAACCAAAATACTTCGCGAAGAGATTCAAGAACTGCGTAAAGTTGTCTATGAAGATAATCTGACACATACATATAATCGAAAATGGTTTGATGACATCTTACTGGAATCTGATGGATCAACTATGCAAAAAGAGGGGATTCTCGTCCTTATCGATCTCAATAAATTTAAACGTATCAATGATACGTATGGACATATTACAGGGGACAAAGTCCTTATTCTCGTCGCCAAAAAGCTAAAAAGCACGGGAGGAAATGTAATTCGATACGGAGGAGATGAATTTGTAATCCTTTTCCCGCATGATGAAAAAAATGTTAGTGAAAAAGTGGAAGAGGTACTCAACTACTTTCAACGCACCCATTTCAACGTTGAAAAAGAGACATTTAAAATCGATTTTGCCTACGGAATCGCTTCATTTTTAAAAGGTGCCAACCGTAATCGTGTTATAGAAAAAGCCGATGAAGCTATGTACCGCAACAAAAAGTCGCTTTAAAACTACTCGGCTTTGGCCGTAATCGTAAATTTGTCTTCCATAAATTTTTTGGCGGCATCTTCACTCATACTTGATGATTGGGACAAAGCATTTTGGAGCTGTGCAACGCTCAAATTGTTCTTATTTTGGCCTTCAAGAACCACTTCGCTCGCATCCCCTTTTAATATTTTTATAATAGCGCGAATGAGCTCTTTTTCGACCACTCCATGGGTATTGGCAAGGTCACCTTCAAACCGTTTCGCCATCACTGCATCAATTATGCTAGCCGCTTTTTTCTTATCCGACATATCTTCAGAAGTGAGGCCAAACTCTTTTAAAAACAACGCTTGTTCTGCGGGCGCTAACCCATCATGAAAACTCTTTACCGATCCATATGTCACATCGGATAGGGCACGATTCTCGGCACTTAAAGAAAAATGATCCAGTATCATCGAATCCGGAGCAACGGCAGAAACTTGATGCGCTTCCATTGCAAAGCGTATAGGAAGGATAGCATTATCAATGACCAATCGATCAATGACAATATGCTTCATCACCGTTCTATCCCCTTCAAATTCCCCTTTGAATTCCAAGTTTACACTGTTGAGCTTTTCAATAGTATTTTGCTGAAACGCATTGCTCACATTTTGAGCTACCAGCTGAGCAATAAGGGTTTTCGGCAATGCTACCGCATCCGCTTCGATATCGATCGATGCATTGATCGCTTTCCCCTCTGCAAGCTCTTTCAAAGCACCAAGTTCTTCCATATCTCCAAGACGAAGCGACTCTATCGAAAGTTGTTCTTGTCCCAATAATGAGAGTTTGATCTTCTCGATTTCACAATCCGTCGTAACGATACCGCTGCAATCAATCGAGCCGTATGCCATCTCTCCTCCGACCAGAAGAAGATTCTTTTGATACGCACTGATCGATGCAACCAATTCTCCTTTAATACGCTCATTTTTGTAGTGTGCAAATGCACTTATACCCACAATAATGATCGCTGCTACCAGGGAGAGATGGATTTTATATTTCTCATAAAAAGGGGTAGATTCACTTTCAAATGTTTCTTCAGCTGAATTAATATTCACGATTTTGGCCTTAACGGATGTAATCGACGACTTTTGAGAGGAGCGTCACCTCTTTTATAATACTCACAACCTCTTGATGTGCCGGATGCGGCACATACACATCGAGTCCCGCTTGATCGTCAAACACAGAGATAAGAGAGAGATCAAAGGAGCGTTCTGAACGGCTGATATCGATTCCAACCTCCATACTTTTAAGGGTATCGATCTGTGCCGGCAATGCCTCAAGCATTGCTTTAACACGTGCTATATTTTCAGCTTTATTCTCTTCTTTGAATTGAAACATCACTATGTGTACGAGCATCTTAGTCCTTTTATCGTTGTATTAAATCCTGTAAACTTTGCAATGGGGATTTCCCCTCTAAAATTGCATACACTTCCGCCGCGATAGGAAGATAAATCCCTCTTGCCGTGGCAATCTCATGCAGCGCATACGCGGTTCCTATCCCCTCGCTCACCTCACCGATCTGGGCACAAACGACCTCTTTATTTTTTCCCTGTGCAAGACCGAGACCGACACGATAATTGCGTGACATCGGTGAACTCGCCGTTAAAAACAGATCTCCGGCACCGCTAAGTCCAAGAAAACTCTCTTCCTGCGCTCCGTATGCTCTGCCGAAACGCTCCATTTCGACTAATCCTCGCGCGATGAGACTTGCCGCAGCATTGTGCCCCAGTTCTAACCCTTCACAAATCCCCGCAGCAATCGCAATAACGTTTTTATAAGCTCCTGCAATCTCGGCACCCATCACATCTTCACTAACGTAAGTACGGATGAAAGTCGGAAATAGAGTACAAAAAGCTTTTGCCGTCTCTCGCGAACTCGAATTCACCACCAATGCGGTAGGAAGAGAACGCATCACCTCACTGGCGAAAGATGGGCCGGATAAAAATGCCAAATTTGACTCAGGTACATACTGTGCGTAGATTTCATTGAGGAATCGACCGCTTGAAGCTTCTATCCCTTTGGCCGCAACCAGAATTTTTTGTCCGCTGTAAGTAAAGTTCTCTTCAAGCCATCCCGAAACCTCTTGTGCAGGGACGGTGATAATAAGATATTCACAGGTCAAGACCTCTTCAAGAGGTTTGAATGAAGGCCAATCCCGCAGCGTTCGAGAAGTTATAATCACCTCATTTTTCTCACTCATGGCGAAGGCAAGAGCTTCTCCCCATTTACCTGCTCCGATAACACCAATTGTATTCATTTATGCGCCCCAAGTGCCTCAGATAATGCCGAAATGTTATCCTCATATCCGATAACCACTAAAATATCTTCCGGATCAATATGGTGATTGTGCCCTCGAGAAGTAAAACTAAACGTTGCTGCCATCTCATGATCGACGATGGCTAAAACTAAAACATCAAATTCTTCGCCCAAATCAATGTCGTGCAGATGTTTCCCTACGATAAATGACCCTTCCGGGACTACAATTTGGGCTATTTTCAAAAAAGATTGCTCATATAAAATATCGTGTAATACTTCGGTAACGGTCGGTTTTTCAAGCATTTCAGTAATCACATTGGCCGTAATCTGTAAAATCGGCATCACTTTGTTTGCACCGGCACTTTTCATCTTTGCCGCACTCTCATGATCCCCAGCCAATGCGATGATCGGAAGCTCTTCGAAAATGGATCGTAAGGATATTGTTAAAAAAACGTTCTCCGCATCATTATCCAAAGCACAAAAAACCATCAGATTATCGGTATCAAACCTCTCTTCAATAAGCTTCCAATCTTCACTTAAATCAAATAGCTCAGCATTAAATCCAGCTGCACGCGCAGCCGTTTGTTCTGCTTCATTTCGGACAAAAACGGCAAATGAATCGTATTCCGAAGCAATTTGAAGCGCGATTTGTTTAGCATATTCGTTAAATCCAAATACTACAGCACTTTTCGAGTTCATCGTCTCCCCTTGGTCCGTATCAATACTTTGAACTCATCAATCAATGAGCGTGTCCCTACAACAATGGCAACATCCCCAGCTGCAACCATAAGAGAACTTGAGGGGTTAAAGAAAAACGATTGAGACGTTTGTTTATAAACCCCTAATATAATCAGCCTTTTATGAAAAAGCGGGAGTTTACCCATGTCAAAAAATCGCTCTGCCATAATCTTGTCTAAAATAATCTCTTCGATAAAAACACCGCTATTTTCAGATCGAAGAGCATGTATAACTTCAAATGCCACCGGTCTTCCACTCACTTCTTTGCTCATAAGTCCGATAAGCTCTTGGGTATAGACAACTTCATCAATCCCTGCAAGGGTAAGTTTACGGCGATTTTCATGGTGTAATAAAATCGATAGAAGAGGTACCTTTTTGGTCATTTCACGAATGGTGAGTGCTGTATAGACATTTAAAACATCACTCTCTTGCAATAAGATAGCGGCAATAACCTGACTCTCAAAATCAATTCTCAGCATATGATACGAATGAAGGGAAGAGGGATCATACGTTAGGGCTAAAAATCCCTCTTTTTGCGCTTCAGAGATTTTTTCATGATTGTTATCTACGATAACAACCTGTTTTCCATTTTTAATAAACCGATGTGCAACTTGGTAGGCCAAAGGGCCATACCCGCAAATAAGATAAAACTGATCAATTTTTGAAACATCATCGATCAATTTATCCTCTTTAATCTCATCCAATTTTTCGGTAAACGCTGACACAACAATCGATGTTGCAAAGGAGATAACCGCGATACCCGCCACAATAATCACCATTGCGACCACACGTCCCTCATCCGTTACCGGAACAAAGTCACCGTATCCGACCGTAAAGATTGTGACCACAGACCAGTAAAAAGCATCAAAAAGGGTATTAATGCGAGATTCGGGGTTATTCGCTTCCATAACATAAATAAGTACGGAAGAGACCGTAATAATCACACTTGCAAAAACACCGAGAGTAAAAATTTCAAACTTTTTGGAAGCAAGGATAGAAACAAACTGTGTCAAACTTTTTGCGTATCTAAAGAGTTTAAAGACACGAAACAAAATGAATACCCGCAACAATCGCATTTCGTGAAAGAATGGCATTATGGCAAGTAAATCGATAATAGCGGCAGGAGAGAAAATAAATCCCATTTTGATCATGACAATTCGGTGCATGGCCCCCATCCAGCCAAACGGACGCTGTAAAAAAATATCATGTTCATACTGTTCGATAATAGCTTTGGAGTTATCACTGTAAACCCAAAGACGTAAAAGATATTCCATCAAAAAAACGAAAGAAATAATATAGTTGTTAAAAAAGAGCCAATCCTGACTTACTTCATGTTTAACATGACGGACAAGTATATAAACGCTCATCACAATAAATGCCATCATCACATAATCAAAAAACTTCTTATACGGGTATGTAGGATTTTCGAGTAGATTATGAAAGAATTTCTTTACATGACGATAACGTGCCGATCCTTGTAGATAAAAAGCAATCCCTACGATCAATCGGCCGATCATCGCCACCCTTATTGTGCCAGTTTGGCTTGAAGAATTTCGTTGAGCGTATTAGGGTTTGCCGAACCTTTTGATGCTTTCATCGCTTGACCGACGAAAAAGCCAAAAAGTTTATCTTTCCCCGATTTATATTCTGCTACTTTATCGGCATTAGCATTTAAAATGTCATCGATCAATGCTTCAAGAGCACCCGTATCACTCACTTGTTTAAGTCCGAGTTTTTCAATCGATGCATCCACATCACCGCCGTTTTGTTCGAGGAGATAATCAAGAACCTCTTTGGCCGCTTTACCGCTTATCACACTCTCTTCGATCCGCTTGACAAGGGTTCCAAGCATCTTAGCGCTCACCGCCGATTCGTGTGCCCCCATTCCCCCTTTGAGACGTCCCTGCAACTCAACACTGAGCCATGAAACGGCATTTCTAGCCGTGATACCGCACTCCAACATCTCTTCAAAATAATGAGCGCTCTCCAGCTCTGCAGTTATAACTGCCGCATCGTATTCACGAATACCGTGTTCGCGCACCAAACGTTCTTTTTTCGCATCAGGTAGCTCAGGAATCGTGATAACCGCCGTATACATTGCATCATCTACCACGACTTTGAGCAAATCAGGCTCAGGAAAATAACGATAATCAGCCGCTTCTTCTTTACCGCGCATAGAGCGTGTCTCTTGCTTGGCTTGGTCAAACAATCGCGTCTCCTGAACAATCTCGCTCTCATAGGTGCCATCTTCCCACGCCTCACGCTGGCGCGCTACTTCGAGTTCAATCGCACGCTGGATAAAGCGGAAACTGTTGATATTTTTGATCTCAACACGGGTATAGAGTTTCTCATCCCCTTTGGGGCGGATAGAGACGTTAACGTCAACACGAAACGACCCCTCTTGCATGTTCGCATCCGAAATATCAATATAACGGACGATCGAGTGGAGCTTTTTAAGGTACAAAATCGCATCTTCGGCAGAGCGCATATCGGGCTCGGATACGATCTCCAATAACGGTGTCCCCGCACGATTCAAGTCCACTTTTGAGATTGCCCCCTCATGGATATTTTTCCCTGCATCCGCCTCGATATGGGCACGGTTGATCCGGATGGTTTTGTGGCTTCCGTCTTCAAAATCGATCACCAAGTTACCGTGTTCGACGATCGGAGTATAGAGCTGCGTGATTTGATACGCACTCGGGCTGTCGGGATAAAAGTAACTTTTACGGTCAAAGAAGCTGGTTCGGTTAATCGTTGCACCCACGGCTGTTCCAAACATTCCCGCTTTACGCACGGCTTCTTTGTTCAATACCGGCAATGCTCCGGGCAATGCCAAACATGTTGGGCAGGTATTGGTGTTTTGTTCGTGGTTAAAACTCGTAGGACAAGAGCAAAAAAGTTTAGACTGGGTATTGAGCTGGACGTGGACTTCCAAACCGATAATGGTTTCAAACATACGAATAATTTCCTTGGTTTATATAAAATAGCGGATGGAGGCAAAGCCGTAAGCTCCGCACTCTTTAACCGCATTTATCTGCTCCTCGGTCGTAATTCCGCCGAGCGCAAAAATAGGTATCTCTATTTTATCCACTATTTCTTTTAAATCCTCTAAACCCTTGGGCTCTCCCTTGTTCGGGGAGGTAAAAATCGGGCTGTAGGTGATCGCATCGGCACCTAACGCTTGCGCTTTGAGCGCTT
Organism: Sulfuricurvum sp.; assembly: GCF_041651515.1. Taxonomy (GTDB): domain Bacteria; phylum Campylobacterota; class Campylobacteria; order Campylobacterales; family Sulfurimonadaceae; genus Sulfuricurvum. Next base: position 505,750 of record NZ_JBAZJF010000001.1, read on the forward strand.
CTTCATACGAGTGGGTACTGATAACGGCGTATAACCCCAGTTTTTTAGCCTCTGTTATCTCGTCAAATTGTGTAGAGGTGAAATGCACCCCATCGGCTTTTAATTCATGTGCAAGAAGATAATCACCGTGCAGTAAAACATGAGGAATTTTATATTGACGAGAGAGCGTTATAAATGTATGTGCGAGATCAGCATATTCAGGGGTTTGCTTATCTCTGAATAGTACAAAATCGGGAAATCTATGCGAATAGATCACATCTAATGCCGATTCGAGAGTATCAGGCGTACTGCCATAGTAGGAGGGATCGGTAATTAAATAAGTTTTCACTCGTGTACAGTGTGCGGAGCCAACGTTTTTAAACTCTTTTGTATCTCTTCGAGAAGTTCAGTTTGCTTGATCTGTGATTCATGACGTTCGCGATAAATCGCCATCATTTCCAGTACCAAAATTAAAAATAGAGCTAAAAAGATAAATAAAAAGGTAAACATGATTGCAGGGACGATACCAAGAAAAACGAAAGACTGAAAGGTCACCCAGGCTCCGACGATAACGAAAGCCCAGGATACTCCGCTAAGGAAGCTTAAAAGCGCGTCGAACGTACTTCGCTTCATACTATATACTTAGTGTTCGTCGTGAAGAAGAACTGCACCACCGAGATAAACATAGGTGAGCATCATGAAAATGAACGCTTGCAAGAATGCCATAAAGGTCAACAATGCAAACGGTACGATAGGAAGAATCCACGGAGCCAACATTAACAATACCATCAAGAACATATCGTCCCCTTTGACATTACCGAATAATCGGAAACTCAAAGAGATGATACGAGAGATATGTGAAACGATCTCGATCGGGAACATCAACCATGCCAACCACCATACTGGACCCATAAAGTGTTTGAAGTAACTGATGATGCCGTTACGACGAATACCTTCGAAGTTGTAATAGGTAAAAACAACCAATGCCAAAGCAAGGGTAAAATCCAAAAATGCACTCGGTGCTTCAAAACCCGGAAGAACCCCGATAACGTTTGCAATACCGACGAAAAGACCGATGGTCGCTACAAGAGGGAGATAGCGACGTGCTTCCGCTCTGCCCATAACATCGGCACCCATTGCCAATACACCGCTCAAATAGGCTTCCATTACGTTTTGAGTTCCGGTCGGAACCAAGCGGAGATTAGAAGTCGCCATTTTTGCGATTACGAGGACGATTGCCGCCGTAAGTAGCATGTGCGTGAGGAAAATAAAAGAATGTTCTTGGCTAATAAGGCCAAAGAAGGTAAAGAGCTCACCCATAAGAAGCGTTCCTTTGCGTAAAATTGCCGCAATTATAATCGTTTTGAGATTAAATTCCTATAAACTGATACGCTACACTTCTCGCTTTGCGCTCAATATATGATCATGAATCTATTTTTGAAGGAATACAACCGATTTAAATGGAGGAAAAAAGAGGCATTTTATAAAATACCCCAGATCAACTGGGGAAAAGGGGAATTTATTTGGGACCGAAGGTTGTAAAAATATACTCCGCCATTTTTTCATCGGAAATTTTACCTTCACGCTCTTCGACTTTCTTTAAGTTCTTCTGCATTACAGAGTGAGCCGATTTACTGTCAAAATCTTTGTTTCTTAAATCTTTTAATTTAGCTACAAGCTCCTCTTTGCTCAATGCGGCTAGAGGTGGACCGTAGATATCCGCTTTTTCTTGTGATGCCATACCCTGTGCTGCGGCTTCTTCTACCGAAGTACCCGGCTGTTCTTTAAGCTTCGGAATCCCGTTTGCTTTAATACCATGACAGTTAGCACAACGATTTTTATAAATCATACTAGGAGTTTCTAAAGTTTTCGCACTACAGAAACTTGACATCAACAAAGATGCAAGGCCAATTACAAATAAACCACGTGTTTTCATCTACAGCTCCTTAATTAATATACTTAATGATAACACCTTGTATTTAAAAAAGTCTTAATGTTTATAAGCTCAGATGACGCAGTTCCCTCTTCGCAGATGCAATGTCATTTTCAATCGCATTTTTAAGGGAATCAAGGGAATCGAATTTCTCATTTTTTCGTAAAAATTTGACGAAACTGATCGACGCATTTTCGTACGAACCTATCGTCTCCCCTAAAATATGACTCTCTACAGCATAGCTTCCATCGGTCGTTACACGGTGCCCCAAAAATACCACAGAGGGGTGATAATGTTCTTCCTCACCCAAACGCGTAAATGCGGCATAAACCCCCTCGCCTGGTAGTAAATATCCCGTGCACTCCAAATTGATGGTAGGAACCAGATCGGTTTTACCAATCCCCTGTCCTTTGATAACCACCCCTTTTATGGAGTAGTTATGCCCTAAAAAACGGTTTGCCCCACTGATATCGCCGATCTGAATTTTGGCTCGTATTTTATGCGAATGGACAGAGTCTCCTTCCAAACACACCTCTTCGACCACTTTTACATCGCCTGAAAATAATTTACCCAATTCAGCATGAGAATAACGACGATTTTTACCGAAATGAAAATCATACCCGACCACGATTGTTTGCAAATGGGGAAATCGCTCACAGAGCAAGGCAATAAACTCTTCCCCTTCCAAATGACGAATATCATCTAACGAGTAGTAGACTACCGGATAATGGGTATAGTGTTCCCTCTCAGTAGCAGGGGTAAGATTGGCATATCCCGTCTCGATTACGACAATAGCCCCCTTCTCTCCTAATAGATCAAAAAGGTGCTGATGCCCAATATGCATCCCGTCAAATCCCCCTAAGGCAATCGCTTCAACCTTTGATAAAGGCATAACACGTCTCCTGATTTCCCTCTTTTCCTGCTATATGGGCGACCTCTTTGGCAACCATTTTCCATCCTAATAAAGCGCAAGAATCTTCAAAACGGATCATCGCTTTTCCGATAGCTTTATCGTCTTTCACCACACCGTTTTTATCCCGTTTCACTTCACGCCCGACTTGAAACTGCGGTTTAAATAGGACGATAATATAGCGCGATGCAAGGCGATCCATTGATTCGAGAATAAGTTCTAAGGGGATAAAAGCTACATCGCACGTAACAATATCAAAAGAACGTTCACTCGTAAAGGCGCGAATATCGGTATTTTCATACACACTCACCCGTGAATCACTGCGCAGACTTGGATGGAGTTGATCACTTCCGACATCGACGCAGGTGACATTCTGAACACCCTCTTCTAAAAGAATTTGGGTAAATCCTCCCGTACTCGACCCGATATCAAGTGCGTTTAACCCTTTTAACTCCCATTCGGTATAAGGGAGAAATCCTTTTAGCTTGATAGCGGCACGACTGACGTAAAGCTCCGCATCAGCAATTTCAACCACCATCCCTTCATTCACTTCAAAAGAGACTTTATCAATAATCTTTCCATCAACGCTTACTGCATGATCTTTTATCAACTGTTGTGCTTTGTTACGGCTCTCTACCAATCCAATGTCTACCAAATGACTATCAAGTCTCATTTATTTCCTATCACTATTAATAAGCAAATTATAGCGAAACCGTTGAGAATGAGCCCAAAATCCGCTACCATTGCAAAAAAAATTAGGGATAACGTGTGAAATCAGTTCATGTAGTGATCATCGGCGGCGGATATGGCGGTATACGGGCGATTGAGCAGTTAGCTGCAAACAGCCGTATCACGATGACCCTGATCGATAAAAATCCTTATCACTATATGCAAGCGGAAGTGTACGATTTTATCGCAAACAAGGTCGATATGTCCCACATTATGATCGATCTCCCCTCACTGTGTAAAAGTTTCGGAACGGTCAAGTTTGTTTGCGACGAAGTGAGTGCCATCGATACCGCAAGCTCCCTTGTACAAACCCAAACTCAAAGCATTCATTACGATCATCTCATTATCGGAACCGGAAGCCGAACCTATTTTCCCGATTTCATCAAAGGACTTCGGGAGCATACCCACGGGGTAAAAAGTATCCCTGCCGCACTTGATTTCAAACAGCAGTTTGAACGCTCGCTCCTCAACCGTATCGAAGCCCAATCGCACGGATGCGATGTTGAACCTTTTAATATCATCATCGGAGGAGCGGGACTCTCCGGTGTTGAGATTGCCGCAGAAATGGCGGCCTATGCCAATAGCTTCTATCAAAACGGCAATTTCGGATGTCGCGGCATCGATGTATACCTCATCGATGCATATGAATCTATCCTCTTTGGGATGGATCCGTTTTTGATCGAAAGCGCTTATGAACGACTGATAAAACTTGGTGTACATGTTTGGCATAATAACCGTATCAGTGAAGTGCGCGAAAGAGAAATTCTACTCGACAGCGGGACAACACTCACCTTTGAATTTATGATTTTTACGGGGGGGATTGCCGCATCGACACTTACCCAATATCTCGGATTTGAGACAAATAGGAAAGGGCATTTGGTTGTCAATGAAAATCTGAATATTCCTGCACATGAGAATATTTATGCCATCGGGGATATTACTCAAGCCCTCGACGAAAACGCTAAATTTATCCCGCCGACCGCACAATTAGCCGAACGGGGTGCCGAACACGTTGCCGCCAATATTCTTCGCTCACTCAAAGGGGAACCGAAACGTCCGTTTCGTTTTAAAAATCAAGGAATAATGATTGCGTTGGGGGGGGAATACGGGGCAGGCATCTTGCCCGGAGGGATCAAAGTAAAAGGGTATCTCGCCTACTTAATCAAAAAGGCTATTTTTCGGCTGTACACTAACCCCTTGCGACGACGCAGCACTATCGGAAAGCGACGTTAAGGAGCGAAATTCGCTCTCGGTAAGTAACGTCACACCCAGTTCCACCGCTTTATCGTACTTGCTCCCCGCATCTTCGCCATACACCACATAATCGGTCTTTTTCGACACGGATGAGGCAACTTTTGCCCCCAATCCCTCCAATACGGCTTTGATTTGATCGCGCGGAACACTCATCGAACCGGTAATCACAACGCTTTTGCCTTTAAAGGGATTCTCGTGAGCTTCAATTTTTATCGGAGCAACCGGATTTAGAATCGATCTAAGTCTTTCAATCTTTTCCTGATTCACACGGACAAACTCAAGAACCGATTCGACCATCTCCCCTCCGAATCCCTCCAATGCCAAAATCTCTTCTCGGCTTGCCTTATCAAATGCCGTTCCAAATGAGGTGCAAAGCGTTTTGGATGCTACTTCCCCGATATGCTCGATCCCTAAAGCATTGATAAAGCGCCAGCAATCACACCCCTTTACCGCAACAATCGCATCAATGAGATTGCGGCTCTTTTTCTCCTTGAACCCTTCCAAAGAAAGGAGCTGTTCCATCGTAAGGCTAAAAAGATCACTGACTTCTCTCACTAATCCTGATTGATGGAGTGCTTCGACGATTTTGTCCCCTAATCCGTCGATATTGAGGCACTGTTTAGAAGCAAAATAGATGATGGAATTGACAACTCGTGCTTCGCAGGAGAGATTTTGGCATTTGATCAATGCTCCTTCATCAAGAAGTTCCGAACCGCATACAGGACAATGATGCGGGCGATGGATGATCTGTTCGCTTCCATCTCGTTCGCTTGCAATTACCTTAACAATTTTTGGGATAACGTCACCGCTGCGCAATATGATCACCTTGTCACCGATACGGATATCTTTACGCTCGATCTCATCAAAATTATGAAGCGTTGAGCGCTCTACCGTTACCCCTTCGATATCGACCGGTTCTACAATCGCAACAGGGGTAACTACACCGCTGCGACCCACCTGCATGATGACCTCTTTGAGCGTTGTCAGCTTCTCTATTGCCGGAAATTTATACGCCGCAGCCCAACGGGGATTTTTGACGGTATAGCCCAGTTCGTCCTGAACTGAAATCGCATCGACTTTGATCACCATCCCGTCCAACAGCATCGCAAAGTTATCCCGCTCAATGCGCATCTCATGGTAAAAAGCCTCGATCTGATCCGCACTAACGCACAAGTGGGTCATGTGAGGATTACGAAATCCGAGACTATAAACCCACTCCATCCGCTCCGAGAGGTTTTTGATTTCCAGCGTGTTGGCTCCGATACCGTAAGGCATAAAAACCAAACGGCGCGATGCAGTGATGCGGGTATCAAGCTGTCGAAGACTCCCCGCCGCCGCATTGCGCGGGTTGGCAAAAAGGGACTCACCGTTGCGTAGCCGCTCTTCGTTGATCTTCTCAAAATCCTCTTTGAAGATCACCACCTCACCTCGTATCTCAATCCGTCCTTGATATTGAATAGTTAATGGGATACTCTGAATCGTTTTGGCGTTTTGGGTAACATCTTCCCCCTCTACACCGTCTCCGCGTGTAATCGCTTGTACCAATACACCGTTGTCATAGATAAGATTCAGACTTGCCCCGTCAAATTTGGGTTCACAGTAAAAACGGACATCCCCGTAACTCTTGGTGATACGGTTTACCCACGTCTCCAGCTCATCGCGGTTGAAAAGGTCTTCCAAACTCCACATACGGCTGAGATGCTGTGCTTTGTCAAATTTATCTTGAGGCACATCCCCTACCCGCTGTGTCGGTGAATCGATGATTATTTCATCAGGGTGTTCTGCCTCATACGCTACAACTTGATGATAGAGGATATCGTACTCTTCATCCGTCGTAATGGGATCGTCGAGGACATAGTAATGGTAGGAATATTTTTTAAGTTGCTCTACGGCGTTTTGGTATTCGGTGTGAATCATTTTTTCATCTTTTCATCTAAAGTGCTATCGATTAATGCCCATAATTTTTCAGCTTCATTCACTAATATCTTCGCTTGCTCTATTTGTGCCGGTATGAGCCCTTTGGCTATGGCATCGTAAATATCTTTTGCCGTTTCATTGCCGCTTGATACTGCCATTTCTAATAATGCATAGGCGATAATCGGATTTTTGGGGAGATTTTTCCCGAAACTGTACATTAACCCCAGTTTGGTTTGTGCCGATGTATCTCCGATTTCTGCAGCCGAACGATACCAATAAATTGCCTTGGCCGTATCTTTTTTAGTTTCATAGATATCACCTAAACGGGATTGTGCAACAGCGTATCCCTCATCTGCCGCTTTTTGATACCAGCTCATCGCTTGACGTATATCTTGCAAAACGCCATATCCCTCCGCGAACATCATACCGAGACTTGTTTGAGCCGGTGCGTATCCTTGCTCAGCAGATTTTTTGTACCATTCAAATGCTTGGCGAGAGTCTTGGACCATCCCTTTTCCGGCTTCATACATCGTACCGAGATTATACTGTGCATCTGCGGCGCCTTTGGCTGCGGCTTTATAATACCAATCAGCAGCCAAAGTGTAGTCTTGTTCAACACCTTTACCTGTTTCATACATCCATCCAAGACTGTTTTGAGCCGTGTTCTCCCCACGTTTGGCAGCTTTTGTGTACCAATGTGCAGCTTTAACATTATCGGGCAACGTGCCATAACCACATTCGTACATTTCCCCTAAATGGGTTTGAGCAGGTAAATATCCCTGCTCAGCCGATTGAGTGTACCAATAGAGTGCTTTTTTGTAATCTTGGGATACATAGGAACCTAAATAATACATATCTCCCAATTTATTTTGTTCAATGAAGTCTCCTTGCTCTGCACGTTTTATCATTCTCCTAAAATTTATCGCATGGAGGAAAGGGCTGAACAGTTTTTTTAACACGTAGTCATCCTATATTTAGTCAAATTACACACTATTTTTTGTAATTATACACCTATCTAAATCATCCCATCCTTATTGACAAATGAATGATCATTCAGTAAAATTAGCCTTATATTTTATTTTCGATTGAAGGCATGTTATTATGGATACATCAAGCACATTAAAAGTGCTCATTGTCGGGGAGGATGAAAGCGATTCAGCCAGTTTAAAACATTCACTTGAGGCCTATGGATACGATCTGTTTTCAATCCCAAAGAGAGTGGTTGCATTAGAAAATGCACTTTCTCATTACGCACCGGATTTAGTAGTGATCACCCTTGACATAGAAACATCCGAAGATAGCTTTACCATCGGAAACTTTTTACATAAATTTGGAGCACTCCCTTTTATCTATCTCTCTAACCAGGCTAATGACGCTTTACTTTTTAAAGCCCAAAAAACAAATCCGCACGGCTATCATGTCCAACCCTTTGATCCCATAAGCCTACATACCTCTATGGAATGTGCATTTCATTGCTTCAAAAAAACAGAAACGTATAATGCTACGATGCAACAGCTTCGCAGTGAATATGAGCAATTAAGAAAACGTGCTTTCAATGTACAGGCCAATAGTTCCAAAATAAAGCTGTGCGATTGTTATCAGTTTAAACTGAAAAACTATTCCCTCTTTTATCAAAATGATGAGATCAAAATGACGAAAAAAGAGCGAGCCCTTATAACCTTACTCATTGCCCAGCTGGGAACCATTGTCGATTTTGAACAGATCATCCGGTTTGTCTGGGGCGGCAACTATCAGACCCATAATGACGTACGGACACTTGTTTGGCGGCTGAACCAAAAAGTCCCCATCCCTCTCATCCAAAATGCTATGGGGCTTGGATATTACATCGAATAACACACTAATTTAACCCTCTCCCCGATATAATATGTTCATATTATGAGGGAGAGGGAAAGTTTTGGCAGGAATAACTACGAAAGGTTCATATGGCCTTGCAGCAATGTATGAATTGGCATGTCACTATCAACAGGGCCCTCTAAAAATTCATCAGATTGCCGATAAAGCATCAATACCTCAAAACTATCTGGAACATATTCTCTCGAGTCTACGCAAAGAGGGGCTAATACAGAGTATCTTAGGAGCTCGTGGTGGTTATATATTAGCTAAAGCACCCTCGGAAATTTCCGTTTATACCGTTCTCGTTACCCTTGAGGGAGGTCTATGTATGATGAATGCAGGCCCCAATGCCGTATTAAATAAGTTGTGGGAACGGGCAGCCAATGAGATGCAGGAGCTTTTTAAAGAGTCATTGCAGGAGCTTGTGGATGAGGGGAAAAAACTGAATAATCAATCGATGTATTTTATCTAAACGACCCCATCGTCTTTAATACGACGGAAGTCGTCCGTGTAAATGTACAACATTTCCAAATACCAATACGGCAGGACTCTTAGCGCCATACGATGCTTCTTCGATATTATTAAGCGTTGTTACTATCGTCGTTTGGTCAGGACGCGATGCATTCGAAACAATCGCTGCAGGCAAATTGCCATCTACACCAATGGCAAGAGCCGCTTCTCTTATCTGTCCGACAAGAGTAAGCCCCATCAACACAACGGTTGTGTGATTGGATACAAGCAATAATCCAAGCCAATCAGCATTAAACGCAGAATCTTTCAAATGTGCTGATACCACTGAAAAGCTTGCCGCATACCCTCGTGCGGTTGGCGGAATACCGGCACACGCCGGTCCGGCTACCGAGGAGGAGATTCCCGCGATTACATCGACTGCATATCCTCTCTCAATCAGATAAAGAGCTTCTTCACTCCCCCGTCCGAAGATATAGGGATCACCGCTTTTGAGCCGGGCTACATCCAATCCTTGATCGGCATACGCTGCAATCAGGGCATTGATCTCTTCTTGGGAAACGCTGTGGCAGCTTTTTTGTTTCCCGACGTATATTTTTTTGCTCTGCTGCGGTATCAGTTCCAGTATTTCAGCACTGATAAGATGATCGTATAATATCACCGGTGCTTCTGAAATAATCCGCGCAGCTTTTAATGTCAGCAATTCGACATCACCAAGTCCGCAACCGACAAGGTATACTTTACCTTTATCTAGCGATTTCATTCAAGTCTCCTTATCGATTTTTTGATCGCACCGATCAGAGCATCTATATCCTCAATCGTCTGCGAGTAATGGACAGTAATCCGAAGCCATCCCGGACGTATTTCCAATGGCTCATCATCACTCAAACCTAACAGGTCATGTCCGTAAGGACCCGCACATGAGCATCCGGCGCGCGTTTGAAATCCCTCTTCATCGGAGAGAAGCGCACACAGAGCATAGGGGTCAACATTATGAATATTAAACGATACGATACCGATATTTTCCGCACTCCGGCATCCGTAACACTCTGCACCCGGAATTTTCCGAAGCTCTTTCACAAGATGCGTATGCAACACTTTTTTAGACGATCCGATCCATTCGAATCCCAGTTCATTGCGAAGCTGATAGGCCAGTGCAGCACGAATCAATTGCAAGATTCCCGGAGTACCGGCATCCTCTCGATCTTCGATTTCCTCAACAAAGGTATGGCTTTTACGGCTCACGTAACTTACCGTCCCGCCTCCTGCAAACGTCGGAGAACCCTCTGCATCAAACAGGTTCTTCCGTATCGCAAGCAATCCGCACGATCCGGGACCGCCCAACAGTTTGTGCGGCGAAAAGACCATTGCATCGTAGAGTTCACAGGGAATATTCTGATATGCGGAGGATGCCGCTGCATCAAAACAAACGAGTGCCCCATAACGTCGCAGCAATGCTGAAATCTCGGCATAAGGGGTAATCGTTCCCGTTACATTCGAAGCAATACAAAAGGTGCCGATAATCTCTCGATCTTTGGCAGCTCGTAATATCCACTCCAACTCTTCCAAATCCACCAGCCCTTTAGAATTCAAACCGATTCGTACCGTTTCGCATAATGCCTCACGGTAGCTGATCTCGTTAGAGTGGTGTTCATACGGCCCTACAATGACAAGCGGCAATTTTGCGATATCCAAACCACTGTATCGCGCTCGCGTCGCAGGAGGAATATAAAGCCCAAGAATCTCCTGTAGCCGCTTAACCGCGGCTGTCGCACCGCATCCGCTGGGAAGAATGGCAAAGCCCTCATCCAACGCTAAGAGCGTTTTCAAATGCTCTCGTGCCTGACGGTAGTAACTGTCCGTTTTGGCCGCCATCGACGCCTCTTTGGAATGGGTATTGGCATATGTCTCAAGAACTTCGCGGATACGCTCTTCAATCGACTCATAAGCCAAACCTGACGCCGTATAATCAAAATAGTGTTTTTTATGTCTCCCAATCGTCTTGCCGATTATCTGGGAGTATTTGTCGCCGGCCTCAAGAAGCGGTCGGAATAGCTGACTCATGAGTATATTTCTCCAATAAAAAATTTCCAAAATTACTACTACTGCTTGGTTCATATTCTCTGATAAGCGATTCAATCAGAGGTGCAACTTCATCTGAAGTGACCTTTACACCGGTTTTCACTGCAAAACGGCTTTGTTCCCCTTCGAGATGGCCGCCTACGATCAAATCAAACCCTTTGAACTTCTCTTCGTCCCGTTTAACAATCGCGCCGACAAAACCAAGATCAACGATATGCGGATGGGCACACGCATTAGGACATCCGTTGATACTGATACTGATCGGCTCATTAAAATCGCTAAATCGATCTTTCAGATACGCTACAACCTCAATCGCAAGATTTTTGGTTTCACTCACTGCAAATTTACAAAAATTCAATCCCGTACAAGCCAATGTACGCGCTTCAAAAACAGATGGATTGGCATCCAATCCTAATGCCGCTTCCAATGTCTCCGTAAATGCTTTACTCACTGCTGCTGGAACCCCTTGGACAACAATATTTTGCGTGGTTGTGAGAGTGATCCCCTCAACCCCGTAAAATTCAAGAATATTTCCAAGAGAGTGTAATCGTTCACCGCCGATACGTCCGCTGGTAATGGCGTAGCCGATGGTGTTGTATCCTTCTTTTGTACTCTCCAATACTCCGAAATGGCTCCGACGCGGATACGGGGTAAAAGGTGCTCCATCATACGGATCAAATGTTACTCCCGAATCTTTTTCAAGTTCGTTCACAAAACGCTCAACACCCCAATCCTCTATCAAGTGACCCAAACGGGCTTTTGAACGATTGTCACGTGCTCCGTAATCGCGATAAATTCCTGCAACCGATTCAGCGATTGCCACCACATCCGTCCGTTGTACATATCCGATATGCTCGGCGATGCGGCGATTGCTCGCCTGCCCTCCTCCGACACTGACACTGAAAATGATTGCACCTTCAGGACGTTTAACCGCCGTAAAGGCTAAATCCTGAACTTCGTGCGAAATACAGTGTTTGCTGCATCCGCTCACTCCCACTTTGAACTTTCGGGGAAGATTGGAAAAAGCGCGATTTTCGCGGTACAAATCATTCAGAGCATCGACGACATCACGGACATCGTCAATCTGTTCCTTATCAATACCGTTTACCGGACAGCAGACAATATTGCGCGGACAATCTCCTGCAGCTTCTATCGTACTGAGTCCTACCCTAGCCAATCGGGCAAATATCTGCGGAAGATCACTCACCTTTATCCAATGAAACTGTATATCCTGACGTGTTGTCAAATCGGCCGTATCGCGTGCCAACTCTTTGGATATCTTTCCGATTTCAATCAACTGTTTACGGTTCAGATATCCCCCTTCAAGTTTGACTCGAAGCATAAAGTAGAGAGTTTCATCCTCTGGTCCTTGCAGGTTTTTGTTCTGCGTATAAAGACCGTACCATTTAAACCGATCGATATCTTCAGGATCTATTGCCTCACCGCTTTGGGCGTAACGGGCAATATCATCTAAAACATCCAATCCGTCTTTTTCGCTTTTTATCCGCTCTACGCGCTGGGCTTTTGATTCTGAAGCCATCGGTTACTCCTTACGTAACAATTTGGGCATTCCAATGAGGAAAATGTCGTCGAACAAGAGCATTGAATTCTATTTCGAAATCAACCGCTCCACCTACTTGTTTAGTCTCTTTCTCGGTACTGCCGATAATCATTCCCGCAGCAACCGTATTGTTCGTTATCTTGTCAATCAGGATAAATCCTCCTGTTTGACGGTTCTCTTCATACCTGTCAAATGCTAAAGATTCTCCCAAACCAAAACGAACCGAACCGATGTCATTCAATCCCAATTGATTGGCTTCATGCCGCACTTGCGTATTAACATCTACACGATAATCAATCCCCTCAGCCACAGCCGAAGTCACCGTCGAACCTCTTTTGAATAGATAGCTTTTCCCCGGAAAAAATACTTCTTCATCCATCCAGACAAGATGTGCCCTAATGGCATCCGATACTAAAATAGGTTCCCCCGTTTTAATGATAATATTGCCGCGACTAATATCAATCTCTTCATTCAATGTCAACGTTACCGCCTGTGCAGTCGAAGCCGATGCCAAGTTTCCGTCGTACGTTACAATTTCTTTAACCGTTGCATGTTTGCCTGAGGGCAATGCGGTTATCTTATCCTCGACGCGAATAGTTCCCGATGCAATTGTTCCGGCAAACCCTCTAAAATCGAGATTGGGACGATTGACATACTGTATGGCCATTCGAAACGGGGCTTCCGCTGATGGTGTACAAAGAGGTACCTCTTCCAGTAGCTGTATCAATGTCTTCCCTTCATACCATGGGGTATGAATGCTGCGTGTCACAACGTTATCTCCATCGAGCGCAGAAAGAGGAACTGAAAAAATGGTCTCGATTCCCAACTCTTTTGCGAATGCGCGATATTCGGCATCAATGGTCTCAAATACATCCTGATCAAAGTTTAATAGATCCATTTTATTGATCGCGACGATAACATTTCGAATTCCCAAAAGACGGACGATAAAGGAATGGCGACGCGTCTGCGTCACAATCCCGTATCGTGCATCGATCAGAATAATCGCCAAATCCGCAGTCGATGCGCCCGTAGCCATGTTACGGGTATACTGCTCATGTCCCGGGGTATCCGCGATAATGAATTTACGTTTATCGGTCGAAAAATAGCGGTACGCTACGTCGATCGTAATCCCCTGTTCCCGTTCACTCTGAAGACCGTCCACCAAAAGTGCCAGATCAATCTTATCTCCGGTTGTACCGAGCCGTTTACTGTCCCTTTTGAGACTTTCCAGATGGTCTTCAAAAATCATTTTTGAATCGTGCAAAAGTCTTCCGATCAACGTACTTTTACCATCATCAACACTGCCGCAGGTTATAAAACGGAGCAGCTCTTTGTGTTCTTGTTCTTTAAGATAGCCCTCAATATCGGTGGCTATCAAATTTCCTTGATGTGCCATTAAAAATATCCTTCAATTTTTTTCTTCTCCATGGATCCGGCCTGATCGGCGTCGATCAGGCGACCTTGCCGCTCACTTGTTTTCGTCAGAAGCATCTCCTGAATAATGTCAGGAAGCGTCACCGCATCGCTCTGGACTGCACCCGTCAACGGATAACAGCCTAGTGTGCGAAAACGGACATTCTCCATAACCGGTATCTCCCCCTCTTCAAGAGGAAACCGCTCATCGTCCACCATGATTTTAACCCCGTCACGTTCGACCACAGGTCTCGGTGCCGCATAATAAAGAGGTACAATGGGAATCCCTTCAAGATAAATGTATTGCCAAATATCCAGTTCTGTCCAGTTGGACAACGGAAATACCCGTATGCTCTCCCCTTTATGGATTCGCCCGTTGTAAATATTCCACAATTCAGGACGCTGTTTTTTAGGATCCCATCGGTGGTTTTTATCACGAAATGAGTAGATCCGCTCTTTAGCTCGGCTCTTCTCTTCATCCCGTCGCGCTCCACCGAAAACGGCATCAAACTTGTGTTCATTCAAAGCCTGTTTTAGCCCTTGGGTTTTCATAATATCCGTATAAACCGAACTTCCATGGGTAAAAGGGGAAACCCCTTCAGGATTGATGTGGGTTAAAAGCCTCAACCCTAATTCTTTGATACGACGGTCGCGAAATTCAATCATCTCTTTAAATTTCCATGTCGTATCGACATGCAAAAGGGGAAACGGCAATTTCGCCGGATAAAATGCTTTCAATGCCAAATGAAGCATTACCGAGGAATCTTTTCCGATCGAATAGAGCATCGCCGGATTTTCAAATTCGGCCACTACTTCTCGCATAATGTGAATCGATTCTGCTTCCAGTGCTCTAAGATGTGTTAATTGTTTTTGAGTCATTCTAACTCCTTTATCCGTTCATTAATATTCATACAAATAAGGCCCAATCGGCCAAGTC
The DNA here is from genome assembly GCF_041651515.1 of Sulfuricurvum sp. Classification (GTDB taxonomy): domain Bacteria; phylum Campylobacterota; class Campylobacteria; order Campylobacterales; family Sulfurimonadaceae; genus Sulfuricurvum. The sequence continues at coordinate 520,787 of NZ_JBAZJF010000001.1, forward strand.
CTCACGGTGCGACGCACAATCGTCTCCGCATATTTGACGTAAAATTGCAAGCAAAATATTCATTTTTCTGCTCCTTTCAGGTGCAATCCGCACTCTTTATGTTCAGGGTTTTCCCACCACCATCGCCCGGCACGTATATCTTCTCCTTCGCGAACAGCACGTGTACACGGGGCACACCCGATACTCGGATACCCTTGGTCATGCAACACGTTATACGGAAGCTTATTCTCCTTGATATAGTTCCAAACCTCTTCTTCACTCCACTCAATCAACGGATTAAGCTTAATCAACTTGTTTCCTTGATCCCACTCTACCAACCTCATCGTTTCACGCGTTGGAGATTGAGAGCGTCGAAGTCCGGTAATCCATACTTCAACCCCTTTTAATGCCCTTTGCAACGGTGCGATTTTACGAACATGGCAACACATTTTTCGATTTTCAATGCTTTCGCGAAATCCATTAATCCCTTGGCGCTGATAAAGAACCTCAATATCCGAAGCGTTCGGAAAATAGACATCAATTTTGATGTCGTATTTTTTATTGATCTTATCCATCACGGTATAGGTTTCTTCGTGCAATCTTCCCGTATCGAGGGTAAAAATTTTTGCTTTTGGATCTGCTTGTAACACTAAATCTGTCAAAACTTGATCTTCTGCACCAAAGCTTGTAGCCAAGGCAATTTTTCCGCTGAATACTTCCAAAAAATTAGCCAATACCACATCAACCGGCTCATGTTCAAACTGTGTATTTAAATTTTCTAAATTCATACGCATACTCTATATCCTAAATTTGATAGTCGTTATAGGCTATCTTCTCTCTCCCGAAATTGGTCTTATCCCAGGCCCGTTCATGAAGATAATACAAGACCATTTTGGTAAAAACTTCGAGAGATCCGATCGATATTGCCCAAACTAAGTTCCCGGTAATGAAAAATGAAATAACCATCGTATCGATCGTTCCTACCGTTCGCCATGATATTGCTTTGATAATGCTACGGTAATGTTTTTCTCTCATCTTAATTATTCTCCGATGGAAACTCGTAAAGCTCGGTGCTTAAATACCGTTCCCCGGTATCGCACAAAATCGTTACGATTGTTTTCCCTTTATTCTCAGCTCTTGCTGCAATTTTACGTGCCGCGGCAACATTGGCTCCTGCGGAAATTCCGACTAAAAGCCCCTCTTTTTTTGCAATTTCTCGGGAGGTCTCAAACGCTTCAGCATTGGTAATCCGAAGAATCTCGTCATAGACTTCTGTATTGAGCACTTGTGGAACAAATCCGGCCCCGATCCCCTGAATTTTATGAGGTCCGGCTCCTTCTCCGGATAAAACCGCTGAGGCATCCGGCTCTACCGCAATCACCTGGATATTTGGGTTATAGCTTTTAAGCACTTCCCCTACTCCGGTGATGGTCCCCCCTGTACCGACAGCTGCGATAAAAATATCGACCTTGCCTTCCGTATCTCGCCATATCTCCTCTGCTGTCGTTGTACGATGAATCTCGGAGTTATCCGGATTATTGAACTGCTGCAGCAAAACAGCACCGGGCAATGTTTGAGCAAGTTCAGCCGCTCTTGTCACCGCCCCACCCATCCCTTTTTCAGGTTCGGTAAGGACGATTTGAGCACCTAATGCCGCTAATAAACGTCTACGTTCCAGACTCATTGAGCTGGGCATAGTGAGAATCAATTTTAACCCGAGGTTCGCCGCCACACTGGCAAGAGCGATTCCGGTATTTCCGCTGGTAGGCTCTACGATAATACTCTCAGGTGTAATCTCGCCTCGCTCTATTGCTCTGAGAATCATGTTGCTGCCGATCCGATCTTTGACCGATCCGGACGGATTCATAAATTCGCATTTACCTAACAGTGTCGTTTTATTTTCTGCATATTTGAGTTTAACCAGTGGTGTATTACCGATCAACTCTGTAATGTTGGCCGCTATTTTCATTGTTCCCTCCTTCTCGGGGCGTAGTAAAGCATCTTTGTGATTTCACTCACACCTAATCAAAACAACACGACTGAATAACTATTCAGTAATATTTGACGGCAGTTTAACAAAAGTATTTCACAATGTCTAGTTAACATAGCATTTTACTAAGGATTAAACTGCTCTCTTCTTGTTAATGATCACTTTTTAATCACATTCGTAGTTCAACGGTAATATACTTCGTTTATAATGGTGTTATGAAATGCATACCAAAAATTTTATCTATTTGGCTTCCCCTCATTGTTGTATTATTGTGCATGAGTGGAACTGAAACGGATGCTGCAGAACTTTCAAGTAAAAATACGATGATACTTCTTGAAGAGATCGAACACCATGCAATGATTTATGGAGAGGGGGAGAAAAAGGTCTATGTATTTGTGGATCCGAAATGTCCTCATTCTCAAGATTTTATATCCATGATAAACGAAAATGCGAAAATGCGTACTATGTACCGATATTATATTTTTTTCTATGAACTAAAACGATTCAATTCGCACGATCTAATTTCCGCTATTTACGAATCAGCTACGCCATTGCAACGGACATTGGAAGTCATGGTTGGGGGGAAAGAGATGCAAACGAGCAATCAAATCGAGCCTAAAATCGAGACAAAAATTGGTGATATAGCACGCGTTGCCAATGAGATCGGCGTATCGAAGCGTCCTTACCTGATAATTGCAAAGAAGTGGGATTAACCATGTATTACCATACCCCGAACACATCACGATTTATCAATATGATTCGACGCTTTCGAATTCTCATCATTGCCCTATTTCTCTTCATTTCAGCCGCAGCGTTGTGTGTTCTTAGACCGGAATTGATTTCATCGGATACAATGTTTTGGCTCAGTGAATCCAAACAACTCCAAAAAACACAGCAACAAGCCTATTCAAAAATTTATGTAGGGCGTTTAAGTGTAAAAGTACCGTCATTTGACGAGGCAACGAAAAATACATTGCAATCTCTGCAAACCGAGCTTGAACATAGCGATGGAGTTGAACAGGTCGAATCTCTTTTTTCAGCGTATATGATTTTCAACGATCAAAGCTCCGAAGAATCAGCATTGGTCAAAGCCTTACCGATAGCACAAATGAGCACACCAAAAATGATTACTTTTATACAGACATTTCCCGAACCGTATCGACGTTTTGTTCGTAACGACTTTCGCCAATTTCATTTTATAATCCACTCCAAAAAGCCTATACAGATTGACCGTATGACTATTCCCTATCCATATGAATATTCTGAGCCGATGGTGAAAGCAGAGTTGTCACATTATTTGTGGTATGTGGGGATCATTCTATTGACTATCGTCGCGATGTCTCAAATCATATTTAAAAATTTCATTGCGGCATTAGGGGCCATCAGTGTTACTGTTATTACATTAATTTGGACTTTTTCACTGATTTATCTTTTAACCGGCAACAAACAGATTCATATTGCGATGAGTCTGATGGTTGTGAGCATTGCAATCGGGCATTATCTCTATTTCTATTACCGCTGGCATGTCTCTCAATTTAAAAATGATCCTAACGTAGCACTCGAAAAAAGTATTAACCGTAATCTTCTTCCCGCACTTTGGACATTGCCGGTACTTATTATCAGCTTAGGATCGTTGCTTTTTGCCGATTCGCTGATTGTAAGTATGATGAGCCTGAGCTTGATGGTCTCCTCAGCGGTCGCTTATATCGTTAGTATCTTATTTTTACCGGCATTGTTAAGTTATTTTACGGTCACCCATCCAAAAATAGGGTTGGCACGAGTATGTTATTGGTTTGCCAATCAAGAGGTTCATTACAACCCAAAACTGCTTCAAAGATTTATGATTGTCTCATTATTAATCTTTGTATTCGTCGGAATTCGTCTTTATACCGCCCCGACCTTATTCGAAAGAAGTGTCGGAAATGAGACAATGACACTTAAAGTACCGTTTAAAGAAATCGATCTAAGTACGCTGCACAAAATCGATGCTTTTGAACATGAACTCCGCACTCAAAACCCTGGAGTAGTCAAAGTAGATTCAGTAGTCACCATCCTAAAAAGAGTTGACTTGGCTAATAATCCAAAAAATTCTTTGGATGAACAGCGGCTTTTGCAAGCCCTGTTTTTTCTTGACCTGTATGATCTGAAACAATCCTATATTGACAAAGATTCTCTCAACATTACCATTACATTAAACAATGCAGATCATTCGGGCGTCATACGATTTTTAGAATCGTACAAAGCCTTACCGATCTATTTGACCGATGTGGACAGCTTATCTCAAAGTTCAAAAATGGATAAAATGCTCATTCTTGTTTCATCGCTGTTCTCAGCCCTTTTCATCATTTCTCTTGTCATGGGGATTATTTTTCGCTCATCCGCCATTGGATTGGTCGGTTTCGCTTCAAATGCCATCCCTATTATTTGGTTCGTACTCTTTATGATACTGTTTAAATTTGAACTGAGTATCGAAGCATTGATTGCAATGACAATATCAGTGGGATTAACGTCCGACACGATTATCCATTTCGGATACAAATATTTCAGAAGCCGGTATTTCGGCCGTTCTCGAAAACATGCCCTTGAGATTATGTTCTTTTATGCCGGTGTTCCGGCTATTATCAGCGCATCGGTATTAATGATCGTTTTTGCATTATTAACACTGACCCAATTGCAGTCTTTGCAACTCATCGGTGCATACGGAGCCGTATTAATGCTGATCTCATTATTGAGCGATCTGTTTATCCTGCCAGTTTTATTACTGGCAGTGGATCGCCATGATACCAACAAAACTATGCCTCACTAGTTTCCTGTTACATTTTCACGATACTGGTCTCCCAGCCATCATATTGCCCTTCGGATTGATAGGCGAGATCGATAAGATGCAGTGTCAAAGTGTCAATATCATAATAAAAAGGTTTGTCTTGACGATAAAAACTGATCCCTAGCATCGGAGTATTTTCACTTGGTTCCATCAACTCTTTAACTTTAAACGCTTCAGATTCGATACGATCAACAAAAGAATTGCGCTGTTCTAGGGTTTCAAAATACGCTTTATGTTCAATTGCACGTGGCAAATGGAGTGAATCTCCGGAAGCTTTTAAATTGTCACACACTTTATGATTTTGGATAATTTGCCACTCGATGGGGGTCGGGAAAAGAAGTTTATTATAAATTTCCCAATCTGTATCCATTTTTGATCCAAATTCATACTCGTAATCCGGAAATTCATTCATCGCCGCTTTGACTGCATCTGGCCAATCAAAAGTATGTTTTAGGTAATAGATAAAGGTCATCTCCCCGTTCGATACGATCTTCCCGACATAACTCCCGACGCGATAACGCAACGATTCCATCTCAATCCGGTCTTCGATAAAACTGAGTTGTGCCTCTTCATCTTCCGAAATCAGCCCTTTATCATTAGGAGCTTTCATGGTGACTTTGATAAATCCCATATAAAACTTATCTTCACTCGGCAACTCAACGGAAATACCCGCATTCACTAACACCGAGGCAATATGGCCATCGATTGTTTTCATATACAATTCCCAATATTCTTGCATCTTCTACTCCATTTCCAAGGTCATTAAATACATATCTTCACCGTCGATCACTTTGACTTCCAGACTATCACACTCCGGACACTTGTAATACACTTCACCTAATTCAGTGATTTTCCCGCATTGTTTGCATTCAATCGTCAAAGGCTGCACATTCATCACAAAATCCGCCCCGTCACACACCGTTTTCTCTTTGAAGGTATTAAAGGCGATTTCAAGCAGATGAGGCTCTACTCCGGACATTTTACCGATTTTAACGATAATCTTTTTGACCGACTCTGCTTCATTTTGCGCCGCGATCTCTTCGCATTGGGTCAATAATGCCTGCACGATCGAATATTCATGCATAATTTACTCCTTTTATTTAATTTTAACGCCATTCGGAGCTATGCCCCGATCGGCTACGCTCGCCGCTATGGCACTGAAGCTTGCCTCTTCGAAGCAGATTTTTCTTAGGTAATTGGGGGTTTGAATTGGACAAAGCTTATAAACAAAATCTTTGCGCAGACGGTTGAAATCACTCGCAGGATCATAAAAACTCGGATACATCTGCTCCAATTCGTACTCTCGATGACGCTGAATCTCCTCTGCAAACGAAGTATGATGGATTTTTTGACGTTTGGCATCCAGAAGTTCATAATATCGATCTTCATCTTCGCAGAGTGATGCACAATAACGGTGCAGTTCATCTAAATAAGTCTCATCATCTTCTGATAAAACCGTATCTACCAAACCGATAGCCTCCGCATGTACGGCACTGATCGGCAAACAACCGCTTGTCACTTCCTGAGCCATTTCCCCTCCGACACGATGCAGCAAAGTATAGGTCCAATACTCGCTCCCGTGTAATCCAAGTGTCTTATAATGCGGATTGAGTACAACCCCTTCACGCGCAACAATATAATCGGATGCAAGGGCCAAAAAGACTCCCCCCGCTCCGGCATTACGATGCAGTGAACTCACGGTGAGCACCTCATCACACTGCAAAATAGATTTGACCACTTCGTTCATCGAATGGATATTCGACCATCCGTCTTCGTCGGCTTTTTTAGAATCTTCCATAATATTGAGATGGATGCCGTTGGAAAAGAACTCCTCTCCTCCCATCAATACCAGCACTTTGATCCCCGATTGTTTCAGATGATCAAACGCGTATTTAAGACGTACGCATTGATGGGCGCCCATCGCACCGTTATGAAAATTAAATCCGAGATACCCTATCTCATCACGTTCATAATAGGTGATCTCTTTGAACGTCTCTAAAGAAGGATCGACAAACAGCGCCAATCGATCTTCCCTCACCCCTTTGAGCCGATCTTTGAGGACATAGGTTGCGGGAAGTTTGATACTCGGAGCATGACGCTCTTTGAGGTGGGTTATCCAAATCGATGCGTCTTTCGTACCCAGACAGATCGCCCCTTCTCGCTTTGCCAAAATTTCTTTGATTCCGCCTCGAAGCTTCGACTCTTTATGGACACCGTACAAGGTACATTCTACCCCAAGAATCGTATCCAGAACACCTGGATGACTGTCGGCAGATCGAATCTTAGTAATGATACGCTCGGTCGTATCCTCTTCCCAGTCGATACGGCGGTCATTCTGTGTCATCACCAAATGAGCCGAGCCGGGTAAAGTATGTGAGTGTTGCGAAATAGGGACAAAGATCGAATTATTCAAAGATTTGAAGAGTTCAACCACCAATTGTGACGCAAGGGTACTTACAGCAGTGCGATAGATCGAAGCTTTGCTGGCTCTACTCATCGGGAAAGTATCGTGCGCGTAAATATCTCCGGCATCGTATTCGCCGTTTGCCCTCAATATCGTTACACCCCATCTCTGCTCTTCATTCATGATTGCCCAATCAAGAGCATGCGCTCCACGGTCTCCCGCAATCCCCGGATGGATGATGAAAGTAGGGATCACGCTCCAAATGTTCTCAGGAATCCGCTTTTTTAAAAATGGCGACAGAATAAGATCGGGTTTAAATTCCATAACCTCTTCGATGAGTTGAGGCTCATTGATAGCAAAAGCAATCCCTACCGTTTCCCCTCGATCCCGAAGATCGCAAAAAATGCGCTGGCTCAATGAATTAAATGCCGAGACAACCAACAAGATACGCAACTGCTTCTACTTTTTCAACATATCCGAGGCAATAACTCACCCGTTGGCAAATCCATAAACCGCTTCGATCCCCACGCACTCAATAATACGACACGTCCGTCATACTGATGGGTTACATCAGCAATAATTGCCGCATGGTACGCCTCTTCAAACCCCTGTAAAATCTCTACTGCCCGCTGTGCATCTTCGCTCTTCACCGCCAGAACAAACGTCCCCTCATTGGCAAGATTGTACGCTTCAAAACCCAAAATTTCGCAAATTCCGCGTACCTCGTCACTCACCGGCAAAGCCTCTTCTTTGACTTCGATACAGACGGTAGATTGCGCAGCCCATTCATTAAGCACCGCTGCAACACCGCCGCGCGTCGCATCCCGCATCGCCGTGATCTGGATACCTTCAGAGAGGAGTTTTTCAACCAGCGGCCAAAGAGAAGTACAATCGCTTTGGAGGTTACTGCTAAACTCCATCCCTTCGCGGTTGGCAAAAATCGTCGCACCGTGACGTCCTATCTGATTGGATACGATAATCGTATCGGCTACACTCACGCAGTTGGAAGATATCCCGCTTTTTTGCACGACACCCACCCCCGTCGTATTGATAAAAATCTTATCAACACTTCCGCGAGGGACCACTTTGGTATCACCGCAGACGATCATAGCTCCGTTGATGTCAAGTTCTTTTTTCATCGAGCGGACGATTTTTTCCAAATCATCGACCGAAAATCCCTCTTCAACAATCACAGCGCACGTCATATAGGTCGGTTTTGCCCCCATCATCGCCAAATCGTTACACGTACCGCAAATACTCAGTTTCCCGATATCGCCGCCGTCAAAGAAGATAGGGCTGACGGTAAAGCTGTCGGTAGTAAAGGCTAAGCGCCCGCCGTCAATAATTGCGGCATCTTCACTTTTTGCCAAAATCTCATTTTTAAAATGTTTGTAAAATATTTTCGAGATCAGTTCACCGTTTTCCTGCCCACCGTTCCCTTGGGCTAATGTCACTGTTTTTGTCATCTTTTCCACCTACTTTTTCATAATCTTTATATACAACTCTTCCACCTTCGTTCTCGCCCAAGGTGTCTTTCTAAGAAACTTTAGACATGAGTTTATAGTCGGATTTATCAAAAAGCATCTAACATTTATGCGATTACTTAACTCTTCAAATCCATAACGTTCAACCAAACTCTCTAGAATCTCCTGAAGTTTAATACCATTCAAGGGATTGTTTTTATTTTTTTCCTCTTCACTCATTTTTTTCCTTTGGCAAGCTTGTTGTTTTATTTATTCTATTTATCATTCAACACTTCCCAATGCCCGCTTTTCAAACTACCGACCCTCTGTAGTCTCCCTTGCTCTTTGAGTGTTGCCATATCCCTTTTGATGGTTTTATCGCTTACTTTTAATCGCTCGGCTATCTGTATCGACGTAATCTCTTTGTTTTTTTCGATCAGTTTTACAATCTCATCCAAACGATTTTTAGGGACATTTTTGGGGACATTTTTGGGGACATTTTCATTCGAAGCATTTTTCAATGTTTTGAGTATAATCTCCAGCATAAATTCTATAAACGGTGTGCTTTCTCCTGCACTTCCTGAATTTTCCAAAGCCTTATAATACGATGCTTGATGCTCTCGAACGACGCTCTCAATGGGGATAAATCCAAAAATCTTTTTGTAATGGTTCAGTATAACACTCTGCCAAAGCCGTCCAACCCTGCCGTTTCCATCACTGAATGGATGGATAAACTCAAATTCATAATGAAATACGCAAGAGACGATCAGAGGATGATCTTTTGTATTTTGTAACCATTCAAACAGATTGCCCATTAGCTCTAGAACTTGAAATGGAGAGGGTGCGATATGCGTTATGACATTCTCTGAACCAACACTTGCATTTAAACTTCTATAACTTCCCGCATTGGTTAAAAGTTCATCCATCATCAGTTTATGCGATTTTAGGAGATCTTTTTCACTTTTAAATGAGTAATTATCAAAATGCTCATACGCTCTTATAGCCCCTTGTACCTCAGCGATTTCTCTCATCGTCCCTAAAACTGTTTTGCCATTGATTACATTGGTAATTTTCTCTTCACTAAACGTATTACCCTCAATCTGCAACGTTCCCGTAATACTCTTTATACGATTTTTTTTACGAAGTTTCGGAGTTTTTAAATTGATTTCTATATGCTTAATGTCAGTTACAATTTCAACAATATCACTTACCAAAGAGAGCATAGTAGAGGTAATCGTAAACGGCGGTTTATAACTCATAACTGCAAAGCCTTAGATTTAACATAGATTATATCAAATTCCCGTATTTATAATAGGCGGCACATGCCCCCTCACTGCTGACCATACAGCTTCCCAACGGTGAACTCGGTTTACACGCCGTTCCAAATACACTGCATTCCTGAGGCTTTGCAAAACCGCGTAAAATATCTCCGCAGATACACAGTTTATGGTCATCGATCTCATCATAAGGAAGTATCTCTTTGAACAACACTTCTGCATCATAAGCGGCGTATTTATCGCGAAGCTTTAAACCGCTGTCGGGAACATTTCCCATCCCTCGCCATTTGAAGAGGCTCACTTTTTCAAAATACTTTTCAATCAATGCCTGAGCTTTGAGATTTCCCTCAGAGGAAACAAGCCGTTTGTATTGAATTTCCAGATCACTGCGCCCCTCATTAAACTGCTTAAGCATCATATAAATAGCTTCCATGACATCGACCGGTTCAAAACCTGCAACAACTACGGGGATATGATATTCTTTGGGAAACTTCTCGTAAATTTTCGATCCGCTGATAACACTGACGTGTGAAGGTCCGATGAACGCATCGATACGGTGATCGTAGCTGTTAACATGTTCATCTCGACTGTCAATCAGCTCTTTCATCACTTCAGGGACAGTGACATGATTGATATGAAAAAAGATGTTTTTAATTCCGCGCTTGATCACCACATCCAGCAATGCCGCAGTCATCGGGGTCGTCGTCTCAAATCCGATAGCAAAGAAAATAATTTTTTTATCCGGATTTTCCTCAGCTACTGGAAGCGCATCCATCGGCGAATAGATATAACGTACATCCGCCCCTTTGGCTCTCGCATCCTGTAAAGAGCCGTGGCTTCCCGGAACTTTGATCATATCCCCCAGTGTGAGTAAAATCACATCGCTCTGCTGTGCTAGAACGGACGCATGATCAACCCGTTCTTTAGGCATGATACACACCGGGCACCCCGGACCGTGGATAAAATTGATATTTTCAGGCAACAGTTGAGTAAGGCCGTATTTCATGATCGTATGGGTATGTCCTCCGCATACTTCCATGATGTTCACGTTGCGTTCAAGTATTTTAGCCTCACGCGCTATCAATTTTTGAAAACTTTTGATAACGTCGGGATCACGAAATCCGTCATACAAATCTTTTAGTTCCAAAGAACTCATAGCACTTCTCTATTGGCACAATTATCATCATCAAGCACTAACTGCCGACGATCTTCTTCATCGAGTTTTTCAAGAATTTCCTGATAAACTCTCAGTGATTCCATCGCATCTTCTTCATCAATTTTATTCATGATAAATCCGATATGAAGAAGTACATAATCTCCGATTTTGACAGAGCCCTCTTCCATCAAATCCAATCCGGCAGTACGCTGTACACCCATCGTATCTACGGTTGCAATATTAAGTTCCGTGTCAATTTTGACTACTTTTGAAGGAATCGATAAACACATAATTACGCTCTCATCTTTCGTTTAAATTCAATCCACTCAATAACCCGTTTGACCGAAGCTTCATCGTTAATATTGACCTCTAAGATATCGACATTCGGTTTGATTTTCCGCGCCTCAGCTTTTTCACGCTCTATGTCGTATTGGAAATAAGGGAGAAGATCCGTTTTCGTGATAAGGATCAGATCAGCGCTTCGGAACATCACCGGATATTTGGCGATTTTATCTTCCCCCTCCGGGATAGATACGAGGACGATATTGAGATGCGATCCCACATCGTAGCTTGCCGGGCAAACGAGATTACCGACATTTTCGATAAAACAGACATCCAAATCGGCTATCGCCAAATCATGCAACCCTTTGTGAACCATAAACGCATCCAGATGACACGCACTCCCCGTCTGAATCTGCACCGCACTGATCCCTTTGGCGATTAGGCGGTCGGCATCACGCGACGTCTCCAAATCCCCTTCAATCACTCCGAATTTAAACGGAGCCAAGCCCACCATTGTTTCCAACAATGCTGTTTTACCGCTTCCGGGTGAGCTCATAAGATTGATCGCCAATACCCCGTGCTCATTGAAATGCTCTCGGTTATGATGCGCTTCCTGATCGTTTTTATCCAAAATCTTTTTGATCACCGCAATCGTTTTGGTGTCATTGAGCTGCGGATTATGGTGCAGTGTCTCATGTGCCGCATGATGGCTGTGAGAGTGATGGTCATGATCTCCGTGATCGTGGTCGTGGTGATCCCCATGGTCGTGATGATGGTGATCGTGATCCGTAAGTGAACATCCGCAATCTTTACACATTTTAAAATCCTTATTATTTAAATTTTCTATTCTTATGCCATAAGCATATTTCCGCCTACGAGGACAGAAATCGTTCCTACTGCGGCAAAGACTCGGCGAACATTTTTAATCGTTGTTAAAATGTCCTTGTTAATCCATAAAATCACCAAACCGAAAGCGAAAAAGACTACCATAACACCCAAAATAAAAGCAAAGATCATCGACACATCAACCGCTTGCCCTTGAAGTACCCCAAGGGTAACCAACATACCGCGCACCCCGCCGATTCCCATTAAAATACCCACACCGAATGCCGATGGGGTAGAAGATTCATGTTTGTGTTCATCCCCGAACCAAATGTGCACATGTTTTTTGTGATCGTGGGTATGAGAGCTCAAATGGATTTTATTGGCATAGACTAAATACAGCAGATAGACACCGATCGAAAAAATCACGCTCGATGCGATAATATCGCCATATCCCAATACCTCTTCGGGTATAGCAGTATGTTGAAGTATTTTAGCAAAAACGAAAAGCATGATCCCATGCCCTATCGCAAAAGCACCCACACTTAAGAGCGTTCTTTTCGCCTCTTTACCGATGGAAAAATCGGCAATGGCGGTCAAATGATCCGGCCCGAAAGCGTGCAGTATTCCGTACCAAAAAATTACGATTAAACCCAGTTCCATGGCATCCCCACTTATATGAATAATCATTCAGATAAAAGATTATAGGAGAATAGGATAAAAACAAACTAAAAAAATGATGTTCTTATGCTATTTCAGGACTTAATTTGTTTTTTTGATACATAAACAGGACAAATACTTCCACTCATATTTTTCGGGCAACACTTCCCTGCGGATGGTTGTACCAACCCGGATCGCTGTAATCTCCCCTAGGCTGATTGCGACGTACTTTAACCAGAGTAAACATCCCCCCCATCTCGATGGGGCCAAACGGCCCTTTTCCTGTCATCATCGGTAAGGTATTCTCCGGTAATGCCATCCCCATATCGGCCATATCCTGCATCTCGGCCATCCCGTTTTTACCCATCGGCATATACATGTATTCCGGCATCAGATCGCTGATCTTTTCGGTTAAATCGTCTTGTTTTACCCCGATCATATTGGGGACGGTGTGTCCCATCGGCCCCATGGTATGGTGCGATTTATGGCAGTGAAACGACCAATCCCCCTCTTCGGTTGCGATGAACTCGATTGCTCTCACCGCGCCCACAGGTATATCCGCCGTCACTTCGGGCCATCGTGCGCTTTTAGGAACCCATCCCCCATCGGTGCAAGTCACCTCAAACGGATGCCCGTGCATGTGGATGGGATGGTTGGTCATGGTGAGATTGCCGACGCGGATACGGACGCGATCACCCACCCGAACATTCATCGAGTCAATCCCCGGAAAAACACGACTGTTAAAACTCCAAAGGTTAAACTCCGTCATGGTCGAGGGGTTTGGGGTATAGGTTCCGGGTGCTACATCATAGCTGGCGAGGAGAAAACAAAAATCGCGATCCACACGATGCTCTTGCCGTTTTTTCGGATGGATGATAAACATCCCCATCATCCCAAGCGCCATCTGCACCATCTCATCTGCGTGAGGGTGATACATAAACGTTCCGCTTTGGCGGAGGGTAAACTCGTAAACATAAGTTTCGCCCGGAGCAATAGCACTCTGTGTCAAGCCCCCAACACCGTCCATCCCGTTGGGAAGGATAAGCCCGTGCCAGTGAATCGTCGTGTGTTCAGGGAGTTTATTGGTCACGATAAGGCGCACCCTATCCCCCTCTACCGCTTCGATCGTCGGCCCAGGAGAGGTACCGTTATATCCCCAGCAGTTGACCACCATACCGGGTGCGAACTCGCGTATCACCGGTTCGGCAACGATGCGAAACTCTTTTACCCCCTCTTTCATCTCATGCGGAAGGCTCCATCCGTTGAGAGTTACGACGGGATTGTAATTTTTCCCCTCCGTTGAAGTAATGAGAGTAGCCGGAGATAAAACCCGTTTTGGATCTTGGACCAATGTGAGGTGCCGCTTATCATGACTCGCTTCACAGCTTTTCGCTTCATCACTGCCGGAAGCACGCGCAACTGCCGCCGAGGCTAACAGTGCCGCACCCAAACCTAAAAATTCTCGTCTATCTTTGTGCTGCATTGTTTACTCCGCCAATGGTGTACGCTAAATCCGCTTGTGCTTTTTGGTATTCCCCAATGGCGATGAGCGATTGCATTTTTACATCACTGTACCGGCGCTGATCGGCAAGCAACTCATAGATACCATCCAACATTCCGTTATAATAAAGCTGTGTCTGTTCCAATATATTTTGATTGATTTTTACAATGGATTCGTTGTATTCACGTGCAATATCATAGCTATAACAAAGATGTGCATACGATTCACGAACTTCCGATCGGACATTCACCGCCAATTCAATCAAACGGTGAACGCTCTGATTGTAACGGGCCTGAGTGAGGCTTATACGAGCCTGCCCCATATCAAAAATCGGGAGGGGAATCTTAACGCCTACGCTGTTAAATCGATTTTCTCCCGTACTTTTCTCACTTCCGGCTTCTAGGCGCACCTCCTGAAGTAAACGGGTATCTTTCGTATACCCTGCTTCTTTGGCCGCGTATTCAACCCTCTTTTGTGCGGCAGCGATATCAAGACGATTCTCTATCGCCCATCGTTCCAAAGAGGTATTCTCTATCGGTTGAGAGCTGAGAATCATCGGCTCATCCACCAAAGTATAATCGGTTTGCTCCGCATACACCCCCATATTTCTATTGAGTGCCTCTCGTGCCTTGGCATTGTCTCGATGGAGTCGGATGGAGTCGAGACGCGCATGCTCATATTCATCTTGAATCTTTAAAAGATCCCGTTTCGAAAGGTTCCCCGCACTGTATTGACGCATCGCCAACTGCAGTGATGCTTCCTGTGATTTGAGTACATCTCCGTTCAATCGAACCATCTCCTGCGCAACGTGCGCATCGATATAGCTTTTTTTAGCCTCTCGAACACTCCGCAGTACCTCATCGCCGACACTCAGCTTCGTCTCTTCGAGAGCCAATCCACCCAGCTCTTTACGCAGCGGTATCCACAATAAATCCAAAAAGGCTAATTCTACACTCACCCCTGAACGATTGATCCCTCCGCCATGGCCAACCGAATACCCCAATAATGGGTTGCTCATCAATCCCGCTTGTACAAGATCGCTTTGCGCGATCCCTATTCGCTCATACGTTTGCTGCAACGCACGGTTATTAATCAACGTAATACGAACCGCATTCTCTTCACTCAGAGGTTGTGACAAAAGATCATTAACGCTTTTATCGACATCTTGAACTTCCTGAGGCGTCTTAAGCCATTTCAGTTCACCCGCTCCGCGAGCAGCGCTCATACGGTTCATTGAATTAAACACATCATTTTGGGAGACAGTGGAACACCCGGACAAAATCAGAAATGCACCAAATGAGAGAATCACCTCTTTTTTCATTTTTGCATACCATGCCGGGTTAGATTTTGATCCTCTTGCTGAATACGTCTCTCTTCCGTGAGACTCGGAGAAGGTTTAAGCGGAACATACACACTTTTCCCTTCCGCCGTATTGCCAAGAATCGGTGATTTGACTTTGGTATCCGCACTCATGGATGCAATACACAGCAAAAACAAGAGTAGGAGACGATTCATTTGCTTATCTTAACAATGACGTCGCTTCCCTCTTTTTGGACAAATTCAAAACGGACTTTATCCCCGACTTGTAACGAATGGAGTAATTCAGGATCGGCAACCGAAAAAGGCATATTCATCGCCGGCCAGTTAAGTGCAGGAATTGGGTTGTGAAAAATCCGAACGCTCATACGATCGGGGGCAATGGATTTGATCGTTCCCGTCGCACTAATTGCACTTTCCGATACTACTGCGCTATTTTGATGATCCTGATGTTCTTCCATAGCCATACCCCAAACCATTGGACTGAATATCAACAGTGTAAAACATACCGTACTAAAAATTTTTGATTGCATACTACGCTCCTGCTTGAATTGTAAAAACAGTGTACCACAGACGACGAAAAAATTATTTAATCTAATAATAACGGTGTTAATGATGCTGTTTTTACAACCACTACGTCATCCAAACGGTATAATTCGATTCTTATTTTAACCAAAGGTGCCCATTGCGTTTTATTTTCTTGTTTTTTTTACTGTTATCTACTTCTACCTCTCTCTTCGCTCTTGTCAGTATTGCACCGGTGGATATCGGCTCCAAAAATGGCATAAGCGGAAATGTTTCAGGATCACTAAGTTCCAAAAGCGGCAATACCCAAAAAGACGACTACTCTCTTGGATGCCGATTACAATACGATCAAGGAATCGATTATTTAGCGTGGGGAATCTTCACCTACGATTATGGAACCTCCAACGGAACAAAAAACGAAGATAAAACTTATGCCCATGTGCGTTATATCCACGCCATAGATGAGAATAAAAACTGGACAGGTGAATTGTTCGTACAATCCGAACGAGACAATATAAAAAGCATTAATGCCCGTTCACTTACGGGTGCCGGTCTGCGATGGCGATTTTTTAATGCCGATGAGTGGGGAAAAGGGTATATCGGCATGGGCGGTTTATTCGAAAAAATCAATTATGCCAACCCGCAAATCAATCCAAATGAAGAGAACGGTCGTCTCAACAGCTACTTGGCCTACACCAAAAGCTTTATGACCTCCTCAAAACTCAATTATCTAGGCTATTTCCAACCGAAGTTTAATACCCCATCCGATTATGTCTCATCGCAGACGATGGAATTGATCATCCCGATCTTTGGGTCGCTAAATTTGAGTTTGACTGCAAAATACAGCTATGACAGCCATCCGCCTATCGGGGTTGTAAAAGAGGACAAAGCTTATATAACAAGCTTGCTTTGGGTGTTTTAATATCGCTCAACAGCTTGCATTAAAAATCACCCTGATCTATTTTTATTTGCAGCTCAGTCATCCGCTCTCGTAGTTTGACTAATGCCTCGCTGCTTTTCATCTCAATACCTGCAGCACGATATTTTTCTTCCATCGAGACCATATTAGCCAATTCAGATAAAATTTCTAAAAAATCGGTGTTGACTTGTTCTATTATTTCTGAGCTTTTTGTTGATTTGTTTTTTGACATTACAGTATCCTCTATCCTCTATGTATAGATATCATAAATACATTTAGTCTTAAAAAAATCACATAGGAGAAATATGCTGATAATTATGGAAAAGCTCTGGGCAATTTTATGGTGAAGAGACTCTCTGTCCCTTGGCTACTTGCGTCTAGCATACCATTGCAATGGCCTTCAATGATCTTTTTACTCATATAAAGCCCAAGTCCTGTACCATGGTTTATGTTTTTGGTTGTAAAGTATGGGGTAAAAAGTTTCTTCATAACCTCCGCTGCAATACCACCGGCATTATCACTAACCCTAATAATTCCGAATTCTTCATCACAATCAATATCAACGGTAATAATACATTGCTGAATGTTATTCTCCTCAAATGCATCCAGTGAGTTTTTGAAAAGAGTCAGTAATACTTGAACCACTTCATTATGGAACGTAATCACATCGGCATCATGGATAATATTTTTTCTAAACTCAATACCACTATTTTTAAACGTATGATCAAGAAGATTGCTGGTATGTTGAACTAATATCGAAATAGCAAGAATTTCTTCAACTTTATTTGGATTAGACAAATCTCTGTAATCCGAAATGGTTTGTGATAAATGGGTGCATTGTTCTTCAATCTTTACCAATTTATCCACCAGAGCTTCATCTTCATTCTCTTTCATTATTTCATTAAGGTGAAGTTGCGATGCAATAGCATTAATTATCGCTAAAGGTTGACGCCACTGATGAGCGATCATCGCAACCATCTCTCCTAATTGTGCTTGACGCGCTTGAATTTTCAGAAATTTATCTTCTTCAAGTTGTTGAGTGATATCACGTGCCATTAAAATCAATTTACTATTGCCGTCCCCGAAAGGTGAAAGATTCATCTCTATTATCTTGCTCGTTTGCTGGCTTTTAATGGTAATAGAACACTCTATTCTTGTTGAATGATGATTTTTATTGGAAGACGCACTATAATGAATAAAATCATTTTCCTGGCAGTCAAAATTATATTCCAGTATATTCTTTCCAAGAAAATCACTTCTGTCGGTTTCAAATAGGTTTAAAGCCATATCGTTACAATCAAGAATGATATTATCTTTCAAAATAACAATTGCTTCACTGACAGATCTGAATACGCTTCTGTAAAATTCTTCATTCTCGTGCAGCTTTTGCTCAATTAACTGCCGTTCAGTAATGTCTTCACCTGAACTTAACAATCCTATGATCTCACCGTCTGGGCTAAAAAGGGGTATGTTTTTCCAAGCGATCAGCCGCTCTTCTCCGGTTTTGGTCAAAACAACATTTTCATAGCTCAATACTTCATTAGAAACATGCATAAAAGCCTCCGATGCTTCATACACTTCTTTACGGATCCGTTCCGGTAAAAAATTATCGATCCAATTTTTGCCAATAACTTCTTTTGCCGTGTAGCCGATGATTTCACACCCTTTACGATTAATCAATTGGACATTTTTATTGACATCACTTACCATGATAATCACATCTACAATGTCAAGATAGTTTTGTGCCGTCTTTTTTTCAACTATAAGCTTTTTCTCTGCCTCTTCACGTGCTCTGGCATGTTCAAATCCATCCAAAGCATAGCTGATATCATTTGCCATCTCGTCCAGCAGTTCTTTTATTAAGGGGTCAAAAGCATTAATTTGGGAACTGTACAATGTCAACACCCCCACAACTTTGCCATTGCAATATAAGGGCAAAGCCGCAGAAGCATTCCATCCGAACTCTTTTCCCCGCTCATGCCATGCAGACGTTGAAGGGTCATTCATAAAATCTTGGCACCAAACAGGATGGCCTTTATGAAATGCAGAACCAGTTGGACCACGCCCGATTAATACGGTAGGATCGGCAGAAATCAGCAACCCGTCTAAATAGGCTGTCCCCTCTCCGAAATATTCTGTGGCCTTGATGTAACATCCATTTTCATCCAATTTTCCGATCCATGCCATTTCCATACCACCGATCTGCACCGCATTTCGACAAATATTTTGAAAAAGGGTACTTTCATCTTTAGACCGGACAATCGCTTGATTGCATTGTATGAGGGCGACGTAAATCTGATTCAGTCGTTTATTATTCTCCACTAAATGTTTCAGTTGATTCTGAGTTTCCCCTAACCAACCTAGAACACTCTCTTTTCCCGCATCATCGATACGGATAGGTACAGAAAAATCTCCTTGTCCTATTCGGCTAATATGATCGTGCAAATCACTGGGTGAGCTCCCCAATATTAAATTCAATATTTTTTTAAGACGCCACAGTATAAAAAATAAGTAAAGCCCTATAACGCCAACAAGCGTTTGCAGTATTATTGCAGTGACTTTTGCCCTATGGACGGTTGCTGCGGTCCGCTCGTTCATAAGAAAAGAAAATTCATCTATCGCATGCATAATAGAGGCTTTCGCCTGATGATAAGCTCCATTATGCAAGAGTTCAAGCGCGTGTTGCTGTTGCTTCATTTTCTGTGCATCTGAGCCGTTAGACTCAATCAGCTTCATAGCGCTGTATTCCGTCTGAGTCAAGCGATCCGAATTGTTTTTGGCTTCCAAGAGCTTGGCCAATTCAATCTCACTAAATCCGGCTTGACGAATTTCATCCATGAGGGAGATAGATTGCTGACTCAAAGGGCGAGGACGTTGATCCTCCAATCCAACCAAATCCCAATAAATATTTTGATACCCTATCGGACGCAGCCTTTTGCCGTTGCGAATATCTAAAATTTCCTCATAGTGCTTTTTATACAGTGGATTTTTAGTCACCGCGTATGTTCGAACCATTCGAGTCAAATCATCTGAAGATTGACGCAATTCATCCGCAAGCAAAAAGGAGTTCAGGCGCTTTTCATTGGCTAAATCGGTCTGTTTTTCAGAATAAACGTATAACATAAAAAAAAGGACAAAAAAGAGGGAGACAACCACACTCTGCCATATGGTTTGAATGAATAATGATGATTCTTTTTGAATGCTCACGTGTATACCCCGAATTAAATAATTATCGATGGATGGGGAAAAGGATGTGAAAACAGGCTCCGCGTGCAGTGTTATGCACCGTTAGTCTTCCTTTACCATGCTGCTCGACAATCGTTTTTGACATATAGAGTCCAATTCCGGTTCCATTTTTCTCCATCTTCGTGCTGAAATAAGGATCAAAAATTTTGTTGATTAGCTCCTCCGGTATCCCTCCGCCATTATCTTCTATCTCCAAACAACTCATATTCTCCTCACGTAAAGTCTGAATCCAAATTTGAGGCTCAGAAATCATATTATCCGTCAATACATCTTCTGCATTTTTAAGAATATTAAGTATAACTTGTCTAATTTCACGCGGATAAACCATAAAAAGAGCATCATCCTCTACCCGAGTATGAAGTGTAATATTCTTTGCTTTTAATATTGGCTCAATAATGGTCAAACTCCCATTCGCGATCTCTTTCCAAGTCATTAATTCTTGTTGTTTATCTTCTTTGAAAAAATTTCTAAAGTCGTTGATAGTATCGGACAGTTCTATCGACAAGTTACTGATCAAATCAAGCTTTTCCATAAAATACTCTTGATCGTATTGATCCATCATTGCTTCAAGATTCAAAATACCGCTGATTGCAGCGATAGAGGCTAAAGGCTGCCGCCACTGGTGGGCAATCATATTGATCATTTCCCCCATTGCAGCATGCCGTGACTGCATCATCATCATATCATCTTTATTTTTCAGCTCCGTCACATCCATTGCTGACGTAATGACTGCCCGTTTTCCGTTGAGCATCCCAAACGGGGCTGAACTAAACTGCCATGTTATTTTGGCTCCTGATTTACTAAAAAAGGAGAATTCACCTTCATCCACTTTTTCGGTAATCGAAAAAAGACTATGGATATGTTCTTTCACCTTTTTGTGATCGTCTTTGTATGTTTTAGCAACCCAAATGTCGGTTGTCGGAATATCCGATAAAGAATACCCTGAGCTATCGCTCCATGCTTTATTTATTTTTACAATTCTCCCGTCTTCTGTATGTAAAATTATCGGGTTTGGGGCGGTTTCTATAATTGTTTCCAGCTCATTATTCAGTGCTCTAATTTCAGCTGTCATCTTATAGGCCATCCTGCGTGCCCGCTCTGTCGTCTGTGAATAAAAGAAAATACTCAACAAGAGTAAAAATGAAATCGGAAATCCACTCAGTAAGATTAAATGAGACTCTTCATAGTCAATCGATTCTTCAAAAGAGGGAAGCGTCTGAAATACGGCTGTCCATGTATGTCCATACATCTCAATAGGAATAGTCTTCTTAAAAAGTGGTTGAGATACCACGGTACCTCGGTTGTAAAGAAGATTTTTTTCATCAACAGAACCATCATAGAGTTGCATAGCGACATTGTCATTTTTTTGCTGAAGAATCTCATTCATCAAATCACGTGCACGAAAAGGGGCAAAAACGAAACCTTTAATATCCTCTCTTCGCTGTATTTGAGTCTTCGGGGTATTTTCCAGATGATAGAATGGAATATACAATAAAAATCCGGCCTGTTTGTCAATACCTTGTTCCTGTACCAGCGTTACTTTATCCGAGAGTGCTGCCGTTCCGGTATCTCTGGCACGTACCATTGCTTGTTTACGGACAGGATTGGTGTACATATCGTAACCGATTGCTCTACGATTTTTTGCATCAAGCGGTTCGAGATAGACAATAGTATGGTATTCATCCCGTTTTCCACTGGGTTTAATCTGATAATCCTCGAATCCATCCTCACGCATTTTTTTAAAATGGTTCCTAAGATCATCTGCAGGAATAACGTCGGAAACCCCAATCCCCTGAAATCCGGGATACATTTGGACGACCTTGGAACTTTCTACATAGATATGCCACTTTTTACGGTTCATGTGTTCAACCGTATTTAATAGCGCCGCTCCCCCATGCAACACATTTTCATACGCCAACATCCGATTTTTAATCTCAACAGTGGTTTTAACCGAAAAGGCTTCAAAATTCTTTTTAGCATCCTTTTGCGCTTTCTCATGTGCATTAAACCAAAGAAAAAACGTGATTCCCATGGAAATCAGAAAACCTAACAAAGCAATAATGGCTGATTTCGAAAATGATTTGATACTGTTAAATTTTATCATATCAGATAGCCTTGAATTCACGAATTAATTCCATCTGCCGATTTGCTAAATACCCTAATAATTTATCCTCATTTAGGGAAGTAAGTTCAAACAGTAATACAACATGAAAAGATTTTGAAAAACTGTCAATACGATAAACTGTTCCGCTGATTGAAAGATTTATGGGCTGTTTATCGGTCTCTAATACGATCGCGATTTTGGCTATCTCTCCGACAGCCAATCCTGCAGGAAGGGCATCTATCTCTATTTTGACCGAACAAATGGAAATATCAACAATCCGTACATTACCCAAAAATTTAATTTCACGCTGGAAGAGCGTCACGGAATGCCGTTTTTCATCCGGTTCCAGTCTGATATTAGCTCGCTGATCGGCGCTCTCTTGAACAAACTGCATATCACTAAAGGAAACGGTCTGTAAATCAAAATCAATTGCATTTGCCGTTTTGCATAAGACGCTAAAAGGGAAAAGTTCTGATGTAATCGTGATATTTTTAGCCAATTTGATCGCTTTTAGCTGTGAATGCGTTGTTTTTAGAGTAATCTCTTGATCATCATTTTTGATCAGAACCGCACTGTTCACAATCGTCAAACCGCGATAAAAGTTATGAAGCTTCACTTCCGAGCTGTTCTCTTTGATAACATTCATTAGCTTCAAAACGGCGGTGCAATCTTGCAGTTTCTGATCATTTTGGGCCGCTTTATTATCAAAAATCATCATCAAGTTCAAATCGGTAATATCATCAAAAGAGAGAATCGTATACCCTTCTTTATCCGGAATCGTTCTGAGTTTCATGATCAAATGACATGCTTTCTTGGTATGATTGAGCACTTTGGTATGAAATAATTTGCCGGGATTGGCAACGGCTTGATCAAACCAAAGTGATTCAGGAGTTGAATACAAAAATCCTTTATGTTCAAGGAGCAATTGGTCAAATTCAGCCTGATTTTCCATGAATTTATCCAGACTTTTAACCCCGAAAAAATTTAAAAACTGCTGATTTACAAGAACAGGCTCTCTCCCCCTTAACATAATCAAAAGATTATTCTGATAGTTAAAAATGTCTTTGAGCTGATTCTCAAATATTCTTTTATTTTGTTCAGTATGTATAGCCAAACTAGCATCACGCAACGCTGCAATTAACAAAGGAACTTTTGTCGGCTTCGTCAGATAACGAAAGATTCCGATTTCGATTGCCTCATACAAATACTCTTTTTCATCATAGGCAGAAAGAACAATAACACGAACATCAGCATTGTGTGCTTTGATCTCTCGTGCTAATGCAAACCCCTTCAACTTGGGCATATTGATATCGGTTAAGACTATGTCGGGGTTATGTGCATGATAAAGTTCTAATCCGCTTTGTCCATCTTCGGCAACCCAAATATGAGGAAAAAATTTTCCTAATAGAGATGCCATATTATCTCTCAACCCTTTATTGTCCTCAACATAAAGAATCCCTAACGAATGGGATAATTTTTTTAATTCTTCAATCACTTGTTGCAATGCGGTTCCCTCATATCAGCATATACCCGACTTTAGAAAGGTTATGAATACTTTCATCATTTCCCATCTTTTTGCGCAGTCTGAGAATAATATTTTTTAAAGCACCGTGAGACATATCTTCATCCAAAACATGAAAAAAAGTTTCATAGCTAACAAGTTGCCCTCTACGCGAAAGGAGAAGTTCTATCGTATTAATTTCATAGTTGGAGAGGGCGATTTTCTCTTCTCCTTTGATAATGGCCTTTGCAAAATAATCATACGACAAAGAATTATTGATTTTTGCAAACAATAATCCATTCTCTTTCAGCTTATTAAGCGCGGTGAAGAGGACATTAATCATCGTTTTAAATTCGATCGGCTTAGGGATATATTCCACCAGATTCAGTTTGCACGCTGCCAAAAGATCTTTTGTTTCGACCGATCCCGATACAATAACAATAGGTATTTCCTTATCTTGCTTCCGGATTTTCTCGGCTACTTCAATTCCGCTGATAGCCCCCATATGAATATCTAATATGACTATATCAATATGATTAGCATTGAAAATTGCCAACGCTTCCGTACCATCTGAAGCAGAATAAACTTTCCCGACAATCAGCTGAAGGGTTTTTTCCGTTATATCGCGCAATACCACATCATCTTCCGCATATAAAATGGAGAGATTTTTAAACTCTTGAAAACTAATCTTTTCTTTACTCATATATCTCAATCTTTAAATTCATGTGCGATCGCGATAAAGCGATCCATATTGTCCATAAAAATATCTACCAACTGCGGATCAAAATGGATCCCTCGGTGTGTCTGGATTAACTCGATGATGGTTTCCATCGGCCATATGCTCTTATAAACGCGTTCACAGCTCAACGCATCAAAAACATCCGATAATGCCGTAATCCGTCCATAAATATGGATATTTTCTCCACTCAGACCCCTGGGGTATCCTGTCCCATCCCATCTTTCATGGTGCTCATGGGCGATGATCGCTGCCGCCTGCAGGAGTGGGCGCTTCGAGTTTTTAAGAATATTGTACCCTATTGTACTGTGTGTTTTCATGATAGTAAACTCTTCGGGATCCAGTTTGGCGGGCTTCAATAAAATAGCATCCGGAATTCCGATTTTACCGATATCGTGCATTGGCGAAGCACTGTAAAGAAGTTTAATTTCCTCTTCTTCAAGGCCGTAAAGTTCACCGAGCAGTCTCGAATACTGGGCGACCCTACGAACATGGTTACCGGTTTCCTGGGAACGGGTCTCCCCTACCTCTCCGAGCAATGAGAGCATCTCATGCTGCGTCTGCCATATCTCTTCATTCAAATCATATAATTCGGTTACGTCGTAACTGATACTGATAAAATCCAAAATATTTCCAAACTCATCCAAAATAGGTTTGATTGTCGTATCGGTAATATATCGACTTCCGTCTTTTTTTAGATTTTTAATGGTTCCGTGCCATGCTTCTTTCTTGAGAATTGTATTCCAAAGGTGTTCATAAAATTCAGTAGACATATCCGGATCTCGAAGCATATTATGACTTTGATTAAGAATTTCATCGCTGCTGTAACCGCTTGTTTTACAAAAAGCCTCATTGGCATAAATAATCTTCCCCTGCGAGTTCGTTTGCGTCACAATCATTGACATATCGACAACTTCTTTGTACTGATCTAAAAGGGTGGTTTGATGAATCAATTCTTGTTTGAGATTCGCCGTAAACTCCTGCACTTTACGTGCATTGTATATATTTTTAACCACTTCAAAAAGGACACGCACCATCTGCTCCGTCTTCATAGGCTTGAGGAGAAATTGCGCTACCCCTAAATTAATAAGGTCAAGAAGATAATTACTCTCTTCGCATGCGGAGGTAACAATAATATTCTGCGACGAGTTAAGCTCTTTTATCATTTGAATCATCGTGACCCCGTTCATCTCCGGCATCAAAATATCGGTGATGACCAAATCATACACTCCATCCTTGTAAAGAGCCATCCCCTCTTTTCCGTTGCTGGCCGTTACTATCTGAGGAAAAAATGTCAACAGAAGTGATGCCGTATTTTCACGAATCAGCATCTCATCTTCGACATACAATACCCGCATCCCTTTTGCATAAAGAGTTAGCTCACTCAATGTCTCTTTAAATGTCATAACACTTCCTTTTCTCGCGGTAATTTAATGGTAAAGAGTGTTTCATCCCCAGTACTGCTAACCCTCAGTTCTCCACGACAATGCTCTTCGATGATCATTTTAGACATATAAAGCCCTAGTCCGGTACCGATATTTTTATTTTTCGTCGTAAAATAAGGGGTGAATAACCTACTGATAACAGCAGGAGCAATCCCTCCTGCATTATCATGGATCAAAAGGACCCCGTATTCATCCTCTTGAGTGACGGTGATGGTAATGGTCCCATCCGAGATACCGTTTTCGGTAAACGCATCCAACGAATTTTTCAAAAGGGCAATCAACACCTGAAGCACTTCATTACGATATATGAAGAGTTCTGAATCAATATTGAGTGCTTTTTCAATCTTAATCCCGTGACTTTTTAGGGTATGGTCGATCAGATCGAGTGCCTGATTCACAAGAGCAGAGGCAAGGGTATGCTCTTTGGGCTTATCAGGACGGAAAAAATCCCGGTAATCGGAAATTGTTTGCGAGAGATGAGCATTCTGCAGTTCAACTTTTATTAAACTCTCTATCACCAAAGGATCGCTCTCTTCCTTCATAAGCTCTTTTAAGCGCAGTTGAGAAATTATGGAATTGATAATGGCAAGAGGCTGCCGCCACTGATGGGCAATCATTGAAATCATCTCTCCCATTTGAGCCTGCCGTATCTGCATTCTGAACATTTTTTCCTCTTGAAGCCGCTGGGTGATATCATGGGTAATCAAAATTAACTTGCTCTTATCTTGGCCAAACCCTGAGAGTGATGTCTCAATGATTTTAATCCCTTCACTCCCGTGCTCCATAACTAACGAACAACGAGCGTGTACAAAATCACCCCGATACGCGCTATCAAGATACCGATTAAAACTCATCTCATCACACTGAATATTCCATGCCATATCGAGTATATTGGCACCTATCAGTGCTTCTCTGCTCATCTCAAACAACTGCAATGCCATATCGTTACAATCGATGATACGATTATTGTCCAAGATGAAAATTGCTTCATGGACGGAAGAGAATATGCTGCGATAAAACTCCTCACTCTCCCTGAGCTGTTTTTGCACCTGCCGTATCTCGGTGATATCTTCCCCCGAGCCTAAAATGCCGATCAAATTTCCCTGTGGATCAAACAGCAACGTGTTTCGCCATGCGATCAGCCGCTCTTCCCCCTTTTTAGTCAAAACAGGGTTTTCATAATAGCCGGCATCATCACTGCCTAGAATCAATTTATCCACTACCTCTTTTTCTATTTCGCTGTGGATCCGTTCCGGCAGAAAATTTTCTATCCAGTTTTTTCCGAGGACCTCATTGGTCGTGTAACCTATAATCTCACATCCCCTGCGGTTAATCAGTTTGACTTTTTTATTTACATCGATTACGACAATCATCACATCGACAATATCCAAATAGTTTTGCGCCGTCTCTTTTTCGTATCGAAGGGCTTTTTCAATATTTTTTCGTTCAGAAATATCTCGAGAAGAGGCAGAAAGATACCTTTTTCCCTCTAAAACAATCGCTTGAGTCGTAATTTCCACATCAAAAGAGGTACCGTCTTTGCGGCGGTGCCGTGTTTCAAACATAACGGGATACTGCGTAATCGAGTCCATCGTTTGACGAAGCATTTGTCTGGGTATTTGGGCTTCCCAATCAAAAATGCTCAAATAACGTGCTTCCTCCTCACTGTATCCCAGCGAGCGAATAAAAGAAGAGCTGTACTCAATAAGGTTCCCCTCGGAATCCAAAATATGGACTCCATCGGTAGCGGACTTAAGCAAATTATTGAGCCATAATCGGTTTATCTCGATCTCAGCCGTTTGTTTCCGAATCATTTCTCGACTTCGCAAAAGCACCACAATGATCGCCAATAACATAAAATATACGAACATTCCCGCAAAGGTCACAAATATTGGATACTGACTATCCATTTCCATATCAAACTTCGGGGTGCTTGCAAAATCAAGACACCATTTCCGTCCCGCGATTTCTATCGTTTGATGGCTATAATATCGGGAAACATACGTCGAGGGCTCAAATGACCGGTACAGCAGAGTACTCTGCGATTTCTTCGCTCCATCATACACTTCGAAATTCACCAATGAATCATTGAGAACGATGTCATTAAACAAATTTTTCATCCGATAAGGGCTGTAGATGAATCCGATAAGGGAATTACGCCGTTCTTGACGCGTATCCGTTTTTTCCCCTATCTTGTATAACGGCAGATACATCACAATACCCGGTTGAACATCCGAATCAAGCTTCCGCACTAGGGCTACACGCCCTGTAGCCGATGCGAGACCGGTGTCTCTTGCCTGTTCCATCGCTTCTCGTAGGATAGGGTCAGAAAGCATATCGTATCCGATTTCGTGCGCATTACGCTTATCCTGCGGTTCAAGATAGAGGATTGCGCTGTATTGATCCCTCTTTCCGGTGGGCTTAATAATAAAGCTTGGAAAATCTTTGCGCATCTGGCGTTCGACTTTGGCGACCTCATCCGGTCGTATCATCAATGAAAAACCGATTTCCTGCATACCCGGATAAAATTTTTGTATCTGAAGTGTCTCGATAAATTGGTGCCATTCCTGAGCTTCAACATCTTCACTTCCCTGAAAATAGGCAACTCCGCTGCGCAATACATTCTCATATATGAAAACCCGTTTTTCAAAATGATCAATGTTGGTATGGACTTTAACCTCAAAAAGTGCTTGGGCCCGATTGTGATAGTACTCTTTTGAAAATGACCAAACAAAACTTGCAACGATCACGGAGACAAGCAGAAGGAAAGTCACATTTAAGTGATTTTGCACATATGCTCTATGGACCGATTGAACAAATGGAATTTTTTCTGGCATTGCCGCTCTTCTTCATCATTGTTTTAAAAAATACAGCTTTTATACCGTGTAGGCAGCTAACATTCTTTCATTTGTTCACATCATATACTCATAAAGTCATAAAACGGTCATATCGCTAAAATTTATTCTCTATGATTCTTCCCTAAGGAGGGTTTCGTACGCAAGTTTCGCATCACTGAGCGGGAGATTATACTGTTGTATAGTAGCTTCAATGTATTCAAACGGCTCAATCCCATTCAAGGTGAAAAGCGTTCTGGCACATTCCAAAACGGCACAGATTTCTGGATTCATCCCCTTGGACGGACTAAGGGAATGGCATAAAGAATCGGCAAGTAGCTCATCAAAATACCACATTTTAAACAATTCAGCAGCTAACTCATCACCGGATAGACCGATAATATTTTTCTCTTCCAACGAAAGCTCATGCGGGTTGCATTTGCTGAAAGAATACGGATTTTTCTTACACGTCAGAACATACGAAGCAGCCAAACGCCCTATTTCGAGAATAAAAGTAAGCCCGCCTAACGATTGCAAAATCGAGCGGTGCGTCTTCATCAGCCAAAGATCCAAAAAGCGTTGCTGCAGTGTCATGACGTTAAACCATCGATCCACAGTAGTTCCATATGCTGTGAGATCGCTAAAAGGATGCGCTTTCAGTGCGGCCGTTAGAGCCATTCCGCGTATCGCAAAAATACCAAAAAGAGAAATGACTTGATTGATAGAGATAATGGTATGGCTAAATCCGTGATGAGGAGCATTGGAATAACGGAGGATATCCGTATATAACATCGGATCGGCTTCAATGATGCGGATAAGCGCTTTCAAATCAACGTTGTCGTTATTACAAATGGCATTAATTTGGTTAATGGATTCTCGCAGAGGCGGGAATGATTCAATCGACTTCAGTAATGTCTTATTCATTGCAATCCTTATAAATACTCTTATCAAATGCGTTAAAACAACTATTGGCGCATTATAATGTAACTTTATATAAAACGATTCTGATAAATTGTAAATGGTAGTATCACATTCTAACCTCTTGAGATGCTACAATACCTCTTATGAAAGCACCTCATCCCTGTATTTACTGTCATCACAGCCTCTATCATCTAAGCGATGGGATGGTCAAATGTTCAAGTTGCAAAAAGAAATACAGTCCGAAAAAAGTGGAAACTATCCTGAATTTGGTTGATCTATTTTGCCATGATCATAACGCGTCAGATGGAGCAAAAATAGTGGAAATAAGCTATGGTGCCGCCCTAAAATATTATCAAGAATTTCGAAAATTACTCATTGAGCATTGTGAAGAGGAATACCACAATAATCGTAAGAATGAGAGTGAATATGAAGAGTATATTTATCAGGAAAAATCGAAGCGGAATCAAAAATCAGCCATCTTCGATGCCCATAATTTTTTGACCTTTGCCTACGGCGAAAAGGTCTACAATATCCTCATGCCCTCGCTCAATCTCTACAAACAGCAATTTATCAAAGATGATCTTGAAGAGATTTATGAAAAAGAATTTTCACATTTTATGCGATCGAGCAAACTGATTAAAATCACCAAATATGACCATACGATGACCCGTTTTTGGCACTATTTTGAGACCTTTATCATAGCGTTCAAAGGGGTAAGCCGTGAGTACTTCCCCTATTATCTAAAAGAAGCCGAGTTTAAATTCAATACTCCCATCAAGAAGCGCCGTGAAATCCTCGAACAGCTCTATTTTCGCCCAATAACAAAAGATTAGGCGTGTGTAGGATATTTAAACAACTCGATAATCTGTTGATACGAAAACGCCCTCTCTTTGGGAGTCACCTCGACACCACAACTTTTGAGATAGGTTAAAACAGTGCTAATATAGACTTCAAATTGATCCATCAACACATCGCTTAGACCCATATGAAACGTAATACTTTTAGGGATAATCCCAATCACATTCGAATCCGGAAGCGGTTTTCCCATCAGTTCAATCATATCAAGACACTGCATAACACCCACTTCATGCGCACCGCCGCTATTAAGTCCGTAACCGCTAAGTTCATATGAGGGGATATTATAAATACTTCCCGGCGTGTCATCAAGATTGATCGTATCGAGAATAATGATATGATCGTTGTCCAAAAAGAGATTCAGCAGATTAATCCCCTCTACTCCACCGTCTATAATTTGGACATGATCGCTGAAGGTATAATTGGCATCCAGATACGCGCTCGCGTAAATTCCGACGCCGTCATCTTCTTCCAACACATTCCCCACACCCAATACAACAATCCTGCGAGTCATGAGATTCAGAATCCTTTTCCGTGTTCAATGCTCGGATTGGCAAACTGCTCTAATATCTCATCAAGACTCATCAATTGCTCTTTTTGGGTACTGGTTATCCCCTGTTTTTTGAGTTCATCCACGATAACATCAATATACTCCAGCCATTTTTCGCGCAATGCTGCCGTCACACCCACTTCAACGCTGATAATATCTTCAGGGACAATACTGATCATCGTCGTCTCTGCGACATGATTTGCCATGGAACAAATTTGGAGCATTTCAGTTATTTCAACCTCATTCGCCGTTTTTTTAATCCCTTGGTTCGCGATCAATTCCTCCCCGCTCAACACTTCTATACTGCCGATTACCTTGTCATCGTCCGAGCTGGTATTGGCGATTATCACAACCTCATATTCTTGTAACAAAGGCATTAATCCAAATCCGAGCGTCCCCCCATCCACAATGTCCAATGCAGGTGTGAACGTAAAATTTTCTTTGAGGTATTTACCCGCGTACAGCCCGATCCCCTCATCCATAAAAAATGCGTTCCCCGAACCGATTAGAGCTACTTTAGCGTTCATTCTTTTCCTTTTGTCATCTAAATTTTTGTAACGTTTTGTGTATATTGTGCTATAATTTCTGCAAAGGTTCCCACCTGCTGACAAGACTCCAAGGGAGGCTTCTTCGGATAGGCAGGTGGGTCATTTATGATAATGTACTTCTACTCTATCTTTTGTCATCACCTCTTCTTCCAACAAATACTGTTTAATCATTTCATAGTAGGATGATTCATTGTGCTCATATTTACGATAAATTGCCCAGCCTATATAATCAATAATTTGAAGATTTGAGCTCGACGCACTACAATGATGATGGATTGAATATCTCAAATCTTTTTTACTAATTTTTAAATATTCTTCAATACCTTGTTTCAATGCTTTAATATGAGCTTTTTTATTTGCTAAAACAGGCAATCTGTCTGTAATGATGATGAAGTTGCGATCTATATTAATTTTATCAAGTAGCTTAGTGATGGCAAACATTAAATTATCAACATAAAAAATAGAATGTTCTTGACGTTTTTCTGGATGAACTTTCGGTTTTTCAAGGATATAGGAATAAACTTGCACTGCCTCAGACGTAAAAGTACTGATAATCTCAAACATCCGCTGACGAATATATTTATTGTCTTCACAAGCATGAAATTTTTCAATATCTAAATGTTGCGTTATAAATGGATCAAGATTACGTTCGATGAGCTCATATCGATAATTAGCAATATATTCATGAAGTTGAAATGGTCTATTCTTCACCAAAAAATTAAACATATAGTGGTTACTTCCCTTGATAGAAAAATCCATATCACCTGATTCGTCTACAAAGATATAAACAGTATCACTAATATCAGCAATGAGAATCTTCTCGTTAATAGAAATTTTAAAATGAGATATGCGTTCATATGGAAAATTCAATGCGTTCAAGATCGACAACAAAAGTTCTCGATCTTTTTTATGTAATTGATCTAAATCAAAAAAATAAATGGGATTTATATAAAAAATAATTGCACCCATATGATAGTCACTATCTTCAACCTCATAATGTTCAAAATAAGCATTTTCAAATTTTATTGCTAAATCAAAACGCTTTTGTTGTTTCAATACGTTTTGAAAGGTTTTCATTTTGCTATCACTCATTTCACAATCCATTCCTTAACCCTGATCTCATCCACTAAAATACAAAAATTATAGCGGAATTCAAGAGAAGCATTTTTCCGTATTATGAATCGCATAATACAGCTGTCCGAGTGCAATAGAACCGTCATTCATCGGTGTTTGCTGTTGGGCATAAAATCGCCCCTCACCAAAACGGCGATACAGTCGAGACATAAGTGCCTGGTTTTGAAATACTCCGCCCCCGATGACCATCGGCAAGTCAGGATATTGATCAGCATAATAGCCCATTATCGCCTCCACAGTAGCGATAAATCGGCTGGCGATCTGTGTTTTATCTCCATTGAGAGAGACAATGTCTCGAACCATCGAGGATAGATCTATCGCACCCTCTTGTAGCTCAAAATCAAACGGCTCGTTAATAGATTCATCTACAAATTGCTCCATAATCATCCCCCCCTGCCCCTCATAATCAAGGCTCTGGATAAATCCGCCCAAACTTGCGACACCGTCGAAAAGACGGCCCATCGAACTGCTCAGGGGAGAATTGATTTGCTTAAGCCACATATGGTGAAGCTGGCGAATTTCATGAGATAAAAAAGCTTCTACGCTTGGAGATTGAAGCTCTAACACTTCATCCAGCGTATAACGCTCAAATAAGAGCGATAAAGCAATTCGGCGAGGTTCTTTAATCGCTTTGTCCCCTCCGATAAGGGCAGAGGGTTTTAGAAATCCGATCCGCTCATACCCATGGGTATCGGCGATCATAACTTCCCCACCCCAAAGATTCCCGTCTTCACCGTATCCCGTGCCGTCAAATGCGAAGCCCAGCACTTTTTCGTTCAAACTGTATTCCGCCATACAAGAGAGGATATGGGCATAATGATGTTGAACGCCGTAATACTCTTTATTCTCCCCTTGCGCGTAACGGGTTGAAGAATAAAAGGGGTGTAAATCGCTGATCAAGAGGGTTGGTTCGCAATCGTAAAACCGTTTAAAGGTTTGAACCGTCCGCTCAAAATAGCCATCCGCTTCAATACTTCCCAAATC
This sequence comes from Sulfuricurvum sp., assembly GCF_041651515.1. Taxonomy (GTDB): domain Bacteria; phylum Campylobacterota; class Campylobacteria; order Campylobacterales; family Sulfurimonadaceae; genus Sulfuricurvum. Next base: position 554,764 of record NZ_JBAZJF010000001.1, read on the forward strand.
ACCGATATGCCCGCTCAAAACTATATTGTCCTTAGTTCCGAGAGCAATGGAGCTTTTTTGGTGCGCCCCCACCGCCAAAATACATTTATCTGACGTATGATTCAAAAGACGGGTGTACGGTGCATATCCGCGCCCCATCCTGAGCATCACAACCCTCCCCTGCGCTACCTGAACGACCGAGTCATCCAACGCATTTACAATCAAGCGATCATGACTCAAAATTCCATCTACAACCGTTCCAAGCCTCTGGGCTATCTCTTCGGTACGGACAATAATCGGTTCATTGCTGATATTGGCACTCGTCGCAATCAGCGGAAAATCGATCGATTCAAAAATAAGACGATGCAGCGGGGTGTAAGGGAGAAACACCCCGATTCGATCGATGGAGGGGGCCACCTCTTTGGAGAGCTTTGTCCCCTTTTGTGCGCGGACAATAACAATCGGTTTGATAGCTCCGGTAATAAGGGCTCTCTCATCGTCATTGATATCGGCATACGTTTCCAGCTGTTCCAATGACGAAAACATCACGGCTAACGGTTTGGCTTTACGGTGCTTTCGACGCCGCAATTCGCTAACTGCTGTGTCGGAAGTCGCATCACACATCAGATGAAACCCGCCCAGCCCTTTGAGTGCAATGATTTTCCCCTCTCGCAGCATCGATACGGCTAACGCCAAAGGATCACCTTCAATGACAACACCTTTAGAATCATAAAATTTCAATTGTGGTCCGCAATCCGGACAGCTTATCGGCTCGGCATGATAACGGCGGGATAAAGGATCGATGTACTCATCATGACATTGGTCACACATCGTAAAATGTTTCATCGATGTTCGGACGCGATCATAAGGGGGAATTTGAATAAGCGTGTATCGGGGGCCGCAATCGGTGCAGTTGATAAAAGGATAACGGTATCGGCGATTATGAGGATCATTCATTTCAGCTTGGCAGGCAGAGCATAATGCTGTGTCTAAAGGGATGGCAACACTTGCCTCACCGAGAGTACTGTCACGAATTTCAAAATGGCCATAATTGCATGCTTCGCGCGGCATAATTTCTATAGAGTCGATACGGGCATGGAGAGGAAGATGGGTGATCAAAGCATCTATAAACGCTTTGCACTCCAACCCTTCCGCTTCGATCACTACCCCTTGTGGAGTGTTAATCACGAAACCCATGACATTATGCGCCATAGCTTCACGATAGACGAAAGGACGAAATCCGACCCCTTGCACTACCCCTTTGATCGTAATTTTGCAACTGATCATAAACAGTCTTTCTCCCGTATCCGAAAGATACGGGTAGCTTTAGGGGGTTGTAGGGACATTTGTCCCTGCCACTTTGCGGGCTTTGCCCGACAAGTGTGTAACATTAGTTTATAAAAAGACTCCACCGACAACGCAACTTTCCTTCCCGATCGGATAATTTACATTCAACAAAGGAGGAGTTGTTTTCAAATTCCTCTGCATTCTGCTAAAGAGGGATTGCCCTGCAAAATAAGAGCCGCACAATACCACTTCGGTAGCATTGGTTTTCCCTTTTATCTCCGATAATAACTCACTGAAATAATCTCCGAATGATTCAAAGATAGAATAACTCATATAGACTGAATCGACCCCGGCAATTTGATAGCTGATAATACTCGATAAAAAAGCCGTATGGTTAAAACGGTTATCTTCCACTTTGGTATCGATTTGAAGTCCCCCTTTACCGATGAACTTCAATCCCTCTTTCATAACCCCGTCATAGCTTTTATCTTCCAAGCCTAAAATGATAGCGGTAGCTTCAAAAAGGTTTACGTCACTGTTCTCAATCTCCAAGAGGAGATTATACATATCCGGAAATTTCGTTTGGATATTGACAATCAGACGATCTGAGCCTTCTCGCAGTGTTCTCATCTTTTCAATCAGCCCTTGAGAAGAAAAAGGGTGTGCCGGAACGACTCGAATCACTTTTTTTCCATCATAATACAAGAACGAAGGATCCCCTTCAAAATGGGCTCCCACGATTTTGGTTCCAAATTTATTATGCTCGGCGATTACCGACATAAAAGAGGCTTCATCTTCGGCCATAGTATGAAAATTACTCGATTCTACTGCAGGAGTTTCACCTTCCAACTGATTGACTTTGGTGGCAGGGGCAGAGGTAAAACGCTCCAAATGATCAAACAGCATCCCTTTGTCATCTTTAATTCCGACCAAACCGTTTGCAATACTGAGGGTATTGGTTCCATACCACAAACGTGAGGGAAACGAAACTCTCTCCCCGGAAGTAATGAATTTAATATCTTTATTGATAAAAAGGCGCATATCGCTTTGTGTATGAATACTCAAATCGAAATCCATTACGAAATCGGCTTCTACAGCCTCAGTAAGTGCATCATAGGCAATAATATCCAAACCCAGAAGCGAGAGCTCTTTTCCGAGTAAAATAGAAAATCCCTCATCAGGATATTTAACATCGATGGTCGAACCGAATGTACTTCGGAGTACTTCATCTTTGAGTGCCACATGCAGTATCGGCCGCTCGATACTCAGCAGTGCATTAAACTCATCGTTGATCAGGGAACAGTAGTCGGTAATCTTCATCGCATTGATCAACATCAAAACCGACCCTTGGTTCAAATGATCCGTCCGATAAAAACGACGATAGCCCATGGTCGTTTTTATCAACACTGTTTTACCGTCACGCAACGCTTTGGCTGCGACTTCAAACATCGTTCGAAAACTCCCTGCATCGTTTGCATAACGTTCATTCCCTTTGTGCACCAGCTTAACCGGAATAGCACATTCGTGGCATGAATTAAGTACCTGTTTCTCACGATTTCCGAAAGTAACGGTCTCAGCCTGGCATTTCGTACACGGTTTAATATACGACATAACCGTATTGGCACGCGTATACGGGTAGTGTTCAAAAAATACGTATTGACCGCCGCAATGGGTACAGTGGGTAAAAGGGTAATAATAGCGTCGTGATGAGGGATCAAACATCTCTTTTTGGCACGAAGGACATAACCCGAGTCCAAGAGGATACTCAACATCAAAGTCGGGCAATGACTCCGGTTCTCCCTCAATATCATAGTGCTGAGAACTTGTCATAAAACACGAAGCCGGTAGCGTATGAGCTATTGCTTCAAGACACGATTGAAGCTTTTCATGATTGCTCTCAAAAGCACAAATTATTTTTGATTTTTGTTGATGGACAACCGCTTTAATGTTAAAAGATCGGATCGTAGAAATCAGATAATTTTTAATATAAGGTTGAGAAGAAGAGTTCTTAAGTTCTAACGTAAATGCCATAAATATCCTTGCTACTGCTAAATCGATAGAGCTCTCATCCATCTCCATTGGAAATATATGAAAACTCTCTTAAAATGACCGAAGAGCATACTGCTCATTCGGTTTTATTCACGGCAAACACATCTATCCGTGTACGTAGAATTTATTTACTATTTGCTTTCTTCTCTTTGACAAATTTTGAACCGCCGACAACGATCGCAATATCTGCCTCTTTCCAGAAAATCGTTCTCCACACCTGATAATAGATATGAAATACGATCCAACAAATAATAAACCACATTGTATAGTGATGCGACAATCGCACATCCATTTTACTTCCGCCGGTAACAGGAATGGTCCAGTCTGTTGCAATGTGCAACATCCACGGCCACCATGATCCGATCGAACTCAAGCCTGATCCCAATCCCCACACATACATTTGAAGACCGGTCAACAACATCCAAATAAGAAGCAAATGAAAAATCGTAAAATAGACGGTATTGAAACTGTCTGCATGTGTCGAATTAAACTCATTTTTTCGGTTTAATGTCAATAAATTAACCAAAACATCTTTAAACTCAATAAGATTCTTTCTATTTGGAATAACCTTTTTATACGGCTTTTCAAATCGACTGAAAAAATAAAGATACACGATGGCAACCGATGTAACATCAAAGATAATGGCGATAATAAAGTGTCCGTAACGGTTCCACGCCATCACATACTTATCAACCGCACCATCTGCAATAAACGTCTGATAATAGGGATGCCCAATATAAAGACCTGTTACAATGGCTCCGATCATACTAAACGCATTCACCCAATGGATGATGCGCATAGCCGGGGTCATACGTTTAATTTGTTTGTACTCCTGATTCATGCTAACTCCTTAGATACTGCAAGAGGTATCTACTTTGTAAACAGCAAGCTCTTTACCTTTGGTATCGACAACGTGTACGGCACAGGCAATACATGGGTCAAAACTGTGGATGGTTCGAATGATCTCAAGAGGTTGTTCCGGATTGGCAACTTTGGTTCCGATCAAACTCGCTTCATACGCACCTAAACGACCTTTATGATCCCGAGGAGCAGCATTCCATGTTGAAGGAACAACAGCTTGATAGTTAACCACTTTACCATCTACGATGCTAACCCAGTGCCCCAATGCTCCACGAGGAGCTTCTGCCATACCACGCCCTTTAGTATTGGCGCTTGCTTCGTCAAAATTGAAATCGGTCCATGTTTTATGATCACCTGATGCTGCATTCGCCGCAAGTTCATCTACCCATTCAACCATCACATCGGACATCAATGATGTCTCGATTGCACGGGCTGCTGTACGTCCGACCGTACTAAACAAAACAGCAATCGGAAGCTTACCGCGCTCTAAAAATTCGGTTACATATTTGGTGATACGTTTATCTTTTGCCGCCACACCGATAACCATACGGGCCAACGGTCCCACTTCAACACGGGTATCATTGTAAATAGGTGATTTAATCCAGCTGTATTTCTCTTTGGTTTTGAGATAGGCAATACCGTCTTCACGTTTGTCTAAACCGGTATATTCAGGAATCGTTTGCCCCTCATACGGGTGAAGAGGTTTATCCCCTTTGTACCATGAGTGGGTAACATCCTCCGCAATTTTTTCTTGATCCAATGGGATTACTTTGGAAATATCTCCACCCATTACAATACCGCTAGGGAAAAGAAGTGCTGATTTGTAAAAACCGGTATCATCAAGACGGAAATCACCGTAACTCATATAGTTAAGCAATCCACCGCCGGTTCCGCCGACCCCTTTACCGCCCATAAGTTCCGTAAAGGTCGCTTTGCTATCCGTTGCTTCGCCTGCATACATGGTACCAGCCATATATACGTCCGGCAAATACGCCTCTTTAATAAATTTACGCCCAGCAAGGAGTAACGATTTGAACAGTGCAATACGTGCCGGATTTTGGATATCCTGAACACATGTCACACCGCCGACAACGATGCTTTGCGGATGCGGATTTTTACCTCCGAAGATTGCCTGCATTTTTGCCAATTCACGTTGAATTTCTAACGCTTGAAGATAATGGGCAACTCCGATAAGGTTTTGTTCCGGAGTCAATTTATAGTGAGCATTCCCCCAGTATCCGTTTCCAAAAATTCCCAAACGACCCTGTTTGACAAATTTAGCGACACGATCTTGAATCGCTTTAAATTCGCTCTCCCCGTCGATAAACGGAGATTCTCCCGCAACACTCGCCCATTTACGAGCTTCTTCAGCCGTTTTAGCCGGATCCGCCGAAAGCGCTGAGACGACATCGACAAAATCAAGTGCATGAAGATGATAAAAGTGAACTACGTGGTCATGCATATACAATGCACCTTGAATCAAATTACGAACAAGACGGGCATTTTTAGGGATAGTTACCTTAAATGCATCCTCTACCGCTTCGATAGAACGCTGATAGTGTGTACCGGTACAAACTCCGCAGATACGCATTGCTAACAATCCGCAGTCACGTGGGTCACGCCCTTGCAAAATCGTCTCAATACCACGAAACATTGTCGATGCACTGTATGCATCAACAATCGTATTGTTATCATCAATAACCGCTTCGATACGCAAATGCCCCTCAATACGTGTGATAGGGTCAACTACAATATGTTTACTCATGGTTCTCTCCTGAATTTTCTCGTTTACCTGCTACAGCACTTGCTGCCGCGTGAATTCCAATACCGATTCCAACGGCGGTTAGCATACCCAAACCAAATTCGTCAACGGTTTTTTCAACGCCACCCGTAGGTGCTTTAATTTTTGCATTGGCCATCGGACGCTCATACGCATATTTATCCCAGAAATCAGGCTCTGAACATCCGATACAACCGCGTCCTACACCGATCGGCCAGTTGACAGCATCGTTATAGCGGACAATAGAACAGTTGTTAAAAGTCATAGGCCCTTTACAACCCATTTTATAAAGACAGAAGTTATTTTGAGCTCCGGTATCGCCCCACTCTTCCACATATTCACCCGCATCAAAGTGAGCACGGCGTTCGCAGTTATCGTGGATACGGTAACCAAATGCAAATTTAGGACGCAATAATGAGTCAAGTTCAGGAACTTGTCCGGTTAATACATAATGCAAGATTACACCCACCATATTTGCCGGATTGGCAGGACATGCCGGAATATTGATAAGAGGTTTGTTTTTGATGACATCCATAACCCCGACCGCACCGGTAGGATTTGGAGACGCGGCCGGAATACCGCCGAAGGTAGCACAGTTACCGACAGCAATAACCGCTGCAGCATTTTCAGCACAACGGAGAAGGTGATCATGAAATGTCTCACCTTTTGCTCCGATAGTTCCGTATTGACCGTTCATTCCCATAGGAATAGACCCTTCAACGAACAAGAGGTATTTCCCTTTAAAGTGTTCCATCGCTTCATCAAGCTGTTTTTCTGCTTGGTGGCCTGATGCCGCTTGTAATGTTTCATGATATTCCAGTGAGATAATATCAAGTACGATTTCATCGATTTTTGGTCCGTCAGCACGCAAAAGTGCTTCAGAGTTACCCGCACAGTCTTGTAGCTCAAGCCAAACGACCGGTGCACGATTCATCATCACTGCCGCATCGGCAACCAGTGGAGTGAACATTGGGGGAAGCATCAACATCGCTGTTGTAGCACTTGCCCATTTCATAAATTCTCGTCTATCAATTCCGTTTTCTTCCAAAAGTTCAGAAAAGTCTAGTCTATTGGCAGGCGTTTGTGCGCGCAATTCATTCAATCGCGCCTCACATTTGTTAAACAACTCCTGATAATAGATATCACCCTTCTTCGTATCAACACGCGAACTTTTCGAAGTAAACAGTTTTTTAACTGCTTCAACTTTATCGGACATGATTCCCTCCTTGTTTAAATGAACAATCATTCATATAGTACGGAAAAATAACTTAAACAAATATTATCTAAGTTATCAAACAACAATTTATTGATGCGGTTTACTAATATACACCTATAAATATTTTTTTACTATTAAAAATAAAACTATTAATGGGTAGTGCACACCGAGCAAACGTCAAAAGAGCGAAATGTGAAAGTCGCCGCATCGATAGAATCCGCGCCGATCATCGCTTTTTGAGCAGAGCCGGGAGTTTGAGGTGATCCGGAGGAGAGGTTCCATTGTGTCGGGGTGATGAGGGTATAATCCTCTACCATCCCATTTTTCAGGGTTGTTTTATGGATCAATGAACCCCGTGGAGCTTCGACGATCCCGACCCCTTCCCCGCTTATAGAGCCGATTTTTTTCGACGGCTCAATAAAAGAGGGTTCTTTTAAATCGAGCGATTGTAAAAGATTTTTGCAGTGGCTCAAGAGCAGTGCCGTCTCATAGCTTCTGGCCATAACACGGGTATAGGTACTGTCGCGAAAGTTTCGATGTATCTGTTTTATTAATGAAACGTTACTTGTCATAGCACGAGCCAAAGGACCTGTTTCATAATGGCTGTTTTTATAGAGGGCATTCTTGGCAAATGTTTTTTCATTGACGGTGTACGGTTCTTGAAGCGTCACATATTTTGAATTCACTTTGGTCATGCGTGTTTGTGCCAGTTTCAACGGTTTGGAAAATCCATGCTCCCCTAATACCAGATACCGATCGTAAGAACAACCCTGCTGATGCATAGCCGCTTCTCGCAACATTTCTTCGATATTCGTCATATCACCCCTAATCGCAGAAAGCCCTTTTAACGAGGATAGGTGAACATACTCTTCCAAAGATATACCGATCAGCTCTTTCTCAAACCATCGAATCAACTCATCCAGAAGCCCTATTGCACGAACCGTATCGACATAGGTCGGGTCACACGTCACCCCGCCGGGTATCATATACGACGAGTGAGGCCATTGCCCGGCAAAAATAGCCAAAATCTTTGTCGCCAGTGAAGCCGAATAGGCCCCCTTCAACCGACACGAGTCGGCGATATCACGTTTCAGCAAATGGGACAATTCCGGATAGATAACCAGATAAAGCCATTTGAGATGATTTTGTATCAACTCTAACGAGAGGGTCAGCTCTCGGAGAGCCTCGGCTTTGGGAGAGATTTCGATAGGATACCCGCTGTTCTCATACGCCGATTCGATTGCCCGCACCGCCGCAAACAGATGCGAATGACCGCATATCCCGCATACGCGCGGAGTGATAACCAATGCATCCATTGCCGGTTTGGATCGTAAAATCGATTCCATCCCACGGGTATGGGGAAACGCTATGGTCGCAAACGAAACTTTCTCCTCTTCGAAAGTGAACTGCACCGAAGCTTCCCCTTCGATCCGCTCTATCCATTTATGCGTTATCATCGATCAGCCTTTGTTCTAAGCGGGGTATATGAAACGATTTGGCAATACCCGCCATGGTTAAATAACTTCGCTTGGAAATACCGAACGGGACATCTTGGGGAATAGACATATTGGTTTTGGTCTCAAACATATCGGTTCGGGGAAAGTCAGGTTCTGTACACCCAAAGCACGGTGAACCGACCCGTGTTTTCGAGCTTACTTCATTCCATAATATTTTATTGCAAGAAGCATGGGTCATCGGGCCACGGCACCCTTGATGGTAAAAAAGACACCCCTCTTTGGTACCGAAATGCTCCGCATCCACTTTCCACTCAAAATATTCGTTTCGGGTACATCCATGGTGTGCCAAATAAGCGTACAGCTCTTTTGGGCGATGCAGTTCATCGACAGAGATAGGTTTCTTTTCGGCAATCATCCGAAGGGTATATCCCATCCATTCCGGATGGATCGGACACCCGGAGAGATTGATAAGCTTATCATTCTGAGCAAAAGGGCCTTTGAGCTCTTTTTGATCAAATCCAAGTCCCGTAATATGTTCAGGATCACTCTGTTTCAACATACCGCCGAAACTCGCACAGCTCCCTGCCGCAATAACGTACCGAGCATGAGAGCCGTAATGGTTTACCAAAGTCTCCATACTGGTATTGATCCGCATCATCCGAGAATCATACCCCCCCTCAAAAATAAGGATATCACACTCATACGCACAGGTTGTGATTTCTTCGAGGGTATAGGTTGCGGGTAAAATGGGATGATACAAAAATTCAAACGTTTCGAGAATATAGGAGAGGTGGGGATAATTGAGGAAGGAATGGGTGTTACCGTTGCAGGTAACCCCTTGGAGCCATAAGATTTTGAGACGGGTTTTCATGGCAACATCCTGACAACGGTTAACAGTCTGAACCATTGTTCATTTAAATTTCGAGATAGTATACACTACTGAATATCTAAAATACTATAATCGTCGATTTCTCGCCCCAACTCTTCTGAGTTGGAGTGTCTAACAGTGGTCTGCATTCCCACTCGCCTCTCCCCTTTATGTTTTAGTCTCTGCCATGACCTTTGTTCCCATGATCATTACCTCTGCCTCTGTCCCCATGATCATCACCCCTGCCTTGATTCTGGTAATTATACCCGCGATCATAGTGTCTTTCTTGATAACGCGGAACATACTCACGTTCGTACCAGTCATCGCGCACAAATAAGACCCGCTCGCCGCAGGCACGGTATTCGTGACAATGCTTCTTCCAATTTCTAGCATGCCCCGGCGGGACGCGCAGATAGACTGGCGGGCGATTCATCATTCCCCCCCGCTCAACGATTATCGGTTGAGAGTAGAGCACCCTTGGTCGCGGGAAATCGCCGATATCAATTTGGCCATAAAAGCCAGGCTGACCGATACTAACCGAAACACCAACGTCGGCAGCAAGTGCCGAAACACTAAAAGTGGCAGCGGCAATTACCGCTGATAGAAGAAAACGCTTCATGATGACCCCTTTTTTCTATAGTATATTTATACTATAACATAAAATGATATATTTCGCAGTTTGCCAATAGCAAATCAACCTTTTAAAAGCTTTTGTAGCAATATCTCTTCAATATTTTGTCTTGAATCCAAAATAGCCATGATATAAACCGTATCATTGCCGACTTTGTAGATAATCCTCCAAGGCGACGCGATCACTTCTCGATAGTATGTTATCCCCTCTTTTTGAAGTTCAGGTACAACTCTCCCTTTTAAAGGGAAAAAATCAGCGGAATGGGCTACTTTTTTGATTTTCAGATAAACCTCATTGGCATTGTTCGGGCTATCTTTTTTAATATATTCAATGATATTCAAAAGATCATTTTTAGCATTGAGCGTCCATAGCAGTTTATACGTTTTACTCATTTTTTTAGTAATTCTTCTACCGAACGAAATACATCTTCTTCACTCTGTACATTGGCGTTTTTTATATCTTCTTCGGCAAAAGAGAGAAGTTTTAGCAGTGAAATCGCATTTTTCATATCTTCATAACTTTGCGGGTCTTGGATAACCGCTTTGGCTTCACCGTTTTGGGTGATGATCATAGGTCTATGCGTTTCATTGATATGTTTGAGTACGTCTGCCGCTCGACTCTTTAAATAGGTAACAGGTTTAATATCATTCATCAGCTGCATCATAAACTCCTTCGGTCTTTATATGATACCGAATTAAGACTGATTGTGTCAATTTTGATTTTATTGAATCGGGAACGAGAGGAATATAGGCTTATGAGCCAAGTTCATCTTTGTAATCTTCATATTTTGTCAGCGCAAACACTTTTATCTCATCATCCGCTATTATATAAATAATCGTATACCCTTTAAAAATCAAATCACGGATATTGTCATCATTATAATGGATCGAGCGACGGCAACGGTAGGGAAAATCGCTGAGGCTATAGCACTCACGCAGAATCTCACGACGAAATGTATGTGCCGCACTTTTTTTATCCTCGGCAATCTTTTCCAAAACAAACTGAAGTTTGGCGATAAAAGAGGGAAGAATTCTAACGTTCATACGAGTCGATGATCCGTTCGAGATAGACATCTACTTCTTCTATCGAATAGCTCCGTGAACTGCCGATACTCTCATGCGATTTTTGAAGATACTCTTTTTCGCTCATCGTATTCCAATAGCGATAATCACGGAGTTGTTCATATTCGAGAGCGCTGAGGACAACTGCTTCGGGTTTGTTGTTTCGCAGTACGCAGATTTTATCGACTTCATGGTTCGCGAGTTTCGAGAGGACTGCACCGAAGTTTTTGGCGACATCGGTCGAACTCATCATTTCGTTGGATTTATAAGCTACCATCGTAATCTCCCGTGTAATCTTACGGAATATTATACAGGAATTTTAAAAAGTTTTTGCATTTCGTCATTCCCGCGAAGGCGGGAATCCAGCTTTTGGGTTATAGTAATCACCTGACCCCTATTTTTCGTCATTCCCGACCTGATCGGGCGAAGTGCCCTTTAGGGTAAATCCAGCTAAGAAGTTATTGTTGGCGACTGACCCCTATTTCGTATTTCGAACGAAAGCGCTTTATTATACAAGTTCTTTCTCCGCAGTAGTAAGGAAAACTAAAGTCGATGCCGTCATATGAAGCATATAAGCGACCAAATAATCAGGCACTACAGTAGGTGTTGATCCTTGACCGTGCCCACTCAATTTATTTCTACCTGTAGGAACACTGCTTTCAAGCATGCTACGCAATGAACTCAATTGTTGTTGCCAGAACTGAGGAACAAGCCCTTTATCAAAACAAATTTGAATAAGTACTTTCGCTGTGGCATTTGATAGATATGACCATTTACGTTTATCGCAAATGCCTTTCATAGTGCTTTCGAAAGATTTCAGGCAATCATTCAATGATTCTTTATGTTTGCCATGTCTATAGTGTTCATAAGCACTCAAGAATTCTTGCTGAGCCCCCTTATAATTTTTTTCATTTAATAGTCGGAGAGCTGGCTTCACTGCCTCTACATGAATTAGTTCAGAATCTACCCTTACAATTTCACCTTCTAAAAACTGGAAACCAACACCTTGCTCCTTAAAGCGCGAATTTAGTTCATTTATTGCATTATTAGCACATTCTGAAGCATTATTACGTCCAAGATAACTATAATCACGAGTTATTTTATCTATATATTTGAAGCTTAATTCTACAATATCTAATTGCTTTTCGATTTCTTCTACTTGAAGTAAATAATTGGCTAGTTCATCAAGATACATTCGATCGTTATATTTATCTGCCGTCGGTAATTTGAAAAGACCATATTCTCGACATAAGGTATCAACAATAAATTTATATGCGGACTTTACGCTTTCTGCATGTCTGTAGGTATTATAGTAATCATGACTATTCCCCAGTGTATCTGTCCATATGTGAACAATTTGAACTCTTAGAGTATTTGACAAATCATCATATTTATATACATCAGGTACTTCACCCCTAAGCGCCTTTTGACGTTTAGAAAATAGATTAAATATAGCCATAGATTTTTACTATTCCTTCATTGTATAATATTTAACACGAGTAATCAAGAAGATATTCTCTAGTTTTTGATTGTTCACAATACGATTTATTAGATATTGCATTGTAAGTCCAAGTAATCATTTAGGTAAAAGTACTTTTACACGCATGTGCTCAGTTGTTACATCACGAAGCATTCTTTCAACTTCATTTTTCCAAAGTTCTACCATTTTACGGATACCGACATCATGTGAACTAATGTAGACTCCGGCGTGGCTTTCAATTTCACCATATACAAGACGCTTAATAGATAATGCTGATTTATAAAATTCTGCACAACTATGCGAAAATGCATCAAAACGAGAATCTTCTTTAAGAAAAAGTAATATTGGACTTGATTCTTCGATAGACCAATAATCAAGTTTCATAAAATCCATTTGTTGCTCCATTATCTCATTTTCAGCAGCATCTCGACCTTTAATTTCCCACTTCTCCACAGCATTATCAAATGTAACAACAAGAATTTCAGCCCACTTTCGACAATTTTCTACCAATTCATCTGAAAGTTTTTTTCGTTGATTAAAAATATCGTTATCGCGATCAATGTGACGTTTCAATATCGAATATAGAGTTGATATTCCAGGTATTGTCATATTTTTTCCCTTTGTAACTATTATTATTCCAAAATGTACCTTTTCACTCAACGCCTAACAGATTATCTGATATTTAGAATATCTAAATCTAAAAACTAATCTATCAAAATTAAACAAAATGACATATTTTTAAAGATTTTACTATGAAATAAGGAAGTTTGCAAGGGGAAAGGGGATAGATCCCGTATCGAGCACGGGATGACGGAGAAATGGATTTACCCAAAGGGCACTTTGCCCAATCAAGTTGGGAATGATGACGGATACTTAGAGACGAACGATCTTCGCCCCAAATCCCCCAAGATGTTGCGGAGCATCGGTGAAGCTTTTCACACTCGGATGAGCTTTTAGAAACTCTTTGACCGCATAGGAGAGTTTCCCTGTTCCGATACCGTGATAGATAATCACCTCATCGAATCCCTGCAAAAGAGCATCGGAGAGGAACTTGTCCATCCGCTCGCATGCCTCTTCCCCTCGAAGACCGTGAAGATCGAGTTTGAGACCGCTTTTTTGATCGATCTGCGACGTCACTGTCACTTTCGGTTTTTTCGGGAGGTTGCCACTGGGTTTGAGATCGGTGAGTTTGACCCGCAAACGCATCCCCTCCACCTCGATCATCGCCTCTTTGGCTCCGACGCTCACCACCGTACCGCGCTGAGCACGATATTTCACGCTCTGCCCTACTTCGTAGTGAATCGGTTCGGGTTCAGCGATCTTGATCGGCTCCGGTTTCGGGAGTTTGGCTTGTGCCTTGTTGAGCTGACGGTGGATTGCCGCCATATCGTGCCCTCGCGCCGCCTCTTTGGCTTCTCGGATCGCTTCATCGTAGCCGGAGCGAAGTTTGGATTTCTCTGAATCCAGTTCAACACGCAAATACTCCCGTGCCTCTTTGAGTGCTACTTCTTGGGCTTTGAGGGCTTCGAGCCGCTCATCCACCTCGCGGTTTTTCCGTTTGAGTTCCCGCTCCAGCTCACTCCCCCGCTCGATCAGGACGCTCAGTTTTTCGTGGTTTTCACCGTAGAGCGATTTGGCACGGGTGATGATGGCGGGGTTGATCCCGTATCGGGCGGCGGTTTCAAAAGCGTAGCTCTTGCCGATCACCCCTTGTAAAAACTCATAGGTCGGGAGACGGCGCTCTTCGTCATACAACGCCGCCATCAGCTCCACATCGTCGCGATCCGCCATCAGTGCGGCGAGACGTTTGTGGTGGGTGGTGACGATGATCTTTTGACCCCGTTTGATCAGCTCGTCGAGGACAATGGCAAAAAGTGCCGCCGCCTCGTCACTGTCGGTTCCCAGCTCGATCTCATCGACCCCGACAAGGGCACTTTTATGTTCAAACAGATGGCTAAACTGCACCATCCGCCCTGCAAAGGTGGAGATGTCGTTGCTCACACTTTGGGGATCGTCGATCACCGCTTCGATCCGTTTGAAACTCCCGATCCGCGATTTGTGGGGATTGATCTTCATCGGGATGAGATATTTCGCCATCAGACTCGCTGAGAGGAGCGATTTGAGGAGCATCGTTTTACCCCCCGCATTTACCCCCGTAATCATCAGAAGGTTGGATCGAAAATCGACACTGATCGGTTTAGGTTTATGGATGGCGGGATGGGAGAACTCTTCGAGGACAATATCGGTGTTGTTTTGAGGTTTGAGTATCGCGAAATCCCTCGCGCGGGCGAACAACACCCGCGCTTGGTAGTGGTCATACCGGTCGAACTCACGGTCGATAAATCCGATAAAAGGGACGAGGTTGGAAAGTTTTGCGCTGAATCGCTTCGCGTACTCATAGAGCTTGCTCTCCCGCTCCTGCAATACGTACCGCAACTGCTCTTTGGAGCGGAGCACCGAATCGGGGGCAACGTAGAAAAATCCCGCCCCCGTCCGTCCGACGACGGCACCTTTGAGGACATGGTTGAACCCGCCGCGCACCAAAAGAGTCTCTTCATCATTGATGTAGTGGATTTGGGTATCGACGAGATAGGGGGTGAGTTTTTGGGTGTGAAAGAGGCGCTTGATGGAGTCGTTGATCTCCGTTTTGATCGCTTTGATCCGCTGCGCGATTTTATAAAGTTCCTCATCACGCGATTCGATAAAATTCCCCTCATGATCGAAATACTCATCAATCTCATTAAAAGGCTCAGGGATGATGATTGTATCCATCCATTCGCCGATGAGGCCCGCAAAGTCATGGTTGCGCATCAGTCTAAAATAGCGAACCACTTTGAGAAGCTCATAAATCTCTTCGAACCGTAAAACCCCTTGTTTTTTCAGATGATTGATAATCGTCTCAAACGGTATACTTTTTTGGGGAGCCTTGAACTCCAGCTTATCCAATGCTTCGATAAAACGAAAATGGCGTTCCTGATCTCCGGGGATAGCGATATTTTGCTCACGGGAGAAAAACTGCTCTAACGAGGCAATATGGGGGAGAAGATCAAGCTTGCCGAAAAGCTCGGCGAGGTTGGAAGAGAGCGAACTCATTGAACGCACAATCTCACTTGGTTCCTCGCAGCTGATAGGTTAAATCCCCTGCTCCGAATCCTACAATAAGATCACGATCATACGTTTTTACAACGGTATCACCAATAATGGATTCGATCGTATCCCCTGCGCGGTGAAGTTTGTCACTCATCGTGAGGTTATAGTGTCCGAAACGCCCTTCAAAATCGATCTCACGCGGCTCTTCGCTCGCTGCCCATACCGGAAGAATGATCAGTTCGGCACACCCTTCGAAACACTCGACAAACGCATCGAGGTTATCGATAGTACGGGAGTATTTATGCGGCTGCCAGATAGCAATAATCCGTTTGAACCCTTTGAGTTCCGCGTAGATTTTTAGCGACTCCATGGTCGCTTTGATCTCCGTCGGGTGATGGGCGTAATCGTCGATGATGACGCGGTCCGAGCCTTTGAAAATCACATCGAAGCGTTTTTTAATCCCTTTGAAGTGGAGGATATTGGCGCGGATCGCCGCGATACTCATCGTTTGAGCGGCGGCTAAAATCGCGAGTGACGCATCCATAGCAATATGCTCTCCGAATCCCCATACTTCAAACTCGCCCATATTTTTGAGGGTAAAGCGGGTGTAAGGCTCATCATCGATCAGGGTATAGCGGATATTGGTGATATCCTGACTCGGATAGAGACGGATTGCCTCACACTCCAATGTCGCCATAAACGGATCTTCGGCGTTAATGACACGGATCGGTGCCATCTCGACGAAACGGCGGTAGGCATTATGAAACTCATCGATATTGTAGTGGTAATACTCCATATGTTCCGGCTCGGCATTGGTAACAATTGCGCAGTAAGGATTTGAGTTCAAAAAACTGCCATCGCTTTCATCCGCTTCGAAAAGCATCACGTCGGTACTTCCGTCATAGCGGACGTTGGAACCGAAATCCTTGGACTCCGCGCCGATGATAGCACTTCCGCTCATAATAGAGGCTAAAATTGCCGTCGTCGTACTTTTACCGTGTGCACCGCACACCGCGTACACTTTTTTCTCTTTGAGGATGCGGAGCAATGCGTCACGACGATGCAAAACTACGATCCCTCGGCTTTTGGCTTCGACCACCTCGACGTTCGTATCGCGGATAATCGCCGAGTGGATCACCAAATCACACCCATCAGGGATATTTGCCGCATCGTGACCGATTGTGACATTGATACCGCGATCAAGGAGACGTTGTGTAATGTGGGTCGCTTTCATATCCGAACCGCTCACCTCATGGCCGCTAAAACGCATATATTTCGCTAAACCTGAAATTCCGATCCCGCCGATCCCGATAAAATGGATTTTCATACTCCGATCTCCTTTTTGAAAACACTGATATAAAACTTCCCACCCTTTTGAGTTGCGACCATATCGACGTACTCATCGATAAAATCATCAAACGGAATTTGGGTATCACATGCCGCGCGGTGAACCGCCATCGCTTCTGAAAACGCCTCATCATTCGAAAGGCCGCCAAGTACTTCAAACAACGCACTCGCATCCGTTGCAGCGCCTGCACTGTAATGCTCGATCGCATATTCGTATAAGGCTCGAAGCGTTGCGAAATCCTGCACTTCACTCATATCGAGTTTTTCAAGGTTCTCCAAGGTATTCGTGAGTCTCTCTAACGCCAAATCGAGGATATTGGCATAATACGCCATCAACGTCTCTTCGTCGAATGTCTCATGCGCCTGAGCTTCGAGTACGTACAGCGATGCAATGTCCCCTTCACTTTGGGCTTTAAAAATTTTCTCTTTAAGTTCATTCATTGCATTGCCTCCTTCAGGCGGTTAAGTGCTTCGATGGTTCGTACCGTCTCTTCTACCAACGCTATACGGATATAGCCGATTCCGGGGTTTTCTCCTCGTGCATCTTCACGTGCCAAGAATTCTCCCGGCAACACTTTCACGTTATAGTCGCGATAGAGCCGTTTTGTAAACTCCAATGCATCCCCTACTTTGAGCCAAAGATAAAAAGTCGCATCGGAGGTTTCAATGCCTAAAATTTCCTGCACCGCTTTGAAATTTTCCGCATAGACGGCGCGGGCACGATCCACATGCTCCCCATCTGCCCACGCCATTGCTGCTGCTGCTTGGAGAGGCAAAGGTGAAGCGCATCCGACATACGTCCGATACTGTGCGTACCCTTTTAAAATCTCCGCATCCCCCGCGATAAATCCGCTGCGAAGTCCAGGTGCGGAAGAGCGTTTGGAAATCGAGTTGATAACGAGGACATTTTTGAATGAGGAGTTACCGACATAAATCGATGCTTCAAGGAGCGAAGGGACTTTTTGATCGGTATAAATCTCACTGTAACACTCGTCGTTGATAAGACAAAAATCGTGCTTGAGGGCAAGTTTCACCCACGCCCCAAGTTCTTCGAGACTCAGTACCGATGCCGTCGGATTATTTGGGAAGTTCAGAATCACCAAATCGCATTCGGCGAGTTCCGCTTCGTTGATGATCGGCTTAAAACCGTTCGCTTCGGTGAGGTTGAGATGGATCACCCGTGATCGAGAAGCAATCGCAGAGCCCTCATAAATCTGATAAAACGGATTGGTGTAGGCCATTACAGGCTCTTTTTTATCGAACAGATAATATTGAGGAAAATTAAAGAGCACTTCCCGTGTCCCGAACGAACTCACCAATTCATTCGCTCCCAACTTCACGCCGAAACGGCTCTCGACAAAACCGCGCATCGAGTCATTGAGATAGCTCTCCCCCGCCGTTTTCGGATAACGGCGAAGCTCTTCGGAGTGTTTTGCCAGCGATTTTTGGATAAAAGCAGGAGTCTCGAACTGCGGCTCCCCGATGGTCAAAGCGATAGGAGAATAAGCAGGATTAGGGGTAATCCCTTCTAGAAGGGAGGTGAGTTTTTCAAATGGGTACGGTTCAAAATGCAAAGGACGGTCTTTGTAATGGAATTTAATGGTTATATTATAGCGATATGATGCTGTAATTTAATACGTGACCTTCTCTTTTTTGGAGGGTATCATCCGATCTTCCGTTCCATCTACCATTCTCTCAAAATCTTTAATAGTATGTTTACTGATTACCATATAACGCCCTTCAGCCATTATATTCCCACCTGAAGATGCGTGACGTCGATCAATCGTAAATGCCGCCGCGTATCCCGCCTTCTTCGCATCTACGAGGAGCGCATCATCGTAAATACCGAAGACCCATGCAAGATATTTGATCTCATGTCCCATATGCTCTTCGAGCTTTTTCTTCGCACCTCCAAGCTGTTTATCGACAAATTTAGCATACTCTTCGGGTGAAAGTTTTTTCTTCTCGTGTTTAAAATTTGGATGCCAGTACGTATGGGATTCGACGTGAAACAGTTTTGTCCGCTCGAGCTCGCTGAGCTGTTCCCACGTCATCGCATATTTCGCATTTGAAATCGCACTCGGATAGATAAAGAGGGTGATCGGAATCTTATATTTTTTTACAATCGGAGCCATATCGCTGTAAACGCTTTTATGTCCGTCATCGACGGTGATTACAACCGATTTTGAGGGAATCGATTTAATCTTCCCCTGAATATACTGCACTGCCGTATCAAGAGGTATAACGCTATAACCGTTTGTTTTAAGCCACTCCATCTGTTCGTTAAACACGGAGGTTTTCATCGTCATCGAATCAACAACCTCAAGACCAAAACGGTGATAACATAAAATCGGAACTTTTTTTTCTGTTCCTGCACCCCAAACAAAACTCATCAATAACACCCAAACCAATATAAAACGAACCATTTAGACCACCCTGTATAAATTAATCAGATTATAGCGCAACCTGTAAAGCCATGAATTAATATTGTTAACAAATTTATCTTGACATCTCAGTATCATTATCCTACAATTCGCTCAATTAGTTGCATAGTCAACTATTTAGGAGTTTATGAATGAATCGATGCGAATGCCCGATTGAAGAATCGTTAGGGTGTGTAACCAATCACTCTGCCATGGCCGCACGTAACTACCTCACCCGTCAACTCGCCATTCACGGAATTGATATGACGATTGAACAGTTTAAAGTGATGGTCGTTTTGTGGAAAGAGGGAAGTTGTACCCAACAAAACATTGCCGATTTCGTTGGCAAAGACAAAACCAGCGTCACGCGCCTGATCGCCGGTTTGGAAAAACGCTCACTCATCCAAAGAGCAACCGGTTGTCAAGATAAGCGGTGTAATCATGTCACCCTAACCCCTCAGGGAGTCGCTTTGGAAAAACCTACAATGGAAGTTTTAGCAGAAGCAACCTGCTACATCCATCAGGGAATTGATCCCCAAGAACTTGCCATTACACTGCGTGTCTTAAAACAGATGTGCCTAACCTTAAACTACACCTCAAAGGAATCCGAATGAACCGTATCTCTACCCTCGCCCTCTCTTCTGTTTTATTACTCGCTCTCGGCGGATGCGAACGCCCGAAAGCCAAGGGGATGGAAAAGCCCCCTGAAGGTCCTGTTCCTGTCACGGTAACTGACGTAAAATCGGGTAGTTTTCCTGCCATTCTCGAGGCAACAGGGCAAACCCAAGCATACTATACCGTGCAAGTCTATGCTCGGATATCAGGGTATCTGCTAAAACGTGCCTATACAGAAGGTCAATTTGTAACCAAAGGACAAACGCTCTTTATTATCGATCCATCGGATTTGAAAAATGCTCTAGAGAGTGCCAAAGCAGCCTATGAACTCGCAAATGCAAATTATTCTAATGCAAAAGCTGTTTTAAACCGTATCAAACCTTTGGCACAAGCCAATGCCGCAAGTCAACAGGATCTCGACAGCGCAACGGCAAATGAACGTAATGCCGCTGCTGCTGTTATGGGAGCAAAAGCTTCACTGGAACAAGCCAAACTCAATCTTAGCTATACGACGATCAAAGCCCCTATCAGCGGATTTGTCGATAAGTCTAAGATCGATATTGGAACGTATATCACAGCGGGAGCCAATGGTCTTCTTACCACGGTCTATCAAAATGATCCCATTTATGTCAATTTTACCTTTAGCGAAAACCAAAAAATTGCTCGTCAGAATGCAATTGCAAGTGGCCAACTCGTCGCCCCTAAAGATGGAAATTATGAAGTAGAACTCACCCTAGGCGATGGATCGACGTTGGTCAAAAAAGGGCAAATTAACTTTGTGGCTCCCTTCATCGATTCGACAACCGGAACCATTACCTACCGTGCCATTATCGACAATAGCGATCATACACTTCTTCCGGGGCAATTTGTCCATGTAAAAGTCAAAGGGATGGAGTGGAAAAACACTCTTTATATCCCGCAAAAAACCCTTCTTACAGGGGACAAAGGGAAATTTGTTTACGCTATCGAAGCCAACAATACCGTCACCCCTAAACCTGTGACGACCGGAGAGTGGGTCGGGGAAAATGTTTTGATAGAAAGTGGTATCAATATCGGAGATAAAATTGCTGCAGACGGCTTGGTCAAACTCAAACCGGGTGCTACTATTATCCCCAGTGATAAAAAATAGATTGGAAATAATAGATGTTTAGTAAATATTTTATCAATAGACCTGTTTTATCGGCCGTTATTGCTTTAATGATTATGATATTGGGCTTTGCGGCGATCAAAAATCTCCCCATTTCACAACTACCCAATCTCACCCCACCTACTGTTGTCGTTACAGCTCAGTATCCAGGTGCGGATGCACAAACCATAGCAAACAATATCCTCACTCCGCTTGAGTCTCAGATCTCCGGGGCCGATGGATTAATGTATATGTCTTCCAAAGCCGCCGCTTTACCGGGAAGTGCCACGATCACCTGCACATTCAACATCGGGGTCAATCAAGATATGGCAGCGGTAGATGTCCAAAATCGGATTAATACCGTCCTCGCCCTCCTCCCTCAGAGTACACGTGATCTTGGAGTAAGCGTAGAGAAAAAAACGTCTGACATTCTCCTGCTTGTGGCCATTACGTCACCGGATGAAAGTTTTAATTCGACGCAGATCAGTAACTACATCTCCTCTAATCTCCTTGATGAAATCAAAAAAATCCCCGGAGCGGGACGATCACAAATATTCGGACAACGTGATTATGCTATGCGTGTTTGGCTCAATCCCGACAAAATGGCCTCTTTAGGTGTCAGCACTACCGAAATCGCCGCAGCGATCAAAGATCAGAATCTCCAAGTCTCCCCCGGGCGTTTAGGACAGGGGCCTACGAATGATGCTCAAATGTGGACGATGCAGCTTACTTCCAAAGGACGCTTTAGTACACCTGAAGAGTTTCAGAACATCATTATCCGTTCTCAACCTGACGGTTCAGCATTACGACTTAAAGATGTTGCCCGTGTAGAACTCGGAAGCCAAAACTATGAATTCTTCGGACGGGTCAACGGAAAACCGGCTGCTATGATCGGGATTTTTGCCGATACCAATGCCAATGCGTTGGATACCTCTGCCGCCGTTGCAGATAAAATGGCAAAACTCTCCAAAAAATTTCCGAAAGGGATCGAATATAATATCCCTTATGATACAACCGATTTTGTCAAAATTTCGATTGAAGAAGTTGTTTTTACCCTTCTTGCCTCCATCGTTTTGGTCAGCTTGGTTATCTATCTCTTTTTGCAAAGCTCTCGTGCAGCAATGATCCCTATCCTCTCAATCCCGATCTCTCTTACCGGAGCCTTTATCGGGATGTTCCTTTTGGGATATTCCATCAATACCCTTACCCTCTTTGGGCTGGTTCTTGCCATCGGTATTGTCGTGGATGATGCCATAGTCGTTATTGAGAATATGGAAAGAATACTTCAGAGCGAAAAACTTTCACCGCGCGAAGCGGCAATCAAAGCAATGACGCAAATCTCCGGCCCCGTGGTTGCGATCGTCTTGGTCATGTGTGCCGTTTTCATTCCGGCAACGTTCTTAGGGGGGATGACGGGACAGCTTTATAAACAATTTGCCGCAACCATTGCAATTTCTGTTGTCTTCTCAGGTTTTATGGCACTTACCTTTGCCCCTGCAATCGGAGCCCTTATTCTCAAACACCATGAGAAAGAACCTCTCGCATTTTTCCGCTGGTTCAACCGTGCATTCGGAAAAATGACCGACAATTATGTTCGACGATCCGGTTTTATGATTCGTAAATCGTTCATTTTTTTAGTCATTTATCTTTCGACATACGGCTTTATCGCCTTTTTCCATAAAACTCTACCAAGTGCCTTTTTACCGATGGAAGATCAAGGATACTTCATCACCAGTATCAACCTTCCGGAAGGGGCGACCTCCAACCGTACGTTAGAGGTCGTAAAACAAGTGGAAGCCATTTTGAGTAAACAAGACGGTGTTTCAAAATACACGGCCATTACCGGTATAAATATTCTTACCTTCTCTCAAGAACCGAATTCTGCGGTTGTTTTTACCCGTTTAAAACCATGGAGCGAACGTCCAAGCAAAGATCTTGCTGTTTTCGGTATTCTGAATTCTATCGGACCCAAATTGGCCGGCATTAAAGAGGCTAAAGTGTTTGCGATGCCTCCACCTCCCATCCGAGGAATGGGACCATCCGATATGTTCAGCTTCCGTCTTCTCCAACCGGGAGACAACAATGTAACTAAGCTCGCAGATGCAACCAATGCATTTGTAGGTGAATTACGGAATAATCCAAATTTTAAAAATCCGTTTACGACAATGAATATTACGACCCCTACGCTCTCTGTCGAAGTGGATCGCGAAAAAGCTAAAATGCTCGGTCTCTCCATAGCAGAAGTTTTCCAAACGCTCCAAGCAACCATCGGGTATATGAATATCAATCAGTTTGATAAAAACGGTAAAACGTACTGGGTACAAATGCAATCAGATTCTCCCTATCGAACTACACCCGAAGACATTGGAAGAGGGTGGGTACGCTCATCCAGCGGCAAGTTGGTACCTCTTTCCAGTGTTATAAAAGTGTCGATGTCAAGCGCACCTTCGAGCATTGAGCACTTTAATGGTGTTTTAAGTACTACCGTCATGGGTTCTCCCGCTCCGGGACGCAGTTCAGGAGAGATTATAAAAATACTGGAAGATTCAGCAGATACGATTCTGCCAAGTTCTATCAACTACGATTGGGACGGCCTGTATCTGCAAGAAAAACTTGTCGGCTCCAAAGCGCTGATTATTATGGCTTTTGCCCTCATCATGGTTTATTTGATTCTTGCAGCGCTGTATGAACGTTGGACCCTTCCAATCTCGATTATGTTAGCCGTCCCTTACGGTATTATGGGAGCATATACGGTCGTATGGTTGATTCCATTCTTAAATAACAACGTCTTTTTCCAAATCGGACTCCTAACCCTCATTGCCCTCTCGGCGAAAAATGCAATTCTTGTTGTCGAGTTTGCCGAGGAGCAGCGACATGCCGGTAAAAGTATCTATGATGCCGCTATGGAAGCAGCACGTTTACGTTACCGTCCGATGATGATGACCTCTTTTGCCTTTTTGGCAGGAATGTTACCGCTTATCTTCAGTTCCGGTGCGGGTGCAATGGGACGATTTTCAATCGGAGTAGCCATGTTTGGAGGGATGTTAGCCGCAACGTTTATTGAGCGTTATTTCATCCCATTCTTGTATTACTGGGTTTCAACTGTCAAAGAGAAAATCGCCCCTGAAAAAGGAGTTACACATGAATAAGTATTCTATCTCTGGATCAATAGTCCTCACCCTTTTACTTGGAGGGTGTGCCGCCATCGGTCCTGATTATACTAAACCCGATACCATAACTCCCGAAAGTTTTCGATATACCGATGCCAATGAGAGTAGCAAGAACGCAGTCAATACACTATGGTGGAAAAACTTTGAAGATCCTCTTCTTTCTGAGAATATAGAACGTGCTCTCACAAACAATCAAGACCTTCAAGCCTCACAAGCTTCCGTTGATTCACTATTAGGAAAATTTGATCAGGCTAAATCCTATCTTTATCCCCAAATTAACGGTAATGGTTCTGCAGATAAAAAAGGAGTCTCAAACGCTACGAGAGGGGGATATATGCTTCAAGAAGGAGATATATCCACCTATGCGGCATCACTCTCTCTCGCCAGCTATGAGATTGATCTCTTTGGCAAAGTACGCCGTGCTAATGAAGCGGCGCGCGCTTTATTGCTCTCGAGTGAATATGCCAAACAAACCTTACGCGTTTCTACCGCGACAAACGTAGCGGCTTCCTACGTCAAACTCTCTTCTTTAAATGAGCAAATTGCTTTAGCCGAAGAGAATCTTAAAGCTTCCAGCGATATCGAACAACAAACGGCCCTTAAATATCGATACGGTTCGATTGCCGAGAGTATTTATCTACAATCAAAATCAGAATTAGAGAGTTCCAAAGCAACCCTTTCGCAGCTTCAAGCTGCAAAAATCGCTGAAGAAGCAACGTTCAATCTCCTTTTGGGTCGCAATCCGCAAACCGTTAACACAACCAACATCGACGCCATTTATATCCCTGAAGTTCCCGCTGCCCTTCCCAGCAGCTTGTTAGCCAATCGCCCGGATATCGCAGTGGCTGAACAAAATCTTATCGCTGCAAACGCCCAAATCGGGATTGCTCGTGCTGCCTATTACCCCAGCATCAAACTAACAGGGATGTTAGGGGTGCAAAGTCTGGAACTCACTAATTTCATCTCTAATCCGGCTAAAATATGGGAAGTAACCCCGTCAGTCACTCTCCCAATCTTTTCAGCAGGACTTATCGCAGGGCAAATTAAAACAGCTGAAGCCGATCATAACCGTACACTTATACAATATCAAAAAGCGATTGTCACCGCATTCAACGATGCGGATAATGCAATAGGCCAAAACAGCAAAGCCAAAGAGCAGCTCCTCTACCAAACCGCACGTACTCAAGCTATTCAAAAAGCGTTCGAGCAATCTAAACTGCAATATAAAGTCGGAACAATCGCTTACAGCGATATGCTGCTTGTTCAACAACAATGGCTTCAAGCAAAGCAAAGCTACTTAATTGCCAAACAAAACACCTTAATAGCTACAATATCACTCTATAAAGCACTGGGAGGGGGTTGGGACAACAAAGCCAAGCTGCCTGAGCCTAATTTGCTCCCTGCGGGCAGATGAGGCAGTTTTAGCTTTTAAGCGCTCGATAAATATTTTCAGAGATTGACGATTCATACTCTTCAATCCCTTTGGGGAGGATATTTTCTCCATACAAGAAAACCATTCCCCCCAAATATCCCATAAACAATCCAAATGCACTAAAAAAGTCTTGATCTCTCAGCTCTTTAGAACGAACACCTTCTTCGAAAAAAATCATCATCTCCGTAACAAACGGACTAACACAAATCATCCCTTCGCATCCCGCTTTAAAAACTTCGCGGTTTGAAAGATAAACCCGCAAAAAATACTCTATTGTTTCAGGTCGCTCACGTGCTATACGAAAATACATCCGTACAATGGCAGTAATTTTTTCATTCACACTAACATTACTTTCATTGATAAGCCGTATCTCATCGCCTAACAACTCAGCAATATATAAAATCAATTCTTTTGCCAAAGTCTCTTTGGAAGCAAAATAATTATAGAAATTTCCAACACTCATTCCAACTTTTGCAGCAATAGAGGGCATAGTTGTTTGGTAGAACCCCTCTTTTGAAAAAAGTTCTAACGCTTTGGACATAATATTTATTTTTCGTTCTTCTTTGGATGGACGTGCCAAATTATCCCTTTTTATCTTATTTTATATCCCCATACGGAGTAGAATAATGTTTTATTGTATGCGAATAATACCATTTTAAAGAACATTTTTTCCTGTCTAAGGATACTCGAAAAAGATAACAAAAAGTAAATCAAGTAAAAAAATGGAAAAAACCTATTTTTTTACTTCAATCAATATCACTATTTTATGACATTTTACGACATAAATAAAAAAATAAAATCTCCAAAAAGCCCTGAAATAGGCGGTTCTTAAAAAATATTTAGAAATTTTATGAAATCTCTTGACAAAGGGAGGGGGAGAAGTGCTATACTTCCGCCATATTTTTTAAGGAGCCTTACCATGATGAAAATCGTTTCTGCTTTATTGCTTGCCGCAATGTTTATCGGATGCAGTGATTCTGCTAAAACTGAAACTGCACCTGCTACTGAAGAAGTAGCTGCACCTGCTGCTGAAGCTGCACCTGCTGCTGACGCTGCTACTGCAACTGACGCTGCTGCACCTGCTGCTGATGCTGCTACTGACGCTGCTGCACCTGCTGCAACTGACGCTGCTGCACCTGCTGCAGAAGCTGCACCTGCTAAATAATTTTAGCTTTTGCAACTTCGTTTCGTGCTTCGGCACGAAATATTTTTCCTCTTTTTCTTCATTAACATAAAATCAAACTAACTTCTACTAAAATAGCCTAAACCTTTTAGGAGTATTTCTATGAAAATCTTTATTCCCATCCTTTGTTCTCTTCTATTAATCGGATGCAATGACACGGCTAAAACGTCTGCAGCTGAAAATACCACTGGAGGTTCAGAAACAGCCACAGTACCCACCCCGACGACAGTAGCAGAGAAACCGAATATCTCCTCTACTACAACGGTAGCACCCATGACTGCTGCAATCGATGGCGGAGCACTATTCGCGCAAAAATGCGCTTCTTGTCATGGTACAAAAGCTGAAAAATCGGCACTTGGAAAATCTCAAATCATTGCAACCTTTAGTGAACAACAAATTAAAGATGCATTACATGGATATCAGTCCGGAACGTATGGAAAAGAGCTGAAAGCATTAATGCAAGGACAGGTGAAACCGTTAAGTGACGAACAAATCGGCGTATTAGCAAAGTATATTTCTGCTCTTTAAGGAAGGAGAAGCCATTCACGCTTCTCTTCTATTGAAGCAGTCGTATAAAAGAATCCGTAAAGCTC
This sequence comes from Sulfuricurvum sp., assembly GCF_041651515.1. Classification (GTDB taxonomy): domain Bacteria; phylum Campylobacterota; class Campylobacteria; order Campylobacterales; family Sulfurimonadaceae; genus Sulfuricurvum. The sequence goes on from NZ_JBAZJF010000001.1 coordinate 582,412, forward strand.
TCATCAAAATGGTTATTCATCTCTTGTTTAATCAATAGCAATGCTTCAAAACTTGTGTAGCTTGTCCTAAATGTCCGTTTAGTCGTTAATGCATCAAAAACATCGCACATTCCGATAATACGGGCGGATTTTGGAATCATTTTCCCTCGCAGCTGTTTGGGATATCCACTCCCATCCAGTTTTTCATGATGATATCGGACGCCGTTGAGTATTTTATGACTGGTAATCCCATTGGCTTCTAAAATATCACACCCGTAATCACTATGTTGCATCATAATTTTATATTCATCCTGATCCAATGGACCTGGTTTGAGCAATATAGATTCATCAATCCGCAATTTACCTATATCATGCAATAAGGCCGCAAACGTATAATCTGCCATATCCTCTTTTGAGCTTTTTTGTACTTTACTTAAAACAGCGCTCAACATTGCAACATTTGCACTGTGATGATGTGTAGAATACTCTTTATGCATTATCTTTAATATATATGGCATTGCATTACCACTGGAATTTACACATTCAACCAATTCAAAAATACAACGTTGAAGCGCTTGTACAGGCAACTCTTCATTCGTCGTTTCAAAAATTGCTTCCATCAATGCTGCCATTGTTGTATAAATCATAAGCAATTGTTCTTCAAAAATACTTACCGATACCAGGCGCTCTTTTAACGTTAACGCGGCTTCAATACTCCCTCGTTTTGATAGACTCAAGACGGCTGTATTCGTATCTATAGTATATGATGCACGATATTCATAAAATTTTTCAGAATCCGTTTTAAGTATATAAATAACCTGATGTTGATGTAATTTTTCATACAGATCTTTAATAATAAGCGTACCGGCTTCAATGATAATTACAAAGTCTTCAAATCGCTTTATATAACAATCAAAGGGGATTACAGCCCCCTGAACGATTATTTCAGGCTTTACAGAAAAATATTTGTGATTAATAACTCGACGTACTACTTTTGGCATATAACCTCATGCACATCTGCGACAGGAAGTAGAAATTTTTGCGTTACCAATTCCCCTTCTTCATTAAAAAAAAGGTAGTATAAATAGTCTTTTTTGACACTCAATCCTGCTAAATAACGCAATGCCAAATTGGCTTGCAATGACGCGATATGCATAACAATCGGTGCCGCTATACCGGCAGGTGTTTTTGATGTAATTTTAAAGAGTTCCGTAAAGGAAGCCTTTTCGAAAAAACAGACTTGTCCGTTAAACGCCTCCACCGATCCATAAATCCATGGCAACGCTTTAGACACCGCATAGGTGTTAATTGCGCCGCGTGAGGGGAGATTATCGGTAGCATCGATGATCAGATCAACCTCAATATTTTTATGGGTAAATTCTTCAAAAGTACACACATGGGCATAGGCTTTAACATAAGGACATCGATCTTCAATTAATATCGAACAAACCTCGGCTTTGTATTTCCCCTCATCTCCCATTTTAAAAGAAATTTGACGATGGATATTGTGTAAGCTTACCGTATCGAAGTCCACCATATGAATCTCGCCGATCCCTGATGCACCCAATGCGAATGCTAACGAACTTCCAAGCCCTCCACTCCCAATAATTGCTATACGTTTGTTTTGAAGCGACTGCTGCGTCTCTTCACCCCATAATTGTACTTGTCGGTGGAAATACTGCATCATTGTTATTTACGCTTGCGGAGAGCCTCTTTGAACCCCCACCCTTTCCTTGAATCGCTCAGAGATTTCCGATCCAAATCAACAATCAAAAGCTCTTCCGTATTACCGAGATCGGCTTCAATTTCTCCATCAGGCGAAACAAGCATAGAATCGCCGTAAAATTTCCATGCGTATTTTTCATCATTGTACTCACCAATGCGATTCGCTCTAAGAATATAACAACTGTGGGTAAAAGCACGCATTTTTACCAATTCACGCCAACGATTGTGCGATTCAAATGTCGAAGCACTCGGCACAAGTACAACATCAACCCCTTTGGTACTGATCGCCTCCCACAATGGATCAAAATGGAGTTCAAATCCCCCCATCACAGCAAATTTAAATCCGCCGGCAGCAAAAATCATCGGTGCTTTTACCGCTTCTATCGGATTGGCAAAGAATTTCTCTTCATTCCAATGGGGATAATTGATCAAAAATTGCTGTGGATAATAAGTGACACTTCGTGCATTTACCTTGACAATCATTTTAGTACACTCTTTTTTCTTTACCGTTACGATAGGAGCCACGAAAATAAGATCGTATTTGAGGGCCAGTGCTTTAAGCGTCTCTATTTGGTGATTGCTTTGCTCTTGAATCATTGAGATAGGTGTTTGCACTAACTCTTTAAAGAAAGGGTTGAGAAGATACTCTCCGAGTAAAATAAGCTTTACCCCTTTTTGGTGTGCAACACGGGCATAATTATCAAGCTTGTTGCTTCCCATACCGATTGAGGGGAGTTGTAAAATAGCGATGCGCATCATTGCTCCTGATTCTTAAGTATTTGAATTTGTAATTGAGCCTGTTCTAACATTTTTTCGGCGATTTGGAGCTCTTTCATCCCCTCTTCATACGCTTTGACACTTTCATTCATCGGCAATGCAGGATCCATTAATCTTTCCAAAATTGTTTTTGCATTTGCAATTTTTACTTCAAAGCTCTCTTCTTCACTCATAATGCTTCCCTTACATACGTATCAATTTTATCGATCTCTACTAAAAATGCATCATGCCCGTAATCGCTTTTTACTTCAAGATAATCAACATTTTCTTTCCCTAATGAACGCATTGAAGTGTAGATGCTCTCCATTTCTGACGGCAAGAATAAGATATCTTTTTCAAATCCGACTAAATACAACTCGCTGTTAATTTTAGAAAAAGCCTCTTCCATCGAATCAAACCCTCTGGAAAGGTCATAAATATTAATCGCTTTCGTAATATACAAATAGGACAAAGGATCAAACCATTTGGTAAAATTATAGCCGTTATATTCCAGATACGATTCGATCTGAAATTTTCCGAACAGCTCATACAGCCCATCCGTCCGTTTGTATTCACGCCCAAATTTTTTCGTCATGGACTGATGCGACAAAAAGCTGATATGCCCTGCCATACGGCCGATTGCCATACCGCTGAGACCCTTTTCACGAATGACTTCGGGATCGTAATAGCCGTTCTTAAAATCAGGATCTTTAAGGATCGCTTCTTGTGCAACCTTGTTAAAGGCAATCGCCCACGGCTGCGTTGCCGCTGTGGTCGCCATAGCGATGATTTTTTTGGCAAAGTTCGGAAAAAAGACACCAAATGCCAGCGCTTGCATCCCCCCCATTGATCCTCCGATTACCGCATGGACCTGATGAATTCCCAAACGGTCAAACAAGATTCGCTGTGCTTTGACCATATCTAAAATCGTCACCACCGGAAATTTATAACGATACGGCTCATTATAGGGGTATCGTGGAGACATAGGACCGGTCGAGCCGAAACAGCTCCCGATAACATTGGTACAGATCACGAAAAATTTGTCGGTATCGACCGCTTTTCCCTGCCCTATCAAACCATCCCACCAACCGCTTTTATTGTCCCCTTCATACGTACCTGCCGCATGATGAGAACCGGTCAATGCGTGACATATCACGATCACATTATCTTTCGCTTCATTGAGCTCGCCATAGGTCTCGTAAACAATATCATACGGTTCTAGAATACGTCCGCTCTCTAAATAGAGCGGATTGGTAAAATGTTCACTGTGAAGCTGCAGGTTTAACATAATGCCCTTTACGCGTCGAACGCCGCTTTCAAATCAGCGATTAAATCTTCATGAGCTTCCAAACCGATGCTCAGACGAATAAGCCCTGCGGGGACACCACAGGCAATCAATTCTTCATTGGAGAGCTGTTGGTGCGTTGTTGATGCCGGATGGGTAATAATCGATTTTGAATCCCCGATGTTCACTACGAGAGAGAAAAGGTTCGTTGCGTCTACGATTTTTTTCGCAGTTTCAAAACTCTCTACTTCAAAACTCAGAAGTCCGCTCGACATCCCCTTCTCGAAATAACGCTGTGCATTGGCATAGTTAGGATTACTTTTTAGCCCCGGATAGTTTACTTTTTTCACTTTTGGATGAGATTCTAAGAACTCTGCAACCGCCTGAGCATTGCGAGAGTGTTCACGCATACGCAATGAGAGAGTTTCAATCCCTTGGATAAAAAGCCATGAGTTAAACGGTGATACAACCGCCCCCAAATCGCGTAAAAGGGATAATCGCGCACGTAAACAAAAAAGCGGCAATGGCACATCCACGTACGTCAATCCGTGATAACTCTCATCGGGCTCATTAAACTGCGGATAGCGAGCGTTTCCTTTGATAAAATCGACCAAACCATGGCGTTCAACCATAATTCCGCCGATGGCAAGCCCCTGCCCCGTCGTGTATTTACTGGCACTGTGAACGACCACATCTACTCCGTGCTCCAACGGTCGGCATAATACCGGAGTCGCTACCGTATTATCGACAATCGTGAGAATACCATGCTTTTTCGCGATAGCGGTAATTGCGGAGATATCAGCTACATCGATACTCGGATTGGTCAAAGTTTCAAAAAAGATTGCTTTGGTCTTGTCATCCACCAACGCTTCGATTGCACCGGGATTATGAACATCAAAAAAACGGGCGTGAATTCCAAAGCGTTTTAACGTGTACGATGCTTGAGTCAATGTTCCGCCGTAAAGCTGACGGGCACAGATGATATTATCTCCCGCTTCAGCCGCGTTGGCGATCGCATAAAAAATAGAGGCCATGCCACTTGCTCCGGCTAAAGCAGCAGCTCCCCCTTCTAGAGTAGCAAAACGTTTTTCAAATACGTCCGTTGTCGGATTGTTCAAACGGGTATAGATATTGCCTAGCTCTTTAAGGGCAAACAAGTTTGCCGCATGTTCGACATCGCGAAACTCATACGCAGTCGTTTGATAGATGGGGACTGCCATCGTACTCTGAGAATCTTTATCGTATCCGGCGTGTAACGCTTCGGTTTGGAGTTGCATAGTCATCCTTTACAGTATAGTGTAAATTATTGTATCGTCATCCCACTTTTTTCCCCAAGTATCCCTACCGATTTAATAGGGATTATCCTCGCAGAAATGAAATTTATACGTGGTAGTTCGGTGCCTCTTGCGTAATGATAACATCATGAACATGGGATTCTTTAAGACCCGCACTTGTGATCTCAACGAATTCCGCTTTGTCCCAGAATGCTTCAATACTCTCTGATCCGCAATACCCCATAGAGGAGCGTAAACCGCCCATCATTTGATGGACTACCGCCGCAATACTTCCACGGAACGGTACACGCCCCTCGATCCCCTCAGGAACCAATTTATCAGCGGCTGTCCCTTCTTGGAAATAACGGTCAGTTGACCCTTTGGTCATCGCACCGATCGAACCCATACCGCGATACGATTTGTATTGACGCCCTTGATACATGATCGTATCCCCCGGCGATTCTTCGGTACCCGCTAAGAGTGATCCCGCCATAATAACACTTGCACCTACGGCAAGGGCTTTTGCGATGTCACCCGAATAGCGGATGCCTCCATCCGCAATGATTGGTACTCCATGTTTGCGTCCGACTGCTGCACACTCATCAATAGCCGAAATTTGGGGGACACCGACACCGGCTACAATACGAGTTGTACAGATCGAGCCCGGTCCGATACCGACTTTGACACCATCAGCACCCGCTTCGATTAAGGCTAAGGTTGCTTCACCCGTTGCAACATTTCCGGCAATGATATCAACGACCATCTCTTTTTTGATCGCCTTAACGGTATCCAAAATCCCTTTGGAGTGCCCGTGAGCAGAATCAAGAACCAAAACATCGACACCCGCATCCACAAGAGCACGAGCTCGGTCAAGCTGACCGACACCGATCGCCGCTCCGACACGAAGACGGCCGAAATCATCTTTGTTAGCGTGTGGATATTCGATACGCTTTTTAATATCTTTAATCGTTACCAAACCTTTTAGCAACCCGTTATCGTCGATGATCGGGAGCTTTTCAATTTTGTTAACGTGCATCATTTGCTCTGCATCCGCCAATGTAATCCCCGCTTTTGCGGTAATAAGCGGCATTGGGGTCATTGCATCGATAGCCAATTTTGTTAAGTCTTTCTCAAAACGCATATCACGGTTGGTCAAAATTCCAAGGAGTTTGTTATGCTCATCCACCACCGGAACACCCGAAATTTTAAATTCGTTCATCAATGCTTCAGCATCTTCCAATGTAGCGGTTGGATGAACAAAAATTGGGTCAATGATGATACCGCTTTCGGATTTTTTCACTTTTTTGATCTGTTTCACTTGGGTTTCGATATCCATATTTTTGTGGATAATCCCGATACCGCCTAAATGTGCCATTGCAATCGCCGCACGATATTCGGTAACCGTATCCATTGCCGCAGAAACCATCGGAATATTGAGAGGAATATTACGGGTCAACATCGTTTTAAGGCTTACCTCTTTCGGAAGCACTTCAGAGTATTTTGGGATGAGGAGTACATCTTCAAAAGTGAGGGCGCGTTTACGAATATTCATGAATTATCCTTTGATTTTTAGTTGGTTTTCGAGACTTAAAGCACCGTCAAAAAGGGCTTGTTCATCATACGCTTTGGCTATCAATTGTAGCCCCACAGGCATTCCGTTATCAGCGATATCCACCGGTAGTGAAATCGCAGGCAAACCGGCAAGATTCACCGAAATCGTATATATGTCACTCAAATACATCTCAAGCGGGTCGCTCAATGCACCGAATTCATACGCTGTTCGAGGAGCAACGGGAGTCAGGATCAGATCCACCTCTTCGAAAATCTTATTATACTCCGCTTGAATCAACGAGCGTACTTTTTGTGCCTTAACATAATAAGCATCATAGTATCCCGAGGAGAGGACAAAGTTACCCAACATAATACGGCGTTGAACTTCGGGACCGAATCCTTGAGAACGTGTTTGCAAGAATGTATCTTTAAGGTTCTCTCCCTCGACGCGGTTCCCGTAGCGAATACCGTCATAGCGGGCAAGGTTGGTTGTCGCTTCGGCAGTTGCCGTGATGTAATAGGCCGAAATATCGTATTTGGGGTCCATCAAGGTTTTCTCGATGATGGTATGTCCCGCATTTTCCAGTGCTGTAACTGCTTTAGTATACGCATTGCGCACTTCCAATGAAGCATCTTTAACGTATTCAGGAACAATGGCAATTTTCAAAGGACGCGCAGCGTTAAGCTTATCGCTCACCTTACCCTCCCCCAGCTCTGCACTCGTTGAGTCTTTTGGATCGTGTCCTTGGATAATGTCATATAAAATCGCCGCATCTTCGACGTTTTGAGTCATCGGACCGATTTGATCCAGGGAGCTTGCATACGCGCCCAGTCCGTAACGGCTGACTCGCCCGTAGGTCGGTTTCATCCCTACGATACCGCAAAATGCCGCAGGCTGACGGATTGAACCGCCGGTATCGCTTCCCAAAGCCGCAATCGCAAGCCCTGCTGCAACGACTGCCGCCGAACCGCCTGAACTGCCGCCGGGAACACAATTATGATTGAGAGGATTGAGAGTTTTACCGTAGCAGCTGCTCTCCGTCGTAGAGCCCATCGCAAACTCATCCATATTGGTACGTCCAAACGGGCTGAGGCCGTTTGCCAAAAGTTTCTCAATTACCGTCGCATTGTACGGAGCCACATACCCTTTGAGGATATTAGAACCCGACGTCACCGACCATCCGTTCACTTGAATATTGTCTTTGATCGCGATGGGGATCCCCTCACCGACGTTTTCTACATCAATATAGCCGTTCAATTCAGGATAAGCGGAAATTTTTACTTTTAGCTCTTCTTTGAACTTTGATAGCTCATCAGGAGAGAGTTTTAACGCCTCTTTGAGTGTTATCATGCACGTTCCTTTTGTCGTTTTGCTTGTTTTACCATGACAATGCCTATAGCGATCACAGCGAAAATAATCCCTACCGTTTCGATGATAAAACTCATTGGAACGGGTTGTGTGACATCGATCATTTTCCGACCACCGAAGCACAACGTGGACACACACTCTCTTCATCCACACTATGGTATTTCCAACATCGCGGGCATTTAGCTTTGGTAGCTAAGGCAATGGAATATTTCTCCCCTTCGAGTTCAAATTCACCCAAAATGTCATTTAAAGAGCATGCGCACCATTTCGAAATAACCAGATACTCTTCGGCATCCTCTTTTTTTAGTGTTTTAGCTTGAGGGGCTGTGGTGGAGACAACAAGTTCAAGAGTATTCTTGATCACTTTCTCTTTTTTCAAACCATCAACAATTTCATTCAATCCCACGCGAACCGCTTTCATATATTCATCATTCCAGGTACTCTCAACCGGATCAATCGATTGATACGTTACATCGAAAATATCTGAAGCACTCCCTTTGATGATTGCAGGAGCATTTTCAAAAATCTCATCGGCGGTATAGGTTAAAATCGGTGCGATCAGTCCGAGCATAGAGCGGGCAATAATCGCCATCGCACTTTGAGATGAGCGGCGAGTGATCGAATCCGCACCGTCACAGTACATGCGGTCTTTGCTGATATCGATATAGACACCGCTGAGTTCATTGACGATAAAATAGTTCAACGCACTCATACCGTGAACGAAATTGTATTCACTGAACAAGCGATCCGTCTCGTCAAATACCTCTTTGGCTTTGGCCACGATCCATCGGTCAATCTCACCCATTTCACTGTAGGGAAGAATTGCTTCTAATCCGTCAAGATTGGCCAACATAATGCGGAACGTATTACGCAGTTTACGATACTGCTCTGCCGTTTGTTTGAGAATATTGCCGGAGATTTTCAAATCCCCCTGATAATCGCTCATCGCTACCCATAGACGTAAAATCTCTGAACCGTACTCTTTGAGCACCGTATCGGGAGCGACCACGTTCCCTTTGGATTTTGACATCTTCTCGCCCTTCTCATCGACGGTAAATCCGTGTGTAAGAAGTGCTTTGTACGGAGCGATATGTTCCACTGCCGTACTCAAAAAGAGGGAAGATTGGAACCATCCGCGATGCTGGTCGGACCCTTCGATGTACAAATCGGCAGGATAGGTTCCGGCATCGTAGTTACGTGATTTAAGAACGGCATTCCACGTTGAACCGCTGTCAAACCAGACATCGAGAATATCCGAAACTTTTTCGAGTTCATCCGCTTTATACGGACACCCAGGATAAAGAAGCTCTTCGATAGACATCGAATACCACGCATCGGTACTGTGCATTTCAAATATCATCGCGATGAAATTAAGCACTTTTTCCTCAAGAATCACCTCTCCGGTCGCTTTGACACGGAAAAATGCAATAGGAACTCCCCAGTCTCGCTGGCGTGAAATACACCAGTCAGGACGATTTTCGACCATTGAGCCTAAACGGTTGCGTCCACTCTCAGGGTAAAAGGCTGTTTTGGCCACTTCGGCTTGCGCGATTTCGCGAAGGGTTTTACTCTCACCCTCAGGGGTGCCGTCCACACTGATAAACCATTGCTTTGTTGCACGATAAATAAGCGGGGTATGAGAACGCCAGCAGTGGGGATAGGAGTGACGGAATTTAGAGACTTTCAATGCACTCTCGCCTAATAATGCAATAATCGGCTCATTTGCTTTAAAAATATGCATTCCGACAAACTCTTCCGGAGTTGGGAGAAGTTTTTCTTTTACCACCGTATTATCGTAGCATCCCGTCTCATCGACCGGCATCACCACTTCGAGGTTATAGCGCAACCCGATACGGTAGTCATCTTCTCCGTGTCCCGGTGCGGTATGAACACATCCCGAACCGTTTTCCATCAAAACGTGCTCGCCCAGAACCAAATGAGAACCGCGTCCGTTCAACGGGTTAATCGCATAAAGATTCTCAAACTTTTTAGCATCGATTTTTTGAACAACCGTTCCGCTAAAGACACCCTCTTCGATCAATGCCTCATACCGTTTTTCAGCCACGATGTATCCGTCACTCGTACGAACATACACCTCTTCAGGGTTAAGTGAAATCCCGGTATTGGCGGGAAGGGTCCACGGAGTCGTCGTCCAGATAACGATTGCAGCGTTACCTTCGATCCCTGCACGGATTTTAGCGTCATCGTTTAATTCAAACGCGACATAGATCGAATAGTCCTCTTTGTCTTCGTACTCCACTTCCGCTTCGGCAAGTGCCGTTCGCTCTGCCCAGCTCCAATAAACCGGTTTTGAGCGCTCGATCAATAGCCCTTTTTTGGCAACGGAACACAAAGTACGGTAAATGTTCGCCTCAAACTTGGAATCCATCGTCAAATACGGATGATCCCAATCGGCAATGACACCCAGTTTTTTAAACTCTTCACGTTGAATATCAACAAATTCGGCCGCATGGGCACGGCACATTTGTCGTACTTCAGCGGTGTTAAGAAGCTCTTTTTTCTGTTTTCCGCCGAGTTTTTTCTCAACTTGCTGTTCGATCGGCAAACCGTGACAGTCCCAGCCGGGGGTAAAACGGACCGATTTACCGTTAAAATAATGGTATTTGACAATAATATCTTTGAGGATTTTATTGAGTGCATGACCGATATGGGTATGGCCGTTGGCATACGGCGGCCCGTCGTGCAACGTAAAAGTTTGTGCACCTTTACGGTTGGTTTTCATCCGGCTGTACACATCTTTGGCAATCCATGCACTGTAGCGTGCAGGCTCATTTGCAACAAGATTTCCGCGCATCGGAAACTCAGTCTGAGGTAAAAGGAGGGTCTCTTTGTAATCCATCGGATCCCTTAAATTTTTCATAGTAAAAGTGCTGCATTATAGCTTTAAGGTGATTAAAATTTGCTGTCACTGTGCTATACTATCCCAAATTTATATTGGAGATTGTGTTCATGAAACGTGACGTTATTTTTGTAGGAAGTCGTCTCATTCTCAATGAGGCATTCGAGCGTTACATTCTCCGAAACATCAAAGCAAAACTCTCCACCATTGACACCATCAGCTATTTTGATGAGTCAGACAAAGGACTTTTTTTACATCTCGAATTGCTCCTAAAAAATGAATCCAAACTCATTATCATCACAACCAAAAATACGTTTACCATTGTAGGGAAGCTCCTCAGCACCGTTACCGCCGATAATCAGATTTTAAAAGATCACATGCTTATCCCTTCCCGTGCGAGTATTCTCGAAGAAGGAAGCTATCTACTCAGCCATAACAGCTCCGACATTAACGTTATCCTTGCCACAGAAGGTAAAGCACTCCCTCCTATTTTGATTGACGATGAACAGCGCAATGCCATCATCCACCTTTTTAATGAAGATCTCAGCAGTGCACAGACCCTTCTCGACCCATTGGCGCAAAATTTTGATGTACGGCTGGAGTTTAGTGAATTGATCGAGGGGTGGCTCAAAATCAAAGTTCACACCCGCAAACACGGTAATCTTGCCCAATTCATCGCTTCAGCCAGAGGATTGATGCACCACAAAGTAATCAGTGCCGGTAATATTGCCGCCTTTATTATCGAACGTTTATCCAAACACCACAAAAAGCTCTCCTTCGCCGAAAGTTGCAGCGGCGGGTTACTGGCCCACTTTTTCACCTCGCAGGGGGGCGCTTCCACTATCTATGAGGGTTCTTTGATTACCTATTCTAATACCCTCAAAGCCAACTGGCTTGCAGTTGATGATGACTCATTAGAGGCATTTGGAGCGGTGAGTGCCGAAGTGGTCCTCCAAATGTCGGAGGGGGCTATGAACGTCAGTTTCTCGGATTATGCACTCTCCATCAGCGGAGTGGCAGGTCCCAGCGGCGGAAGCGATGCAAAGCCGGTCGGAACCGTCTATATCAGTGCACGCTCCAAAACATCGGTACATACCGAGCGGTTTCATTTCGAGGGAGATCGAAACTACATTCAAGAACAAAGTGTCTTAATGGCCGTTAAAATGCTTGTAAACATAGACCGAGAACTGTTTTTTAGTGCATAAGCAAAATTAGCTTGACAAAACGAGATCTTTCCCCTATAATTTCGCCCTCACAATCGTGCTAGTTTGATGGTTGAAGAGGTCCCGTTAGCTCAGCTGGTAGAGCATTTCACTTTTAATGAAGGGGTCGATGGTTCGAATCCATCACGGGACACCATATTGTTGATTTCAGTGACCCTTTCGTCTAGTGGCCAAGGACACTATCACTTCATGGTAGGAACAGAGGTTCAAATCCTTTAGGGGTCGCCATTTGTTCAAACGTTATTTTCGATTTTCGGGAGTTTAGCTCAGTTGGTAGAGCGCTACCCTTACAAGGTAGATGTCACAAGTTCGAGTCTTGTAATTCCCACCATTATTTTTGGCTGCAGCGGTAGTTCAGTTGGTTAGAATGCCTGCCTGTCACGCAGGAGGTCGCGGGTTCGAGTCCCGTCCGCTGCGCCATATGTTATTTCGATTTATATTTTAAAACTCTCGGGAGTTTAGCTCAGTTGGTAGAGCGCTACCCTTACAAGGTAGATGTCACAAGTTCGAGTCTTGTAATTCCCACCATTATTTTTGGCTGCAGCGGTAGTTCAGTTGGTTAGAATGCCTGCCTGTCACGCAGGAGGTCGCGGGTTCGAGTCCCGTCCGCTGCGCCATATACTTTTAGAACACTCCCTCTTTCTACTATTATCCGCCCATAAACCTTGTTTTATCGCGCTATGTTATACTATTCCCCTATTCTTTCATCGTTTTGTACAGTGCTGAATAATATTCCACTTCTTCTCTTGTAGGACGACGTCGTATCGAAAGATAATGTCGGGATCCATCAGACGCTTTGAGTGCTGCTACTGTCGCATAGACCCAGTAATAGTCGCCGTTTTTACATCGGTTGCAGACAAAACCGTTCCAAATTTGGTTATTTTTGACCGTTTTCCATAAATCACCGAATGCGGATGAGGGCATATCGGGGTGGCGCAAAATATTATGCGGTTTTCCTATAAGCTCAGGGTAGCTGTATCCGCTCATCCTCACAAAATCTTCATTGGCAAAGGTGATAATTCCCCGCTCGTCGGTCTCGGATATAATGAGCATCCGTTCGGTCATATGAATTTCAGCCATAAACACCCTCCTTATCTGTTCAGTTTCTTTGGATTAACTTATAAATTTTTTTGATGATGTATCTTCGACAATCTGCGTTGCCAATACCGACACTTCTTGGGCTACACAATCTGTATCTTCCGCAATTTGAGAGTTGCTCTCCGTTACTGTTTCAAGTTCATGAACGGCTCGGTTTATCTGAGTAATCCCCAACATCTGCTCATTAGAGGCAAGCGCTACTTGACCTACAATCGTTGCCGTTTCCGAAATTTTTGTATTGATCGTCTTAAAACCCCGAATCATCCTATCGGAGATTTTTAACGCTTCATCCGACTTTGTATAAGCAATATCACTCAGATTACGGATATTTTTAGCCGCTTCGGCACTCCGTGCTGCCAGCTTGCGCACTTCGACAGCCACTACGGCAAACCCTCTGCCTGCCGTTCCGGCACGGGTCGCTTCGATCGCGGCATTCAAACTGAGGATATTGGTTTGAGAAGCAATATTGTCGATGATTTTGAGAGCATCATGCATCTCTTCGGTCGCACGGTTAATTTCAGTAACTGCATCTACCGTATGCTTTACCAGTACGTTCCCCTCTTCAACTGCCGATTTTGCCTCATTGGCAATGATACTCATACGCACCGTGTGTTCCGTATTCGTTTGAACCTGTTCGCTCAGTTCTTCGAGCGAAGCGACGGTTTGATCGAGCGCGGCCGCTTGCTGTGTCGTCGCAGAGCTGAGCGATTCGGTCGATTGTTTGAGATTATCCGCCGACTGGGAGAGCTTCACTCCGTTGGTATACGATTCGCTGAGCATGAGGTTGATTTCAGCGAGCAGACGGTTAATCCCCTCCACCAGATTCAGCATATTTCCCTCCCATTGGCTCTCACCTACGGTCACGGTAAAATCCCCCTTGCGAACGGCTTCAGAGAGGATACGAATATCCTCAGCGGTTTTTTGCATGGCAACGACAAAACGGTTGAAATATTCAATCGTTTCTGCAACCATACTCGTACTTCCCTGTTCGATATGAATCGGTATAAAATTCCCCTGTTGCAGCGCGAACAGCCCTAATCCCAACTGACCGAACATGATATTTTCGGTGTTTCGTCTCCCTTTATAGGCGTTTACACCCTCGTATAAGAGCGTATAAAACTCTTGGTATTCCGAATTAGGGGATAGAGAGGGGAGCGTCGGGATTTCATTGATTTCTTGACATACCAGACGATTGTAATCTTTGATAAAGGTCTGAAGTATTTGAAAATCGCTCATTACTCTTTTCCTTTACGTTGAATTATATTAACTTATTTGTTGTGCAGAATAGTAGCAAATTGATGCGGCTATAACGGTCATGAAAAAAGAGAAAAATATGACCGTAATGTGACCTATATCGGGTTAAAAATGGTATTTTTTGAGCTCTTCGATCGTGCACCGTGCTTCAAGTAATTTATCCAGCAACTCTACAAAGGCTTTGTTGTTTTTACTCACATCCCTATAATCAAAATAAGGATAATCCGAAATATGTTTATCCAACTCCCCTAAAATTGCTTTGATATCCTCATTGATTGCTTTAAAAGCTGCAATATCTTTCATTTGCTCCATTGTGTTCTCCTTGATTTATAGTTTAAAAAAACTCGATTGATTCTCCGTGATTCGGATCAATGGCATTGCCGCTGAACGCTTCTTGTTTCTCTTTTGCCGTTTGAAGAGATTTCATTAATTTGGAGGAGAGTTTTTCGATACTCGCCCCCAGGGTATTTTGGTCATGTTTAACGGCATGAAGATAGACGTTGATATTGGCTTCGATCATACCGATCGCTTCGCTCACCGCACTGAGCTGCTGCGTGATAATATCTTGGTATTGGAATCCTTCGAGCGTTTTTGCATCGGGGGTAAGATGGTTCTCTTCGATAAAGGTGTGAAATGTCATTACCGAGCGTTCCGAAAGTTCCAAGACATCTTTTTGAACACTTTCGATGTGTTTTAATATATCTACGATAGAAGATAAGATATCTTCTGTTTTGCCGTATTCCATTGAGTACCTTTAGTGTTTTTTATTTTATTTCCGCGCAGGGCGAACTCAGCTATCAAAAAAAGAATAAGTCGTCATCATCACCGCTTGAAGCTGGAGCCGGAGCCATCATCCCTATAATTGTCTGCGCATCATTGATAATCGAATCGTTAAAAAATTTGGGATTCGCCGACTCACTATCCCACACTTCAGCCATATACGTTTGAAGCCCCGAACAAAACCCGCCGATCAGCATCTGAAACTCGTTTGAGCGCTCCGCAATCATCTGGGACTCATCGCTGATCGTTTTACCGAATTCCAAGATTGACGTCCCCATATCGCTGAAAAACTGATAGTGAAGGAGTACATTCCCATACCGCATCAAAGAGTTCCCTAAACGGCTGATAAACTGAGGGTCAGCTCCTCTATCCGAAAAGGCGTTCAGCAGTGACGAATCGATGTCACTGAGCTGATCATGGAGCTCTTCTCGGTCATCAAAATCCAAAAAGCTAAAATAGTCTTGATAGATCGAGGTATCTTCACTGAGTGTTGGGATACTGCTAGAGGGTTCAGGAAAAAACAGGAAATCCTCTTCCTCATCCACTGGTGTCGATTGAGGAGCAGGTTTGATCTCCTGTATCGGTTTGAGTTCAACTTTCATCGGACATTCTGATCGACACGATTTTGAGAGCGCTGTTTCGTTTTGATTTTCAAGCGTCTCTAGGTAATGCATCAGTACGGCACGATCTTGAATCTTTCCACACACTTTCGATAGAAGTTGGTACATCGTATTGGATTCAGCAGGTTTAGGGATAAAACAGGCGATTTGAGAGTTTAGGAGTTTCAACATCAACTCCGCATCATCACTGCGCGAACTGCACACCGCCATTGCCTGAAAAAGATCATGTCGATGGACGTTGTCGATGAAGCGATACGCATCGCCGCTAAAGGTATCTATATCTACCAATATCAAATCAAACTTTTCGCTCTTATAAAGCCATAACGCCTCTTCTGCATTTGAGACATACGTGATACTTTTAAAAAAATGGCCAAGATGTTTCCCGATGGCATCGCGACTCGTCGGACAATTTTCTACCGCTAGAAGTGTGAGCTGCTTCGCCGATTCTTTGAGTATCTTTGCGTACATACATTACCCTTTTTTGATGGTCTCTATGATTTGTTCCGGGGTTAAAATCCCCATTGAAGCCCCAATCTCTACCGCCGCTTTAGGCATACCGTATACGATACAGCTCTCTTCGTCCTGCGAATAGGTTTTGGCACCGCGTTCAAGCATCTCTTTGAGCCCTTTGGCGCCATCATCCCCCATCCCCGTCAGCAAAAATCCCACGGCATTAGCCCCCGCTTCGTTGGCACAGGAGCGAAAAAGGACATCGACACTCGGTTTGTGACGGCTTACTTTCGGACCGTCTTTGATCTCTACGATATACGAATTGCCGGAGCGTTTAAGGGTCATATGCTTGTCTCCCGGTGCAATCAAAGCACGCCCATTTAGCAATTTATCCCCGTTTTCTGCTTCTTTGACACTGATGGTGCAGAGGCGATTGAGCCGATCTGCAAGTGATTTAGTAAATCCCACCGGCATATGCTGAGTGATCAAGATCGGCGGTATTTTTTCCGGTAAATTGGGGAGTATTTTTTCCAATGTTTGCACCCCTCCCGTCGAAGAACCTATTGCGATTACACTGTGAGTACGCATATGTGTCACATTCGGTTTGAGAATGAGCACCGAATCGGCGTTTAGTTTTGCGCTCTCCTTTGAGACAACTCGCTTGAGCGGCGGCGGAGAAGAACGCCGTTTCATCCCCTCTTTTGCAGCGTATGCCGCTTTGATTGCATGGATGAGGGTGTAGTGCGACTCTTCCAAAAAGCTTTTTAATCCCACTTCGGGCTTGGCAATCACCTCTACCGCTCCCAGAGAGAGAGCTTCCATCGCATTTCGGCTTCCGCTTTGAGCGACGGATGAGCAGATAATAACGGGGGTAGGATGCTCTTTCATGATTTTACGCAAAAAAGTGAGCCCGTCCATACGGGGCATCTCGATATCGAGGATAATCACATCCGGCCAACCGATACGATTGAATTTCGCTTCGGCTAGAATCGGATCGGATGCGCTGCCGTGCAGAGCGATATCGGTCTCATTCTCCAACATGGCAGTGATCGTTGTACGGGCAATTGCCGAATCATCCACGATAAACAGGGCTATTTTTTCGCTCATTTTTTCTCGTTTTTATAAATTGTGGGGCGGATTTGCCGGACGGAGGTGGTAATATGTCCTATCGTTTCGGCATGACCGATAAAAAGATAGCCGTTTGGTTTTAAGACTTTTAAGACGTTTTCGACAATTTTTTTCTTGTTTTCATTATCAAAATAAATCAGCATATTACGCAAAAAGATCACATCGAATTTCCCCAAATCGCTCGAAATCGGAACCATCAGATTCGCACTTTGAAAGCTCACTTTGTGTCGCAAATAATCATCAATCAGAAATTCCCCCTCATGCCGTCCCGTCCCTTTGAGACAATAGCGTTTAAGGTACGTTTCGTCGATCTGATCAGCAAAACGGATCGGATAGAGCCCTTCTGAGGCTTGTTTAAGCACTTCAGTGTTGATATCGGTTCCGATCACCTCCCACTCGATTCCCCTGCTCGTAAGACCATTGTCCAGTTCCATCGCGATGCTGTACCCCTCCGCACCGATACTCGCTGCCGCACTCCATACCCGAAACGGTCCGTTGGTAACACGCGGCAAGATGGTCTCACCCATAAAGTCAAAATGATGCGACTCTCTAAAAAAGCTGGTTTCATTGGTTGTGATGGTGTTAATCATCGTTTCTAGCTCTTCTGGAGAGGCGATACAATGATCATGATAGGCTTCGTAATCCTCAAGATTAAGGTGTCGGAGTCTCTTAGAGAGACGTCCGACCACAAGCTGTTTTTTCGATTCGGCGAGGTGAATTCCGCTGTGGTGTTTCACCAAAGAGGTCAGTTTTTCAAATGCGCGGTTACTAATCATAAGGAGGAGCCTTTATTAGACACGGGCATATTGTTGAATTTTTTGCTGCAAATCTTCCACATCGAGTTTATGGATGACATGATCGACACCGTGCCGTTTCGCCTGATCGATGATCGAGGGATTTGCCATATTGGTATTCATCACAAACGGAATCGTCCGTGTTGCGGCATTGTTTTTCACCTCGCGCAGCAATGCCATACCGTCCATCACCGGCATTTCGATGTCACTGAGGATAAGGGCGATGTCGTCCGCATTCAGAGCATTCAGTCGATCCCATAACGCTTTGCCGTTATCAAACACCTCAAAATCAAGTTTCATTTGGGACATCGCCATTTCGACCGCTTTTTGAATGATTTTACTGTCATCGCAAAAAAGGATCTTTTTCGTAATGGCGAGGTTATCCAGTGAACTGATCTTATTCATCTCATGGGCGTGCGATTCAGGGAACACCTCGGTGAGGAGCGCATCGGAGTTGAAAACAATACAGAGCTTATTTTCCCCTGCGATATTCATTTCGGTAATCTGCGCACTTTTCGGATCGCGCGACGAGTTATCGATCAGTTTTTCCGCCTCAATATTTTGGATACCGATGACGTTTTTGATGATGATACCGACCCGCTGATGTCCGAAATTACAAACTATAATGAGTTCATACTCGCACTCACCGTTTTCACCGTGTCCCAGCCATCGGTCGAAATGGATGATCGAACACATCTCGTCGCGGATTTTTGCCGTCCCTAAAAGGGTTCCGCTGTTTTCGGAGTTGATTGCGATATTCAGCTCTTTATTGACGATCAGCTCTTCGACTTTGGCAACATTGATAGCGAAAAGTTCATCATAACCGTTGCGAAATATAACGTACTGGCTCGTCACGTCGGCATTGGACGTGACCAGCCGGATCAGTTCATCGGCGCTGTCGATTTGACTGGCTCTGTTGTCATGTTCTTGGATATCCATCCTAGCTCCTTATACGTTTCGTTTTCGGGTAACGCGGGAGAGTTCAACGATATCGAGAATCCCCTCCATGTCGAGCAGAGTGATAAAGCGTTCATCTACTTTTGCCATCATCTGCATAAAATCTTTTCGGATTTTGGAGCCGAATTCGGGCGCTTCCATCTTGTGGGAGGGGGAGATATCGTAGACCTGATCGACCATATCGACGATGATCCCCACTTCGGTCTCTTCGTCCCCTATAAGTGTTTCGATCGTAATGATGCAGCTTTTTTTGCTGATATCACTAATCCCCAATCCCAGTCTGCCGGAGAGATCGAGTACGGGGATGACGTTTCCGCGAATATTGGTAACTCCGGCGATAAAGCTCTGCATCATTGGTACACGGGTGATCTGCGTGTACTCGATGATTTCGCGGACATAGCCGACGTTGATTGCAAACATCTCGTTTTTAAGGTAGAACGAGAGGTACTGATGTCCCTCTGCGTTTTTTTGCGTAAGTTCAGCCATAGGTGCCCCGTTTTCAGAATGTCTTGAAATCTTTCTTGTCTACCGCTTTGGTTTCGGCAAGTTTGGTTTCGGTCAATTTTTTAACCGGAGCCATCACCTTTGAGCCTAATTTTGCGCTGCTATCATCGACGATAAAGAACGACATCATAGAACGCAGCCCTTCGGCCTGAGCCGTCATCTCTTCAGACGCCGATGCCAACTCTTCACTTCCTGCCGCATTTTGCTGTGTTACGCTATCCAGCTGTGTCATAGAACCGTTGATTTGTTCGATTCCCGCGTTTTGCTCCGCCGATGCTGCCGCGATCTCTTGGACAAGTTCGGCGGTTTTACGGATATTCGGGATGATCTCTTTGATAAGTTCCCCAGCACGCTCGGAAACTTTGACACTGTCTCCCGTGATTTTTCCGATCTCTTGCGCCGCTACTTGGCTGCGCTCTGCCAGTTTACGTACTTCGACCGCGACCACGGCGAACCCTTTACCGTGTTCACCCGCACGCGCCGCTTCGATTGCCGCATTGAGGGCTAGGAGATTGGTTTGATACGCGATATCTTCGATAATACTGATTTTGCCCGCGATCTCTTTCATCGCATCGACCGTCATATCGACTGCCGCTCCGCCGTCTTCCGCCATTTTAGAGGCGTTGGATGCCATCTCATCGGTACGTTTTGCGTTTTCGGCGTTTAGGTTGATGCTTCCCGTCATCTCTTCGATGGCGGCAGCTGTCTCTTCGAGGTTGCTCGCTTGTTCCGTTGCACCGTTGCTGAGACTTTGTGCCGTTCCGCTCACTTGCTCCGACGCAGAGGTGATTTGGAGCGCGGCGTTTTGTGCTTCGATAATGATATCTTGGAGTTTTGATCCCATATCATTGGTCGCCGTTTTTATCGCTACGAGATCGCCTTTGAAATCGCTGCGGATACGGGCACGTAAATCACCATCTGCCATTTTTCCAAGTACTTCGCCCGCTTCGCCGATTGCCGCTTGTACAGCTGAAGCCATATCGTTGACCGCTTGTTTGAACACATCGTAATCGTTTTTGTACTCCGTCGTGATTCGGGTAGAGAAATCCCCATCGGAGATTTTGACCAATGCATTAACACCATCGGTCACTACCGCCGCATAGATAATGTCGAGCATGTTATTGACACCGCTAACGACCTCTTTGTATCCCCCTTTGAAGTTTTTATCTTCTGCACGGAAAGTCAATTTACCCTCTGCCGCATTGTTGATAAGCGTTTGTGTCTCATTACCCATGTTGTTCAATGCTGACATAACGTCATTAACCGCACGTTTAAACACATCGTAATCGTTTTTGTAATCGGTCGTAATCGGCTGTTTGAAGTTACCGTCCGCAAGACGGACAAGAGCACTTACACCGTCGGTGACGACTGCCGCATAGATGATGTCGAGCATGTTGTTGACACCGCTAACGACCTCTTTGTATCCCCCTTTGAACTGTGAATCGTCCGCACGGAAGGTCAATTTACCCTCAGCCGCATTTCCGATAAGAGTTTGTGTCTCATTACCCATGTTGTTCAATGCTGACATAACATCATTAACCGCACGTTTAAACACATCGTAATCGTTTTTGTACGCCGTCGTAATCGGCTGTTTAAAGTTACCCTCAGCAAGACGTACCAATGCGCCGACACCGTCATCAACAACCGCTGCATTGATGACCGCTAACATCTCATTAACGCCCCCTACAATCGCTTTCCAATCCCCACTAAATTGATCCGTGGACGCTTTTGCACTGAGTTTACCCTCTTTGGCACTGTTGATCAACATATTAAGCTGAGCCTGCATCGCTATGATCGTGTCCGCCATTTTTTTCATAGATACCATCAAACTGAGGGTATCTCCGGCTTTAACGTCGATTGTAACCTTTGTATTCCCTGCCGCGATTTGATCGGCAATATCACTTACTTCGGCAGGCTCGGCACCGAGGCGACTCATAATATTTTTAACGATCATCATCCCAATCACGACCAACGTGATCAAAACACCCAGAGCGATCAATACCTGTATCACCAGAGCACTGCTTTTCATCGATGCAGCATCATCCGCAGCTTTTTTCCCGATATCGACATTGTATTGAGCGTGATCATCGAACGCCTCAGTAAATTTTGCTATTATCCCCTGATTGGCCAACATCAACTTCAGCGCCTCTTCCGATTGGTTTGCGCGGGAAAGAGCTACGATTTTATCTTGCAACGCCGTGTATTCCGCCAATGCCGCTTTGTCCGCTTCCAACCCTTTTCTATCTTTATCATCGGCAATCAGCGGCTCATACTCTTTAAATGCCGCTTCAAGCTTTGTTCTAGCATCAGCGATTTTTTTCTCGCCAGCCGCCATTCCCGCTGGGTCTGTCTGTGCAATGTGCTGCCACGTCAAAACACGCAGAGTAGAGGCTTCAGCAAGGGCCTTGTTTATCACAACGAGACTTGGAATGGTGTTGATCGTGTTGAAATTGGCCGACTCGTAAACTCTCCCCATCTGCACGATACTCAATCCCAGTATCACAAAAAGACCGATAACCGCCGAGGTAATCAGCACCGTAAGCTGTTTTTTCACTCCCATACTTGCTAAAGACATGGTTTCTCCTGTTTTATTAATTTAAACGCCGAAAGGGCAAAGCCCCTTGGGCTACGCTAGCCGCTATGGCACTGAAGCTTGCCGCATACGCGGCAGAGTTTAGGCACTCTTCATTTCATCCGAGCCCCCCTTGAAGCTTAGGATGTAGTTCACCAGCATCGGGACATCGAGAATCAGGGCGACCTTTCCGCTTCCCAGAATCGTCGATCCGCTGATACCGTGGAGGTCGGCGAAGATTTTCCCGAGCGGTTTTATGACCGTCTGAAACTCCCCGAACAGCTCGTCCACAATAAACCCGTACCGTCTCCCCGCATAATGGACAACGACGATATTCGCCCGCGCATCGGCCGTTTTTTTCTCATCGAACAGATCGCCGACGTTAAGGAGGGGGAGGATCGTGCCACGAAGGTTGATGTAGTTGTTTCCGTGCATCTCCTCTTTTTCGCGATCACTGAGTTCGATACACTCAACGACCATATCCAGAGGGATGACATAGAACGTCTCCCCCACTTTGACCAAGAATCCGTCTATAATTGCCAAAGTCAGAGGGAGACGGATAATGAAACTCGTCCCCTCCCCCACACGGCTTTTAATCTCGATGTTTCCGCGCAGCGCTTCAATGTTCCGCTTAACAACATCCATCCCGACACCGCGACCCGATAGGTCGGTAACAGCAGGTGCCGTCGAGAAGCCCGGCTCTAAAATGAGTTTGAAAATCTCCTGCTGCGAAAGGTGTGCACCCTCTTCTATGATCCCTTTTTCGATCCCTTTACGGTAAATTACCTCTTCGTCCAGCCCTTTACCGTCATCGGTGATCTCAATGACTACCGTCCCCGCATCATGGTAGGCGTTAAGGATCAACGTACCGCGAGAGGGTTTCGTTCCGCGATCCATCGGCATTTCGATCCCGTGATCAATCGCGTTACGGATAATATGTACGAGAGGATCGGTGATTTTCTCCGTCACCGTTTTGTCCAACTCGGTTTCGCCCCCTTTGATGATGAGTTCGATATCTTTACCCAGTTTTTTGGAGAGATCCATGACGATCCGTTTGAAACGGTTGAAGGTCTCTCCGATCTGCACCATCCGTATCTGCATCGCACTCTCTCGGATATCCTCCAACATCCGTGATACGATCGAGACCGACTCGATCAATTCACCGTTTTTCAGATCGATCGACTGCTGCACGACATTGGCGTTGGCGATCACCATCTCACCGATTTGGTTGATGAGCTGATCGATTTTTTCGGCATCGACTCGGATCGTGTAGGCGTTCTGCGCCTGTACCTGGGTGTTGGCACTCTGAGCAGAGATTTTTTTAGGTTCCTCTTTGACAACCGACGACGTAACGACTTCGGCTTTAACCGCCGGAGCCTCTTCTGCCAAATCGATCGTCGTATCGTCGCGGACAAACTCGAACACATCGAGAATATCTTCACGGCTTATCGCCGTCGTAAAACGGATCGTAAACGAAACGTAACACGCCGTCGGCTCCAGTTCCTCGATAAGGGGGACGGCTGACGTATCGACACGACATTCAAATAGACGGGAGTTGCGACGCAGGTAGGCCAAAAAGCTCGCCGGTTCAAACCCCTGTTCCATCACCTCCCGTCCGAAAGAGAGCTTCATCGTCCAGTTTTTCTCACCGCATACTTCGTTTGCAGCCGCAGATACTTCCGCACCGTGAGAATGCATCTCTTCGCCGAGCGTTTCACACAACGCCTCCCCGAGCCGCGCAGTCGTCTCGGAGAGCTCACTCGTCGGTGCTTCTTCGTTGTTGGTAGCAACGGCAAACTCGACAAGATTTTGCATGTGGTCTTTGCACTCCAGCAAAAGTTCCCCCAGCTCGTCGGTCATACTGATTTTCCCGTTGCGCACCTGATCAAGGAGATTTTCGGCGATGTGGGTAAACTCGACGACAAAGTCGAGTTTGTACATCCCCGCCGCCCCTTTGATCGTGTGGGCGGCACGGAATACGGCGTTGATCATCTCATCGTCCATCCCGTTTTCACGGATACTCATAAGCGACGTCTCCATCGCTTCGAGGAGTTCGAGGGACTCTTCACGGAACTCTTTGGCGATATCGCTAAAATTCATACCCGAGCTCATACTTCACCTTTGTGTGGAGCGTCCCATTCGTATCCGAAGAGCGCCATAAAATTTTCAGCCGAACCGCCCATTCCTTCGATCGTCCATGTTTTACCGAAGGTTTTACAGCTCTTGATGAGCGAAAGGAGCAGTTGAAATCCGGCCGTGTCTATTTTGTCGTTACGGGTCAAGTCAATCAGAATCTCCTTCGCCTGTGCGAAGGATCCGAGGATCTGTTTACGTGCCTCTTCGACCTGATAGATACTCAGTTCGCCCGATGGATCAAACCGCAAAGATGAACCGTCCATGGTTACCATACTTTCCACCTATCCTAACAGTTTCGCAACGGCACCGAGCAGTTTGACCTTGTCAAACGGCTTCACCATCCACGCTTTGACCCCTGCGGCTTTCCCCGCTTCCATCTCCGATTGCCCGGTAACCGTCGTGAGCATAATGATGGGGACAAAACGGTATGAGGGTTGTTCTTTAATCAAACGGGCGAACGTGAGACCGTCCATTACCGGCATATTGACGTCGCAGATAATGAGATCGACGGAAGTTGCCATCGCTTTATCAAAAGCCACCTGACCGTTTTCCGCCTCGATAACTTCGTATCCGCCCTCTTTTAAAATGGTGCTCACCGTCATTCGCATAACGGTAGAGTCATCGACGATTAAGAGTCTTTTTGACATCAGTTTTCCCCTTATATTACATTTTGTGATTTTTAATCGGAGTTGGCATGATACCTTTTGCTCGGCGACAGATCAGTCTCATATAAGCGCTGCTCATATGACCGTTACGTGACTATTATGATGGTAAAGTTACACCGACAAATGAGAAATACATGAGAGAGATTGTGTAAATTAACTGGTTTTAGGAATTTTAAAAATGATTCGTAATATGTTGCTTCTCAAAGACAAAACGGTTCTTTTCGCGGAAGATGACAGCATTACCCGTCATCAGATGGGCGACGTATTGAAGATGATATTCCATCGAGTTCACACCGCAGAAGATGGTGAAGAAGCCTATCGACTCTATGAAGACGAAGCGCCTCACGTTATTATCACCGATATTAAAATGCCAAAAAGAGACGGATTAAGTCTGGTGAAACAAATACGCCAAAATGATTATGACACCCCGATTATTATCCTTACCAGTTTTGCCGAACAAGAATTACTCTTACATGCGGCAAATCTTTCTATTGATGGCTATCTTGTCAAACCCGTAGACCTTGATAAACTCACCCGAACCATCTGTAAAGCAATACAACGAACCGATAAAGACATGGGGTTGATCCCCCTAGGAAAACGGCTCTATTACAATTCGGCCACACGAGAGCTATATCTCAACGGAACGGTCATATCCTTAGGGGTAAAAGAACAAGATCTTTTGGCATTGCTCATTGAAAATCGACATAAAACCGTCACCAAAGAAGAGATTGGCAAAGCCCTCTGGCCGCTTGATCCTATATGCGATTCGGCCATCAAAAATATCGTTCTACGGGTACGAAAAAAACTGGAACTGGACATCATCATCTCTGTCCGAGGAATCGGTTATCGGCTTGATACCCGCGAAACTTTGAGAACTTAATGCAAGAATCCCCTATGGAAAAATTAAAATACATTTTCGATAACGCCAAAGTCGGTATCGCAATCTGCAATGCTGTTGATAATCGTTTAGAGATGGTCAATCCCGCCTTTGCCCACATTCACGGTTATGAGCCTCATGAACTGATCGGCGTTTCACCCGGAGAGGTATTTGCCCCTGAGTGCATGCTGCGCCTCGAAGAACATGAGTCTGTCCCATCGTGTGCCATCAATGACGTTACGTTTGAAACAACGCATTATAAAAAAGACGGCGCCCCTGTCGCCGTATCGGTTCATATCACCGTGCTTAAAGACGAAACCGGAACCGTCAAACAACGTATCGCCAACATCCAAGATATCAGCGATCGTAAAAAAGCCGAATCGGAACTCACCGTAACCAATGAACGCTACACCCAAATCTTCGACAACAGCATCGATCCGATCTATCTTTTAGAAGTAACCCCCGATAAGCGCTTCATCCACCTGGAAATCAATCCGGCATACCTAAACGTAAGCGGCATGGACAAAGAGATGATTGTCGGCCGCTATGTTGATGAGCTCGAAGATAGAACCATACGAGAAACGTTGATGAAAAAATTTCAAGCATGTTTGGATGCGGGGAGCAAAATAGACTATATCAGTGAATTTGATCTTCCGACAGGTCATAAAATATTTCATTCAGCTCTTACCCCGATGCGGGATGAAAAGGGACGGATAGATCGAATCATCGGGATAGCCCGCGACATCACGGAACGCCGATTAATTGAAAAACAGATCGAATTTATGGCGCATCACGATGCTCTTACGGGGTTACCGAATCGTACGTTTGCCAACGCTAAAATGGAAAAAGCCATTTCCTATGCCAAAGAGACCGATACCAAAGCGGCACTGCTATTTATCGATTTGGATGGATTCAAAACGATCAATGACTCTATGGGACATACCACCGGCGATGCGGTACTCAAACTAGTCGCTTCGCGTCTCAAAAAGACAATAAGAGCAAGCGACACCATAAGCCGACAGGGAGGAGATGAGTTTCTATTGATTCTATCGGATATCGAGGAAATAACCGATGTCATCACCATTGCCGAAAAACTCCTCCATGAATTTGAACAGTCGTTTAGTGTCGAAGATCAACTCCTCTCTCTATCAGCATCCATCGGGATATCCATCTATCCAGAGCAGGGAGAAACGTTTGAAGCCCTCCTACAAAATGCCGATACTGCCATGTACAAAGCCAAAGAATCCGGCAAAAATACCTATCGCTTTTTTACTCGACAAATGAACCATAACATCATAGGACAATTCAAGATTCAAAACGATCTCAAAACAGCCCTCCAAAACAATGAATTCGTTCTATTTTATCAACCGCAGATTGAACTTTCCAGCAATACTATTACAGGATCGGAAGCATTGATCCGATGGAAACATCCACAGCTTGGGATGATCCCGCCGATGAATTTTATCCCTATTGCCGAGAGCAGCGGATTGATCGTCCAAATCGGTCAATGGGTTATAGAAGAAGCATGCCGACAAGCATCTATCTGGCACAAAAACGGAATAAAGATCACCGTTGCCGTCAACATTTCTGCCGTGCAATTCAAACGGGGAGATCTGGAGAGCATCGTGAATAATGCCCTCCAAGTATCCGGTTTGAATCCTAAATGCTTGGAACTGGAGCTCACCGAATCGACCATGATGCACAATGTCGAAAGTACCCTTCAAACCGTCCAAGCACTCAAAGCATTAGGAGTTCAGCTCTCCATCGACGATTTCGGTACGGGATATTCGAGTCTGGCATACCTTAAGCGCTTCGATGTCGATAAGCTCAAAATCGATCAATCGTTCCTCCGAGACCTACTAAGAGACCGAGAAGATGCAACGATCGTTAAAACCATCATCCAAATGGCGAAAAACCTTAATCTCAAAACGATTGCCGAAGGGGTCGAAGATGCCCATGTTCTCGCAGCTGTCAATGCCTACGGATGCGACGAAGTCCAAGGATACCATTTCGCCAAACCGATGGAGGCGCATGACTTTGAGAAATATCATGATAACTTCTATAATGCAACAATGCTATGAGAGAGTCGCAATGTCAACGTTAGAACCGCATACGGAAAAATCAAACTTAGCCTCACAACAACAAGACTTTCGCTCTTTAGCGGAAAACACCCCCGACAACATTGCCCGATGGGACACGGAAGGACGCTATCTCTATATCAATCCTGTACATGAGAAGACATTGGGCATGTCAGTTGACGAGGCAGTAGGCACCCATATTCCAAACACCCATACCGAAGTAATCTCGGCTATTAAACGGGTAAGTGAAACGGGCGAATCGGTATTGGTACGACAAGTGATAGCAACGGAGAACGGAGAGATCGAGTATCATAACGTCAATCTCGTCCCTGAGCGGGACGCATCCGGAAACATAATCAGTATCTTGGGTGTGGGACGAAACATGACACAGCTCTATCGGCTGCAAGATGAACTTGCCGCAAGAGAAGAAGAATACCGTACCCTAACGACTAATTCCCCCGATCATATCATCCGCTTAGATACCCAAGGGCGCTATCTTTATCTCAATCCTATCCATGAGCGTACCCTTGGTATGCCGGCTTGTGAAATCATCGGCAGACCCAAAGAAGAACTTTTTCCGGAACATACGGCCGTACTGGACGCCGTAGAGCAAATCGTCGAAACGGGTGAAGAGGAAATCACCGTAATACAACCTGTCCCCGGCGAAAACGGTGAAATGGAGATACACGAAGTTAAACTACTCGCAGAGAAGAATACCGAAGGGGAGATCGTCAGTATTTTGGGAATCGGTCGCGATATCACCGAGCGTAAACAGCAAGAAGAACGCCTCCATAAGACCAAAGCCAAACTCGCAGCCGTCATCACCACGATCCCCGATCTGATATGGGTCAAAGATGCGGAGGGGACTTATATAATGTGCAATCCCTCATTTGTGAACTTTTTCGGTGCCTCTGAAGATGAGATCATCGGTAAAACAGACTATGACTTTTTCAAACCGGATGCGGCAGACGTTTGCAAACTATCCGATCTCGAAGCCATCACCGCTGGCACCCTCACCCTAAACTACGAAACGTTTATCAATCCCAATAACGGGATCGATAGCACTTGGGAGATCAGAAAAATCCCCGTCTACAACGGCGATGAGTTTATGGGGATACTCGGGATCGGACGGGATATCACCGAACGTAAACAGATGGAATCCGAAATTATTAAACAAAAAGAATTTCAAAATACTCTGTTACTCAGCATAGCAGAAGCGGGACTTGGGGTACATGTTATCGAGGATGGAAAATATATTTATACCAACGATATTCAAAAAGCGAAAAAATACGGCTATGATGAAACGATTGTTGAGGTCAAACCGAACTTTTTGGATACGATTCATCCCGATGATCGGGCCAAAGCGCTGGATATGTACACACGTCGCCTACGAGGAGAAGATGTTCCCTCCACCTATGAATTAGGGGTTGTACAAACAGACGGTACAAGAAGAGAACACAGTGTTTCGGTGATTGTCATCCCCAATACCGATCCTATCCAAACCATTATCGTAACACAGGATATTTCCGAACGCAAAGCTATCGAGAAAAAAGTGGAATTTCTAGCGCATCACGATGCCCTCACCGGACTGCCTAATCGCATTCTTGCCAAAGACCGAACCGAGCAAATCATAGCGCATGCTAAACGTACCGGGTCAAAAGCCGCCATCCTCTTTATCGATCTTGACGGGTTTAAAAGTATCAACGATTCCATGGGGCACTCCGTAGGCGATGCGGTACTAAAAAACATTGCTTCGCGGCTAATGGAAGGGATCAGAGCCAGCGATACAATCAGCCGACAAGGGGGGGATGAGTTTCTCCTCATCCTATCGGATATCGAGGAAGCCAATAATATCATCACCATCGCCGAAAAGCTTCTCCAAGAATTCGACAAACCTTTTACTATCGCAGGGCAGGCTCTGAGTATCTCCGCTTCTATCGGTATCGCCCTCTACCCCGAAAACGGAGAGAGCTTCGAAGCACTCCTCCAAAGTGCCGATACAGCGATGTACCAAGCCAAAGAATCCGGTAAAAATACCTATTGCTTCTACACCCAGCAAATGAACCATAATCTCATCGGGCAATTCAAACTCCAAAATGATCTCAGAAGTGCACTCCAAAATACTGAGTTCGTGTTATTTTACCAACCTCAAATCGATTTGGCTGAAAATCGTATTACGGGTGCTGAGGCATTGATTCGTTGGCAACACCCGCAAATGGGGATGATACCGCCAATGAGTTTTATCCCCTTGGCCGAATCAAGCGGCATAATCGTACAAATCGGAGAATGGGTTATACACGAAGCATGTCATCAAGCCGCTCAATGGGAAAAAGAGGGAAAAGAAATTACGGTTGCCGTCAATATATCAGCAGTACAGTTCAAACGGGGAAATCTCGAAGCCATTGTAAAAAATGCCCTTGAATCTTCCGGATTGAATCCAAAGCTACTAGAGTTAGAACTCACCGAATCCATCTTGATAAACGATGTAGAAAATATTCTTAAAACGGTTCAAATACTAAAAGGATTAGGGATTCAGCTCTCCATTGACGATTTCGGCACAGGCTATTCGAGTCTCGCCTATCTTAAACGATTCGCCGTCGATAAACTCAAAATAGACCAATCGTTTGTTCGCGAGATTCTTACAGACCAAGAAGATGCAGCCATTGTAAAAACAATCATTCAAATGGCAAAAAGTCTAAACCTCAAAACCATTGCAGAAGGGGTCGAAGACGCACAAGTTCTTGCTGTTGTAGACTCCTACGGATGCGATGAAGTGCAAGGGTACCATTTTGCCAAACCCATGGAAGCTAAAATGTTTGAACTCTACTATGAAAGTTTTTAACTTTGCGTATAAACTTTTTGAGCCTGCGTCACGCTAATGAGTGATTTAAATTCCGATACACTGCTTTGGGTACTCGCCGATTGTACTGTAGTGAGGGGAATCGAAACACTAGAACCGACCAATGAACTGATTTTACCTTGGGAAGCTACGCTCTTCGACGTGTCACTCACGAGAGGAGCAACCGAAGGTTTCTCCTCTTTTTTAACACTCGCCGGATCGGGCTGACCGACTTGAACCGCTTGCGAATAAGGGGATTGAAAGATATAGGAACTGACTTGCATAATACACCTCCTCTTTATATAACTATAATCCCACTTTTAGAAAACTTTCCTTAAAATAGAGTATTACTTTAACTAAGGAATTTCAATGACCACTCTGCTCATCATTATCGGCGTAATCACCCTAATAGCTATTCTAATGTACAACTCCCTTATCGGTAAGAAAAATCAAGTCGATAATATCTTCGCCGGAGTCGATACCGTCTTAAAAAAACGGTTCGACCTCATCCCCAACCTCATAGCCTCCGTAGAGCGATATATGGAGCATGAAAAATCAACCCTTGAAAAAGTGACCGAACTTCGGGCTCAAGCAATGAAACCGGGGATCAGTGACGATCAAAAAATTGCACTGGATGCCAAACTCTCTGCCGCCCTCGGATCGATCACCGTCGCGATGGAAGCCTATCCCGATCTTAAAGCCAATGAAAATGTGATGCACTTGATGCGTACCCTCAATGAAATCGAAGAGCAAATTTCTGCCGCCCGCCGTGCCTACAACCAAGCGGTTACCGACCTCAATAACGCCATTGAAATGTTCCCGACCAACCTTATCGCCGGATGGATGAATCTGCAACGTCGAGCCGTATTTGAAATCACCGTTCCAGAGCGTCAAAACGTCAATGTTCAAGAGTTGTTTAATCGTTAATATCTGCCCGCTCAGGGCTAGCTTTAGTGCCATAGCGGCTAGCGTAGCTGAAGGGGCTTTTGCTCCTTCGGCGTTAGGAAAAAAATGAAATCGACGTCCGAACTCACCGACTTTTATTACAAAGAGCTCTATCCTACTCTCGAAGAGTTAGAAAAAACTCGTATAACTATCGTTTCTCAGCTCAAATGGTACGGAGGGATGGGAGGGGTTGTTTTTCTCATAGCGGCTCTATGGATGGGGAAAAATTTCGGTCTCCTCCATCCACTCATGATAGGGTTATTTATCGCCGGTATCGCTATTGCCTCTTTGACGTACCGCTACATGACCCAAGGGTACGCAAAAGATTTTAAAGAGCGTATTATTACCCCTCTTATCGGAGCAATTGACCCTCATCTCCTCTACAACCCCGATTTTATGATTTCGCAACGTCTTTTTGAACGTTCAAATCTCTTTCAGCACTCCATAGACCGTTACAGTGGAAACGACTACGTCAAAGGTTCTATCGACGGTGTCCCTATAGAATTTTCGGATGTCCATGCCGAATACCAAACCAAAGATTCCAAAGGTCGCACCGAGTGGCACACCCTCTTTCGCGGACTCTTTCTTGTCGCCGAATTTAACAAATACTTCAAAAGCAAAACTGTTATCCTCCCCGATCTTGCCGAAAAAACTTTTGGAAACTTAATAGGGGGATGGCTTCAATCCATCAATATATCACGCGGTAAAGTGATCCAATTGGATGATCCTGAATTTGAAAAAAAGTTTGTCGTTTATGGTGACGACCCTATCGAAGCTCGCTACATTCTGAGCCACTCTATGATGAAACGTATTGTGGAATTTCAAAAAAAGGTCTCCTATCCCCTGTTTATCTCATTTGTCCACAACCATATCCATGTGGCTATCGGAGCAGGAAAAGATTTATTTGAACCGACCGTATTCAAGTCACTTTTGGATTACAAGCAAGCCATGGAATATATCCATACCTTACGCAATACGATAGGGATTATCGAAGAGTTAAAATTGAATGAGAAGTTATGGAGCAAAGAGTAATTATATTTTTTGCACGGTTCGACCAAGTGTCATGTAAAATCGTTCTAAATTCTCCGTTGTCCCTTCGAGTGTAAAAATCGCCCCTTTTTCCCCAAATTCTTTAGCTGTTATACGGATATATTGCTGTGTACATTCATATTCAACCATCGAGACATTCGAATAGTTGCATTCGATTTTTTCGATTATGAGTTTTTCATAGGGCAATAACTCCGCTTGTGCGTACGCTCCATTCGCCGCTTCAGCATAGGCACGTACCAATCCTCCGGGGCCTAATTTCGTCCCTCCGAAATAACGCACGGTAATAATCGCCGTATTGATAAGTTCATGCCCCTGCAACACGCTTAATGTCGGTTTCCCTGATGTCCCTTTAGGTTCGCCGTCATCCCCGCTGTATTCGACGATCTGATCATATTCATTGAGGCTTCGGGTAGCACTGACGAAATGGACGGCTTTCGGATGAGTAGAGCGAAGATAATCCATCTGTTCTTCATACACAGCAATAGGCATTAAAAAAGCGATGAATTTCGACCCTTTAATCTCGATTGTATCTGAACTGATCGCACTTACCGTTACCATAAAACCCCTTCTTAATAGTGCAATTATATAATATCGCCATGAAACTTACCCCTCAACAATCACTGCTGCAATGGTACAAAAAAAATGGTCGTCACGATCTGCCGTGGCGCCGCACCGATGATCCGTATCCTATCTACCTCAGCGAAATTATGCTCCAGCAAACGCAAGTCAAAACAGTTTTAGAACGGTTCTACTTCCCCTTCTTGCAGAAGTTCCCGACACTGGATGATATAGCCCGAGCCGATGTGGATGATGTGCTAAAGATGTGGGAGGGATTAGGGTACTACACTCGCGCTCGCAATCTCCATGCTGCCGCACGATTTTGCAACGGAGAATTGCCGACTACGGCGCGTGAGCTCATCTCCCTGCCCGGTATCGGACGCTCCACTGCCCATGCAATCGCCGCTTTTGCTTATAAAGAACCATTACCTATCATGGATGCAAACGTAAAGAGGATATTACACCGCTATTTTGCACTTGAAGCGCATGATGAGAGAAAGCTTTGGGAATACGCCTATACCCTCTTTGATCCCTCTCATCCGTTCGAATACAATCAGGCTATGATGGATGTCGGTTCATCCGTTTGTTTACGTAAAAATCCCCAGTGTCTCCTTTGTCCGTTTGAACAAAGCTGTCAGGGAAAATCGACTCCCCTGCACTATCCGACACCCAAAACTAAAAAAACCAAACCTATCCGATATCGTAATATTATCGTCTACCAAAAAGAAAAACACTACGCACTGATACAGCGGCAAACACGATTTTTATCAGGGCTATGGGGATTTCATGAGAGTGAAAAACAACCTGATTTTCAGATAAAAAGCTTAGGAGAAATCACCCAAAGCTACAGCCATTTTACCCTCGAAGCTCATGTCTATCTTTGCGAAGAGGATATTGAAGACGAAGGAGTTGAATGGTTTAATCTAGAAGAGATAAAAACCTTATCTCTCAGTAGAGCCGATCATAAGGTTATAGAGAAAATCGTTCAGGATCAAAAAATGTCTCATCACTGATGTGACCGAAGGCAGAGTTGATCGAAACAAACAAATCGGGAAATTTTTGCTCCATCTCTCCCAGCATCACTTTCATACTCGCTCGTGCATGAGGCATTTTAACATCAAATCGCATTGACGGACATGCTTCATCTCCGATGGTAGGCATCTCGTTTTCCAAGGCACACGCAGAAAGCTGACGCTCCCGCAATTGAATCAACGGACGAATAACGATCAATCCATTACCGGCTTTGTATTTGGGAGCAAGGGCTCGCATATGACCGTTGTAAATCATATTCATAAAAAAGCTCTCTGCCGCATCATCAAGATGGTGCCCCAATGCAACTTTATTGCACCCGTATTTTTCTGCCGCAGAGTACAATGCGCCGCGTCGCATCCGGGAGAAAAAACTGCAGAAAGATGAGTTTTGACGAATCTTCTCACCCGCAATCTCATACGTATTCGTTTCATAGATTTTATGGGGAATTCCATGCTCGGCACAATGAGCAATCAAGGCAGATAGATCTTCGCCCATACCGTAGGTTACGGTCACGGCAAGTATCTCAAATTTAAACGGAGCACGGCGCTGCTGCTCCATTAAGGCATGAACCATTGTCAATGAATCTTTACCGCCACTCAATCCGACGAGGATACTATCGCCCTCTTCAATTAATCCGAATGCTCCATTGGTACGCCCGATTTGGCGCATAATCTTTTTGCTGAGTTTAATCGCCAATACGTTTTACCATCTCTAAAATAAATTTTGCACTTACTTGTGCCGAACTTTGAAGAAAGGCATCAAAATCGATTCCGGCTTCGCCATCTGCGGTATCGCTGATAGCGCGCAATACGAAAAACGGTATACTGAAATTGTGACACACGCAAGCGACACTTGCCCCTTCCATCTCCAATGCATCGGCGTTAAAAGTCTTCTCAATCCACGCTTTACGCTCACTGGATGCAACGAACTGATCTCCCGTAGCAATAATCCCCTCATACAGCTCAACACCCATATCAACTGCGATTTCTGCCGCAAGAGAGCGTAGGTCACTGTCCGTTTCAATCATGACGGAACCTTCCGGGATAAATCCGTAAGGATGACCGAATGCGGTGATATCGACATCGTGTTGACACAATGCACTTGCCATAATCAAATCCCCGATTTTCAGCTCTTTACCAATCCCTCCGGCAACACCGCTAAAAAGGAGCGCTTGTGCACCAAAACGCTCAATCATCACTGATGCCGTAATCGCCGAAAAAACTTTACCGATTTTTGAATAGGCGATGACAAGCTCATGCCCTGCATACTGTGCTGAATAAAAAACATTTCCGGCATGTTCTTCACTGGTATATTCACCCAATGCGGCTAAAATCGGATCGATCTCTTCGCGCATCGCACCCATAATTGCTATTTTCATTCTATCCCCTTGTCGTTCTTCTTAAATGTGCTTTGCCAAATAACGGCCTAATTTTTTTAATTGACTGTTCAATGAACATATTTTTTGTGCACTTTCAAAAAGTGGCATAATAAATTCATTCTCCCCCATCGGAGTAATTACTCGACTTCCGCCCCAGAAACCAAGTCCATCTTCAAATCCGACACGATTGACAAATACAACGTAATTACAACTGAGCAATGCCGTTGTTTTTAAAAGGGCATCCCACTGCGATTCGATACCTAATCCCTCATCACTAAAATCGCGAGCCGGAGAAGCAGCCAAAACATAAACAATTTGAGCTTCAGACGCACTGATCGCGGCCATTGTTTCTGCACGCCACAGATCTTCACAAACCACCATGATTGCTTCCCCATAAAGGGTAGAAAAGGAAGTGAGCTCATTACCTGCCGTAAAATAACGCCCCTCTTCAAACATCCCATACGTAGGGAGATGATTTTTATGATGGATATGTAGCAATGAGCCTTTTGAGAAGTAGAGTGCGCTATTGTAAACACGCCCTTCATCCCATAATGCCGCACCAACTACAATATCGCATTTTTGGCTCGCATCAGCCAATGATGACAATTCCTCAATTCTCCAGGCATCTTCAAAGAGTTTATCTTGGAGCATATATCCGCTTAACGCCAATTCAGGGAAAACGACCACATCAGCGTCTTGATTCTCCTCAATGAATGCTAATACATCGGTTAAATTAGAGCGATTAAGCTTGGGTGAGGATTGTATCAATGCGACTTTCATACTAGTGCTTCGCATACCTTTTGAAGCGACTCCATGTCTGATACACCGTACGTTTCAACATCAGGTGCATTACGCTTATTAAGTCCTTTGAGCACTGCACCGTTACCGAATTCAATCATCAGATCAATGTCACCGCTGATTGCTTCGATCGATTGTTTGTATTTGACCGGCTTGACAAGTTGATCTTTAAGAAGAGCTACTGCTTCAGATTTAGTGGTATATTTTTGTGTCGTTACATTGGATACCACCGGTGCACTAAAGTTCTCTTGAATCATTGCTTCCATGACTTCCGCCAAAGGTTCCTGCGCCGATGATAGGAGAGGACAATGGCTTGCAATAGACATATTCAGGAGCAATGCACGTTTTGCACCTGCTTCTTTAAATACACTTTCCATAGCTTGCAAATCGGCTTTCAATCCTGCAATAACCAATTGCCCGTTTTGATTAAAATTAGCCGGCCACACTTGTTTGCCCTCACTATTGGCTTTTGAACAGATTTCTTCAACAACCGCATCATCCAGCCCCAAAATGGCCATCATTCCTGCTTCGATGGTTTCACAGGCACTCTGCATCAATGCTCCGCGCTTATGAACCAGTTCAACCGCATCCACATAATCAATTGCTCCACTTGCACAAAGGGCACTGAACTCACCCAATGAATGACCTAAAAACATAACGGCATCCGTAGGATGAGCCTCTTGAAAAAGACGATAAGCAATCATCGATACCAATAAAATTGCCGGCTGAGTATACGCGGTTTGGTCAAGCTGTTCATTAGGTTCAAACAGAAGTTTAGAAAAATCGACACCGATACGTTCACCCGCTTTTTCAAACATTTCACGTGCAACCGCACTGTTCTCATAAAACGATTTACCCATACCGATACTCTGACTTCCCTGTCCGGGAAAAATCATCGCGATTCTTTTTGACATTAACTCTCCTTGATTTCTAATTGATACTCCGCGTGTTCCGCGATTTTTTTACGCAATGTATTGCGATTAAGACCTAACTTATCCGAAAGCTGTAACTGAGATTTGAACCTTTTAATTCCCGCTCGGATCAAAGGTACTTCGTATAAATGTAAAAATGCCCTATAATCATTATTGGAACCCAACTTGTCCATCATATAATGTTCCATAATTCCCATTAAATCGTTTTCGTTGATACTATCAAACAAATAGTGCAAGTAAACCTGACGTCGAAGCGAAAGGGCATTTTCACTTAAATCAGGGACAAATCCGTTTAAATCAAATGGCTCAGATTTCCCCAGGGTAGAACGTGCTTCTTGCACAAAAGCATCAATCAAAACCGTCACATCTTCACTTCGCTCTGATAGTGGCGGAAGTGCAAGACGAATTGTAAAAATCTCATCCAACTGATCTTGAGAATACCGAAATCCTCCGGTTGCGATAACACGTGTCCGATTTTTTTGAATGGTTTCTATAAGACGTTTGAGATTAGCAACATTATCAAGACGGTGAATAATCACTTCATTATGCGTTTCAATTGCATCGAGCAACTCTTCAAACCGACTGGCATCGAGAACGGGTACATGGGGAAGTATATAACGGGCAAGTGTTAATTTACCCGTCCCGCGTTCCCCAAAAATCATGGCATTAACACCAAGACCTTTGAGTAAATTGGCGGTTTTGAATGCCTCAATAGAGGCATTTGATGCAGTTAAAAAATTAGTGACATCCACAACCGTGATTACCGCCACTTCCACAACATCCGCTCTCTTCGACCGCATTTTCAGCAGGAATACCGCTCATCGCCTCTTCGGGTGAAGCATCACGAACATTGCTGATACTAACAGTAAACATTAAATCTTTCCCTGCAAGAGGGTGATTGAAATCGATAATAACGGTATCGTCTTGAACTTCTTTAACGGTAACTTGAACCGTACCGCCATCTTCTCCTTGACCGTAAAGCGTCATACCGACATTCAAATCAATTCCTGCGAATTGCTCACGTGGAAGCTCTTGTTGTGCCTCTTCGTTGTAATCGCCATATGCATCGGCAGCTTTTACCAATACATCCCCTTTATCACCCATGTTCATGTGAGCAATCCCGGATTCAAGCCCTGGAATGATTTGCCCTTTACCAAACATAAACGTCAACGGATGACCGCCGATGTTACTATCTACTACGGTACCACCGTCACGTACCTCGTACTCAATGGAGACGATTTGATTATTTTCAATTGCCATTTTAATGCCTTAATTTAAGATTGTGCGATTTTAGCACATTTACCTCTAACCATTCTGAAAATGGTCAAATAGCTATTTTAACTTAGAGAGATGTTCACTTGCCTCTTTAGCAGCTCCGCTGCCACTGAATTTTGCAATGGTAGCTTGATAGAATGCTTTTGCCGTTGCATGATCCCCTGTTTTTTCCATCGACAATCCCGAATGAAGTAACAGTGTAGGCATATAAAGAGCTTTCTCATTAGCGCTAGCACTCTGTTTATAATAGGTTACAGCCTCTTTATACGCTTTTCGCTCAAAGTAGCTCTCACCGATCATAAAATAGGCTTCGGGAACTTTATATTTTTTTTGAACCATCTGCTCGAAGCCATGTTGTGCTTCTATATAGTTTTTTTGTTCATACTGCTTGCGAGCCTCTTTTTCGATGCTCGCATTGTCTGTTTTAGTCGAAGAAGCAGAAGTACTTGCAACCGGGAGTGTCACCTTAAGCTGTTTTATCAATGCGCTAAACTCTTCTTTAGTAACGTAGTTTGCATTAATTCCGTCGACGACATGTGAAAGTTCTTCGAGTAACCCTTTAAGCTGCCCGATGTTCTCGGTATTGGCCACAACTTGTTTTTTTAAATCATCCATACTAAGGGTATCATTGGTATCGGTTGAAGTAATCTCTTGAAGCTTTTGTAGAGAAAATTTATGCTCATTACTTGCTTGAGCAAGTCCTTCGACAATCGCCTGCAATCCATCAAGCCGCTCGGTCACTGTCTCAACTTTAGCATTTTGGGCATTATGCTTTTGAACCACTGCTTGAATCTCTTGTTTATTTTCAAGAATCAATTTTTCTTCGTTGGTAAGACCGTAGGGATTAGGATTGTTGAGATCGCCCGCACCAAAAGCCGAAGGCTCTGATGCAGATACGACGAATGAGAGTAGAAGCGAAAATGCGATTAACGAACGCATTTATGGGAGTTTGAAATCAACACGACGATTTTTTGCCCAGCACTCTTGGGTTTTTTCCAAACATACAGGATTACCTTCGCCAAGACTTACCATAGTGATAGAATCAGCATTCATACCTTCATTGATCAATGCTGCTTTAACCGTATTTGCACGCTTTAGACCAAGAGCATAGTTATACTCGTCACTACCGAATTCATCACAGTTACCTTCAAGTTTAACCGTTTTATTTTTTAACAGAGCAGAATCCGCTTTCAATGGAGCTTCCATATCTGCACGAATATTATACTTGTCGAAATCAAACAATACACTTGTCAATTTATCTGAACCGTTAGAGGCAGAAGCACTATCTTGTGCAGTAGCAGTAGTCACCGGAGCTATTACGGCATTGGCATCTGTACCTGTTGTCGCTGAAGAAGTAGAAGCACCTTGTGCTGTCGTTCCTTGATTTGCTGTTGCGTCAATTGCAGGTGCTTTTGAACTACATCCGCTTAACATCAACATTGCCACTGTTGCGCTTAAAAAAGCTACATTTCTTACCATATTGTCACCTCAAATTTTAGAATTAACGTCATATTACCGAAAAAAAGTTAATACTACCAATCAATTGATTGAATTCGACCAATTTTAAGGGGAAATGCAAAACTTTTATTGACCACTAGGCGGATAATACCCACTGAACTGCGTGATCCTTCTTGCTTGGTAAACAACACCGCTTCCCCATCCGCTGAGAATCTCGGAAAATCGTTTTCCCCTCCGGCGGTAAGTTGTCTAACCCCATTTGAACGAAGAGAAATAAGGTGCAAGTTAAAAACGGTTCCGCCGTAATTTCCGGAACTGTCTCGTGCTTTGTAAACGACATAATCTT
The DNA here is from genome assembly GCF_041651515.1 of Sulfuricurvum sp. GTDB lineage: Bacteria > Campylobacterota > Campylobacteria > Campylobacterales > Sulfurimonadaceae > Sulfuricurvum. Next base: position 622,958 of record NZ_JBAZJF010000001.1, read on the forward strand.
TGTATGCAGTAAAAGTTGAATTATTTTTCCCCTCATACACTAACTGTGTGATCCCCGTACCGTTAATGCTTTTTGAAAAAATATTAGGATACCCATAACGGTTAGAGACAAATGCGATAGTATCATTACTCATAAACTGACCGTTAACATCAATCCCTGGAAACTCCGTCATACGCGTTTTAGCCTGAGTGTCAACATCATACAGATAAACATCGGGCTGACCGCTCGGTGCAAGGGTCAAAAGAAGTTTTTTAGCGTCTTGACTGACATCCGAACATACCGCCATTCCATCTGAAGAGATAATTTTTTCTTTTTGCCCTGACATCAGATTCATTTTGTAAATCGTTGGTTTGAAATCACTCAATGAAGTGTAATACAAATCCGTCTGCTCATTATTCGCCCATTTCGCAAATCCGTACATCCCACCGCTTAGAATGGTTTTTTGGTATGAGAGGGTATAATCAGCCGCAATAATATCAGAATGTCTTGGACTTGTAAGACGTACCAACAACACTTTACGTTTCATCCATTCCAACGGTCCGCCACCCATTTTACTGTTAATATCGTAAGCAATGGTATGGGACAAAAATACCATCATTTCACTCTGTTTAAGAAGATATGTTTTTGAAAATAGTTCTGTAGAATTTTGGAGTAGCCGGATATCGGCTTTTAGCCCTCCTGCTCCATCATTACTAAGACGGTAACGCAATACATACTGAGCATTCACATGGTTGGCACTAGGAGTTAATGCGCTATAAGCTGAAGCAGCATAGCTGTTATCAACATTAAACAAAGATACAACATTCATATCCGCATTAAGCATCACGTACATTTTTTGAGATACCTCTCCCATGGCGGTACTACCATCTTCAATTACAAGAGTAGGAAGAGTCTGAACCCCTTTTACCACTTCTAATGTTGCATCAGCAGACCAAAGCCAGCCGTACAGTAATGCAAAAAGCACCAATATTCTCATATATCATTCCTTCGCTGTCAAAATAATTTCTATTACACTATCTTTTCCATCCGGATTAGGAGGAAACATAATATTTCCTAACCGATCTTTCAACCAATCCACTTCATTGTTAAACGGTTGATTAGCCGAGTATGCTATAACACGATAACCGCTTAGTTTTCCCGTTGCACTCAGATAAATCCGAACTCGCGCGCTTTGTCCCTGTGAACCGGTAGGTGGATAATAATTAGCATAAATCAAGGCTTGAATTTTAGCGTGATACTCGTTAACTAACGGTCCAGAAGAGCCACTCTTGGAAACGATTTGTATCGAGGGTTTCGCCAGTGTTGTATTTTTTACTTTTTCAGCAAGCTGAGGAGTATTAGAATGATTATTCAATTGCCGTTCAAGTGCATTCAGTGCTTCCAACTTTTGATTATTCTCATCGGATTTTTGGGGAGTTTTTTGAGGTTTTACCTTTGAAAAAAGATCCGATATATCAGGGACAGATTGTTTCTGCTCATTCGGCGGATTTACCGCTTTCACTGGCTCCGACTTCTCTTCTTGCGGCTTAGGTTCAACTTCTGATTTCACAATAGGCTTAGAGACCGGTTTGGAAGTGCTTATATCGATTGAGACCGATACATAGTCACTTTTAGTGAGGGCAAACTGTTCAATTTTAGAAGGCAAGATACCCGTATAAACGATCAGCATTACTAAAAAAGCAAAAAATCCAAAAGCAATGGTACCACTCAGATAAAAATAACGTTCATCGTTAACACTCATTTCACAGTACCTTATTGAGAGACTCTAAAATAGGTTTAACCATTAGAGGCGAGAGAAACTTCTTTAAAACCTGCCCGTTTTACAGCTCCAAGCACAGCCATAACTTTACCATAATCCAAAGACTGATCTGCGCTGATCAATACCGTGGCATCTTGATTTAAAGTTTGCGCATAAAGTGCAAAGTTATCACTAAACGTACTAAGGTCAAAAGATTCTTTATTAACGGTTACTTGCCCTTCTTTGGTAATTTTAATATCAACCGGAGGAATTTTAGAGAGTTCTTTTTGCGCTGAGCCTTTAGGCAAATGAATCAACTCTTCGTAAACAATATTCGGTGAAATAACCATTAAAATAGCCAGTAATACTAACATCACATCGACAAGCGGTGTGATGTTTAACTCCGGTTTTTCATCCCAATCAAACACGTGTTACAGCCCTTTAGACAACAAGGCGTCACTTTGCATCCGAATTAATCCGGAAAGCTCAGATGCTTTTCGTTTCAATACCTGATGATAGGTATATGCAAAGATAGCAACAAAAATACCAGACGCGGTAGCGACCAATGCTTCTGAAACACCACCGGCAATAATACTCATGGTGCCATTGGCCCCTCCAATATGCTTAAAGGTGTCTAAAATCGACACAACGGTACCAAAAAGACCGATAAATGGCGTAGTTGATGCGACAACCGAAAGAAACATCAAACCTTTTGTCGCTTCTTTGGTTCCGGCATAATGAGCCAAGTCAAACAGTTCTTTTGAAAGTACGGTTACAGATTTCGTAAAATGACTTAGATAAGCATAATCAGGGACACGTGCATTACCGAGTAAAAGTGATTCTAAAGATTGATTTTCTTGAGAGACCCATTGATTAAGAGAGAAAAAACGGTAAAAGAAGATCCAGTTGATTGCAATAAAATAGAGTGAAAGGACCAGTAACACACCAAGTGTTACCGGATGACTCTTTGCATAAAAAATAGCAAATGATTCTAACATTATACTAAATGGTGTGCAGCTGATTCGATTCGTGCAGAGACCGATGCTATCATAGCGTTAGAGTCAGCAATGCTGTTGATAAGTGATTTTGCTTCATCAAGTGCTTTAGCAATATCCCCTTCATTCTCTCCGCGAATAGCAACGGCACCGTCAACCAAAACTACCACTTTATTATTGGTAATTTGGACAACGCCCCAGTTAACGACGATCGATTCGGTTGTGCCGTTCTCTTTTTGGATATCGACGACACCCGCTTGAAGTAAAGTGGTAAGAGCAACGTGTTCCGGAAGAACACCGAACTCCCCTTCTTCACCCGGCAATGTGACACTTTTTGCAGCCCCGTTAAAAATCGGGCCGCTTGGTGTTAGCACTTCTAATTGGAGTGTTTCCATACTGTTTCCTTTAAGGCGAGAAGCAATTACTTGCTTTTCATTTTAGCAGCTTTCTCAATCGCCTCATTCATATCACCAACCATATAGAAGGCACCTTCAGGCAAGTGGTCATAATCACCCTCAAGAATTCCTTTGAATCCTTTGATAGTGTTTTCAAGAGAAACGTATTTTCCTGGAGAACCGGTAAATACTTCTGCAACGAAGAACGGTTGAGAAAGGAATTTCTCAATTTTACGTGCACGTTCAACAACAGATTTGTCATCTTCTGAGAGTTCATCCATACCAAGAATCGCAATAATATCTTGCAAATCTTTGTATTTTTGAAGTGTTTTTTGAACACCGCGAGCTACATTGTAGTGCTCTTCACCGATGATTTGCGGATCAAGCAAGCGTGATGTTGAATCCAATGGATCAACCGCAGGATAGATCCCTTTTTCAGCGATTTTACGGTTAAGAACCGTTGTCGCATCCAAGTGGGCAAAAACCGAAGCCGGAGCCGGGTCAGTCAAGTCATCCGCAGGTACGTATACCGCTTGAACTGAAGTGATTGAACCTTTTTTGGTTGAGGTAATACGGTCTTGAAGTGCACCCATTTCACGTGCCAATGTCGGTTGGTAACCAACGGCTGATGGGATACGTCCAAGAAGCGCTGACATCTCAGAACCTGATTGTGCAAAACGGAAGATGTTGTCGATAAACATCAATACGTCAAGACCTTTCTCATCACGGAAATATTCCGCCATGGTAAGACCGGTAAGAGCGATACGGTTACGTGCTCCCGGTGGTTCAGACATTTGACCATAGCACAGTGCTACTTTGTCCAAAACGCTCGATTCTTTCATCTCGTGGTAAAGGTCATTACCCTCACGAGTACGCTCACCGACACCGGCGAAAACAGAAAGACCGTCATGCCCGTGTGCAACGTTGTGGATAAGTTCCATGATAATAACGGTTTTACCGACACCGGCACCACCGAAAAGACCAACCTTACCACCTTTAGCGTATGGAGCCAAAAGGTCAACAACTTTGATACCCGTTTCGAACATTTCCGTTTTTGTACTTTGATCAACCAATGGAGGAGGATCACGGTGGATAGACCATGTATCACAATCAGTGACTTGATCTCCGCCGTCGATAGTTTCACCAATAACGTTGAAAATACGTCCGAGTACTTTTTCCCCGACAGGAACTTTGATCGGAGCGCCGGTTGCACGAGCAGCCATTCCACGAACAAGCCCTTCAGACATATCCATAGCGATCGTACGTACACGACCGTTTCCGAGGTGAGATGCTACTTCAAGAACAAGACGAGTCGTATTCCCTTCAACACTTACATTTACTTCGATCGCATCGTTGATAGCAGGTAAGTACCCTTCAAAATCAACGTCAACAACCGGACCAATTACTTGAGCAATTTTACCAATCATTCTTTCCTCCATAATTATTTCATCGACTCGACGCCGCTGATAATCTCGATAAGTTCGGTTGTAATCGATTCTTGTCGCGCTTTGTTAAACTTGACTTTCAACGAATTAACCATCTCTTTCGCATTGTTAGTTGCCGCATCCATTGCTTGCATACGCGCACTGTGCTCTGCTGCTAATGAATCGATTAACGCATAATACATATTGTACTCGGCGTATTTAGTAACCAATGAATCGAGCATTTTCTCTTCATCTTGCGCTTCAAGTTCAAGCATAGTCTCTTTTGATTTTTCACAATCATAATCATCTACATTGACCGGAAGTACACGGTTAATATGCAACTCTTGGGTAATGACGTTTTTATATCCGTTGTATACAAGATACACAGCGTCCGTTTTACCCTCTTTGAAATCTTCAATCGATCGTGTCATAAATTCGCTAGAGCGCTGCATGTCTGGAGCAGAACTGAGATTTTTAACTTCGTCAAGCATCTCTACTTGATTGTAGCTAAAAAATTCAATCCCTTTTTTCCCGATACCGCGAAGACGGATTTTGACATTTTTATTTTTGTACGAAGTCATAAGGCGTTTAACCGCTTTGATGGTTTGCATGTTGAAACCGCCGCATAGACCTTTATCCGCCGTTACAAAAATAATATCGATCATTTCAGGAGCATCATTCTCAATAAAACAACGGTTTTCAATCCCGCCGACTTTATTGCACTTGATGCGTCCTGCGATTTCAGCTATCACTTGATTCGTTTTTTGTGCAAACAGACGTGAGCGCTTTGCAAGCTCTTCCGCACGGCGAAGCTTTGCCGTAGAGACAAGCTTCATTGCACGTGTAGTTTTTTGCGTGTTGGAGACGCTCTTAATCTGTCGTTGAATCTCTTTCAAGTTAGCCATAAAGATCCTTATTCAGCAACGAAAGTAGATTTAAACTCTTCGAGTGCTTTTTTCATCATTGCCATCGTTTCATCATCAATTTTAGATGTTTT
>NZ_JBAZJF010000002.1:0-464065 GCF_041651515.1 Sulfuricurvum sp.
GGGTGTGAGCTAATGAACTCACTCAAGTTCAATGAGGCCGATTGGACCATTGTGGTCAGAAAATAAGGATTCGGTAGTGAGTAAAGTCTATTTCTCCACGTGGCGGGGCGAGCAGATCAACAACATCGGCAAAAGTGACGATGCTTGGGAAAATTCTGCTTATAACCTTCCGTTGGAATACAACGAACACGCCCATTCAAAAGCGTTTATCGGCTGGGACGGTGTAGCACTGTTTAACCCCGATGTCGACGTGGTTCGTTTAGCGACGGAATACGCGGCGCAATATCAGGTCTATTCCGAAGCGTGCGGCCGATGTGCACCGGGTCGATGGGGCGGACGTATTTTGTACGACTTGCTCGATAAAATCGCTCGAGGCGAAGGTACAGTATCGGATATGGAGCACCTTAAAGAGGTTTCCAAGACGATGCAGGAAACGTCAAAATGTGAGATCGGTAAAACGGTTCCGAATCCGTTGCTTGACTTAATGGAGCATTTTGAGTCGGAGTTTTTAGCGTGTATTGAAGGGCAAAAACCTTCCAAGCATTACCATATGGAAGATACCAATTATATTGCCAAAATCACGGCACCGTGTATGGATGCCTGTCCTGCTCACGTCGATATTCCGGCATATATTGAGGGTGTACGCGATTTACGTTTTGACGATTCCTTGATGGCAACACGTCAGACGATGCCCCTTGCTCATACATGCGGACGTGTTTGTCCCCATCCGTGTGAGACGGAGTGTCGCCGTACAAACCTGGATGAGCCGATTTCGATCATGGAACTTAAACGTTTGGGTGCCGATTACGAAACGGATCACGGCTTCGGCTTCTTTCACCCAAGTGATAAAAAGGCTTCTATCGGCAAAAAAGTGGCAATCATCGGCGCGGGGCCAGCGGGACTTACGGGTGCCTACTATTTAGCGCTTGATGGAATAGATGTAGATGTGTATGAAGAGCTTCCGGTTCTTGGTGGTGAGGTTGCGGTCGGGGTTCCCGAATACCGTATGCCGATCGATAAATACAATCAAGACATCGAAGCGGTTCGCTCTCTTGGGGTAAATTTTATCACCAACACCAAAGTAACTGCTGATATGATGCGTCAGTTTGAAAACGATTATGATGCTATTTTGGTTGCAACCGGAACCCGTATCTCGAAAAAAGTGTATTGTGACAATGAACGCAAAGAGATAGCGGGATACTGGGGTGCTATCGATATGCTCGATGAAGTAAACCTTTTTGTCAAATACGGAATCGGGGAAGATCTCGATTTGAGCGGTAAAACCGTCGTATGTGTCGGGGGTGGATTTACCTCGATGGACGTGGTTCGTTGTTCAATCCGTGCTAATGCGGCGAAAGTGGTGATGTTGTATCGCCGTGACGAAAAAACGATTATTAAAAATACAACGTACGAAGAGTATCACGAAGCGGTCGAAGAAGGTGTGGAGTTTATTTTCCACTCAGCCGTTGCCCGAATGAATGATGAAAACGATGTTCTTAAATCGCTCACAATCGATCGATATGAGTTGGTTCCTGACCCGAACGGCGGGCGTCCAAATTTGGAGAAAATCGAAGGAGCATCGTTTGATATGGAATGTGATTTTTTAATCCCTGCCGTATCTCAAAGCGCCGATTTGAAATTGATCCCCGAAGAGTGGGAGATCGAGCGGACTTCATGGGCAACGATCAAAACCAATGGCAAAGATTACATGACCTCACGCAAAGGGATTTTTGCTGCGGGGGATTGTGAATACGGTCCGATGACAATCGTCAATGCGGTTGGTCAGGCAAAGCGTGCCGCATCCGTCATATCTCGTTATGTTCAAACGGGTGAAATTACTTTGATTGATGATGAGATTATGGAAGATCACCTCCGTAAACTCAAAGTGTACGACAAAAAAGAAAAAATCCAAGGGTGGCTTCCGGGATTACCGCGTCAACACAGTGAAGTGCTCACAGTGGAAGAGCGTCGTGATAACAATCGGGAAGTAAAATACGGCTTTACACAAGAAGAGGCTATGAGCGAAGCAGAGCGTTGTATGCGCTGTTATTACATTGCGATGGTCGCACATTAAGGGGGGATGGATGATTAACTTTACGATTAACGATCAACCCGTAACAGCACAAAAGGGTGAGACAATTCTCCAAGCGGCACGTAAAGCGGGATTTTATATTCCGACGATGTGTTATTTGGAAAAAACGACCCCGTGTGCATCGTGCCGTTTGTGTGTAGTGGAAACCGATAAAACCGATGGATTTATCCTAAGTTGTCAAACCCCTCCGACAGAAGGGCTTGGGGTTACGATCAATTCGGAGCGTCTTGAGCAGGAACGGACGAATATAATGCGTTTGTACGATGTCAACCATCCTCTTGAATGCGGTGTATGTGACAAATCAGGTGCATGTGATCTTCAAAACAAAACGCTTGAATTCGGAATTGCTTCACAGCATTTCAGCGCCAAAGATCAGCAGCGGAACATTGAGCATTGGGGAGTAATTAACTATGATCCTTCATTATGTATTTTGTGCGAAAAATGTGTCCATGTGTGTAATGAGATTATCGGAGATGATGCGATTGAACTCCAATTCGGCGGATACAAATCGTCTGTTATTCCAAAAAACAGCGAGAAACTCGATTGTACGTTCTGCGGTGAATGTATCGCCGTATGTCCAGTGGGTGCACTGGTAAGCTCCGATTTTAAATACAGTGCGAATGCATGGGAACTTTCTCAAGTCCCTGCTACGTGCGTACACTGTTCTGCGGGATGTTCGCTTACCTACGAGGTAAAACACGCATCTATAACGAATCCTGCAGATAAAATTTACCGAGTAACGAATGATTTTGAACACACAACGTTGTGTGGAGCAGGACGTTTTGGGTTTGATTTTGCAACAGTGGCTAAAAAAGATGCTGCGGAATTTGCTCGTGCTGTTGATGCTCTTAACAATGCACAAGCGATCCGTTTTAGTTCCCTCATTACAAATGAAGAAGCGTTTATTTTACAGCGGCTCAAAGAGAAACTTGGTGTTAAACTTTATAATGAAGAGGCACGTGCGTATCAGAGTTTCATGACTGCGTATAGCTCTATCAGCGGGAAAAGAGCGTTTGGCGGAACATTGGATGCAATTGCTCAGAGCGATGCCATCATTATTGTCGGCGGACGAGTGAGCACCGATAATCCGGCACTTCGTTATGCGATGACGACTGCGGCTCGTCATAACGGTGCAAAAATAGTCTATATGCACCCGATTGAGGATACCCTTTTGCAAAACACGGTGACCCAATTTGTGAAGTATGAAGTGGGAACGGAAGAGGGTGTTATGGCTATGTTGGCTAAAACACTTATATCGGATACGGATATCAGCGATGATCTTCGGGTGTTTTTCGATGAATTGGATGAGGGGTATTTATGTGCCGAAACCAATGTCGGAGATGAAGAATTTGAGCGCATTGATCGTTCAATCCGTCGAGCAAAACGTAAAACACTGGTAATCGGTGCAGACCTTTTAAGCCATGTAAGAGCGGAAAATATCGCTCGTTTGGCAGCGGTAATCGAAAGCAACACCGATTTTTCGCTGGTGGTTGCAGCATCTATGGTGAACACTATCGGTGTATCGCTCATTTGTGATTTGGATGAAGATAAAGGGGGCTCAGAGGTAGTAGGCTATAATGCTTCAGGCAGTTATGTTATTGGATCGGTGGGTGAAGTTGATTTACCGCTTCCGGCACTCAATTCCCAAGAAGGGACATTTGTCAGTATCAATCATCAGCTCTTGCCGACGAACGTCGCAGTAGGATTTGAGGGATACACCCTTAATGACGTAGCATCGGCACTTGGCATTGAAACACAATATACGGTTGATTACACCGCTAAGCTTCCAACTTCTCAAGGGTTTAAATCGGTGTCCTTTGATGAGCTTGGAAATTTTTATTCACAGTTGGGTGAAGATAACCGAGGATATATGCTTGAAAACTGTGAGGTTGAGATCAATGGAACGCTTGAAGCCATTGCAGATCTTCCGGAGTTTAACGGTACGGTTGCGTATCGTTGCAATCCGGTGAATCAGTTTAATAGTTACAGTGCACGTGTCTCTCAACTTGAACAAGATACATCTCTTCGGGGATCGGCTCAGTTTGCGGCTGCTGCACGTATTGGAGATGGGGATAGAGTTCAAATCGACTCTTCCGGACGTGTGGAAGAGCGAGTATTTACTTTAGATACAGCGCTGAAAGGGACTATTGCCTTGATACCGACATATGATGGAGTCTTTGGAGCGATGAACGAAACCTATCGTTTTGAAAAAGTAAAAATTACAAGGGTAGGGAGTTAAATCATGAATGAAATAACGATTACCATAGACGGTCGCGCTGTTGTTACGCAAGAGGGTGAATACATCCTGAATGCGGCGAGAGCGAATGGGATTTTTATCCCTGCCATCTGTTACCTGACACGATGTTCACCGACATTGGCGTGTCGTATCTGTTTAGTTGAAGCAGATGGCAAACAAGTCTATGCGTGTAACGCAAAAGCCAAACAGGGGATGGAGATTAGCACCACTACCCCTAACATTGAAGCTGAGCGACGTGCCATTATGGAAGTATATGACGTTAACCATCCTCTAGAGTGCGGCGTGTGTGACCAATCGGGTGAATGTGAACTTCAAAACTATACGTTAGAGGTGGGTGTTGATGCACAAACCTACTCGATCAAAGATACCCACAAGCCGGCGCAAGATTGGGGATTGATCCATTACGATCCGGCATTATGTATTATGTGCGAACGTTGTATTACCGTCTGTAAAGATATGATCGGTGATGCGGCGCTCTCTACGGTCGCCCGTGGATCAGAAGGAATTGAAGCAGCATTTAAAGAGTCCATGCCAAAAGACGCATACGCCATGTGGAACAAACTCAACAAATCGTTGATTGCTCCAAACGGCGGTGATACTCTCGATTGTACCAATTGTGGAGAGTGTAGTGCGGTATGTCCGGTTGGAGCGCTGGTGAGCTCGGATTATCAATACACTTCAAACGCGTGGGAACATACTCAAATTCCGGCAACATGTGCCCATTGTAGTGCGGGATGTCAGCTTAGCTATGATATCAAACATACCAGTATCACAAATCCGGAAGATAAAATTTACCGTGTTAAGAATGAGTGGAACTATGTATCTCTCTGCGGTGCAGGACGTTATGGGTACGATTTTGAAAATCGTGGTGTAGTAAAAAATGCAGAAGCTTTTGATGCTGCGGTAGCCGCCTTCAAAAAAGCCGATACGATAGCCTTTACATCGACGATTACGAATGAAGAGGCAATGATTTTACAGCGCCTCAAAGAGAAATACGGTTACCGTTTAGTGAATAACGAAGCGTTAGCACTGAAAAACTTTTTGAGCAATTACAGCGATGTAAGTGGAAAATCGCTTTACGGCGGCGATCTTAAACACGTACATGAAGCTGATTTTGTTGTCTCTATCGGAAGTGCATTGAAAACCGATAACCCGAATGCCCGTTTTGCGATGAATAATGCGTTGTCAATGAACAAAGGGGCCGGGCTGTATTTTCATCCAATTAACGATCCGGTTATTGCAGATATGTCGAAAAATGTCACGCAGTTCAATCATGCACCGATGATGGAAGAGGCAGCACTCTATTTAATGCTCGACCTTTTCGGGGATAAATCGGCAATGCCATCGTCCGTAGTAGCGTATCTTGCAACCTTCCATTCGACCAAAACGGTAACGGTTGAAGAGACGGTTGATGAGAAAGTGACCGAAACGGTCATTAAAAAAGTACTCAATGAAGAGAGCGGTATCGAAGAAGAGGTGAGTGAAGAGGTCGTCAAGACGATCAAGAAAAAAGTTTCCAAAGAGGTCGAGGTTGACGAAAATGCTCTCTTTGAGCTTTTGAACGCTCCCTCAGGATTTAGCGATACTCTTACTAAGTATTTGGCTAAAAAAGAGACGTTTGCGCTGATGGTAGGACCTGATCTTTATACCCATCCGAATAGACAAAACTGCGCACGCTTGGTTGCAATGATCGAAAAATACACTGCATTCAGTGTGACGATGATTCCAAATCTCGCGAATACACTCGGTGTGGCACTGATTTGTGATTTGGACAGCGCGCGCGGCAGTAGCACTATCGGCTACAACACGGTAGGTGATTTCACCCTTAGTGCTCTAGGCGGCGGTGATCTGGATATGCCGGCTCTTAATCAACAAGAGGGGACGCTAACAGGAATTGACAAACGGGTTAATCCGACCAATGCGGCTCTTGGTTATGAGGGATATGTTCTAAACGACATTGCTAATGCTCTTGATGTAACAAGTAAATACACAATTGATTACACCGCTATATTACCGGTGAGTGCCGGATTTAAAGCATTGAAGTTTGACGATTTGCCAAACTACTATACCAACAGTGGTGAAGAAGTACGCGGATATCTCCTTGACGTACAGAGTGTGAGTACCGGAGTAGATGAGAGCATTCAACCTTTTGACATTGCATCTGCAATGAAAGAGGAAACAGTATATATCGCGAATCCGGTACTGCAATTTTCAGCATTTACCGCACGTGCCCATCAGCTTGCAAGTACGGGAGGTTTATATGCTTCTGTGGCGTATTGCGAAGCAAAAGGGTTAAGTGAGGGGGACACAGTACGCTTAAAAAGTTCAAAAGGCGAACTGGTAACAACGGTGATTGTGGACGGTAAAATCGATGGAATGATCCCGTATCTTCCGACGTTTGATTCTAATATCAACTTTGAGTCACTGTGTGAAGCGTATCGCTTTAGCGGTGTATCAATTCAAAAGGTGTAAATCATGGATATAGCATTTATCATTGAGACGATTGCGAAAATCGTCGTTATCTTGTTGGTTTTTTCGGCACTTGCAGGGTTGGGTACGTACTTTGAACGAAAAGTATTGGCATTCATGCAACGTCGTCTCGGGCCGATGCACGTTGGACCTTTTGGATTGCTCCAAGTTGCAGCGGACGGGATTAAACTTTTTACCAAAGAGGATATTATCCCTCAAAATGTGGTAAAGCCGATCTTTAAAATTGCTCCGGTTATTACAGCGGCAACGGCATTTATGGCGGCAGCCGCTATTCCGTTCTGGCCGCAATTTACGGTTATGGGTTATACGGTTCATCCTATTGTTGCGGATATTAATGTCGGTATCCTCTATGTTCTTGGGGTTATGGCAATTGGACTTTATGGACCGTTGCTTGGGGGTATGGCATCGGCGAATAAATGGTCACTGATCTCTGCGGCAAGAAGTGCGGCAGTCTTTATCTCGTATGAGGTCATCAGTGGTCTTTCGTTGTTGGCACCGCTTATGATGGTGGGTTCATTGTCGCTTGTTGATATCAATAACTATCAAGTGGGTGGAATTACCCATTGGCTTGTTTGGTCACAGCCGGTCGCGTTTATCCTTTTTTGGATTGCCGCATTTGCTGAGACGGGACGTACTCCGTTTCACTTAGTGGCCAACGATCACGAAATTATCGATGGTTTCGGTACGGAGTATTCGGGTATGCGTTGGGGTCTTTTCTTCATCGGTGAATACGCGAATATGTTCTTTATCTCGTTTGTAATCGCAATTATTTTCTTGGGCGGTTTTGGTGACGGCACGATCGCAGGGGCATTTCAGCTTCTGTTGAAAGTTGCGTTTTTCTTTTTCTTTTTCCTCTGGACACGTGCCGCATGGCCGGATGTGCGACCTGACCAATTGATGTGGTTATGTTGGAAAGTATTAATGCCGATAGCGGTTCTCAACGTTGTTGTAACCGGCATCGTGATGATGTTTTAAGGAGAAAGTGATGCATTTAGAGCCGTTTAAAGACCGCAACGTTGCACCACAGAGTGCGTATTTTCATGTTGATATCGAGGACTATCCAACCAGTGGATGGGATCGATTCAAACGAGTAGTGGATCGAACATTCAAAGGTGAACTCTTTGTCGGTTTGTGGGTAGTATTGCGTGAGATGATCAAATTTGAGATCCATACCGTTCAATACCCGAAAGAGAAATTGCCGATTGGTCCGCGTTACCGTGCCGTTCACAAATTGCTTCGACTTTGGGAGTCAGGATATGAACGCTGTATCGGATGCGGATTGTGCGAAAAAATTTGTATTTCTGATTGTATCCGTATGGATACACGCATCGATGAAAACAGCCGTAAAGAGGTTACCGAATACAGTATCAATCTTGGCCGCTGTATCTTCTGCGGCTATTGTGCCGAAGTGTGTCCGGAACTTGCGATTGTTCACGGAGGTCGTTATGAAAACGCTTCTGAACAACGTGCCCATTTTGTGATTAAAGACGATATGCTCACCCCGCTTGATTTACTCAAAGCCGGTGAGCAAGCCGAATACCCTGGTTTCGGTGCCATCATCCCAGGAAGCGATGCGTTGGTCAAAAAGACCCCGCTCGCCTATTAAGGAGTAATAGAATGTTTGAAGCAGTTGCTTTTTATCTGTTTGCCGCCCTCACGATCGGTATGTTTACCATTACCGTAATGACGTCTCAAGCGCTTTATGCCATTACCGCAATGGCGGCAGGGATGATTTTTATTTCGGCATTTTTCTTTATTTTGGGTGCTGATTTTTTAGGTGCCATCCAAATTATTGTCTATACGGGAGCCGTTATGGCATTGTATGCGTTTGGTATGATGTTTTTTGACACAACACGAAATGTTGTCGAAAAACGGACCAATCCGCAAATTGTATTTGTACTAGGGGTATTGGCTGCTGTTATGGTAGTTGCAATTTTTGTTGCTCCGATCGTATCCAATAACATAGAAGCGCTGTATCCGATCAATCCTACCGTTGGAAACTCTCAAGCGGTGGGGATGGTTCTTTTTACCAAGTATCTTGTACCGTTTGAAGTTGCGGCGGTCATGTTGCTCGTCGCTATGATCGGGGGAATCGTTCTAGCCGGGAAGAAAATGGACAAATCGTTAACCCTTATGGACGAAGAAGAGATTGCTATGATGCAACGAATCCACAATCGACATCAAGAGAAGGGGGAACACTAATGGAAATTACACTTACCCATTATCTTGTTTTATCGAGTGTATTGTTTGCAATCGGTTTAATCGGAGTAATGCGACGGAAAAATTTGTTAATGCTCTTTTTTGCGACAGAGATTTTGCTTAATGCTACGAATATTGCATTCGCAGCTATTTCACATTACATTGGTGATTTGAGCGGTCAAATGTTTGCATTTTTCATTATTGCGATTGCGGCATCAGAAGTGGCAATCGGACTTGGGCTACTCATCGTATGGTACAAACGTACCGGTAAAATCGACTTAGATCAAATGAATTCAATGCGAGGATAGGCTATGGAACTTTATTTATATATTGCACTCTTCGCTCCGTTGGTCGGATCATTATTTTCGGCATTGTTCACAGCGACACCTAAAGCAAGCATCACAGGATACGTTGCCTCAGGGTTGTTGTTTACGTCGTTTGTGAGCAGTGCAATTTTGCTGAGTTACGTCACGGGTGGGCATACCGTTCATGTTGAGATGATGACATGGATGGCTACAGGAGATCTTTACATTCCGTTTGGATTTGTTGTTGATCAAGTGAGTGTCGTCATGATGATGGTGGTTACCATCGTTTCAACCGTTGTTCATGTATACTCTATCGGATATATGGATCACGATAAAGGATTTAACCGTTTCTTCGCATGGCTTTCAGCATTCGTCTTCTCAATGATGATATTGGTGATGAGTGACAACTTTGCGGGTCTTTTTATCGGATGGGAAGGGGTTGGTCTATGTTCTTGGGGTCTAATCGGATTCTGGTACCATAAAGAATCAGCAACGTGGGCAGCAAACGAAGCGTTTATTATGAACCGTATTGCCGACCTTGGAATGCTGATCGGTATCTTCCTCCTTTACTGGAATGTCGGTTCTTTGCAGTACGATGTGGTATTTTCTGAAATCGGAAATCTTCCTTTAAACATTGTGACATGGATCGGGATTTTTCTCTTCATCGGTGCAATGGGTAAATCGGCTCAATTTCCTCTTCATACATGGCTTGCCGATGCGATGGAAGGTCCTACCCCTGTTTCGGCATTGATTCATGCTGCAACTATGGTTACCGCTGGGGTTTACCTCGTGATTCGTGCTCATCCGATTTATGATCTGATTCCGGATGTAGGGTACTTTATTGCTTCATTGGGTGCATTTGTTGCAATGTTTGCGGGGACAATGGCTTTGGTCAACCGTGATATGAAACGAATTATTGCTTACTCTACCTTGTCACAGCTCGGATATATGTTTGTTGCGGCCGGTTTGGGTGCCTATTGGGTGGCACTTTTTCACCTCATGGCACACGCCTTTTTCAAAGCGTTGCTGTTCTTGGGTGCCGGTAACGTTATGCACGCAATGAGCGATGAACTTGACCCGGTTAAAATGGGCGGACTTCATAAAGTGATGAAAGGGACAGCGGTACTAATGATCCTTGCCTCTGTAGCCCTTGCCGGTATCTGGCCATTTGCAGGATTCTTTTCAAAAGATAAAATTTTAGAAGTTGCATTTAGTTCAGAACACTATATTTTGTGGGGAACATTATGGATTACTGCCGGATTGACGGCATTTTATTCATTCCGTTTGATTATGCTCGCCTTTTTCGGAGAAGCACGTTATAAAAACTTTGGATTCCATCCTCATGAAGCATACCGTTTTATGCTCATAGCGATGTCGCCTTTAGCCGTTCTCGCTCTGATCGCCGGATGGTTTGAAAATGATTTTATTCGCCTTGTAACGACGTTATTACCGGGATTTCATTTTCACACGCATCATGTTGAATTGATTTTAATCGCCGTGACATCATTGATGGCATTAGGTGGTATTGCTACTGCAATTATAATGTACCGTAATGGCCCGTTGAGTAGAAAATGGGAAGAACGCTTTTGCTATAAAGTACTTATTAACCAGTACTATATTCCAAAATTTTACGAAGAAGTTTTTTCTAAACCGTATAAAGAGCTTTCACGTTTAGCATGGAAAGAGATCGATGTTAAAATTGTAGATGCAACCGTTGATATGATTGCCAATACAATTTATAAAACAGGTGAAAGTACACGTGATATTCAAAATGGAAATCTGTCCTCAATGCTGCGATGGATGGTTATCGGTTTAGTGGTTTTAATGGCACTTGCCGTCGCGTTTACCATCGGGTATAACGCGGTAAATGCTTAAGGAGTAATGATGCTAGATCATATTTTATCGATTTTAATTTTCTTTCCGGCATTGGCTGCAATGCTTGGATTTGTAGTTACAAAAGACAGCGCACGAGCATACGGTATTACTGTAGCAGCGATCGAATTTGCCCTTTCACTGTGGCTATGGCATGCATACGATCCGATGACATCGGGAATGCAATTTATGGAATCGGCTCCTCTAATCCCTGCATTTGGTGTTAGTTATTTACTGGGGATTGATGGTATTTCACTCTTTATTATTATTTTGTCAACGTTTTTCACCCTTATCGGTATTGCATCGTTGACGGAAACGCGCCGTATTAAAGATCTTGTTATTACTCTATTGTTCTTGGAAATGACAATGGTAGGCGTTTTTGCGGCACTAGATGCAATTGTATTTTATGTATTTTGGGAACTCTCTCTTGTCCCGATGCTTTACATCATCGGCGCATGGGGCGGACCGCTTCGTATCTATGCATCGATTAAATTTTTCCTTTATACCTTTACCGGATCACTGGTAATGCTTGTGGGTATACTTTTTATGGCCTATTTTTACTCTTTAGCGACGGGGATGTGGAGCTTCTCTATTTTAGAGTGGTACAGATTGTTGCTCCCTTTTGCAAAAGAAACGGGTGAAATTTGGTGGTTAGGCAATTATCAAATATGGTTATTTCTGGCCTTCTTTATCGGGTTTGCTATCAAAGTACCAATGTTTCCGTTTCATACTTGGCTCCCATATGCTCACGGGCAAGCACCGACTATCGGTTCGGTAATATTGGCAGCCATTTTGCTTAAAATGGGAACATATGCGTTTGTACGATTTTCGCTTCCGTTGTTTCCGGACGCATCGGTTTATTTTATGTTTCCGATAGCTGTTATTGCGATTATAATGATTATATATACGGCAATGGTAGCCTATGCACAAGAGGATATCAAACAAGTTGTAGCCTACAGCTCAATTTCACATATGGGTGTTATTATCCTTGGTATTTTCGCTCTCAATGTTGAGGGGGTAAGCGGTTCGGTATTCTTGATGATTGCGCATGGAGTTGTGTCGGGTGGACTGTTTTTGCTTGTGGGGGTTATTTATGATCGCCGTCACACCAAACTGATGTCGGAATTCGGAGGATTAGCATCGGTCATGCCGCGCTATGCGACGATTTTTGGGATTATGATGATGGCTTCAGTCGGATTGCCTCTAACAATTAATTTTGTGGGAGAATTTTTGAGTTTGCTCGGTTTTTACAAACAGTCTCATATGTTTACCCTTCTAGCCGGTACAGCGATTATTGTTGGTGCAATTTATATGCTCACAGCGTATAAAAAAGCATTTTTTGGAACGGTTACGAATGAAGCAAACAAAAATCTAAAAGATATCAATGCGACAGAACTGATGGGACTTATTCCCCTAGTTATTGTTGCAATTTGGTTGGGTGTATATCCAAAGCCTGTTTTAGGCCCGATCAGCAACAGCGTAGAGGGTGTTATACAACTTATGCACGATAAAGCGCAAAGCTCTGAAGCAAAAGCGCGTATTCCGAATCTTGCACATGCAGATGAATTGAATTCTATTCAGGAGGCGCACTAATGTTGGAGCCAATTAATGTTTCACTAGCGTCGCTTAACATTGCGACGCTCTCTCCGATGCTGATCGCGATTGTGGGTGCTCTCAGTATTTTAGTCATTGACATGCTTAAAGAGGGGTTGCACAAATCTTTCTACGTTATGGTTGCTTTATTATTTTTACTCCTTGATTTGGGAGCATTGATTGACTTTGGCGGTGTTTTTCTTAAAAACGGAACGATATTGGGATTTTTTGATGTGATGCTGATGGACGGCATTGCAATTATGTCCCAAATAATCATTGTCATAGGTTCAATGCTCTTTATTCCTTTGGCCCTTACGTCAAAACGGTTCCATGAGTACAATTATCCTGAGTACTTTGCCCTGTTTTTGTTTATGAATGCTGGCTTCCAATTTATGGTTGCTAGCGATAATCTTATCTTGATTTTTGTCGGATTAGAGACAGCCTCATTAGCACTGTATACTCTTATAGCATTGCACAACCGCTCAAAATCATTTGAAGCGGCTGTGAAATATTTTACAATGGGTGCTTTGGCAGCAGGCTTTTATGCATTTGGATCAATGATTTTATATGCAATCAGCGGTTCAGTCGAGATCAATCAAATCGCGACGGTTTTAGCTGAAGATCACTACAGTAACATAGGGTATGTTCTTGTTGCAATGGCATTTATGATTGCGGCTTTTGGATTTAAATTATCCATGGTACCGTTTCATACGTGGACTCCCGATGTCTATGAGGGATCATCTGCAGCGCTTGCCGGCTACATGTCAATTGTTCCAAAAATTGCGGCATTTGTGGTTGCAATGCGCCTGTTTGAGTTTTTGATTCACAGCGGCGTTGTATGGTTGCAAGTGATTTTGTACATCGGAGTTGTTATTACAATGACAGCTTCAAACATCTGGGCTTTGGTCCAAACGGATGTCAAACGAATGTTGGCATACAGTTCGATCTCTCATGCCGGTTTTGTAATGGCAGCGATTTTGATTGGGACAACGCAGGCAAACACGGGCCTCTTTTTATATTGGGCACTGTTTAGCTTTACCAACCTTGGTGCCTTTACCATGTTGTGGGTAAACCGTCAGAAAAATCTCCTTCCGGGGCAAAGTTCGGATCATCCGTATGAAAAATTTTCAGGGATGGTAAAAACAATGCCTATGGCGGCTGTCGTAATGGCGTTGTTTATGCTTTCCTTAGCCGGTATTCCTCCCTTTGGTCTGTTCTGGGGTAAAATGTATATGATAGGTTCAGCAGTAAGTGCAGGGTATACGGTACTTGCCCTTGTCATGGCATTAAATTCGGCCATTGCCGGATATTATTACCTTAAACTGATCGTTTTTATGTTTATGAAAGAACCAATGGTAGGGTATGAAAAATACTATTTAATGAATGCATCATTGTCCCTTAAAACCATTATCGGGATTGCGGTTATCGGAACCATATTTGCCGTATTTGCGGTTAATCCACTCTTGGAAGTTATAACCCGTTTCGTGTATAATAGCGGCTATTAATCCTCTTGATGAGGAACTTTGAGGAGTAGGTATGGGGCGCTGGTTATTATTGTGTCTCTGGTTACCTCTCAGTGCTTTGGACCTTTCAATCGAAAGTGGCAAGGAAAATGGGGATGCTTATAGCATCCTCCATCTCCAAGACAGCAGTTCATTTGGGTGTGAAGCACACAAAGATGAATTTGGCGAAACTCGACGAATCGATTGTACCTTTGCCCATCCACCGCAACGCTCGTTTCCCCCGATTCATAATACTTTTTTAACGGTAACTCCCTCATCTAACAAAAGCAGCTACTCCATTATCATTACTCCAGCGTTAAAAATGAAATTGATTCCGATTTTTTTTGATCTCACCAAGACCTCTCAACTCTATCAACATGAGGTTAAAACGGCAATGCATTGGATCGTGGTAGGGTATGCCAAACGCGCGCCTATGCTGGATGAGAAGAGGAGTGCTGAGACCAGCATGAATTTTCCGATTAAGATGCACAGTAATGTTTATCCGTACGTAGGTGGACTTGATTTAAAAGGAAATCCGATTAAAATTGCGCGTGTTCAGGATGTCACGGACTATATGAATCTAAAAAAAGCGTACAGTGACAAAAAATTTGACAAAGTGCTTGAGTTGGCAACCTATACGTTGAATAAATATCCTAAAACCATTTTTAAAAATGAGTTGATGCTCTATCAGATTCGAGCTCTGCATGAAAATGAGGAGTCGGAAAAGCTTCTTGAAGTTTCTAAGCGATTTTTACGCGATTATTCAGGGGATCCGAGTGTTGCAGAGGTATTGGCATATACGGCGCACGCCTATGTGAAAATAGGACAGAATGTTGATGCTGATTACTTTTTTGATAGGCTGTTTGATGAGCAGTTGGATAGCCCGTATGCATCTTTGGGAATGCTTTATAAAGCTCAAGAGCTTGAAGGAGAAAGTCCTAAAAAAGCGATGCAGTTTTATCAAAAAGCACTGGATACGAGTAAAGATATTGACATTGCTTCACAAGCGGCATTCAAACTGGCGCAAATTGAGCTTAGTTCGGGTAATACGAAGGACGCAAAACCCTATATCGATAAAATAGCGAAAGCAAATCCAAAATATTTTTTACAAGTACGTGCAGAAGCGGTAGCGGTTGCCAAGGCATTGGTAGATCGTCATGAGTCGAAAACGGCGGCAAAAATAACCGAAAGTCTTTATAAAAATAGTGAAGAGAAATCTCCGGATCGTGAGATGCTTCTTAAAGATTTAGGGATACAACTGGCACAAGCGGGTAAACGTGAAGAGGCATTGAAGCGGTTTAATGAATATTTGGAGAACTATAAATATGGCGATTATACGGATGAAGTACGTCGTGCTAAAGATGGGTTGTTTTTTGATAAAGGTGATACCAATGCAAGTGAGGGGATCAAGCAGTATGATGAGCTGATCGAGCGTTACGGCAATGACAGCGTCGGGCGAAAGGCATTGTACAAAAAAGTACAATTATTGCTAAAAGAGAGCCGTTATAAAGAGATATTAGATTTAGAGAGCCAACTTCATCAGCTGGACACGGCGGAATACCCGGATGTGAACTCCATGATTTCAAAAAGCGCTATTGGGTTGAGTAAAGAGTATCTCAAAGAGGGAAAATGCAGTGAAGTCGTTACATTACAAAAAATGTACAAAATCAAATTACTTCCTGAATGGGATGGACTTTTATTTGAGTGTGCTCTTAAAACGACACAATATCCGGAAGCCAAAAGAATAGCGCAAAGACATTTACAATCAAAATCAATGGCTGAACGTCAAGTTTGGCTATCACGCATGGTTAAAACCCAGTTTGCATTAGGGGAATACAAAAGTGCTATTCAAGGGGGAGAAGAGCTTGCTACCTTGTTAAATGCAGAAAAGAATCCTCCTCTAAATGATATATACCGAACCCTTTTTGACGCTATGCAGCGTAGCGGGAATGCCGAGGGGATGATACGCCACATAAAAAATATCGAAACGGTATTCGGCAATGATTTCAAAGACATTGAGCGCTATACCCAGATGGTAGTATTGGCAACAGCGCGCAAAGACGAAGCAATGACACAAACGTATGGGCGTAAAGTAGTAGCGTTACAAGAGAGAACGAAAACCTATACGCAAAGCCCTTATATCGAGTTTACTTTAGGACAATCGTATCAAAAGCTTGGGCGAGATAGAGATGCGTTAGAGATACTTAAAAGTCTTGACAGTCGCAAATTAGACAAAGAAAAACGTGCACGTCAACAATATTTGATCGGTTCGCTTTCACAAAGATTGGGGCGAAAAGCAGAAGCACGAACGGCTTTTAATGCCAGCATTAAAACGGACCCAACTTCTGCATGGGGGAAATTAGCTAAAGACGCACTTGGGCTATTGTAAAATATTTTTGGCAATTTGCTCTAATTGATGTGCTGAACTGCTGGCTGTAAGGGTAAATTGATGGCTGTTAAAGGTTTGCTGCCGTTTAGCAAGCTGTGCGGTATGGGTCGTAATTTGCTCTTTGAGAACGGCTTTGGATATTTTTCCGTCTAAATACGCTAACGTTTCAATAAGACCTATGGCTTTCATACTGTTGGGCAGACGGCCATAGCAATGTTCTAGATGTGCAACTTCATCGATCAATCCCATACGAAACATTTTTTCGGTTCGTAGAGCAATACGTTCACGTAACACAGTTCGTTCTACACCCAGATCCAGTACAGGACATGTTTCTATAACCGGCTTAGGGGTGTGTGCTGAAAACCACTCGGATGGGGGAGTAGACGTTTGCAAATAAAGATGCAACATCTTTTCTATTCTATAACGATCGGTAGCTTGAATTTTAGCCATAGTAATCGGGTCGATGTCGGCTAAAAAAGCGTGTGCGGATTCGATATTTTGGAGCATCATATTGGCTACCTGATGAGTCTCTTCACTGATGGATGGAATATACGATAACCCCTCAAGCATACTTTTGAGGTAAAAGCTGCTTCCGCCGACGATCACAATATTTTTTTGATGTTCTCGGGCATAGGCGAGGGCACGGTGATATTCCTCGATAAAGGTAAATACACTGGCATTCTGATCGGGAGAGAGGGTATCAATGCCAAAATGCAATACCGCATCTCGTTCTTCTTGGGAAGGTTTAGCGGAGGCGATATCGATCTCTTTGTAGATACTCAGCGAATCGATAGAGAGTATAACCGCGTTATGGGCCAATGCCAGGGAAAGGGCAAGGTCGCTTTTGCCTGAAGCGGTAGAACCGATAATTGCTAACTGTTTCATAAATGCTATTATACCCTGAAGGGTACGAGAACCTTTGATAAGGTACCGTCAAAGAGAATTTACGATAAAATAAAAGAATATATGCAAAAGGTGATGCGTGAAACGATTAGCGAAGAAACTCCAATATTTCAATGAGCTGGTTATGTTTCAGCACTCTGTTTTTTCCCTCCCCTTTATTTTTATTGCGATGATTGTTGCGGCGGAGGGATGGTTTGGCTTCCGCCTATTGATATTAGGGGCATTGGCAGCCATTACGGCTCGAAATTTTGCCATGGGATTTAACCGATTCGTGGACCGCCGTTTTGATGCATTTAACCCGCGTACCGCAAATCGTCCCAGTGTAGACGGAAGACTCGATGCGACATCGATTGCTATTTTTACAGGGGTAAACGGACTGGTTTTTATGGGAGTTTCGTATTTTGTTAATGACTTGGCATTAGCTCTTAGTCTACCAATATTAATCGTTTTGGGAAGTTATTCGTATTTCAAGCGATTTAGCTCAATGGCACATATCGTATTGGGAATATCATTGGGATTGGCGCCGATAGCAGGTGTTATTGCTGTGAGCGGTGAGATATCGATGTGGTCTATCTGGCTCAGTATAGGGGTAATGTTTTGGGTAGCCGGGTTTGATTTGCTCTATTCACTGCAAGACATTGATTTCGATGTAACCAATAACCTCCACTCTATCCCCTCTCGCTATGGCAGCGCGACGACGATGAAAATTTCAGCCCTCTTTCACATTCTTGCAATAGTGTTTTGGGAATTATTTGTTATCTCAGCAGGATTGGGTATCTTGGCACAATGTGCTGTTTTATTTTCAATTCTTATGCTAGGATATGAACACTATTTGGTACGGCGTGATTTTACTCAGATCAATCGAGCTTTTTTTACCGTTAACGGGTATTTAGGATTTGTTTTTATAACATTTATTATTTTGGACAAGGTAGTGTGATGGAGACGATTAGACTTATTGAGGCCGTTTTGGAAATAGCATTTGATCGGGAAAGTACAGATCAAAAAAGCTATGAGCACGAATACGCAACATTAAGTGAAAGCGATGATGACGCAATAGGGCAATGGCTACGCACAGCAAAAGCGCGAGGTGAAGTAGGGGATACCGATCCGGTTGTGTTGCACTTGATGATGGAGCTGTATCGAAAGATTGATCGTTTAGAGAATCTCTTGCTGGAAAATGCACCCAAACGGGAATCTTTGGGGTATAAAAGTTCGATAGAGAGTATTGGTATTGAGCATTTTAAACTCAATGAGCCGATATTGAGCGAAGGTGAACGCTATTATGGGCGTATTGAGCTTCCTGTCCACCCTAAGCGTGAAACAGCTCTCTATTTTGAGGCGGTTGACTCTTGCCTTGCTAAAATTGTCCGAATACATCCTCGTGATGAAGATGAATGGGCGAGGTATATGAGATCACGGGAGCGCATTATGATCCGCCACCTTAAAGGGCGCGAATGAATTACGGTATTGAAATCGCAGTGGTAGCACTCGCCGTCCTTGTGGCAGGTCTCATCTATTATGTGATAACCAAAGAGGGTGAAACCACTTCTCATATCCGCTCTGTTGCAAAAGCCATTGACGATGTACATCGTGAACTTTTTATGATGGACAAACGGCTTAAACAAGAATTGGAAATAATAACATCGCTGCAGGAGAGTGTCCCTCGTGAACAGCATTCTCTACATGCCGAACTCGGACGAGAGGTCAATGAGATATCGGTGCCGATCATGGAATCGTTGGCTCATATTGAAGGGACGTTTAGTGCATATAAGGACAAGACGGAAAACCGTCTTAGATACCTTGAAGAGCGTATACGTAACCTCTCCCTTCCTACGTCGATCAGCGGCCTAGACGATGAGAAAGTAATAAGTCGCTACAGTCAAGGGCTTGATGTCGATGCCATTGCAAAAGAACTCCGATTATCGAAACCGGAAGTAGAGTTCGTTTTGAAAATTAACCAACTCAGATAGTTATAAGCTTGATCCGCTATAATTTCGTTCTCTTTAAAATGCGTCCGTAGCTCAGCTGGATAGAGCACCGGTTTGCGGTACCGGCGGTCAGGGATTCGAATTCCTTCGGGCGCACCACTTACAAACACCGTAATCATCGAACTTTCCTTAACCAAAATCAAAACACTAAAATTGCTTAAGAATTCTACCACTCCCACTTTTTGCATCCAAATGATCCATATCCTAGGCGAACTCGGGACGTACTCGACGTATTACTCCGGACACATCGCTAATTACATTGCCACAATGCTGTACAAATGCATCGTTTACCTCAACCAAAGTAAATACTTCTGATACGTCACCCTCGAAGAAGAAAGATTCGTCGGGTAGTTTAATTCTGAAAGGTAGTGTTTCAACTTTCGCAATCAGAGCATCGTAACTGCGGCCAGGTCCATGCTTGAGTACGTTGACAGCTGAAGAAAGATTTTCAAAACGTTCTTTCATATATAGCTCTCCTTGGGCATCTAAAATTGTCTTGGCCTCACCAAATCCATCGCGACAATTTAGACCATCTTGCAGGTTGGCTTCAAAAATGGAGAACATACCAACTGCTAAGATCGCTTTTTGGAGCTGTATCATCTGAAGAGTTTTTACTAGGGAAGTGGCACCGCTCGTTTGCAGTGCCTCAATTGTTTGCTCGTTTGTCTCTCTCAAAGTTTCAAGGGTAAAAGTTGTGCATTCATCTAGGAGTTTGGTAAAGCTGTGCATAGTATGTCCAAAGTATAAGTATCTTATCGTGATGCATAGATAATATCATACTTTTTCAAACTCATTTTCTTTTGGACGAAAAGAGCAAAGATAGTTTAGCAAGATACTTTTCTTATGTTTACGTACTACAATTCAAATATCCATATCCTGAATTGTAGAAGATTGTGTATTGCAGTGGCTCTAAATATCAGATAGGTGTGAAATCGTCACCGAATGCTCCATATATGCCTTATAGAGGACGAATATAGTTTAGACGAGACGCGAAGTTGGTATGATTGATTATTTGAGGCTGTAGAGGTCGGAAGAGTAGCGTAAAAGCTACTTTCCCTGTGTAATAGCATTAGCCTCCACTAATATAGTGACTACCTTTACCATGACTATTATAACCTCCAACTCGATGTGAGTCTTTTTGAACTGCTGAAACTACATCTACTAAAGATACCATCAAAAGAAAGAACAATTAGCAGTATTTTTTAGATACTTTTAATATGATAATAGTTATTGTTATTGACAAATGCACTGCTTTCCTATACTATTGCAATCAATAATTATTATCAATAGGAAAATAAGTGAAAAATATCCCTCTATATTCTCTAGTGAGCATGATACTTACTGGAAGTCTTTATGCTCAGGATTATGCAACAACACTTGAGCCATGGAATGCAAGTCTTCAGACGACTTCCATTTGGCAATATAAGCCATCTATTAATGCACCTTATGGCGTTTATGGTGATAATATTCACAGTATATTGCCTGAGAGCGAAAGTACATACTCTGTTAGTATCTCTCCGACATTTGGTGTTAGAGCTTGGGATGGCGGTGAAATATACTTTACTCCTGAGATGTTTTCAACAAAGATGATGTCTGGTATGACAGGTCTTGGTGGATTGTCAAACGGTGAAAACCAAAGAGGCGGAAGTGAAAAACCTAAATCTTATATTGCAAAGTTGTTTTTTAGACAAACATGGAATTTAGAGGGAGACTCTACAACTGTAGCTTCTGGAGCCGGGCAACTTGCTGGAAGCGTATCAAGTCAACGAATAGTCTTAACAGTCGGTAAATTGGCTCTTCCGGATATCTTTGACAATAATAAATATTCACACAATCCTCGCACTCAATTTATGAATTGGTCATTAATGTCGGGCGGTGCATACGATTATGCCGCTGATATTCGTGGCTATGATCAAGGTATGGCACTCGAGTATTATGATTATGACTGGGTTTATCGGATTGGGCGCTTTAAAGAGCCTATAATTCCTAACGGCCTTGCATTGGATTCACATTTTTTGACACATTATGGAGATCAAATAGAAGTTGAGCATGCACATAGTATTGCTTCTCAGCCAGGAAAGATTCGCGCCTTGGTATTTCTCAATAAAATGCAAATGGGATCTTATTCAGATGCTATTATCTTGGGACAAGCTTCTTCAGAAACTCCGGATCAAACTTTAGTACGGAATGAACATACAAAATCTGGTTACGAAGTCGGATTTGAACAGTCGTTATCGGATGATATAGGAGTTTTTGGGCGTTATAGCTGGTGTGACGGTAAAACAGAAATGTACTCATTCGCAGAGATAGATGAATCACTTTCCGGAGGTGTTTCTATTCAAGGAACAAACTGGAAGCGGAAAGATGATACCTTCGGTATTGCAGTCGCTTTGAATAATTTATCAAAAATTCATCGTGAATATCTTGCGCAAGGCGGAATGGATTTTATGATTGGAGATGGAAAAATCAACTATCATCAAGAACAAATTCTTGAAACTTATTATAGTGCTCGCATCAATAAAAATATTTGGATGTCACTCGATTATCAGCATATTATAAATCCTGCATACAATAGTGACCGCGGTCCTATTAACATTTACGGTATTCGTTTACATATGGAATTTTAGAACTAATGAAGGAAAGAATTTAAAAATTCAGAAAAGCCAAAGGGTACAGTCAGCTCAAATTAGCGACTGAAATGGGTCTTAAATCTGTTGGACTCGTTTCTGTTGCGGAGCTATATTACAATCGTAAACACTTTAATCTCGAACACCTATATAAAATATCTGCTGTACTCGACATCCCTATAGCTCAATTCTTCGAATCTACCCCGTTAGAGCCATTGACTGAATCTAATCAATAGTACATGACGATCAACAGTCCCCTTTCGGATTGAAAGGGTTAGGGATATATGATATTGATTTTCTTCGGTGTTTATACATATGAAGATATTGTAGTGAGATCGAATTGATGAGTGAAAAAATATTTCAAAGTAAAAGTATGCGAGAGATAGTGCAGTTATAAAGCTTAAGGGCTCTTTTGATTACATTTATCACGGTTGCCACGGTACCTTCATAAATGAAGATACCATACGTAACTATTTATTAATTACAAACAGTTACCCAACGAGAACCGCCATTTGGATCAGAAACAAAAACTTCTTTACACATGTAAGCATTAGCATTAACTGCTAAAGCAAATAATGCTATCAAAATCACTTTTATCATATTGAATCACCTCCTTTCATTAATTTTCGAAAGTCTTTTTGATGGTACATGTTGCCGTCACCCATAAATTTGAGAACCTTGCATTGCAGGGGATGAAACAAGCCTATATGGCTCAGAGCGAAGATGTCAATTATTCTGGACTTAGTTTCGAAGATCGTATTTCACTTTTACTGGATGCGCAGGAGATGTATCTCAACAACAAACGGACCACCCTTAATCTCAAGTTCTCCCGTATCAAAGACAAACAAGCCACTATTGAGCTGATTAACTATAATCCCAAGCGTAAGCTCAATCGTGCACAGATACTTTCACTTGCATCACTCGACTTTATTGCACATCGTCAGAATATTATCATTACCGGAAAAACCGGCACCGGCAAATCTTATATCGCACAGGCTTTCGCCAATAAAGCCGTTCGTCAGGGATTCAAAGCTTTTTACATCCGTACGGGTACACTACTCGAAGAGATCCGTATAGCCAAGCACAGCGGCACCTATACCAATCTACTCAAAAAGTTTTCACGGTTTCATCTGCTCATCTTAGATGACTTTGCTATGACGCCGTTATCAGGTGATGAAGCGGCATCACTGTTTGAGATCATCAAAGATCGAACGGAAATCAATTCGACCATCATCACCTCTCAGCTTCCCGTTAAAGAGTGGTACGACATCCTCAATAATCCCACCATCGCCGATGCACTGTTGGACCGTATTGTTCACTCGTCTCACCGTATCGAAATAGAAGGTGATTCTATGCGAAAAGCTAAAGCCCTGACTAACGATTTCGCATAAACATTCTAATACTCACTCAGACGGTTTCACACCGCTTCACCCTTCCGAATACTCCGACGTCAGCAGTTGAACCATTATCACATAAATATAATCGTCGCAGACTGAAGTTCCATACTTTGAGAAATTCACTTGTTTGTGGCTCTAAAAATTTATGAGAACCACGTGTATGCGGCAATTCTTCCATAGGAAGTATCATGGAATTCCAATATGTCATTAAAGGCTTAGGTATCTGTAGTGAGGTTGAAGTGTTGAAATTATTCACTTTTTAATCGATCTTCTGATACAATAACGAACACGGAGCTTAAGAGGTGGAGATTGACCTTCCATACGATTACAGCTTTAGAAGTAGAACACAGCTAAAGCCATGATTGATAGATACCCGCTGCTAGGGATAGTAGTGATACGGTTAAGAGATTCCAGTTTGGTCACTGGACTTAAGCTTTTATATACTCCTCGATTACTTTCCCATATCCACTTTTCAACAATTTAAAATCATCTTGTTTGTAGTAATGTTTTAATGTATCTGGTCTAAGAGAAAAGATTGTATTGCATATCGTATGGAATTTTTCTTGTTTCAATGAATATAGGATGTATTTGTCGCTCTCTTCAATATGAGCTATGAAGTTGATCGTATGTTCATCGTATTCGCAATATCCAACCGTCGCTTCCATTAAACGGACAAAATTGATTTGATCGGTAAAAATAAACATCTCAGTATGTTTGAGCTTGATTTTCTGCTGTACACGTTTACTCATATAGATCGTTTTTTGAAACGTGTTACGATGATGGTGCAGGATCAATGCGGCTACAAATCCTAAGAAAATTCTATTTTTTGAACCCAATATCTCACCTATCTGTATTATGATGGTATTGTATCCAATAGGCTCTTAGGGTATGTATCTCCACATGCATTGAGCTTGCAGTCCTGCTCTTGAACCAAATTAAGTCGCAGACAAGCTGCGACTTAATTTCTGGGACCGCAGGACATCTCGGTGGGGTGTGAAGAACCACCCCTATATGTTCCGCGATAAATCCGTATCATCATATCTCTGTAGTTGATACCTGTCAAATAAAAAACAAACCCACCTCCATATTGTGTAGGCGTAGAGCCGAGGTGGAAAGGTTTCCTTGTTTGGCGGACAAGCTTTGCTTGTTCGTCAAATAAGGGGTTGTTGCACCGACAGGTCGGAGACCGAAGCAATATGGAAAACAATCCTCGCAGCTAGTAAATAGGGCTTAAAGGAAGTGATATGAATCTTAAGAAATAATAGCTGTTAGGTTTGCGGTACCGGTGGTCAGGGATTCAAATTCCTTCGGGCGCACCACTTACAAACACCGTAATTATTATTCCCATTTAATACCCTTCTTCACTTCACGCTTACTTCACACATCACATAGTATGATGCCCATCTAAAACTCGATTTTTACTGTAGCCTAGCTTTTACGAGCTTACTGTGAAGGTTTATATAGGGATAAATTTATGCTCAAATCAATATTGAAAATAATTTTTGCATTAATCACTGTTGCAAACAGTTATGCTATAGCAAATAATCTGCCTAACATGTGTAGTCGAGATCAAAATGTTAACGAGTTTACCATCCTAAGTTATCATGAAATAGCAGATAAAAGTGAAACGCTTGATTCAACGTATGCGGTAACTCCGTCGAATTTTGATCGGCAGATACATTGGTTAATGGATAACGGGTATCACTTTATCGGAATAGATGATATTTTAGCCTATCGTAAAGCTGGAAAGCCGTTGCCCACTAATGCTGTTTTGATTACATTCGATGATGGCTATGAGTCGGTTTATACCAATGCCTATCCGATTTTGAAAAAATACAGAATCCCGAGTGTCATTGCCCTCGTCGGTAGTTGGCTACAGAACGAAAAGAAAGTAGATTTTAGTGGGCATATAATTGCACGTAATAAGTTTTTAAGTCAAGCTCATATCAAAGAGATGGTTGGTAGCGGCCTCGTAGAGGTCGCCAGTCATAGCTATTTATTTCATGAAGGAATACAAGGTAATCCGCAAGGCAATATGGAACCGGCCCTTACCACGCGTCTGTGGTTTCGTGATACTAAAACATATGAAGATGAAAAAAGTTATCAGCAACGCATTTATAATGACCTATTGGAAAATAATGTTTTTTTAGAGCGCTATACGGGACAAAAACCTCGCGTCATGGTGTGGCCGTACGGACATTACAATATCGAGGTGCGTCGCATTGCAGAGCGCTTAGGTATGCCCATAGGATTAACGTTAGATGATGGGAGCAATACCCGCATTACCCCCTTATGGGGATTTCGGCGTATATTGGTAGAGGGACAAATGAGTCTTAAAGATTTGCAACACAATATGTGGTCGCGAAATGCCAATTTGACTGACGATGATCGCACGACCAAAGCGGCTCATATCGATATGGATTATCTTTATGATGCCGATCCGATCCAACAGGAAAAAAATATTGCCTTATTGCTAGAGCGCATTAAAAAACTGGGGGTCAATACGGTTTATCTGCAAGCGTTTGCCGATCCTGATGCCAATGGTGCTGCGGACTATGTCTATTTTCCCAATCGACATATACCCATGCGTGCAGATTTATTTAATCGAGTAGCTTGGCAAATTGCAACACAGACACAAGTAAAACGCCTTTATGCATGGATGCCCATGATCGCCTGGCAATTACCGAAAAACAATCCGGCGGCCAAAGATATGGTCGTGACGTTGCAAGTTGATCCGACTCATCTCAATATGGGATATCCGAGATTATCCCCATTTTCACCTAAAGCGCGCAAAGTCATTAAAGAAATTTATGAAGATTTGGCAAAGTCAGCCTATATTGACGGAATATTATTTCATGATGACGTAACGTTATCCGATTTTGAAGATGACAGTGTATTTGCCCATAAGCAATATAAGAAGTGGGGATTGGCGCCAAGTGTTACTCAAATCAGAACGGATCGACAACAATTTCAGCAATGGACTAAACTGAAAACACACTATTTGGATGCGTTTGCAATGCAATTAGCGCAAATTCTAAGAGACGAGCAACCGGGGCTCAAAACAGCACGAAACCTGTATGCGCAAGTTGCACTCAATAACAACTCTGAAGAGTGGTATGCCCAAAGCTTGCACGAGTCGATAAAGAATTATGACTATACCGCTATTATGGCAATGCCCTATATGGAAGAAGCCCCTGATGCCCAAAAGTTTTATGATGAAATAGTCAAACACGTAAAAGAAGAACAGTGCGGACTGGAACGTACGGTAATCGAGCTGCAGACGGTGAATTGGAGAAAAGCTAATGAGCCGATTTCTTCTCAAGAATTGGATCAGACTATAAGACATTTATACACTTTAGGTGTTCATCATATTGCATATTATCCTGAGAGTGTGTATACCAATAACCCTGATGCCGATATGATGAATCAAGCGTTTTCTCAAAAACCGGTACGTATGCATGAGTTAATGCCAAGTACTCCTATATTGCATTAATTCTCAGGAGATACGATTCTTTGTATCTTAGCCCAAGCCATTCCTAAATATTCATGAAACGCTGCTTCTGAACGCATTAACCCCTCAGCAGAAGGGAGTTGCCATAGTGTATCTTGTTTTTTTACTTGAAAGTCTGTTGGTGCATTAATAGTCTCCACACCTGCATTTTTAAAAAGAGTGGAAGCACGAGGCATATGTGAAGCCGAAGTCACTAAAATAACTTTTTCGTTTCCTACAATCTTTTTGGACTGAACTGCTTCTTCTTCAGTATCTTTGGCATTTTCCAACAGAATAATATCATTAGCATTAACCCCTAGTCGGATCGCCAATTGACTGTTTTTCCGAGCATTGGATACCGGTTCATCACCACCATATCCGCTAAAAATAATTTTCATCTTTGGATAGGTGTTGTAAATGGATACTCCTTCGATAACACGGGTCAAAGAGGCATAACTTAACTGTGAGGAAAGCGGAAGTGCACTGTTTTCGACGTGAGCATTTCCCAGTACGTGAATATATTTTGGAACCGGCTGCATTAGGGGAAAAGAGATCTTTGTGTTTGAATGTTCTAAGGGGGATAATAGAAGAGCTGAAAAAGGGGCATAAGAGAGTAAGCTAATCCACATTATTGCAAAAAGGAGTGTTCTTTTCGCGTATCTTTGATTATTTCGATGCCAATAATACAATCCTACTCCCACTAACATAAGAAAGATAGGAAAAGGCATTAAAAAAAGTGCAATACTCTTTTTGATTAAAAACATGAAGTATTTATCAGCTTAGCACTATTTCTAAGATGATTATTTCTTGTTTTTACGTTCTGTAAGTTCCGTTAAAAAACTTTCCAAATCGTATTTAACACGGTATTGCGGTGTGAGAATATGGATAAGGATGTCTCCCAAATCAATAGCAACCCAATCGCCGCTTTCATCAACATACAAAAATTGTTCTTCAGGCTTAAGCCCTCTTTTCAAGTGATCGAGCAGGGCGATAGTGTGACGCTCTCCCAATGATGAGGCGAGAATGACATAATCTGCGAAGTAATCACTTCCGGCTAAGTCAAAGACTTCGATGGCTTCGGCTTTATTTTGGTCTAAAACCGCACTGATTTTTTCAATTCTTGGGTTCATAATTTTCCTTATAGGTGGTAATAATATCTTGGTCGATTGCCGGATGTAATCCAGATGAGCGGGTCAACGCTCTGCACTCGGTTGAGCTGATCGGTGCATTTACCTCAAGCCGTATCATCCCATCTGGGATAATACTCTCTCCCCGCGTTGCCACAACCCAATGGACAAGAGTTGTTAGCTCTTCATAACGGTGCCATTGAGAGAGTTTTTCGAGATTATCTGCCCCGATTATGAGGTAAATTATCTCGTAAAAATGGTGAAAATGCTCTACCGTTTCGATGGTAGTGACACTTCGATTTTGACGGATCTCAAAATCGCTGATCTCGACTTTAGGGATATCCGCGAAGAGCTTTCTCAGCCATTCCAATCGTTTATTTGCAGGGGCATAAATGCTCTGTTTAAACGGATTTTTATACGCCGGAACGATGATGAGCCGATCGATTGGCAAAACTGCCAAAGCAGCCTCTACAACGCGTACATGACCGATATGAGGAGGATCAAAACTGCCGCCGTAAAGCGCAATATTCATACTCCGTGCCTCTTTTAATCGAAATTATAACCGATTTTTGGTAAAATCCCCCCTATTATGGTTGTAGGACAAAAGGTATGGCATTAAAGATCGCTATTAACGGTTTCGGAAGAATCGGTCGTTGTGTCACCCGCGTTATCTCTGCACGCTCGGATGTCGAGCTGGTTGGGATTAACGACATGGCCTCCATCGATATGATTCTTTATTTATTACAAAATGATTCAGTACATGGCGCATTTGATGCGGATGTCAAAATTGTGGAGGGAAATTGTTTGCAAATCGGTTCTTCGATAGTGCCGATTTTTTGTGAAAAAAATCCTGAGAATCTTGATTTCGGTGCATGCGGTGCAGATATTGTATTTGAATGCAGCGGATTATTTTTGACCGGTGAGACAACGCGTCATCATTTGAATAAAGGGGTGAAGAAGGTGATTCTTTCCGCCCCGACGCAAGATCCTAAAATCCCGACATTCGTATTGGGAGTTAATGAGCATTTATACGCAGGTGAGAGTATCATCTCGAATGCATCATGCACGACCAATTGTCTCGGGCCGATTGCAAAAGTATTGGATGAGGCGTTTGGGATTGAAAAAGGGTTGATGACAACGATTCATGCCTATACGAATGATCAAAATATTTTGGATGTTGCCCACACCAAAGATATACGCAGATCACGCGCGGCGGCGATAAATATGATCCCTACCACGACAGGAGCGGCAAAAGCACTTGCCTTGGTCCTTCCGAACTTAGAGGGGAAATTGCATGGACAAAGTGTCCGTGTTCCCACCCCTGATGTTTCGATGGTGGATCTTAATGTTCTGGTAGGGCGCAATACGAGTGTTCAAGAGGTAAGTGATCTTTTCAAATCTGCCGCAACCGGGGAGTTGAGAGGACTTTTAGAAGTGGATGAGCGTTTTCGTGTTTCACAAGATTTTGTAGGATCATCTTTCAGTGCTACAGTAGCCGATGATCTGATTCAAGTGATTGACGGAAATCTCATCAAAGTAATGGCATGGTACGATAATGAATGGGGTTATTCCAATCGAATCGTAGAGATGGCATTGTTTATAAGTAAACAATAAAAAAAGATAAAATTTTAATCTTACAGTAAGAGGAAAATATGCAGCTACTCAGTATCAAAGATTGTGACATCAAAAATAAAAAAGTATTTATCCGATGTGATTTTAATGTCCCTATAGACGATTACGGCAATATTAACGACG
Source organism: Sulfuricurvum sp. (assembly GCF_041651515.1). Taxonomy (GTDB): domain Bacteria; phylum Campylobacterota; class Campylobacteria; order Campylobacterales; family Sulfurimonadaceae; genus Sulfuricurvum. The sequence goes on from NZ_JBAZJF010000002.1 coordinate 29,987, forward strand.
ATCGCCGTATCCGTTCTGCAATTGCGACGATTCAATTTTGTTTGGATCAAGGTTGTGCCATTATTTTGGCATCCCATTTCGGCCGTCCCAAAGGGGAAGTGGACCCAAAATATTCTCTTGCACCTATTGCCCGCCGTTTAAACCAACTGCTTAGAGTTGATGTTAAGATGGCTGAAGATGTTGTAGGGACGAGTGCGATGAGCCTTGCCAAAGCGCTTAAAAGCGGAGAGATATTGTTATTGGAAAATTTACGCTTTGAAAAAGGGGAGACGAAAAATGACCCTGCGCTAAGCGCATCTCTCGCTTCTATGGCAGAAGTATATATTAATGATGCATTCGGTGTTAGCCATCGTGCACACTCTTCGGTAGAAGGGATAACAGCACATTTTGATGATGCACATAAGGCAGCAGGCTTTTTACTCCAAAAAGAGATCCAATTTTTCAGTACCCTTTTAGAACGTCCCGTTCGACCGTTTGCGGCGATTGTGGGTGGTTCAAAGGTATCGGGTAAACTCGAAGCATTAATCAACCTCCTGCCGAGAGTGGATAAGGTTCTTATCGGTGGCGGAATGGCGTTTACGTTTCTAAAGGCACTGGGATATAATGTGGGTAATTCACTCGTTGAAGATGATTTGTTAGAGGAAGCACTTAATATTATGGCCGAGGCAAAACGGCTAGGGGTTAAATTTTATCTTCCGGTCGATGTTGTTGCCGCAGAAAAATTTGCTCCGGATGCGGCTAGCCGTCTTTGTACGGTGCAGGAGATTCCTTCTGGTTGGATGGGCTTGGATATCGGACCGGCAACGGTACGTTTGTATCGTCAAGTATTAAACGATGTCCAAACGATCCTCTGGAATGGTCCTATGGGTGTTTATGAGATGGATCGTTTTGCACGTGGATCTAACAAAATTGCCCATTTTGTTGCCGATTCCTATGCCACAACAGTTGTTGGCGGTGGTGATACGGCGGATTTGGTACAACGAATCGGCTTAGATGAGGAAATTTCCTTTATCTCTACCGGGGGCGGTGCGTCGCTGGAACTTTTGGAAGGTAAAATCTTGCCGGGGGTTAAACCTCTCCTAAAAAAAGGGTAAATTATGATTTTATGCGCCAATTTTAAAGCTAATAAAACGCGTCAAGAGACCCAAGCCTATATGGCGGTAGTTGAATCGTTTGTTACTGCTAACGATATCTCGGATACCATTATGGTATTTCCTCCATTCACGGCATTGGAGCATCTTTCACGTAATGTTTTGATTGGAGTACAAAATGCGTATCCGGTTCAAAATGGTGCTTATACCGGTGAAATTGCACTCGAACAGCTTGAAGAGTTTGGTATTAAAAGCATTTTGATCGGACATAGCGAACGTCGTCATATTCTTGGAGAGACGCAAGAGAGCGTCACGGCAAAATTTCGTTTTTTTGCTGAGCGTGGATTTGTTATTATATATTGTGTTGGTGAGCCAATAGCCATTCGAGAGCAGGGTGATGATGCTTTGATGAACTATATTGATACGCAGCTGGTAGGTATCGATACGGCATATCCTGATCTTATCATCGCTTATGAGCCGGTATGGGCGATCGGAACAGGGCTCACTCCAACCAATGATCAGATTGTTGCGATGCACAGCGCATTACGGGCTAAGACATCTGCACCGCTACTGTATGGCGGAAGTGTCAAAGTGGAGAATGCCGGTGAAATTATGGCACTTGAGAATGTCGATGGAGTCTTGGTCGGTTCTGCCGCACTCAGTGCATCCGATTTCTGCACAATGGTTGCTCAAGCGGCAGAATTAAATATTACTACAGGAGAATAAAATAATATGTTGATGAATGGTAAAAAAGGGCTTATCGTCGGATTGGCTAATGATAAATCGATTGCATACGGTATTGCACAGGCGTTGCATGCGCAAGGTGCGCAAATGGCGTTTACCTATCTGAATGACCCTCTTAAAAAACGGGTTGAGCCGATTGCGGAGAGTTTTAATAACTCTCCGGTTTATAAACTGGACGTTTCTGACGAAACCGATATGGAAGCTATCGCCGCTTTGGTGGCTGCAGATTTCGGCCAAATCGATTTTTTAGTCCATTCGGTAGCGTTTGCTCCGAAAGAAGCACTTACCGAAGGGTTTATGAAAACATCTAAAAGTGCATTTCAAATCGCGATGGATATTTCCGTCTATTCATTAATCGATTTGACGAACCGTCTTGAGAGTGTTTTGGCTCCGGGTGCATCGATCATTACGTTGAGCTACCTCGGCGGACCAAAATATATCCCGAACTATAATGTTATGGGAGTTGCAAAAGCGGCATTGGAGTCTACTGTCCGTTATATGGCAGTCGAGTTAGGTGCATCGAAAGGTCAACGGGTTAACGCGATCAGTGCCGGTCCGATTAAAACATTGGCGGCAAGTGGCATCGGTGATTTTAAACAAATCCTCAATTGGAACGAGTCCAATGCTCCGTTGCGTAAAAACGTCACAATCGAAGAGGTCGGAAACTCGGCAATGTATCTTCTTAGTGATCTCTCCAGCGGTGTAACGGGTGAAGTTCACTATGTGGATGCCGGGTATAATATTATGGGGATGGCGGCAGTCGAGAAGAACAGCGAAGGCAAAAGTGTCTTTATTTGGGACTCTAGAGAATAAATTGGGTTATTGCGGATATGATCCGCAATTGCAGATTCGGAATTATCTTCCAAATTAAACATCTTCGTTACGAAAAGTTACTTTCCAATCACCGGTAAGCTGTTGACTTTATCAATAGTAGAAGGCTCTTTCGGTTTACCTTCATTCATTTTTGCTTTATTCTCATTATAAACTTTCCATTTATCAACGTATTTTTGCAGGGTAAAAGGCTCTTCATTCTCTGGTTCTGGGGCAATTTGGGCGGTTGTAGTGACCATTTTTCCGTCCGGAGCGGTTGTAGTAGTAACTACCTGGGTCTCTTTTGTTTTTGTAACGACAACAGACCCATCCGGAGCGGTTTTTGTGGTTACAATCGGGGTCGCTTTGCTAATCGGTAGCCACTCTTCTTTGAGCCAGCTATCCAAACTGTGCTGCATAGCTCCCCCTTGCGATGCGGCAGTGACACTTGGCGATACCGCTTGTAAATTGGTATTTTGAGACGGGGTAACGCCCATGCGGTTAGCAGCACATCCGCTGAGCAAAAGGGCGCACACAGCGGAGCCGAAGAGAGCATAACGCGTTATCATAATAGATTCCTTTGATTTTATTGACTTATATGTACTAACTCAAACTATACCATAAAGTGGAGGATTATTGCTCGATTTTAGGTTAAATAAAAATGTGACAAAAATGTAATATCCCTAATTTACGGTATTGTGAACGAGTAAACGGGCAGTAAATGAAATATTTTTTTCACAGCTGTGTTTAAGAATAGTGGCGTTAGAATTGTCTCCGACGAAACAAAAACACAGGTCAAGCTAAACTTAAGGAGAATCAATGAAGTTAGTAAAAATGAGTCTTGCAGCAGCAGTATTGCTCGGAGCAAGCGCATTTGCAATCGATAATATGAAAGTAGACGGTGATGCAAGTGTTTATTATGGCACAAACAATAAGCAATACACTCCGGTAGGTGGTACAGCGAAAAGTGGTCTTTTTGATAAAACGACTAGTTTCGCAGATACTGCAGTTCGTGTTGGTGTAACTGGTGATTTGATGAAAGGTGTTTCTTTCGGTGTAACCGGTTATGCAGTGAGTACCCTTGGACTTGAAAATAATCTTGTTTCTAATACATGGACAGGTGCCCATGGTGCTGCTGCGAATACAGCTGCAAGCGTTGGTGTTCAAGTAAATGACGCATCATGGATCGGTGAAGCATGGGTAGCTGCAACTCTTGGTAAAACAACCGCTAAAATTGGACGTATGGAGCTTGATACACCACTTGCATTTTCTGAAAAATGGTCTATTGTTCCAAATACATTCGAAGCTGCTGTTCTTATTAACCAAGATATTCCTGATACCACTTTAGTCGGTGCATGGGTTGGCAAAGGGAACGGTACAAACACACTTCATCCTGCATATAATGGTCCTGTTGGGATAGATAATGTAGTTGCAGGTGCTGCAAATTTCAATACTTTTATGAGTGATGGTGCATATGCAGCAGCGATTGTTAACAACTCATTCAAACCACTTACAGCGCAAGCATGGTATTACAATGTTACTAATGTTGCGGATGCTTTCTGGTTACAAGGTGACATCGCTTGTTCACTTGTAAAAGGGGTTAAAATTGGAGCACAATACGCTCAAATGGATCAAAAAGGTCATTTGTATGCAGCAACAAGCAATTCTTCAGCATATGCATTTAAACTTGGATATGAAGGGGTAGAAAACCTAAAAGTTTCAGCTGCGTATTCAAAAGCTGACCGTGACGGTGCTTTGAAAATTGCTAACGTTGCAACGGCTAATGGGACATCTCAGTCTAAATTGTATACTGAAGCTTACTGGAACTACGGTTATGTAGGTGCACCAAGCGCTGAATCATTTAATGTCACAGGCGAATATGCGATCAAAGATGTTGTAAGCTTGGGTGCATATTACACTCAGGTTAGCGGAAATGTAGCTAACAGCTGGGGTGGAGCTAATGACCATGATTTGAAAGAAGCAGCATTGACCGCTTCTAAAGATTTCGGACCGTTGAATGCGACATTGGCATATATTAGCACTGATGCTAAAGATCAAAACATCAAAGTAGGAAATACAACAGGCTCTCGTTATGACAGCGTTCTTGCAATGTTGAAACTTAAGTTCTAATTTTCTCTTTTCTTTCACCCCTCCTTGGGGTGGATTTCACTTCCCCTTTCTTTTTTCTTCCGATATAATCGCTGTATGAAATCTTTATTACGCTCTTTTTTATATACACTGCTCATGCTTTTTCTCATTTCGTTGATCTCTTTTGGGGCGATTCATGCAGCACCCAACAGCTTTATGGGGGGCGAACTCAATCCGAATATGACCCCGGAGACGATAGCACAGCTCAAAGCGATATATGGTCTGGATAAACCGCTTTTACTGCAATACCGTGATTGGACGGCCAACCTTGCCCATTTGAATTTTGGTATTTCATTTGTGAGCGGTGAGCAAGTCAGTACGGTGGTACAAGATCGTCTGCCTGTAACATTATGGATGAATAGTATTGCTCTTCTTTTGACGTTTGTTGTCTCATTATGGTTGGGAATTAGAGCCGCTTTACGTTATGAAACGTCTGCGGACAGGATAATAACCCAACTCTCATTGATCAGTTTTGCGATGCCATCATATTACCTTGCTTTGATCCTTATGATGAGCCTCAGCGTTATGTTAGGGTGGTTTCCTATTAACGGACTGCACTCACTTGAGCCTCCGTCGGGGATAGGGTATTATCTCGATATGCTCTGGCATTTGTGTTTACCTATTTTTGTGATGGTATTTATCGGAGTAGGGAGTTTGGTACTGTATATCCGCTCTTTAACCTTAGAGATTCTAAAAAGTGATTATATTTATTTCGCGCGAGCGCGTGGAATCAGGGAATCGATTGTGATTCGTCGTTACATTCTTCCGAATCTTCTCCCTCCGGTTATAACCATCTTGGGACTCTCATTGCCGGGACTGATCGGCGGATCGGTAATATTGGAATCCATTTTCGGGATTGAGGGGATGGGACAGCTGTTTTATCTCAGTGCGATGAGCAGAGATTATCCGGTGATATTGGGGATTTTGATGATGAGTGCATTTTTAACGCTGATCGGCAATCAAATTGCCGATGCGATATTGTTGAAGTTAAATCCATTTGTGAAACGGTAAAAATTAATTTCCAAAAAGTGCTTCGAGAGAACTGAGTCCCTCTTTTTTCTCTTCTTTGGCTTCACCGTGTGCGGAACCGCCTTGCTCGTTGAGCTCGATCGCATAGCCGGTAAGCATAGAGGCAAGACGAATATTGATACCGCTTTTTCCGATGGCTTTTGATTTTTGGTCACTTGGCAACGTTACGATGGCTTTTTTCTCGCCGTTTTCACCCTCTTCAACGACAACCGCACTGATAATGGCCGGTGACATGGCACGAGAGATAAAAAGTTCTGGGGAGGCACTGTACTCGACACAGTCGATATTTTCACCGCAAAGCTCTTCACTGACTGAGTTAATACGTACACCCCGTACTCCGACCGTGGCACCGATCGGATCGATCTGAGGACGATTGGAATAAAGGGCAATTTTTGCACGCTCACCTGGAATACGGGCACATTTCTCGATTACAACGATACCGTCTTTGATCTCAGGCACTTCGAGTGCAAGAAGTTCTTCGAGAAATTTAGGGGCAGTACGAGAGAGTTCCATGGAAATGCCGGCTGCTTTGTCAACATTCACGCGGCGAACGATGGCACTGACAACATCACCGACTTTGAATTTTTCCCCTTTGATACGGCTTTTCATCGGGAGAACTGCACGGATCTCATCAATCTCGATAACGGTGTTTTGATCGTTATCTACACGTGTCACACGCCCTGAAACGATTTGATTTATTTTGCTTTTGTATTTGTCATAGAGTTCATTTTCCACCAGTCGTTGGATATGAAATTCGATTTCGCGGTGGAGGGTTGCAAATGCGCTGCGTCCATAGGTCTCAATGTCATGTTCCATTTGGAGTTGATCTCCGATTTCTGCTTCATCATCAATCTCTTTTGCGGCAGTTAGTGTCATATACGCACCCGCATCATTTCCTTCGACTTCAGGAGCATCATCTGCTACAACGGTGATGATTTGGCGCAATTGAACCTGTTTGGATTGATCATCAATATCTGCCTCAAAAGCAAATGTAGGATTGATCAAACGTTTAGCGGTTTGGATGAATGAGGTTTTAATGGCCTCTTTGACGTTGTCTCTGCTGAGACCTTTTTCATTGGCAATCGAATCTATAATATCTAAAATATTTTCCACAATAAAATCCTTATTCGGTATAACTCATAAAAAAATGGTATTGGAGGGAAGTCTTTTTTATGAAGGGTTAGTATTATACAAAAAAATCTCTTAATAGGATATTTATCGAAACATAGATACAATGCCCCCAATATCAAGAACTCTAAAAAAGATGAAGAAAGGGATGCACGATGGAATTGAAAATTGCCCGAAGCGAGCACGACACTAAACCTAAAAAAATCGATCTTAAAAAAATTACAGAGATGGTAGAGAAAACCAATTCTCTTATTCTCTATTTCGATCGTGAAAATTCACATAAAGATCTTCTTGCCCTCCAAGACCACTTCGAAGGGGAAGGGAAGAGTTTTTATATGCGCGAAGTCCGTTTTGGCCTTTCTGCGAATGAGTACATGTATGAGGTTCATATCCTCTAATGTCCAAAAAGCTCTTTATCGAAACGCTCGGGTGCGCGATGAATGTGCGCGACTCGGAGCATATGATCGCTGAGCTGAATGCGCAGGAAGGGTATGAACTTACCGATAATGCTCAGGAAGCCGATCTTATCCTTGTCAATACCTGCTCTGTCCGTGAAAAACCGGTTCATAAACTTTTTTCCGAACTGGGTGTTTTTAATAAGCTCAAAAAAGAGGGTGCAAAAATCGGTGTATGCGGATGTACTGCCTCTCATTTAGGTAAAGAGATTATTAAACGCGCGCCCTATGTCAATTTTGTTTTAGGGGCACGTAATGTTTCTAAAATCGGTGATGTTTTACATCGCGATAAAGCGGTTGAAATCGAGATTGATTATGACGAATCTCAATTCGCGTTTAAAGATTTTCGCACCAGCCCCTATAAAGCCTATATCAATATTTCGATTGGATGTGATAAGCAGTGTACCTTTTGTATTGTCCCAAAAACACGTGGTGATGAAATCTCGATTCCGGCAGATTTGATTGTTGCTGAAGCGCGAAAAGCGGCGATGAGTGGAGCCAAAGAGATTTTCTTACTCGGTCAAAATGTCAATAACTACGGTCGTCGTTTCTCCGAAGATCAGGGGAAAGTGAATTTTACCGAATTGCTTCGCCGTGTAAGTGCGGTGGAAGGAGTTGAGAGAATCCGATTTACTTCTCCTCATCCGCTTCATATGGACGATGAATTTATTGAAGAGTTTGCCCGCAATCCTAAAATATGCAAATCAATGCATATGCCGCTTCAAAGCGGTTCAAGTGCTATTTTAAAAGCGATGAAGCGCGGTTATACGAAAGAGTGGTTTTTAAACCGTGCCGCGAAACTTCGGGAGATGGTCCCGGATGTGAGCATCAGTACCGATATAATCGTAGCATTTCCCGGAGAGAGTGATGAAGATTTTGCCGACACGATGGATGTTTTACGTCAAGTACGATTCGAGCAGATTTTTAGTTTTAAATACTCACCTCGCCCTTTAACCGAAGCGGAAGGATTCGCCAATGCAGTTGACCCTGAGATAGGATCTCATCGTTTAAGCGTGTTACAGGCTTATCAGGACACAATTCTTGACTCATTCAAGGCGGAACTTTTGGGTAAAGAGGTCGAGGTCTATTTTGAAGAACTCCGCAGTGACGGCACTATTGCCGGACGAAGTGACAACAACGTCTCTGTTAAAGTCAAAGGGTCCGAAGAGTGGCTTGGTAAAATAGCTCGTGTGAAAATTACGGAGGTATCCAGACTCGTCCAATACGGAGAGATTATTGCGTAAGAAGATATTGCGTACTTTTGCTCTTTGGAGCATCCCTTTGATTGGGTCTCTTCTCATTCGCCTGCTTTATGTTACAAACAAAAAACGTTTTCATCTTCCGCAGACCATTCCCCAAGAACCGGTTATTTTTGCATGCTGGCATGGGGATTTACTTATGCAACCGTATTTATATTACCGATTCCGTCGTTTTCCCAAAGCAAAAGTCCTTATCAGCGAACATTTTGACGGTCAAATCATGGCTCGTATTATACGTTTTTTTGCACTTGGATCTATCCATGGTTCCACAACGCGTGGAGGAGCAAAAGTATTACTACAAGGGCTTAAAGCGCTTTCGGAAGGGTATGATATCGGTATAACTCCTGATGGCCCTAAAGGACCGCGTTACGAAGTAAATGATGGGGTTGTCGTGATGGCACAAAAGCGGCAGACAAAAGTAATTATTTACCACTGTGTGCCATCGTGCTATTGGCAACTTTCGAGCTGGGATAAATTTGTTGTACCTAAGCCTTTCGGTACGCTTGATTTTTATGCTTCTGAACCGATTGATTTAGAAGGATTAGATATGGATCAGGCGAAAGAACAAATCAAAAAAGCTTTGATGCTGCATGCACTGCCATGAACCATTTAGCCCGTTCAAAAGAGGAATTTCTAAAATATCTTGAGGGGATAAAAGGGTATTCTCCCTTGACCATATTAAGCTATGATGAGTCGATTGATGAGATGCTTTCCTATGCCGAAATTGATTTAGAGACAAAAGAAATTAATCTGATGCCTTTGCGACTCCATATTTCCCCCCACCGCCCTAAAACCATTGCCCGAAAACTCAGTACGATACGGAGCTTTATTAAATATTGTGCACTGCAAGGAGAGCTGTTTCTTTTGCGAGGTGATGAGAGTGTCAAGATCCCTAAAACACTTCCTAAGCCTATATCTCATGAGCACATAGCACAAACGCTTCTGCATGCTACCCCAATGGCAGCCTTAGCAATAACCCTTCTATATACCCTTGGACTTCGAATATCAGAGCTGTCTAATTTGAGAGTAGAAAATATTTCGGTGCAATGGTGCAGAGTAAGCGGTAAAGGGTCAAAAGAACGTGATATACCAATGATAGAACACGTTTATCGTTTGATGAGTGATTATCACAGCGGACATCCCGTGAATGAGTTTGTTTTCGAAGAGAAAGGCAAAAAATTAAGCGAAAATAGTCTAAGATATATCATCACTAAGGCATTCGACAATAGGGGGCTAAAAGTTACCCCGCATCAGTTGCGCCATTCCTATGCTACGGAGTTGTTAAACAACCATGCTCGGATTGCCGATGTTAGCGAATTACTCGGACATGCCAGTATGGCAACGACGCAGATTTATACCAAATTGGGAAGTGCGCTAAAAATGGATAATTACCTTAAATCCCACCCTTTATGCGCAAGAGACGTTAAGTGTTAGAACGTTTTTATACTAAATTTTTTATTGCTATTCTTCCGACAGAAAACGGACATGAGCTAAGTGTAGTCGGGATAAAAAATAAAAAAGTTTTTTTAAAAGAGCAGAAACGATTTGAAGATTCTGAACCTTCTAAAGCATTTTTTAATTGCATACAAAAATTCGCGGAACAATCTCCTCTGTATTACATTGCATTGCTTAATCCGGACCCAAATCAAGGGGCAATTGAGGGATGCATCTCGTATGATATCCATGAAAATGGTGATGAAAGCAGTATAAAAGCACTTTGTCGAAAGGATAAGTGGACCCTTTATACGTCCTATCGAGAGCTTGATATTTTAAAAACGCGTTATGCAACCGTAGGATTAGATTTTATTTTTTCCCCTTTTTCGATAATTGAATATTTTTTTGCGGATAAAATCGGTGGAGATTTTGCGATGTTTGCGCTAGCTCAGAAAGACTCACTTTCGGTAGCTTTTTTTGGCAACGGAAAGCTTGAATTTGCGCATCATTATCCTTTAAATCCATCGTTTATGATGATGGAAGAGAGCTCAGTAGCAGGATTTGCTATCGATACCGTTCATGAAGAGGAAGAGAAAGGAATTCGTCTCGATGACATTGAAAGTTTGGACGATTTGGATATCATCGATGAACTGGATGATTTGAGCGATATAGAAGATTTGGATGCGTTAGAAGAGATTGCTGAATTTAGTGAAGATGCACCGACATTGGAAGAAGAACGGGCTCACGAACCTCAAGGTGGAGAGCTCAAAGAGCAGATGGATCAATTTAACGATGATTTTATGCGGTTTGAACTAATCCAAAAAACGCTTTCTAAATTTTATGCAGGAGAACATTGTCACAACCGCTTTATCGAGACGGTCTATATTGCCGATGCATATGGCAGCGGTGCCGATTTCAAACGATATCTTGAAGAAGAGTTATTTTTAAATGTTTTGATCCGAAAAATTGATCTGGGTGATGCAGTAATCGCTTTAGCACAAGAAGAGGTGGGGGGATGAAGCACAGTTTTATTGCCCCTCGTCTTAAGCGTCTTATTAGTACCGAATTACGGATGGTACTTTTTTTCTTCACCGTTACCATTGTGATGCTCGTAGGAACCTATTCTTTTTTATTGTACAAAACGTATGATTTTATTCAAGAACGCGCTGCAATTACTGAAAAAATGGTTGCTTTGGAATACGCGACTAAAAAAATAGAGGCAGATATTATCCATATTGACGGCGAGGTAAAAATTTCCGATCAAGTTATGACCGACAATACGGTGATGAAAGAGAGTATCCGTAATCTGTTTGATCTTGTCCCTGATACGATCACGTTGTCTCGTGCGGAATTGGATGAAAAATCATTGGTTTTATACGGTATGACCCCGAATAAAGAGACGTATGAGTATATTCTTCATGCACCGTTACGCTCAATTTTTAATCGTACGTACAGTAGCTTCTATCCGATTGAAAATGGATGGTACCGATTTGTATCTACCAACTATTTAGACGACGATGATAATGAAACGGAGGTGGTCGAATGAATCGCCAAACGCTTACGATGGTTATCCTCTCCTCTTTATTGCTCTTGGGTGTCATTGCATTTTCATTTTTATTGTTAATTCCCAAAGGAAAAGAGTACCGATCGCTTCGTTTGGAGAGCAAAAAAGAGTTTCTCGCACTTGAGCTTGCTCAAAGACGATACGACCAGACCCATGAAAAACTCAAAGATCTCACCTCTCGTAATCATCATACGATTAAAGCATTTAATACCCCTTTTGATGCAGAGCGTTTTACCCGGGAAAATAAACAAGAGTTTCAAGATCTTTATTTGACTGAAATAACCGCACAAGATACGAATGGAACATTTAAAATTTATGAGGTGAATGCAACCTCGAAGATTACCTCACCGCAGAGTTTTTACCATTTTTTAGAGAAGGTGAATAAAAGCAGTTGGGTCATTGGGGTGAATTTTCCCATCCATTTTGAACGCGATGATGACAAAATCCGTTCAAGTTTTACCATGAAAGTTCATAATAGTTCTCTAAAAGAGAAATAATTTCATAACTTTTTTGCTCTCTCATGGGCTAGACGTATAGCCTCCATACACCCTTCCCTAACACCTGCTTTTTCGAGAGCACCGTATCCGGCAGCGGTTGTTCCTCCTGGACTCATAACACCATCTTTCAGTAAAGCGGGATGGGTTGTTTGGATCAGTTCACCAAACCCTTTAAAAAGACCGCGCATTAAATTCATGGCATCGTCACGCTTTAGTCCTTCGCGTACGGCACCGTCACACAAGCTTTCTGCAATCAGTGCGAGATATGCCGGACCGCTTCCTGCGAGTGCGGTAGCAATATCGAGCTCTTTTTCACTGTTGAGCCATAAAACAGAACCGATAGTGCTGAAGAGTGCAATGGCAGAGGGCTGTAGCGTTGAGTCGCCCACCAAAGAGGTCATAGATGCGCCCACTTCTGCTGCCAAATTTGGCATCGCGCGGCAGTAGTGGCGCGCGTCGATGAGATGCAAAGCGGTCAAAGGTGTTCCTGCAAGGACGGAATAGAGAACATCGGCTTGACCTTTTAAATAAGGGGCAACTTCGCTCAGATTCGCGGGCTTGACACAAAGAATGATTTTTTTTTCGGTTATCGTGGCATCGGTATAGAGGGTTTTTTCGACAGGGGAACCTAAAAGGGCTTCGAAACGTTCCAGTGCTTCATGACTCCGTCCGATCACTTCAATAGTATGAGTTTCTTGTAGCCCTTTAGCCAGAGCTAAAGCCATTTTTCCGTTACCGATAAACGTAATCGAATTAGCCATTTTCAGTTCCGTGGAGATACGTTTGAATCGTTTCGGCAATTGAAAAATCGGCACGGTTATCGATTATAATTTGTGCCATCGTTTGATTGTCGGTATTGAAAATGAGTGGAGCAACAAAATTAATGGTTGATTTTTCGATCGGCTTATAAAGAATTACGATGTTGTAAATCAGAATATTACTTTCAGACGTGATGTCCATTAAGGCTTGAACAGATGAGGGGATATCGAATGAATACTCTCGTAATGCAAACGGATTGATAAGGGTGAACGAAGGCCCCTCTCCGATACTTTCTAATCTCATGAAAATATCATCTATTTTTTTGAGTTCCATTTTCTCTACCGATTCGAAACCGAGCAAGGGGAGTTTTAAATCAAATTGCATGAGCACCTCTATCGTAAAATTATCCTGATTTTAACACACCAATCTAAAAAGTTTCAATGTCTTGCAGTCGTGTTTAATCTCTTTTTGGTAAAATAGCTCCAACTTAAAACGAAATGGACCTTAATTAATGATGATTCGGACATGGATTTTAGCGGTAATGACCCTTGTATTATTAAGCGGTTGTGGTAAAGAGGTCGAAGAGTTTAATAAGCCTGCTGAGTATTGGTATGAAAAAATGGTTACAGCCGTTTCAAATGGAAGTCTTGAAAAAGCAGACAGTTATTACAGTTCGCTCCAGAGTGAACATGTCAGTTCCCCGTTTTTACCGGAAGCGACAATGATTATGGCTCAAGCGCATATGGCGCATGAAGAGTATTTGCTCTCGGAGCATTTTTTAGGTGAGTATATTCGCCGTTACGCTACTCCTGAGGGGCGTGAATATGCAGAATTTATGAAAATTAAAGCGAAATTTTTGGCTTTGCCTAATCCTGGACGTGATCAAGGATTGATTGATGATACCCTCAAAGGGGTAGGAGAATTTAAAATGAATTATCCTTACTCAACCTATATGCCGCTTGTTAATAGCATGGAAACGCAATTGCAACTTGCAAAAGGGGTTCTCAATGAACAGATCGCACAATTGTATGAGCGTTTAGATAAACCGAAAGGGGCAATATTCTATCGCTCTATTGCTCCGGTTACCTGGATTGATCCAAAAGAGATTGCAGTCGCTAAAGTACCTTGGTATCGTGAAATATTTGAGGGTGACGGAAGCAGTAGTTGGTATGCGTTTATGATTCCTAAAACGCGAAGTGTTATTTCGATGGACGACAATGAAAGCAAATAAGAGGATTTTGATTAATGCAACTGAGTAATTATGCTTCCTTCCCTACCGACTTACCGGTAATTGCGGAGGACGAACTTTTTTTATACCCGTTTATGATTTCCCCGCTTTTTTTGAACGATGAGAAAAATATTGCGGCAGCGGCAGAGGCAATCGAACACAATTCCCTTGTAATCGTTTGTCCCATCAAGCCGGAACATGAAGGAGAGCGTGAGGGAAATGCTATTTACGATGCAGGAGTTATCGGCTCAATCATGCGTAAAGTGGTTCTTCCTGATGGGAGAATCAAAGTGTTATTCCAAGGGCTAGCTCGTGGTCGAATTGTTAATATGGTACATGAGAATCCTTTGCGTGCGCATGTCGATTTGATCCAGTCGGAGAGTGTCAATGAGCTTAAGATGGATGCAATTTTAGAAGTATTACGTGAAAAAGTTCGAGCACTTTCACAAGTGAGTAACTATTTCCCACCCGATTTACTCCGAACCATCGAAGAGAACCACGAATACAACCGTATTGTCGATTTAATCAGCAGTTCAATTAAGATGAAAAAAGAGAATGCCTACAATCTTTTTATCGAACGCGACCCTGAGAAACGGTTTTTGATGTTAATCGATGAACTGATCGAAGAGACGGAAGCGAATAAACTCCAAAAAGAGATTCGCTCAAAAGTGCATACCCGTATCGAAAAAGTGAATAAAGAGTATTTCCTCAAAGAGCAGCTCAAACAGATCCAAAAAGAGCTGGGTACCGATACCCACCGAGATGAAGAGATCGAAGAGTTCCGTAAAAAACTTGATGCCAAAAAAGATAAGATGCACGCCGATGCGTATAAAGAGATTAATAAGCAACTCGAACGTTTCGCCCGGATGCATCCCGACAGCGCTGATGCGGGGATGATCCAGACTTATCTCGAATGGGTATTAGAGATACCGTATGGGGAAGAGGCGAAAAAAGCGCTTAATATTCATGATGTCGAAAATCAGCTCAACAAAGACCATTTCTCTCTTAAAAAACCGAAAGAGCGGATATTGGAGTATTTTTCAGTTAAAGAGCTTCTTGAATTACGCGGTATTGCCGATAAAGAGGGACGTGGTGCGATTCTTTGTTTTGCAGGTCCTCCGGGTGTGGGTAAAACCTCTTTGGCAAATTCGATTGCAACAGCGCTTAAACGTCCGTTAGTTCGAATTGCATTGGGCGGTTTAGAAGATGTCAACGAACTGCGCGGACATCGCCGTACTTATATCGGTGCAATGCCGGGTCGCATTGTGCAGGGGGTGATTGAAGCGAAAAAGATGAACCCCGTTATCGTTCTCGATGAGATTGATAAAGTGGCAAAATCGCATCGGGGCGATCCGACGGCAGTATTGCTTGAGATTCTTGATCCGGAGCAAAATACCCATTTTAGAGATTATTATCTCAATTTTAATCTTGATCTTTCTAAAGCAATTTTTATCGCGACGGCGAACGATGTGGGGCAGATTCCGGGGCCGTTGCGTGACCGTATGGAGTTTATCTCGGTGAGTTCATACACGCCGCAGGAGAAGTTTCAGATCGCTAAACAGTATCTGATCCCTCAAGAGCTCAAAAAACACGGTCTTAAAACGGCGGAGCTTTCGATTTCTAAAACAGCGTTAGCGGAAGTGATCGAAAAGCATACCCGTGAAGCGGGGGTTCGTAACCTTCGCCGCCGTGTTGCCGACATTGTCCGTAAAGCGGCAAAAAAGATTCTCGAAGAGCCGAGCACCCAAAAAGTGACGGTGAGTCTGAAAAATCTCAAAGATTTCTTGGAAAAAACGATTTTCGAGATTGACCGAACCGACCATATCGACCGTGTCGGGGTTGTCAATGGGCTTGCCTGGACGTCCGTGGGCGGTGATGTCCTCAAAATCGAAGCGATCCGTATCAACGGTAAAGGGGTGTTACAACTCACCGGAAGTTTGGGGGATGTGATGAAAGAATCGGCTCGTATCGCCCTCTCGGTGGTGAAAACGTTGATCGATGAGGGGAAACTGACGGTAGACCACTCGATTATCCCCCATTCCCCTGCCGAGCGCGAAAGCGATATACCGCTGGAAGCGAGTGAGGTGTATAAACGCTTTGATCTGCATCTTCATGTCCCGGACGGAGCCACCCCAAAAGACGGACCAAGTGCGGGGATCGCTATGTCAACCGTTATTGCATCGATTTTGACCAATAAAAAAGTGAGAGCCGATATTGCTATGACGGGTGAAGTATCATTGACCGGGAATGTTTTACCCATCGGCGGGCTAAAAGAAAAATTGATCGCGGCACATCGTGCAGGGATGAAATTGGCCTTGATCCCTCAGAAAAACTATGATCGCGATTTGAGCGATATCCCTGATGAAGTGAAAGCGGCGATTGAGATCGTCGGTGTCAGTCGAATCGAAGAGGTGTTGGAGCGTCTTTTAATCGACGAATAGTCGCCCATGCTTTTCCTGATCCGTAAAGGAAGCCGCGCAGTTTGGGTTCTATCTTCAATCGTCGGCACTCTTCTTTGAACCCCTTATCCATCACTACATTGGGATGGTAAGGGGCAATAAACGTATATTCTTCATCTATCCACACGACATAAACTCTACCGATCACACAACATTTATCACTTTTTAAAAGTTCTTTTTCGCTTCCGCTCAGTACATATCCTAAGGATTTCAGGAGCGTATCCATCCCTACGATCAAAGAGCGGCTATTGAGTGGATTACGTACGTAATAAAGTCCATCGGATTCTTCAAAATCAATATGCTCAATCAGCGATTCATTGTCCTCTTCGAGATAACGGAAACTTCGGCGGATTGCATCACGGTAGTCGCGCATAAGGGGTGCACTGTAGCGGTGGCGGAAAAAATTACGGGTATAGCGCTCATCGACATTGCTTTCATCCGTATAGTAGGAGATTGAATGCTCGTGTAAATACTCCTCAATACTTTGTCGGTCATGTTCGAGCAAAGGGCGTACTATCGTTATCCCGTCGCGTAAGTCGATAGAGCGGATACCCAGTAACTCAGGCAGACCGGAACCACGGCAAAACTGCATCATGAGCCACTCTAGACGGTCGTTAAGCTGATGGGCAGTGAGGAGATAGCGGTAGGAGTATTTGTTCATCAGATAGCTGAAAAAACGATATCTCTCTTCACGGGCACGGTGCTCGAAATTGCCACCTGCCAGATGGCATGAGTGGGTATGGCAAATTAAATTGTTTTTTTTCGCAAGCTCTTCCGCATTTTCTGCTTCTGCATCGCTGGAAGGGCGGGTATGGTAATTGACATGGGCAATATCAAAAGCGATATGATTTTCTAGGAGGAGATGGAAAAGGGCACTTGAATCGACGCCCCCGGAGAAGGCAAGGAGAACTCTCCCCTCTTGTAGACGATCAAGATGGGCGAGATTAAGCATCGCCCGTAATAGTCGCTAGAGGACGTTTTTCGGCGATTTCGGTGATACGGGCACGGTAAATTTTTCCGAAAGTCAGTTCCCCTTCGATTTCGCGGTCATTGACATAGATTTCACCGTCTACATCGGGTGCCCAGAGAAGCGCGCGTGCACTGAGCAAAAACTCGTGTTCATCGCTCTCCCCGTCAATGACGAGAAGAATCTCTGTACCAACCAATTTTTGCAGACTGGACTCTTCTACATTTGAGGCGATTTTTCCCAGTTTTTTAGCGCGGGCATTGATCGTCTTTGAAGGGATTTTATCTTCCATCGTGTACGCACTTGTCCCCTCTTCGTCAGAGTAGCTGAAGACATTGATACGGTCAAATCCGAATGATCCGGCAAACTCCGCCATCTCGTCGAACATCGCCTCAGACTCAAGCGGATGCCCCACGATGAAGCTGGTACGGATGAAAGCGTTCGGCAGTGCCTTCATCGCATTAAGCAGTTCGAGTGTTTTGGCTTTTCCGAAACCCCGTTTCATAATGCGGAGCATTTCGTCGTTGATGTGTTGGATCGGCATATCAAAATAGTTATGGAACAGTTTAGAATCGCCGATCGTTTTGATCAGTTTCAAGGTCGTTGTGGAAGGATAAAGGTACAAAATACGGGCACTTTTCACTCCGTCAATCAGCTCAATCCGCTTGATGAGATGGATGAGGCCGTCATTGATATTTTGGTCACGCAGGTAGGAACTTGAGTCTTGGGAAACGAAGCTGAAATCGTAATACCCTTTGGCGACGAGCCCTTCGACTTCACGGGCAATACTCTCCAAGTCACGTGAGTTAAGCTTCCCTTTGAATGAGGGGATGGCGCAGAAACTGCACTGCTGATTGCACCCCTCGGAGAGTTTGATGTAGGCGTGATACGTTGATCCCGTTACTACCCGTTCTGCTCCGTCTATCAGATAGACGTCGGGAGAAAAGCGGCTTTGTTTCGCGGCGAGAAGTTCATCAATTTTGTCATAATCGCCGACACCGGTGAAAATATCCACTTCACTCAGTTCTTTGGAAAGCTCCTCTTTGTATCGCTCGCTCAAACACCCAGCCATCACAAGGACGGAGTCTTTTTTACGCCCTGCATCGAGATTGAAAATGGTATTGAGCGACTCTTGTTTTGCTGCATCGATGAATCCGCAGGTGTTTACGATAATGACATCGGCCTCTTCGGAAGTTTGGGTCATCTCGTAGTTTTTGAGCCGTCCCAGCATCACCTCGGTATCGACGAGATTTTTGGTGCAACCGAGTGACACAATATGAAGTTTTTTGGACATAAAAAGCCTTGATCAAAATAATAACGTTATTATAGCCAATCGATTTTTGGCTACACTTTCATTATGCGATATGTAATTATTTTTTTAGCTTTGATTCCTATGGTGGCGATGGGGGTTGTGTATTTACACGGAGAAGGGATCGGATGGTGTGAAGCTCTGATAGGATGGGGTGAACATACCTTTGCCTACAGCGTTCCGCATCCGCAGAGTCGTCTCTATTTTCTCTCCATTATGGCTTCTCTTAGTGCTTTGTGGCTTCTGATCTTGGCCTTTTGGATCAATCCGATGCATACGTTTGTACGGTTTGATTTAGTACCTTTTAAAAAACTTATCGGAGGATTTGCAATAGGGTACGCCTTTTTGCATGTGATCTTTTTTGCAGCTTCGCACCATTTTTCAGTGGCATATTTGGGAAAATTATTTTTTAGTTATCCCTTTTTAGCCGCGGGAGCCGGGGCATTGGTGATTTTTTCAGTTGCTCCATGGGTGAGGGCATGGTATCGATTGCTCTATATTGCCGTTGTATTGGTAATAATTCATCTGCTACTCGGATATCGGACACTGGATACTACCCATATTGTTGCCGTGTCACTTTTAAGTATGGGATTGGCTCTTCGGTTGGTCAAACGATAAATGAAACACTTCGATGTTATCATTTTAGGGGGCGGAGCGAGCGGTCTCATGTGTGCCGCACAGCTTCGGGAACACACCTCATTGAGTGTTGCCGTTATTGAGGGGAATAGCCGTCCGGCACTTAAACTCAAAGCGTCCGGCGGAGGGAAGTGTAATCTTACCAATGTGGAAGTAGACAGCAGCCACTTTTTGGGAGATGAATCGCTGGTTTCTCATGCCCTGAATGTTTTCTCGAAAAAGGGATTGCTAGAGTATTTTCATACCGGTGGGCTTCGCCCGGTTATCCGAAAAGATCGATATTACTTTTGCCCGAAAAGCAGCGATGAGGTTATTTCGATTTTGCTCGGACGTGCGCAGGGAGCTGAGATGCTTTTAAATCACAAGATCCTCTCTGTTGAGGGAGAAAAGCGCTTTAGCGTATTGACCGATAAAGGAAAATTCCAAGCGGAAAAAATCGTCGTGGCAACCGGAGGGGCAAGTTATAAAGAACTCGGTGCAAGTGATATAGGTCTTAAAATCGCCCAACACTATGAACTTCATACCGTACCATTTTCCCCTGCATTGGTGGGTTTGACATTACAACCACGTGAGTTTTGGATGAAAGAACTTAGTGGAATCAGTTTCCCTGCCCGCATTAGAGTGGCAGGGAAAACATTGGATGAGGATCTATTGTTTGCCCACAAAGGGATCAGCGGTTTGGTTGTCCTTTCCGCATCACTGTATTGGCATCGAGGGGAGATAGTGATTGATTTCCTCCCTGATTTTAACCTGAATACCATCCAAAAAGAGAAAAAACTACTTAGCACCGCATTGCCGTTGCCCAAACGATTTTTAAAAGCATTTTTTGAATCTGTCGGGGTCGAAGATAAACCGTGCAGCCGTTTAACCACGGATGAATGGGAGAAAGTTTCGCGTATCCGCGCGTATGCATTGTCTCCGTCTGGAACATTCGGTTTCTCTAAAGCTGAAGCGTGTCGCGGAGGGGTAGCATGCGATGAGATTAATCCGGAAACGATGGAAAGTACAAAAATTAAAGGGCTCTATTTTATTGGCGAGACGGTTGATGTGACCGGAGAGTTAGGTGGATACAATTTTCAATGGGCATTCAGTTCTGCTGTTGTAGCTGCCAATGCGATCAGCTCAATGTCTTTTAAACGAATTTGAGTACAATATGAAGATTAACTTATAGGAGTGTGGATGATACTTTTAGCCGGACCCTGCGTGATCGAGAGCGAAGAGTCGATTTTTAAAATCGCCAAATCATTAGAACGCTACCAAAATGACCCTCGTTTTGATTTTTATTTCAAATCGAGTTTTGACAAAGCCAACCGTACTTCGCTGGACAGCTATCGTGGGCCTGGGATCGAAGAGGGGCTTCGAATTTTGCAAAAAGTAAAAGACGATTTCGGTTACAAGATCGTCACGGACGTGCATGAAAGCTATCAGGTTCCTATCGCGGCGGAAGTGATCGACATGATTCAGATCCCCGCTTTCCTGTGTCGTCAGACGGATTTGCTTGTGGCAGCGGCTAAAACAGACAAAATCGTTAATATCAAAAAAGGGCAGTTTATGACTCCTGGCGATATGCAATACTCCGTTATGAAAGTGTTAAAAACACGCGGATGTGATGAACTCAGCTATGAAGCGGCGCAAAAAAACGGGGTCTTTTTGTGTGAAAGAGGGTCTTCTTTCGGATACGGAAATCTTGTCGTTGATATGCGCTCGTTGGTCATTATGCGGCAATTTGCCCCTGTTATTTTTGATGCGACCCACTCGGTACAAATGCCCGGCAACGGAACAGGAAAAACGGGGGGGGACAGCTCTATGGTTCCCCATCTCGCACGCGCTGCTGCAGCGGTTGGCGTAGACGGATTTTTCTTCGAAACCCATTTCGATCCTTCTATCGCTTTGAGTGATGGGCCAAATATGCTAAAATTAGAACAACTTGAAGCGTTAAGTGAGACGCTCTTAAAAATCAATTCAGTCAAAGGAAATTAATTTATGAAAATTATCGAAGGACAACTGAGTGTTCGTAAAGAGAAAAGGGTAGCTATCGTAAGTACACGATGGAACCACTTTATCGTTGACCGCCTTGTAGAAGGGGCAAAAGACGCGTATGCACGTCACGGGGGAAATGCTGATGATTTGACCCATGTCTTGGCTCCGGGTGCATTTGAACTTCCAATGGTGATTGAGCAGCTTCTAAGCAGTGGAAAATTTGACGCCGTGTGTGCATTGGGTGCCGTTATTCGTGGCTCAACTCCCCATTTTGATTATGTGTCGGCTGAAGCGACCAAAGGGATTGCAACCGTAAGTTTAAAACATAAAAAACCGGTATCTTTTGGATTATTGACCACCGATACCATTGAACAAGCGATTGAACGTGCAGGGACAAAAGCGGGGAACAAAGGTTTTGAAGCAATGACCGTTGTGATCGAAATGCTTGATCTGTATGAAGCGATCGGCGCATAATGGCGACACGACATCAAGCCCGCATGGCGGTAGTCAGTCTTTTGTACGCGTATGATTTGGGGAACCAAAGCATCGCCGATTTCAGCGATGAGATTCTCGAAGAGAAAAAGATTCGTAATAAGCAGCGTGATTTCGCCCTCGATTTGTTTAAAGGGGTGATTGACCATTTGTTGCAAGTGGATGAGGCGATTGAGAAGCATCTCAAAGATTGGGATTTTGACCGTCTTGGTTCCATTGAGCGTGCGACATTGCGCCTTGGCGCCTATGAAATTATGTTTGGCGAGCTCGATTCTGCTGTGATTATCAATGAAGCGATTGAAGTAATGAAAGCATTCGGAAGTGAGCAATCGCCTAAATTTATCAATGGCGTTTTAGATGCCATTTCCAGAGATAAATAACGTACGATGCGTCTTACCAAAGAACAAGCTCTCGATTTGCTTCGCAACGGAGATCTTATAGAACTCGGCCGTATGGCGACGGCTCGGAAACGGGAGCTTCATCCCGAAGGGATCACGACATTCGTTGTCGATCGCAATATCAATTACACGAATGTCTGCTGGGTCGATTGCAAATTCTGCGCTTTTTACCGTCACGGCAAAAACGATGATGCGTATGTGTTGAGCTTTGAAGAGATCGACCAAAAGATTGATGAACTCCTTGAGATCGGCGGAACACAGATTTTATTCCAAGGTGGGGTCCACCCCAAACTCAAAATCGAGTGGTATGAGGATTTGGTGGAGCATATTCATACCAAATACCCGATGATCACTATTCACGGTTTTTCGTCTATCGAGCTCGATTATATTGCCAAAGTGTCCCATATCACCATTCAAGAGTGCCTTTCACGGCTCCACGCCAAAGGGCTTGCTTCGATCCCCGGTGCGGGTGCCGAGATTTTGAGTGACCGCGTCCGCGACATTATTGCCCCGAAAAAAATTGACAGTGAAGTGTGGCTCCATGTCCACCGCGAAGCGCACAAGCTCGGTATCAAATCGACGGCTACGATGATGTACGGCACGGTAGAGACCGATGAAGAGATTATCGAGCATTGGAATCTTATTCGAGACCTTCAAGATGAGACGGGCGGTTTTCGCGCCTTTATCATGTGGTCATTTCAGGGGATGAATACCCAGCTCCTCGAAGAACATCCTGAAATCGAGAAACAATCCTCTAACCGTTACTTGCGGCTGTTGGCGGTATCGCGCCTCTTTTTGGATAACTTTCCTAATATCCAAAGCTCATGGGTGACGCAGGGACCCTACATCGGTCAGATGGCATTGCTCTACGGGGCGAACGATCTGGGTTCGACAATGATGGAGGAGAACGTAGTACGAAGCGCAGGTGCCGGATTCCGGATGGCGAAGGATGAAATGGTCCGTCTTATCCGCGATATCGGCGAAACTCCGGCAATTCGGAATACTGCCTACGACATTTTGGAAAAGTTTGCGTGAGTAAATTTTTTATAGCGATTTTATTATTAGGGCAAGCACTTATGGCAAGCACATTGGATTTTATTGAAGTCAACGGGGTAAAAATCCCTTTTATTTTTGAAGAGGACAAACGTCTTCCGATAGTGTCAATGCAGCTGATTTTTACCGGCAGCGGAAGTGTTGACGAAGGAAAGAAAGCGGGTCTTGCGAAAAGTACGGCAAAAATGTTGAACGAAGGGTCTCTTAAAAAAGGTTCCGTCGGTTTTGCCGATGCTTTGGATGCACGGGCGATTCAGCTAAGCGCCAATGCGGGAAGCGAGACATTTGTTATTGAACTTGGGAGTCTAAAAGAGGAGTTTGATACAGGACTTTCTTTGTTATCCGAACAGCTTAAAGAACCTAATTTCACCGCCAAATCGCTCGACAAAGTTAAAACCATGACGTTGAGTGATATCTCTCGCAAAGAGGCCGATTTTGACTCGGTTGCATCCGATGAACTTAAAGCCGTTTTATTTGAGGGAACGGTACTGGCAACTCCAAATATAGGGACAAAAGCAAGTGTCAAATCCATTACATTAGACGACATCAAATCGTTTGCTTCCCACCATTTGGTTCTCTCCAATGTTTTGATCGTTATGGGCGGTGATATCGGGATGGAGGAAGCCAAACACAAAGCAAGCGTTCTTCTTGCTCCTCTTGCCGTGGGGCATGCTACCCCTGAACGCCATTTCCAACCACGAACCACACCTAAAGAGTCGATTTTAAAGCGCCCTTCAACCGAGCAGGCCTATCTCTATTTCGGTTCTCCTTTTGCGATGAACGAGGGGGACTCGGAGTTTTATAAAGCTCGCGTTGCGATGTTTGTTTTGGGCTCCAGCGGATTTGGCAGCCGTCTTATGGAAGAGATTCGGGTTAAGCGCGGATTGGCCTATTCAGCCTATTCACGGCTTAGTGTTGCCAAAACGAATACCTACTTCAGCGGCTATCTCCAAACCAAGCTTGAATCGCAAGCAGAAGCAAAAAAAACGGTTATCGAAGTTATCGATTCGTTTGTTCGTGATGGCGTCACTCAAGCAGAGCTCGATCAAGCACGAAAATTTTTACTGGGTTCAGAACCGCTTCGCGTGGAAACGCTTTCTCAGCGTTTGGGGCGCACGTTTAGTGAATATTATCAAGGCAAACCTCTGGGCTACTCGCTTCAAGAGTTGGAACTTATCCGGCACTTGACGTTGGATGAGCTCAATGATTTCATTAAACGTCACGGTGAAATTCGCAATCTAAGCTATGCTATTGTTACCAAGTGAAGAGAGTGATAAATTTCACCGATTAGGGGTAGGGAGTGTTACTGCTCTTTCTCTGATCACTCCTGTTTCCTTTGAAGATCGCCACCTAAGTCAGGAACTTACCGACAATACTACCTGTGTTATAGATGCGACGGTTGAACACGTTGTCCGTACCCCAAAAACTCTCAAAATTACCTTTTTTGCCCATAATCTTGAGAGGGTAATAGAGGGGATAATCTTTCATCCAAAGCCCTATATGATTCATCAGTTTCCTAAAAACGAGCGGAGTTTTTTTAGCGGTAAAGCGGCATTGGAGTTGGGCCGATGGCAGATAATTCAGCCCCTTAAAATCACTTCGGTGGGGTTGCTCGTCCCAATCTATAAAACGCCTCTTCGTGCCGATGTGATGCGCCGTTTGGTTGAGAAAATGATTACTGTTCAAAATCTTATGGCGGACGGTCTCCCTGAATCGATTGCCCAAGAGCTGTACGGACTCCATTTTCCTCAAGCCCCTAAACCTCTTAGTCAATCCCAGCTCCATGCCCTAAAATTTGCCGAATTGTATGATTATATGCGTCGCCTCCGCCTCAAACGGCGGTTCCATCCGACCCGGTACAAAGCAAATGGGAATGTAAAGGGGTGGATGAAAATGCTCCCCTTTGAACTGACGGAGGATCAGAAAAAGGCGATTGATGAGATAGCTGCCGATTTGCGTAGAGAGAGTGCTGCACGCCGAATGATTGTAGGGGATGTCGGATCGGGTAAGACGATGGTGATATTGGCTTCGGTGGTACTGATGCGACCGTATCGCTCTATTTTGATGGCACCGACCACGATCCTTGCGGCACAGCTCTATGAAGAGGCTCAGAAGTTTTTGCCCGATCTCAAAATTGCCCTTGTCACCAATGCGACGAAAAAAGGGTCTTTGGAGGGGTACGATTTTATTATCGGAACCCACGCTCTTTTGCACCGCTCTCTCCCCGAAGCGGGATTGGTGATGGTGGATGAACAGCACCGTTTCGGCACAGCTCAGCGCCATGGGCTGACCAAGCTCACCGACAACGATACTTCTCCCCATTACCTACAGTTCTCCGCGACACCCATCCCACGCACCCTTGCGATGATTGAGTCGGCTCATATCGACGTCAGTTTGATCGTCCAGACCCCCTTTACTAAAAATATTGCGACGAGTCTCATCACCCGTACCGATTTCCCGGCATTACTGGAACATATCCGTTCCGAAATTGCCCAAGAACATCAAGTTTTGATCGTCTATCCGCTTGTAGAACAGAGCGAGAGTATCAATTACCAAAGTATCGACGAAGCACGGGGATTTTGGGAGGGAAAATTTGAAAATGTTTACGTAACTCACGGAAAAGACAAAGAAAAAGAGGCCGTTCTTTTAGCTTTTCGTACTTCAGGATCCATTCTCCTTGCCACGACAGTAGTCGAGGTGGGGATATCCTTGCCGCGCCTCTCTACGGTCATTATCGTCGGGGCGGAGCGGTTAGGTTTATCGACACTGCATCAGCTGCGCGGGCGGGTAAGCCGAACGGGATTGCAGGGATATTGCTATCTTTATACCAATGCGACCGCTAAGAATGAGCGCTTAGCAGCATTTAGTACCTGCACGAGCGGATTTGAGATCGCGGCACTGGATTTGAAGTTTCGCTCATCGGGTGATTTGTTAGAGGGGAGTATTCAAAGCGGTAAAAAATTTCGATGGGCGGATATTGGAGAGGATGAAGAGATCGTGCGGGAGGTCAAGGGGTACCTTGACCTCTAAAAGGTTAATATAACCCGAATTTCCCGTCATTGCGTTTGAATAAAACGCGCATTTTCCCTTCGATATCGTAAAACACATCAAATTGTTTGTTGCTCTCTTTGAGTTTATCGAGAATTTCGCCTACTTCTTGCGGCTTATATAACTCAAGCTCCATTGGAATAATCTCATCTTCCATCGCTTCACCGACTGCATGCAGATCGACGGTATGGGCAGCGGCATTTTTCGCCTCATTCATCCCCTCATTTTTATGATCGCTTAGACGATCGTGCAGACGGCGAAGTGCTTTCTGAGCACGCTCGATTGCAATGTCAATAGCGGCATAAAGATCGTTATCACGCTGGGTGATGACAACCGTGTTTTTACCGGCGACATTGATCGTAAATTCGATGCTCACCCCTTTTTTTCGTTCATTGGTAGATGCGATTGCACTGACACTGATAAGGTCGAGATGATATTTGGTGAGAGTATCGATCGAATGCATCAAATGCTCTTTGATGGTATCGCTTAGCTCGATATGGCGTCCGACGAGAGATATATTCATAATGTCCACCTTGTATTGGGTTGAATTTTGATTATAGCACAGGAATATAAAACGTCAATAATTTTGGAAGAAAACAAAAGAGAATAAAAATACAATAATTATTAACGCCCATTAATCGCTTTTTAATAGTATAGAGATTACAATCAAAAGAATGGCGTGCTCTCTAAAGATATTTTAGAAAAAGGGCATTATAACCGATACTATCGGATTGGAAAAACTGGGTTCATATCGAAGTGCTACCGAGCCCATTTCTATTATGCACCTTAAAATCCCAAGGAGGATGATATGAAAACCGGTAATCGATTGCATATATTGATCTATTTGGTCATGGTTAGTTTGATTTTAAATACAACCTTATATGCTGGATGGGTGGTAGAAGACAACCGTCCTTTTACTTTACGCAATACTAACGGAACAACTGGTGATAATATTTACGGTGATTTCAATGTCACCGGAGCACCTATAACGTGTGTTACAAAGTCTAACGGGCAGTGTGATTGGGGATATACAGGTTATCTTTATTCAGCAAATAGTACATTATTAACCGATATACCTACATCAAAAATTTCACTCGATTCTTCTAGTGCCAACTTAGTGATTCCCTCAGACGCAACAGTAACGAAAGCTTATCTATATTGGAGTGGACACATTCATGGCACTACCGGTACTCAAGCTGCATATGATGCTGCTACAGCAGGATACGACAGTGTCATTCTTCGTACTCCCGATGGAACTAATCATAATGTAACAGCTACACAAGTGGATAGATATGCTTTTATGAATAATACAACCGGTACAAAAGGATTTCGTCTCATGTACCAAGCAATGGTGGATGTTACTAACATCGTGCAAAATGGAGGCTACGCTTCAAATAAACAAACGTTTACCGTTGGAAATCTTAAGGTGACACCCGGTACGGACGATTACCTGTATGACCCACATATAGCTACCAATAACGTTGCGTGGGGTCCAATGGGTGGATGGTCACTTATTGTTGAATATACGCGTCCTATCGCGTCAGGACAAAAATATAAAAATGTTTCAATATACGATGGATTTAAGCCATTAACCCCTAATTTTGGTACGTTTCAGAGTATTGATATCAATGTGAGTGGTTTTTTAACTCCACTTAGCCAGATACCAACAGGTACTATGGCATTTTACACAATGGGGTCAGAAAGACAATTAACGGGAGAAAAGGTTCAAATTTCCAATAAAAGTGGCACGATGAATAATCTCACTAATAGTGCTAACCTTGTTGGGAAACAACTAAATGATACTATCACGATAAATAGTGCACTGATAACTTCAGGTAGGGATTTTAATCCCGGAATTGATTTAGATACATTTGAAGTATCGACCAGTTGTAAAACAAACGGTGGTGCAGTTGTAGCATGTATTGATAAAAATCAAACCAGTACGACACTTCGCCTTGGTATTCAAGCCGGAAACAATAGTAGTGATCAATCTTTTCCGGGTATGATCGCGCTGTCACTTGATATTTATACGCCTGACATCAGCGCCTTTCGTAAAGATTCCAATACCAGTTATAACCAACAACTTCATCCGGGCGACAGCGTTCAATATACCCTTGATTTTAATAACTCAGGTACTGAAGCCGCTAAAAATATTACGATTTACGACACATTCTCTTCCACGGTGGGGGGGGATATGCTCCTCAATATTATTGATCGCAATGCAACGACACTCAAAAATAGTCTTCGTCTCAAATCAATAAATGAAGCAAATTATCATTGTGCGATCGGTTCCACCGATCCAGCCTGTGCAAGTTTGCCAAGAGATGCGAATTGTTCCGTAGACTATGCAAACAACAATCCGGCACAAGCAACAAAACTGTGGTGTAATATCCCTTATATGGCAGTCAGTGATCGTTATTTAATGCAGTTTTCGATTACCGTTCGAAGCGATTATAACCAATCGGCTGCAGAAGCTAATGTGACAAATATCGCTTATTCGGATTATTACAATGCTGAAACAGGCGAACATGTTACCGTGACAGGTCAAAGTAATATCAATACGGCTGGTACTGTCGGAGGGGCAATCCCTTATGGTGGTCTAATCGATGCTGTGGATTTTTTTGACAATACCTACAGTTATAATAATTTAGTAGGGTTAAAAACTAAAATTGCAGCTAAAAGTAATACCCAAGTAACCGCAGTATATTTGGGTAGCGGTCCAACGTATCAGCCGACAATATATAGTGGCAGTACCTATGATATGCTGGTTTTGTTTCGTTTATCGGATGATGCGTGTTCGCAAGATAAGGCTATTAGTAGCGGCTCAGGAGATGTAACGGCAACGTTTGTTCATAATGCCAATCAATATTCAGCAGTCTCTAATGTATTTTCAATGGCAGCCAATGCGAAGCAAATTGGAAGAGTAAAAGTCCATTTTATCGATTGGAACAAAATTTCTTTTAGCAGTTTTCAGGGCAATAACTGTGTTCAACAGAGTGGGATAACAGGTAATCTTAAAGGGGTTCCGCAATGTCTCAATGGAAATAAAGATAAAATTTCTCCATTATTTCCAAATTACAATGTTTCAACGTGTGTCACTGCCGTGAATGGATATGACGCTGCATGCGATTCGAATGCGTACAATGCAAACGGAAGTAAAGGAAATATTTCACCTGCGCAATATAATAATACGTATGGATGTTTGATGTGTCTGTCAGATGCTGTCAATGGCACCAGCAACTGTTCAAGAGACAATTTTGCAATACGTCCAAATTCGTTTCAAATAACCTCGACTTCGTCGCACTGGCCCGATTTGCTCACATCAGCATTGGATTACAATACTACAATTCAGGCATTGGATGCAATTGGAAATTTAACCGTTGATTATAATGTGACCGGTGCCCGCTCCGTTTTTGAACTCAATACTACTGCTCGCTACTATCCGAGCGGAACACTCGATACGACAGGCGGCTTGGTCGGGGTATATGCAATGGGTGCCAATGACTTTAATATGAGTAACGGCATCTCTGTGCAAAGCAGTACGGGTTCAAATGAAGTCGCTCCGATTAACTTTTCGGATGTGGGTAAAATGGGGCTTCGGGTGATGGATAAACTATGGGCCGCTGTGGACAATGACGATACTTCGCTGGATTGCAGCGGAACGTATATCTGCGGTGATGTGAATGCAACCTTTATTCCGTTTGATTTTAATATATCGATCGCAACGGTGACCAATAACAGAGTTCCCGGAAGTTTCACCTACATGATCCGACAAGGGGATCCGTTATCAACGCTTCAGACGATGTCAGGTCGGTTTAATCTCACTATCAATGCCTTTAATAACAATAATGCGGTTACCCAAAATTTCCGCAGCGGTGCATGGGAAAATCCGCTTTCGGTAACGGCATCCGTATTTGATACCGTTATGGGAGATGCAAACGAAACATCGATTTCCAATGTTCTTCTGGGATTTGGAACGGGGACAGATGCCAACGGGACCAAAACGCTAAGCTGGAATGAGAGCAATACCTCCAAAATGCTCCGGTTTAATTATAATATGTCCCCCAATGTTCCTATCAATCCGTTTCGGATAGATGGCAACGAGACCAATATTACGGTGAGTTCACATTATACGGGAGCAGCTGCTATCGCAGCTCGAGATATTACCGGATCGCGTGTTCAAAATGCCGACGGTAACGCTACGTTCGTGTATGGCCGGATTATTCCAAAAGATATTCGGGTATTTGGATCATCAGTACAGCCGGTCGCGTATGCGTGGTATGAGGTGTATAATGCTCCCATCATAGCCGGAGTGACACTTGCGCCAAGCAAAAATGAAAGTGTATGGTACAGCAATACATTACACAACGATACAACCGACGGGGATGCAAACGTCACACGACTCCAGCAGGGGACAACTTCTACGAGTACCAATGCTTCCAGCCCTTCGATAGGGAGTGGTGTCGAG
The DNA here is from genome assembly GCF_041651515.1 of Sulfuricurvum sp. Taxonomy (GTDB): domain Bacteria; phylum Campylobacterota; class Campylobacteria; order Campylobacterales; family Sulfurimonadaceae; genus Sulfuricurvum. Next base: position 60,943 of record NZ_JBAZJF010000002.1, read on the forward strand.
ACGTATACTTTTACATCCCAAACGCCTCCGTACAGTGCCAAAGCCCATATTGATACGGATTCATGGTTGTGGTACGGAGTTAACGCATTGACATATTCCGATCCATCAGCGGCAAATCTTGATTGCATGACTCATCCGTGTTTTAACATCAACGTTGTACCGGCTATGGGGGTGACAGGGAGTGCGAAGAGTGATGCGACATTGAATAAATCAAATAAAGCTTCCAGTAATAGCGGTTTATGGCATAGTACCAGCGATTACGCTCCGGCGGTGCGATAATGAGGAGTGGGGTGATGCGGCATGCCTTTTCGATGATCGAGCTTATTTTTGCTATTGTGATCATTGCCATTAGTGTATTGTCTATCCCTTCAATGATGAGTATTGCTGCTCAAGCCTCAAAAATATCAATGATTGATGATGATGTACTCTCTCGTTTGAAAGGGTGGTTGATTGATAAATCACAAGCGCGTTGGGATGGAAATTACAATGCATCGGATTCAGGTCCGTTATGGATTAGCGCAATCGATTTAAATTGTTCTCGTGGTAGTGGTATGATTTGGTATAGAGTAAATAGTGATTCGAATGTGCAGTGTAACGATTTAAATAGCACACCATCGAATATTCCTACAGTTGTGGGCAATGGAGTTGGAGAAGCTGATGGGAATACTTCAAAAGGGATTGAAAAACTTAATGGCGGAACTGAGACGATTAGCATCACCCCTACCGGTGGCGGAGCCCCCTATAGTGTCTCTGCTACGTACGCTGTTAGTTATGTGAGCTCAGATCTAACAACGAACGGCAATACGGCAACGGCTACCTGGATTTTAGGTAAATCGGGTTCTATGAGTCCCGCAGCAACAGGGACAAGTCATCTAAAACGGGTGGTGACCCAGTTCACTGATGCAACGCTGGGTGTTGATACGACACTCACCTTTTTTAAATCGAATAAAGGCAATTAAATGAATCATTTTTTTAAACGCAGTGCCTTTACTATGATTGAACTTCTTTTTGTTATTGTAATTTTAGGAATCGTTGCGGGATTTGCTCTTGAAGCGATTCGAAGTTATTATGAAGGTATTTTTCGTACTGCCGAGTATACCAAGAGAGTTGCAACTGCCGACCAGGTTCTTGAACAACTCTCCAAATATTTTGAAAATGCAATTAGTACTTCGATCGTCAATTTGGATCGAGGAGCTACAACAGGATGTAATGGAACGCCGGTATTAAATGATCTAAATGACTATACGGTAGCGTTTGTATCGGTGGATCAGGACAGTTTATTGGGCAATGGGACAATAGTCCCAGGATGGAATGAAGATGTGAATATTTCAGGCTCTACGATTACGATGCGAGGGGGAGACTATACGATTGCTAATAGTATTATTGGAACATTAAGTGGATTGAGTTTTTATGATGCAGCAATTTACAATAATTCAGGAATCGGGACGACATGTAGAGCATTTAATTGGGATAATACAGGGGGAACACTTGAAAAATATTTTATTCCTGTAAATAATTTAACATCATCAACGATCACCGTAGATCGACCGCCAGTGGAGGGTAAAAGAGCTTATTTGCTTCGTACAGGATACGCGTTTAGGGTTGACGATAATGGTAGTTTTTGGATGTATAATAATTTTATGCCATGGCAATCGATACGGTATACTTCAGGTAATAAGAACCTTTTAGCAGAAAATGTTGCCCATTTTTATGCTGATTATGATGCGCAAGATTTTCAAAATCAAATCAATCTTAACGATCGTGGATTAGTATGGCGATTAAAAGTGTGTATGCGTGGAATCGATTCAAATTTGAGTGAAAGCAGTGCGAGTTCGAATGATATTTGCCGTGAAAGAAGAGTGCATGTACGCTACTAAACGTTATGGATTTGCAATGATTTTAGCCATTTTGGTGATTTTATTGGTCGCTTTGGGTGGTGTTATGCTGCTTAGCAATGCGGCTCAGAGTAACAAATCGGTAGGTGATAACTATTTAAGGGCTCAGGCAGAGCTTTTAGCTCAAAGTGCGACAGAATACGCGGTGATGCGAGTACAGGGGTTTGATCAACCTGGTTGTCTTAATCAACTCAATATTACTGTCAAAGATGCAAGTGGAACTACTACAATGTTTGATATAGCTGTATCGATGCACTATTCCTTTAGAGGTGCACATCCTACGGGTGGAACATGTAATGTTTTGGATGAAAATACTTCACAAGATACTCGTGTACTGATAGACACCACTGTAGTGGATCATAATCTTTCGACTGATCCAATACAGATACATCAACGGAGTTGGCAGGCTTTTTGATAAGAAAGCTTTTTCCCCCTGTTGATTGGGAGAAGAGAAAATAAAAGGTTAGAGCGCTAGTTGTGCAATCTTAGAGAGAACATCTTTTTCACGTACCGGTTTCATTAAAAATCCATTAGCTCCACACTCCAGTGCTTCCCCTTTTTTTGTTTCATCGGTCGTAAGAACAATGACGGGGAGTTGTCGAAGCGATTCATCGGCACGAATGACCTTGAGCATTTCGATACCACCCATAACGGGCATAATGATATCAAGCAAGATAATATCAATATCATCTTGAGTCTTGAGTACACCGATTGCATCGGCACCATTTTTTGCCTCTACAACTTGGGAAACATTGGGGGCCTTCATCAGCATTGTTTTGAGAAGCTTGAGGTTTATCATATCATCATCAACCGCAAGCACTTTTAGTTTTTTCTCAATCATTTAATTTCCCTGCTTTAGATAAATTTTTCAAGAACAAGACGTAATAAGTCTTTGTTTACAATATTCTTCAGGATCTCATGCACGTACAAGGCGTCTTCAGAATTGTCACTTGCATTAGGGTCTGTCAGCATGACAAGTGAGATATCACTGTTTTGTGAGTGAATTATATCATGCAGTTCCTTGAGATTTAATTCGCGAAGTGTCTTATCAAATAAAGCAAGTTTATAGCGATGATTTGAAATTTCTTCACCTAATTGATCTGCCGTTGTAACCCCTTTGTATGTGTATCCTAAATCGTCAAAAATCTTGGTAAAGAGTTTCATTTCAAGAATATTTTGTTTTGCAATCAAAATATCGGCATCATAGGCTGAACGGTGATTTTCTTCGACGCTCACTGCTTCAGTTTCTTTGATAGGCTCTTCTATAGTCACTTCTTTTTCTTCGATATCTTCCATAAGTGGCGGTAATTCAAAAGCATCAGATATTATTGGATCGGCAGGTAATACCTCATTTGCTGCAGACGGTAGAATATCCTCTACGATTGGTTCATTGACTTCAAGATCATCGGATCCATCATTAGTAAGTATTTCTTCGCTCTGTAGCGTGTTAATTTCATGTGCCGATTTTGGTATAACTTTAATATCAACAATTTTATGGGAGAGGAAATTGTTGAGTAAAGAAACCAATTCGGAACGAACCAAAGGTTTTGTCGTATACTCATCCATACCGGCCGCAATAAACCGTTCACGATCTCCCTTGAGTGCATTCGCCGTTAACGCAATGATCGGAATATGGTGTTGATTGTAATCCTCTTCAAAGTCGAGAATCTCTTGGGTTGCTTCGATACCGTCAAGTACCGGCATTTGGATATCCATAAAAATAATATCATAGTTGCCGTTTTTACGTTTTTCGAATGCTTCAAGACCATTATTGGCAATCGTGATTTCAAGCCCTAAGTCTTCTAGGGTACGGCGGATCAGTTTTTGGTTAATAACATTGTCTTCAGCAACTAAGGCTGTTGCAGAAAATTTAGAGCTTTTTTCATCGAATTTTTTACGACGAGTTGCTTTTTGCTTACGGTTGCTAAATGCTTCTGCGTCATATGCTTCCAATGTGGAACGTATTTTTGAACTGTTAAGAGGTTCGTAAAGAACTTTAAAAATGTCGATTCCCATGGAATCGATTTTCTTCATATAGTACGATTTGGTAATCAGTACGAGTTGTTCTTGTGAGGCTGCATATTCTAGTAATGATTCATCATCAGAATAATCATTGTCAATGAAGAGCAGATCGTAGTTAACTTGTCGCTCCAAGAGTTTGAGCTCATCTTTCTCATGAAAGGTGGTGTAGCTGACGCCAAAATAATCTAAATACTCCTTAAGATAGGTCGTTTGGAGCTTTTTCTTTACATTACTTTCTAATATGACGGCATTGATATTAGAAAAGGATCCTTTCAACGGTTCATTAAGGGTCTCAATCTCTTCAAATTCAAGGGTAAAGAAGAACGTGGTACCACTTCCCGGTTCACTGACAAGATCCAATCGTGACCCCATCAATTCGACAAATCGGCTAGAGATGGTTAGCCCTAGGCCAGTACCGCCGTATTTACGTGTAATGGAGGTATCCGCTTGCGAAAAGGCTTCAAAAATACGGGATCGTTGTTCACTGGTAACTCCGATACCGTTGTCTTTGACTTGGAAACGGATGCGTGCACGATTAAGTTGCTCACACTCTTCACGGCGGATATCGACGCTGACCGAACCACCGCTGTTGGTAAATTTAACTGCATTGCTAAGGAGATTGATAATAACTTCTTTAATCTTGGTCGGATCCCCTTTGAGCGGACGCTCAAGACTTGGGTCGACGTAACATGCAAGGTCAATGTGCTTTTCAGAGGCGCGTACGGCGTATACTTCAACGGCACTTTCAAATTCATCCATCGGATTAAAGACGATCTCTTCAATTTCAAGTTTATTGCTTTCAATTTTAGAGAGGTCAAGAATATTATTGATAATCTCAAGAAGATTTTCAGAACTTTTTTCGATAATATCGATGAATTCGCGCTGTTCATCGTGGAGTTCAGTATCTTTAAGCAATTCGGTAAATCCAACGATACCGTTAAGCGGTGTGCGAATTTCATGTGACATATTGGCCAAGAACATAGATTTGGCTTCAGATGCTTCAAGTGCGTATTGTTTATCATTGAGAGTTTGCTCAATAATACGCTCCAAAAGGGCATAGGCCATCGCGGTGCCGTCTGCTGTATCAAGGTTAATGGTATGACTAAGAGCTTCAGCTTCATTATCATGTGTATCTTCGGCAACACGTTTAAGGACCGATTCAAGGTTTTTGATATTTGTGGTGATCTCTGCAGAGAATAAGTACCCTAGAACAGCAACTAAAACTCCTAATATCCAAACAACAATTGCGATGATAAGAAGCTGCACCGCTTGTTTCTGAACCAGTGAAGCGCGTTCATCCATCGCATTGATTAAGACTTTTTCCGCTTCATTGATAGCATCGATTTTTTCTGAAATCATAGCGAACCAAATACCTGATTGCGTTTGGTACGATCCGTTTGAACTGGCTTGCAAGATACCGGTTCGCTCAGTTGTGATATCGAGGAAAAGTTCAGTATTGTCTTCATTAAACAGTAGGTTCTGAAGTTCCGCTTGGATCGGTTTGTTACTCATTCCCTCGATATTGAAAGAGTCGGCTTTGGCAATCAGAGAGATCCATTTGTTGAGTTCTTCTTCAGCAAGCGGTGTCGCGCGTGCAAGAACGTAGGTGATGTAATCGCGTTCGATACTGCTGTACTCATTCGCACGTACCAATGAGAGATAGGTTGAAGAGAGGGAGTTGATTTCTCCGTCAAACTGAAGCGTTGCCAGTGCGGCAAGTTCATTTATCAGTGTCTCTTGGGACTTACTGTACAAGTCGGTAAAAACTTTATCGAAATTTGCCGTTTTGCTATCGACAAGTGGGCGAGATTGATTTATCCCTTTTTGGAGATTGCTAACAATTTCACTCAGTGCGGTAGCTTTTGCGCTTTCAGACGTATTGCTTTGTTTAATGGAATTAAGGTAGGTTTGGTAATCGGTGATTTTTTGATCTACAATAGCACGTTGAGCGTGAAGCGATTTGAGCGTTGCAGGGGATGCACTTCCCATGTACATAACGGTCATTCCCCGCTCGCGAGAAAGATTGTTGATTAATTCATTAAGCTGCTTATTTCCCTCAAGTCTGACTTGAAGCTGTTGAGCTCCTTGATAACTAATATACGCATTGTAAACGTAGTAGCTGGCTAATGTAAAGAGGATCAGAATGGGTAAGAGACTGATCAGGCGGAGTCGATTTCTAAGTCCTAATTGCATGGGTATTTCCTCTTATAATTGCGCGATATAGCCAACAAGTCGTTTGGAGGCTTTGTTGGCTTCTTGAGCATCGTTGGTCTGAGATAAAATGGCAAGTTCTTCGGATATTTCGGCTAAACGAAGGTTATCGCTGATCCCTTTTAATTCACTTGCTATTCTCTTCCAAGAATGGGTATCAAAAGCTCCGATTGCACCGCTTATCCGTTCTGAAGCATTTTGAGCTTCACTTTTATAGTCATTCAGAAGTTCTTTCATAAATTGGGGGCTTATTCCGAGGGAACCTGCAATGGAACTGCCATCATAATGAAGGGTTACTTCCACTTCTTCGGAGAGGGTTTCTTCCGGTACGGGCGAGAGATCTATTTTTGTATCATTTTTTTCAGAGACATTTTCTAGAATCTCATCCGAAGGTTCAACAGGAGGTTCCTCTGGAATAATCGGTAATGGGTATAAATCTTCTTCGTGAACCAAAACAGGTTCATTGTCGTGTTGTTTGAGGGAGAATTCATAAATATCATCATCTTGAAGGGTTTGTTTCGGATACGTATCCGTCGATTGCGTTACAGAAGGGGTAACTGTCTCTTCTCTTTCTAGGGATTCCGTCTCAGGGAAAGAGTCGGGTTCTTTTCCTTCAAGTTTACGGATAATGGCATAAAAATATTTGAGATTGGCCTCTATTTCAGCTGAATCATCGGAAGTGTTGATGATGCTTAATGTTTCAAATGCATCTTCAATACGAAGATTGGCAGCAACCCCTTTAAGTTTGTGAGAAAGAATTTTTAGGTTATTCATATCCCCTTTAAGAACGGCTTCAAACAGTTCTTCTTTAAATTCATTGGCTTGCTGAATAAAATCCCCAATAAACTCTTCAATGAGATCAACGGGTAATCCAAGTTCACTGGCTGCTACCTTAGGATCAAATTGATAGGATTTATCGGTTTTGAGATTATTAATAAAGGCTTGCTCGCTATGGCTGTAGTGAGAATCTCCAAGCATAGGGCGCTCTGCAGGTTTTGGAACAATCGGTAAATGTCCCTCTTCTTGTAAAAGTTCTTCATGACTCAAAGGAAGTGATAAATTTGCGTATAAATCATCTTCGGATATAAGCTCTTTTTCCTCAAATAATGGAACATCCAACGTATCGGGTTCGCTTAATACGGTAGGAGTGATATGTCCGTAATCGGGTAAACTTGACGGAATAGAAACCTCAGGAGAAGGGACCTCCGGAAAGCTTTCAGGAACAGGAGATGTTTTTGCTGTATAGGGAGACGGTGTAATAATATGGGGTTTAACCTCTTCACCGCTTAACGATTTCACGTGAGTCATATCGATGATATAACCATTTTCGGAAAGGTTTTCGGATAAGAATAGCTTTTGCACACTTAATGTGCAGGTAAAAGTTCGGCCATTGCCGTGAACGATTGCGGAGCTTGCATCCGAATCGGCATGGAGCAAAAAGTCAATCCATCCAAAGTTTTTAAAATTGTGGATATAGCCGGGTTCTTTGGCGAATAAATCAGCAACATCACCGCATACGCTTAGCAACTCCTCCATTGAGGCATAATTGAGAAGCCTGAGCCCCTCCTCATCGATCCCTATAAATTCTTGTTTATGATTATAAAATAGCACTCGCCCCCCCTATTTTTCTTGTTCAAGCATTTTTTGATAAAGCGCAGCGGTCTCTTCGATATTCTTACGTGACGCCGGTTTTCGTGCTGCTATATACCCTTTTAGTTTTCCATTCTCATCATAGCTAGGGCTTACTTCGGTATCAACCCAGTAGTATTTACCGTCTTTGCGTAAATTTTTGACCAATCCGTGCCAGATGGTACCTGATTGAATGGTTTTCCACATTTGTGCAAATCCTGCTTTTGGCATATCGGGATGACGGATAATATTATGCGGCTTTCCAACCAACTCTTCAACCGTATAGCCTGAAATTTCACAAAACTTGCGGTTTGCGAAAGTGATGATCCCTTTTAGGTCGGTTTCACTAACGATGGCCCGCCCTTCGAAAAAATACTCTTCGTCAACTGGAATAGGCTTTTCCATAGAAACTGACCCCTTTTCTAAAAAACTACTGAAAACATAATCAGTGGAATATGGCATAAACTCTATAAAAGATTACTTAGATTCCCCATTAGTATAAAAATTTTGGATATTTTTCGCATCTTTTGTCCCGATAAGATCCCGAAGCGTCTCAAAATCACTGTGTGCAATTGCTTCAAATGTTCCGAAGTAGTCGAGAAGTTTATGAATCTTGGGTGTTGTGATACCGTCTATATGTAAGAGTTTGGAGTGTTGGTCGAGTTTGATTTTACTTTTTTTGTGAAACGTAATGGCACTTCGGTGTGCTTCGTCACGTAAAAGTTGAAACCACTGCAGCCGTTTATCGCTGCTTTCCAATCGCAAAGTTTCCTGATCGGTATGGAGGATATCTCGTGCCGCACCTTTGGCGCGGTGCGATTTAGCATCGATTTTTTCTTTACTGATGGCGATAACCTCCATATTTACGCCATTGGAAGCGAGAAGATCAAGGGCTAGGGAACGTAATGTTTCGCCACCGTCAAGGATCCACAAATCAGGAGGAGGATTTGATTCAAATGCATTAATGCGTCGAGTGAGCATCTCTCTCATTTGACCGTATTCATCTTTCTCATGCAGATGATAGGTACGGTAAGATGTTTTATCAAAGGAACCGTTGTCATAGACAACCATTGCTCCAACGGTAGCGGAACCTCCATGATGTGAGTTGTCGAATACTTCGATTCGGGAAGGGAGAGATTGGAGTTGGCAAAGGGTTTTGATATTTTCTAAAAGAGTCTCATTATACGGTTTCGGTGTACGTAATAATTCACGCGCATTAGCCAATGCCAATTCGACAAGCTCTTTTTTCTTCCCTTTTTGCGGAATATCAATGGAACTTTTTTTCTCAAACAAGAGGGTAAGATGTTCTTGAATCCATTCACGTGATTCAAACGGGTGGGCGACTAAAATCGGGGCTACAATGGGTGGTTTCTGAGTACCGTAAAATCCCATAAGTGCACGTTCGTAAGCTTCATCCTGTGAAAATGTATCGTTAAGGGTAAAAAAATCGTGTGTGCCCGAGACAATTTTACCTTCTCGAATAAAAATTCGGACAACACATCCTCGGCTCTCATCGGTGGCAATCGCAAAAATATCAAATGCTTCAGTGGATGCAAGATCAATTTGGGATTTGAGTTCACTTTTTCCGATCCGTTCAATCCGATCCCGTAGCACCAAAGCCTCTTCGAATCTAAGATGTTCGCTGTACTCCTCCATCTTTTTTTCCAAGGTACGGATAAGGAGCTTTTTATTGTTAATGAATCCTATCCCCTGTGTCACGAATTCGAGGTATTTTTCACGTGCAACATCAAACTCACACGGAGCAAGGCATTGATTCATCTGATAATACAGACACGCTTTTTTGGAATGTAAACAACTCTTCTTTTGTACCAGTGTCAGTAATTCGTACAGTGAATCGAGGATGTCGCGTGCGCCGCTGGAATAGGGACCGAAATAGCGGATTGCCTTTCCTTTTATAATTTTGCGCGTCAGTTCAAAACGGGGATATTTTTCGTCCATGTCAACGTACAGATAGGGGTAGGTTTTATCATCTCGCAGGAGAATATTGTATTTGGGCTTGAGCTGTTTGATCAGGGAGTTTTCTAAAATCAGAGCATCGTGTTCATTTTCTACGATAATGGTGTGTAGGGCAACCGTTTCGGAGAGCATTTTTTGAATACGTAACGAAAGGGTCGGTTTCGGGCTTAGAGATGGGGTAAGGTTAAAATAGCTTTTAACCCGTTTGGAGAGGTTTTTGGCTTTGCCGATGTAGAGGATTCTCCCTTTTGCATCGAGGTACTGATATATTCCGGCTTGTTGCGGTAAAGAGCGAATGTGTTCAATCATATAATCTGCACTTAATCAATAATTTATGGTAGCTATTATAACATCCCCAATGAAAACGTGACAGGGGAAAAAATGGCAAGAGTGCTAATAATGGCTTTAATGAGTGCTGCAGTAATGATTAGTATGAGTGGATGCGGCTATAAAGCACCTCCGTATTATGAAAAACCGACCAAGGTCGAAGGCTCTTCCGTTGCGTTATGATGTTGTCATAATTGGTTCGGGGATTGCAGGATTGTATGCAGCCCTAAATCTTCCTAAAACCAAAAAAGTATTGGTTATCAATAAATCACATCCCTGGGAGTGTAATACCTATTATGCCCAAGGGGGAGTGACAACGGCGTACAACGATGCGGATATTTCGTTACACATTAGTGATACGATTGATGCCGGTGCCGGATTGTGTGATAAGAATGCGGTAAAGCTCATGAGTCAAAACTCTCAAGGGGTGATTCGTGATTTGATAGCGCGCGGATTTTTATTCGACTCCGATGAGGAAGGAAATCTTCTTTATACGAGAGAAGCCGCCCATTCTCGTAGCCGGATTTTACATGCAGGCGGTGATGCAACGGGGCGTCATTTGCACTATTTTTTGCTGACTCAAAATCCCCATCCGATGTTAAGTGATGCAACGGTAAGCGATTTATTAATTGAAAACGCTCAATGTTGCGGCGTAGAGGTGATTGCAGAGGGGAAACGGCGTCTTATCTATGCGGATAATGTCATTATCGCCAGCGGCGGTGTCGGATCGCTGTTTGAATATCATACCAATGCCTCGACGATCAGTGGAGATATTCACGGGATTTGTATCGAAAAAGGGATTGAACTCGAATCAATGGAGATGATGCAGTTTCACCCGACGGTATTTGTAGCGAATACGTTTGCTCGTAAACTTCTCCTTACGGAGGCACTTCGCGGTGAAGGGGCGCATGTTGTGGATGAACACGGTTACCGGTTTTTATTTGAATACGATGCACGAGGCGAATTGGCTCCGAGAGATATTGTGAGTCGTGCTATTTTTGAGTATAAAAAACGGACATCGAAACAGGTCTATCTCTCGTGCGAGGATTTTGAAGTTGATTATTTTAAAGATCGTTTCCCAAATATCTATAAATCTCTGAACGAGCTTGGGTTTCATCTGCCCAAAGAGCGTGTCCCTATCTCGCCGGCATTTCATTATGCTATTGGGGGAATCAAAAGCGATTTGGATGCACATGTCCCCGGAATTGAAGGGCTTTATGTTGCCGGTGAAGCTGCGTGTACCGGCGTACACGGAGCGAACCGTCTTGCCAGTAATTCGCTCTTGGAGGGGCTTGTATTCGCCCTTAAAGCAGTAGAATCCATCCAAAAAACAGCAATTAAAAGGTGTGAAAGAACATTTGAACTTTCAACGGAAGTGTTAGAGGTTGAGGGGGACAAAGAGAAAAAAGATGCCCTACGCCATATCATGTGGGATCATGTGTCGATTGTCCGTACTCCGGAAGGATTAAAGGAGGCTTTGGACGCAATTAATGCGATGATGCAGGATGACGTAGGAAGATTACTTCGGTTACGTTTGCTTTGTGCCCGATCTATTGTTGAATCCGCTTTAAAGAGAACCGAACCGCTGGGTGTCCATTATATTACGCAAGGTATTTAGAAAATGACCGCCCAAATAGCAGCAGAGCATACGGCAATTGATTTTGTAACACATCCTTTTGGATGGTTTCTATTAGCCATTTTTATTGTGGGATATTACTTTATCGCGATGGAAGAAAAATATCACATTGATAAAGCCAAACCTGCCCTTTTTGTCGGAACGTTTATGTTTGTGTTGATCGGGTTTTATTATGCTTGGATCGGTGCCGATTTCGCTCCGTTTGAACAAGCAATCGACCATTTAATTTTGGAAATTGCCGAAATATTTTTCTTTTTGTTTGTCGCGATGACCTATATCGAAGCATTGATCGAGCGTGGAGTTTTCAGTGCTTTACGGGCGAAATTGATTGCCAAAGGTTACAGCTATCGGGAGCTGTTTTGGATCACAGGTTTATTGGCATTTTTCATCTCTCCAGTAGCCGATAATCTGACAACGGCATTAATCCTCTCAACTGTTTTATTGACAATAGATGACAAAAATAAAAAGTTTTTGGTTCCAAGTGCGATCAACGTTGTTGTGGCGGCAAATGCCGGAGGAGCGTGGAGTCCGTTCGGTGATATTACGACACTAATGGTATGGGCAGCTGAAAAAGGGGCGTTCAGTGAGTTTTTGTATCTTTTCCCGGCGGCTTTTATGGGATGGGTGGTAACGGCGTATCTTTTGAGTCGGTATGTTCCCGATTTGGATCCGAATAAAGAGGGTGATCCCGAAGCGGCGGGAAAAATTAAAATCCTCAAAGGAGGACGAGTCATCATTGCTTTCGGTGCCCTCACGATCGCATTGGCGGTTATCGGAAAACAAGTAATGCATCTGCCACCGATGTGGGGCATGCTTTTTGGATTATCGATTTTACAAATTTATATGTATTTTTTGAAGAAAAAATATAACCAAGACGTCAGTATTTTTCAATCAATGAGCAAGATTGAGAATAATACATTACTATTTTTCTTCGGTATTTTGGCCGCAGTGGGAGCATTACACTTTATTGGATTTTTGGAATATGCAGCGAAATTGTATGAAATATTCAATCCAACCATAGTCAACATCGGAATAGGATTTTTATCTGCCATTGTCGATAATGTGCCGGTCATGTCAGCAGTTCTCAAAGCAAATCCGGCTATCGATCAAGCGCAATGGATGCTTGTGACAATGACTGCAGGGATTGGCGGATCATTGATCAGCTTTGGAAGTGCGGCGGGGGTCGGAGTAATGGGGAAAATGCACGGAATCTATACCTTTTCATCTCACATGAAGTTCGCATGGACAGTGCTGGTCGGATATATTGTCTCTTTGTGTGTGTGGTATTTCCAGTTTACGGTTTTAGAGTTTTACTAGACTACGTGTCAAAATAATCTATTTGAGGGTATTTATTGTTACTATTATCAACCAAACAAGAGTGGTTCGGCAATATCCGAGGGGATATTCTTGCCGGTATCGTTGTTGCCCTAGCCCTCATTCCTGAAGCGATTGCCTTTTCGATTATCGCAGGAGTTGATCCAAAAATAGGGATTTATGCCGCTTTTTGTATCGCTGTGGTCATCGCGTTTGTCGGAGGTCGTGCCGGGATGATCTCGGCAGCGACGGGAGCGATGGCATTGCTCATGGTAACGCTGGTTAAAGATCACGGATTACAGTATTTGCTCGCTGCAACGATTTTGACAGGGGTATTGCAGATTATTGCCGGATATTTAAAACTTGGCTCTTTGATGAGCTTCGTTGCGCGTCATGTTGTGATCGGATTTGTGAATGCTTTGGCGATTTTAATCTTTATGGCACAGCTGCCTGAACTGACTGATGTTACGTGGCATGTGTATGCTTTGACGGCAGCAGGTTTGGCGATTATCTATCTGTTTCCTTATCTTCCCAAGATTGGAAAATTGATCCCATCTCCCTTGGTGACGATTGTGGTATTGACTGTCGTGACCGTCGGTATGGGGATTGATGTTCGTACCGTCGGTGATATGGGAGCTATGCCCGATACCTTGCCGATCTTTTTGTGGCCTGAAGTACCGTTGAATCTGGAGACACTCAAGATTATTTTTCCCTACTCAGCTGCATTGGCGGCGGTGGGATTGCTTGAGTCGTTTATGACTGCCACCATCATCGATGATATGACCGATACGGATAGTGACAAAAACCGTGAGGCCAAAGGGCAGGGGATCGCTAATATCGCCGCAGGATGTATCGGAGGGATGGCAGGATGCGCAATGATCGGTCAATCGGTTATTAACATCAAATCAGGTGGTCGCGGTCGTCTTTCAACGTTTACGGCAGGAATTTTGCTCCTTATTATGGTCGTATTTATGTCCGATTTAATTAAAATTATCCCAATGGCGGCACTCGTAGCGGTTATGATTATGGTCTCTATCGGGACATTTAACTGGGGATCAATCAAGGGGCTAAAAACCTTGCCGCTTACAACCAATATTGTGATGCTCTCCACCGTGATCGTTGTTGTAGGAACGCATAACCTCGCCCTCGGTGTTTTAACGGGGGTGCTCCTTGCGTCTCTTTTCTTTGCTAACAAAATCAGTCACTTTATGTACTGGGACAAATCGTATGAAGAGACGAGTGATATCCGTATCTATAAATTTGTCGGTCAGATTTTCTTCAACTCGGCCGACCGTTTCGCGGATGCGTTCGACTACAAAGAAGATGTCAAACATGTCGTCATCGACGTAACCCGTGCCCACTTTTGGGATGTTTCAGCCGTATATGCTCTCGATAAATCGGTGATTAAATTGCGTAAAATGGGTAAAGAGGTCGAAGTGATCGGGCATAATGAAGCGACTCAAACGATTATCGACCGTTTCGGGGTGCATGACAAGCCTGAAGAGATTGAGAAGGTGATGGGCGGGCATTAACCCTCATTGATGTTGGTTATCCTTGAGACACGTAAAGATCTCTTTAATCTCCACTCTCCCCATTTGTAACTTTCGATCAGTATAAAAACGATTGCTGTAGCACTGCCGATATACCCGAGCATTTCCAGAGTCGGAGGAGTCGCATGGAACCAATGAGGTACGACATATAAAGCGATGGATTGTAATACGATACCGACGCTCAAGCCGACCCAAATCCACGGATTGATGGTCAGACTGGTTCGGATATTGTGAAAAAATGGTTCTTCCTCTTTTTGGGCAAGGATACCGTTAACCCACTGTGCGGTGACAATAATACAAAAGGAGACGGTGAGGGCAACGTCATAGCTGTGTCCGCTGTTGAGAAGATGGATAAAAACCGCCAATGTCACCGATGCATTCACCAGCGAAACCCAGCCGATTCGTGCCATCTGCCAACGGTCAAAAAACTGTGTTTCGAGTCGTCGCGGTCTATTTTTCATCACATCCCCTTCTTCGCGGCACATCGGAAAGGTTTTATCGGTGACGCCGTCGGTCACAATGTTGATCCATAAAATCTGTGTAGGATGAATCGGGAGGGGAAGCCCCATGATGAGGGCTCCGGTAATCACAATAATTTCATCGAAACAGGTGGCAACGAGATAAAAAATGACTTTTCGCAAGTTAGCGGTGATGATTCTTCCCTGCCTTATCGCATCGACGATGACGTTCAGATTATTATCGGTAATCACCATTTTTGCCGTCGATTTTGCGGCTTCACTCCCGCTTCCCATGGCGATCCCCAAATCAGCTGCTTTGAGTGCGGGAACGTCATTGACTCCATCTCCCGTGACCGCCACAATCTCGCCCGTTGCTTGGAGAAGTTTGACGATTCGGTATTTATGTTCAGGGAGGGCGCGTGCGACTACGGTAGACGCTTTTAGCGCATGATGCAGCTGTTCATCGTCCATCGTTATGATTTCTATTCCGTTTAGAACGCTATCTCCCTTCTTCCATACTCCAACATCTTTGGCGATGACTTGTGCGGTTATCGCATTATCTCCGGTTATCATAATAACCCGTATCCCTGCTTTTTTAGCTTGGCGGACAGCCTCTGCAGCGCCTTTTTTTGCCGCATCGGCAAACCCGATCAGTCCGACAATCCGTGTTTTCCATATTTTTGGATCTTCCCACTTTCCATCACTGATTCCAAAAGCCAAAACCCGCAGTCCCTGCAAGGCCATCGTATCATGTGCATTGTTGAGTTTTTCCAATTCTTCGGGTGTATTGAGAGCTATCTCTTTGAGCGCTTCGTAAGCTCCTTTGATATAGAGATGCTCCATGTTACTGTTTTTATTTACGGTGGCCATCAAGCGAAGTTGCGGATCAAAAGGATGATAAAATATACGGGGATTGCGTTCACGAAATAAAGGATAATCGGATCCTACCCATTGTGCCAATGCCATATCAAGCGAATCCCCGCGTATTTCGGTAGCATCGTTGCACAAAGCGGCGCACATTTTTAAGCCATCTTCATCCAGCGCTTCTATCTGAGAGACCGATAGAAATCCCTCGGTGATCGTCCCTGTTTTATCCGTAGCAATCACCGAAGCGCTTCCCAATGATTCCACGCTAGGCAGATGTCGTACGAGCACTTTGTGGCGGCTAAGACGGTATGCACCCAATGCCAAAATGAGGGTTACGACGATGGGAAGTCCCTCAGGAACGGCTGAAACAAGCTCTGCAATCAAGATTGAAGCCATCTCTTCGGCGCTTCGCCCCTGTAAGAGCCCGACAATCCCCACAAAAATCAAAATCCCGATTAAAAGGACAATCAACCGTTTTGAAAAAATGGCCAAGGAACGGGTAAGAGGTGAATGCGGGGATTGTTCCTGTGCACTTTTAGCGATAGATGCCAAATAGGTTTTTTCGCCTATTGCAGTGACAATACCAGTAGCTATACCTTTAAGTATGTGAGTCCCAGAGAAGAGCATATTGCTTCTTTCATACGGAAGAGCTTCCATGGGAAGTATTTGGAGAGACTGTTTGTTACTTGGGATTGATTCTCCTGTAAGCATTGCCTCATCTACCTGTAATCCATGCGATTCGATGAGCCTGATATCGGCTGAAACAAGATCACCTTCCCCTAAAAATACCAGGTCTCCAGGGACTAGTTCATCTGAGGGGATTAGCGCTTCTATTCCCATCCGCAGGACACGTACATGGGTTTCAGTCAGCTTTTTAAGGGCACGTATCGATGTTTCAGCTCTGAATTCCTGAAAAAATCCAAGCAGGCTATTAATTACCAATATTCCTATGATAATCATACTGTCAGTAGTGTGTCCCATCGCCAAAGATAACAGTGCCGCTGCAATTAGGATCGCGACGATAGGACTCTTAAACTGGCTTATAAAAATCGCTAAGAATGAGCGTTGTTCATCTGTTAAAAGATTACGTCCATAGAGACGCTGGCGGCTTAGCACTGAAGTAGCTTCAATCCCTGAGGGGGAACTGTGAAGTAAAAGGTAGAGCTCTTCAGGTGATTTTGAATGAGGAGCTTCTGCTGATTCTACCATGATGTATTTTTCTCCTTAAACAAATTAACGAACAATCAGTTTCACATTATCCGATTTCGTTCTCATTTTCAGCCACGCTTCGATTTTTTGACGCTCATTGGCGGTAAGTTGTTTTTGTGCATTTGCATTAAGAATCAGGCGATTAACGCTGAGGTTGTGTTCAACAGCGGCCGGATCATAGCTTCGAGAAAGAATAACATCTTTAACTTTCGGAAAAAGTGTTTCCAGCTCGTTGGGAATGGCCGTATAGTATTCACGGCCGCTTGAGAGCAGACGAATCTGTTCTCGGAGCTTTGCAACTTCTTTCACCTTAATTTCCAAATCGGCTTTAGTGTTTTGATATAGATCAGCAATGATTTCGGCCTTAAGCGTTGTTACATCGACCTCTTCGTTCTCACCGTTTTGGTAGATTACGAGCTGAGTATTTTTCAATCCAGTATCTATGAGGTGTTCCCTTGTCTTATTCAGGTTATCTTGGGAAACGTGATCCCCGATCAAAAAAACTTTGATTGTATGGGTTTTTGGATCAATTCTTACCTGAGCAACATCGGTGCCTTTAAATTTGAGTTGTTCATTTATAAAATTGGTCGCTTTGGCCTTAAATACTTCATTTCCGACAAGCTGATATGCCAGATAGGAGCTGGGAAGAACCATTAGAATAACAACGATAGCAATGTATCGTTGTGTACGTTTTGCAATTTCCGGGTCAATATATTTTTTTTCACTCACATTGAATATACGAACAATTAAAAATGAAGCGAGAGCAATAAAGACAAAGTTGATGGTATAAAGATAAAAGGCTCCAAAGAAGTAGTTCCAATGCCCCGTGGCTAACCCAAATCCAGCAGTACATAAAGGTGGCATTAGTGCTGTCGCGATGGCAACCCCTGGGATAACATTGGTCTTTTCTTTACGAGTAACGGCAACGATTCCGGCAAATCCGCCAAAGAATCCGATCAATACATCCCACACCGTCGGTGTAGTACGGGATAATAATTCTGATTGCACCGTATCGAGAGGGGAGATTAAAAAATAAAGGGTGGAGGTGAGAAGTCCGATAAGCGTTGCAATTGCCAGATTTTTAAACGCGCTGCGAATCAAAGCAAAATCATTAATCCCGGCACCGTACCCGATTCCCATAATCGGTCCCATGAGTGGGGAGATCAACATTGCACCGATGATAACGGCAGTCGAATTGACATTTAGACCGATCGATGCGACAAGAATGGCAAACATCAAAATCCAAAGATTGCTCCCTTGCATTTGAACATCGCCACGTATCCGCTCATCGATGAGGTTATCATTAGCTTTGTCATGGGTGAGGCTTAAACGTTCGCGCATTATCTCCTTGGCATTCAACCAAAAACGATGTTCCTGAATATTGATCATTACGACAGTTCCTTATGCGGATTCGTATTTATCTATAGCTTATGTATTAAATCTTAAACAAGTTTAGAGTATCCTTTTACATTTAAAGCTATCCAATCTTGCACTTAAAGGCTTATCCGTGAAAGATGTCAATATTATCGTCCTTGATTTCGGTTCTCAGTACACTCAGCTGATCGCTCGCCGTTTGCGCGAAGATAAAGTTTATTGTGAAGTGCTCCCGTACCACACTAAAATCGACGCGATCAAAGCGAAAAATCCTAAAGGGATTATCCTCAGTGGCGGTCCTTCATCCGTTTATAATAAAGATGCCTACGAAGTCGATCAAGGGGTCTATACTCTTGGTATTCCTGTGCTGGGTATTTGTTACGGTATGCAGCGTATTGCTGTCGATTTCGGCGGCTCGGTTATCCGAAGCGATCATCACGAATACGGCAAAGCGGAACTGACCATCGATATGACGAAAAATTCTCCGTTATTTGATAATTGTGAAGATGAGCGGACTGTATGGATGAGCCATTCGGACAAAGTGGATATTCTTCCTGAAGGTTTTACCCCGATCGCCTATTCGGCGAACTCTCCGTATGCGGCAGTTGCTGACGAAACTCGACGTATTTATGCGATGCAGTATCACCCAGAAGTTAACCACTCCGAAGAGGGGTATTTAATGCTCCGTAACTTTGCCCGCAAAATTTGCGGCATCACTGAAAAGTGGGATATGGGACATTTCCTCAAAGAGCAAATCATTAAAATTCGTGCGCAAGTAGGCGAGGGCAAAGTGCTCTGTGCCCTCAGCGGTGGAGTTGACTCTTCCGTTGTTGCCGCATTGTTGTATGAAGCAATTGGAAATCAGTTGATTCCGGTATTCGTCGATAACGGGTTACTTCGTAAGGGGGAGCGTGAATCGGTTGAGAATATTTTCAAAGTTCACCTCAAAGTTCCTCTTGTTGTTGCGGATGCATCCGAAAACTTCTTGGGCAAACTTGCAGGTGTGACCGATCCTGAGACCAAACGCAAAATCATTGGTCATACGTTCATCGAAGTGTTTGAAGCGGAAGCGAAAAAGCACGATGGAATTAAATTTTTGGCGCAGGGGACATTGTATCCCGACGTTATTGAATCGGTTTCGGTCAACGGTCCATCGGTTACGATCAAATCGCACCATAATGTCGGGGGACTACCCGATTGGATGGATTTCGAGTTGATTGAACCGTTACGTGATCTTTTTAAAGACGAAGTACGTAAACTCGGACTCGAACTTGGGCTTCCGGATGGATTGGTTAATCGCCATCCGTTCCCAGGTCCAGGTCTTGGTATTCGTATCATGGGTGAAGTGAACAAACCGGATTTGAATCTTCTTCGTGAGGCAGATGCTATTTTGCTTGATGAGCTAAAAGCGAGCGGCTATTATACGAAAACATGGCAGGCATTCGCAGTTCTTCTTAACGTAAAATCGGTTGGAGTTATGGGTGATAATCGCACCTATGACAATACGGTATGTGTCCGTGTCGTCGAAGCGGTGGACGGTATGACGGCAACGTTTGCCCATCTTCCTCATACCCTTCTTGAACGTATCAGCCGTCGTATTATCAATGAGGTAAACGGAATCAACCGTGTTGTCTATGATATCAGCTCCAAACCGCCTGCAACCATCGAGTGGGAATAAAGGGCACGCGTCTTGCGCCCCATCTATCTCATCTCTAAAACCCCTTATCCCGGGGTTAACCATATCCCTATCCTTAAAACCCGTTTTTTTACCCCCGATATTCATTTTGACCGCTATGATGGACTTGTTGTCACCTCAAAACAAATTTTCAAGGCACTAGAACCTTATCCACAAAGTTGGAAAAAACTTCCAATCATTGCTGTATCCGAGCAAACGGCTGAGATATTTCGCTCTGCAGGGTGTAATGTTGTCGGAGTAGCAAATGGATATGGTAATGGGGTTATACCGATTGTTTTGGAACAATTTCGAGAATATCGATGGCTTTATTTACGACCAAGTCTTGTTGCAACCCCTTGGGTCAAAGAGATCGCATTGGCCGGTGTCGATATCGATGAAGCGGTACTTTATGAGACGGAGTGCAATGAGGAAATTGAGGGAGAACACATTGCGAAAAATGCCGTTTTAATTTTTACATCCCCCTCATCTATAGCGTGTTTTATGCGCCATCATGAGTTAGTAGAGACACAAACCATTGTAGTAATCGGAAAAACAACCCAAAATGCACTACCAAAAGGGGTTGAATCTTATGTAAGTACCGAGACTAGTATCGCTTCTGTAGTAGAGAAAGCGTATGAATTAGCCAAGATTTCATCACCCTTTTAAGCTTTTAGGGCTATAATTATTAATTCTGGGTGGAGCGAGTAATCGCACTATGAGGGTTCTACATATACAACTAGTCACAACTGTAGTCGTTTCGGTGTGTCGGTGGTCTCGTTTGAATGCTAACGCGTGAGAGATTGCCGCCGGAAGAGACGCTCGTTGTGGCGCAATTACAGCTTTGAAGAACCAAAGCTACTGCGAAACGCCCGCCCGGGCCTTTTATTTTATTTGAGAAACGTTTGCGGATTTCAGATAAGGCAATTAAAAATTTTCTACAAGGTAACGTATGCGAGTAATGGTAATCGGTAGCGGTGGACGCGAGTTTTCAATCGGACGAGTTTTAACCCAAGACAATGCGGTATCGAAACTTTATTTTGCGCCGGGTAACGGTGCAACGACAATGCTCGGTGAAAATGTTGCCATTCAAGATTATAAAGAACTTGCACAGTTTGCTGTGGATAACGCGATTGATTTAACGATAGTCGGACCGGAAGGACCGCTAAGCGACGGTATAGTTGATGTATTCAAAGCCAAAGGGTTGGTTATTTTCGGACCATCCAAAGCGGCGGCGCAGCTTGAAGGCTCAAAAGTCTATATGAAAAACTTTTTGGCTAAATACAACATCCCTACCGCTCGCTACATCGAAACCGATCACATCGGAGACGCATTTAAATTTATAGAGTCATTAACCGCTCCGATCGTGGTCAAGGCTGACGGTTTGTGTGCAGGCAAGGGTGTTATTATTGCCGCTAGTCATGAGGAAGCCAAGATAGCCGTCTCTGAGATGCTCAGCGGCAAATCGTTCGGGGATGCAGGTAAACGCGTTGTCGTTGAAGAATTTTTGGACGGATACGAACTTTCAATGTTTGCCCTCTGCGACGGAAAAGATTTTATCCTTCTTCCGGCGGCACAAGATCACAAACGTCTCCTCGATAATGATGAAGGTCCCAATACCGGTGGAATGGGAGCTTATGCACCAACTCCATTGGTCGATGATGTGATATACGAAAAAGTAAAAGATCGAATTGTCCGTCCTACTCTTAGAGGGATGCAGGAAGAGGGGGCACCGTTTGAGGGGGTTCTCTTTATTGGGCTGATGATTGTCAACGGTGAACCCATCACCTTGGAATTCAATGTCCGATTCGGTGATCCGGAGTGCGAAATTTTGATGCCGCTTCTAAAAACACCGGCGAGTGAACTATTTTACAAAGCCGCAACCAAACAGCTCGATACACTCAATGTCGAATTCCACGATAAATATGCCGTCGGCGTGGTGATGGCAAGTCGTAATTACCCCTATGACAATTCTGAGCCTGCCGAAATTATCGTTGATGAAATTCATCATGAAGAGATTGCTCAAAATACTCATATCGCGTATGCCGGAGTAATTGAAGAAGAGGGAAAACTCTATGCTTCCGGCGGTCGTGTATTGGTATGTGTTGGGGTCGGGAGCAGTATTAAAGAAGCGAGAGATCGTGCCTATATGCTCTGCGGACAGGTTCATTTCGCGGGGAAAAAACTTCGCACCGATATAGCGTATCAAGCCCTTCGATAATGGATGAAAAACTCGACTCGCTTCTGATGCGCGAACACCTTTCACTTGCATCGATACGTAAGCGTGCAGCGGCATTCGGGATTGATGAGGTACTGATTTCGACCTTATTGTTGATCATTTTATGGGATTCAATGCAGCATACTAAAACGATCGAAGATGTTCTGAATCTGACCAATAGCTTTTTGTTGGAATATCTGGCGATTAAAATTGCTTACCAAACCTTTTTTACAATGCAGTATGGGGCAACCATAGGTAAAATTGTGATGAAAATCCGTGTTATTGAAATCGCAACCCTCTCTCATCCTCGTTTTTTAAGTGCATTTAACCGAAGCGTTTTTCGAGTCGTGAGTGAAGTACTTTTTTACTTGGGATTTGCATGGGCGATGATGGACCCTTATCGGCGTAGCTGGCATGACCTTAGTGCAAAAACGTTGGTGATAGATGCGTAGACTTTTTTTCATAAGTGTAGTTGCTTCGGGATGTTTGTTAGCTGAAGAACGGGTAGAACTTATTGGAACGCAAGTTGATGCAAACGGTTCAAAGGCTCATTCCTCAGGGCAACCTATCATGATGTATCAAGATAAAATTATGAATGCGGATGAACTTTTTTATGACCAGAATACAAGCATTGTGGAAGCGCGTGGAAATGTAAATCTCTTTCAAGCTGGGCAATATCATGCGATTAGTAACTACACCAAGTTAAACTTAGAGACAGATACTCGGCACTCTGAACCTCTTTATATGTTTGACCAAAATAGCAGTGCATGGATGAGTACGACAGAATCGGATAGTTGTGCCAATGTGATTGATTTAAAAAGCGGAGCTCTTTCCGGGTGTAACTCGGTTGATCCTTTATGGAAAATCCGTTTTAGCAGTGCTAATTACGATACGGATAAACAGTGGGTGAATCTTTTTAATGCCCGTTTGTATATCAAAGATGCCCCTGTTTTTTATCTTCCGTATTTTGGATATCCGACGGATACAACGCGCCGTAGCGGATTGTTGATGCCAACTTTCGGTTTTTCAAGCGGAGAAGGATTTTATTATCTGCAGCCGATTTATATTGCGCCTCAAAATTGGTGGGATTTGGAGCTTCGTCCTCAGATTCGCACCTCACGAGGAACAGGAATGTACGGCGATTTTCGATTTGTCGATAGCCCTTATTCGAAAGGTTCTGTGAAGATAGGATATTTCAAAGAACAGAGTGACTATGTGGCGAAACACGACTTGGCTTTTAATAAACACTACGGGTACAATATTGACTATCGTAACAGCGCTTTTTTAAATGAATGGTTTGGACTTAATTTAAAGGGTCAATCAGGATTATACATTTCCGGTGGCGGGATGAGCGATGTTGATTATCTCAACCTTCAGCATACGGATCAAATGTACAATATAATGGCCAATCAGGTTTTGTCTCGTGTGAATAGCTACTACAGCGATGAAGATAATTATTTCGGTGCATATGTGAAATATTATCAATATCTTAATTTAGCCAGCAACAGACAAACCATACAAACCTTGCCTACCCTGCAGTATCATCGTTATTTGGAAAATTTTTTAGGTGACCATCTCCTTGTTAACGCTGATATGAGTGTCAGTAACTTTTACCGTCCGGACGGAAAAAGGGCAGTTCAAAGTGACTTTAATGTACCTTTGACGTTGCAGACATCACTTTTTGACGATTATATTGATGCGAGTTATACAGCGAACAGTTCTGTCCGAATGATCGGATTTTACGGAAATGAACGAACTGACGAAGTGGGAAGTACGTATGAGAAAGGGATGTATGCCCAGCTTGACCATATTTTTAAGTTAAGCTCAACGCTAGTTCATCCTTATGAAACAGTGACCCATGTTATTACACCGGAAGTGAGTTATTCCAATGCGGGAAGCCGTCTTTATAGCGGCTATTACAAAACTTATCACGGTTCATGTGTGGCAGGAAGTACGAACCCGGCATGTGATTTTTACTCTTTAAATGAGCCAAGTGATACGTTAGCATTGGCACTTAACAACTATCTCATCAAAGATGGAAAACAGATAGTAGCAGATAGATTGTCCCAAAATTTCCGCCATGACCAACAGGGAAATTCGTATGGAGAACTTCAAAACGAGCTGGAATGGCAGGTATCAAGTGCAGTATCTTATTACAATCAGACTGCTTTTAACCATGATCGTGACCGTGTTACAAAAGAGCAAAATACAGTGCGCTATAATGGCGGAGTTGTAACGGCCAATTTGGGTCATTATTATACGGATGTTTTATTCAATAACGTCCCGGTTTATACCAGCTATTGGACGGCTGATGCAACGTATCAGTACAATCCGAATTTAAAGTTCTCTACTCTCGTGGCATATGACTATAAAGCGGATTTAGTTAAATGGGCTCAAGTCGGATTTTTGTACTCGACGCGATGTCTTGATTTTGGATTAAAATACGTTCAGACTATTCTTCCGATAGTGACCAATGCTAATCTTAATGGTTCGATAAGTGACTCGTACATTTATGTTACAATCATTCTCAAGCCACTTGGCGGATCTGCATTTATTGAAAAATTAACGAATAATTAGAGGGGTAGCTATGAAACTTGAAGCGAAAATCGGTCTTTTTGTCATGATGGCTTTGGTCGCTTTATTGTTTTTATCTACTCAGGTGACGTCATTAGGCAAATGGGGACGCAGCGGCTACCCCATTCAAGCGTATATCAATGATGCCTCGGGCATCGAGAAGCATACTCATGTTCTTATGAACGGTGTGAGTATTGGAGAGGTGGAACTGATTACCATTGAAGGGAAGCGAGTAAGACTGGATCTCTCGATTGATGAGGGGGTGAAGATTCCCGATGACTCATCGGTATTGGTAGCACAAGAGTCTCTTTTGGGGACAAAAGTTCTCAATATAGTTGTAGGGGATTCGCCCCAATCCCTTCGTAGCGGTACATCATTGTCACAATCTAAACAATTTGCATCGTTTGATCAAACGAGTGATTCCGTGAATGCCGCAGCCAAAGAGCTGCAATTGCTTCTTCATGATTTTCGCTCAACACTTGATGCAGAGCATCGGGCTGCGATTCAAGATGCCATAATTGCATTCCGAAATGTAGGAACCAATCTCAACGGGGTTATCGTTGATAATCGTGAAGATTTGCATGCGGCTATTGCTAATTTCAAAGAGATGAGTGCCGGATTCGGTACTACTGCAGACACCGTCAATAAAGATTTGCCGGATATTATGGCACGTATAACGTCACTTTCGACGCGATTGGATAATATTAGCGGATCTGTCGAGCATACATTGCCCAATGCGGTCGATAAATTTAATACGATTGAAGATAACGTGAGCGTTATTTTGGCTGAAAGCAGAACGCCGCTTAAAGAGACTATTACATCGGTAGACTCTTTTTTCAAACATGCAGATCAAGCTGTAGGTAAAATCGATGCTTTGCTAACGCCTCTTTCTTCTAGTGAGCTGCAAGTCGCAATGCACACGGACTATATGATGCGCGATCAATACAGTAAGATTTATTTGGGAGTTACCTATCTTCCAAATCCAGAGACCTATTATATGCTTGATTTGATCAGTACGGACGATTATTCGGACATTACTAAATACCCTCCGAAACTGCATGATAAAGGGACAACCTATTACTCGCTTCAATACGGTAAACGTTTTGATGATCTTTTACTGCGGTTTGGAGCGATTGAATCTACTGGAGGGATGGGGATCGATTATTTTATGGATCACGACCGGCTGAAATTTTCAGCTGAGGCTTTTGATTGGAATGCAAGAAATGATTTACGATCGAATTCTGCGCATCTCAAAGCGCAAGTTCGCTATCAGATGCTAAAACATCTTGAACTTTATGCCGGATGGGATAATTTCCTTAATTCACAATCACAAAATATCTTTTTTGGATTGGGCGTTCGGTTTATTGACAATGATTTGAAATATATTTTTGGCAGCGCGTCATCAATGAGACGATAAAAATGGAGAAAAAATGAAATATACGGTTGAGTGTGCATTGCACAATAGAAATGAGTCTTATGCTCTAAATCAAGTGGCGGCGCAAGCTAATGGAGCTGTATGGCTTAAGTCAGGTAATACGGTTATTTTAGCTACCGTGGTGATTGATGAAACCGATTTTGTGGATGAAGATTTTCTTCCATTAACCGTACAGTATATTGAAAAAAGTTATGCAGCAGGGAAATTTCCGGGCGGATTTATCAAACGAGAGACTAAGCCGAGTGATTTTGAAACCCTTACATCCCGTATCGTTGACCGATCGCTTCGCCCCCTTTTTCCAAAAGGGTTTGCCAATCCAATTCAAATCAGTATTCTGGTACTGAGTGCGGACAGTGAATCTGACATGCAGGTATTAGCACTTAATGCTGCTTCAGCCGCATTGTACCTTTCGGATGTTGATATCTTCACCTCGGTCAGTGCCGTACGTATCGGTAAAATCGAGGGTGAGATTGTTATTAACCCGACATTGAGTCAAATGGCAGAAAGCACGTTGGACCTTTATCTCGCAGGAAGCAAAGACGATATGCTGATGATTGAGATGCAAAGTATCGGGAGCGATGAAGTTGAATTTATCGATGTTGGAATGATTGATCCGCTGGTAGATCCGGCACTGGTCTCTCAATCGATCTCTACACGCCGTTCTAATGCAATGGGTGAAGATGAACTGATCGGTGTTTTAGCATTGGCGCAAGAAGTACTTAAAGAGGCTAATACAACGTATGAAGAATCCTTCAAACCATATGCCAAAGCTCCTTTTGAGTTGCAAAAGGTAATCAGTGAAGTAAGTGCGGAAATGATTGAATATGTACGCAACAATCACACGGACGATCTCAAGCGAGGGATCAGCCAAATGGCAAAAACCGAGCGAAGCACTGCTTTGCGGACGATTCGTAAAACAATCTTGGCAGAGAAGCCGGAGTGGAATGAGCATGAGCTTAAAAAAGCGATTGAATTAGTCAAACGTTCCATGGTTCGAGCGCAAATTTTGAATGACAAAGTACGAGCTGACGGTCGTGCACTTACCGAAGTTCGTCCTATCAGTATTGAGACCAATGTATTGCCAAGTGCCCATGCATCCGCACTCTTTACACGTGGTCAGACACAGGCCTTAGTAGTATTGACGCTTGGTGGACCGAAAGATGCGCAAATGTTTGAAAATCTTACCGATAACGGTACCCAAAATGAAGGGTTCATGGTTCATTATAATTTTCCGGGATTCAGTGTCGGAGAGCCTTCCCCGATCGGTGCACCGCGTCGTCGTGAATTGGGGCACGGTAATTTAGCCAAACGCGCATTGGAAGGTTCGACTGTCCGAAACGGACAAACGATCCGTTTGGTTTCAGAAATTTTAGAGTCAAACGGTTCTTCGTCAATGGCGACGGTATGCGGCGGATACATGGCGCTACGCGCAGGAGATATCGAAGTGTGTGATCCGATTGCAGGTGTTGCGATGGGAATGGTCTCCGAAGGAGATACCCATGCGATCCTAACCGATATTATGGGGTTGGAAGACCATGACGGCGATTTGGATTTTAAAGTTGCAGGATCGAAAACAGGGATTACTGCAATGCAGATGGATATTAAACTGGGCGGCATCCATTTGGATGTTTTAAAAGAAGCTCTTTATCAAGCTGCTCAAGCACGAGCCCATATTATTGATATTATGCTTGGGGCGGAAGATAGTATTGAATTAAATGAGGGAACATTACCGAGTACTGATTTATTTCATATTGATCCGAGTTTTATCGGTGATATTATCGGACAAGCGGGAAAAACGATTCGTGAAATAATTGAACGTTTTGATGTGGCAATCGATATCGATAAGAAAAAAGGATCGGTTAAACTTACCGGTAAAAACCGTGAAGGACTCAAAGGGGCGCGTGATCATATCGAAGGGATTGTCAGCGGTTCTAATGCAGCAGAAAAAATTGAATATAAAGTGGGTGATGTTGTTAAAGGGAAAGTGAAAAAAATCGTCGATTTCGGCGCATTTATTGAACTTCCCGGTGGAACCGACGGATTGATCCATATTTCAAAACTTTCCGACGGTCATATCAGTCGTGTCAGTGACGTCATTGCCGAGGGGGATGAGATTATGGTTGAGATTGTAGAATTCAAAGGAAATAAGATCGGTTTGGGGCGAGCTAAGTAATTTTTTAGCTCATCATCACTATACTTCCACCCACAAAGTGATAAGTAGGGACACTATCCGAACGGACTTTGATATTAATCATGGAGATTACTCATGAAAAAAGTATTTTTTCTTATGCTCGCTCTTGTAGCTTCTGTATTCGGTGCTGACGAAGCAGCAGCAGTTGTTGAAACTGCTGTTGACGCTGCACCTGCTGTAGCTGCTGCTACTGCAGACGTTGCTAACCAAACATTGAAAGCGTATTCTATGATCGCTGCAGGTGTTGGTCTTGGTTTGGCTGCACTTGGTGGAGCTATCGGTATGGGTAGCACTGCTGCTGCAACTATTGCTGGTACTGCACGTAACCCAGGTCTTGGCGGAAAATTGATGACCACTATGTTCATCGCTCTTGCTATGATCGAAGCACAAGTTATCTATACACTTGTTATTGCTCTTATCGCTCTTTACGCTAACCCATATTTGGCTGCGTAAGTTCGACTTTTCCTTCCGATCAGCTTCGGCTGATCACCTTTTTTATGCGGTCGTGGTGGAACGGTAGACACGCTACCTTGAGGTGGTAGTGCCTTACGGGTGTGGGGGTTCAAATCCCCCCGACCGCACCAATTTATCCCTTTAAACCCCTAAAATAGCCACTTTCAAAGCATTAAAAGAAAATCACTAAAAACCCGCATACACCCCTAATACGGATTTATGTCCAATTTAAAATCAAACTTCCCATCGTTTATAAATCTAGCGTAGACCTGATGAACCATTTGTGAATCTCTATGGCCGAGTATTTGAGCGAGATTGTGAGGAGTGGTATAGCCACCGGAAAGCATCATCGTAGCGAATGTATGGCGTGTATTGTAAAGCCGTCGATATGTGATTCCAAGTATCGGGAAAATAGGAAGCCAAAATTTATTATAAAACGTCTCATTATGATTATAGGGTTTTCCGTATTGAGTAACAAAGAGATATTCGTGATCATGTTGACCGTATAGTTCTTGAAGATGAGGACGAAGTAGATCGAGGATTGGAACAGATCGAAAACCGCTTTGAGTTTTCGGTGAGTTTTCCCCATGTCGACCGCGAGTACGTTTGACCTTGATTATGTTTTTCTCAAAATCAACATCCTCTTTTTTTAATCCCATTATCTCTCCGGAACGCATACCAGTATAAAAAGCAATGTACAAGTAGCTTTTGAAATTGAAGTTATCAACATAATCGATGATACGGTGCATTTCGGAAACGCTAAAAGGTTGTATGTCTTTTTTCATAATTCGAGGTTTACGTAAAAAACGGCAAGGATTAGAAGAGATTACTTCGTCGTAAATTGCTTCATCAAATATACCCGTGAGCATAGAAATATAATGCGTTAATGTCTTATTTGAGCATTGGTAATTGAGCAACCATAAACGAAGTTCACTAGCCTTTACTTCCGAAATATTACGACCCTGAAAAAAGGGAAGAATCTTTGTGCGGATCGTTCCCTCATAGCGATAATATGTAGAGGGCTTTAATTCCGCCTTTTTGATTTTCAGGAATGTTTCGGCGTAGTATTCAAAGGTCATATTCTGAATACCCCCACATTTCAGATTTAGTGTTTTGATCGAGAGGGATAATTTCCCCGTCGATAAGATTGCGTTTGATCATCTCATTACGAACATGAGCGTAATGATGAGGATTGACGGTTTCGACATCGATCTCATTGTAATAATTGACCAAAGCGTAGTTTTTCATTTTCATTGGTTGCGGTTTTGGTGAGAGTAATTGATTATT
This sequence comes from Sulfuricurvum sp., assembly GCF_041651515.1. GTDB lineage: Bacteria > Campylobacterota > Campylobacteria > Campylobacterales > Sulfurimonadaceae > Sulfuricurvum. The sequence continues at coordinate 91,242 of NZ_JBAZJF010000002.1, forward strand.
TTTGAAGATGAAGTATTTTTGATCTATGTAAACCGGGATAAATGGTTTTAGGTGTTGATTAACCCATTTTAATGGAACACGCTCCATGATTCGAGGTTGTGTTTTCGGTCGATCTGATTTTTCACCGAGTTGTTTTAATATCGGGCCATCAATGTATCTTAGAGTTAAAAGCCCTTGATCGTATTCAAGAACGCGGCCGTTATCTTCCATGAGGATAAAATAATCATCTTCTTTATTCCATTCGCAGAGCATAGGTTCACGTATCGTTAAATCTGTGAGGTGATACCAATCTTTTTCGAGTGCAAAAACTTTTTGATAGACCCATTGCGGAACGGTACTGTGAGAGGTTGTAATACGTCGGATTTTATGTTTGACGTACCATGCTTGAAGATGGTTTAAATCCTCACCAGTACGTAAGTCCATGAATGACTTAGTCGCATATTTCATAATGTAGCCTACTGGATTGTGTATAGCCGTTTGGAAGCCTTTTGTGTCACCTTCGTTACCGTCTTTGATGGGAACATGGTTTTGCGGTGCAGGGAAGTAGCGTTCGAAGTCTTTTTTGAATGTTTCAAAATATCCTTGAGGAATCCATAGGAGAACATGGAAGTGAGGTACACCGTCTTTGTGTGGTTCAGCTGCTTTGAGGTACATGAATTGTTTAGCGTCTTTTTTGATCTTTTTGAATGAGTACCCGGAGGAATATCTATACCATTGATACGCGAGGACGTTGTAGCAATCTTTGATTGTGAACTTTGATTCGGAATTGATCTTATCGTGTAGGTAGCCGTGAACTTCATTATTAGGAATGTGTTTTAGGTATTGGAACTTTTCAACATCGGTGAGACGGTGCCATTTTCGATAATTAGCGGTCAGGAAGCCACGAAAGAAGCCATCGAGGGTAATTGTCAGGAAAACGGGTTTAAGGCTTTGAGAGATCGATAGAGAGTGCATGGTGTTGATTTTATTTGAGAGTTGCGAATAGTATCTTTCAGATATGTTCGCAGAGAACGAAACATCGAGGAGGCTTTTTACTTGTCCCGTTGATGTAGAGAAATGGTTGTTTGAAAGATACGATCTTTGGCCGTTGATTTTTTCTCGACAGTATTTCAGATCGTGAGGGGTAATTGCATATTTAGTCATTGGTCTATCACTCCATTTTTTAAATTTAAAATCTATCAATCATTTTTTGGAAAGTTCACGATTGTAGATTCTTTGGTATTGTCCGAGTATTCCGAGATCGGTTTGAAGCTTTGAAAGCGTTTGAGAGTTATCAACGATGTAAGGCGTGATAACGAGAAGCAAATTATCTTGCTGTGTGGATTTAGAGGAATGTTTGAAAAAAGAGCCTATATACGGCAGATCAGAGAGCAACGCGGGGCTATCATCAACAACCGTGTCGTAAGACTTCACAAAACCGCCGAGAACAATCGTTTCACCATGATGCAGAATCGAATCAGTGGTGATCTGCTGCTTAGAGGTTATGGGTTGATTGTTTGAATCAAGAGAGGGGAGAATGTTTTGTAAAACGGCATCGATGGAGAGCGTCAATTTATCTTTAGACGCAACGAGGGGTTTTAATGAGAGATTTAAACCTATATCAGAGCGATCAAGACTGTTTGTCGTTCCGGCGGCTCCGGTGGTAGAACCCTTTAAAAATGAGATAGATTTACCGACCACAATTTTCGATTCTTTGTTGTTAAGACAAAGAACGGAGGGATCAGAGATTGTTTTAGACACTCCCGAACTGTGAAGCAGATCAAGAGCGGCACCGATAGAGATAAGCTGCTTAATGTTACCCAGTGAAGCCGTGAGCTTTGTAAGCGTAGCCGGAGCAATCGGAGCGATAGAAGCACCGCCGAGATTAGAAGTAAAGGTGAAAAAATCTGATGAGGAAACGATACCGCCATCGAGGCCGAATTTTAAACCGATCTGTGTTGATAAATCGGTGTTTAATTCAATGATACGGACTTGAATATATACTTGATATTGTTCGCGATCAAGATCATCAATGATAGAGGGAAGCTTATCAATTAATGCCGGATCTCCCATAGCTAAAAGGGTGTTTGATTCGGAATTGATCGAGAGGGTAAGCGGACTCGAAACGGATGGAGAAGATACGAAAGTCGAAGTACCGTTATGATCGGAATGATTATCCGATTGTCCACCGGTTTTATAAATAGCTTTTAGAGTCTCTAAAACCGAGGAAGCCGTAGAATTGACAAGATGAAACGATTTAAATGCCGAGGCTTTAGGAATAGGCTTTTTGTCAATATCCGAAACGAGAGAGGCGATCACTTTGATATTATCGGGTAAATCAGAAATAACCAATGCACCGGAATCGGGAACACCAAAAGCAGACCCAGCGGGGGAGAGTAAATGTTTGATAGCGTCAAGTATTGGAAGCACATTTGAATAGCGGATAGAGATTACTTTAGAGCCAAAAGAAGCGGCCGAGCGTTTACCGAGGTATGCAGAATCGTACTTTGACAAATCAGAAGCGGGAACGACCGAGAGAAAAGCACCGGAAGAGACAAGAGCATAATTGTTAAGCTCAAGTGCAGCACTTAGCAGCGGCATGATGTCCTTCTTTTTTAAATCGGTGTTTGAGAGAAAATCAATTGAACCGGTGAGCGTACCGGATACGAGAATATTTTTGTTAAGAGCTTTGGCAGCATATTTCACAAACTCGTTAAGGCTCATTTGATTAAGGGAGGAATCTGGCTTATTTAGAGCCAACTGATTGTCAATAACCGTCTTATTCGGAGGGGGTAATAAAAGCGGTGCAGAGGCAAAAAGATTAAGCGAAAACGCTAGAGCTAAGATTATACGTTTCATTTCGGGGCTACTCCTGATTCTATGGGATTGGTGGGATTAACGGATACCGATCCGATGAGAGGATCACTTTTAAACTTAATAGGGATAGACCAAGAGGGAAAAAGCTTTATAAAATCAGAATCCACAAAATATAGAAAATCAAAATATTTATTCTGAAAAACGGAAACTTCCGAGACGGTAATCATTTTATAATCGGTGAGTTTTAAAAGCTCCTCAAAAAATGGACGAGGGATAAAATGGAGCTCTAACGACGAATCAATACGAGCGCATGAAGTAGCGTCACAACGAACACGGAGCAAAGATTTACCGGATAAATTAGGATGCGAAGGGACGGGAGCAGATGCGGTTTGAGAAGTTGAAGCAGAGGGAGTTTCACCGTTTGGATTAACGCGAGAATCAAAGCGATGGAACAAGAATTTAAATAATAGAAAAACGCACAAAGCAGCAAACAGAGCTAAACCAATAAATTTGTAAAGAACCTTTTTAGGTTTATGCAAATCTCCTGATTTATACAGGGCAAAAATTTCAGGTTTAGCGGTGAGGCGATCCGTTTCGTATCGATCCGCTTTAGTGTAGTAATCGGTTGAATAAAAGAAATAGCGGAATTGATTATTGGTGAGGGATTTCGATTTAGGTTGAGCGTCGATAAACTCTTCTGTGTGAGCTTTATAATCGGAATGCATAAGAGTGGGACGGTGGATAATAATTACTAGATCAAGACCTAAATGACCGTGATAACCGTTAAGCCATACGAGAACCGGATCGGAACGTTTAGAATAAAACCGATAAGCCTCATCGATCACGATATACGCGGGAGTGAGTTTATGATAAGCGGCGTATCTTAAAAGCTCTTCATCCGGTTTATCATCGAGAGCCATCATAAAAAGCTTTTCTATATGCGAGTAGAAAACATCCCAATCGAGATAGATGGATTCTTTAACGATTACATCATCATCCGTGACAATAGGGTTTTGAGAAAGAGTTTCGTTTACAACGTCATGTTTAAAGCCGCCGATATTCGTATAAAGATAACGATGTTTAGCGTAATCTTTAGATTTAGGATCAATGAACGTTTGTTGAATTTGCCATACCGCGCGATATGATTTACCAGAGCGAGGAAGACCGGTTAATATAGTAATCATCCGGTAGCCTTCACAAAGCCAACGACTTGTTTAACGCCAAAGCCCGCAATAATGATAGTGAAATAAAGTTTGAGCGCATCCATAATTCCAAGAGCATAGGCAATACCCAACAAAGGCAGATTAACGACATAAGGGGTTACAAGACCGAAAAAAAAGGTAAGAGCCGCTAAAACCAAACCGACAAAAAGAGAAAATATAGCCATTTTTATGACGAAAGGGTTTTTAACGAGAATACCGAGAAATGAGAATAAGGCGTTAAGAATGGCGGTTAAAATGGGCATTTTACATTCCTCCAGTTAATACATTCTGCAACCCAATAAGAGCGGCAATAAATAAAAGCAGTGAACGGATCATTGCGAGGGGCAATTGGTTGAGTGTGTTTTGATCAAAGACAACGAAATGATGTCCGTAAAGATCAAGAGAAATAGTATCGATAGGAGGAGCAACAGCACTAAGACCAAGGGGATCGACCATTTGAAAAGAAGTGAAAGAGTTTTGAACATCGCCCATGAGTGAATTGGCTTTATCTAAACCGTTATCGGGAGTACCTTGTAAAGTTCCGGCTGGATCGCCTCCCATATGTAATTGATTGTAAATATCATCCAAAGAAGCACCACCCTGAACACCGCCGCCCAATTGAGCAGTGCCGGGGGTTTTATTAACAACTTGACCGCCACCGCCTGAATTTACAACAGGAACAGAAGAATTAGGGGTAGAGGGTGCGGCAGTTGTAGAGCCGTCAGGGTTATTAGTAACGACGATAGGTGTTGTTGTAGTGGTAATGGTTTGATCGGGATTAACGGTTTGTGTTGTAGCAGTGTTGTTAGGGTAGTCATAAGTGGTATGAGTTGTTCCGGTCAAGTCAACGGGGGGGAGTGGTTGACCAGCTCCAGCATTATTAACCATTTGAGGTTGACCGTTTTCTAAATTTTGAACAACTTTTTCGGGAACAATAGTAGCTTCAGTAACCTTACCGGATGAATTATCGGTTTTTGTAACTTGAGTGTCACCCGTTGAAGGATTAGTAGATTCTTTAAAAGTAGATAGGTCAACAGTAACCGTATTGGAAGGAGAAGTAGAAGAACCAACGTCAAGATTAGTATTGTTAGAGTACCAAAAAAACGAAGACAAAGTACCGGGAATCATAGCAGTTAAACCAGTAGCAAGCAAAGCGGGAGAAAAAGGAGTAGGAACTAAACCCGCAGCAGTAATCATAACACCGGATAAAAAAATACCTGCGCCAATACGGGCGGTAACAGAATTCAAAGTAGAATTAGCAGCTTGAACTTTATTTAAACACGTACCATCGGATTGCATAACGCCACCGCTAGCAGTACAAAGAGCGTCAGGAGTGGTACATAAGTTTTGAACTGGATCAACCACGTTTGGAGAGGAACAAGTAGTACACGTTCCCGAAGTATTATAAATTTGACCAGTGGAACAAGTAGGATAAGAAGAATCGGGAACAAATGTAGCTAAATAAGCATCGAATGTATCAGCGTAAACAGGATCAGCACCGAGAATAGTAGCACTGTAATAAATACCATTATAAACATAAGGATATATTGAGACTTGACTAGATTGAAGTGTAGCATAACGCCAAGAAGATTGTATAGTATAATGACTATTACCATAAAAGCCTGATGTTGCGGGGTATGAAATAGCAAAAAGGTTAGAGGTTAAAACCAATGAGAGGATAATAGATATGAGTTTGGTTTTCATTTTAGACACGACCTCTAAACATAGCAGTTGCAGAGAACGCGAGGAAAAACAAAATACTCAAAGACGCCGGAAGAGAGAAAAAGAAGTCGAATGTAGGATCACCCGTCATGGTGAAATTTAAAAAAGTAGGCATTATCTAGCCTTCCATAAAAACATACCAAACATGAAACCAGTTAATAAACCCGCGTTCGCCATAGAAAACGTATAATCATTTAACGTCATATTAAGAGCAGCAGCGTTTGTGGCTTGCTGTGTCATATCAGCATAAGCCGAAGCGTCAGGGATAAAAACGGCGCTGATTAAGAGCAAGAATAAAAGGGAGGTTTTCATTCAAAAGAGCCCTCCATTTCACGTTGAATACGTTTACGCTCATGTGAATCGATTAAGTATTGCTCCATAGCAGTAGGTTCAGGAATTTTAAGCCAATCAGAGTTATGGCGATTTTCGGATTGAGTTTGTCGTTTGGCTTGACGACTTTCTAAAAATGCGTCAACTCTTTGTTGATGTTCTTCTGTTTGAAGGGATGAAGATAGTCGACTATGTTTATCTTCATAAGAAGTTTTTTTAGATTTAAAATCATCAAGTCGTTTGAATTTTTGATCTTTTGAAAGTTTGCGAAAATTACGGTTTTTTCGTTGTATTTTTTGACGTTGTTGTTTTTGTTGTTTATGAATAGATTTGAGAGAAGAAACATTTTCTTTTTTTGGAGCAAATTCAGTTTTGCCGACAGAAGCTAAACGCTCTTTTTTATATTCTAATACACGTTTTGCTCTTTCTTGTTTTGTGAGCTTGACAACATGAGAGCGAGAATCTTTAGGAAAAGCTTCTTTATAAGCCTTATCTACTTTGCCCTCTTCACTAATTAAATAGAGAATTTTATCAAATGATAAAAGTACAATAGACAAAGCAACAAGCGCGGTAATAACTAGATAATGATCCGAAAGGATACTCCCAGTAGATTGAGTCACAGCGTCAGCCAAAGCAGAAGCAGAGGCGTTTGTAGAGATTAAAATCAATAAAACTGCAAAGAAAGTAACACTCATTTTAATATCCTAACAAAGAAAGAACTTTACGACCGCCCATAATAAGAACGAGCAAACTAACGACAGCAACAATAACGACGGTAATATCAGAGACAGCGGGAGTCATATCGACGTCAGACGGAACCAATGCAAAAGCATTAGAGGCGATCATCCCTAAAATAAAAATAATAGAGATGATCAGCCGCATATTAGTGACCCAACAAAGAGAGAACTTTACGTCCGCCCATAATAAGAAGAGCAAAACCGACAAGAGCAACGATTACGAGCGTAACGTCAGCAGTTGCACTAGATGTATCAACAGTGGTCAAAAGACCAGTACCGGCGAAAGCTTGAGCACCACCGAAAACAGCTACACCAGTAGCTACGGCAACTTTTTTTGAAACACGTTGTGCTTTTTCAGCAGCACGTTTAATCATACGATTCATGGGAAACCCCTTAGGATAAGATATTTTTGGGCTTACGTCACGGAGTTCGTTCAGTGATCCACGTGCTGCCAAATTCATCATTAAGCCTTTAAGGTAATTTCACAGATGGAAGATTTGGATTTATTACCGGTTTAATTTTAGTGATTGACTCAACCCTATTGAGAAACTCAGAGCCACTATCGTATGAGCGGACGAATGGATAAGGGTTTTTGTCGTATTTTTTAGGGAGACCACCGAAAATGTAAAACGGTGATTTAAGATCTCGAAGTTTACGAACAGCCTCACCGACGAGTGCAGCTTCATCGTTTGAAGCGCAAGGGATGATGAATTCGATAGTTTCCTCAACTTCTTGAAGCCCAACATCTTTGTTCATTCGTTCTTCTGTGTTACGAGAGATGAATTTGATGGAAGCTGAATACAATTGCCCATTTTCCATAGAACCTGCTGCACCGGGTTTGATGCTTGCTACTTGAACAATTTCGTAACTGGTTGAAAAACCTTTACTAATTACTGCCATTTGAATCACTCCTATTTAGGAAAAATTTTTCTATCTGTTCCTCTTTTTTAACCCCGGGGAGTGATAGCCAGCCGGGGACATCGTATTTATATCCCCCCCGATAATAGGGGGTTCAAATTCAGAAATTAAAACTCAGTTGATGAGTTGAACGGGAGACAAATGCAGTCATTCCGTTATGTCTAACAATTTTTGGAAAACGTCCGAGATTGATAACAAAATGGAGAGGTTGAACAAAACGAACAAATTTAAATTTGATTCGTTTGAGATTAGCAATAAACGAAGATTCGTTATAATAGATAAACGTGTTTCCCGAAACTGTAAATAAGGGAGATATTGGGAGTGATAGACCTACTTTTTCTTCTTTAGTCGATCTACCGAGAGGTAAGGTTTGGCGGTTATTTTGTTTCATGGCTATCACTCCGATATGCAATATTTGCAGATATTTAAAACTATATACGCAAATAGATAAAGAAAAGCTTAAAATATGCAAATATTGCATAAATAAATTAGGAAATATGAAATGACAAGAAAAGAACTGGCAGAAATGTTAGGAATATCATTACGATCTCTAGATAATTGGGAAAAAGAAAAACCTGATTTAGTAAGATTAATAAATCAAGGACTAGCACTTGAAGATAGTATTGAAGAAACAAAAAGACATTTACAAAAGCTAGAAGATATAAGAAAAGAAGCAAGTAATGGAAAATTTAAATTAAAATAGGAGTGATAACCATGTTGAAATTGATTTTAGGACTGATGATCTTAGCAGCTGGTGCAAATGCAGATATTGAAGTGAAAATGAATACAAAAGCATTGTACAGAGAAATATTCGAGAAGCTATCCGATCAACAACAAAACTATATCAATGACAACATGGACACAATCAAAGATCAAACAAATAATGTATTGAGAGCAGAGAGCAAAGATTTACAAAAAGCGAAGATGATCGATGAGAGTAATGCAGTCGAATTTATTTTAAATCCTGATGGAACAATGAGCAATTTTAAATATTTGATGAAAAGCGATGAGAACCGATATGATGGTTTATCAAAAAGAGTATGTGAAGCAGCGGTAAAAAAATATCCATTACCGAAAGAGCCGACACCAATAAGAATGGTGTTTGAATACAAAGTTGGAAAAATGAATTTAGGAAGTCAAAGAGGAAGCGAGCAACAAAAAGCTAACGGAGAATACATTCAGACAATACCAAGAGGAACAACACGCTTTAATTATTCAGCAGATCAACAAATAAGACAATTTGAAACAACAAAAGATGGCTTTGTAAATGCAAATCTAAATCCTCCAACATGCGGATGGATAGATTTACTTACAGAACAAAATGAAAAAGTAAGAAGTTTGACTTACACAGGATATGGGATATATCAAGGAGTGCCAAAAGGAAAATACAAATTGTTAATGCAGACGAAAGAAACATGTAATGTGAATATTCAATATCCATAAAGATGATAGCCCGGAGAGTAGCTACTCTCTCCGTTTTTGATTAATGCAGAGCGGGTACGAATACCATCAACACCAAAAAAGCTACCATTAGTGAGTGAAACAAATTGGAGTCTCCTTTCAAAGACACTACCCTCTTCCACCCTTCCTGCCATTTTATAGGCAAAAAAAAAGGCAAGGGCAATAAAGCCCCTGCCTTGTATCTTTTATCCGGTAGCTAATCGGAAAGAGACTTCCAACTTGTTCACAATGAAAGTATATCAGAAATTTAGAGAAATAAAAATAATGACCTATTCATAGAATGTCTGAAAACTTTTGATAAGTTGACAAGGACGGGGGCGAAGCCCCCGTCTGACGTCACCGCGTAGCGGCGACTACGACGCGAACCTTCGCTCGTCGCTAATGCGCTCCTCACTCAGTCAACGCCTGCGTCGTGGGGACGTGCGGAACGATCAATCGAATATCTTGCCATGAGTTCGAATCCCTTTTTGGAATTGTAATTGAAGAAAATGAAGCAAATATATTTTGGCTTGACCCATGCGCTGCGGATAGTGTTTAGAAGTTTAGATTATTTTTTTTTATCATTGAGCACGAGGGGTTAATCTGCCAAAGTTGCGAAGTGATCGGCCCCACGAAAGAGCTGATCGTGTTTGAGTAATTGCGTTAAGAGATCAGCGCTCCGCTTTACTGGAGGGCCAGCCCCCAGCCCCCGGAGGCAAAGAAAAATGTTTTAAGGATATAAAAGCAGTATGTTATAATTCATTAATTAAAAAGATTTTTGGAAGAAAAATAGGGTTAAAACGGGATGTATTTTTTCAAATCCCCCCGACCGCACCATCCTTTTATAAACGCCTATTTCAGGCACTTCTTCAAGAAACTTTTTCCTTTGTCTCTAAATTGTAATCAACTCTATCATTTATTAAATGCTGCACACGGGAGTAATAATTATGGATGTAAAAAAACTGGCGACCATGTTAATAGGTTCCATGATGGTGGTGATCATTATGCTTTTGATGGATGATAGTCCCAAAAATCCGATTATAGGGAAATGGAAAAGTGAAACCATGTTTCCGGCGATGGGGAAAGTTACTAATATTATTGAATTTAAAAAAGAGAGTGTCGAAATGGAAGGGATTGTCTATAAAGTCCATTATGATATCCAAAATAAAAAAGTGATAGTAATGGATGAAAAAGGGTCAGGAACCGTTTACGAGATAATCGATAGGCATACCATGAAAAGTAGTATGATGGGAATAGAGACGGTATATAAAAAAATTGGCAATTAGAAAGAAACGCCATCGGAACATGTTCCGATAACTTCACTCGCTGCTATGTTATAGTATTTCCCTCTCATAATGGCGTCGTAACCATGCATCAAGTGGGTACAGGATTCGATAGAGTACCGGAACGACAAACAAAGCAAGCAGTGTTGAACTTATCAACCCTCCGATAATCGCGATGGCCATTGGGGAATTACTCTCATGACCTGCCCCCTGACCTAGAGCAAGCGGCAACATAGCAAAGATCATCGCAAACGTCGTCATCAAAATAGGACGAAGCCGTTTTTCTCCCGCTTCCAAGAGCGCTTCATGAACATTGGACCCTTTTTTGATCGCTTGGTTCGCGAAATCGACGACCAAGACGGCATTTTTTCCGACCATCCCCAGCAATAAGATAATCCCGATCATGACAAAGATGCTAAAAGGATTTCCGGTGAGATATAAGGCAAAAATAACTCCGGTAAAACTTAGCGGCATTGCCACCATGATAATAAGCGGTTGGACAAGTGACTCATAGAGGGCGGCAAGGATGAGGTAGATCAAAATAACTGCTAATCCTACGGTAAACCCGAAAGCCTGCATTGTCTCCTGCATCCGTTCAATATCACCGGTATAGCGGTAACGATATCCCCCGTCCAACAAAGGGGGGAGTTTTTCATCGATCATGGAAACGATCGAATCAAGCGGTGCCCCGTTAAGATTGGATGTGATTAAAATTTTGCGTTCGCGGTCAAATCGATTGATTGATGCCGCCCCTTTAGTGGTTTCAAGTTTTACCAGTCCATCCAGTGATATCATCTCTCCGGAACGGCTTTGAATTTGCATTCTTTTGAGGTCCGAAGTCATGGTTCGATATTCATCGGAAACGCGCAGCGTAATATTGAATTGCCGCCCCTCTTGTTCAAAATTGGAGATAGCGCTGTCGCTCGAATAGGCTGAATTAATTGCAGCGGATATTTGCTGAGCCGTTATACCGAAGCGTTGTGCACTCTCGCGGTTGATACTGATACGTACTTCCGGCTTGCCGGGTTCAAAATCACTGTCGATATCGATCGTCCCGCCGTTACTTTTAAGCAGTTTGACGAGTTGAAACGATTTAGCTTCGAGTATTTTAAGATCAGCCCCTGTCAGAACGACCTGAATAGGAGAATTACTCTCACCCGTGTCGATAGGGGGGACATTTTCGACACTGATAGTGAGGTGCGAATAGGGTTTGAACTTTTGACGATAGAAGCGGATGATCTCATTGAGCCCTTCACGCTGTTCAACGGGGAGAAGTTTGGCATAAATCATCGCTTTATGGGACTCTTGCGCTGCATTGTAACCGATGGTGAGGACCACGGTTTCGATCCTCTTGTCTTGCTGCAGTGCGCTAACCAAAGGTTTCATCTCCTGTTTCATCGCTTCTAGGGATATCCCTACGGGAGCTTTAACGAGTACCCGCATCTCAGACATATCTTCCATCGGGACAAACGTTCCTCCCACTTTGCCTGCTAGCGAAAAAGAGAAGAGAAGGAGAGCGACCGTCACTAAAAGTGCGCTCCCTTTGAATCGGAGCAAAAAGGACAAAAGGCGACGATAGAAGCGATCGACTTTTTGAAATATCGGTTCGGTTTTATGCCAAAAGGCACTTTCGCTCCCATTGAGAAGTCGCGCACCCAATGTAGGGATGAACATCACCGCTACAAAATACGAAATGATGACTCCAGAGGCAACCGTCATGGCGAACGAATTAAAAAACTTTCCGACAATCCCCCCCATAAAGGCTACGGGGATAAAGACGGCAAGCAACATCGCTGAAATAGCCAAAATGGAGAATGCAATCTCTTTAACCCCTTCAAAGGATGCTTGAAACCGATCCATCCCCTGTTCCATCTTTTTGGAAATATTTTCAATCACGACGATGGCATCATCGATAAATATCCCGATGGCCAGGGTAAGACCGATCAAGGTGAGCCGATTGAGATCGTAGCCCAGCATATCGATCATGGCAAAGGTTCCGATGATTGAGGTGGGGATGGCAAGGGCGGAGATGATGGTGGCAGTAAGATTGCGCAAAAAGAAAAAGACGATTAAAACCGCTAAGAGTGAACCGTAGATGAGGTCGAATTTTACATTTTCGATATTGGTCAAAATCTTGTCGGATTGGTCTTCGATCAATTTCAGTGAGTACCCTTTACCGGAAAGGGCGACAAGGCTCGGCATTACTGCTTTTACCCCTTTAATCACTTCGAGATCATTTTCTCCCGATATTTTTTGTACTTCAAGCAGTACCCCCTCTTCGCCGTTGTACGAAGAGTAGCTTTTTGCGTCTTTGAGGCCGTCTTCAACTTTGGCAATCTCTCCAAGCCGTAATCCGGGACGGATGATTAGTTCTCTAAGCTCCTGAATACTCTGAGCATCGCCGCGTGTTTTGAGGACAAATTCATTATTTTTCGAAATCAGCTTACCCCCGCCGGAGCGAACATTTTCACGTGCGATGAGATTTTGGAGCTCGTTAGAAGAGATGCCGTATTTACCCAAGAGAAACGGATCGGCAAAAATACGGATTTCACGGTTGCGGTATCCGGAAATTTTAACGTTTGCTACCCCTTGTATCCGTTGGAGTTTCGGTTTGATTTTTTCATCGGCTAGCCGCATAAGGGCAATTGTATCTCCGGTCTTGGTACTCACAAAGAGTTTGATGGATGCGGCTCCCGAAACACTCACCTTTTTAACGGTGGGGGTTTCAATGTCGCTGTCGAGTTTGAGCGTCCCGACTTTATCACGGACATCATTTGCCGCTTCTTCGATATCTTTGGTTAATTTGAACTGTACGGTAACGACACTGAGCCCATCGTAGCTGGTAGAAATCAATTTATCTATTCCGTCGATCCCTGAAACTGCCTCTTCGATTTTATCGGTCACTTTCGATTCAACCGTTTCGGGATCGGCACCGTGGTAATAAGTCTGTATCGTAACGATAGGAAAATCAATATTCGGGAAGAGGGCAACCGGCATGGATTTAAAGGAGAGAAGCCCGAAAACAATAAGGGTCATCACCATCATTAAAGTGGTGATGGGACGGTTAATGGCAAATTTGTACATTAGTTTAGACCCTCTATTCTATCTGTCCCCTCTGGGACAAGCTTTAGTGCCATCGCGGCGAGCGTAGACAAATGGGTTTTACTCATTTGGCGTTCTCTGATGATATATAGGCCTCACCGAAGAGGCCGGGGGAAATTCCAGATACGAGAACTTCGGCAGTCGCTTTGCGGGTTTTGGGGTCAACAGAGGGGTAGAGCTTGTTGATCGTTCCACGGCGATATCCGCTTTCGCCATCGACACGATAGCGGAGAACAGATCCTTTTTTTACGGATGGGATGTATTTTTCGTCAAATCGGATCATCAGTTTGGCATCGGGTGAGCTGATCAGTTTAAACAGACTCATGGTTCCCCCTCCGACACCATCGCCCAGTTGGACGTTTCGTTCGGATATAACACCGCTAAAAGGGGCACGCAAGCGTGTTTTTTCAACAAGGGTATTTTTGTAGCGCACCTGTGCTTTTGCTTCACCAAGAGCGGCCGATGCTTTTTGGTAGCCTAACGTTTGTTGATCCATCAATTCGGCATCGATGACGTTTTCGACTTTTTTGTATCGATCATACGTTTGGCGCGCGAATTGTTCTTCGACTTGCGCTTTTTTGAGACTTTGCTCGGCTAATGCGACTCCGGCAACGAGATCATCGTTATCGATTTCAAGGAGAATAGCCCCTTTTTGCACATGACTTCCGACATCCGCTCGGAGCGTTTTGACAACCCCTGAAGCGGTGAGGGCCAGATTCGCCTCTCTTGCGGCGACTACGTCAAAGGTAGCATAAATTTCTTCCCCCATAAGTGAGGTTATAAGGAAAAAGAGGAAAAATAAATAGTTCATTGAATAAACTCCTTCGGGTCTTGCCCTGCATAATAATAATAGGTTGCATACGCATAATGAAGCGATCGTTTAGCGCGGCTGAGTCGATTGGTGGCATCGGTAAGAGAGTGAAGTGCATCGAGATAGGTGACGTAATCGACGATGCGTGCTTCGTATTTGTGGGTAACGGCATCGAAAGTTTGGGTAGCGGCATCAAACGCACTTTGCGCCGCATCGATCAGTGCACGTGAACGCTCGATGTAGCGCATCGCCATAACAAAATTCTGGTTTGCCTCTTTAGACGCATAGGCCAATTCAGAGCTCTGTGCTTGCGCTTGCGCCATGAGAGCTTGTTTTGTTGTGGAAGCGGTCGAGAAATCGAGTAAATTCATACTCAGTGAAGCGATCACTTTATTTTGAGTATTGACACGATAGCTTGCCATGGGATCTTGATAGTAATCAAAATAGGCAAGTTGGTCTTCTATCTTGATAGTAGGGAGAAAACCGGCATCCGCTTTTTCGGCTTCATACCGTTTGGCATCGCGAGAATATTGGAGTGCTTTGAGTGAATCAAGTTGTTGGGCTTGAGTGAGTTTCGGCTCCATTAGAGTCGAGGGTTGTAAATCCGTGATTTTTTGATTGGAAATTGTCTCCAAATCCCCTTTTTGTCGGTCGCTTTGGTAGCGTAAATCCTCAAGTTGATATTGTGCATGGGAAAGTTCTGAACGTATCCGCATCAGAGCATCTTCACTGGCAAGACCGACACTGCGAAATTTCTCAAGGCGCGTTAATTGTGCCGAGAGGTGATCGTACATGCGGGTTTGGGTCTGAATTTCATCGAGGGTGTTTTGAAGCTCAAAATATTGACGTATGACGTCAAGCGTTATCTCTTTTTTACCGCTTGATAGATTGTAGCGGGCCGAATTTTCGAGGGCATCGCTTTGTTGCAGGGCATGTTCACGTTTGAAACCGTCAAAGAGGGTCACTTCCCCCTTTAGACCGGCGGCAACACTACGCTTGGCATCAAACCCTCCGGTATGATCGACAAAGGTTCCATTGGTAAACGCATCAATACGCGGGAGATAAGAGTGCTCAATGGCATCATGGTTTAATCCCGCAGCATTAACCCGCTGATTGAGGCTAATGATTTTCTCATTAGTATGGGCAGAATCGATAAGAGAGGAGAGCGGTTGGGCATAAAGTGCGGATGCTGTGGCAATCAGCCATAATCGTCTCATAGATTTTCCTTTGTCAGAGTGATAAAGAGGTGATGCAAGGGGATAATTTTGGACATCAGATCAATTTCGGGATGGTTATTCCAATGTTTGATTTGTGCATCGCAAAGTCCTTCGAGAAGATAGGCCTGTTCGATCGATGTTCGTGAAGGTGCAGAAGGTTGTATTAACGCAATAATGGATGCGAGATAAATATACACTTTTTCAATAGGATCTTCTAACCCCGAGGTGAGAATGGAATCAAATACGGGATTATTGACTAAACGGTTATCAAAAGCTTTCCGCATTTGAGCGCACACTTCAAACCG
Organism: Sulfuricurvum sp.; assembly: GCF_041651515.1. GTDB lineage: Bacteria > Campylobacterota > Campylobacteria > Campylobacterales > Sulfurimonadaceae > Sulfuricurvum. The sequence goes on from NZ_JBAZJF010000002.1 coordinate 107,105, forward strand.
CATGGTGATGAAGAGCAAAAGAGTCTCTTCGGGTGAGGAATCTTTTGATACTGCTATAAGCTGTTCCAAAAAAAGATCGATTTTTTGATGAATGTAGGCCATATAGAGTTGGTCTTTGGATTCAAAGAGGGCATAAATACTTCCGATTGAGATACCGACCTCTTTTGCCAAGTCCGTTATTTTCATAGCTTGAAAACCATGTTCTTCAAACAGTATGGCAGCTTTTTCAAGAATCGTATCGCGTTTGAGATTTTGAATCTTGGTTTGTAAGGGTAGAGACATACGAGTATCCTTTGCTAAAGCTAAAGTATAGAACGGTAATTATAAATTTGAAATTAAATTCTATAAAATGAATCAAGTTCATAATAAAAACTTGCATTTACTCTATCCCTAGGATAAATACTTTTGCTACAATGATGGTATTACATTCAAAGGATTTAAAATGGCCTATATCGCACAACTAAAACATTTGATTCAAAACGAGTTGATTCCTGATGTCGAAGAGCATATTGATGATATTTTCGAAGGGATTGCTTCGGCAAAAGATGCCACTGTGCAGGAACGTGCACAGCTTGAAGATATGCAAGCGCTTCGCGACGAGTATAAAGAGCTCCTTGGAGAACTTAACAGCGGTGATATTGATGAAGAAGAGGCTGAACAGCTTTATACTGAACTCACCGCGATGCGTGAGGGAGAAGGGGATGAAGAGGATCTTCCGTATGATGACGAAGAGGAAGAAGACGAGGACGATTACGATGAATTTGATCTCGAAGATGAAGATGATCAGTATTAATGGCTAAATACGTTTTACTCGATACTGAAACGACCGGTGCTGGGGATAATGATCGGATCATACAGCTTGGATTTATCGTTTTGGACGGAAAAAAAGTTGATGTTTATAACGATATGTGTTCTTCTGAAGTTCCCATCGGTTATGGTGCGATGGAGGTACACGGAATTACTCCCGATATGATCGAGGGTAAGCCGGAGTGTACACAAACAGCAGCATTTCAAGCACTCTGTGATCTTAATACGTCGGATAATGTCTTAATTATCCATAATGCCCCTTTTGATTTGGGGATGCTCACTAAAGAAAATTTTACCTCTCAGATGCGTTTGATTGATACGCTCCGTTGTGCTCGGCATTTGTTTGAAGATGAAGAGGCGCATCGGTTACAATATTTTCGTTATCGTTTGGGGCTCTATAAAATAGAGAAAGCCGAAGCCGATGCATTGGGCATCGAAGTGAAAGCGCACGATGCAATCGGAGATGTTTTGGTTTTAAAACTTTTTTTGACTGAATTGCGCAAACGATTGCAGGAGCGGTTTGAGGGGGTAAATCCAATCGATAAAATGGTTGAGTTGACCCAAACCCCTGTTTTTTATACTCGGCCTTTGAAATTTGGAAAGTATAAAGGAAAGACCCTTACGGAGATTGCCGAAACGGATAAAGGTTATCTAACCTGGATGCTTGGCAATATGGAAAATCTCGATGAGGATATGCGCTATTCCATTTCGACCGTTTTGAAAATGGCGGAATAATTTTTAGAGATCATATTCGTTTCATGATTTGTGATTTATCGATCACATGATTATCCATATTGTGGCGCAGTGCGTAATCGAGTAAATCAAACAGTTCAGAAACGGTTTGTGTCGGGTTTCCGCAATCGCTGGCCGTAACGACACTGGAAAATGCAGATTGTGAAAAATAGGTATGCTGAAAATAGGTTAACAGCTTATTGGCTGCTTTAATCCCTTTTTCCGTATCGGTGCAATCAAAAACGACGGCATGAATATTTTCTCCCAAGGGGATATGCCGATCGCTTTTACGAATATAGATGCACAAGGGGGTTAAATCAATCGGTCCCTTTGTACAGGCGAGGGCGATTGAATAGTTGACTTTATAGCGAGTACATCGATAGTCAAAGTCTCCGATTTCTTCAAGAAGTTTATCTTGCAATACTTTGCGTTGAGTGTCCAGATAATTAATCATGCATAATACCTTTTATTATTCTTTCGTGTACGTTTTGCTATTAGGTTAAAATGTTGTTTTCGTCGAGGTGGCAATTTCACTGAGACGATAGGCTGCATCGGTATGGCCTGATCGCATCGCTTTTTTCCACCATTCCATTGCTTGAGGGATATCTTTTTCTACCCCTTCTCCATAAAAATAGATCATTCCCAGATGAAATTGTGCTTCAGCATTACGTTTATAGGCGGCTAGAGGATAGAGCAGCTCATAGGCTTTTGTGAAGTCTTGCGCATCATAGGCAGCTATTCCAGCATACAGTTCGTCCATGGTTAAAATCCTTTTAAACAATTGATGACATTATACCTCCGCTGTGTTTTTTTAGCCTGATGGATTATAATGTGCGTATGAATTATGGTGATCTTAATGGAAAATCGGTGCTGCTGTTGGGTAAAACCCGCTCATTAAATACGGAAGAGTTTGAAACACTTTTGAAACTTCACGGTATAGAACTGTGTAAAGTGTATGAAGAGAGGGTCGCACTCATTATTGAGGGTCGGATGATGAATCCGCTTGAATCGCAAGAGGCTGAGCGTTTGTATACGATGGATGCCGCACCGATTGTCTCTATGGACCCTATCGAGAAGTGGCTGTGCAGCTCCATCGAACCCAATCGTCTCTTGATGAGTCTCAAACTTTCACGTGATCAGGAACGCCTCGTCGACTTTATCCGAAATCCCTACATTACCGATGAACTCTTTTTCAAGCTGCTCAAACTCTACGATTGGAAAGGGGAGGGGTTCTTTGATAATGACAGTAACCGTGATGTTACTGCCGCTATCATCGGACGCTTTTATGAAGATTTGGCACGGAATCATAACGTTCAGTACGCTATGAGCGGTTTGGCGCATTTGATCGAGCGGTATGGAAACAGTGAACTAATCCGGGCGATTGCGGAGCTCTCTCCATTGTCTCGTGAGATTAAACATCCTCTGAACAGTTCTCTAAACGGAGTTTTGGATGCGATTGCTCTGCATCCGGATACCCCTGAGGCTATTTTACGGTTATTAATGGCGCAGCGTTCCGAACTTTTGGTTCATCGTGTCCCCCTTTCCCTTGAATCAGAGCTTTTAAAAGAGGAACAATTGCACCCTCTTTTGGCCCAAAATGAGAGTCTCTCCTATGCGGGAGCATCGCTTTTGGAAACAAAGCAGGGTCATATTCTTGCCGCACATATAGGGTTGAATGAAGAGTGGTTTGATCGGCTCTTTGGAGCCTACCCTGTCGAACTTGCGTCCAACCCCACCCTTACCGAGGCAATGCAGGAGAAGTTGATGGGTATGGAAAATAAAGAGGTCTATCGTGCGTTGGCTTCTAACGCTGTTTTGAGCCCGCAACGGTGTCAATATCTCTATGATTTAGGAGAGTACAATACGCAACTTGCAGCAAATCCTTCATTGACTGACGAAATCCTCGAAAAACTGTACCGAAGCGATGAACCTGCTGTTTTGGGTGCACTCGCGGCAAATCCTGCTACTTCGATCGATATACTCTATCAGCTTTCACTCGATCGTCGCTATGAACGGAGTGTCAAAACCAATCCGACGTTCGGAAATCATATTCAAACCCACAACATAGGATGGCAATCGTGAGAACTTCCCAAACCGTTGCGACGATGAGCGCAATGATCAGTGCAAAAATTCCCACCTTTTTATGGGGCCCTCCGGGGATCGGAAAATCCTCTATCGTTAAACAAATCGCCCGTGATGCTGGCGTAGAGTGTATCGACTTGCGCTTATCCCTGATGGACCCGACCGATCTTAAAGGGATCCCTTTTTACGAGCGTGAATCGCACAGTGCGCTGTGGGCTCCGCCGTCGTTTTTGCCGAGAGAGGGACGTGGGATACTGTTTCTCGATGAACTCAATTCTGCTGCCCCCGCTGTACAAGCCTCGGCATATCAATTGATCTTGGATCGTCGTGTCGGTGAATACACTCTTCCTGAGGGGTGGGCGATTGTCGCAGCCGGAAATCGTGAGGGGGATCGGGGGGTAGTGTATCGTCTCCCCTCCCCACTGGCGAATCGTTTTGTCCATGTCGAGATGGAGGTGAATGTCCAAGATTGGCGCGAATGGGCGATAAAACGGGGAGTGGATACGCGGATTGTCGCGTACATCGGATTTAAGAATGAGGCACTTTTTACGTTTGATCCGACCGCTAATGAGCGGAGTTTTGCAACACCGCGAAGCTGGGAAGCGGTTCATAATATTTTCCAAAGTACGATTCCACAACTGTTATTACTCGATACCATTGCGGGTGCAGTAGGGAAAGCTAACGCAGTGGATTTTTTGGGATTTTGCAAAGTGATGAACCTTTTGCCCGATATTGATGCCATTTTACACGGAGAAAGTGCAGAATACCCGAGTGATATTTCAGCGTTGTATGCCCTCTCATCGACTCTGGTCGGGCGGATTTTGAGCGATCCGGATGAGGTGAAAATCGATCATTTACTGCGCTATACACTAAATCTGCAAAGCGAGTTTGCTGTAATGATCGTCCAAGATCTACAGCGTCAGGGGATCCGTATGGACCATTTGAGTGGTTATGGCGAATGGGTCAACGCCTACGCCTATTTGTTATGTTAGATTTTTCGCGGGTTAAATCCAAGCTTTTGGTGGAACATCCCTATTTCGGAACACTCTGCAGTGCTCTTGAAATCGTGGTAAATGATAACATTGAGAGCTTTACCCTGCAGGGGAACCGTTTTGAGTATCGAGAAGACTTTTTTAATACCCTTAGCGATGATCAGGTAGCATTTTCCCTCTCCAATGCTGCGCTTCACACGGTACTTTCCCACCCCTCCCGTATCGGAAATCGCTCTCCGTGGTTGTGGTATACCGCATGTGAACATGCTATCAATAATATGCTGATTGATAACGATTTCACCCCTCCCAGTAAAATAACCTACGATCCCCGCTTTCGGGGGCAATATGCCGAAGAGATTTATGAGTTTCTAAAAGATACGATCACCCGTGAAGAGTTGAACGATAAAGACAGCGATTCACGCCGCAGTGATGAGAGCCTGGATCAGAAACTCCAAGACGCACAAAATGAGCAAATAGCCCAAAGCGCACTTGAAAAAGCACAAAGCATGGATAGTCTCCCCGAAGGGCTGGAGAGGCTTATCCCTATGGTCGGTCGCGGCCAAATCGACTGGCGCAGCGAATTGCGCGATTGCATTGGCGGATATTACATCAGCGATTACACGATGATGCCCCCTTCCAAAAAGCTTCTTTACAGCGGTATCTATCTCCCCAGTGCCACATCGCGTCATTTGGAACTCGTCATTGCGATCGACAGTTCGGGATCGGTGGATGAGGCTCTTTTGGCGCAGTTTATTGCCGAGGTGGAGTCGATCACCGAGATTTTCGGCTCCTATACGATTAATGTGATCGTATGCGATGATCGAGTGCGCTCGCATCAGAGCTTTACCAACGGAGAATCGATCGCGTATATCCTCATCGGCGGCGGGGGAACCGATTTTAATCCTGTTTTTGATGTTTTAGAAAATCAATTGACCCCACCGAAAATGTTGCTCTATTTCACCGATTTGGACGGCAAATTTCCGCTGTATGAGCCTCACTACGAGACGTTATGGATTGCACCGTTGAAGGGTGAAGTACCGTTTGGGCGGGTAATACCACTAAAGGATGAGAATGGTTAAAAACGCATTAAAGATTTTGGAACATTCGAATCTCTTTATCACCGGCGGTGCGGGATCGGGAAAAACGACCCTCACCCGTGCGCTCATAGAGGATGCGGTACAAAAGGGTAAATCGGTTGCTCGTCTCGCTTCGACGGGGATGGCGGCAACTCTGATCGGGGGACAGACACTACACAGTTTTTTTGATTTGGGGATTGCTTCGTCCCAAGAAGAGTTGGAGCGAAACGGTAAACTCGACCCCTCCAAAAAGATCATCAAACTGATCCGCTCGATGCAGCTCATTGTCATCGATGAGATTTCTATGGTGGGGGCACCGCTGCTCGATATGATTCGCCTGAGATTGTTGCAATCAGAGTTTACTGGGCGAGTGATCGTAGTGGGGGATTTTTTACAGCTTCCCCCTGTCGTGCGGGGAAATGAACCGATCTATTTCGCGTTTGAATCTCCGTCGTGGGAGCGACTTGGATTTGAAACCTTGCATTTGGAAGGGTCATACCGAACCCATGAAGCGGAGTTTTTGAGCTTGCTCCAAAAAGTACGTCATGCCCGTCTCGATGAAGAGGCTCATGAAGCGTTGGACGCATTGGTAAAACCGCTTAATGAAGATAAATCTACGATTACACTGTTGTACGGGAAAAATATCAGTGCTCAAAATCATAATCGCGCTCAGTTGGAACATCTTAACGGTGAGGTTCTCGGCATTTCTACCTATGTCACGATCCATGATAAAAAGATGCAGGAGCGTGAGGTAGAGCGATTTATGAGTGAAAGCCGTATCGAGCCTACACTAGCATTAAAAGTAGGTGCTCCGATCCTCTTTACCCGCAACGCGTGGAACTACTACAACGGGGAGCGGGGACGAATCATCTCCATCGAAGAGGATGTGGTTTGGGTCAAAAAAGAGGATGGGGTGAGTGTTAAAGTAGAGCGGGTTGATACCACTAAAACACGGTGGGTAGAAAAGGGGAGTACTGCGAGTGAAGAGAAGCTTATCACGCTCAGTCAGTTTCCAATCACGTTAGCTTTTGCTATTACAATCCATAAATCGCAGGGGATGAGCTTGGCCGATTATGTCATCGAGACCAACGAAATTTTCGCCCCGTCGCAGTTTTATGTGGCACTTTCCCGTTCCGTATCGGCGCATCGAGTTACGCTGATTCGTCCGAATCGAGGATGGGAAAAACTCTGTTTCGTTCATCCTAAAGCGAAACGATTCAGCGAGGGGCTGTAAACGCTGCTCCGATTATCACCCGATACGAAAACATCGTGCTAAACACTGCTGCGAGAAGGGCTACTGCCACCATCATATACATCACGGCGAGCTGATACGAGATCGCTTGGAGCGGATCGGCACCGGCGAGGAGCATCCCCGTTGTGATTCCGGGGATATGGATAATTCCGACCGTCTGGAGCATATTGAGCGTCGGAATCATCGAGGCTTTGACGGAGGCTTTTGAGGCAAACGATAGGGCTTCTTTGAGCGGTGCTCCCAGTGCTATCATCCCCTCGATTGTCTCAATCGTATTTTTGACTTCTGCTCGGAATCGTTCGGTACTTTGGGTATAAACGTTGAGGGCATTGCCGATAATCATTCCTCCAATAGGGATCATCTCATGGGGAACCATGTGGATCACTCCGAATGCCATCATCGATAAAAAAACAATTCCCGACGACGCACCGAGGGTGAAAAAAGCAATTTTAAAGCTGTGCTCTCCCAGCGGAGAGCGTTTTTTGGCGGTATAGGCACCGAATGTTATCATTCCCAGCAGTACAAAAAAGAGCAGGGCAGGGTGCTTCATCTGAAAAAGATAGACGAGGGCGTATCCGAGGAGTCCGAGCTGAACCATTGCGAGTATCGAATTGGTGAGGATCATGTTTTCCATGCCGAGTTGTTCACGGCGCGAATACCACAGAGCAAAGATAATGAGGAGATAGGAGGCTAAAAAAGAGTATTGCATGGAGAAAGAATAGAGTATTTTTGATTAAGAAGAGGCTTCCCCAAGAAGGGGAAAGAAGGATTATAATTCTTCAGCGTGAGCAGCAAGATACTCAGCAACACCCTCAGTGCTTGCTTTCATACCTGCGTCACCTTTTGCCCAGCCAGCCGGACAAACTTCACCATGCTCGTTGGTGAACAACATCGCATCGATCATACGGAGCATTTCATCGATGTTACGTCCAAGTGGAAGGTCGTTGATTACCGCGTGACGTACTGTTCCGTCTTTGTCGATCAAGAATGACCCGCGAAGTGCTACCGAATCACCGAGCAATACATCGTAATCACGTGAAATTTGTTTGTTAAGGTCAGCGACCAATGGGTAACGAACTTGACCGATGCCCCCCTCTTTTACCGGAGTGTTTTTCCATGCAAAGTGGCTGAATTGTGAGTCAACGGATACACCGATAACGTTGATTCCGCGTTCTGTGAATGACTCTAAACGGTGATCAAACGCGATCAATTCAGAAGGGCATACGAAGGTAAAGTCCAATGGATAGAAGAACAATACAGCACCTTTTTCACCAAGGTTTTCGTAGAGGTTGAAATTATCAACGATTTGGTTGTTCCCTAGAACGGTAGTAGCGGTAAAGTCAGGAGCTTTTTTGGTTACGAGCATGTGATTTCCTTACGTGGTTTATTGAGTAATATGCAGAAATTGTAACACACAAAGATTAATTGAACTGAGAGGCTCAAAGTTAACCTATAAATATAAAGGATAATTTTTATTATTTAGAATAGATCTTGCATACAGATTGCTTGCTTTCGATATAATCGTGAGATGATAACCTTTAAACATCTCTTCTCCATGATGCTTCGCTATAAACGCTCTTTGTTATGGGGAAATATTATTGCCGTACTCGCGACTCTCATTTCGATTCCGATCCCTCTGCTGATTCCGTTAATGGTGGATGAGGTACTGTTAAAAAAAGGGGGAAAAATTACCCAAGTAATAGACTGGCTTACTCCTGCACACGAACCTCTCCTCTATATCGGTATTGTGTTGGCCGTGACAATAAGCTTGCGGTTTGTATTTTTTCTTCTAAGTGTTGTCTCTCAACGGTTTTTTATTACCCTTTCTCAGGAACTCAGTTTCACGATTCGTGTTCACGCATTGGAACACCTTAAACATGTTTCGATGAGTGCATATGAGCGTCTGGGAAGCGGCAAAGTGATTACTCATCTGGTCACCGATATTGATACGATCGAGCAATTTTTAGGAAGTGCCCTTTCCAAACTGATTGTTTCCGTTGCAACCCTTATCGGAGTAGCGGCAGTACTAATCTGGATTAATCCTCTTTTTGGAATTCTTATTCTTATTTTTCAACCCGTCATCATGATTGTAACCCGTAAAATATCCGGTCGGGTCGGATCGCTGAAGAAAGAGCAAAACCGCACCATAGGAGAACTTTCCGATACCCTCACGCAGCTGTGTGATCTCTTCGGTCAAATTCGTGCCAGTAACAAAGAGGAGCGATTTATTGATAATGCAATAGATCAATCGAAACATTTACGCCATAGTGCGAGCGAATACGGGATTAAAGCACTGATGGGGGAGCGGTATTCGTACACCCTATTTTTGAGTGGATTTGAGATTTTCCGCGCGTTAGGGCTTGTGATGGTTTTATACTCCGACCTCTCTATCGGATTGATGTTCGGAATTTTCGGCTATTTATGGTTTATGATGACTCCGGTACAGGATCTTTTATCACTCCAATACAGCTTTGCCAATGCTAAAAATGCTCTTGCTCGGTTAAATGAGCTCTTAGAACTTCCTACTGAGCCGATTTTAAATAGTACGAAAGCTTTGTCTAAGACCAAAGCATTGTCAATAAAGACCCATGATCTCATCTTCGGATACGATGAAAAGGAACCCATATTAAAAGGAATCGATCTTGATATCAGAGCCGGAAGTACGGTTGCAATCATCGGTGCGAGCGGCAGCGGGAAAAGTACTCTATCACAACTGTTGGTCGGTTTTTATCCGCCGACATCAGGAGATATCCTTTATAACGGTGTGAGTGTAAACGAAATCGGATTTTCGCGTGTACGCGATGAAGTATTTGTCGTCTTGCAACAGCCGTTGATGTTTAACGAAACACTCCGATTTAATCTCACGATGGGGGATAAGATCAGCGATGAGGCGATTTTTGAAGCATTAAAGATTGCACAGCTTTCCGAGTTCGTATCTTCATTGCCCATGGGATTGGAGACGCAGGTAGGGAAATTCGGTATCCGGTTGTCGGGTGGACAGCGTCAGCGGCTCTCAATCGCGCGGATGGTGTTAGCCGATCCGAAAGTGGTCATATTCGATGAATCGACTTCGGCACTGGATGTTCACACAGAAAATGCACTGTTTGAAGCTTTGGAGACATTTTTAGTCGAGAAGACAGTGATTATCATTGCTCATCGTCTTAGCACGGTCACGCGTGCCGACTACATCTATGTACTTGAAAACGGAGTGATTCTTGAAGAGGGAACACGGGAAGTTTTAGAAGCTCAAGATGGCAGTTATAAGCGTTTTATAACCTCTCAACACGGATAAGGAATACGCAAATGCGACAAAATAATTTTTTACGTTGGATTGGAGTTGGGGCATTCATTTTGATTTTATGGTTGTTTTCCCCTTTTTTAAAAGGCTTTTGTGTTGCATTGCTCTTAGCAATGGCGGTTTCTCCTGTGTATCAAATTGTTAAGCTCAAAATAGATACATACGAGCAATTGAGAAATTTTGCTTCGGTAACCTCTGCCGCAGTTGTAACATTGGGACTTGCCCTCATTATATTTGTCCCCATTGCTTTATTCTTATTTCAAGTCCTTGATCATCCGGCTAATACGATGGAGTTGATCCATACCTTCACCAATCAAGTCGATTCGCTGAGCAGTCACCTACCCACCTATTTTTCTTGGTTAAAAGACCCTCTTGACAATGTGATTGCTCTGTCTAAACAACACAAAGATGAGATCATCGCATTTTTGGCAAGCTGGCTTGGGAACGGTTTAAAAACGTTTATGGCGATGCTCGGCGAGATGGCGATGATTGTTATTTTCTTTTTCTTTTTGATGTGGTATGGTCGCAGTATTACCCTTTTTCTTCTTCCGATTATTCCTCTAAAACGCTCAATCAAGCGGGAATTTTTGGATGAGATGACAACCATGATAGCTGTGGTGTTTTATACGCTTGTGGGGGTTATGATCGCTCAAGGGTTGGCATTTGGGATTTTCATCGCTTTTTTTGAGGGATATAATGCTCTATTGCTTGGATTTCTCACTGGAATTGCGGCAATTATTCCGGTTGTGGGTACGGCCTTTGTATGGATTCCTGTCGTTATACATGAATATTTTCAAGGGAATATTATGAATGTTCTCATTATATCGCTCTATTCGTATGCAATGATGGCATTTTTTATCGACAACATTGTTAAGCTGGTAATTCTAAATTTCGTAAACCGAACACTCAGCCACGGAAAACGCCGTATCAATGAGTTCGTGATCTTTTTTGCGATAGTGGGAGGATTGGCAACATTCGGGTTTTGGGGAGTGATTTTAGGACCGGCTATCGTCGCTTTCACGGTGACAACGCTCAGAACAATGCGAAAAACCAATCGAATTATCCTCCCTTAAAAGAGAGGGCAATAACGTTAGAGTGCTTTGAGTGCCTGCATCTCTTGGCGCAGAGCATTGAGCTCTTCAGTAAGGCGTGCGATTTCATCTTCTTTGGTCTCTTCATTCGAAGAATGGGAATAGCGTTGAACAGCTGATTGGAATGTGTGTGTCAGATGATCGAGCTGATCTTTGGCTTTTTCAATCCATTCGTGCTGGTCAAAGTGAAGGTTGTCTTCCATGTCATTGATTTTTTCCAAAATCTCATCTTTGTGTTTATACGCATAATACGCAGCTGCACCGCCGATGGCAGCACCGAGTACGAAACTGAGAAGATTGTTTTGCTGATTCATTGTTAGTCCTTATTCGTTGGGTTTTTTCTTGAAAAACTGGGAAAGTGCGCCGATGGCGAGTGTTCCGAGTGTCACTTTGGCAATGCCGTTAGAGGCTTTCAAGGCGAGCGATTTCGTTTCATCGTGAAGAAATGCAATTAATCCATGCAACTCGTGCAGGGACATTAAAGATTTTTCACTGATAGAACGAGTTTCCCCTTTGAGCTGACCCAACAGTTCACTCACGTCTTGAAGCGTTACCACTGCTTTGCCTGAGATGAAACTAAGCTCATGTTGTAGATGAGCGATAAACTCGTTTACTTTATTCATCGTTTTGATCGAATTGATTCCGATATAAACGATTACAGCGGTAATAAATATCATACATATCGCGATGATACCGACAAATAAGGTAAGTAGCTGTTGCTCGATCATAATCATTCCTTTCGCGATAATTCCAATTATACTCTTCTTTTAGATAATATGGTGAATCAATATTTTATTTAGGTAATTCTTTGTTTTGTCTATTTTAAGTGTTTAAAATATATACTTTCAATATTCTATAAATATATAAGGTATATCTATGATACTTACTTTATCGCACCAAAAAGGGGGCGTAGGAAAATCAACCGTAGCGTGGAATCTTGCGGTTTATTTTTCGAAAATTATTGATACAAGGATTATTGACCTTGATACACAGCGCTCTCTTACCGTAACCAATGCCTTGAGGCAAGAGCAAGGACTGATTCCCATTAAAATGCTTCATTTCAATACGGCTGAAGAGTTGGCAGAATATGCTCAAAACGATTCGGATGATATTTTAACGATTATCGACTCAGGAGGATTTGACAGTGCCTACAATCGTGTAGCGATCATCGCCTCAGATTTGCTTATTACGCCGGTTAGCGATAAACCGTTTGATTTGATGGGGTTGCAAAAGTATGAAGAGATTCTCAAAAGTCTTTCGGATATACAGGGTGAAATGATCAAAACACATGTCTTGTTTAATAATATCAATCCCGCAATGAAGCGATTTGGTGATTTGGTCGAGTTTATCTGCATGTCGGATTTCTTTGAACTGCTTACCTCTGTGTTACGCCAAAGGGTCGATATTGCCCATTCGGTCGGTGAGGGGAAAAGTATCAAAGAGTATCGGATATTTAGTAAAGCCGATCAGGAAATGGATGAACTTTTTGATGAAGTAAAATCCATTTTAAATATAAGATAAATATCTAAAATATATATAAAGGATATGGTATGGCGAAAAATAGCTTTTTAAAAAACATCGAAAAAGTTAAAAGTTCCGCTGCTATGAGCGAGCGGGAAAACAGTATAAAAAACGACAAAGAGAAGAAGAAAAAACTGATTACCATCCCTGTGGGGTGGGAAGATAAAATCCGTGAATTTCACGGCGGAACCGTAAGTGCTTACATTTTGATTGCATTGCAAGAGAGAATGCAAAAAGATGGGTTGCTGTAACAGTAATTTAAAAACAGGAGTGAAATGATGATAGAACATTTATTTACATGGTATGGAATGATCGGAGCAGGACTCGTCTTGATTATTTTGATATATTCTTTTTCAAAAGTAGTTGGATTCGTTTGGCGATTGATATTTTTGGGAGCGATTATATTCGCCGGATTTCTCTATTTCCGGCATTTGATATTTTGACGTGATACACCATTTGTTTTAGCGTCGGTCATAGTCACGTCCCTCACGTCTCCAACCGTTGTCGCGATCTTCATATCCTCCACGATCACGGTCATGCCACTCATGATCACGATGGTTCCATCCATAATAGACGGGAGCGGGATTGACATAAACAACACGCGGTTGAGTATAGATCACGCGAGATTGGGTGTAAACAACTTGGGGATCTTCCCGATACACCTCACGTGTTGTATAGCCGTTATATCCCGAATAGGTATTGTATGGACGATAATTATTGCCCGTATACCCTCTTTGATCGCTACTTCCGATCATAGTGCCAAGTACCGCACCGCCTATGGTAGCAGCAGTTTTGCCGCTTCCACCTCCAAACTGATTTCCGATAACTCCCCCGATAGCTCCTCCCACTAATCCTCCCATAACATCTTGTGCCATGAGAGCTGAGGATGCCGTAAGTGCTAGAGCTAATAAAATTTTTTTCATAATAGGTTTCTCCAATGTAAATAGTATGCATGAGTATAGAACAGTTATGTGAACCGATTGTGAAGCTAATGATTTTGGATATGCCGGTTTGTTGTAGGATTTCATTTATTACAAAGCTGTTAAAATATATAGTTCGAAAATATTTAATACAAAAGGCATTGGAAAATGGGTGGAATATTAGTCATTATTCTTCTGTTTTTTTTAGAAGGCATTTCCCTTAATGCTACAACTCTAGAGGATGCGAATAGTACAAATGCTACCAATTTGATCTCTATATATAGTCTAAAGAGCAAATCAAATCAGCTTCAAGCAAGCGATAACGGTAAGGGGCTTTTTTATAATTCTCAAAATGTTAAACTAAAAATCGAACAATCTACTGACGCCGTTAAAACGGCTGCAATTATAAAAGTAAACCCTTTGAATGATTCATCATATGTAAAATTCGGGATCAATTACCTTAATCAAAATCTGTACAATTACGATTCCACACTAGAGAGGGTGAGTCAGCATTCGGGTGCACTTGGGGCGGGTTATCTGATTAACAATGATATAGACTTGGAATTAGGGAGTAGTGTGACTGAGCTGATCGCTAACAAAACAAATCCGCAAAGTGAGATCGCCAATCAAACGATTAAAAATACCTACTACCAGATTGCAAAACGGGCTGAGATACCTATTGGGACAATAGATGTTTCTCTAAACGGCAATCAGCTTTATCAAACTCTTTCCACAAAAGAGCAAAGTTACGGCAGCCGTTTGAACTATTATCCCGACGATAATATTAAACTGGGATACTCTTACAGCAATAGCCAGAATAATGTTTCGAGTGGCTATTCCATAAATTACGGTTACTTTGCTACCGAGTATGCGAATAATATTTCACAAAACACCTACAGTGTTACGGTAGGATTTAAAGCGAAGTTTGCCGATATTACCGATTTCTCAAGCTATACCATTCCTGTAAAAGTAAAACCGAATATTACTCGGTCTCACCGATTTGATGATATGGTTTTGTACGATAATATGAATCTGCACATTTAATTAATTACTCTCCATACTATCAAGAGAGTACCAGTTTTTTTTATTTTCCGGGTCCTCCTCTTTACCCTTGTTATCCAGCAATTGCTGAATAACTTTGACATTCTCAATCCATTTGTTGATGGGCTGAATTTTGGATGTATTACGCTCTATTTTAACCGTATCATTTATCTTGATCGGCTCTATCGGTATCCATTTTTTTTCTCTGTTTTCAGAGAATAGATTTGGGGGTATCAGTATCAAGAGCAATAAAACGGCAATAAATTTCATAAGTTTCCAATAGATGATAGTATTGCAATCATACCTAAATAGGTTTATTTAAAATACTCCGTACTGATAGAGGTTTTTGACATACAAAAAGATTATTGTTGTTATAATATAAACAAGAAGAGTAAAAAGGTGAATGTATATGATCAAAATTATAAATAGTGAAGAGTTTTCCTATTTTTTACGTGTCCATAGAAATGAAGTTATAAAAATATGGATGAATAAAAATGAGGTACAAAATGTACTTCACAGACACTCTTTACCTATTATTGAAAAAAACACCCATCTTTTTTACCAGTTTTGTGATTGTTTTATAAGCGTTATTGAGTGGCGTGCAACCGTTTCGGAGTGCCAGGTAAAAATAGATTTTTTACAGCTATTGAACAATTATAATGTGACAATCGCGGATCTTTTTACGTTAATTATAAAACTCAAAAATGCCATAGAACAGGTCATTTTTGAAAATGGGAACCTCTCCTATGCTCTGCAAAGTGAAATCGATTTTCTCACTTTGCAAATGGGAAATGACTTGGCCTCCAATTTTGAAAGTATTATCAGCAGTAACCAGAACTATAAAAGTGAAAACTCGAATCTTTTAACCGAATATAAAAAAGCGGTTGATCTGAGCAATATTGTCTCAAAAACAAACCCCAAAGGGGTTATAACCTATGTCAATGATAAGTTTTGTGAGATATCCGGATACACACGGGATGAACTTATCGGAAAACCGCACAACATCATTAGACACCCGGATATGCCCAGAGAAGCGTTTAAGGATTTATGGGACACCATCAAAGCAAAAAAAAGCTGGAATGGTGTGGTTACCAATATGAAAAAAGACGGGAGTCAGTATATTGTCGATACTACAGTCATCCCGATATTGGATGTGGATGGAGATGTCGTCGAGTACATAGCGATCCGACACGATATTACAGAGTTGGAAGAGACTAAACAACAGTTGCGAAACATCAATAAGGCGATGAAACACAAGGTGGATGAGCTCTACTCAATGACAAATACATTGGAGGAAAAAGCGTATAAAGATAATCTGACCGGAATCAACAATCGGGAAAATTTTGAAGGTATTTTTAGCATAGAGATCGCCAATGCGAAGCAAAACAATCTGCCGCTCAGTCTGATAATCTTTGATGTTGACCATTTTAAACTGGTCAATGACACCTATGGCCATCAAGCCGGAGATATCATTTTAATCGATTTGGTCAGAATGATCGCCGATAATATTAAAAATGGAGATGTTTTTGCCCGATGGGGTGGTGAGGAGTTTGTCATTTTAACTCCTTCTACCGAAATAATTGGGGCATGTAATTTAGCTGAGAATCTACGTAAGCTTATACAGTCACATCCCTTTGGTTATGTCGAGAATGAGATAACCTTGAGCTTTGGAGTTGCACAGCTTTCCAGCGAAGATACTAAAAAAACCCTTTTTGAAAAAGCGGACGGGGCATTGTACGAAGCGAAGAAAAATGGGAGAAACAGAGTAGAGGTTTATAACGCTTAACTCAAAAAGCCCAGTTCTTGGGTAAGTCTTTGGTTGAGTAAATAATTAGGACAACTTTTGTGATTATCATTGCTGAATGAGCAGTTTATGTTTATAAAAATAACTGTTTTGATCTTGTTTGCAGTGTGTGGATTTAGAAGGTGGTGGCCAATCTCGGAATCGAACCAAGGACACAATGATTTTCAGTCATTTGCTCTACCGACTGAGCTAATTGGCCACATATTTGTGAGGCCGAAATTATAGCCTCATAAGCTTAAAACTAAGCTTAATGTCTATTTCGTCGCTTTTGCAAGCTCCCGAAAGAGATTTCCACGGTGCGCGTACGAGGTAAATTGATCCAAGCTTGCGGCGGCTGGAGAGAGCATGGCGACGCTATGGCGGTTGTGTTTTTTGCTGATCTGCTCTACCGCTACATCGAGGGTATTGCATAGGATGCAGGGGATATTGTATTGTTTGCACAGCGTTTGAAGCCGGAGTGCATTCGAACCGATAGCATATACCGTCACATCGTACTTTTTAAGAGGGGTGAAGAGCTCTTCTAGCTCTACCCCTTTGTCATCTCCTCCTAGCACTAAATGGACCTTGTAATCGCTGTACGTGCGCAATGCGGCTAGTGTGGCATCAATGTTGGTGGCTTTTGAATCGTTGATCCAAAGACGGTCTGCGCCGTCACGGAACTCCTCTTGTCGGTGCGGATCGAGGATAAAGGCGTTGATACGATCGTAATCGCATCGGTCATAGAGGATTTTATCAATCCCCATTGCGATCATCGCATCCATCAAAAATGCCCCTTTAAATTTGATCTTGCTGGCATCAAATCCAAAATATTTTGCGAGATCCTTTTCATCTTCGTAAATAATTTTAAATCCGTTGGTGGGTGCATCGGCAAACATTTTAGGGAGGAGTACCGCTTCCCCCTCTTTCATCATTGAGAGAGGTTTGAGTTTCGCATCGTAATACGCCTGCATGCTTCCGTGCCAGCTGACATGATCAGGGGTGACCGGGAGGAGGGCATAGATATTAGGACGTGCCACATTGGTGTAGTGCATGCTAAACGAGCTTGTTTCCAATATCCAGATAGGGGCATCGGGTGACATATCGGCCAGAGGGGTTCCGATATTTCCGCCGCTGATAGCCCCTTTGTCAGAGAGGAGGTGTTCGATCATCTGTGTCGTGGTTGTTTTGCCGTTGGTTCCGCTGATCCAGATCGAAAAAGGCATTTTTGGGGCAAAAAAATCGTATTCGCTGATCAGATGGGTCGCTTGGGTGATGAGCGGATGGGTCGGAGGAAATCCGGGAGAGGGAATTTCGTGGGTAAAGGCGCGGGTATCGAACTCGCTGATCGGTTTGAGAAAATTTCCCTCTTCATCGGTGGAAGGGACGGTTATTTTATCGTCAAAAAAAGTACAAGGGCCATACGCTTTAGCGATGGCGCGGGTTGTTTTGCCGTATCCGAAACAGGCGATAGTGGAGTTTTTCATTAGCGAATCTTTAGGGTGATGAGTGCGAGGATATTGGAAAGCAGCGCAATGATCCAAAATCGGACGATGATTTTGTTCTCTGCCCATTGTTTCATCTCAAAATGGTGATGAATCGGTGCCATTAAAAAGACCCGTTTTTTGCGGAGTTTGTAGCTGCCGACCTGCAAAATGACGGAAACGGTTTCAATAACGAAAATGAGACCCACTAGGATGAGGAGGATTTCACTTTTCCCGATGATCGCCATATAGGCGATAAAGGCTCCCAACGTCAACGAACCGCTGTCCCCCATGAACACTTGCGCCGGATGGCAGTTAAACCATAAGAATCCGACCAGCGAACCGATAAGGGCAGCGGCAATGACGACCACTTCTCCCGCGGGAATCTTGGGCATCAGCAGGTAATGGGAGAGGGCGGCATTACCGACAACGTAGACAATGACGCTCAAAGAGAGGAGGGCGAAGATCGAGGGGACGGTTGCGAGTCCGTCAAGCCCGTCGGTAAGGTTGACGGCGTTGGAAGTGGCGATGATGACTAGAACCCAGAAAAAGATACTGAAATATCCCATGTCAAAGAGACTTGATTTAATGAACGGTAGATAGAATCCGGTTTCAAGTTTTGCAACATAAATGAGAAAAAATCCGATAGCTAACCCGAACATGAGTTGAAGTAAAAGTTTAGATCGTGCACTCAAGCCTGCAAGATTGTTATCTCCTTTGATTTTTCCCCAGTCATCAGTGAATCCGATGTAGCCATAAAAAAAGAGAGTCAAAAGACCGCCGATGGCATACGGATTGAAGATATTAATAGTCAACAAAGATGCGATGATCGTAGAGGTAATAAAGACAATTCCCCCCATTGTAGGGGTTTTAGCTTTACCTTGATGAGCACTGACGTATTCGTTAATCGGTTGAACACGGGCTGATCGCTGTGCCCAAGCGATAAAACGGGGCATAAAAAAGAGGGTGAGAAGCAAGCCGATAAAAAAGGCAATTCCTGCACGGACAGTAATGTATTGAAAGAGATTGATGCCGAGTGAATGATGAAACCAATATAACATTTATAAGACTCTTTGCTAGCGTAAATTGTAAAGAAAGTGACATTTTAATATAATCCCCCAAAAGTTTGATTAATCGAGGAGGCAACTTGAGCAAAAAAACCGTTTTAGTCATTACCGACGGGATCGGATATTCCGCTAAACGAGAATACAATGCATTCCATCATGCTCATAAACCGACTTACGATTTTCTCTTTCGAGAAGTTCCCCATTCTCTGATCGATACTTTCGGTCTGAGTGTGGGACTTCCAGAGGGGCAAATGGGTAATTCTGAAGTGGGACATATGTCGATTGGCAGCGGTCGGGTGTTGTATCAGGATTTAGTCAAAATCTCTCTTGCATTGGAAGAGGGGACGTTTGAAGAGAATAGTGTGTTTTCCTCATTGCTCAAAACCAGCAAACAGATTCATTTAATAGCTCTAATGAGTGACGGCGGTGTCCATTCGCATATCGATCATTTGATGGGAGTTGCAGAAATAGCATCCGAAGCAGGCAAAGAGGTATGGCTCCATTTGATTACCGACGGTCGGGATGTCGCACCGACATCCGCAAAACTTTTTTTGCAAACGGTACTGGCGCATGGGAAGAATAATATCAAAATCGCTTCACTAGGAGGACGCTTTTTCGCGATGGATCGAGACAATCGATGGGATCGTGTCGAAAAAGGGTATGAGGCTATCGTAAATGCGATCCCTAAGAGTGAACAGAGTGTTGCCGATTATATTGAGAATGCCTATGCCTCCGGTGAGACCGATGAATTTATCACCCCAAGCGCTTTTGAAGGGTATAGCGGGGTTAAAGACGGAGATGCAGTCTTAATGCTCAATTTTCGAAGTGACCGGATGCGCGAACTCACAACGGCAATCGGTGATCCTGAATTCCTCGGATTTCCACGCAAATTTATTCCGACCCATTTGGCAACGATGACCCAATACGATAAAAATTTTCCTTATCCGATATTATTTCCGAAAGATGCTCCGACGAATACGCTTGCCGAGGTGATCAGTCATACAGGGCTTCGTCAGCTTCATACGGCAGAGACGGAAAAATACGCTCACGTTACCTTCTTCTTTAACGGCGGTGTCGAAGAGCCGTATGAAAATGAAACACGGGTACTGATCCCCAGTCCTCAAGTGAAAACGTATGATATGCAGCCGCAGATGAGCGCTCCCGCAGTGGGTGATGTGGTAGTAAAAGCTATCGAGGAGGGGATTGATTTTGTTGTGGTCAACTTTGCTAACGGCGATATGGTAGGGCATACCGGCAATTTTGATGCGGCGGTACAAGGAGTTGAGGCAGTAGATGTTCAGCTCGGGCGTATTGTTGCAGCGGCACGGAATAATGACTATGCGCTGGTTATTACGTCCGATCATGGAAATTGTGAAGAGATGCGGGATGATGCGGGCAATACATTAACTAATCATACGGTTGGTAAAGTGTGGTGTTTTGTGATGGCGAATGGGGTCAGCGCGGTTCATCCGGGGGCATTGAATAATATTGCCCCTACGGTATTAAAACTGATGGGATTAGATATTCCATCAGAGATGGATTCACCACTTATATAAAGGATAATCATGAAATTTACAGGAAAAAACGTATTAGTAACCGGATCAAGCCGAGGAATCGGTGCAAAAGTGGCAAAAGTGTTGGCCGGCTATGGGTTAAAAGTGTGGATCAACTACCGAAGCGGTGCGAGTGCTGCGGATGCAGTAAAAGCAGAGATTGAAGCTACCGGTGGTACTGCTGCCGTCATCGGATTTGATGTCAGTGATGAAGCGGCATTCGTGGATGCGGTGAAAACCATTGTGGATGCGGACGGTGAACTTTCGTATCTGGTGAATAATGCAGGGATCACTAACGATAAATTGGCATTGCGGATGAAAGCGGAAGAGTTCACGAGCGTTATCGATGCAAATCTTACCTCGGCGTTTATCGGATGCCGTGAAGCGATGAAAGCGATGCGTAAACAAAAATTCGGAAGCATCGTCAATATGGCATCCATCGTAGGTGAAACCGGCAATGCGGGACAAACCAACTACGCCGCATCGAAGGGGGGGATGATTGCAATGACTAAAAGTTTCGCGATTGAAGCGGCAACCAGCGGAATTCGCTATAACTGTATCACCCCGGGTTTTATTGCGACTGATATGACGGATGAGCTTAAAGAAGAGATCAAAGCGGCATTTACCGCAAAAATTCCGATGGCACGATTCGGAAATGCGTCGGAAGTCGCCGAAGCAACAGCCTTTTTATTGAGCGATCATGCGAGTTATATCACAGGGGAAACGTTAAAAGTCAATGGTGGAATGTACATGTAGCAGGGGCTTCAGAGGAGAATTTGCCTCTTAAGTTAAATATGCTATAATTTCACGATTTTATTCATAGGAACAGGAGCTAATATGGCACTTTTGGACGATATTAAAGAAGTAGTGGTTGAGCAACTTAGCGTAAACCCGGATGAAGTTAAAGAGGATTCTAAATTTGTAGAAGATCTTGGCGCTGACAGCCTTGACGTTGTTGAATTGGTAATGGCTCTTGAAGAGAAATTCGATATCGAAATTCCAGATGATGAAGCGGAAAAAATTCAAACCGTTCAAGATGTAATGAACTACATCCAAAGCAAAAACTAATCAAGGCATACGCCTTGATATTTTAGTGCTTTTAATATTTGGCTTAGATAAGCCTGATGTTAAGACCATTGATACGCAGGAGAAAATGTGAAACGAGTAGTAGTAACCGGTATGGGGATGATCAACGCGTTAGGCCATGATAAAGAGAGCTCTTTTAAGGCAATTTGTGAGGGTGAATGTGGGATCGACATGATCACTATTTTTGATGCGTCACAGCACAGCGTTCAGATTGCCGGCGAGGTTAAAGGTTTTGATCCTGAGACGGTAATGCCTCCTAAAGAGGTCAAAAAAGCAGACCGTTTTATCCATTTCGGACTCAAAGCGGCGCAAGAGGCGATGGCGGATGCCAAGCTTGACCCTGAAATCGACAAAGATCGTTTCGGTATCAGTGCAGCGGCCGGTATCGGCGGCTTGGCAGCGATTGAAGCTAACTCGATTATTTTGGAGACAAAAGGGCCTCGCCGTATCTCCCCATTTTTTATCCCTTCAGCTCTTGTTAATATGCTCGGCGGGTTTGTCTCTATTGAGCATGGGCTTAAAGGGCCGAATCTCTCAAGTGTAACGGCGTGTGCCGCAGGGACACATGGAATCAGCGAAGCGGCAAAAACCATTATGATCGGCGGTGCGGATCGAATGCTCGTTGTCGCAGCTGAGTCGGCAATCTGCGGTGTCGGTATCGGCGGGTTTGCATCTATGAAAGCGCTCTCTACTCGTAATGACGAGCCTAAAAAATCGTCTCGTCCGTTTGATGCGGATCGCAGTGGGTTTGTTATGGGTGAGGGTGCTGCGGCATTGGTACTTGAAGAGTATGAGTGTGCAGTAGCACGCGGTGCTCACATTTATGCGGAGCTTATCGGTTTTGGCGAGAGCGGTGACGCTAACCATATCACGACACCGGCTCCCGGCGGTGAGGGTGCGGCTCGTGCGATGAAAGCGGCGATGAAAATGGCAGGGTATCCGAAGGTTGATTATATCAATGCGCACGGTACAAGTACCAAGTACAATGACTGGTATGAGACGATGGCAACAAAAGAAACATTCGGAGGGGCTGAAAATTGTCCTCCGATCAGTTCGACCAAAGGCCAAACAGGACATTGTCTAGGCGCTGCCGGTGGTATTGAAGCAGTTGTCAGTATTATGGCAATGCGTGATGGAATCATCCCTCCGACCATTAACTATGAAACACCGGATCCGGATTGTGATTTGGATATTGTTCCGAATGTAGCACGCAAGGCAGAACTTAATGTTGTTATGAGCAACTCGTTTGGATTTGGCGGCACTAACGGTGTCGTGATTTTCAAAAAACTCTAAGGGTCTCTTCTTGGCTACCTATTTAGATTTTGAACAAAACATTCGCCAAATCCAAGAGGAAATTATTGCCGCTGAGGTTCGTTATGACCATCATGCAGTAGAAATACTCAAAGGTGATTTGGACAAAGAAGTTCATAAAACCTATACGAACCTATCTCCCTATCAAGAGCTGCAATTGGCACGCCATCAAGATCGTCCCTATGCACTTGATTACATCAATCTTTTACTGGATAAAAAATATGAGATTCACGGAGACCGTCATTTTCGTGATGATCTTGCGATTATCTGCTATATCGGTTATATCGGTGAAGAGCGGGTAATGGTGATCGGTGAACAAAAAGGGCGCGGAACCAAGAATAAACTCAAACGCAATTTTGGTATGCCGAATCCTGAAGGGTATCGAAAAGCATTACGTGCCGCAAAAATGGCCGAAAAATTCAAGATCCCTTTGCTGATGCTTATCGACACTCCGGGTGCTTATCCCGGTCTCGGAGCCGAAGAACGCAACCAAAGTGAAGCGATTGCTCGAAATTTGCTAGAACTCTCAAACCTAAATACGATCACGGTATCGGTCGTTATCGGTGAAGGGGGGAGCGGTGGAGCCCTTGCTATCGGTGTGGCAGATAAGCTTGCTATGATGCGTTACTCCGTATTCAGCGTCATCTCTCCTGAGGGGTGCTCGGCTATTTTGTGGAACGACCCGACCAAAGTAGAAGCGGCGACGAAAGCGCTCAAAATCACCAGTGCCGATCTCAAATCGCTTGATTTGATCGATGATATCGTGGATGAACCCCTTATCGGTGCCCACCGTGATAAAGCCGGTGCTGCAGATGCATTAAAAAACTACTTTATCTCTCAGCTTACCCAGCTTCGCACGTTAAGTGACGAGGAACGGCTTGATCAGCGCTATAACCGACTGGTCGGCGTAGGCCGATTTTCGGAGTAGAGATTATCCTCTCTCCTCTTCCTCCGATTTTTCTTCGACTATTTTCGGACTCGGTTTGAGTCGTTTCAGTCGTTTCGCCTCTTTTGAAAAAGCAATCAACTCTTCAGCATTTTTGATTGATTTTGGGATGAGCGGTAATGTACGCTTTAGCAACTTGGTTGTGGTCATGGCATCGGACAAAGCGCGATGATGGGTTGCCTCTTTGTAGAGTTCTAATTGATCGTTGAGATAGGCCAAACCGTATCGTTCGGACTCTATCGTCCGCTCTGCAAGATCGATGGTGCAGAGTGAGCGGTTTAACAACCCTTCCAACCCTACCCGTTCCATCATCGCGGATACAAAATTATAATCAAATTTAGCATCATGCCCTACGAAAACCGCATCCCCTAAAAAAAGATGGAACTCATGCATAACCTTGGCAAGTCCAGGAGCTTTAAGGGTTTGTTCCGTTCCGATTCCGGTGATCTCTTGAATCTGTTTTGGAATTTCCTGACAGTAGACTAAACTCTCGTAGGTATCGATAATCTTTCCGTTTAGGAGTTTAACGGCACCGATTTCGATAATCTGGTGGCGAGTCGGTTTTGAACCGTTGGACTCAATGTCAACGATACAAAACAACGTATCGCTAATCGAGGTCAACGAGGTGCTAAAACAGTAATACTTGCCGTTTAGGACAATATTCATCCCCCGTGCTTTGAGCAGCTCCAGAGATAAATCACTCGGAGGAGGGAGGAGCGCTTCAAACTCCTCTTTGGGGATACCCGCTTTAGCAAGGCGCGATACAATTTTAGGTTCAAATGCTTTCATGCTTTGGCCTGTGCGATAAAAGCGTTGGTAAGCTCAGGAGATTTTTTCCCTTTGGACGCCTCCACACCGCTACTGACATCCACACCGTAAAAACCAAACGATTTAAGTGATGCGACAGTATCAGGATCAAGCCCTCCGGCAAGGATGATTTTGGAACAATCGATCCCTTCAAACCATTCGATATTGAGTCGTTTTCCGCTGCCGCCGTACCCTTCGCAAAAAGCATCGATAAGGCGGTATTGATCGGCATATTGCAATACGTCTTCACGATGTTGCGCACGAATGACTCTGAGTGAGGGAAAGTGCAAGTGCTCAAAAAAATCCTCTGTGACGTCAAAATGGATCTGTGCCAAGGTGCATCCGGTTTCTAAGCAGACGGATCGGATATATTCAGCACTCTCATTGACGAAAAGGGCAACCTTCTCAACAAAGGGGGGAAGGTTGGCAATGATAGCTTTAGCATTGTCGAGAGAGATATAGCGTGGGGATTGAGGATAGAATACAAAACCAAGGGCATCCGCACCGGCTTCAATCGCCATCAATGCATCTTCGAGATTGGTAATACCGCAGATTTTTACTCTCATACGCGAAGGCTATCAATGGCGGTTTTATAATCGTTAGCACCAAATACGTAACTTCCCGCAACACAGACATCGACACCGGCTTCTTTGAGTGCTTCTATGTTAGAACTTCCTACTCCGCCGTCTATTTCAATCAAACATGCAGGATTTATCCGATCTCTAAGGGCCTTTAGCCGTTGAATCTTTTCAATGACGGTAGGGATAAATTTTTGCCCTCCAAAGCCGGGATTGACACTCATCACAAGAACCATATCCAAATCACCCAGTAGATATTCGATTGATTCGGCAGGGGTATGCGGATTGAGGACGATGGCCGGCTTGATCCCGAGTGAGCGGATATATTGAATCAGGCGATGAGGATTTTTTTCCTCTTCAATGTGAAATGAGATGAATTGCGGTTTGAGCGGTGCAAAAAGATCAACGAAAAACGTATTGTTTTGTACCATAAGATGGATATCAAGAGGTTTAGTTGCGGCTTGCGCAATGGCACTTACGACTACCGGCCCGATGGTCATATTGGGGACAAAATGACCATCCATCACGTCGACATGCACTAAATCGCATCCCGCATCACAGATAGCACGAACATCACGCGCTAAGTTACCGAAATCAGCGGAGAGGATACTGGGAGCGACGAGCATAATAAAGCCTTCGTAATTTTTTTGACATTTTAGCGAAAAATTATCTCGTCAGGAAAAAGATAAAGTTACTGCCCTCAAAACTCAAATCGACTTGCACCCCTTTTTTGTGTTGAGCTATTTGCATTAGGGAATCGATATCTCCATATGTTCGAGGCAGCGTGATGTCAACGTGTTGTTTATGTTCTCCCAAAAGCGATTTTGCCCGACCACCGATGATATTGACAAATTCGGCAAGAGAGTCCAAAATAGCCTCTTCATCGTCCGTCTCCTCTCCAATGAGAAGTTCGCACGCTTTTTTAGCAATATTTTTGGGGAAAACGAGAATAATAAGACCATCTACATCACCGTAAAATCCAATTGAACTGGCAAATTGATTTTTCGATTCTTTGATATCCAGCGTCTGGACGTTAAGAGCATTTTTGATTGCGGTAGCATTGGTCATCATAGTGATTGTGGAGACGGTAGCATCGATAAAACGGGGAAGCTCATTGACTAAAGCTTTCGTGAGAGTACGCGTTTGCTTTGTCGATGCACTGCTGCTTCCGCCGAGTTCTTGCATGAGTTCTTTATTTTTAAGAATATCGTCCATGTTGTCGAAAAACATCATTCCGGCATCTTCGAGATCGTTTTTAAAGGAGATGGGTGTTTTCTCAAACGTCAGCCCTACAAAGCAGATCGTTGCATTGTATTCAGCGGCGGAAGAGGCAAGTTTGGTGAAAAAATTGAGGGCATGGACATTCATGGAGACGACTTTATAGGCATCAAAAATAAACAGTCTAAAGCCGGCATTGAGAGAATTGTTATGATAGGCTATATTGAATGTATCCCCGATCTCTGCATCTAGAAAGTTGGCAATCGTATAAATAATCGCATTTCCGGTTACACGGGTAGCGATTTTTTGGCCGAACATACCAAGGTAGGTATCTTCAATAATCGCATAATAGAGATCAACGGTCTGTTTCTTTTCATCAAACTCTTTTTTGCTTTGGGCTATGATGGGATTATGGCCGTAATCAAAAAGTTCGATCGCCATTGCGGAGCGCTGGGAAGCGTCCTCATTATAAAGCAAGACGGTTTTTGAATCGCTTTTATTGCTTGAAGCAAAGAGCTCAGCGATTTTTTCAGTGCGGAAGAGAGAAAAGGTAAGGGCATTGCCGTAAAAACTATTAATCGTTTTAAATTTTACATGATCATAATCGCATAGGCCGACCGTAATATGTTTTTTGGTTCGTATATCCTGAAGCAGGCGAATAAAAACGTCGAGACCGTTTCTGTTGAAAAAGATTACTTTTTTAAGGGAAACGAGAAGCATGTCAACATTGAGAGCCTCAGTCGCTTTGATATCATCAATCGTGAGAAATGAGGGGGCATTATTTCCATCCAAAAATCCTTGCGGCTGGAAAATAGCGACGCGCCCTTTAACAGTTGCTCTCATCGCTGATTACCTCCATAAAAGATTCATAAATATCCTGGACAAAATCGATTTGGAAATCGATAAATTCATTAAGTCCTGCACTCACATAGGTACTTTGAGAAAGTTCATAAAACAGCAGCAAATGCATCCATTGTGCCAAAATTCTTTCATTTCCGGTTATGTCGCTGTCTAAACCTGAAGAAGCATGGACGATGCGGGCAATTTCCGGAGATATTTCCCATTTTTCGGCGATCACGGTACACAGATCAAACAGATTTTGTTTACTCAGACGCTGCAAAATGGTATTGTAGTCAAGCGCTTTTACCCTTCGTAGCTGATCCACTTCACTCCGGTGTGTGCCAAAAAGGGCATCGCAGACAATAATACTGGCTGGCAGAAGAGTAATGCTACTTTCGGTATCACGGTTATGAAGTCCCAAATGTTTTAAGATGGTTTCCCATTTACGTCCTAAAGAGGCTTGTAAATCATAAAAAGCTTGATTGCTAAGGGTAAAGAGGAGCCATTCTTTGGGGACAAGGAGCGATAAAAGGTAGTTATAGAGAATTTGTTGTGTACTCGATATCCCTAAAATTCCGAAAATTTGGGCAAGATCGCTCATTTCTTGCCGAAATCCGTATATAGGACGGTTGATGAGCGTTTTAAGATAAAGTTTCAGTGCGGGATCGGTTTCAGCACATTTAGCCGCTTTGGTGAGATCGTCTTCATTCAGATAATTGAGCGTTTGCCGAACTACTGAAGGGGCCGGAGGTATGTTTTGTATGTAATAAGCAACTTCTTCAGGTGTAATCACGGGTAAGAGTATCCAATGTTTTTGTCTATTGTAGTCTTTCTTAGTTAAAGGGAACTTTAGGAGGAGATTTCTGGATTGCTTAAGGTAAACTTTGGGTTGGTTGAGATAGAATTCGCAACCTAAATTTACGCAAGGAGCCTCAAATGGCAAGAAAATGTGCTATTAGCGGTAAAGGCCCAATGAGCGGGAACAACGTTTCTCACGCGAAAAACAGAACTAAACGCCGTTTTTTACCAAACCTTCGTACTGTTCGTGTAACACTTGAAGACGGTACAACTAAAAAACTTCGCATCGCTGCTTCTGAGCTTCGTACTCTTAAAAAAGATTCGTAACTTTCGCACGGCGTGCCTGCGCTTTTCCGGGAGTTCGCTCCCTCTTCAGTTTTTTTAAATCATTTCTCTTCTTACTTTCAACATACCCCTTGGTTTGAGTGTTTATAATTCGTATTATGTTTTTTTCATGGGAGTTTTTACATTATGTACACAATAAACAGTATTGACGGCGGTGTATGTGCGGCAAAAGGTTTTTTTGCCGACGGGATTCATATCGGGCTGAAAAAAGAGGGGGCGAAAGATATCGCATTTATCTACTCTTCTTCTTTGTGTGCCATTGCATCGGTATTTACAACCAATAAAATGACAGCTGCTCCGATCCGTCATTTCAGAGCTAAGGGAGAGTTTGAGGGAAATTTTGTCCTCATCAACTCTAAAAATGCCAATGCCATGACGGGAAGTGCCGGGATTTTAGATATTGATGAGGTTTTGAATGCTGTGCAAACACAGTTTCCTCAGATTATCGATCCGGTTATGAGCTCGACAGGAGTGATTGGTGTGCGACTCCCTAAAGCTAAAATTATTGAAGGCTCAATGAATTTTGATCTCACCCGACGCGATGGAGTGAGCGCTTCCGAAGCCATTATGACAACGGATACCTTTTCAAAGCGAATTGCATTTGAGATCAAACTCGATGGCGGTATGTCGTTTCGCATCGGTGCAATGGCAAAGGGTGCGGGGATGATTAATCCTGCTATGGCGACGATGCTTTGTTTTATTACAACGGATGCGGCAGTGGATAAAGCGACGATGCAGAGTATCCTCGATGAGTGTGTTCATACGACCTTTAATGCGGCGAGTGTGGATGGAGATACCTCGACCAATGATACGGTACTGTTGATGGCTAATGGGACAAGCGGAGCATTCCATGCCGGAGCATTTCGGGGAGCATTGGAATCAATTATGCTTTTTTTAGCCAAAGAGATGGTGCGAGACGGTGAGGGGGCGACGAAGCTGGTTACCTATAAAGTGACGGGAGCAATCAACCACAAAGAGGCGGAGATAGCGGCTAAAGCTCTGAGTAATTCTCTTTTGGTGAAAACTGCGCTGTTTGGGCAAGACCCAAATTGGGGACGTATCGCTTCAACTGTTGGTGCAAGTGGAGTAATGTGTGATGAAGCGTTTTTGAGTATCTGGTTTGATGATGTGTGTGTCTATCGTAAAGGGGAACTCCTTTTTAACGAAGAACTTGAGCCGTTGGCGGCGGCAGTCATGCAAAAATCGGCGTTTACGATCCATTGCGATATCGGGCTGCAAGAGGGTGAATTTACCGCATACGGATGTGATTTGGGACATGAATATGTCAAAATAAATGCGGATTATCGCACCTAGTTTTAACCGTTACTAAAGTCATAGGTTGCTATAATCGCGCCAATTTAACGGCAACAGGATAAACTCAATGCGCGGATACAAAATTTTCAGCGGTTCAGCATGTACCGAGTTTGCAGCGGAAGTGTGCAGAACGCTCGATGTTCCCCTTTCCAAAGCTTCAGTAAAGCGTTTCAGTGATGGAGAGATTAACGTTCAAATCTCTGAAAGTGTTCGTGGACGCGATGTTTTTATTATCCAAAGTACGGGTGCCCCTTCGAATGACAATCTGATGGAATTGTTGATTATGACCGATGCTCTCCGACGCTCTTCTGCGAGTTCTATTACAGCGGTTGTCCCTTATTTCGGTTATGCACGTCAAGACCGTAAAGCGGCTCCTCGTGTCCCTATTACTGCAAAATTGGTTGCCGATATGTTTGAAACGGCAGGGATTGACCGTGTGGTTACGATCGATTTACATGCGGGTCAAATCCAGGGATTTTTTGATATTCCCGTCGATAACCTTTACGGAGCTATTATTTTTCAAGAGTACATTACGTCTAAAAATCTTGCCAATCCGGTTATCGCATCTCCTGATATCGGCGGTGTAGCACGTGCCCGTTATTTTGCCCAAAAGCTCGGACTTGATATGGTTATCGTCGATAAACGCCGTGAAAAAGCGAATGAAAGCGAAGTGATGAATATCATCGGTGATGTTGCCGGTAAAGATATCATTATGATCGATGATATGGTTGATACCGCAGGAACAATGGTCAAAGCGGCTGCAGCATTGAAAAAACGGGGTGCTACGTCGGTTATGGCGTGTGCAACTCATGGTGTCCTCAGCGGTAACGCGTATGAGAATATTAACAACGGTGAACTCGATGAATTGGTCATTTCAAATACATTGGTATTGAGCGGTCAAAGCGATAAAATCAAAGTATTGAGCGTTGCTCCGCTCTTCGCTGAAGTTATTCGCCGCGTGTATCATAACGAAAGCGTTAACAGCCTTTTCAGCTAATATAACTAAATAAGTAATATAAACTACTCGATTTAAATCAATCTACAAAAAATATGCTGAAGTGTACTAAATTTTTTTATAAGATATTAGTAATCATCCGAGATAAAATAAATTTTATCTCGGAATTTTCACTATATTTAAGGAAGAATATAAAATTTCTACAAATCTTCTTTAAGAACTTTATAGTGCAATAGAATTTATTAAATAAGGGTATTGCTTTTTATCAGAGCTTAAGATACAAATAAAGTCATAAAAGATCTCTGCTACGAATTTTTGTAGTTTTTGTTTAAGCTTAAATTCTATGTCATAGATATCCGCCATACCTATATCAAATTCTCCTAAAATCGTTATTCTATTGTATCGGTAGGCTCTCCGAAATAGTAACCTTGAGAGAAATCCACATTGAGATCTTTGACTTTTTCAAAAACATTTTTAGAGTGGACGAACTCTGCAACGGTGTGAATGTTCATATTTTTTGCAAAATTTACAATTGTTTTCGTAATCATTTGGGAGTTTTGATCACTGTCAATATTTTTAATCATAGAGCCGTCTATTTTTATGTAGTCGACTTTTAGTTTCATCAGATACTCAAAATTCGAGTATCCTGTACCGAAATCATCGATGGAAATTTTAGCACCGTATCTTTTTACATCCTCAATAAACTCTAAAACCTGATCAAAATTTTCTATCCCTTCGGATTCTATAATCTCAAATACGATTTTTGAACCAATCGCACTCTCTTTTAATTTGTGAATAATAAAACTGTAGATCTCTTTGTTTAAAATATCTTCGACAGAGATATTAATGGATACGAGATACGGTAAATCTTTGAATTTTTCAAACGTTTTTTCGATGATGATCTTGGTCAATTGGTGATAAAGTTTATTCTTTTTGGCAAGCTCTAAAAAATGGACTGGGGCTATGTAGGAACCTTGATGATCCAGCATCCGCATAAGGGCTTCATATTTGACGATTTTTTGGGTTTTTGTATCGACGATAGGTTGAAATAACGGGACGATTCTATCTTCTTCAATCGCTTTTTTCAGCCGCTTGGTCCACTCGAAATTTCTTTCATACTCCTTGGCCATCGCCATGGTATCATCATAAAACAAGAAATTCTTTTTGCTTTTTTTAGCAAGTTTGAGGGCGATATCGGCATTAACGAGCATCAGCTCCGTACCGTAGGATATTCCCATCGTCACGCTTAGGCTTACTTCGCTTTTTCCATCGATGGCAAAACTCTTTTGTGCAATTTTTTCATTCAGAAATGAGGCAAAAATCTTAAATTCATTCAAATCCATTCCCCGCGTGCATAGGTGGGCAAATTCATCCGAATGGAGTCTGTATAGGGTGTCTTTTTCGGGGATAAGCTCTTTTAGATAGAGGGCAAACTCTTTTAAGATGCAATCCCCCGCTTGATCTCCGTAGAGATCGTTTATCTCTTGAAACGCATCGATGTTGATGATCATTAAAAAAGCGTTTTGTCTCTCTTCGAGTTTTTCACTCAGTCTTCTTCTGTTTTCCAAACCGGTTAAGGTGTCAAAATAAAATTGGTATTCAATGGAGTCGAGCATGCTGTTGAAAATATTTTTGATGGAATCAATCTCTTCTATATTATCGTTTACATCTACCCGTTTTTTCATATCATGAGAGGAGGTGATGTTTTTAATCACGTTAGAGAAATTTTTAATGGGTTTAATCAAATACTGTTTGAGCTCTATAAATATCGCCAAATAGATGATAAGTGAAAATACGATGATAAAAACGATAAAAAAGTTGATCATTTGATTGAGAGAAACTTTTAGATCATTGATGGGATAGGAGACATCAATAACCCCTAATACGTCACCTACTGTTGCATTGGTATGACATTTTAGACAGTTGCTTTTGGCGGCAACCGGATAATAGTACTCGATAAAATTGGAGTCTGAGATATCTAATCTCTCTTCCCCTTTAAGCGCTTTTGATATGGCCGGATTTGATTCTCGGGCGATCTTGTCTTTTTCTATTTCTCCAAATTTCTGCGCAACTATCTCGCTTCGGTAAACATTGACTTTCATATTTTTATCAACACTGTTTAGACGATCGATAATCTCTCGCAAGTCATTCTTGTCCCATCCTCGCTGCATAGCGGAATAGAGGGTTTCAAAGACCAGCATGCTGGTCTTTTTAGCATCTACGTGGGCGAGATTGGAAATGGCTTCTCTTTTCATATACTCTCCGTATATGAAAGCAAACGTGAGGGTTATGAGCATCGTAATGAAAATGATTTTCGCCGCGATTTTTGTATAGGTTGTTTTGGAAGACATTTAGTGGGTGACCAATCTGAATTGTATTTAAAAGAGCACTATTGGAAGTATTATAATATGCAATTGTACTTGAAATGTTTAATTGAGCATCTACGTATTTTTGTGCGGCAGAGTTAGAACGGAATATTTTGTGACTACCGCGTGGTTATTATGCAAATAAACCTTTGAGACTCTTCTTATTTCTGTGTTGCCGTATAGCCTGTCTGCGCTACAGCATCTTGCATTCTGCGAAGGCTGATACTCTCATCGGCCGTTACTTTAGCTTCTTCATTTTTGAAATTAACTTTAGCCTCTGTGACCCCCGGTACACAGAGTAACGCTTTTTTGACTGCGAGTGTGCACGCGATGCAGTGCATTCCTCCGATATGAAGTGTCCATACCTGCGCGGATGCAAAGGTAGCTAACAGGAACAAACTGAGCGTTATTCGCCCCATATGAACCCCTCATAGTAGGGATAGAAAAGGGCGGTAAGGCTAAAGAGAAACAATCCCCAAAACAGTACCAATAGGATTTTGGATGTGAGGCTCGGCTCGCAATCGCATTCGATCTTTTTTTTGATCACCATTTGGTAAAAACCGATGCTCAGCATCACGACTGCCGCTGAGGTAAAAATCCATCGATAACTCTCAAGTGCAGTTACATTAATGATTCCGGCAAAGGAGATTCCGAACACCATAAAAAGGGTCGGAACGATGCAGCACGAGGCAGAGAGAAGCGCTGTGATGAGTGCCCCTGAGAGGACAAATACGGCACTGCGTCGCTCCTGCTCCATCAGGGCATCCAGAGGATTTTCCTCTTCGGGACGCTCGACGTATCCGTTGCCCTTGATGATGATGAGGCGTGTCGCTCCATCATTCAGAGTCTCTTCGGTAAAGGTGCAGTGTTGGGAGAGGGCGAAGCGTTTGCAGTTTTCCCGTCCGCTGAGGGTGTTGACTTCTACGGTGAGGGTTGCATCCGCAGGAAGTGCGTCCAGCGCCTTTTTTGTCTCCAGTACGGGACGAGGGCAATCCATATC
This sequence comes from Sulfuricurvum sp., assembly GCF_041651515.1. Lineage (GTDB taxonomy): Bacteria > Campylobacterota > Campylobacteria > Campylobacterales > Sulfurimonadaceae > Sulfuricurvum. The sequence continues at coordinate 141,365 of NZ_JBAZJF010000002.1, forward strand.
ACGGCAGTCAAGGATCATAGAGGCACTTTTGCGGAGCGGATCGTATAACGATACGCAGAAGGGTCAAAGGGATCAAGGTATTCACCGTCCGCTTCGCCGTACGGATAGCCGAACGAGTCGAGGGTGCCTTGGGTATTGGCGGGGTAGAGGTCAAAGTCGCGGGCGTGATTGAACGCCATCCAGTTGTTCTCCCAAAAGCCGAAGAATTTGTCTGCGAGTTCGAGGGCACGGGGAGAAGTTTTCTCAATCCCCTCTTTAAGTACCAGTTTGGTGATGTCGGCGGGGTCGCACGGTATCCACCCCATACTCGGGATAAAAAATTCCACTTTGCAGTGTTGCGCTTTGGTAATATCTTCGCCCGCTCCGAATGCAGGAGAGAGACGTGAAGCCCCGACACGAATACCCAACACTTCCCGTGCAGGGATCTGCGATGCGCGCATCAGCGCAACCGTCAAAGCAGACATATCGAGGCATTTGCCTCCCATCCGTCCCTCTCGCTCGAGCTGGGAGAGCATAGCGTTTGGGCTTCCGACACCACACCCTTGAACACTCTCATCACGATAGCCGTTGGCAATAATCCAGTCGTAAATTTTTCGGGCTTTTTTGAGGGGGTCTTTTTCCGTGCCAACAATGTTTTTGGCAACTTTGGCAACGGCTCCGTCGGTAGGGATATGGGCGCTAGGAGCTAAAAATACGTTGGCCTTTTCTATTTCATCGGAGCAAATTCGTTTAGGGCGAAAGTCGCATTGACGATCTTTTAAGGCTATTTTCATCGTCAATGAGACGGTTTTATTCACAGCACTTTTTTCCCAATGGGCATAAAAGGTACGGGCGGTGTAACGGTTGTGGTCGCTCTCGAAATGAGTCTCTGCCTCGGTTGAATCTCCAATCTCGATAAGGCGCTGAAATCCGTTGATATTGGAGGGGAGGGGAACCCATAGGGCACATTCTTTACCGCTATGGTGGGAAAGATCAAATTTCCAACGGAGTTCATATACCGCAAGTCCCTCTTTGAGAGGAGACGTTGAGGAAGCGGTGAGAAAAGAAGGGGTAAGGCAAATTGCCCCTGTTATAGCTGTTGTTTTTATGAATTCGCGTCGGTGCATGCTCTTATCCTACAATAATATCGGTATCGGTTTTGGCGACAACCTGTGCGACAAGTGAGGCCGGTATCCCTTCATTTAGACACCGCTCGGTAATCTTTTGGGCATTTTCAGGGGTTGCCGCAATTAAAAGCCCCCCGGAGGTCTGCGCATCAAAAAGGATCATTTCCATATCCGCTCCGATGCGACGTTTGAAGTGTACTTTGGATTCAAGATACTCTTTGTTGGCATAGCTTCCCGCAGGGATGATCCCCATCGAAGCCATCGGAAGTGCTTCGGGAAAAAATGGGATAGCATTTGCATCCACTTCGATCGTTTTAGCTCCTCCACCCATCTCCGCCAAGTGGCCTAAAAAGCCGAATCCCGTCACATCGGTACACGCATGGGCGTCAAACTCCCGTGCGATGAGCGAGGCTTTGTAGTTGAGGGTGCGCATCGTCTCTGCCACTTTTAGCACGGTTGGCTCGTCCAAGAGGTCAGCTTTGATCGCGGTGATCAGAATCCCCAGTCCCAGAGGTTTGGTGAGGACGATCAAATCTCCCTCCTGTACCGTATTGTTGCGGAGGATTTTATCCGGATGGACAAATCCGGTGCATGAGAGACCGTAAAGCATCTCAGGGGTTTCGATCGTGTGCCCGCCGACGATAACGGCACCGCACTCTTGTGCTTTGCTCTGCCCGCCGCGTAGAATCTCGGTGAGCACTTCGGTGGGGTGGTTTTTGCCGTCAAATCCGACGAGGTTGAGGGCAGTCTTGGCATCGCCCCCCATCGCAAATACGTCGCTCAAAGAGTTGGCCGCTGCGATTTGACCGTAGATGAAGGGGTCATCCACCACAGGGGTGATAAAATCGACCGTCTGCACCATGGCTAAGTCGTTATTGATCCGGTAAACCCCCGCATCCTCATTCCCCTCAAATCCGACAAGCAAATCTTTGTGAAACGATTTCAGATGACAAGTGACATTTTCAAGCGATCCGGGGGAGAGTTTGGCGGCGCATCCCGAAGCTCGAACGAATTTGGTAAGTTTAGCGCTGTTGTTCATTTTTTTGAACGCCAAGGGAATAAAATCCCCTTGCCTACGCTAGCTGCTATGGCACTAAAGCTTGCCTCTTCGAGGCAGATTTTTTTTAGCATATTTTTTGCTCCGATTGCACTGATTTTAAAATTTCGAGTGTTTTGGAGAGGTCATCGTTGCAAATGCTTATGTTTGGTTTGATGGTAATTTTGTAGACCTTATCGTAATACTGTGTCAGTAATATCTCAGACACTTTCGCAAGATCGCCATTCTCAAACGCGCAAATACTGGAGGCTTTGTCGTCACGGCTGATATAAGGGGAGATGCGCTCCATCCGCTCCATGAAAAAGTGCTCATCCATCGTGTCGTACATCCGCATGATCCGTTCTATTCGCTGTTCAAGAGGGGCTGTGATCTCGATACGAAATCCCGATTCCATCTGTCGGTACAGTGTATTGGGCAACATGATTTTTCCGATCCGTTTACTCTCCGCTTCAATAAAAGCGCTGTTTTGTGAATTTAACGTCATAAGGGCATGGGTCAGTCGATTTTGAAACTCTTTTTGGCTCGGTTGGGTACCGTTGACATCGCCGAAGACCGAACCGTAGTGGTTCGCCATTTTTTCAAGATCGATCACATTGTCCAATTCATTGAGCAGATCACTTTTACCGCATCCCGTATTTCCCGAAAGGGTAATAAAATTGAGAGGAGGGATATTCTCCAAATATTCGGTTACAAATTTTCGATACGATTTGTATCCCCCGATAACACGGTCGATCCGATATCCGATGTTGGAAAAGATCGTTCCGAGTGACGAGGAGCGCATACCGCCGCGTGCGCAATAGATGGCGATTCTGGAGTTTGGGGTGAAGGCCGGATAGATATCGTGAATATGACGCGCCGCGTTGAGGCAGACATACGAAGCTCCCCTAACCCGTGCTTCAAAAGGGGATATTTGTTTGTAAATTGTACCGATTTCATGATGCTCTGCATCATTCAGTGCGTAAAAATTTTTCGCAAACGGAATATGGGATTCACCGTATTCGTGCGGGCTTCGCGCATCGATGATGAGATCATAGATTTCTGAGGAGTCTAAAAAGGTTTCAATTGGTATGGTTTGTATCATTTAAAATTCTAGCATTTATCGGCTAACAGCCCCATTAGAGGATCAAAAGTGCCGTGACCGTGAAGGTACCGATAGAAATAAGATAGTAGATAAAGACAAATCGGAACAGCTCTAGCTTCCCCAGAAAGAGAACTAATCCCATCTTGGCGATGGTGTTGGTAATGAGAGCAATCATAATGGCGTAATGCGCTGTAGTCGGGTTTAACCCGTTTTTAGCCAAGGATGAGAGGGATAAAACGATTGCATCAACATCGGCAATTCCGGAGAGGGATGCAACGGCATAAACCCCCATGTTTCCAAGATAGAGATTGGAGAGTTTAATCGTGGCGAGAGTGGCACCGAATATCAACCCCATCAAAAGGGCTTCTTTGAGATCAAAGGGATTTTTGAACTCAATATTCTGAGGGATATTTTCCCGTTTGGATGTGAGATAGAGCATGCCTATATAGCCAAATCCGCAGAGCGATCCGACGGCAATAGGGAGGATGAAAGCATAGGTAAGTGCGGGGTTAATGACCCACATCTCAATACCGGCACGGATAAGCATCATAGAGGAGGCGAGGGCAATTCCTATCGCTAAATTCTTGGCTAAAAATCCGTCTTGGTGCGCCCTACGCGCCATACTCATCGCCACCGCCGTCGAGGAGACAAGGCCACCGAATAGGCCTGCTACCCCGATTCCGTGAGTTGTTCCCAAAAGACGGATAGCAATGTAACCGAAGAAAGAGATCCCTGCGACTAAAACCACCATAACCCAGATGTTATAGAGATTTACCAACCCCATCGGATCGATGGCTTTATTGGGGAGGATCGGGAGGATCACAAAGGTCATAACCATAAATAAGATGGCGGCGCTGAGGTCTTGTTTGGTAATTGTTTGTTCGTACTCCTGGATTTTGTCTTTGATATTGAGGACAAACAGCACTAACATCGTAATGAATACTGCGAAGAGGGGGAGGGTAAAATGGAGCATACCCCCAAGGAGAAACGTCACCAAGGCAGCAAATTCGGTTGTGGATCCTTTTTCAGTTGCTGAAATACTGTTGACGATATAGGCGGCGATGAGCAATACTCCCATCACGAGTGCGGCAACGAGAAAAAAGTAGGGGCTAAATGTGGTGAACCACGATGCGAGATAGCCGAAAAGGGCAATCATCGAGAAGGTTCTGGCTCCACCGAAATCTTGGGATTTATGGGAATAAATCGTGTGCATTTCACGCTGCAATCCGATCAGAAAGCCCAATACGAGAGAAAGGATGCTGTTTTGAATAAATAACGGATCCATGAGATATCTCTTTTGTGAAATGAAGATGAAATTATTATAGCGCATTCTTGTTGTACAGACGATGGAAGATCGGGTACAATAGGTTTAGATAAGAAAAGGTATTTACATGAAGATATTATTGACAGGGGCTACGGGATATATCGGCAGACGGTTAAAACATCGCCTTCTCAAAGAGGATGATATGTACTTGCGACTGTTTGTAAAACGGAAGGAAAGTGTTATTCAGCTGCCGAATGTAGAGGTAGCCGAGGGAAATACTTTTGATACGGAGAGTCTTGACAAAGCACTCTGCGGAATTGATGTCGCATACTATCTGATCCACTCCATGGGATCAGACAACTATCGTGAATTGGATCAAAAGAGTGCGCATAATTTTCTTGAAGCGTGTATTAAAAACGGGGTGAAGCGGATCATCTATCTCGGCGGTCTCGGAGAAAAAGAGAGTGCAAGCGAGCACTTGATGAGTCGGCTTGAGACAGGAGAAATCCTGAGTTCCGAGCCAGAGCGTATTCAGACCTTATGGTTTCGTGCGGGGGTGATCATCGGTTCGGGATCGGCGAGTTTTGAGATCATCCGAAATCTGGTGGAAAAACTCCCCTTTATGATAACTCCAAAATGGGTCAATACCCTTTGCCAGCCCAGCTCGGAGCGCGATGTGATTGAATATCTGACGCAGGCATCAAAACTAGATTCTCAGGAAAGCAGTATCATTGACATTGGAAGCGAAACAATGAGCTATAAAAATCTCCTCCTCGGATATGCGCGTGCCGTAGGATTGAAACGGATTCTAATACCCGTCCCCTTTTTTTCGCCGAAACTTTCCTCTTACTGGCTGACTCTGATGACTCCCGTCCCTTACTCTGTCGCTTCGGCACTTATTGAGGGGTTAAAAAGCGAAGTGTTGAAAAAAAACGATAACGCCGCCAATCTTTTTCCGACGATTCATCCGATGACGTATGATGATGCGGTCAAAGCAGCCGTCGAAGAGATAAAACACACCCAAATACTCAGTCGGTGGTCGGACGCATCGGGCGAAGCATGGGAGACCGATCACTCTGCACTGGCCAATGCCGTTTTTACTGATCGGCAGATTCTCTCTCTTAATGGGATAAGCAAATCGCAAATATTTGCCACGGTTTGCTCTATCGGAGGAGATAACGGATGGTTTGGGTATGAGATGCTGTGGAAAGTGCGAGGGACTATCGACAAGCTTTTCGGGGGGTATGGACTATCACGCGGAAGACGAGACCCTCAGAATCTTCGGATCGGCGACAGTGTCGATTTTTGGAAGGTGGTCGATCTCAAAGAGAACGAGAGGTTATTGCTGTTTGCTCAGATGAAATTGCCTGGGAAAGCGTGGCTTGAATTTTTGATTAAAGAGGACAAATTATATCAAACTGCCTATTTTTATCCGCACGGACTTAAGGGGAGGCTCTATTGGTATGCGATGCTCCCCTTTCATCTGTTTATTTTCAGAGGGATGGCGAAGAATTTAATGCAGAAGGCAAAAAAATGACAAATTGCTATATTTTTTCTCTATATAGATAGATTAAGTTATAGTTGAAAAATTTATCAAAGGAGAAATATGACAAAAGAAGAACAGTCAATTCTCAATTATTTTGTTGATGAAATGGAATTTCATGGTTTGAAATCTACATTAATTAGAATCAGTTTCGATGATGAAACACTACGAACAATAGAAAGTAAATATAATATTACATTGAATGTAGATAATAAAGCCATTATCTTAAAAAAATTAATTTCTCATGAGTATATTAAATATACATATATGAATGCAGAAGAATTTGGAGGGATGCAAATTACATCTAAAGGGGTTGGTGTTATTAATTCTTTAAGAGCTAAAGAAGAACAGCGTCGAAATAGAAAAATATTAAAAAAAATATCTGATGCTATTGAAGATCACAAAGGATTGGCAACATTCATTGGATTAGTTATTACTGCATCCATAGGTATAGTTACGTTGATATTAAAGTTCAAAGGATATAAATGATTGAGGAAAATTTTACTGTTTCATTGACGTGTTTATTTTGTGATGTAGGGCTTGAAGGTGATACATGTGTTGAATATAAATCAGGTGATTTAATCAAATGTCAAAATTGTGATGCAGAAAATGATTATGGCAGTTTGATTGAAATTGCGAAGAGTAAAGGCATAGAAAAAGTTAAATTAGATATAGAAAATGAGCTGAAAAATATTTTTAAAAAGTTCAAATGATCTCACCCTGCCATATTTACTCTTATTTTTGAGCGACGGGGTAGAATGAAGCAAAAGAGAAAGGGTGCGCGATGAAAAAAGAGATAATAGCAACGTTACAGAGTGAATTTAACGCTATTTCTAATATCTTAGATGATGGACGAACCGAATATTGGTATGCGAGGGATTTACAAAAATCGCTTGGGTATGATCGATGGGAAAATTTTGTAAATGTTCTAAATAAGGCTAAAACAGCATGTGAAATATCCGGTATTGAAGTAACAGAGCATTTTCGTGACGTCACGAAAATGGTCACTATTGGTTCAAATGCTCCAAGACAAATCGAAGATATTATGCTTACTCGCTATGCGTGTTATCTTATAGCCCAGAATGGTGACAGCCGAAAAGAACAAATCGCTTTTGCCCAAACCTATTTTGCCATTCAAACTCGCAAACAAGAGATTTTAGAACAACGGCTGGAACTGGAAGACCGCCTTCAAGCCAGAGCAAAACTGCGGGAATCTGAAACGGAACTCTCAAAAAATATCTATGAACGCGGTGTTGATGACAAAGGATTTGCGCGAATACGCTCAAAAGGGGATAGTGCATTATTCGGAGGATATGCAACTCAAGCAATGAAAGATAAACTCGAAGTATCTGATAATCGCTCATTAGCTGATTTTCTCCCGACGATCACAATCACAGCTAAAAATCTTGCGACGGAAATTACAAATCATAATGTTAAAGAAAATAACTTGCACGGTGAAAACTCTATAACAAATGAGCATATTCAAAATAATGCGAGTATCAGAGGACTTTTGGTCGAGAGAGGTATAAAACCTGAAGAACTGCCAAGAGCCGAGGATTTGAAAAAACTTGAACGTAAAGTAAAATCGGATGAGAAAAAGCTGATCAAAGAGAGTGCACTTCCGAAAGAGAAAAAGTGATGCAGAAGTCGAAGAATGCATGTAAGCACAGTGAAGTTCCCAATATCTTCAATGCCACTATCAATTACACTTGCTCGAAGCGTGTACCGTGAGCCAATGTATGTCGGTAGAGTTTGAGGGCACCGAGGAGATTGACGAACACCAGTGCAAACAAGATTGCAGAAGTTAGACCTGCGATACGTAGGGCGGTAGGGTAGAACGGTGCGGCGAGTGCAAACACTGCAGTCGGAATAAAAAGCCAAAAAATGGCTTTAAGACGATTGGCTCGGATAACGTTCGACATGATCGGGGCATCCATAAAGCCTTTGGAGCTGAGATGGAACCACACCAAAAAAGGGACGATTTTCCCCATCATCCCGAGTATAATAGAGAGGGCAAAGAGGGAGAACGCGATCAGCGCAACCGACTCAATCATCATGTTGCCATTCCATAAGTAAGCGATGTGTGCAATTAGAGCTGTTTGCAGGAGAGCGATCCCGCTCCCCCAAAACCAAATGCTCACATCACTAACACGACGTTTGCGCTCCCTCAGTCTACGTATGGTTGTGACCGCAAATCCGGTGAGCAATGCTGCTAACGCTCCGTCAAACACCCAAACATACGGTAAAGCTAAAAAGAGCCAAAGTATTTTAAGAGTGAGTGCGGCGGCGATGATCCGAAAACCGTTGCGTTTGCACCACTGGCTATAGGGGGTCGTGACGTAAAACATCTCGACGACCTGAAAGGCAACGGCGATGATAAGGGCTCCGATCCAGCCGATCAGTCCCAGCGAGTAGTGGGAGGTACGGATCGCATCATGCAGAGGGGAAAAAGAGTCGTTGGCATATGACGTTGCCATAACGATTCCCAAGATCGCCGTTACCGCAAGAGAGATAAGGGCTACTCGCATTCCTCGCAGGGTATCGTGGGTGATACCGCCGAAGAGGAGCGGGAGGATAATATTGGCCGTATAGATGATCGCTGCACCCAGCATTACGGCGGCGATAACAAAGAGGGCTGAGAGGGAAAAGATGAAAGCTCCCGCAAGAGAGAGGATCCCGATAACCAAAAAGGTGTGAATTATGAGGGCATTTCCCATCGGAGAGGGGATTGGGCGACCTCCGAGGACGCTTTGCATCTGAAACAGCGCACCGATCATACTCATGGTAATGACCCCTAAGAGGATTAGATGGATAGCTGCGAGGGAGAGGGGATGGCTCGGGGTAAGTAGTTCCATCGGGGCAAAAATCATGAGGGCACTTAAGAGAAGTCCGAAAAATGGGACGGTTAGGAAAAAGCGCAATACGACAGAAATCGGAGGAGCTTGCTCGAGTGATAATCCAGCATTAAACACGGTAAACCTCCAAATCTAGATTCGAGTCACGGGTGATGTAGATATGCCATATTTTCTCCTCTTCGTAAGAGAGATAATGACCGCCGTTTTTGAGGATGATCTCAAACAGCGGAATCGGTTCGCGCCGATGGATCATGTGAATGACTTCCCCTTCCGTGAGTTGTTTAAAGGCTTCGATAGCCCTTTCAAGCGGAATAGGGTGGTCAAGTTCACGGGTATCGAGAAGAATCATCGCGCCATGTCTTGCAGGGTTTGTACCATCAGTGCTCCATCATCACCTAATGTGCGGTCGATCATCGGATAGAGCATTTGTTCCTCTTTCATATTGTGCTGTTGAAGCATGATCATCATCGACTCGCCGATACCGAAAAAATCGCTGTGACGGTTTTCACGAAGCGCAAGACGCATTGATTCAATCAGACTGCGAAGCTGTTGATGTTCGTAGCGCATCATCTGCGTCGGTCCCCCCATCATTCCCGTCCGTTTTTCAAACGTTAAAAAAAGCTCTTTCTCTTCCATATCGAAATGGTGGAGGGTTGCTTGGGCAAACGCTTCAAACGCTTCTTGTGCTTTTTGCACCTCTTTGGCTAACAGTGCTGCTTCCGCATCGGTATACAAATGGTCGCATGAGCGGTGATCGTCACGCATAAATTCAAGTATCATCAAAAATCCTTTAAACAATAATAGCGAAAGTATAGAAGAGAGGAGAAAGAATCATCTTGACTGAAATCAAGATTTATTTCTTCTTCACTTCATTGTGGGGAAAAATATCGCGAAAATCTTTGACATAAACGGCTTTGATCCCTTGTCCAAGTTCGTGTACGTCTGCATCTAGACGGAGCCATTTGTTGATCGTGTATTGGAGCAGAACACTTGAAACGGTATCGTTTTTATAGAGAATCCGTAAATCTTTATTGAGCCGTGCCCCGACCTCAAATCCCATCCCCCCTCCGGGGGTAGAGAGGATATTCATGGTATCAATTTGAATTTTTGTCGCACCGTTGATAAGCCCTTTGAGCCCTGCACCGAGCATGAAATTTGTGGCATCGGCACGGACGGTACCGGTAGAATTATCCCCCAGGGCAGTGTTGGCCGGACCTCCGAAGAGGATATAGCTCATAATATCATTTTGGCTCATAACCGGATCGGAACTGAACAAAAATATAGGGGATTCGAGGGTATGGGTGACATAAATGAAAATCTTTTTATAATCAACCTCATGTTCAATGGTGAGATTAAGATAGGGGTTAATAGGGATATTTCCCCCAAAATAGATTTCACTCGGTTTGATCGTAAAAAGTTTTCCCCCTGTTTTGGCTTTCCCCTCCGGAATACTCACCATCCCCAATATCTCTACCGGTCCGAGGGATTCTTTCCACAGGGTAATATCCGGTATAAATGAGATGTCGAGCTCTTTGGTCAGATATCGGATCGGCTGGCGGGATCCGATATGGATATTCATTGAGAGCTTTGTTGTCCCCGGAGGTCGCACATCTTGGATAATAATGATATCGTCGTCCATAACTTTGAATTGCTGTAGCGGCAAATAGGTGATGGTTGCATCAAGGATATTGATTTGGCCGGTGAGACTTTGGCTGCCGTTCACATCACGTTCAAAAGAGAGATTCGCCGCCATGTGGGCATCACCCTCGGGACCTTTGTAGCTAAAGCGATCGGATTGAAGCCGCAACGATGCGCGCAGATCCTCGGGAAAGATTGTTCCGGTGAGGAGCAGCGTATCATAGACCCATACTTCGTCGATGATAAGTTCCCCTGCACGGCCAAGATGAAATTTGGAGGGTTTGTCGGTATGAATAAAATGATTGGCTATCTCAAATCGGTAATGATCAACCGTGATATTTCCATCATTATAATTGACACTCATATGCCCGTCCGTTCCGCCAAAAGCACGTTGGGAGTCGAGTACCGCTGCATACCACGGAACGGTAATATCGCTGTGGATATGGAGTGTATTGGTTAGGGTAATGTGGGTTGTGGAGCGTACTTCGGCGTCATAGTATTCATTCGGGTGCAATTCAATCGGTTTGAACTTAGAGACGGCGGCAAACAGCGAAGGGGTTACCGCATCGATCCATAGCTCCTGTTTCGCATTGCCCATCGCCGCTTTAAGATCAAAATAGTTCCCCAGATAATTTCCCGATCCTTGCAGCCCATAGGTATCCCCTTGCACGAAGAGTTCAAAGGCGTCTCCTGAGAGATGAAGGGTATTTTGCCCTTTCTTTTGAATCAGCGTAAGGGCTAGATGCTCGGGAGGTTTATAGCTCCAGTTTTTCCAGGTAGGGGCATCGGGGGAGAGGGTGAGATTCCCCTCCAGGCTGCGGCGGGTGTTTTGAACCACAAATTTCCCCTCAAACGTGCCGTGATTGTGTTCCAGTCGTCCTGAACCTTCCCATAAGGATCGGGAGTGGAAGTAGTCTCCGTGGGCTTTGATTTTTACGGGTGAAGTTTGTAATGCGGAAGGGAGCATGGGTAGAAAAGACAAATTTTTGCTTGATGCATCAATGTCCCATCGATAACGGTCATAATCATCGCTTGAAAAATGGAGATTCCCCTTATCCACAGAGAGATGACCGCTCAGCCCATCCGCATCGTCGTTCAGCTCACCGTGGAGATTATGGGAGGGGAGCGGATGCGATGAGGTGAGGGTGCCGTCAAAACGGGTTGCCGTCTTTCTCCCCTCTACGGTGTAGCGGAGCTGCTGGCGCGTTTGCATGGAATCGCTGCCGCGGCGTAACGTATAGTCGGCATCGGTATCGAAATAGCCGTTGTCGTAGCGATAGTCAAAACGGAGTTTGATCTTCTCCGCTCGGGTGAGGGGCTCTTGCTTCAGAATGAGAGAGGCAATGTTCGTGGAGAGTTTGGCCTCTTTAGCGGAGAGTTCATCAATACGGACGGACAATGTTCTGGGAAGGTCGGTAAATTTCCCTACATTGAGGGCAAGTTCCGCCGCATTTGGATAGAGGAGGGCAAATCCTTTGATGGCGTTGTTATTCACCTCCCCTTCCACCGCTGCACTGGCGTAACGCGACTGCACGGTGGCACGGATCGACGCAAAGGAGAGAAACTCTCCGTCGTAACTGCCGTTTTTCCCCTCCAAATCGATCTCGATCGGATAGACGCTGATGAGCTGAAGATTGGTGATAACGACCTTCTTCAGCGCAAACGTCGGAAACGGCCACGGTGTCTTATCCGCATTCAGGAAATCATCTAAATGGAGGCGCAGACCGTCAACACGGAGAGAGTCAACGATATGCTTTCCTTCGAGCATTTTGCTCAAGCTGTAGGTGAGTGTGAGTGTTTTGGCTTCCATTTTTTTGCTGCGGAGGTCGTGGAGGGTGAATCCGTCGATCAATGAACCATCCGATGAGCGGTAATGGACTCCGAGCGGTTTAAGCAGATAGGTGCGGAGCAGTTCCAATCCGTCCGGACGAAAAGCGATATACATCGTGATTGACGAAAGGAGTATGACGGTGATGAGGAGAAAGTGAAGCGTCACAAAAAGGTGTTTTCCCCATCGGAGCCATTGTTGTTTGGTCGGCTTCAAAAGAGCTCTCCGATACGAAAGTGGATAGCGTACTGGGTTGTGTCGTTCGGATCGACGCCGACATCGAGGGCGATCGGCCCGATAGGGGTAACGTAACGAAGCCCTCCCCCGACTCCCCAGTAGGCTTCATGAGCGTAATCTGGGATGATGTGCTGGGACGCGAAGGTGAGATCGGTAAACATAACCCCCCGAATCTCTCCGTATATCGGGAAACGGTATTCGACCGTCCCCTCAACCAATGAGGAGAATCCGATTGGATCGCCGGCACTGTTTTTGGGTCCCAGTCCCCGATAGGAATAGGCACGGTTCGAGTTCATCCCCCCGGCATAAAAACGGTACGAGGAGGGGACCTCGCCATCATAAACCCGTAACGTCCCCCATTTGATCTTTGTCGCGAATACTTGGGTATCGATACTGTGGATATAGGCTGCCGAAAGGAGAGGTTTAAAATAGGTTGCATCCGATAAGGCGGAGGAGCGGACAGACCCCGTCACTTTGGCGTTCAGCCATACCCCTTTGGTAGGGTCGAGCGGTTTGTCGCGGGTATCATAGTTGAGTTCGCCGAGCGGAGAGGTGATAAAGAGGAGACTCTGCGGAAATGTGGAGATATCCTGAGAATCGTAGGTTTGGACATGATCGAATAAAACCCCTACCATCGCCGAAGAGGGAGATCCTTGGTATTTAGCGGTTATTTTTTCGTAGGTACTTTTTGTGGCATATCCGTCAAACAGCTCATTTTTATAGCCGACTGCCGCTCCCAGTACTTCACGGTTGGACAGAGGCATCGTGAAGGTACCGGTAGCTTCCTGCGAAATTTGCGAATAGCGCGCATCGAATGCGAGAGTTTTGAGATTGCCAAAAAGATTGCGGTGTTTTATCCCTGTCTGAGCGGTAACCCCTTGATCACTGCTGTACCCTAAACCGGCGGTAAAACGGATCGGGAATTCGGTCTCTTCGATGTTGAGCGTGATGGGGACGATACTGCCGTTGCGCTCGTTGTCGTTGATTACGGCACGGGTAATGGATTCTTGGGAATACAGTGTTTCGTAGCTTTGGCGTATTTTATTAAGATTATAGGGGTCACCCTCTTTAAACAGGAGCATTGAAGCCGGAATAGCACCGTCAATGTTAGGCGTCGATTCGGTGGCGATAGCTCCGAAGGTACACGGTTCATTTGGAGTCGCTTCAAACAGCAGGTAGGCTTTGTCGCTTTGGATATCGACCCATGCTTTGGAATTAAACTCCGCATTGCAGTATCCCGCTTCGCCGTAGCGCTTTTTGACCCGGGCTTTGGAATCTGAAAATTTTTCCTGATCAAACCGATCATCGGTATGGAGCGTGACGATCGAGTCGATATTCAGGGGGCTGTTGATCTTGACATCGCCGATTGTTATGGGATCGTTCTCTTGAATCGTGATGATAATGGCCTCTTTGGTTGTTTCGGAGGAGAGTCTTGCGTGGTAGAAACCTTTGGTACGGTAAAAGCTAGTCAGTGCCGCTACACTTTGCGACAGGGCTATCGGTTCGATAGCAGGGGGTTTCTCCCACACTTCGATGGCATACGGTTTGCGAAGACTCAGCGCCGAATAAAGATCGTCATCTTTTATCTGTGTGTTGCCGATGAAACGCAGAGGAAGTGGGGCGCTAAAAAGTAGGGGAGCAAGCAATAGGATGAACAGGGTATACCGCATTGCCGCTCCTTTGAGTATAGGGTGTATTTTACCCTAAAAAGGGGAATGATGGTTGCGGATAAGAGAGGACGACATGATCGAGGTACCCAAGGGACGAGGGGACTATTTCAGGGTTTAACAGTGACATGAGCATGGTTATAGTTCCGGCATGGCTACAGATCAAAATTCTCTCATTTTTCGGGAGTTCGTCCAAAAAGCTTTGTATCCTTCCTCGAAAGGCTTCGAGCGGTTCATCGCAGACGGTACGGTGCCACCTCTCTTGCGAATCCAAAGAGGCGGGATCAAAATCTTCCATTGCTTCGATCTCGGCAAAGTTTTTCCCCTCGATGGAGGATTTGAAGCGTACTTCGCGCAGGCGTGTATCGGTGATGAAGTGATCGAATCCCATCTGCTGTAATGTAGCGGTGCAACGCACGAGATCGGAGGAGTAGACGCGGTCATACTGCTGATGGATCAGATGCTTGATTTTATCGTGTTCGAAAAGGGCTTCATCGATCCTGATGTCGGTGTGGCCGATGTATCTGCCGTGATACGCGGGAGTGGGCGGCGCGTGGCGAAGGAGGGTCAGTTCCATGCCAGCAACACCGCAAGGATCAAGATCAGCTCAACCCCCTCCAGTGCCATTCCTAATACATCTCCATTGATGAATCCGAGCGATTTTTTGGCGAAGGCGCAGAGGAGGATGGAAGTGCCGATGCCGATAAAAAAGAGGGAGAGAAACGGCCACGAGAGGGTGTAAAACCCAACCGCTCCGTACACTCCGATGAGCACCATAAGGGGGCGGACGTGGAGGCTGTTGTGGAGCTGCGAGACAAACGACGAGCGAAAGTCGTGATGTTTGATCAGGATGAGCAAAGCGATCCGGCTTGTCATGGCAATGGCGATAAAGGGGAAGAAGAGATGGTGCATCAGCAGAAACGATAATGCGGCTATTTTGAGGAGGAGAAAGCTTACCCCGTAAAGTACCCCCATTGCTCCGACGGTCGGCTCTTTGATAACTTGGTAGGGATCTTTTCCGCTATGGGCGGCATACACGGCATCGGCGACGTCTATCACCGCTTCGGTATGGATAAATCCGTACATCCCCATGTAGGCGGCAGCGGCGATTATCGCTCCGAGCCAGTGAAGCGATTCGAGGGAGCAAAACACACCGACAGTGAGTCCTGCGAGAATAACCCCGACGAGAGGGAGGGTGTAGAGCATGGCGGCGAGGACGTTGGGATGGGATAAATCATCGTCTGTCTCAAAGCGTATAGGAAGAACCGTAAAGTAGCTCAGGGCAAATTTAATTCCCAGATAGATTTGTTTCACACGGCACCTCTTTCATGATTTTGAACCAGTTTCGGTCATACACTTTGCGGATATAACTCTCCCTGTGGGGGACGATGCATCCGGCGCAGTTTTGGTGGATGGCGGACTCGCTGACGTAGCGGTCCCCGTCGGGACTCTCTATCGAGCAGGTGCTGAAAAGGGTTTTTTCCCTTTCACTCGTAAACCCCTGATCGTTGAAGCGGAAATTGGGGCAGGCGCACAGATAACAGTTGAGCTCCGGGGTATCGTGGCATTTTTTATTGTCGGCGTAGAGGGGACAGAAATCCGGCTCGTTTGCGACCATGTTGTCAAATCGGAAGTATTCTATCACTTCGTCGTCGCTGAGGCGGGTCAGTTTTTCCATGATTGCGGCGTGTTTTAAGCCGTGGGCGTCAAACCATTTTTTATACGACATTTGCTAATATCCTCTCCGTATCGATCTCGTCTCTCATCGTCGCGATAAACGAATCAATCGTTGTTTTTTTATAGATTTCAAATTTCTCATCGTCGAAAAGGCCGTGGACGAACGTCCCTTTGATGTGATCTTTCTCATAGACAAGCGGATATTTCGCACTCACCCCGTGATGGATTTCAAATCCTTGCACTGTTTTTCCGAAAATTTCGTACACACCCTTTTTGAGCACTTTCTCTTTCTGAAATACGATAACGTCGTCGATAAACCCGAGTCCGTTCTCGCGACTCGGTTTCGCCGTCTCGACGCACCCCTCATCGATGATGCTCTCGAACATCATCTGATACCCGCCGCAAATTCCCAGAATCTCTTTTTGACGTGCTTTAAGTGCCTCAAACAGCCCCGTTTTTTTCAGCCACCGCAAATCCTCGATCACCCGTTTGCTTCCGGGGAGGATGATGAGATCAAAACTCTCCAGCGCCACATTGGAGGTGATAAACTCGACGAAGATTGTCTCATCGGCGATGAGGGGTTCGAAATCGTTGTAGTTGCTCATCGTAGGGTAGTTGATGATCCCGATCTTCTTTGCGGGGTGGGGTTTGTTCTGGACAAAGTTTTTGAGGCTTTGGGAGTCTTCGAATCCGAGGTTAAGAGGTAGATAGGGGAGGACGCCGAGGACGGGGATCCCGAAGCGTTCTTCGATGATACTCACCCCTTCGTCGAAGAGGGTTCTGTCTCCGCGAAATTTGTTGACGATTACTCCGATGACATTGGCGCGCAAGGATTCGGGGAGGAGGTTATAAACCCCCCAGATGGAGGCGAACACGCCCCCCTTTTCGATGTCGGCGACGAGAATGATCTTCGTGTTATATTTTTGCGCGATGTAGATATTGGAGAGGTCTTTGTCCATCAGGTTCAGCTCTACGGGACTCCCCGCCCCCTCGCAGACGACACATTCGTACTGCTCGCTCAAATATTCGAAACATTCATCGACGGCGGGTTTTAGGAGATCTAGGTCGCGGTAGTATTCCCGCACCTCTTTGTCTTCCACGACGTGCCCCTTTACGATCAGTGAGGCGCTGTTTCCGTGCCCTGATTTGAGAAGGATCGGGTTGAGGTGGTAGCTCGTCGGAAGAGCCAGCACCTCCGCCTGAAAATGCTGAGCGATAGCGATTTCGTTTCCGTCATCACAGACGCGGGAGTTGTTGGAGACGTTTTGGGCTTTGAACACTCCGACGTTGATCCCCCGCTCTTGCAGGAGCCGCCCGATCACAAACGTCAGGGTCGATTTCCCCGCATCGGACGAGGTGCCGAAAATAGAGATCGATCTCATGCCAAAACTCCCGCCGCTAATACTAGTATCACAAGAGTATCGAGTTTCCACTGAAGGGTTAATGCACGTTGCACATCCAGCGGCGTAATCTCCTGTTCCCCCTCTCCGAAATAGGGCTTGTTTTTGATCTTTCCGAAATACGGTGTGGGTCCTCCGAGAGAAAGATCGAGTGAGAGTGCCATCGCCGCAATCGGATATCCCGCGTTGGGGCTTTCGTGTAATGCACCGTAATGCCATGTTTGTGTGAGCTTTCCGAGTTTGCCGAAAAGGGTCAGTATCAGTACCGCCGTAATGCGTGAGGGGATATAGTTGGCGATGTCGTCTAAACGCGCGCTCACTTTGCCGAACTTCTCATATTTTTCGTTCCGATACCCCACCATCGAATCGAGGGTATTGACCGCTTTGTAGAGAAACAGCCCGACCAAACCGAAGGCTAACAGATAAAACAGCGGGGCGATCACTCCGTCGCTGAGATTTTCGGCATAGGTCTCGATGGCGGCTTTGCGGATATCGTTCTCGCTCAGATTTTCGGTGTCACGGCTCACCAGATAGCGGATCGATTGCGGCTCATTCAGGACATTTCGGACACTCTCATAAAGCATTTTCCCCGCGATCCCCGTGGAAGCGATGATCCCCAAAATCCACGGATTTTCGATCATCGAGATCGGATAGACGAGTGCTAACACCGCCGCTAACAACCAAAACACGAGCCAAAATCCGCGCAGGATACTGTCGTGATAAAACCGCTTTTCAAAGGTGGTGATGAAATCGCCCATGAGGACTACGGGGTGACGGATAAATGTAAATTCGCCGAAAATGCGGTCGGTTAGGTAGGCGATAAGGGCTATCTCAGAGAACATAACGCCCCCTCAAACCGCATTAATGACTTTATGTCTTTTACTGCAATACGGACATACCGTTCATCCAAAAAGTCAAAATTGGAACAGTCCCGCACCATGATGCGATGCGGAAGAAGTTTCTCCTGAAACTCAGTTGCACTCATCGAAGCAAGATGGACGAGGAAAAAGTTCGCATCGCTCTCAAATACCTGTTCAAAAAGTGGGGAGCTACCGAGGATGACGGCAAGATACTCTTTAGCTTGGCGGTTTTGCTCATGCGAGAGGATGCGAAACGGCTCATCAGCCAAAGCGGTGATGAGAAAATGGCTGTCGAGCGCCGAGATTTTCCACAGAGGTTCTTTTTCCCTGAGCGCGCGGATATTGTCGCGCGTGGAGAGGATGATCCCGACCCTTATCCCGGCGCATCCGTAAAACTTCGTCTGTGATTTTAAAACATAGAGTTTGTCATAGGTTTGGAGGTAGCGGGTTGCCGACTCCCCGCCGCAAAACTCCAGAAACGATTCGTCGATGAGGATCGTGCAGTTTTTGGCACTCCATTTCTCTATCAGCACATCGATCTCGTAATAATGTCCGTCGGGAGTGGAAGGGTTGACGAAGATGACGAGGGAGTTCTCCTCGACTTCCGTATCCATCGCTTCAAAACGGTCGATAAGGGCGATCTTTTTTCCGTAAAGGTGTGAGGCTTTTCTGTACTCAAGATAGGCGGGGGAGTAGATCGTGCAGGTCGGATTATCGAAAAATCGGAGAAGGGAGAAAATCGCCGAAGAGCCTCCGTTGAACAGTTCCATCTCATCGGGATTCACACGGTAATACTCAGCTAACGCCTCCGTTAGCCTCTCATACGTCGGATAAGCATTGAGGGGTACGGAGCTGAAATCGACTGAGGGGGTGATGAAGTTGATGTTGGAGGAGAGATCAACCACCTCTTCGGGAGCGCATCCACAGCGCTGTGCAAAGCCGTTCACATCCCCGCCGTGTCCATAAGTCGTCATTTGAGCCGCTTCTCCAGTCCCAGTTTCACCTCATACACTTCGTCACAAAACCTAGCCAACGTTTGACCGATGATGCCGCTGAGATCGACGTAACGGCGACTGATTGGATCATTCGGGATTACCCCTGATCCGACGTCGTTGAGGACAAACACGATGTTAGCATCTACGCCTCCCAGTGCTTCGATCTCTTCGACCAGTGCTTCTTCGCTCTCATCGAGGCGGTTGAGCAGCCACATCGAGATACAGTCGACGAGGTAGGTGTGGTGAGGCTGAATCACATGGGCTAAATCACGGCTCTCTTCGAGGGTGATAAAGTTTTCTCCGCGCGCATTGCGGTGTCTGTCGATACGATTCCCCATCTCTTCATCGCCGAAACTGTGGTCGTAGGTGGCAAGGTAGTACGGTTTTTGGGTTGCTATGGCAAGTGCTTTGGCCTCGGCCAGCGTACTTTTCCCCGATTTCTGCCCCCCGAAATAGAGTATTTTCATCCTAAAAAACTCTCCACTTGGCGGGTGATTTGCTCTTTGGTAAGGCCGTTTAATATAGCATACATCAATGCCCCTCCGGCACCGACCCCCTCTTTGGCCTCTCCGTCATCGTAGAGTTTGAGGGCAGGATGGGAAGATAATGAGAAATCAAAATCGGCGTAATAAGCGCTGATGGGGAAATCGAGCATCTCCAGCAACCCTTTGATGTCCGAGTTTTGATCTTCGTAGACCCATTTGGTCGTACAGAGGGCGAGATTGCCGCCGCCAATCGATTCTTTTGTGTGATGGAGCACAGAGTTGATAATGAGTAACAGCGCCGCCATCTGGGTTCCGCCGGCGAGGACGGTTTTGATATTGCGCTTTTGAAGTCCCAGGACAAATCCGGCATTGAAAATGAGCATATTGTCGCTCACCTGTGCGAGTTTATCGAATATGTCGTCTAACCCCTCACAGCGGGAGAGTGCTTGATCGACGACACCACGCTTCATGTTGTCGGGGGCATTTTTGAAACTGCTGCTGAACTTTTCATGGACATTGTATCCGAGGGCCAACGCTGTTGCGAGGGCGGTGGTCGTTCCTGCGGGAACCGATTCTCCTAAGAGGATATAGTCGCTTGGCGTGCTGTATTCTTGGCCGAATGCCATCCCTTTTTCAAACAGTTCCATAGCAGGGATATTTGCACCCTCTGCGATCGAGCCGCTGGGGGAGATTCCAAAATCATAGAGGGGAAAATTAGTAATAGCAGGTTTGACTTCCAGTCCGAGATCGAGTAAGCCGATGTCACTGAACGGATGGAGCAGATGGACGGCGCGGGTGATTAGACCCGGTGTTGGAACCCCTTTCGGGGTCGTAGCGATATTTTCCAGGCTCCGTACCTCTCCGGTGCAGAGAAACTCGGCGTCCAGCGTCGGAGTAAGATGGATGAGTCCGGGAATTCCCGCCTGTGTGATCCCTGGGATATTGGCCGTTTTGGTGTTGCTGAGGCTGAGAAGAAATGTCCCCTTTTTCCCCTGTAAAAACTCGGCAAAATTGCTGGTACCTAAAATCGGTTTAATGCTCATCTTCTCTCTCCTTGTCGTGATAATATCGCTCAGTTGTTTTTTGCTCTCCCAGTTCAGCCGTTGGAGTTCCGGTTCGTCTAAAAATTCGTTCACATATCCTATCGTGAGGTAGGCTACCAGTTTATACTCCGAAGAGATATCAAGAATCTTTTTTATTTTTTTGGGTTTGAGAATACTGACCCACCCCACCCCGATGTTATAGGCACGTGCCATCAGCCATAAATTTTGTATGGCGCAGACGACGCTGTATTCCCCAACTTTTCTTTGGGTAGTTTGTCCTAAAATCGCTTTAGAGGGCTTTTTGTAGAGGACGGCAATATTGTACTCTGCCTCTGTGATCCCCTCCAGTTTAAGCGTCGGGTAGAGGGTGTTGTCACGAAAAATTTTTTTGGCTTTGGTATTCTCTTTTTCAAACTCCGCATACACTTTTTGGCGAAGTGATGAATCGTCGATAATGATAAACTCCCACGGCTGTGAAAATCCGACCGATGGGGCGCAATTCGCTGCGTGCAAAATAGCCTCCAGAATCTCCGGAGGAATCGGTTTGTTGATGTAGCGGTTCCCTCTGACGTCGCGGCGTGCGGAGATGATCGATTGGAGCAGTCCGGCATCCTGCGGAGTGAAATTCATGCAAATCCTTTTTGGAGTGTGTCTACGAGACGAATTTTTTGGAGGAGGCTTTGATAGTTTCGGCCGTTCAGATAACGGGTCGTGGCGTAATAGAGCAATGCATACTTCATATACGGAGCAAACTCTTCCCAGTATATATTACGGTCATAGTATCGGAGTAAAAGATCGATTTTCGAGCGATCAGGTGTTTGATCCAAACACCACGAGGCGGCTACTACCGCCAAGTCAAACAGGAAATCCCCTTCGCATGCCTCGGTAAAATCCAAAACACCGCTGAGCGCGTCATTGTCAAAAAGTGCGTTGTCCAAAAACAGATCGCCGTGGATGACTCCGTCGTTGGAAAGCTCCAAATCTATGCTGTCGAAGAGTATTTGAAATACCGGATAGTTTGTTTGAGCGATTAGCGATTGGAGCCGTGAGGGTTCATATAATCGGGTATTAGAGGAGTTGCGTCCGGCACTTTGAGCATGAAAACGGTTCATAAAATCGGCGATTTGAATAATATGAGTCTTTTCGGCACTCTCCGGACTTTTGCCGGGGAGGGTTTCATAGAGTGCGCACGGTTTTTCGCGGAGGAAAAAAATATCGCTGATCGGCCGTGTGATAGGGAGCTCCGAGAGGGCGAGGAGTAGAGTCCTTTGTTCCTGAATTGATGAGAGTGAAGCCGTCTCAAAAATTTTAAGGACACCTCGATCGGTAAAATAGACACTGTCGCTGACTCCGTGCTCGGAAGGGATCAATACCGAGCAGGGGAATACGGCGGAAAGCTCATCAAGGGTAATTAGCGTTTTGATCCCCATCAATTTCCCCTGTTTCGACGGATAATCAAATAGATAAAGAAGGGTCCGCCCAAAAATGAGGTGATAACGCCGATGGGGATATCTGAAGAGGCACCGATATTTCGCGAAATCAGATCACATAAGACCAAAAAGACCCCGCCGTAAAAGAAGGTAGGGAGGATGAGTTTATCGCTGCTTTGCCGATAGATCGTTTTGATGATATGGGGGACGATCAGCCCCACAAATCCGATCGGCCCTACGACGCTGACACAAACGGCGACCGCTAACGATGTTATAAGCAACAGCATCATCGTTACGCGGTTGACATCTATCCCTTTTAAAAACGCAAAATCGAGCGAGGCGAGAAGAATTTTTAGCTCCGCTCTATAATAGCGGATACTTCCCAGCAACAAAATCGAAGCTGCCGAGACCGGATAGAGCGGATCAAAGCCGATAATGCTCAAGCTCCCCATCGTAAAACGGACAATGGAGTAGCTTTGCTGAAAATCGCTCAGGAAGAAGAGAACCATTAATGCGGCCGAATAGAAAAAAGAGAGGGCGATCCCGACGAGGAGGAGCGAATGGGTTTGGGTTGATTTGAGCGAGCGGGAGATTAGAAACAATATCAACACCGTTAAAAGGGCACCGGCAAAGCTAAGTGCATATTGCCAGAATACCATTTCCGATAAAAAGACGATTGCAATGGCTGTACCCAGTGTCGCTCCGCTGGCTACTCCTAGGGTAAATGGGGTTGTAAGGGGGTTGCGAAAGAGGCTTTGGAACACCAATCCTGCCAAACTCAAGATCGCACCGCTGAAAAATGCGATAAGAACTCTGGGGATACGAAGTTCCCAGAAAAGCATGTGTGAGGATGAGTCCGGATGGAGGATATCCTGAAGGTTCAACGCGATCTGCCCAAAGAAAGGGGAAGCTATCAGAATCGCTACGGAGAGGAGGAGGCTAAAGCGTTTCATCATAGTTCACCACAAAATTTCCCTCAAGATTTTTTATTGTATTTGCGAAGCACAATTTCAAATGATCTTTTTCAAAGAACTCTTTACACTCTCCAAAAAACCGGACTTCCCCTTCCTCTAAATATAAAATGGTATATCCGAGCTTGTAGGCAAGATTCAGATCGTGGGTAATAATGATCTTATTCTGAAAATAGGGGCTGTTTTTGAGCAATTGATACACGTTGATCTTTTTGGCCTGATCGAGATTGGCGGTCGGTTCGTCGAGGATCGTGTAGCGTGCATGGTGGATCATGGCTCCGCCGATGAGGAGTAATGCCGATTCTCCGCTGCTGAGTTTGTGGCATCGGCACTCTTTTAGGTGCTCAATCCCTAAAAGCTTTAATACCGTATCGAGATGATCGGCGGAGTTTTTATCGATAACATTAAGTTTCAGATACTCCGATACCGTGAGGTATTCATCGTAAATATTTAATTTGGCGGGGATAAAATTGATCCCTTTCGCTCGCTCTTTGGGTGAGAGTTCCCCGATTCTTTTCCCCTCAAGGGTGATTGTATCGTTGTAGATCAGATTGCAGATCGCTTTGGCAAGGGTTGTTTTTCCGCTCCCGTTATTTCCTAATATTGTCAAATGATTATTGTCGGCTAACGTAAAACTAACGTGTTTTAAAATTTGGAGAGAGAGATTAGTGACGCTGAGCATGGATGAGCATTCCTCGTATATCGTCTAAAAACAATCCCAACCGTTGGCTTGGATTGCTGGAATACTCTTTGTCTTCCACATAAATATTTTGGTGCGTAACCGCATTGATCGGGAGATTCAGCCACGGACGGATGAGAACCTCTTTGCTCAGACCCAGTTCATGTGTATTCGGGGCAAGGAGAATAATGATATCGGGATTAAGGGCAATAATATTTTCGAGATTCAAAACCGGTTGCCCTTTGCGTTTGCTTTGCAATGCATTTTGGTTGCCGCTGCAGCGGATGATATCATCAAAATAGAGATTCTGCCCTGAGACGAACAGAGGTTTGGAGAGATCGGTATTGTGACCGAACACCATCAAAATTTTTTGATCTTTTACAATCCCTTTGAGGGCATGGAGTTTTTGATCGAGTTCGTTCACGATGCGTTTCCCTCCCTCTTCTTTGTGCACATATCGGGCGATGGTGAAGATCGATTCGCGTATAGAGGGGTACGTGTCGATTTTAAGTACGATAGTTTTTATCCCTAAGGCGCGAAGTTTTTCTCCTAAGGGAGCATTATTCTCCTGCAGCATTACTATGCTTGGACGGAGCGAAAGTATTTTCTCCAATGAAGGGGAAAAATATCCCCCCACTTTGGGTCGAGTCTTAGATTCCGGAGGATAATTGCAATACTCAGTATTGGCGATCACTTCATTTCCCGCCCCGAGGGCGAAGAGTGTTTCATTGATGGCGGGGCTTAATGCAATGATTCTTTCGTTTGCATAGAGTTGGCTGCACAGCACTATGAGAGCAAAAAATCTTAATAGCATGCCTCAACCTTATAAACCCACATCATAGTTTTGGTATCTTTTAAGAGTGTGTTTTGGGCTGTTGTATTGACCGGTTTTTCGTCGATCGTATAAAACCATCCGAATGTGCCGATTTGGGATTGTACTCCGTCAATGGATCGAACAAAAAGATACTTTCTCGTTTTACTGGTTTGGACGGCACTGACCTGCTGTAAGACGGAAAGTGCGCTTGCCCCCGGTGTATACGTCGTTTGGACGACTTTATCGGGCATACCATTATTGTAACGGATTGTCACGACCATATCTTCGGCAAAGAGGGTAAGGACAAAAAGAGCCAATACAAAAAGTGGTTTCATTGAAAGAGTGCCTTTAGTGCATTTAAAAAATATATTTCAATCCTGCTGTGAATGTCGTTGTGAAATCGACAGGATAGATCGTATTGTCTTTTATCCAAATACCGTTTGATTTATCAAATAAATTATTGATTTTAGCGAACATTTCATAATTGCCTTTTGTATACGTCACCGAAAGGTTGGTAGAGCGGAAAGGCTGTTCTCTTTGAGCAAAATAATTGTTGAAATCATTTAAAGCGTATGCTTGTGAACGATATAACTGGGTCAACGATACCGTCGTATTGACATTTGGCAAATAGGAAACGGTCGCTTTGACATTATGATCCGAGACACCGGGGAGTTTCTTCCCGGCATAGTTTTCCCCGTTGAACTGTTCTTGATCGATAAAGGCTTGGACGTAGTTATAGTTGGCGTACAGATTCCACTGATCGTTGATTTTTAATTGATCTGAAAGATCGATGCCGTATTTATGGGATTTATCAATATTGGTATTGGCGGAATTGATAAAGAACGGATCGGAGTAATAGTAAATTTCATTGGATAAATTTACGTAATAAAGGGAAGCCTTGAACTTATTGGCAGAAGAAATGTTGTTGTACCCGATGGTATACGTATCGGTTTTCATGGGTTGAATAAATCCGTTGAAGGTACCGTCATAGTTAAAAAAACGGTCGATATCGGGAGCTTGGAAGGCATGTGCATAATGGGCAAATACCGATTGTTTGGGTGTGAAAATAAAACTGTATCCAAGTTCTATGGCATATAATGCATTATCTTGGGCTAACGTGTTGGTTGCGTCCTGATAGGTGTATGCAACTTTTTCATACCGTCCGCCCGCTGTAAACGTGTGGTTGTTTACATGAAGCTCTGTTGACAGATACAGAGCTTTATTATCTTTAGAGATAGTATTGGTAGATCCCTGACGCTCTCCCCATGTGCCGGTAACGCCCAGCTTTGCTTTGAAAACGTCGTTATTGTAGTTAATTTGAGAACGAACGTTATCATTGCGATAATTTGAAATAAAGTTATAAGTAATGTAATCGGAGTGTTTGTTCTCATGCGAACTGTCCAATTCGACGGAATAGTTTGAATTGATCGTATAAATAAGACCGCCGTTAATGACATTGGAACGATACGTTTGATGGGTGGCAGAAGATGACCCTTTTTGTGTCGGATCATCATGGTATTGCGCCAGTGTTAGTGGACCGCCATAGAGAGTATCATACGTCGAAAATTGTGCACCTCCATGGAGTTGGAGCGTATCTGTGGGACGATAGGTGAGTTCAACGCCGCCGTTAGTATTTTTTCGAGTGTCATGATTGCCGTAGTTATCAATTACACGTGTTCCGTCTGTATCGGAATGATCCAGATGGAGCGCATACGAGTAACGCTCTTTGGCAGAAGAGAGGTACATAGATTCACCGAGAGTATGATAATTACCGGCATAAACCCCCAGCTCGTTATAGTTTTCTTCTTTGGTAATGATGTTAATAACGGCGGCATTCGCTCCATCTCCGTAAGCAACAGCACCTGAGCCTTTTAGGATTTCAATCCGTTCAATACTGCTAAGGGGGATAGCGCTAAGAAGTTGAGGCACCATGTCAATATTATTGAGCCGTTGTCCATTGAGGGTGACGACGATATTTTGATAACCATCTCCGATTCCGTAACCGTGGACATCCAATTTTTGAGAAAAGGGATTTCCATAGCTCGGTGCAGTAATAAGAGAGGTTTGTTGATTGAAAAAATCGTAGATGTTTGTGGTACGGGACTTCTCAATATCTTTAGCCGTATACACTTCGGCAGAGTAGGGAGCATCCAGTTCATTATGCTCATAGAGGTTGGATGTGACGGCTATAGGCGCAAGCGTTAGCTCTTCAGCCCCTAATGAGGCGACTAGGGTCGCGCAGAGGGCGACGACGAGGGTTGGTTTAAACATAAATATCCTTGAGTCATAATAGTAATAATCGATGAGGTCAGGATATTCGACGGAGGTGAGACAGTTGAGTAGGTGTGAATAGGATGCGTCGGACAAATCCATGCAATTTTATGGATGATTTGGATTTGGCGGATTGCTGAAGCATAGGCTTGAATAGCGGCAAGGGAAAAGTAGGTTTTACCGAATCCCTTAGGTGCATGCATCGCTATCTTTCCTCTTTTTTTAAGGAATTATAGCAAAAAAAGAGGTTTAGGATTTAAACTGCCCCAATTGAGTGTTGAGATTTGCTGCAGCATGATAAAGTTCACCTGTGATTTGAGAGATTTGTTTGATCTCTTCTTGATTGCTTTGTGAAAGATTTGACATCTCAGAAACCTTGGCGATGATCTCTTGAATTTTACGGGCCATTGTTTCCGCTTCGTTAACACTTTGTCGGCTCGCATCGACATTAGCACGCAATGCCGTTGAAGCAGAATCAATTTTAACATCGATCTCTTCACTGCGTTCGGCCAGGCGTTCGATGTTATCGCTGTTTGTATTCATCATATCGGATGAATCAGAAATGGATTGGATGACGATAGAGATTGTAGAGTTAATCTCAGTCAAACTTTTTTGAGTTCGTTCCGCAAGTTTACGTACTTCATCGGCAACTACGGCAAATCCGCGTCCATGTTCACCTGCGCGCGCTGCCTCGATGGCGGCATTGAGCGCAAGGAGATTGGTTTGATCTGCGATATCTGAAATGATACTAAGTACTCCGCTAACACTGGCAGCATCGCTGGAGAGTTGTGCAAAACGTTCTGATAGGTCATTGCTCATTTGGGTGGTATTATGAACTTCATGGGTGATGGCGTTAGCGATAGTGCGGACATTACTAAGCTCTTTTTCTGTAGATTGGCTGTTTTCAAGGGTTATTTTGGCCATATTTACACTTTGTTGGAGCGTTGCCCCAATTTCTGCAGCGGTTGCATTGGTCGTTTGGGCGATTGCATTGGTTTTTTCAGATTGCGCTGAGAGATTGGTTGCTGCTGTATTTAATGTTGTGGTAGAACCCACGGCAGAAGTCGTAATCTGCTTGGTATCATTGATAGTCGTTTGGATTTTTTCGATAAAACTGTTGAGATAGTCACTCGCCATACCGATCTCATCATGTTTATTAAGGATCGGAAGACGTTTTGTAAGATCACCGTTCCCGTGAGCAAGATCCGAAGAGACTTTATCAAGTTCTTCAAGAGGTTTGAGAATACTGGTTCCTGAAATATAATTAATAGCTATCAATACGCCGGCAAGAACACTTCCGAGGAGAAGAAACCATTTAAAAAAGCTTGCTTTGAGCTCATCGAAGTAATCGGCTTTGTTGATTCCGGGAATGACCCACATATCCCAAGCCGGGATATAACGGTAAGCGGCAATTTTATCTTGCCCTGTAGTAGCAGAAACGTACTCATAGATTCCTCCCGCTTTATCGGCACGGATGTGATCGACATAATCGTGTCCCGATTTATTTTGCCCTTCATCTTCAGGTTTTGGATGAATGGTCATAACGCCCTCGGCATTAATGAAGTAAACGTAACCGCTTTTACCGATTTTAATCTTTTTGATCTCATCTTTGAACCCCTGGTCTTCATACCCTTTAGGCTCAAGTTTAGAAATATAATTCACATTTTTTTCTAACGCATCGGCTACGGTAGTAAGATCACTCGTCATAATCTCTTTGATCGAGCCGACCGCAATGAAGTATGCTACAATGACGCTTATTAAGATGGCTCCTACGGCAGCAATCAAATTAACGATAAACTTGGCTTTTATTGTATTAAAAATATTCATAATTGAATCCCATTGGTAGTGTGTCATCATTGTAGTTTTCTTTTTCTAAAACGGAGGTAAAATATGAGACATTCTTATTTAAAACAGATTGTTCAGTATATGCAGCGGTTCACACAAATAGGGTCAATATACCGTTTAAGTGATACTGCGTTGCGTATTGTTTTCGATCGTGAAAACAGCTGGAATTTTGATATGCGGCGCGGGGATCCGTTGATTACGATTGACGCTGAGGCAACACGGGGGAAAATGTATCAGGCTCCGTTTGATGTACTTTTGGCCAAAAGGCTCAATCGATCCTCCATCCAATCGATCACGCTTCATAATAATGATAAAATCATCCGAATAGTGACAACAACGAACGGCTCCTATAAGTCTGAAACTACTGTTTTACAACTGGAATTTACCGGTAAATACACCAATGCCATCTTGTTGGATAAAGATGAAACGGTTCTGGAAGCGCTTCGTCATATTGACGGTGATGTCTCGAGCCGAACCGTCCGCGTCGGTCAGCGTCTTACCAACCCACCGCCTCCACCTTATATACCTAAACATTATCCGATTGAGGACGTGGAAGCATTTTTAGTGGCAGAGCATTATCGAAACGCGAATGAAAAATTGGAACGGCTAAAAGATGAAAAAACACTTTTGCTTCAAAAACGGAGTGAAAAACTGCGTCACCATTTGTCGTTGCTGGAAAAGGAAGACGCGCTGATAGCGGAAGCGGAATACACACGACATCTGGGACACCTTATTTTGGCTCAATTGGACCGGATTGTGCCGTATGAGCGGGAAGCAAAGCTCGAAGATTTTGACGGTACTCTCATCACGGTTGCTCTGCCTGAAGGGTATTCCAATGGAGCATCCATTGCCCAATATTTTTTCAAACGTTCTAAAAAAGCGAAACAAAAAGGGGTAGGACTGCATAAAGAACGCGATAATCTTGAAGAAAAAATTCATCATATCGAGCTTTTTATTCAAACGGTAAAAGAGGCCTCTACCCCGGAGGAAATCGCTCTGCTGTTTCCTAAAAAAATCGGAGGGTTGAAAAGCAAAACATCGGATACGATTGCCGAATTTTGGATTGAAGGGGTCAAGGTTTCTTTGGGAAAAAGCGAAAAAGGGAATATCGAGTTGCTTCGCAATGCCAAAGCCCGAGATATATGGATGCACTTAAAAGACCGCCCCTCAGCACACGTTATTATTACGACCGATAAACAACAATTGCCGGATAAATTGCTGGAAGTGGCAGCAAAACTGTGTGTCGATTTTTCCGTATTTGAAAAAGGGGCTTATTTGGTCGATTATACCCCACGAAGAGAAGTTAAAATAGTAGAAGGGGCAAATGTTCTTTATACTCATTATAATACGTTAGGTGTCAACAAAGGATAAAGGAACTGTTATGGCGGATATTGGTCCTATCGGCGGTGCTATTTATGCGAACCAGCAAATGGCGAGTGTAGCCAGTGAAAAGAACGTCTTACTGAACCGCTTTGAATTGCAAGCTCTTGCCGCTGCCAATGTGGCCAGTGAAGAGAAAAAAGAGATTCAAGACGTTCGTCCGACCGAAGAGACCCAACGCGTTGATCCGGATCGGGAACATACAAAAGAACAATCAGAGCAAGAAGAACGTCGTAGTAAAAAAGAGGATGAGCCAGAACCTCCTAAAAAAGTTAAGCCGGTTCACCTTCTCGATATTAAAGTCTGATAGGGTATAATCGCGCTATTTTAAAACCATTGGTTGACACATAATGCAAACCGCAAAAAACTCACTTAAACAGCGTATCGTTACGGCGATAATTTTAGCGTCGATAGCCCTTACGGTAGGGCTTATCAATAATTTCTGGCTTTTATGGCTGGTGATGGGGGTTGTCTACCTCATAGCGTTTTATGAAGCGACAAGGCTGTTCGGGATTAATAATAACTCGTTGTATGCGTATGCTGCTATTCTTTGGCTGGCTGCAGCGGTGTATCCTTATGGGGATGATCTATTGATTATTGCAGGTCTTGTCTTTGCCGCTGCCGTTGCGTATACGCAAAATATTCCGTGGAAGAACTTTTTGCCATTTATCTATCCGAGTGCCGGAATGCTGTATATGCTTGGGATTTATCAAGAATACGGAATTACAGGATTGTTGTGGCTAGTGGTTGTGGTTGCTTCGGCGGATATCGGTGCTTATGTTGTTGGGCGCAGTATGGGAAAAACCCCTTTTAGCGTTTCCTCTCCGAGTAAAACCCGTGAAGGGGTTTATGGCGGTATTTTGGTTGCAACGGCTGCAGGCTTTTTTATCGGTGTGACAATCGTTGATATTGTTCCGGCAATTGTTATCTCTATGATGGCTGCGATCGGTGCCGTCTTCGGAGATCTTTTTGAGAGTTATTTAAAACGTAAGGCAGGGGTTAAAGACAGCGGTACTATCTTGCCGGGTCACGGCGGAGTCTTGGATCGTATTGACGGATATCTTTTTGCTTCGATTGTGATGCTGGTATTGCTCCGAGGTCTTGTTTGATCCTTCTGGGCTCTACAGGCTCTATAGGGGTTAATGCCCTTTTAATCGCCGAGCAATTCGGCCTCAGTGTTGATACTCTTGTCGCAGGGCGTAACATTGATCTTCTTAACCTCCAAATTCTAAAACACTCCCCTAAACGCGTTGTCATTATGTGTGAAGAGGATCGTTCTCGTGTTAATCATCCCAATGTTCATACCGGAGAGAGGGCAATATTGGAGGCGATAGAAGAGTCTGAATCGGATCATGTGGTCAATGCGTTGGTAGGCTTCGCCGGATTTAGACCGACGCTTAAAGCGTTGGAATGCGGTAAGCGAGTTGCTTTAGCCAACAAAGAGTCGCTGGTAGTGGGAGGGGCTTTTGTCGATACCTCACGGATTGTCCCGATTGATAGCGAGCATTTCGGATTATGGTATTTGCATCAAAACAGCCGTCCCATCAGTCGAATGGTCATTACTGCCAGCGGCGGTGCGTTTCGGGATTGGCCGCTTGAGCATCTTAAAACGGCATCACTTGCGGATGCGCTCAAACACCCTAACTGGTCTATGGGACAAAAGATTACGATAGACAGTGCCTCAATGATGAATAAGCTTTTTGAGCTTCTTGAGGCCCGATGGCTGTTCGGTAAAGGGGAATACGATGCGGTTATTGAGACAAAATCGCTAATTCATGCCCTTATTGATTACACGGACGGTTCAACAACCGCCCATTTCGCCCATGCCGATATGAGGCTGCCGATTGCATACGCTCTGATGGGACGAGTAGAGACGCCGATAGTGGATCGTATTGATTTGAGCCGTATCGGTTCATTAGAGTTCCGCCCTATCGAAAGGGAGCGTTATCCGATATGGGACATTAAAGATGCTGTATTGCGTGATCCGAGCGTCGGTGTTATCTTAAATGCTGCCAATGAAGCGGCTATTGAGCTTTTTATAGCAGGAAAGATCGGATTTTTAGGAATCTCTCGCCGGATATTGATGGCATTTGAGCATTTTGACGAACGCCCCGCTTCCGTAGATGAGATTTTTGAAATCGATACGCGTGTAAGAGCCTATGTCCGGAGTTTATCGTGTTAAAAGTTTTGATCCTTCACGGTTGGGGGGGATCGGATAATCCCCATTGGCAGGCGTGGCTTGCAGGGGAAGTAGTTAAAGAGTACGGTTCCGTATGCTTTCCTCTTTTGGATAATCCCCATTTCCCAAGTAAAAATCGGTGGGTCAAACAGACAAAAGCGATTTTAAGCGATTTCAAGCCGGATGTTGTCATTTGCCATTCACTCGCCAATATTTTATGGTTTCATTTATGTAATGAGGGTGAGATTACACCTGTGAAGCGACTTCTTTTGGTCGCCCCTCCCCGTTTGAGCTGTGAGATTGAAACACTTAAAACCTTTTTCCCTTTAAATGCACCTGCCGCATTGTATGCCGATGAGGTAATGCTGGTAACGTCGGATAATGATCCGTATATGACCTATGAAGAATCCCTTGCACTGCAAAACAGCTTGGGTGTGGAGATGAAAGTGATAGAAAACGGTGGACATATTAACACTGCTTCAGGCTTCGGCGAATGGCAATGGGTCAAAGAGTGGGTGCTTCAATGATTCTCAGTATAGAAAGCAGTTGCGATGACAGCTCGATTGCGATCACGGAAATTAAAACCAAAAAGCTTATTTATCATAAGAAGATTTCTCAAGAGATAGAGCACTCCCGTTATGGTGGAGTTGTCCCCGAACTCGCCAGCCGTCTGCACGCTGAAGCATTGCCTGCTATATTGCGGGAGTGTGAACCGTGGTTTTACGAGCTAAAAGCGATTGCTGTGACAAATGAGCCGGGATTAGGGGTTACCTTGATTGAGGGGGTAGCGATGGCTAAAGCCCTTAGTATCACCCTTGATATACCCATTATTCCGGTTAATCATTTAAAAGGGCATATCTATTCTCTGTTTATTGAGAAAGAATCGATATTTCCAATGACGGTGTTACTCGTTTCCGGCGGGCACACTCAGCTTATTGAGGTTGAGTCACATGAATCGATCCATACCGTTGCAACAACGATGGATGACAGTTATGGGGAGAGCTTTGATAAAGTGGCAAAAATGATGGCATTAGGATACCCAGGTGGACCAATTATTGAGAAGTTGGCACATTCTGGGGATAATAAGAGATTTGCCTTTACCGTCCCTTTATGGCAATCTCCTTTGATCGCCTTTAGTTACTCCGGACTTAAAAATCAGGTTCGCCTTTGTGTTGAGAGTGCAAGTGTTGATGATTATTCTGATATAGCGGCATCGTTTCAATATACGGCTACGGAGCATTTGATCCAGAAATTAAAAAAATATTTTAAAACTCGTCCTCCCAAGCACTTCGCAATTGTGGGCGGGGCAAGTGCCAATATCTATTTGCGAGAACAAGTGGACTTGCTGTTACAAAAATACAACGCTCAGCTCCATTTGGCTGAATTGCGTTATTGCTCTGATAATGCGGCTATGATAGGGCGTGTGGCAATTGAGCAGTATCTTCGTGGTGAGTTTAGCGCGTACCAACGTATTCCGATTAATCCGCGCTGTAAACTTTGATAAAACTTAAGCGCAAATACCTCTTCTATAATTCAGAGATAAATTATCCGATTTAAGTACAATTTCCGTACCAAACAAAAAATAGGAGCTTTAAATGGCAACGACTAAATTCAAAGGTACTGATGTAGAGCTTTTAGGAAACACTGTAAATGTAGGGGACAAAGCTCCTGCAATTACCGTTGTAAACTCAGCAGGTCTTGGCGATGTTACTGTAGGTGGCGCACAAGGTAAAAAACAACTAATCATCGTTGTTCCATCATTGGATACAGGTGTATGTGCAACTGAAACACGTAATTTCAATGCGAAAGCTGCAGGTCTTAGCGATGTTATCACGACTATCGTATCTCTTGACCTTCCGTTCGCAGCAGGGCGTTTTTGCCAAGCTGAAGGTATTGATAATTTGACAGTATGTTCAGATTTCCGTAACAAAGAGTTCGCAAACGCATACGGTGTATTGCTCGGCGGTTCAGTACTTGCGGGTGTAACATGTCGCGCAATCTTCGCAGTAAACGAAGAGGGTGTTGTTACCTATAAAGAGATCGTTCCTGAAATTACAGAAGAACCAAATTACGACGCTGCATTAGCTGCCGTAAAATAAGTATCTCCTATTCTCCTTCTTGGGGAATAGTTTCTATAAACACTTCTTTTTTATCTGCAAATAATAGAAATAACCCCGCCGTTTTTTGTCAAACTGTAATCATACCGCCCATCCAATATTATTGTCGCTCGTACAAATTTCCCTTGATTGGTTATGTTAACAGCGTTGTAAGGTGGAGCATTTAGAACTTTTTCTTTCATCGTAAAAACTTCATTGTGATTAAAATCAACAATTATTCTATTAGGTTCCGTTAGGGAGAAATGACGTATCATGGAATCATTTGATTTGATCGTCAAGTGTTTTCCATTGGTACTAAATCGGAGAAATCCAAAATCGGCATTAGCACTTTGTGCAACAGCGGATGACGGCTTATCAACCGATCCGCTACGCGAAGCTTGTGAAAGGGTGAGGGGTGTGTGCCAATCAATACTTTTTTCGATAGTCATGGTGCGAGTTTCGATGCTTCCATCGAGGTTTTGAACAGTGAAACTCACCTCTTTTAGGACTCGTGCTTGATTGGGAAAAGTGTAGGGGAGTGTTGTTAGTTTAGGGAGAGTATCCGGGATATTAGACGTAACAGGCAAATGCGATTCATCATGGGTAAAAAAAGGATTTTCACGTGCAGCTAATACACTTACCAGTGCGGCACATAAAAAAAAAGTTTTAGTCATACACTTCTCCCTAAAAAATTATTGTGAATCGGCATCGAGCTCTTTTAGCTCAAAATACTGCTTTTGAAGGGCCGCATTTTCCCCTTTGAGTCTTTCGATATCATGAGTTAAGTAATCTTGGTGTTCTTCAAGATCGAGTAGAACGGACAGGGAGTTATTTCCAAAAAAAATGAGCCCCATATAGATGCCTAGCACGAGAACAAATCCAGAGGCGATAAGAAATTTAGCTGTCGAAAGACCGAAATAGTGTTCAGTCAGACTTTCGCGCTCTTCACTATCGCTTAGAAGTTGATTGTGTTGAGGCATTAGCGAAACAATGACTTCCCGAGATATTCGCCGTACATGACTTCGGTTTCAATTTCTAAGAGACGGTTGTATTTGGCCGTACGTTCACCGCGCGCAGTAGAACCGGTTTTGATTTCACCGCAATTAAGTGCAACAGCGAAGTCAGCGATAAATGCATCTTCGCTCTCTCCTGAACGGTGAGACATAACACACTTATATCCGTTACGCTGCGCAAGACGGACGGTTAGCATGGTTTCAGATACCGATCCAATTTGATTTGGTTTGATCAAGATCGCATTACCGATCCCTTTTTCGATCCCCTCTGCCAAGATATTTGCATTGGTTACAAATAGATCGTCTCCGACGAGTTGTACTTTTGAACCTAAACGTTCTGTAAGTACTTTCCATCCCATCCAATCATCTTCACTTAAGCCGTCTTCAATGGATACGATAGGATATTTGGCGCAGAGTGCTTCGTAGTATCCTACCAATTCTTCGGCGGTTACGGTTCTGTTTTCAGAATCAAGCCGGTATCCCCCTTCGGTTACCAGTTCGGATGCAGCGACATCAAGCGCGATTGCAATTTGTTCACCGGCTTTGTATCCGGCAGCCGCGATTGCTTCCATGATCACTTGAATAGGCTCTTCGTTTGAGCTTAAATCCGGTGCAAATCCCCCCTCATCGCCCAGAGCAGTGTTCGCGCCGCGATTTTTAAGGATCTTTTTGAGGTTATGATAAACTTCTGCAGAAGCACGTAAACCCTCTGAAAAATCGGCAAAACCAATAGGCATAATCATATATTCTTGGAAGTCAACGCTGTTATCCGCATGGGAACCACCGTTGATAATGTTGAGCATAGGGACCGGTACAACCATCGCATTGGCACCGCCAAGATAGCGATACAATGGAATTCCAAGACTTTTAGCTGCGGCACGTGCAAGCGCCATCGATACACCTAAAACGGCGTTAGCGCCAAGGTTAGAGTAATTTTCGGTACCGTCAAGTTCTTTCATTACCGCATCAACCATGGCTTGATTGAATGGGCTTAGTCCCATAATAGCGTCTGCAATGTCAGTATTGACGTGCTCAACAGCTTTTAAAACCCCTTTACCCATATAGCGTGAATCGCCATCACGTAACTCAAGCGCTTCACGTTTTCCGGTACTTGCTCCACTGGGTACGATAGCACTTTCACGTGTTCCGTCACTCAATTGTACGGTTGCTTTGACTGTTGGATTCCCGCGTGAATCCATTACTTCTATTGCACTTACTTCATCTA
This sequence comes from Sulfuricurvum sp., assembly GCF_041651515.1. Taxonomy (GTDB): domain Bacteria; phylum Campylobacterota; class Campylobacteria; order Campylobacterales; family Sulfurimonadaceae; genus Sulfuricurvum. Next base: position 178,004 of record NZ_JBAZJF010000002.1, read on the forward strand.
TATAAATCATTCATCTACCTCACTCATTTCAGATTCATCCATAACCATGATATTGGCTACACCCATGGCGGCTTTAATTTTTTCTTCGACGCGACGAGCCAATTCCGGCTCATCCTTGAATTTTTGTTTGACGTTTTCACGTCCTTGTCCCAGTTTTACATCTTCATAACTGAACCATGCGCCGCTTTTGTCAATGATATCAAGTTTAACACCGTAATCGACAAGCTCTCCCTCTTTGGAGATACCTTCTCCGAACATGATATCAAATTCGGCTTGGCGAAATGGAGGAGCCACTTTATTTTTGACCACTTTTGCTTTAACGCGATTACCGATTTGACTCTCACCTTGTTTAAGGGTAGCAATTTTACGGACATCGATACGAACGGAAGCGTAAAATTTTAGCGCATTCCCACCCGTGGTTGTTTCCGGTGAGCCATATCCCATCGTTCCGATTTTCATCCGAATTTGGTTGATGAAGATGATGGTACAGTTCATTTTATGCATGATACCGGTGAGTTTTCGCAATGCTTTGGACATTAAGCGTGCTTGCACCCCCACTTGCTGGTCATTCATCTCCCCTTCGATCTCTACTTTGGGTGTCAGAGCGGCAACGGAGTCAATAACGATTAAATCAATAGCACCGCTGCGAACAATAGTTTCAACGATATCGAGCGCCTGCTCGCCATAGTCAGGTTGTGAAACAAGGAGATTTTCCACATCCACGCCAAGATTTTTTGCATAGCCCACATCGAGGGCATGCTCCGCATCAATAAAGGCACAAACTCCGCCTCGCTTTTGACACTCTGCGGTAATTTGTAGGCTCAGGGTTGTTTTTCCCGAACTTTCAGGCCCGTAGATTTCAACGACGCGCCCCTCGGGAACTCCGCCGATCCCAAGTGCGAGATCTAGACCGAGAGATCCGGTACTGATTGCGTTAATGGGTTCGATCTCTTTGTCTCCCAGACGCATTAACGTCCCTTTTCCGAACGTTTTGTCGATTTGCTTCATCGCTAAATCAAGCGATTTTTGTTTTTGGGGATCCATCATGCTCCACTCTCCTGCGGTTAATATCTAATAGTTAGGACAATAATATGACAATTTGAAATAAATCCTAAAAATATTGCAATATGACATATTGTTGATTCGCACTTATGGAATAGGGATATTTTAGCGTTAATTGGTTAAAATTTAATTGATTTGCCGATATAGAGGAATTTTCTGTGAAAAAAATGGTGATTGCCCACTCTCCCGATGCTGATGATATCTTTATGTATTACGCGATCAAATTCGGTTGGGTAGGGAAAAAAAATACTGTTTTTGAAAATATTGCTCTTGACATTGAGACCCTTAATACTGAAGCACTTGAGGGGACGTATGATATCAGTGCAATAAGTTTCGGTCTTTATCCCCATATCCGAAATGAGTATGCCCTACTAAGAACGGCGGTTAGTTTTGGCAGCGGTTATGGTCCTAAGTTGATACGCAAAAAAGAGACGGTATTAAAACGGCGTTTTAAAGTGGCTCTTAGTGGAAAATATACGACCAATGCATTGTTATTTAGAATCGCTTACCCGGATGCTAAAATTGTCTATATGAATTTTTTAGAGATCGAAAAAGCTGTATTAGACGGAGTCGTCGATGCAGGTGTCCTTATTCATGAGTCCATCTTGGGATATGATGAGTCACTTGAAGTAGAACGGGAGATGTGGGATATTTGGTGTGAACTGAGCGGCGGTGCTTTACCTTTACCGCTGGGGGGGATGGCAATTCGCCGTTCACTCCCTCTTACCTCTGCGATAGAATATGAAAATCTTTTAACCAAAGCGGTACAAATTGCCCGAGATCATAAAGCGTCTCTTTCAAAAATGTTAATAGAGCGCTCTTTGGTACGGATTGACGCATCGACGTTGGAACGCTATTTAGAGCTATACGCAAACGATGAATCAATTGCTCTCAGCGAAATTCAATACAAAGCGATTGAGCTCTTATTTACTCTTGGGCATGCACACGGTTTTTTCGATGCGCAAATTAATCCGAGAGATTTTACGATTCCACTGGAATATACTGAGTTGAGGTATTCATAGCCATGATGCAAGAAGAACTTATCGGACTTGGGATTGAGACGTTTAAAATCGCATTACTCTTAGCTCTCCCCTCATTGCTTGTGGGGATGTTTCTGGGACTTGCAGTGAGTATTTTTCAGGCAACAACACAGATCAATGAAGCGACATTGAGCTTTATTCCCAAAGTGGTCGGTATCGTTGTTGTTATTATCCTCACTATGCCGTGGATGATGAATGAGATGCAAGATTTTACGATTCGCATGTTTAATATGATTCCGACTTTTAGCCAATGAATTTTAAAGCTATCGATTTTTCCAAATTTAGTTCGATCCGCATAGGCCCTACCATAGAGGTGGCCCTAATCGAAAACGATATTGTTCCGCCAAATCACACTATTGTCGGATCGGCAAACAATCTTCTTGTTTCTCCTACTCCGCCGCCGCTGATGATTCTTTCCAAAGCGTACGACTTTATCCGCATAGAGGGCAATCGACTAATTATCGGCGCTGCGACTCCCGGAGGACGCATTGTCTCTTTTTGCAAAAAAAACAATATTGCCCATTTTGAGTACCTTTCTAAACTCCCAGGAACGCTTGGCGGGATGGTGAAAATGAATGCCGGATTGAAAGAATATGAAATTTTTAATCATTTAATTGCACTCCGTACGAAGAGCGGTTGGATACCTAAAGAAGAGATTGAATACGGGTATCGTAAAACATCAATAGAAGACGTTATTTTTGAAGTGGCGTTTGAACGTGAAGAGGGCTTTTCATTAGAACGGCTGGAGATGTTTGCGCAAATGCGCTCAAATCAACCGCATGAACCAAGTGCGGGGAGCTGTTTTAAAAATCCTCCGGGGGATTATGCCGGACGTCTTATCGAAGCTGTCGGACTTAAAGGCGTTAGGCAGGGAGCTATGGCATTTAGTGAAGTGCATGCGAATTTTCTCGTCAATTACGCTAAAGGCACTTTTGAAGATGCTATATGCCTCATTAACGAGGCGAAAAGACGCGTATTTGCGGAGTTTAATATAGAACTGCAATGTGAAGTAGTCATTCTCGAAAGTAATAATATGACGAAAAAATAAACTTTTATATTGACTTTAGTCGTCATAATGAGTAAAATGACGATGAAATTCAGATGTTGAAAGGATATGATCGTACAATGACAGTTAGCTATATCCGTCCGGACAAAGATTTTGATGGTGTTTACGAACAACTTAAGTTGATTAACGGTTATGTTGATCAAAAAGGGATTTCGATCCATGAAGAGCTTGTCGATCAGACTTCCCAAAGTAAACGGTTGATTGATCGTGATGAAGTCGTTCGATTTTTTCGCACCCTTAACGGGGACACATTGATCGTGTATGATACGTGGACATTAAGCAGCGACATCGAAGATTTAGTTCAGATGTTTAGCTGTCTTTTAAAAAACAATAATACAATCCATTTTGTTAAGCAAGGGGTCGTGATTGACCGTAAAAGTGATACAATGGTCGTTCTAGGTCTTATCGATCAGCTTCGTCAAGTACTTCAAGACGATGCAAAAAAAGGGATTGGACGACCTCGGGGATCCAAGTCATCTTCAAAATTTGATATCCATTTGGATTCGATACTCGGATTATTGAAAAAAGGTAAAAGTGTAAGCGAAATTGCACGCGTACTTGGCGTGAGTCGCAGTTCTCTTAAAGATTACATCGAGTCGCGTGAGCTCAAAGAGGTGGTTAATGGCGTCATCGGTGCTAGCGATGAAGAAGCGGAGGCAATGGTTGTAAGTACAATCAAGTGTCCTACAATAGATATAAGTTCGAAGGAGGCGGTATGAGTGAAGAAATAACCCCAAACGGGGAAGGGTATCTGGCGGGGTGGACTCCGTGGCGGATGAGACGATATTGGTTTTACGGGTTAATCACCCTTTTTGCCTTGGGGGTGCCTTGGATTAAAATAGGTGGAAATCATCTTTTCCTATTGAGTTTTGACAAATTAAAACTCCATTTGATGTTTGTTCAGTTTGATATGCAAGAACTCTATCTGATGCCGTTTTTACTGATGATTCTGTTTATCGGAATTTTTGGATTGACGGTATTGGGCGGACGGGTATTTTGTGGATGGATGTGCCCGCAAACAATTTTCCGTGTGGTGTATCGTGATTTGATCGAAACGAAGCTCCTTGGTCTTCGAAAACGGATTAAAAACAAGCAACAAGAACCTGATTATTCTAAAGTAGAAAACCAAGTTAAGCGTGTTGTCGCACTGCTCCTTTGGACCGGATTGGCGTTTATTGCGGCAGCCGATTTGATGTGGTATTTTGTACCTCCTGAAGACTTTTTGGCGTATATTCAAAATCCGGCAGAACACACGGTTCTTGTAGGATCGGTATTGGGAATCGTCCTATTCTTGGTCTATGACGTTATTTTCTTGCAAGAGAATTTTTGTGTTTATGTGTGCCCGTATTCACGTATCCAGTCGGTATTGTATGATGATGACACGGTTATGGCGATCTATAATCCGCATCGTGGCGGTGATATTTACAATGAGCACAAAGAGAAGATGTTTACAAAGCAAAAAGATTTGCTTTCCGTTAATGCTAATGCGGAGTGTACGACGTGTGAGAGCTGTGTAACCGTATGTCCGACCCATATTGATATTCGCAAAGGGCTACAGCTTGAGTGTATTAACTGCTTGGAGTGTGTTGATGCTTGTACCGAAGTAATGGGTAAATTAGGTAAGCCCTCCTTGGTTGAGTGGTCAAGTGAAAAAGAGACCTTGTTCCAAAAAGGGAAAACGCATTATCTTCGTCCAAAAATTATAGGGTATATCGCTGTTTTGGTGATTGTTAGTATTATCCTTGCAATGATGGGAAGTAAAAAAGAGTATATGCTTCTTAATATCAACAAAGAGAACCGTTTATATTCTATCAGCCACAGCGATGATGGAAAAGTACGTGTAGAAAATGCTTATATTTTCTTGCTGCAAAATACCTTGAATGAAGATCATAAATATTATTTCGACGTTATCGCTCCTAAAGGGATGGAGGGTAAAATCAAAATTGCAGAACCGGAAGAGCCGTTTAAAGCCAGTCCTGGTGTCAAGAAGAAGAAAGTAGTTATTCTTTATACGGATGAGATCTTAGTGAAAGATGATCGCAAAGATACGGTGATCCCCATCACAATCAAAGCGTATGCTCTTGATAACAAAGAAAAAGTTATGGTAACTCGTGAATCGACGTTTACGTTTCCACGAGAAGATGTATTAGAAGCGGGAGAAAAAAAGGGAGAGGATTAATCCTCTCCTACTTTTCGTCTGATTCCTCTTTCCCAAATGTTTTTTCAAATCCACTCATTAGCTCTTTCTTCTCTCCCTCTGTAAGCTTTGCTTCGGGATGGGTTGGGAGATAGAACCATGGCGGCATATCTCCTTCGCGAAGCTCTTTCGCAGCATCTTCACCCTCATTCTTTTTCTGTGCTCCCCACGCTGAAACATTAAAATGTTCACGTCCCTCATCCACATCGCGTTGAATCAGCCACGACAGCGGAGCAATTTTACTGTACCATGGATAAGTTGTTTGGTGGGAGTGGCAATTAGCACAGGCGTTGTTAAACAACTCTTTTGTACGAGGTGAATCCCAGGTAGGTTCACTGATTATCGGGGGATTAGTGTAGGTTTTACCGTATGGGATAAATTGAATGGCAACAGCACCAAGGGCTAATGCACCTAGAATTTTGAGTTTCATAATAGAGATCCTTATAGAGATTGGTTAAATCAAAGGAACATCATAATACAAAAAGGTGTAAATAGTGTTAATAAAAAGCAAATAGAGATTCATCTCATAAGAGATGAGAGGAGGGGATTAGATAAGTACCGCTTCACGTTTGCCGGCTTCAAGATGACCGATAATGTATCCGTCGGTTGCAGCGAGGACATCGGTAACATCCTTTTCTTTAACCACTAGGATCATTCCGACCCCCATATTGAATGCACGGAACATTTCGGCACGCTCGACGTGCTGAGCGATTAATTCAAAAATCGGCAATACACGGATAGAGGATTCGGTAATGACTGCACGAAGACCCTCTGGGAGGACACGTGGGAAGTTTTCGACGATACCTCCGCCGGTGATGTGGGCAAGGGCTTGAATCTTGTCCTTAAGGGCTTTAAATGTTTTGACATAGATGCGTGTCGGAGTCAGAAGGGTTTCGATAAGAGGTTTTCCATCAAATTCGTCTTCAAACGTCATCCCCATTTTTTCGAATAATACTTTACGTGCCAATGAGAATCCGTTAGAGTGGAGTCCTGAGCTTGGAAGAGCAATGAGAATATCGCCTGCGTGAACTTTATTGCTACGGTCGAGTTCACTTTTTTCACCAATACCGACGGCAAATCCTGCAAGATCGTAATCATCGGCATGGTACATACCCGGCATTTCTGCGGTCTCTCCGCCGATGAGAGCACACTCTGCTTGGCGGCACCCTTCTGCAATGCCGCTTACGACAGCCGTAGCAGCAGCAACATCGAGTTTGCCGGTTGCATAATAATCGAGGAAAAAAGAAGGGGTTCCGAAGTTGCAGATGAGGTCATTTACGCACATAGCGACCAAATCGATACCAACCGTATTGTGAATGCCTGAATCAATAGCGAGTTTGAGTTTAGTGCCTACGCCGTCTGTCGCCGCGAGCATGACGGGTTCACGGTAACCTGTGGGGAGTTCAAACGCACCAGCAAATGATCCAATACCTCCGAGTACACCGGGAATAGCAGTCGATTTAACGAGTGGTTTGATATTTTCGACAAAACTGTTACCTGCATCGATATCGACACCGGCATCTTTATAGCTGATTTGACTCATGAAGTCCCTCATCTTTGAATATAGAAACGCATCACGTTGAGAGCTTCCTGCTGAAGGAAACCCAGTGTTAACGTAGCCTAAGGGATTACTCCCTTGGGCGTTTCATTGATATAACAGGAATTATAACGAAGGGAGTGTTAGGAGAAGTTTATTTTTCGTAACAAGATCCGAAAACTTTTTTGAATATCCACAAAGAGGGACAAAAATCGAACAGTGCCCATACGATAACCATTACGATTACAAGTGTTTGAAGGATCATCGCGTACAACATTTGGTTGTTTGCAAACAGAAGCATAGATACGGTTAAGACGATTGCCATCAAAAAACGTTGAATTTTTTCAGCACACATATTCCACTCCATTTTGTGATATAAATTTGACAAAATTATAACGAATAATTTCCTCCCTTTCTTTAATCTTTAGAAACGAGACAGAATATTCAATGCGTTTTAATCTCTACGTGTTACAATCGCTCAAAAATTCCTAAAAGAGATCGCTAAACAATGAAAAGATTTATTTTCCCCGAAATGATGGTGCATGTCCCATTATGTACTCACAAAGACCCAAAGTCAGTAGGTATTCTTAGCGATAATATACTTTTAAACGATGAAATCGGGCGTCATCACGCTATGGAAGTGGTGGCTATACCCACAGCGGACGCACTAAATGTATTGCGAAATAGTGCAGATAAAAGTCTGGATGTATTGCTTTTGGACATAATGAGCGACGATAGTGTTGTTCTTGCACATGCAAACCGTCTTCTAAAAGACGATGCGCTTATGGTAATGAAGCATCCTTCTTTGGATGATATTGCTGCCAATACAAAGCTCATGCAAATTCTCGGAAACTATTTTAAAATTATCATGCCGTATCATTTGGAAGAGGGATCAACATTGTTGCTCTGCTCCAAAGAGTATCATCCGACCGCGGATCTGATTTTGCAGCGGAGTGATTTGCTGGAAGGGCATCAATACTATAATTGCGATGTTCACATTGCCGCATTTGCCATGCCGCAATACATCCGTAAAAATTATTTGGGTATTATCCGTAACTAATGGCTTTTGAATATGCGATAGCACTTACCGGAGGGATAGCGACGGGGAAAAGTACTGTTGCTTCTTTGCTGGGGCTGAACGGTCTGCGTATCATCGATGCCGATACTATTGCACACCGTATTTTGGATGAAAACAGCGGGTGGATTGCGGAACATTTCGGATCAGAGTTTCTTAATGGCTCAAAAGTAAATCGCCCTGAGCTTGGAAAAAAGATTTTTTCCGATCCGGAAGCGAAAAAAGAGCTTGAACATTTCCTTCACCCAAAAATTCGTGCCGCTATCGAAGAACAAAGTGAAAAACAAGATCGTCTAAAATACCCCTATTTGATCGACATCCCCCTTTTTTTTGAGACCTCGTCGTATCCGATTAAAAACTCTGTTGTTGTGTATACCCCCAAAGTATTACAGTTGGAGCGATTTATGAAGCGTAACGGTTTTTCCGAGGAAGAGTCGTTGCGCCGTATCGAGAGTCAGATGGACATCGAGGAGAAGAAAGCGCGCGCGACGTGGGTGATTGACAACTCCTCCAATCTCAAACATTTACAGCGAGAATGTGAACAGTTTGTCGAAAATATTAAAGTGCTCTATCCTGCCCCTAAGGTATAATTACCGCCATTATTAATCCAAAGGATTACCCATGCTTCAAATCGCAAAATACTGTGCCAGCGGAAATGATTTTGTCATTTTTCACGCCTTTGAAAAAGTCGATCGTTCTGAATTGGCACGCTTGCTTTGTGATCGCCAAAACGGCATCGGTGCCGATGGTTTAATCGTTCTTATTCCTCACGAAGAACATGATTTCGAGTGGGAGTTCTATAACGCCGACGGTTCAACCGCCTCAATGTGCGGGAACGGAAGCCGTGCCTGTGCTCATTATGCGTATCGTTTTGGATTGGCTCCCAAACGAATGGTATTTTTGACGGGTGCTGGGGTAATTAAAGCTCAGGTAGAGGGTGCTATGGTTCAAAGCGACTTGACCCCTCCCGTGATTGTCAATCAAGAGATTATGGAAAATGGAATGAAGTGGTGGCTAATCGACACGGGAGTACCCCATCTGATCACCTTTGATAGTGATATCGACCATTTTGATATCGAGTTGGCGCGTACTCTGCGTCACCGCTATAATGCGAATGTGAACATCGCCAGTGTAAATCCTGATGGTACGCTTCGCGTCCGTACCTATGAGCGGGGCGTTGAGGATGAGACATTGGCATGTGGAACGGGGATGGCAGCAAGTTTTTATCGTGCAGTTCAAGAGAAAATGGTGGAAGATAAAACAAGGGTATTTCCCAAAAGTGGAGAAACACTTTATTTAGGGCTGGAAGAGGGTGTGATTACGTTCAAAGGGGAAGTCAAAGGGGTTTTTGAGACCCTTTGGCGATTATAATCCCGCTCTCTCCATAATCTGTGCCTGAGCATCAGCGATAAGCGGATCGATAATATCATCCATCAATCCCCCCTGCATGATCTCTTCGAGACGATAGAGGGTAAGGGTAATGCGATGATCGGAGATACGGTTTTGAGGGTAGTTGTAAGTACGGATACGACCACTACGGTCTCCCGTTCCTACCTGCTCTTTACGCTCGTTCATCTCTTTTTCTTTAGCCTCTTGGATCTGCATTTCATACAAACGCGCTTTGAGGATTTTCATCGCTTTGTCTTTGTTTTTATGCTGTGATTTTTCATCTTGATTATTTACTACGATTCCACTGGGAATATGGGTAATACGAACTGCCGAATCGGTCGTATTGACACTTTGCCCGCCGCATCCTGATGAGCGCATAACGTCAATTTTGAGATCACTTTCATTGATGTTGATCTCGACATCATCGACTTCGGGCATTACAGCAACGGTAATGGCTGAGGTATGAACCCGTCCTTGAGATTCTGTTGCAGGGACACGTTGTACACGGTGTGTTCCTGCTTCGAATTTGAGTCGTGAATAAACCTGCTCCCCTTTGATGAGGGCAATAATCTCTTTATATCCTCCCGCGTCGGAAGGGCTAGAACTCATCAATTCGATTTTCCAACCCTTAACGTCCGCATAACGGACATAGGCGTTGAACAAATCACCGACAAAAATTGCCGCTTCATCCCCGCCTGTTCCGGCACGGAGTTCGATATAAATGTTACGCTTATCGTTAGGATCAGCCGGGATAAGGAGCTTTTTGATCTCTTCTTCGAGAGGTGCTACCATCGGTTCAAGAGAGCGAAGTTCCTCTTTTGCGAGTTCTCCGAGTTCAGCATCAAATGCGAGCGATTTGTTCTCTTCGATATCATCGAGAAGTTTTTTGTATTCGGTTGCTTTGGTTACAATGGCTTGAATCGCAGATTGCTCTTTGGAGAGATCGGTCATCCGTTTGATATCGGAACCAATATCGGGAGAACTAAGAAGTTCGGTCAATTCGTTGTAACGGTTAATAAAAGGGGTGAGCTTGTCGGATAACATAGTTGTAATTCCTAAAGAAAGGCGTTGGGAGAAAAGGGGTAAGCCAGAAGGAACGTATTCCTTTTGACGTAATTTTTAGTGATTAGGCTGATATAGCGTTAACAGCGAGGTGAAGACGGCTAACTTTACGAGCAGCTGACTCTTTTTTCAAGACACCTTTGCTAACATATTTGTGAAGGTTGGCATTAGCGATAACAAGAGCTGCTTGCGCTTCTTCTTTATTACCTGCATCTACTGCGGTGCGGACTGCTTTAACGATATTTTTAATACGCGTACGATAAAACCGGTTGCGCTCTGTGCGCTTTTCAGTCTGACGGATACGTTTCAATGCTGACTTATGGTTTGCCATGGCATTTATCCTTGTCGAATTTTTTTTAGGGTAGAATGTTACCTTAAAGATAATTAAAATTAAGTTAAACTTTATGGATTATCCCTCGAAAAATCCAAAATGATGGTAAAAAAGGAAATATTAAACAATGAAACTCTTTGGAACAGACGGTGTTCGCGGTGAAGCGGGCTCTTTTTTAACGGCAGAATTGGCAATGCGTGTAGCAATGGCAGCAGGAATTTATTTTAGTGCCCATGCACGAACGAAAAAGATTTTACTTGGTAAAGATACCCGTAAAAGCGGCTACATGATCGAAAATGCGATTGTAAGCGGTCTGACGGCAGTGGGTTATGATGTTATAGAGATCGGTCCTATGCCGACTCCGGCGATTGCATTTTTGACGTTGAATATGAGATGTGATGCGGGGATTATGATTTCGGCAAGCCACAACCCATTTGAAGACAACGGAATTAAATTTTTTGATGCCCAAGGAAATAAGCTATCCGAAGATATTGAATCCCAAATTGAAACGATTGCTAAGGATAACGTCCGTCTCGAAGAGGGACAGGTTACGGGGAGAAAAATAGGTTCAGCCAAACGGATCGATGATGTTATCGGTCGTTATATTGTGCAACTCAAAAATTCTTTTAGCCGTGAATTGACACTGCAAGGGTTACGTATCGTATTAGATACGGCTAACGGGGCTGGATATAAAGTCGGTCCAACGGTACTGGAAGAACTGGGTGCCGAAGTAATTGTTTTACATGATAAACCCAATGGGTTTAATATCAACGAGGGGTGCGGAGCTCTTCATACCAAAGATTTACGCGAGGCGGTGAAACAGTACCGTGCCGATATTGGTTTGGCACTTGATGGGGATGCTGATCGTTTGATCGTTGTGGACGAAAAAGGGGATGAAGTCGATGGCGACCAGATTCTCGGAGCACTGGGCCTCTTTTTAAATAAAAATGGCCAGCTCAAAGGGGGTGGAATTGTTGCTACCGTAATGAGTAATCAAGCGCTTGAAGATACGATGAATGAGAACAGCCTTAAACTTTTCCGCTCCAACGTCGGGGATAAATACGTGTTGGAAGTGATGCGGGAGAAGGGGATCAATTTCGGTGGAGAGCAAAGCGGTCATATTATTTTGCACGACTACGCTAAAACGGGTGATGGATTGGTGAGCGCACTTCAAATCTTGGCGTTATTACTTACGACAGGTCAAAAAGCGAGTAAAGTGCTCCGTCCGTTTAAACTCTATCCTCAAAAATTAGTCAATATAAAAGTTAAAATCAAAAAACCGCTCGATCAAATTGAGGGTTTAAGCGAAGAACTCGCAAAGATTGAACGTGAACATATGCGTCATTTGATCCGCTATTCTGGTACGGAAAACAAACTTCGACTCCTTTTGGAGGGAAAAGATGCCAAAGTGATGGAAAAAGCGATGGAACATTTAGTACAATTTTTTGAAAAGGCGTTAAATGGTTAAGTCAATAGTCGTCTTGTTATTGGCGGTTACGGGTATTTTTATCATTGATCAGACCATTAAATCTCTTTTTATTGAAGGGTTTCGAGCGTATACAAGTTGCATTGATCTGATTTTGGTATATAACAAAGGGGTAGCCTTTTCGATGTTTGCTTTTTTGGCAGAGTCCTTGAAATGGATTCAGCTTGCTCTTCTGAGCGGTGTAGTTGTATATACGCTGTGGCTAAAAAAAGCGTGTTATCTTTTTCCGGTAGGGATAATGGTTGGGGCGGGGCTATCGAATGTCTATGACCGTTTTATACACGGTGGGGTGGTTGATTATGTCTATTGGCATTACGGATTTAATTTTGCCGTATTTAATTTTGCCGATGTGATGATTGATTTTGCCGTCCTTTGGTTGATGGTTTTAAATTTTCGTCCGCAGTCGTGCAAGGGTTAAGTGACTTTTAACTTCCGTGCGGCTATAATTTCGTTCTTGCATTAACTTATTGATGGTCTTATAGCTCAGTTGGTAGAGCACTACCTCGACAAGGTAGTGGTCACAGGTTCGAGTCCTGTTGGGACCACCATTTCTTTATTAAATTCCTTGAAAATAATTATCATCAAGTATTCGTTTAATCCTAAATCAATCAATATTACCGTATAATCCGCGATATTTTCTCATACGAGGCATATTCTATGGATATTATTGCGATCAAACACAACGATCAAATAATCGATTTACAAACAGCCGAGGCTCTCGGTATCAGCGGTCAAGAGATCGCGTATGACAACTCAGTCGATGCTCTCGAAGTGATTCGTCACTCATGTGCGCACCTTCTCGCTGAAGCGATCAAAGCACTCTATACCGATGCAAAATTTTTTGTCGGGCCTACGGTAAAAGAGGGGTTCTACTACGATTTCAAAGTGAATGAAACGATCGGCGAAGAAGATTTAAAGACGATCGAGAAAAAAATGCTCGATATTGCCAAAGGCAAAGAAAAAATCGAACGTTATGAGATCACGAAAGACGAAGCGCGTGCAAAATTTGCAAACGATCATTTGAAGCAAGCGGTTATGGATCGGATTCCAGATGACACGGTTACGATTTATAAACAAGGTAACTTCGAAGACCTTTGTCGCGGGCCTCATTTGCCGAGTGTCGGATTGTTACGCTATTTCAAGCTGACCAAAATATCGGGTGCTTATTTGGGTGGTGACAGCAAAAATGAGATGTTAACTCGTATCTATGGGATTGCGTTTGCGGACAAGGAATCGTTAAAAGCCTATTTGGAGATGATGGCAGAAGCCGAAAAACGAGATCACCGCAAAATAGGTGCCGAGATGAAACTCTTCACCTTCCGTGAAGAGGTCGGTGCGGGATTCCCGATCTGGCTCCCTGCGGGGGCAAGAATGCGTTCACGTTTGGAACAGTTGCTGTTTAAAGCACACCGCAAGCGCGGATATGAGCCGGTACGTGGCCCTGAGATGCTACGAAGCGATTTGTGGAAAGTGAGTGGCCATTATCAAAACTACGGTGAAAACATGTATTTCACCAATATTGATGAGATTGAGTTCGGGGTTAAACCGATGAACTGTGTCGGTCATATCAAAGTTTATGAACACGATTTGCATTCATATCGTGATTTGCCGCTAAAATATTTTGAATACGGGGTTGTTCACCGTCATGAGATGACGGGAGCGCTTCACGGGTTGTTCCGTGTCCGTGAATTTACTCAGGACGATGCCCACATTTTCTGTACTGCCGATCAGATCGAAGAGCAGATTATCGAAGTGGTCGATTTTGTCGATAAAATTATGTCTACCTTCGAGTTTAACTATAAAATGATGATTTCCACTAAGCCTGAAAAAGCGGTCGGAGATGACGCAGTATGGGAGATTTCGACCAATGCATTGAAAAATGCGATGGACAAACATAACCTCGCCTATGAGATCGATGAGGGGGGCGGAGCGTTTTACGGTCCTAAAATCGACATCAAGATTACCGATGCCATCGGACGTGAATGGCAGTGCGGTACTATCCAGCTCGATTTCAATCTTCCGGAGCGTTTTGAGCTCGAATACAATGGCGAAGAGAACGTTAAAATTCAGCCGGTGATGATTCACCGTGCAATTTTAGGTTCATTTGAGCGATTTGTTGGTATATTGACGGAGCATTATGCTGGGGAATTTCCGATGTTTATCGCTCCGACGCAGGTTGCAATCGTTCCGATTGCAGAATCTCACGTCGCGTATGCCCGTGAGTTGGGAGATAAACTGATGGATCTGGGTGCAGACTATGAAATTTTTGATAAAAATGACAGTCTGAATAAACGGATCCGGACGGCAGAAAAAGGGCGTGTTCCAATGATCATCGTTCTCGGTGATGAAGAGGTAAGCGCTAAAAGTGTTGCGGTACGTGATCGACGTAAGCGTGAACAATACAACCTAAGCGAAGAACAATTTCTTGGCTTAGTTAAAGAAAAAATTAATGAGGTACATTTTTGATTAAAAAACAAGACCGAGTCCAGATGAATGAAGAGATCCGGGTTCCTGAGGTACGATGTGTTGTCGATGGTGGCGAAGCGCTAGGTGTCGTTTCGATTAAAGAAGCAATGGATAAAGCCAATGAGATGGGACTTGACCTAGTGTTGATCTCTCCGGATGCAAAGCCTCCGGTAGCGAAAATTATGGACTACGGCAAGTTTCATTATCAAGAAGAGAAGAAGAAAAAAGAGGCACGTAAAAAGCAGACGAAAGTAGAGGTCAAAGAGATCAAACTTTCGGTCAAAATTGCGGAAAACGATGTCAGCTACAAGGTCAAGCATGCGCGCGAATTTCTCGAAGAGGGGAAACATGTCCACTTTCGTGTATTCTTACGCGGACGTGAGATGGCGCACCCTGAAGCTGCTGCAGCTGTTTTGCAGCGTGTATGGCCGATGGTTGAAGATATCGGTATGATGTATAAAGCTCCGCAAATGGAAGGGCGTTATTGCAACATGATGATTCTTCCGAAAAAAGACGATAAAAAATAATTTTTCTATCCTTTCTTCCTCTCGTGCTTCGGCATGAGATATCCTAATCTAACTCATCTTGAAACAGTTTGGTATCTTTTTATAGAGTATGAAAAAGTGTTGCAGATAAAGTCTTGCCTCTTTTTTGTTATGCGGGAATGGGGTCCTGTTCCTCTTTTAAGGATTTTTTTGGTTTTTATTTTAGTTAGAGCTGGGTTGTTTTCTCCTCGGTGCTAAAAAGTGGCAGGCTTAGAAACTCCGCCATGATAAGAACATCTATTTAAAATTAATAAACCTTTTCATACCTCCTAAGCAGCGTTCTGCTATAATTTTACTAATTAAAATAAATGAGCAATAAAACCTAATGGATAACATTCGCAACTTTTCAATCATCGCCCATATTGACCACGGCAAAAGTACCTTAGCAGACCGTATTATCCAAGAGTGCGGAGCGGTTAGTGATCGTGAGCTGAGTAAACAGATGATGGATACGATGGACATCGAACAAGAGCGCGGAATTACGATCAAAGCGCAAAGCGTCCGGCTCGATTACGTTAAAGACGGGAAACATTATATTCTCAACCTGATCGACACTCCGGGCCACGTCGATTTCAGTTACGAGGTCTCTAAATCGCTCGCATCATCGGATGGCGCACTGTTGATCGTGGATGCGGCACAAGGGGTGGAAGCGCAAACGATTGCCAATGTTTATATGGCGATGGAAAATAATTTAACCCTTATCCCTGTTATTAATAAAATCGATCTTCCGGCCGCTGAACCGGAACGGGTTGCAGAAGAGATTGAAACAACGATCGGGATCGATGCAACCGATGCGATAATGATTTCGGCAAAAACGGGAGTAGGTATCCGAACTCTCATCGATGCGATCGTAGACCGTATCCCCGCACCCAACGGAGACCCGCAGGCTACGACTAAAGCAATTATTTACGATTCGTGGTTTGATACATACCAAGGGGCAATGGCTCTTGTACGGGTATTTGACGGTGAGATCAAGATGGGGCAAATGATTAAACTGATGCACAATGATGAAAACCATCAAGTGTTGGAGCTGATGTATCCCCATCCGCTGCGCCGCCAAAAAACGCAAAGCATTAAAGCCGGAGAGATCGGGATTGTCATCTTGGGCGTCAAAGAGGTGGGGTCTATCCGAGTCGGTGATACGATCACCGATGCTCGAAACCCTACGAAAGAGCCGGTAGGTGAATACGCTCCTGCCAAACCGTTTGTATTTGCAGGATTGTATCCAATCGATACCGATGAGTTTGAAGCGGTGCGTGATGCGCTTGATAAACTGAAACTCAACGACAGTAGCCTCAGTTATGAGCCGGAAACTTCTATTGCTCTTGGGTTTGGCTTTCGTGTCGGGTTTTTGGGAATGCTCCATATGGAAGTGGTTAAAGAGCGGTTGGAGCGGGAATTTAATCTTGATTTGATCGCTACGGCACCGTCTGTTATCTACAAAGTTTATAAGACTGATGGAACGATGGTGGAGGTACAAAATCCGAGTGAATTACCGGAACCGCAAAGTATTGAGAAAATCGAAGAGCCGTATGTTCGCGCAACGGTGATCGTTCCGACCGATTATTTGGGGAATGTGATCACTCTTTTGACCAACAAACGGGGAATGCAAGAGAAGATGGAGTATCTCAATGAGACGCGCGTAATGCTCATCTACGTCATGCCGATGAACGAAATCGTTGTCGATTTTTACGATAAACTCAAATCAACCTCAAAAGGGTACGCGAGTTTCGATTACGATCCTATCGAATTTCGTCAGGGAGATTTGGTTAAACTTGATGTTCGTGTCGCGGGAGATGTCGTCGATGCCCTCAGTGTTATCGTCCCGCGAACCTCTGCCGATATGCGCGGACGTGCGTTGGTTACGAATATGAAAGAGATTGTCCCTCGTCAGCTTTTTGAAGTGGCGATTCAGGCGAGTATCGGAAATCGTGTTATTGCCCGCGAAACGGTTAAGTCAATGGGTAAAAATGTTACCGCGAAATGTTACGGCGGGGATATCTCCCGTAAACGCAAACTCCTCGACAAACAAAAAGAGGGTAAAAAACGGATGAAAGCAATCGGGAAAGTTCAGCTTCCCCAAGAGGCATTTATGTCCGTCCTCAAAATGGATTGATATGCGCTGTATGATGTGCGAGCGGTTTAGCCTTCTCTCGCATATCTGCCCTTCGTGCCAAGAACAAATACTTACCCCCTCCCTCCATAAACGAAAAATCCTCGGAAACGTACCTGTCTACTCCTTTTATCCCTACAACGAGATTGAACCGTTGCTTCTTACTAAGCATACCGATATCGGATATTATATTTACTCCATATTGGCAAAACTGTCATTTAGAGCGTTTGCACGCGAATGGAAGTATGAAGGTAAGGTTGCTTCACTCGGGATTGATGATCATGCGCATCACGGATATTCGCATACGGCATTACTCAACCGCGCATTAAAAACGCCGAATATTAGCCCCTATTACGGAAAACTGAGAGCATCAACGCGTTATAAGTATGCGGGCAAAAGTGTCGAAGAACGACTTTGTAATCCTCGGCAATTTAGCTATGTACCATTTCGCGAGGAGGAGGTGATTTTGGTGGATGATATCGTTACGACCGGACTTACCCTCACCGAAGCTACCGAAACACTTCAGATGTACGGGAAGCGAGTGATCCTTTGCCTTACCCTTTCGGATGCCGAAACAAAATAAAAGCTTTAGTAAGGCTGTACGGTCGTAATGCGTGTATCTACAATCGCTCTACCGATTGTAAAATGGTACAGTGACTGAAAACGTTGATCGCGTAAACCCAATAGGGTATGAAACTCATCGTCCAAAAAGCACCCTATCCCTGTGGCACTCAGCCTGAGAGAGGTCGCTTCGAGATAGAGCATCTGTCCGATCGCACCGCACTGATGGTAGAGGTTTTTGTAGCCGATTGCCCCCCTCTCTTCCAGCGGCGAGCTGAAACGGCAGAGCATCCCGAAACTAAATGCCCCCTCTTTGGCAATTTCCTGATTGCACGAGATCATCTGCGCTGCACCCCGATAATCACCCGGGCGGAGCAGATAAAGCCCTTCACCGAACTCTTTCCATATAAATGTCTCATCCATAGCATCACGTAAATCAGCTAAATCCTCTGCACGGCGGATGTAAGCGTATAGCCCCTTTTCAAGCCCCTCTACCCGATGTACGAACAGCATAAAATGGACATCACTGGCCTCTTTGCAAAAGAGTGACGCATCAAGGATTTGACGAAATTGAATTTCAGAAATAAAAGAGCCGTCCATCATCTGGGCGCTTCGCCGTTTTAGAATGATCTCCCCGCTATTATTGGAGGGTTCGGGTATACGGCGTGAATGGGCGAGCGGTATGGTAAGGGGATATATCCCTTGTGTTGCGTTATCAATCGTTTCCAAGATGGGCCATTCATGGTGAGAGTGACTAAGACGGTTTGCACTGCTGTGCAAGATGGGGGTAAGCGGGAGGGGGAATCCTGAACCGGTGCCGATTTTAATCAGAAGATCCGGACTCTCCCTTTCAGAAGGATCGAAACGTTCATCCTGATTGAGGCCGCAGAGACGCGCGATTTCTTCGGTATTGACGCTGAGTATTTCACACTCCCAACCCAGCATTGCCGCAGAGATTCGGATCGATTGATATGCATGTCCCGCATCGAGCTGGCAATATCGCCAGGAGCGTTCACCGTATTTCCATCCTTCCCTCCAGATGACAGAGCTAAGGGCAATTAAAAAAGTTCCTTCATGTAACGGTTCGTTGTAAGTATGGAGCACTTCAAGTGCATGCTCTTTGGGGGTATAGTGAGAGAGGGTGGCCTTCGGACTGATGCCATCCATCCCCGGAGCGATAAGATAACACTCTGTAGGGTGGAGATTACCGCTTGAAGCGTTGCAACGCAGTGCCCATTGCGATCCGCCGTGGCTTTTTATAGCGGCAAGTCCGAGTGCGTAGCGTAAGAGTTGCGAAAGTGATTCCATGCATAAAGGTGCTTTAGGAAGAACATGAGATTTAAACAGCAAATGGTAGGGGGGAGTAATATCAGAGAAGGGCAAGGCAATAAGAGATGCCCCCTCGTATCGACGAAAAGGATCGGGCTGTGCCGCCCAGTCCATATATCCTAGACTCGCGGCATAGTGCTTGGGTCGATGTTTGGTACGGTTATGGTAATCGAGTGCAATATTCATATGTTCCATAGAGAGGATTGTCCGTTAAAAGGGTTGAATCTCCCCTTGTAAAACTCTCTATCGGATTGATCTTAAAAGTTCTCGAAGCATTTGATCGTGAGTGGTGGTGTTATCAATCTCCATGCGAGTTAAATCGGATTTGAATAACCCTTTGTAGTGGACCTCTATATCGCTTAGATTTGCGCTAAGAGAGGCATTAAAACGGGTTGCCGGTTGGGTGAGATTGTAATCGTCTCTCAAGACTTTAGGGACGGTACGCGTATTAGCCAAAGAGAGGGTAATTAATCCCCCTTTTGGTGTCAGATCGGCATCTGCATTGAGTTTTCCTTCCAAAGGAGCGGGAAGGGTCAAAAAGTGAAAGAGCGAGCCGATATCAGCATGTTGTATATGGAGGCTTAGGTGTGAGGGTTCTAGATCGTTGATCGTTAGAGTACTATGGGTATTGCTATCAGAGAGAGTACTGTGAGCATGGAGGATGAGATGTTTTTCATCTCCTTGGATAAATCCGGAAAGATCGGCTTCTCCGTGTAACGGTATCCCTACAAATTGTTCTATAACTCCCGCTTCGTTCAAAAAGATATTGGCGGTAAGATCAATTTTAAAAGGGGAGACAATCCCGCTTTCGTCGGCTAAAAGCTTTTTAAGATTCAAACTTTCATTCGAGTCGTCAGAGAGGAACTGCGTAGGGGTAAAATGTTCTGTACGGGTTTTGAGCGAGAGCTGCCCCTTAATGTCCCGTTTATCGATTCCGCTGAGATGAAGCTTCCCATATAGGGTCGTATCGTTATCAGCCGGATAGTGCATTAGGCGAATGAACGGTACTAAGGGGACGCTATCTATTTTTAGATCTATAATTGAGAGATTAAAACGATGTAATTCTAATAGGTAGTGTATTTCGCCGCGTCCGAGTATGGCCCGTCCTATGATATCAAATGCCGCGATTCCACCGCTTAAAGCCCCAGAGGTTTTCCATGTGAAGGGCAAGGGATTAGCCCCGAGTGAAGCTTTAGTGAATAGAAGGTCATAATGGCCATACATCCGTAAGGTGAGCAATGAAAATCCACCGTGTGCACTCAGTATATTGGACGCGCTGTCTGTGCAGACGATATGAAACTTGTTGAAACCTAAACGCAGTTCTTGGACGGTAATCTCTGTTGCGCTCAGAGCAGTGAGTCGCTTCTGTATCAGAGGTTTCAGTGCCAAATTTCCCCATGGGGTAAGGAGAAGAGAAACAGCGAGAAAAAAGCAGAGCAGGGCAATGGTGATTTTTCCCCCTACTGTTTGATGAAATTTTTTATAGGTGAAGAATTTCATGAAAGGGCGAGTATCCATGGAGTACCGATTGCTAAAAAGATAATAAGATTGAGCAAGGTTATACTTCCGCCGTAGATATAAATATCACGGGCGCTAATGTAGCCGGAGCTGAGATAAATAGCATTGCATGAAGAGCCCTGAGGGGTTATCGCAGCATTGAAGTTGGTCGCGAAGAGCAACATCATCGCCATCAATTCTCCGGGAACACCGGATGCGATTCCGATACCTAAAAAAATTCCAAAAAGGGCAAGCAAATGGGCACTTTGGGAAACAAAGAGATAGTGAATCAGGACATAAACAACTACCAGCAGAAGATACACCCACCCCCACGACAAACCGACCAGATAGAGTGTGAAATGGTTGGCAACAGCTCCCATAAATCCCATTTCGGCGAGCTGTGTGCTCAGTGCAAAGAGAATCGCAAACCAGATAAGGGTACTGAGCGCTTCGCCTTGAGTTTTAAAATCGTCGATGCCAAACACTTTGGAGGCCATTAATATTCCAAGCCCTCCGAAGGCGACGGCCGCTTTGTCGATAGGAAATATCCCCGATAGCGACCAGAGGATCAGCATTCCTAAAAATACGGTTCCCGTAATCCACTCATTTCGGCTGATCCGCCCCATCGTAACGAGTGCTTCACGTGCCATTTTAGGTGCATCGGGCGTTGCTTTGAGCTCAGGGGGATAGATGTGAAACAACACCCACGGTATCAGAATAAAGGCTACGAGGGTTGGAAGGAGAGCATACACAAGCCACGAACCGAACGTGATGTGAATTCCCATCGTTTCGGCGATTTTAGCGCCGATAGGATTGACCGCCATGGCCGTGAGCCATAGCCCCGACGAGATCGTCAGTCCTGCCATCGAGGTCATCATCAGATAGCTTCCGGCTCTTTTGTGTGTTCCGTCTCCTGTTTTGGAACCGCAATCATGGGCGAGGCCATAGACGATCGGATAGAGAACACCGGAACGGGCCGTATTACTCGGAAACGCGGGGGCTATCAGAATATCAGTAGCGATAAGACTGTATCCCAGACCAAGAGTGGAATGGCCGAACCGGCGGATAATATGCAGAGATAATCGTTTGCCCAAACCCGATTTGTGAACTGCATGAGAGACTAAAAAAGCGGCTACGATTAGGAGGATAAAACTCTCTGAAAATCCCGCATATGCTTTTGCGGGTTCGATCACACCAAATGAAACGCTGAGCGCCAGTGCAATGACCGATGCGGCAATGATTGGCAGTACGTTACCTAATATAGCTATAATAGTTGTTAGGAAAATAGTAAAAAGTTGCCATGCTTTAGGAGTGATGGCGAGAGGTGGGGGGATAAACCACAAGATCAGTGCAAAAATACCCAGCAATACTATAGGATAAAGTTGTTTTACTCTTAGTGACATTGCCCCCCCTTTTTTTGTGCTTATTATAGCATTTTAGGTCGGTATATAGACTTGATATGAATAGACTCAACTATTCTTCATAAAAATAATCATATACCACTTGACAATAGTTGACTCAATGTATTATAATAACGCCGGATTTCAAAAAAGGAGTCGTATAAACTTATGTCTAACGAAGTAAATGAAGAAGTAATCAGCGACGAACAACCTGCTCTGCAAGAGGGTGAGGAAGCAGTTGCTGAGAGCATGAATGAATTAGAAACTATACAAGCCGAATTGGCGTCTTTTAAAGACAAGTATGCTCGCGTGCATGCCGATTTCGACAATATCAAAAAACGTCTTGAGCGTGAGAAATATCAAGCGCTTGAGTACGCAAACGAAAAATTTGCGAAAGATTTGATTCCCGTGGTCGATTCTCTTTCTATGGCAATCGGCGCAACGGCTATCGAAGCAGATGCAAATGTTTTGCTTGAAAAGCTCAAAGAGGGTGTTGAACTCACGATGAAACAGCTCTTAAGCGTTCTCGAAAAACACGGGGTAACTCCGGTAGATGAGAATGAGCCGTTTAATCCGGATATTCACAACGCGGTTCAGCGTGTGGACAGCCCGGATCATGAAAGCGGGGCAATCGTAAACACTTTTCAAAAAGGGTTTCGATATAAAGAGCGAACATTGCGCGATGCAATGGTCGTAATAGCGAATTAATATAGATTGCATTTGGGCTTACTGCCGAAGTAAACCCAGTGTTAACGTAGTGATAGGGGCTTTGCTCCTGTCACGTATCAAAATAAAATAAAAACAAAGGAATATATTATGTCAAAAGTTATTGGTATCGATTTAGGAACTACAAACTCATGTGTTGCGGTCTATGAAGGCGGTGAAGCAAAAATTATCCCGAACAAAGAGGGTAAAAACACCACTCCATCGGTTGTAGCGTTTACCGACAAAGGTGAAATCCTTGTAGGTGATCCGGCGAAACGTCAAGCGATCACAAATCCGGACAAAACGATCTATTCAGTTAAACGTATCATGGGTCTCATGATGAACGAAGAAAAAGCGAAAGAGGCACACGACAAAGTTACCTATAAAATCGTCGATAAAAACGGTATGGCTGCGGTTGACGTAGCGGGTAAAGTGTATACGCCTCAAGAGATCTCGGCAAAAATTCTTTCTAAATTGAAAGCGGATGCAGAGTCTTACTTGGGTCAAGCGGTAACTGATGCAGTTATTACAGTACCTGCGTATTTCAATGATGCACAACGTAAAGCGACCAAAGAGGCGGGAACCATCGCAGGTCTTAACGTCCTTCGTATCATCAATGAGCCGACGGCGTCTGCTCTTGCTTACGGTTTGGATTCAAAAGGGGATGAAAAAGTTCTCGTTTACGATCTAGGAGGCGGAACGTTCGACGTTACGGTTCTTGAAATCAGCGAGGGAACGTTTGAAGTTCTTTCAACAGACGGTAATGCGTTCCTCGGAGGGGATGACTTCGATAATAAAATTGTTGATTTCCTCGCATCTGAATTCAAATCTGACCACGGGATCGATCTCAAAGCGGACAAAATGGCTCTTCAACGTCTCAAAGACGCAGCTGAAAATGCGAAAAAAGAGCTCTCTTCTGCCGAAGAGACAGAGATCAATCTTCCGTTTATCACCGCAGATGCTTCTGGTCCAAAACACTTGGTTGTTAAACTCACTCGCGCTAAATTCGAGGGGATGATCGATACTCTTGTAAAAGAGACGATTTCTCACATCAAAACTGCGATGAAAGATGCAGGGATGAGTAACAACGAAATCAACGAAGTTATCATGGTCGGTGGATCAACACGTCTTCCGATCGCACAAAAAATGGTTTCGGATGAGTTTGGCGGAAAAACCCTCAATAAAGGGGTAAATCCGGATGAGGTTGTAGCAGCCGGTGCGGCAATCCAAGGTGGGGTTCTGCGCGGAGACGTTAAAGACGTACTTCTCCTTGACGTTACACCATTGTCACTCGGGATCGAAACGCTTGGCGGTGTTATGACAAAAATCATCGAAAAAGGGACGACTATCCCGGTGAAAAAATCACAAATCTTCTCAACAGCGGAAGACAACCAACCTGCGGTTAGCATCAGCGTCGGTCAAGGTGAGCGTGAGTTCGCCCGTGATAACAAAGCACTCGGATTGTTCGAACTAACAGGCATCCCATCGGCACGTCGCGGTGTACCTCAAATCGAAGTAACCTTTGATATCGATGCGAATGGTATCTTGACCGTTTCTGCTAGTGACAAAGGGACAGGCAAAACCCAAGAGATCAAAATCACTGGGTCAAGCGGGTTGAGCGAAGAAGAGATCAATAAAATGGTTCAAGACGCAGAAAACCACAAAGCTGAAGATGCAAAACGCAAAGAGATCGTAGATCTTCGCAACCAAGCGGATGCGTTGGCAAATCAAACCGAAAAATCTCTCGAAGAGATGGGTGATAAAATCGATGCAACGGAAAAAGCAACGATTGAAACCGCTCTCGAAGAACTCAAAGCGGTACTCAAAAACACCGATGCTTCTAAAGAAGAGATCGAAACCGCTACGAAAAAATTGGCAGATGCGAGCCACAAAATGGCAGAGCAAATGTACAAACAAAATGAAGGCGGTGAAGCTGCTTCTTCATCGGCGAAAAAAGATGACGACGTCATCGACGCTGAAATCGAGTAATTTTCACCCTCATTCCCGCTTTTGCGGGAATCCACCTCTTGCTTTACTTCCTTTTCCTCACGTTTATTGCATCAATGATAAAACTATTTTCGGAAAAACAAATATTGTTTTTTTTAAGAAAATGTTATATGATTAAAGAAAAAAAGAGTATCTAATGGTTAATGAATTTCAACAAATAATTATAGTCACCGGAGCCATAGTAGTAGCCTTTTTAATTTTTTACTTCATTTTCAAAAGCCGCTCAACCCTACAAACTCCTATTGATAAACCGGAAAAAAATGAAATACCGGAAGTCGCCATTCAAGAGAAGGTAAAAGTAGTTCAGGAGATAAAAGAAGAACCAAAAATACCAACTTCTGAAGATACCCTCAAAGACTTAACGAATAGAAGAAAAAGTGACAAGACAATCCCAAAACGATTCGTGCCGGAGCATGGAAAAATAACAAAACAAAATTTTTCTGAATTCGCAGGTGAGAGAATATTGGTGGCAGAAGATAACATCATCAACCAAAAAGTTCTTGTGGGTCTTTTAGCCGGAAGCGGTATCGAGCTGGTTTTGGCCAATGATGGTCAAGAAGCTCTGGATATACTTGAGCATGACACCAATTTTTTAATGATTTTAATGGATGCACACATGCCAAGAGTGGATGGTTTTGAAGCAACACGCATTATTCGAGCAAATCCTAAGTACGACGATATTTTAGTAGTAGCACTTAGTGGAGACACTGCATCTGATGACATACAAAAAATGAAAAATGCGGGGATGTCTGAACAGCTGGAAAAACCTCTGAGAATGGAATCCCTCTATAAAATCATCTATGCCTATACCGGTAAAGAAACGGATAAAGATGAGCCTGTAGAAGCTAAAAGGACAAAAATTTTTGATACAGATAAAGGGCTTCAAACGTGTGGAGGAGATGAGGATTTTTACCGTGAAATCTTATCCGAGTTCATTACCGACTATGGCAATTCTTCGGATACGTTAGGGAAACTTTTACGCTCACACAATCTTCACGATGCTGATGCATACCTTCTTGATATTATCGGTGTAACTGAAAACATCGGGGCGCACCCACTCGGGGAAATTGCTTCAAATATGAAACTAGCACTGAGTGACACACATGAACAGAGCTACTTTAGCCTTTTCGACCAGTACAAGGTCCAGCTAGAGAGATTACTGCAAGATATTAGAGCGTATCTTTGATTGGATCAATAATTACTCCACCATCTCTTCCGATTCACCCAGTTGTAAGACACCCTGTTCTGCCAAAGCTTGTACGGCATCGACGATTTTCCGTTGCGCAGCATCGATCTCTTTGACTTTAACCGCACCCAAGAATTGCATCTCTTCGATAAAGGCATCTTTGGCCCGTTGGGACATATTGGCGTAAAATTTTTCTTTGAGCTCTTCGGGGGCACTTTTGAGGGCGAGCATCAGATCGTTTTTATCGACCGATTTGAGAATTTCGCGAATACCGTTACCGTCCAAATCGACAATATCTTCGAAGGTAAACATCATCTCTTTGATCGATGCGGCAAGTTCTTGATCGAGCTGCTCAATTTGGGTCAAGGTTGCTTTGGATACTTTTGCGCCCAAGCGATTGAACACATCCGCCACCGACCTAGGACCGCCCACTTCGACTTTATAGCTGGCAAGTGATTCGAGTTTGGATTCCAGAACCGCACTTACCCGCTTGATAATAGCCGGAGAGATATCTCCGAGTTTGGCCATACGCATCGCTACTTCGGCACGTAATTCATCCGAAAAGATATAGAGGGTTTCGGCTGCTGCAGATGGATCCATGTGTGCAAGAATAAGGGCAATAGTTTGGGGATGTTCGGTCGTAATAAAGTCGGCGAGCTGCTGAGGTTTTATTTTTGACAAATAGGCAAAATTTTGTGTGCTGTGCATAGATTTAGAGAGGCGATCCATCACCCTTTTAGCTTCGTCAGCCCCTAATGCTTTATAAAGCAGCTCACGAGCATACTCCATTCCACCGCTGTTGATGTATTGATTGGATTGGATAATGGCGTAAAATTCTTCCAAAACGGCGGCACCGACATTTTTTTCGATGGAACGATTATTGGCAATATGTTTGGATATTTGGGTGATGGATTCGACGTTCATTCGTGAAAAAATACCGGCGGTGGTATCTTCACCCAGCTGCATTAAGAGGATAGCAATCTTCTCTGCCATCCCCATTTCATCAAAATTAGCTTGCTGCGTCTGATTCAGATTCATCCTATACTCCTGATGTTTTAGAGTCATTAGGAGCAGACTCATGGTCAATCTATTTAATCTGACAAGTATACCAGTCGCTCCCTTGTCTTCGACACGGTAATCTATTTAGGAGAATAATTTTTGAATGTGTCACATCAGGGTATGTTTGGTATAATTTTTTTAGAATAGAAGGATTGTCAATTATGGAACAGTTTTTAGAAAAAGCCAAAGCGGCCAGCCGTGTTTTAGCGACACTGAGCGGAAATGAACGTAACCGAATTTTGCGTGAGATGGCCGAAGCGCTTCGTGCCAATACGATGAATATTATCGAAGCTAATGCCATTGATATGAAGCGTGCCGAAGTGGAGAATCTGGCCTCTTCTCTCAAAGATCGCCTTATGCTGGATGAAAAACGGATCGATACGATGGCGGTAGCGATTGAGGAAATCGCCGCATTGAAAGATCCGATCGGTAAAGTGATCGAGGGATGGGTCACCGAAACAGGACTCAAGATCGAGAAAGTGAGTATCCCTATCGGGATGATCGGAATTATTTATGAGTCCCGTCCGAATGTTACTTCCGATACGGCGGCATTGTGTTTTAAAAGTTCTAATGGCTGCGTCCTCAAAGGGGGAAAAGAGGCGGAAGCGTCCAATCACATCATCGCCGATATCTTACAACAGGTATTGATCCGTAACCATCTTCCTAAAGAATTGATCGCTTTGTTGCCTGACGCGACTCGCGAGGGGGTAGCAAAACTTATCAAGATGGATCATTATGTGGATCTGATTGTCCCTCGCGGGGGAGAAGCGTTGATTCGATTTGTGAGCCAAAATGCGACCGTTCCGGTAGTAAAACACGATAAAGGGCAGTGTCATTTGTACATCGATGTCAATGCAAAAATCGACGAAGCGCTTCAAATTGCCGTTAATGCAAAAGTCCAACGCCCTTCGGCATGTAACGCTATAGAGACTTTATTGGTTGACGGGGCTATTGCACAAGATGTTTTACCCCTCTTTAAAGAAGTATTTGACCGTGAGAAGACCGTTTTAAAAGGGTGTGTTCTAACTCGTCAGATCATTGAGGTAGCTGAAGCTACGGAGGAAGATTTCGATACGGAGTATTTAGCCAACATTCTTAATATTCGTGTGGTTGACGGAGTAGAAGGGGCGATCAATCATATCGTCCGATTCGGTTCGGGACACTCAGAGTCGATCATTACCGAAAATATTACGACCGCAGAACGCTTTTTGGATGCGATTGACTCAGCGTGCGTCTATGTTAATGCCTCTACCCGTTTTACTGACGGCGGAGCGTTCGGTTTCGGTGCAGAAGTAGGGATCAGTACGAACAAACTCCACGCACGCGGACCGATGGGAGTTGAGGGGCTAACCACCTACAAATATAAAGTGTATGGCAAAGGACAAATTCGTTGAAACCTATATTGGATATTAAAAATATATCTTTTAGATATACTAAAAATATCTCTATATTTGATAATTTTTCTTTAGCGTTAGCCGAGGGGGAGATTAAAGCGATTGTCGGGAGAAGCGGCGTCGGAAAATCAACCTTGTTTGAATTGATATTAGGGCGGTTAAAACATCAGAGCGGATCAATCACCCATGAGAAGCTCTCACAGGTATTTCAAGATCCTTACAGCTCTTTTCACCCCACCTACACGATCCGTGAACAAATATACGATGTGGCATCGATGGATGGGTATGAGATATTACTGGCTCAGATGGGGCTAGAAGAGATTCATCTCGATACCTTACCGCACAAGCTTTCCGGAGGGCAGTTGCAACGATGTTCGATTCTAAGAGCTTTACTTATGAAGCCTAAGGTGTTATTGCTCGATGAACCGACTTCGGCATTGGACAATCTTAATCAGCTGGATATTATGAAACTGATTGTAGAACATTTAGAGGGGATGGGTGTATTACTGATAACTCATGATCAGAATCTAGCGCAATGGTGCGCTGATGAAGTAATTCTTTTACGCTAACCAATTTTTAAATAGATAATACCCTGAAGCTGCCATTGCTATCGTACCAAAGGTATTGAGTGCCATATTGGCAACAGCCATGAGCAGATGTCCTCCGCTGAGCAATAAAAAAGTCTCCATCGCAAAAGTAGAGTAGGTGGTAAGTCCACCCAAAAACCCGGTAGTTAGAAATGATTTCATGTGAACACTAAAGAAAGTTGTGTAGCTAAAATAAGCGAGCAGTGCACCGATAATAAAACTGCCAAGCAGATTGACAGACATTGTACCGAATGGGAGGGTATGCGGGAAATGGTGATTCACGACACCGTTCATAT
Source organism: Sulfuricurvum sp. (assembly GCF_041651515.1). Lineage (GTDB taxonomy): Bacteria > Campylobacterota > Campylobacteria > Campylobacterales > Sulfurimonadaceae > Sulfuricurvum. The sequence goes on from NZ_JBAZJF010000002.1 coordinate 207,394, forward strand.
AGGCACGAAGCACGGCTCCTAAAAAAGCGCCGCTACCGATAGCGAGGATGGTTTGCCAACTCATCATCATAAACCTTTTGCATGGTAATTTGGAGATTTTCGAGCCATAACGGATCACTTTTATCGGCAACAAACGAATCAAGATAGATGGCGCTAACCGTTCCGGGATGGAAATCTTTGCGCTTGTTACTGAAATGGTATGCGGTTTCAATAAAAACGACCGGTTGAACTTTGAGGGAATATTTGTCGGCAACAATTTTTGCCCCCGCCTTAAACGGTTTCATTTTCCCTGTTTCGGTACGGGTTCCCTCCGGAAAGATGGTTATAACCCGTCCTTGATCAATCCGCTCTTTACACTCTTTTATGAGCTTTATCAATGCGGTTTTACTTTCTCGTTCAAGCGGAATATCTTTGGGAAGCTTTAACACCAAACCGAAAAAAGGGATATTGAAGAGCTCTTTTTTGGCGACCCAGGCTAAGTCATGCGAAGTGATTGTCTCCATAATTCCGATATCGATGTCGCTTTGATGGTTAAGCAAAAACATCTGTGCATCGGGATCGGGAGTTCCCTTAACACGAACAGGGAGAAAAACAAGGATACGGATAAACCATGCACTTATTTTTTGCGCATAGGGATTGGGAACGAGGTAAAAAATCGCTATCATAAGCGCCATCCCCGTAAAGATTACGATTACGGCATAAAGCCATTTAATGCGAGCAAAGATCACGTTTGTTTATCCATCCCACTTTATTTTCATTGAGATGAACCTTGATAAAATCTCCCACCTCTTTTTCTGCTTCCAAATGCTCTTCTTCGGTGGTCATTTCAAAAACGGTACCGTGATTCATCGGCAATAAATAGACAGGAGCATCTTTTTTGACACAGATTTGCTGATTCGGTAAAAGGGCAAATACGACATAAAACATCGGAAATATGGAAGCTATGAGATAGTATTTTTGGCGTCTCCAATAATATAGACCGATTAAAATAGATCCTACTACGGCTGAACCCCCCACTTTTAATCCGGTATGGCGCTCATCCGTCGGAGAGAGATCACTTTGGGTTGATACCGTATCATCATCGACAACAATGGGAATTGCGAGTGATTCATAGCGCTGTTTTTGAAGATTAAAGTACGAAAAAGTAAGTGACTGTTCGCTATTGGGAATGATAGCATAATAGGTCATTTGAGATTCGCCGACATTGGGAAGTTTGGACTCAAACCCTTGTTTTATTGCATTGGAAAGTGAAAAATTACCGATGTTACATCGAGATGCTTTGACGGTGAAAATAACGATATTATTGTCTTGATCATAGGCCGTTGTTTTGTAGTTTAGAATAGTAAACTTATCGGCCAAAACATTTGCATAGTTTGAAGGAGGCGTCAATGCAGATGCCACCAACGCAGTACCGATTAGAGCATCTGATGAGGCTCCTGTAGAGGTAATGGTCGCGGTAATATCAGGAAGGCGAACATCGCTAGATTGAACAAGAAAATAAAAGGTGTCATATACTCCGTCTTCTTTAACACTGCGGCGGGGAGTTTCACTGAAAATCCGCATTCCTTGTTCATTTTGAAGAGAATATTCAATATTTCCCGATGCCACGTCAACCGGAGTAAGTTTAACGGTTACGGCAATAATTTCACCAATATAAGGGTGGCTCGGGAGATTATTGAATTGCATGGTAAGACCGGAGTTGACGCTGGAAAAGAGTGTAGCAATATTGGAAGCGGGTTCTTCAGCACTGTTTGCTTGGGGTTCGCTTACGGGGGCTTCTTGAACCGGAGTTGCGGGCTCGGTTAATACCGAAGGTTCTGCTAACAGGGCAGAGAAAAAAAGCAATAAGAATAAAGTTATCTTTTTCAAGCGTGTAAAAAGCCCTCTAGCATACGACATCCATCGTCGGAGCCCAATAATGATTCCATCGCCCGTTCAGGGTGCGGCATCAATCCAAATACGTTTTTGCTTTTATTGCAAATACCGGCGATGCTGTCCACTGAACCGTTCGGATTATCGATCTCACCGTTCTCATCGGTATATTTCAAAAGAACCTGATCATTGGCATATAGCTCTGCAAGCCCTTGCTCATCGATATAAAAATTACCGTCGTGGTGGGCAATGGGAATATTAAGGAGAGCATTTTTTGTATAAAGACGCAAAAACTCATTGTTTGTGCTGATCACTTTGAGGTGATGGTGGCGGGAAATGAAATGGAGCCCTTCGTTACGTTTGAGCGCACCCGGAAGGAGCCCCATTTCGGTCAGTACTTGAAAACCGTTACAAATTCCCAATACTTTACCGCCGTTATCGGCGTAGAGCTTGAGGGCCTTCATAAGCGGGGACATTTTGGCAATAGCTCCGCTACGCAGGTAATCGCCGTAGCTAAATCCCCCAGGCACAACGACGAGATCTATCCCCTCAGAAATTGTGTCGTTTTTATGCCAAAGAATCTCCGTATCGCATCCTAAAGAGGCGAATGCATGCTGCGTATCGTACTCACAGTTGGTTCCGGGAAATTGGATAATGCCGACTTTCATGCTTGAATCTCGATGGTGTACTCTTCGATAACGGTATTGGCAAGGAGCTCTTCACACATATGCGCGACTTTTTCTTTTGCTTTTGCCGCATCCGATTCATCCATTTCGATGATGATCTGTTTGCCGACACGTACGTCATTTACGGTACCGAATCCGTGGCCGCTGAGGGCATGCAGAACAGCTTTGCCTTGAGAGTCCAAAACTCCGTTTTTCAAAAATACATTAACGATTGCTTTCATAACTACCCCAATATTCTATTTAATACTTCTTCATAGGCGACTTTGAGTCCCCCCATCCCTTGACGGAAACGGTCTTTGTCCATTTTCTCACCTGTCGCTAAATCCCAGAAACGGCAGTTATCAGGACTGATCTCATCGGCAAGAATGATTTTCCCCTCTTGGTCACGGCCGAATTCCAGTTTGAAATCGACTAAATTAAGCCCTTTTTTGTGGAAATAAGGTCGTAAAATATCATTTATCTTGCGTGCCATGGCACGGAGTTGATCGAGTTCCGCTTCATTTTTAACGAGGTTAAGGATCAAGCAGTGCTGGTCGTTGAGCTTCGGATCGCCCAATGCATCGTTCTTATAATCAAACTCGACTAAGGTAAACGGAAGAACGGTACCATCAGCGATACCGAGGTTTTTGCTAAGACTTCCGGTTGCAATATTACGAACGATCACTTCAATGAGGATAATGTCCACTTTTTTGCAGAGCATATGGGTATCATCCATCATCTCGACAAAGTGAGACTCAACCCCTTCTCGGGCCAACATCTTAAAGAGCTCCGAAGAGATTTTATTGTTAAGGGCACCTTTTCCTGCTTCGCTATCTTTTTTAGCTCCATTGAACGCGGTCAAATCATCTTTGAATTCAGAGATAACCAGATTTGGATCGTCCGTTGTAAAAAGGCGTTTAGCCTTCCCCTCATACATTAAATCGCGTTTTTCCATAATTATTTTCCTTTGACTATGATAAGTGCTTTAATGATATCGACACCCTCTTTAAGCTGAATGTCTTGGTCCAGCTGTTCGGCGGTGATGGTGGTTTTATTGGTGGCATTTGCTTCGGTGACATCAATCATGCCATCTGCTTTTTCAAGTTCACTTTCAAGGTGTTTTTTAAGATCGGATTCTTTGATATTGAATTGCTTGTCGTGATTTTTTACCTCTCCTGAAGTAACTTGAATATCCGGAGAGACACCGACGGCCTGAATAGTTCTTCCGCTTGGAAGGTAATAACGAGCAACGGTGAGTTTAATCGCTTCGGTTTCGGTAATCGGCATAACGACTTGAACGGACCCTTTGCCGAAGGTTTTTTCCCCTACGATAACACCTCGTTTGAGGTCTTGGAGCGCTCCGCTGACAATCTCAGAGGCGCTTGCTGAACCTTCATTTACCAGTACGACAAGAGGAAGATCGGTAACAGTAGTACTTTTAGTCGCTTTGTAGGTGACATCATCGGCTTTATCACGCCCTTTTTGAGAGACGATAATTCCCTCATCTACAAATAAATCGGTTAATTCAACGGCTTGATCGAGCAAACCACCGGGATTGTTGCGCAGGTCAAGGATAATTCCTTTACTTTTAGCGGCATTCTTTTTGATGGCCGCTTTGACGCCGCTGGCTACTTTTTTATCGAAGCTTGTCACACGTATATAGAGGATATTGTTGCTGATAGTGCGGCTGTAGACCGAATCGACAGTGATAATTTCACGAACGATATGAAATTTGATCGGGTCGGCTGTCCCTTTGCGGACGATAGTAAGGTCTATTGGCGTTTTAGGAGCACCCCGCATAATAGCAACGGCATCATCGATGGTCATGCTAAGGGTGGATTGATCATTGATTTTAAGAATAATATCTCCCGCTTTCATTCCTGCTTTATCCGCTGGTGTCCCCTCGATAGGGGCAATAACCGTCAGGGCATTATCCCGCATTCCTACGGTGATCCCTAATCCGCCGAACTCTCCGTCCGTTTGGGATTTTAAAGAATCATAGCTTTTTTTATCAAGGTAAGTGGAGTGGGCATCAAGATTGGAGAGCATCCCCTGAAGTGATTTGTCAATGAGCTGATCGATGGTGAGGCCATCAACATTGTATTGTTCAACAATACCTAGAACTTTGGTAAATTTGGCAAGTGATTGTAGGCGCGAAGCTTCTGCAGAGACTTCTGCCGGTTCGGCTTTGGTATTGTTTTTAGCAAGGAGAGAGGTAGAAAGAGCGACGCTGATGGAGAGCGCGCTGATAAAACCGACTACCATCATTTTTGTGTTTTTCATGAGTTTATCAAACCTCTTTGTGAGCCATATATAAGATCAGCAATTATAGTCAAAACTCCATTAAATAACAATATTCAGATGACGTTAATAACGACATCTCCGATTTGTATCTGTTCTCCTTTAGTGATTTTTGCCCTTTTCCGGGTTTCAATCTCACCGTTTCGTTTTACCTGTTCTTGTTCGATAAGCATCTTGGCTTGACCTCCGGTATCCACTAGATCAAGGAGTTTGAGTAATTTGTAAAGTTCAATGGTTTCATCGCTTAATGTGTATGTCACGTGTATAGCTCTTTTATGAAAAAATATGGCAGAAGAAAAGGGTGAAAAATGGAGAAACGAAGCTCTGTTATAGAGCTTCGGAGGTGCTTACCAGCGATCGTTGCGCGGAGGGCGTGGAGCGCGTGGACGAGCTTCATTAACACGAAGTGTACGTCCGCCGAAATCGTTACCTTCAAGGGCTGTGATTGCTTTGTTAGCTTCGTCTTGGTTTGCCATTTCTACGAAACCAAAACCACGGAAACGACCCGTTTCTTTGTCGTTTACGAATTTAACTGAACTAACTTCACCGTATTGTCCGAAAAGATCTTTAAGATCGTTTTCGTCTTTGCCGTAGGGAATATTCCCGACATAAATTTGTGTCACATTGTACTCCGTGGAAAAATCGAACTATAACCAGCATAATCCTTAACACATTTTAGCCATTCCAATCTTATGGCAATGTTAAAAATAATTGTATTATCGTTATTAATTAAACTTCTTTACAAAAATGCACTAGCCTCTTGCAAGGTCGTAAAATAGGGGATATTACGCATATAAAGATACTCTGCGGCTTCGTGCATCATTACCCCTCCCAGTAAGATGGGATAAATCGGTTTTGATCTAGGCAATTCTAACAGTTTGACGATGTTGAGGGTATCGGTCATCATTTGAGGAGTAATCAGCAGATAAATCATATCGATATCTTCGAGTGCATCGATGTAATTGAGGGTCAGTTCAAATCGTTCGCTTCGTGCATCGCCGATAATATCAATCGGGTTGTTACGTGACCAGTTAGAGGGGAGCAGGAGATCCAAATCGGCGATAGCTTGGTCGCTAAGCGTGGCAAGTATTGCCCCTTTGTCTATAATATAATCGGTCAATATAGTTCCAGGGCCGCCGGCATTGGTAATGATGGCGATGCGAGAGATATTTACAGATGAATGGTGCAGAAGGGCTTCGATACTATCGACCGTTTTAACACCGACACTTTCCATGAGCGCTTTGAACATCGGATAATCTCCGCTGAGATTTCCGGTATGGGAAAATGCCGCTTTGCGTGCTTGGGGGCTTTTTCCTGCTTTATAAATTCGAATGGGCTTGGTGCAGCGGCGAATAGCTTCTAAAAGAGCTTTCCCCTCACGTATCCCCTCGGCATAAATCGAGATTGCTTGACATTGAGGTGAATGATCCAACATGGCAATAATATCGGCAAAATCGAGATCGGACATATTGCCCGCAGAGAGGATATGGGAAAACCCGATCCCCTGTTGTGCTGCTTTATCCATAAGGCTTGAGAGGACGGCACCGGATTGGGCTATGAGGGCAAGAGAACCTGCTTTGACGTTTGATGAACCGAAAGTAAGGTTCAGTGAACGGGTAGATTCGTAATATCCCAGACAGTTTGGACCGATGATATTGAGATTATACTGCTGTGCCAGTTCGAAGAGGTGCTGTTCGCTTTGGGTATCTCCGATCTCTTTAAAACCGGCCGATACGATAATTACATTTCTGACCCCTTTTGGGATAAGATGTTCTATGGTTTCTATGACATGTGACGCTGGGATCGTGATAATAGCGGTATCGATCGTATCGTTAATATCATCGATAGAGGTATAGAGGGTATGCCCTTCGAATGTTCCCCCTTTGGCATTGACGAGGTAGAGAGCTCCGGTAAAGGAGAGCGCATTTCGGGCGATGGCATATCCCACTTTATAGGGATCAAGGGATGCTCCGATAACGGCAACGGTGCGGTTGTCAAAAAAATTGTTCCGACTCCGTTTAGCTGTGGGAGCGGTGGGAGCGGTGTCGCTGTATTGTATTCGGGCGTCGACGATACTCATCCCTTGATTATTAAGAATAACGGGGTTGAAATCACACTCATGTATCGTGGGATGATTGGATAAAAAAAGTTGAACTTTTTGGATGAAATCGACGGCAATATTGATAGAAAAATGGCTGCCGCGATACCCCGTGAATAAGGCGGATATTTTAGTGGTACGAAGGGCGCGTTCTATCTCGGCACGGTCGGCATGAATGTCGATGTAACAGACATCACGGTAGAGTTCGAGCAATACACCCCCTTTGCCGAAAAGGATGGTTTTGCCGAATATCGGATCATCCACTACCCCGACAAAGAGTTCTTCCCCTTGGATCATTTCAGTGGCAATAAAACCGTCCTTAGTGTTATCCAGGAGAATGTTGTGTCGGGCAAGGTTATTTAAAATGTCTGTTTTCGCTACCGTGGCTTCATCGTTATTGGAGATAGCGACAGCGACGGCACCGACATCGCTTTTATGAATGACGGCGGGTGATTCGATTTTCAGGGCAATAGGATAAAAATCGAGGTTCACCGATTCATCAAGATTAAAGCGGCGGAATTTCGGGATTTGAAATCCCGATTGTTCTAACAGGCGATACAGTTCGGATTCGACCATTGGTGACTCCATCGGATTAAAATCAGATAGTATAGCCTAAGCTTTGGGCTGGTGTAAAGTAAGACTCCCCATTGGCAAGCCGGCGGAGTATTTCCCCTCTGGGGAGCGGACGGCTGAGATGGTACCCTTGGAGGGTATCCACCTGTGAGTCGATGAGAAAATCAAAATGGGATAGCTCTTCTACCCCCTCAGCAGTGACGTTCATCCCTAAAATATGCGCTAAGTTAGACATGGCTTCTACGATGTGGCGGTGCGATTCAACATCGAATAAGGAGAGGATAAACGATTTGTCAATTTTGAGGGTATCGATGGGGAGTTGTGCCAGATAAGCAAATGAGGAGTATCCCGTACCAAAATCATCCAGGGCAATTTTTACTCCTCCCTCTTTAAGCTGTGTGAGCTGCGCTTCGGCAATTTGGATATTATCCATAACGGCACTTTCGGTCAGTTCAACTTTTAAATACTCTGCGGGGATAGAATGTTTATCGAGGTATGCTAATAATTCTGCGGCAAAATGCTCTTGATGGAGCTGTTTCGATGAGACGTTTATGGCCACGAAAAAAGGTTCAGAATGAATTTGACGTACAGTTTGAATGAAATCACAGGCTTGATTCAGCACGTGATGCCCGATACGTAAAATATCTCCATTGGCTTCGGCAACCGGGATAAAGATATCCGGAGAAATAAATCCCTCTGTTGGATGAGGAAGCCGAAGGAGCGCCTCATATCCTGAGAGTTTAAGTGTCTTAGAGTCTATAAGAGGTTGGAAATAAAGCTCAAAAAGATCATTGGATAGCCCCTCACGAATGAGTGACTCGACATGCAAGAAATTATGAATTGCCCGTTGCATCGAGGTGTGATAGTAGGCAAATTGATTTTTTCCCTTACTTTTGGCTTTATACATCGCGGTATCGGCATGTTTGATTAAATCTTCCCCTAGAGAGGCATCTTCTGAATAGAGGGCAATACCGATCGAAGCAGAGAGGAAAAAATCGGTTTCATTGAGTGTGAACGGATTTTTAAAGAGCTGAATCACGCGAGTGCAAAAATGGCCCACCTCAATCGGATCGGCGTTGCTCAATAATAGGACAAATTCATCTCCCCCGAATCGGGCGCAAAAATCACTCTCTGCCATACTCATTTGCAACCGTTGGCCAACTTCGATCAAAATCTGATCTCCTATTTCATGCCCCATCGTATCATTAATATTTTTGAAGTTGTCCAGATCAAGAAATAACAAAGCAAACGGGGTGTCAGGAGAGTGTTCGATACGATTATCAAGTTGAAGTTTGAGTTTAGCACGATTAGGCAGTTGGGTCAGAGGATCGTGATACGCTAAGAAAGTGATCTCTTCACTTTGAGCTTTGGACTCTGTGACGTCGCGGGTAACTCCGATGAAAAGATGAAGAGCCGGATGGTGGTGAATTCGGCTGTTGATCCATCGCAACTCTCCGTTGGCTTGATGAATACGAAAACGGATCTCCTGTGATAATCCGGGAGAGAGGGTTTCAAAAAAGGTTCTGACTAATGCCCGATCATCAGCATGAATCTGTTGCTGCCATAAGGACTGATCGGCTAAAAAGGTCTCTTTGTTATAACCGAATATGGATTCTACCGCATCGTTAACATACTGCAAGGAGAGGGTTTTGTTGTCAATGTACCAAATGACTTCGTCAATGCTCCCTAATATCTCTTCGAGCTCCTGATTCTTGGTATTGAGAAGAGTTGAAAGTTCCTGCGCCTGACATTCGGTGAGTTCTTTGGAGTAGCGAAGCTCTTTGTTGAGGCGATTAAGATCGGTGAGATTTCGGACATTGACAAAAAAACGGATGTGTTCATTATGACGAATCATCCGAACACTTTTTACGGTAGAGACAATTGATCCGTCACTGTGGGTAAAATCGGTTTCGGCATCGAGTGATTTCCCCTCTTGCATTACTTTAGCGATACAAGAGGGGAAAACATCAATATCAGAGAGTAAGCTAAGTATATTGAGACCAAAAAGTATTTCGGATTTATACCCAACCAATTCGGAAAAAGCTTCATTGGCGAATAATATAACCCCTCTCTCATCGACGATCAGGATTCCATCAGGCAAATAATTTAAGACATCGTAAAAAGGGATTTCAGTTTTCATTTTTTCCCAGAAAGTGATTTTTTCGTGATATGTTAGCGTCTCACGAATTAAATGTTTCTTCTTAGACTGGATTATTATGAGTAATCTAGAACTAAACTACCTTTGGATATAATCGCGACATTTTTAACCTTCATTAAAAGGCTTTTTTTATGGTTCAAGTTACCAATTTGACAATGCGCTTCGGTAGCCGCATACTTTTCGAGGGGATTAACCTCAAGCTCGACCGTCACAAACGTTATGGCCTTATCGGTGCTAACGGTGCAGGAAAAACAACATTTCTCAAAATTCTCTGCGGAGAGATCAAAGAGTACGAGGGAGATATCTCTATCGAACCGGGTCTTCGGGTCGGGGTTTTGGGGCAAAATCAGTTCGCGTTCGAAGATTACACTATCGCCGATGCAGTATTATGGGGAAATAAACGTCTTTTTGATGCAATCAAAGAGAAAGAACTTCTCTATACGACGGGCGATTTTGAAGACGACGCGGTCAATAACCGTCTTGCTGATCTTGAAATGATTTGTGTGGAAGAGGATCCTACCTACGAGTACGATGTTCAAATCGCTAAAATCTTGGAAAATGTCGGTATCGCTGCCGAAAATCACAATGATTTGATGTCAACGCTCCCTTCTTCGGAAAAATTCAAAGTTTTGTTGGCACAGGTGCTTTATCCGAAACCGGATGTATTGTTCCTCGATGAGCCTACCAATAACTTGGATATCGATACGATCGGATGGCTAGAATATGAGCTCCAACGCCATGAGGGGACGATGGTTGTTATTTCGCACGACCGTCACTTCATCAATTCCGTTGTGACCAATATTCTTGATGTTGATTACCAAAAAATCCGCGAGTTTACCGGTAATTACGATGACTGGTATATGGCATCAACGCTGATTCTCAAGCAAGCCGAAGCCGATCGCGGCAAGAAATTGAAAGAAAAAGAGGAGCTCGAAGCGTTTGTTCGCCGTTTTTCGGCCAATGCGTCAAAAGCAAAACAAGCAACCTCTCGCCAAAAGAAACTGGATAAACTCAGTATCGATGATGTCAAACCTTCATCCCGCCGTGATCCGAGTATCGTATTTAAAGCTAAACGCCCAATGGGAGACGAAGCACTTACGCTTTCCGATATTTCACACAGTTATGACGATTTAAATGTCCTTCACAATATCAATCTACAAATCGTTCCGGGCGAAAAAATTGCCATTATCGGTGCGAACGGTGCGGGTAAATCGACGTTGTGTAAAATTATCATGGAAGAGATGAAGCCGACCAGCGGAACCGTGAAATGGGGAGCGACCATCGAGCCGAGTTATTTCCCTCAGGACACCGCCGATAAGATCAAAGGGATGGAGACGCTGTATGACTGGCTCCGTGCATTCGATCCAAAGCGTGAAATCTCTGAAATCCGTAACTGTCTTGGGCGTATGCTCTTCAACGGCGAACAACAGGAGAAAAGTATCGAGAAAATCAGCGGGGGTGAAAAACACCGTATGATGCTCTCGAAAATGATGTTGGAGGGGGGGAACTTCCTTGTCCTCGATGAGCCTACCAACCACCTTGACCTCGAGGCGATTATCGCATTGGGAGAAGCACTGTATGAATTTGATGGAAACGTTATTTGTGTGAGCCATGACCGTGAGTTACTCGATGCATTCGCGGGACGTATCATCGAGCTTCATTTGGATGGAAGCTACATCGATTTCACAGGGACGTATGAAGAGTTCGCTGAGGCTAAGGCCAATGGTACACTATAACGGATACGTCGGACTTGGAGTTGCGGGCAATTTTGCCCTTCATCTCGAACAAGCAGGTGAGAGTGCCGATTTTAAAGATGTAGTGAGCGAAGATCCCAACGGTCCCAAAGGGATGTTCCCTTTTTATGTTCCCGGACGGGAAGGGCAGTTGGGGGTTTATCCGATTAGCTCAGATACCATTCTCCTTCCAAACGAAGCGTGCAATGTTCAGCCTGAACCCGAAGTGGCTCTAATCTGCGATTTAATCTACGATGGTGAGGGAAAAGTAACCCAAATCATACCGAAATTTTTTGGGGCGTATAATGACTGCTCTTTACGCAAAGAGGGGGCAGCTAAAATAAGCCACAAGAAAAACTGGGGAGACTCTTCCAAAGGGCTATCTGAGACGCTGATCCCTATTGATTCATTTGACAAGGGGGGCGTGATGGATACGTATCGTATCGCCTCTTTTTTACGACGTGATGGAAATCTGTTCCGTTATGGCGAAGATGTCGAATTGCTCGGGTACAGCTATTTTTATGGCAAACTGCTTGATTGGATGATACATCAGATCAATACACAAACCGATTTTGGTCCTCTAGAACCGATCAGCGATTATCTTAATGCTGCCGGATTACCGCGTCAGGCAATTATTAGTATCGGTGCGACCCGTTATACCCATTTTGGGGAGACCAATTTTCTTCAGGAGGGGGATGAGGTGATTGTTGTTATTTATAACAATGCTCTTTATTGCATGAACCCGATACTGATGATGGCCAATCGCGGCGGACTTGATGTGACGGGAGTGAGTGCCCTCGTTCAAAAGGTTGTTCGTGCTTGAAAACGGTCTTTATCGCCATTATAAGGGTAAACATTACGAAGTGATAGGGATCGCCAAACACTCCGAGACGGGGGAAGAACTCGTCGTCTATCGCCCCCTTTACGGGGCGCGCGGACTTTGGGTACGGCCGCTGAAAATGTTTAATGAGACCCTTTCCGGCGGAGTCAAACGATTTACCTATTGCGGAGAGGTAAAATGAGCCGAGGGACAAAGCTCACCCTTGATCTCGGGGCCTCTTGGAATGAGGGGTGGAGCATGGAAGAGGAAAAATCCTCACAGCCCATCACGCTCCTTGACCCTTTCGCGCACAGTCTCGTATTCCAAAAAGAGAAACGTCGTGGGAAAGTCGTCACTCTCGTCGGTCCCTTCAGCCTCAGTGATGCCGATGCCCAAAAAACACTCTCCTCCCTCAAAAAGTCATTGGCTTGCGGCGGAGCCTATAAAGAGGAGTGGATGGAGTTTCAGGGCGAAATTTCCTCCAAAGTACGAGAACAGCTTGAAAAACTAGGGTTTAAGTTCAAAAATCCTAAATCATAACGTATTGGTAAATACCACTTGATTGCGTCCCCGCTCTTTGGCGGCATAGAGATTGGTATCGGCGGTATGCATTAATGCTTCATCTCCCATAAGTCCCGTCGGGATAACACACACTCCTCCGATAGAGACTGTCAAAATCTGAGCGATTTTAGACCCTTTATGCTCCATTTGCAACCCCTCAATATTAGCACGTATTTTTTCTCCCATCAATCGGGCATTAGCGCAATCGGTTTCAGTGATAATAACACCGAACTCTTCTCCTCCCAAACGAAAGGGATGATCTCCCGGTCGTTGTAATGTGGCTTTGAGTATACGTGCTACTGACTGGAGGGCGATATCTCCTTGCAGATGTCCATACGTATCATTGTATTGTTTGAAAAAATCGATATCGAGCATTAAAAAGACAAACGGCTTTCCGGCTCGTAATGCGCGTTTAAATTCTCGTTCATAAACAATATTAAAATAACGGCGGTTGAACAAGGCCGTCAATGAATCGGTATAGGAGGCATGTTCGAGTTTGAGATTGAGATGTTTGAGGGTCTCTGTGGATTCGATCAATTGACGCTGCTGTAATTCGATACGGGTAAATATCATCCATGCAAGCCCCATAACAAAGCCTAAAATTACGCAGAGTAAAAGGGCTAATTGCATCAGTGAATTTTGATGCTGTGTCAGTATCAGGGAGTGTTCATAACGTGCAGCAGCATTTTCATAGTGAATAAGTTGATGAATAGTGGCGTGGATCGATCCGATATTATCTGAGAGAATAGAGAGCGATACGGGCTGCGGATCTTGAGGAGAGAGGATGACTCCTCGAATCTGGAGAAAATAGCTCCGCATGCTTTCAATTTGAGATTCGGTGTAATCGACGTAGGGAAGCTCTTCGGGGCGTTTATCATGGGAGAGGTAGTTTCCCCACATCTGATCAACCGTATCAAGCCCCAGCGTGATATTTTGCGCCGCTTGTTCATTGCTGATAAGATTATGGCTCCAGAGGTAAACGGTACTGCCAAGTTTACCGTGGTACGTGTCGGTGATAGATTCCAGTTCACCAAGAGGAAGAAGGGACCCAAAATAGAGGGTGTCGACGTGATTTCTCATGGACCTAAGATTGAAATATCCCACCAATCCAACAACAACAAGTCCAAACCCTACGACCAGTAACAAATAAAGAAGTTTGGTTTTGAGGTTGAGTGATTCCACGTGTCGGTTAATCTCTTATTATTGGATAGTTATCCTAAGCAAACCCTATACCAAAAGCCATTACAATTGGACAACAATAATCGGGAGAAAGAGTATGGCAAAACGGATCATAAAAGACGAACGGATTAAAACAATTGTCCATAATATTGCCGAGGATTTTCGTTTTTCGCATGAGACGGGAGATTATGCGCTGTTATTTTACAAAGCGGACACCGAAGGGTTATTGCGTGGAGGGGATATTGATTCGATGATAGAATATTTATCGACCGGACTCACGGAGCTTCAGGACAATATCCAGTGGCGACGGGAGTTTTTGAGCGAGAATCCCGGCGTCGACGAGATGCGGATGCTCGAAAATCTCGGCGTGATCGAAAAAGAGTATATCGATCTACTCGAATTTTTACGTTAATAGCCAATATAGCCCTCGTACTAAAGCGTAGACAATCAACGCTATCAGTCCGAAGGTGACAATTATACGTATCAGAAGAAAAATGAGAAAACGACCCATTTACTGTTTTGATTTATAAGGCTCTAACGGGATTTTTTTGCCGATAGCATATTGAATCCCCCCTTGCAAATCAATAACGTTATACCCTAATTGTTTTCCTAAATAGGTCCCCAGGGTTCGAGAACGACTGCCGCTATTACAAATAACGGCAAATCTTTCATCTTTTTTGACTTTTTTATTGAGCTCCGCTAAAAAAGCATCCATATTATAATTGCCGCGCTCATCAAAAAACATGATAGGGATAGACCCTTTTACCAATCCGGTTGTTTTCCACTCACCGGGGGTACGGATATCAATGATTTTTATTTTTGAGTCGATCAACTTTTGATCAATAGGTTGCGCTGTGTAATCGGCCAAAAGCGATGTTGCGATAAGGGACAGTGTTAGAAGCCATTTCATCATAAGAAAACCTTTTACTCTCTATTTTATAGCTATAATTATAACTAGTAATCATTAACCGAGGGTGCATGGGCGAATCTAAAGCAGAAAATTCAAAACGACTTCGATATATTCGATTGTTGGGCCGTTTTATCAACGGAATCCTATCGTATTTGGCTAAAAGCGATAATCCTACGAAAGAGCAGTATGACCAAAAAGTGGATATGAATTTTCGGTTTTTGGAAAAAAATGAAGCGGTCAAACTTTATAAAGATGAGTATATGGTACTTGAAGCGTTAGGTCAGAAAATTCTTGATTTTCGCAGCAGTGATACGGATATTGAGACCATTAAAGAAGAACTCTTTTATGCTCAAAATCAGTTGGAAAAAAGGGTAAATGCCCGCAACTACAAAAAATCAAAACACGATAACCATGCTACAGACGGTTGGTAATTAAATAATTTCTAAATGTTCCAAGAGAATTTTAGTTCCCAACCCGATGAGGATAAGCCCCCCGAGCATTTCCGCTTTACTCTCCAGCAATGACCCCAATTTTTTCCCAATATACACTGCTACCATACACAAAACAAAGGTAACGAGTGCAATCATTCCCGCTGCGGCGTAAATATCGCTCTGTAAAAAGGCAAACGTCACCCCGATTGCCATCGCATCGATACTTGTTGCGATACCCAGTGTGATGAGAGTTTTAGCAGAGAGATCGGTGACTTCGTCATCAAATTCATTTTGGTACGCTTCATAGAGCATTTTCCCCCCAAGTCCTACGAGGAGAACAAAAGCTATCCAGTGATCATACGCTTGGACGTATTCGGCAAAATTGATACCGATAAAATATCCCGCGATGGGCATCGCCCCTTGGAAAAATCCGAAAACGGCGGCGCTAATAAGGGCTTTTGACACTGAAAGATCTTTGTATTTTGAGCCGATGGCGATCGACACGGCGACAGAGTCCATCGCCAAAGCCACGGCGAGGATAAGAAGGGTTTCATTCATAAAAAATCCAGAAAAATAGGTGGCGAATTATACCCTTTTAAGGGAGACGGTTAAGATGCGATTTGACATCACCGAGACGGACGAAACTAAACCCTTGTGCTTTGAGTTTGGCAACACCCTCCATGATCCCCTCTCGGGTACCGCTTTCAGGGTGGTTCATGTGAAAAATCACAATATCGCCGCTGTGGGCACTTTCTAATTGTTGCGCCACTTTGGGTGCGCTAAAGGTTGCCCCTGCATCCCCCAAAACACTGAACCCTGCTATTTCTACCCCGTTTTGGTGAGCGATTGCAACCGCTTGTTCATCATAATAAGCGGTACCGGAGCGAAAGAATAGGGGTCGTTTACCGGTGAGTTTTTCGATTAAATCACCGTTACCATTAATTTCGCGAGCAACCTCTTCGGGGGAAGCGGTGCCGGGGATATTGTAAACGCTTTTACCGTTGATCGAGAGAGGATGGTGTGCGGTACCGTGGTTAGCGATTTCAAATAAAGAATTTTCCGCCAGACGTATGAATATTTCAGGATTGCTTTGAATCCATCGTGAGTTGATAAACAAGGTGGCGGGGATATGGTTCTCAATCAAAAAATCGATCAAGCCTGCATCAAACTGAGAACTTTTTGCACTTCCTCCGCACGCATCGAAGGTGAGAGCAATCTCTTTTTTATCGGAGTAAAATTTGGTTACAACCCCGGTGACATTTTCTCCCCATTGAACGGGTTCGTGTCCATACAGTGAAGCGAAGAACGCTATAGAGAAAGCGAGGGCTTTAAGCATCGATTAAAATCCTGAGGATTGAGATGTGCGATTGTAGCATATTTGAAGGGCTATTAAATGTTGGCTGTAACGTAGAAGTCTCTCGGCTAGAGGAGAATTTCTACACGGTTGCGTCCGTGCTCTTTCGCTTGATACAGGGCATCGTCAACTCGTTTGATCAAGCCATCCAAATCATCCTGCGGTTCAAACGGGGTAACTCCGAAACTTACAGTCAGTTTTCCGACCGGTTCAAAAGGGTGTTCTACGATTTTTTGACGCAGTTTTTCCGCTGCCTCAGCGGCAGTCGAAGCGTTAGATTGCGGCATCAGGATCATGAACTCTTCGCCTCCCCAGCGGGCAACGATATCTACGGTACGAATATTAGACTTTACCAAGGTGGTGAGAGTCTGCAGAACCGCATCGCCCGCATCATGCCCGAAGGTGTCATTAACCCGCTTGAAATAATCAATATCATACATGATAAGAGAGAGCGGGGTACTGTAGCGTTTGGAGCGTTCGATCTCTTTTTCGAGCTGCGTATTGAATTCTCTTCTGTTGGCGATACCTGTGAGAGTGTCGGTCGTAGCCAGACGCTTTATCTCCTCTTCGATCTGTTTGCGCTCGGTAACATCGTGTTCCGTTCCAAAGTACCCTTGTAACGTTCCCTCCTCATTATACAGAGGTATTCCACTGGTTTCGAGGATAACCTTATGACCATCCTTATGAAGATTGGTATTTTCTAGAAAAGAAAAAGGTTTTTGCTCGCTGAGAATTTTCTTGAAAATTTCTCCGACGCGTTCGGCTTCTTCTTGCGTCATGAAATCGAAGGGAGTTTTACCGCATATCTCTTCAGGGGTATACCCCAAGAGGTTGTAAACGTTCTCTCCGGAATATACATAGGTACCATTCTTATCGACTTCCCAAACCCAGTCCGTTGTTAATTCGGCAAGATGACGGAAACGCTCTTCGCTTGCTCGTAATTTCAGCTCCATGTGTTTGCGTTCGGTGATATTCTCCCACATTCCAATCATATATATCGGTGTACCATCTTCACGTACTATTAATTTTAGGGAATCTTGTATCCAAATATACTTACCATTTGCACTCTGCCAGCGGTATTCGTAGGTGTGAGCCCCTTTTTCAAACAGATACTCCATCTCCGTGGCAACCTTTGCTTTATCATCGGGATGGATATGTGTGAGCCACAGATCAGGTTTTTCCATGAACTCTTGGGGTGTAAATCCGGTGAAAGAGAGGACGTTTTCCGACATATACATTACCGCATAATCCCCCTCAGCACGACAGCGGTAAACTGCGATCGGCAGCGAATTGAGGAGAATGGACAATTGTTCGTGAGCGTCCTTGAGCGCTTCTTCTGAGTGCTTGCGTTCGGTGATGTCCTGTATGGTTCCAATCATTCTGATAGGTTTCCCCTCCTTGTCACGGAACACTTCCCCCTGCTCATGCACATGACGTATCGTACCGTCGGGGAGCAGAATGCGGTGATCTATGCTGTAAGGATGATTTCCCATTTGGTCAAGTGTCTTACGGATATCCGTATCCACGACTTGTCGATCCTCCGGATGTACGGTTTGCAAAAATGCCTCGTAAGTTGCTCCGAATTGTTGAGAGGTGAGTCCGAAAATGCGGTAGACTTCATCCGACCACTCCAGGGTGTTGGTGAGTATGTCCCATTCCCAGTTTCCGAGATGGGCAATCCGCTGTGCTTCGGTCAGAATGGCAGTGCGTTGAGCGACATCTTCTTCCAGCTGCATTTGGTGGTATTCGAGGACATGATCCCGCATCTGAATTTGTTCCAGCATAGCATTAAACCCCTCTGAGAGGGTTCCCAGTTCATCGTGGCTGTTTAACTCAGAACGGAGGAGAAAGTCTTTGTCCTGCGATACTTTTTTCATCAGAGTGACCAGATATTGAATGGGGTCGGTAATGGTTGGAAGGAGCAATAACAGCATTATGATGGCGATCAGAAATGCTCCTACGGCTGCGGCAACGAGTATCAAAATATTCCATGCCAGTTTCTCGTATACCGGTGCCATACTGGAGCGGACATGGAGCATACCGATCCGTTCTTGTTTAAATACGACCGGGATAATGATTTCGATGTATTGGGCGGTGTGGATATGGTATTCGCTTTCCACCGGATAATGGTGGTGGATGGGCATTACTTTTCCCGGTTGAACGTAGAGGGCAAAATCGTTTCCTTGGCTATCGAGGATCCCTGCAAATTCAATACTGTCGATATTGGCCAGTGCGCTTAGTGTATTTTTTGCCTCTTCGCGGTTGTTTGAAAGAAGCTCCTCCGTGCTATTTGCTGCGATAATCGACGCGTGGGCAGAAATAGTGTGTACCAGCTCTTCACGCAGCATGAACCATTGCATGAGGGTTGATAACACTATGGCAAATAGTGTTGCTTGTGTGGTTGCCAAGAAAGCGATATAAATGAATTTTCGGACGATGGAGGCGTTTTTGAACCAAGCCGGAAAAATCATCTCATCTCTTTTTTACAACGGTAGGTGTATGGTAAATATATATTATTTCGACGCATTCCTAAAATCCTAATTATTACAATAAATGATTGTATCATAGGTTTTTAGGAAGTGTATGTGATCCTTTTCTTAAAACTATTTAACTAAAACTTCATTCCGTTTTTTCTTTGACGAAGCCCGCACTCTGATTTACTTTTTCTTTGCTCCACTCTACTGCGGTTGAGGTGTCTTGTTTAACACCATGCCATGTTGCACATCCTGTAAATAGGGCTAAAACCGTAATGGTAAAAAGGGATTGTTTCATTTTTGTACCTCTCAAATTAAAGTGAGAAAATTGTAACCAAACAATGTTAACCGCCAAATATCTTATCAAAGACAAAGCACTAATAATGCTTTGAACTTTGTAAAAAAAGGAATTAACGACCCCCTCTTCCTCCGCCACCGCCCATACCACCGCCAAAGCCGCCACCCATACCACCGCCGTTATTCATCCCTTTTACCGGGGTATTTTCTGGACGGTTGTTGAATTTTTGTTTTTGTTCCTGCGTCATCGTCTGATAACGGTTTTGAAGCTCATTATGAAGCTGCTCCCGCTCTCTTTGATTGGTCATTGTCCCGCGTTTTTCTAAAAGCTGGTCCGTATTCATATTACGAAAGCTATTCTGTGTTTCGTTTTGCACACGCTCACGCTCTTGCTGCATGCTTTGTTGGGTCGTTTTTACTGCTGAGTCTGATGCTTCCGCAAATGCAAGTGTTGAGATAATGGCAGATGCCGACATTAAAGTGATAAATACCTTCTTCATGATAATGCTCCTAAGTAAAATAAAATGAGGGAGAAAGAAGTATTGCAAATCTTTCTCTTTTAAGCGAATAGTATATTGAGAATGAATTATTCGCTGTGGGAAGCTAGAATCGCTAAACGAACGAGTTCCGCATCTGCAGCCATTTGCTCATTCGTTATGCCTGCCGGATTACTTACACCTAAAATCGTGTTCATAGCAATAACAGTATTAGCAGTAATTGCTTTTGTTTTATCCGAGGCGCTTCCCAAGAAAATTGCTGCTTGAACTGCAGCAGTACCACCGCCAATTGCTGGAATAGAGCCATTTTTCAACAATGCTTGATACAATGCAAGTGCTTGTGTCGGTGAGTCGACACGGACAATCGCTACATTATTGCTGTTATTAATCGCAGCAACCGCTTCACCCAATGTTTTTGTGTATAGAGACCAATTGGTTGTCGTTGATAATGCTTCTGCTAGTGCTTGATCACGAGTATGCTGAGGCGCACGAGCGACATTTAGGCGACCGTAATCACCTTCTGGTATCCCTTCCGAAGACCATATCGGTTTACCTTTATTGCCGCTCGTATCAGATTTGCCTTTTTGATGGTTATCCGAATCACCTTTGTATACAGCATCTTTTCCGCCTTTGCCTTTATCGGAACCGCCTTTGCCTTTGTCAGAAGATCCGCCTTCGCCTTTATGCCCGCCGGTTCCATGACTTCCGCTTCCTCCGTCTTCTTCTGCAAATGCATTGGATGCAAAGCCGTTAAAGTTCATAGAAGCAGGCGCAATTAAGGCTGCTGCAAGAACCAAACTACCTGCTGTAATAACTTTTGTAATGAATGATGATTGTGTTGCCATGGACAACTCCTTTTATATTTGATATTTAATTCTACAAATCCTATATGAGATTCTTATGAGATTTTTTTATATTTTTGGATAGTGATATAAAGATAGTTAAACTTTCTGATATAAGTAAAAAGGATGAAGGGAAAAACAACAGATAGGGGGAATTTCAAAACGCTTTTAAGCGTTTTGAAACGAGTTAAAAGTGGTAGCCTAGACCAAAACGGAAGAGGCTTTCGTCATTTTTGTACGTTAAGATATCAGGAGTAGAGGTTCCGGTAACAAAACTATAGGAGCCATATTTCGTATAGCTGTAATCCATTCTCATAAAGAGAGCTTTGTTGAATGGAATTTCGGTTCCGAGTCCAATACGGGTACCCATAAGGGTATTGTCTTGATCTACCCAATTGTTATTGTTTGCACTTCCTTTGGTATATTCTGAACTAAATTTGGTATCGACGCGCCCGACGCGCCCATAGAACATTGAGCCATTTTTAAGCACATAACCCAGACGGACACTCTCTCCGAATCCCCCTTTTTTGTGGACATAGTAATCGCGGCCGCCGGTTGCGCCAGATGTTTGTCGGTCATGATGCCATCCAAACGTGCTCGCTTCGGCTTCGAGTTCCGCTCCGAGATACCAGCTGCCGAATGTGTGGCCGTATCCGAGGAAGGCGCCGCCGGTCATACCATCAGCCCCAAAATCAGCGATAAGGGATGTGCCATCACCATGATAGGCATTAACCTCCGTGTTGATCGGTCCTTGGCCGATCATTGCTCCGACATACAGACCGTCGAGGTAGCTCGGATCGATGGAAACCGTTTTGGCTTCGCTTGCTGCCCCTCCGAAATTCCACCCGAGCCCAAGTTTGAAGGTGCCGCCGCTAATATCGGTAGAGTCATTGCGTAAAAGCGTTCCGTCAGCATTGATGAGAGGAATGGAGTAGCTTTTATAATCAGTATAGGCATAATCCATCCGTACAAAAAGATTATTGCCCATCGGGATGTCGGTCCCCATACCCAGACGGAAACCATTTATTGTTTTGTCTTGATCAACCGTATAATATTGACCCGAAGTTGTCGAACCGGGAGCTGCATCGAGAGCTTCGATATAATTGTTAAATTTGGTCCGTGCTAAACCGACTCGTCCATACAATAGTGCACCATTGTCAAGCATGTATCCCGGACGAAGAGAGAGGGCAAATCCATTCTTTTGCCCGATAGTGAAAAGAGTATCTGCAACATGATCATGTGAAAGTTTTGCGTTGCTTCGGTCAAATTCCCCCTCTACCCCTAAATAGATATGTTTAGAGAGCATTTGGCCATAGCCGCCGAACAGACCGCTGATAGTCCCCAATTCTCCGAATTCGCCATTATCATAATTGTTTGGATTGCTGGTCCATGGATCACGATAGCCGAACGTCGCGGCATTGAGACTGTTGACACCGACTGCTCCCCCTGCGTAAAAGCCGGTAAGGGTATTGCTAAACGGCGATGCGAACAACGACCAGCTTGGATAGCTCACAACCGGCGTTTCAGGTTGTGCACGTGTTCCAAAATCTGTCCCCAGTGTAAAATAAACGAGATTATTATCATAATCAGCATAATGGGTAATAGCAATGTAGTTCGGATCAGTAGCAGTTGCGCTCGAAGTACGTTTACGGTATTTGTAATCGGCGGCAGCGTAGATAGCATTTGAAAGATACATTTTAGCACCGACACCCGCTCCGGTATAAATATCATCCCGATCAATATCATTGTACTGGCTCCATTGGCGAGTAAGCGATGCGTTTAACGAAAGATCATTGGAGAGACGGTGATCAATACGGCCGCTTAATGCCGTATTTAAATATCCCGATGAACCGCTAATCGTCGTCTCTTCGAGCGAGCGGTCAAGGTTCATGGAAAATGTGGTCCACGGAGTTGTTTTGTATTTAATATTGAATCCATAATCGATGGCACTCACGTACTTGAAACGGGTATCATCGTAGTTTTGACCGATGCGCCCTATATAGGCTTCCCCTTTAAGAGAATCGGAAGGCTCATACGTCATCCCCACAGCGGCATTAAATCCGTGTGAGTTTCGGTTGTAGATACCGAGATTATCGTAAATACGGTTATCTGCAGCACCCTGAGCAAATAAATCTAAAGTGTCGGATGCAGTGAAGATTAACCGTCCTCCAACCAATGACTCTTTGCGATCACGTAAGTTACCCTCATAGATTCCCCCTCCGATAAGGGGGAGGTTATCATAATTAAGTTTTGATACCGAGCCGCCTACGCGTAACGCTAAACGGTCATTAAAGGTGTGGTACACTCCTATATTGCCACCTGTATCTGTATAGCGTATTGGACCTGTCAATGTACCTGTTTGGCTAATTTCCACGGCATCAGGAGATGACCGGTCTTCGTGACTATGTGAGAAATTCACGCCTCCATAAAGGTTTGTCGAATCAGTGATATCGATTCGCCCTTTTCCATAAACCCATTCGTCATTTGTATTTTCATTTATAAAACGATGATAACGATTTATGTCAATGCCGCTTCCGACTTCGAGACTATGATGGTTAAAATTGGATTTGATCCGCATTTCAGGGGTAATAGTAAGAACCGTATCCGATACCTCATTTTTACGTGAAGCATAAATATTATCATCGTACAGTACTGTCGTCGATAATGCCGGGTAAAGGAGAAAATTTCCGAGAGGAATTCCCCCTTTTGCTTCTTCTTTAGTAATAGTATGTGAAATTTGCTGAGCCGGATCTGTAGGCCTTGGCGGTGTAGTGGTATTTATGACACCGCTTTGAACGGCCTCACCAGCTTGATTTCCTTGCTGTGATTGATTTTGGGTTTGCTCATTCGATGCCGCTATAGCATTGGGCACTAATATAAGAGCTGCTGCGAAAGAAAGGCCGTAACTCATAGTCGCGATAGATCGTATCATTGAGGATCCTTAATAATTATTCTACAAGGATATTCTAGTAACAGGAAATGAGATTTTTATAGTATATTTAGAACAAAGTGTGAAAAATATGTTTAGTAACTTTATTTAACTGAGATCCATTATATATCCTACACCGCTGACATTGGTCAGGAGATGCGGATAAGTTTTTATACGAATACTGCGAACCAATGTGCGAAGAGCATCCATGCTCATGCCCGTTTCTTGCCATACGAAAGTTTCTATAGTCGAATAGGGGACAATCTTTTGTTTGTTTTTTAAAAAAAGTTCGAGGAAGAGATACTCTTTTTTAGATAATTGAATCGATCGATTGTCGGGGCTATTCACCATTTTATTGATCGGATCATACATAAATCGCTCATGCAGAGAAATAGAGGATATCGGCTGGTGATAAAGTACCCTTTTTTTGGCTATTTGAACTGCATGAAGCAACTCGGATTTTTTAAAGGGTTTGATCAAACAGCGGGTGATTCCTAGATTAATAGCGTGGAGTAAAATTGCTGGATCGGCAAGCGCTGTGATCATAATAATAGGGGTCATAAGCTCTTTTTGGCGAAGGCATCGGATGGGCTCCAACCCACTTTTATCGAGTACATGGTGATCGATCAATGCAATGTCGACTTTTTTGGTTTGAATAAGATCACAGGCGACAGCCGATGACTCCGCATTTAAAATATTTAGGCCACTGTTCAGTAATAATGGGGTATTTTTTTGATGGCTTCGAGTATCAGTGTACACATAAAGAAGGTTCATATCTTTGATATTAATCATGAAAATGTATTCTCTTTTTGGCTAAAACTTTTATTTGAAACCATTTTATTACTTACTTATAATATTTTAATGAGATCCACTTTCTTGTTGTACCATCTATTCTATAAATGCATTTTATAACCGAGACCATTATTGTTTTCGATGATCTCTTTGTAGGTTTTTTTACGAAGGGCTCGTACTAATGTGCGGAGGGCATCCATACTCATGATAGTGTCTTGCCATACCAGTATTGCTATGGCATCATAAGAGATAATTTTATTTTTATTTTTGATAAGAAGTTCGAGGAGAAGGTACTCTTTTTTGGATAATTGATGCGTTACCCCATCCGGACCGTTGATCACTTTATTGATAGGGTCGTAGCTAAATCCGTTATCGAGACGGGTAAAGGTTATCGGATGGCAATTAATTGCTTTATTGATAGCGGCTTAAAGAGCATTGAGGAGCTCGTACTGCGGATATGGCTTGACTAAGTATCGAGTAATATCGAGATTTATCGCTTCGAGCAGCATATTTTGGTTGGTATACTCAGTTGTGATAACTACGGGAGTGAGTACCTCTTTTCCTCGAAGACAGTGGACGAAGTCTATGCCGCTTTTATTAGGAAGTTGTTCATCTAATAGAATAATATCAACTTCATGCATCCGAAAGAGGTTACACGCATCCAGTGTATTATCAGTTTCAATAACCTGCAATCCATTTTCGCGCATCAGCCGCGTAATTTTCTGACGGACTTCTGGATCATGTTCGATATAGAGGACACTTAAGTTTTGGGATGTAAACATTCAATTGCCTTTATTTTCTAGCGCAAGTACAAATAATAAAATGCGGTTTAATAATGTTAATAAAGACTAACGAGACTAATGCAATCCCTTATTATACGTCTTTTAAAAATATTCTAACAATAAATAATGAGAAAAAAATGTGAATGTGACGTACTTGTTACTGGTATAAGGGGCTTTAGCGGTCGCAATCACGTGCTTTTCCAAAGATACATCGACCGTTAAAAATGAGTTTGCGGATGAAAAAGAAGAGGAAAATAGCGGCGATAATCCCACTTATAATGGCATGAGGAATTAAACCGTGTGATAAAAAGGAGAAGGTAGCAATGACAAATACAATAGTTAGTAGAAAACACATATTGCTATAGTACTCTCTTTTTTCTTTGACGCTATCAGTTGCATTGATAATCCTGCCTCTCACTATGAATTTTAGTCTTTTAGTCTATCTCGAATAAGAAGAAATTCTGGAAGATTGTTAAAAAATATCTCAACAAGTACAGGGTCAAAATGCCTGCCGCTTTCCTGATGAAAGAGTTCCAAAATTTTTTCAAGCTCCCATGCTTTTTTATAAATGCGGTCGCTACCTAGCGCATCAAAAACATCGGCAATAGCGACGATGCGACCATAGATATGAATTTCTTCGCCTTTAATCCCTCTTGGATAGCCTGTTCCATCCCATTTTTCATGATGTTCATAAGCCACTATTGCTGCCGCTTTCATAATAGTTCTTTCTGAGCTTTTTAAAATATTATGTCCTATATCCGTGTGCGTAGTCATGATCGCCCACTCATTGGCGGTAAGTTTTCCAGGTTTATTCAATATATCATCAGGGATGCCAATCTTACCGATATCGTGCATAGGCGACGCGGCATAAAGGATGTTTGCCTCTTCTTCATCCATACAAGATTTAATCGCAAGCAGTCTTGCATATTCAGCCACTCGCTTTACATGGTTGCCCGTCTCTTTACTTCGTGTTTCAGTAATCTCTCCCATCATATATATTACTTCTCTTTGCGTTTCAACAATATCTTCTTGCAATAGCAAAAGTTCGGTAACATCGTATTGGATGCTCATATACTCAAGTATCACATCACTCTTATCTAGGATGGGAATTATGGTGGTATCAAGAAAGAAAAAATCACCTGTTTTATTTTTATTTTTAATAATACCTTTCCATATCTGCTTTTGCTGAATGGTAGACCAAAGTTCTTGGTAGAATGAATTTGGTGTAGCCGGATCGCGTAGTGGACTATGTGTATTGCCAATAAGTTCTTCATTTTTAAAACCCGTTATTACCTCATGCATTTTATTAAGATAGGTGATAACGCCTTGGGTATCGGTACGGGCATACAATGCAGATTGTTCGATTGCTCGTTCATATTGAGTGAGCAGATACATCTTCTCTTCTAGACTATGACCGTTTTCTTGAAGTTTTTTTTCAAGCAGTTCTTTGAGTGCTTCAAGTTTGGTGATATCATGACGTATGGCAATGTATTCAACGATGTTTCCTGATTCATCGGTAAGAGGAAATATTGTGGCTTCGACAATATAAGAGGAGCCATCTTTTTTTCTATTTTTGAATTTTCCTTTCCAGATTTCGCCCCTGCTAATGGTTTCCCATAATTCTTTAAAAACGGTTACTGGCATATCCGGATGTCGAATAATATTGTGTTTTTTACCGATCAATTCTTTTTTGCTGTATCCGGAAATGGATTCAAAAACTTTATTAACATACGTAATGCGACCCTCTGTATCTGTTTTTGAAAGAATATTGGTTTGATCAACGACTGTTTTATATTGCTCAAGTAATATTTTTGAGCGTATTTGTTTTTGATAATACATTCTAACAATATAAAGGATAAACAAAAAGGATAGAAACTTTAGGAATTGCTCGGTATAAAGCTTGTTAATATAGTTATCTTCACGTTTTGAAATAATATATCCGACATGTCTTTTTTGTAAATCATAAATGGCGACGAAAACATATACACTGCTTGTATAGAGACCATTTAAATGGTAAAGGGCAAATGAATTTTCATTATCCAATTGATGATTAATCTGATTTTTAAATGGGGTAAATTTTTCTGAATTAAATATAGAGGTATTATATGCCTTGTTGTGTATAACATACATTCTGTCAAAAAAACTTTCATAGTAAAAAGTATCAGGTGTTACAATGGTTTCCTCTTTTACAAGGTGATTACGCCTAATCGCTATACTGTATTGTGCATCAAGATTTTTATCCATCAAGTTGAGAAGGTCTTCTTCATCGATTCCAACTTCAAAAGATCCTATATATTCATCCTTATGAAAAAGGGGATAAAAATAACGGAGCCCTTCGAATAATCTCCCCGCTTCATAACCGGTAAGTTCAGTTTTATAGGTATGTGTTTTTTTACCTGTAGGTATTACACTATGAGGCGCTTTATCATTGAATGAACATATAAATTGCCTACCATCTTTGAAGTTCACTACTAGATGCTTTATCCCTTGTGCTTGCATCTGTACATGAATAGGGAGTAACAAATGATTAATACGCACCTGTGCATCATTAACATTCAATGAGCCATTTGCAACTTGTTTTAATATGTCAGTAAGTGATGGCAATTGTACAATTTTAGATGCCCAAAAATCTGCCATACTTTTATATGACCTGACTTTGTCATTGTATTGAAGCTCAAGATTATATATATTGTCTTTGAAGTAGAACGACTTTTTATATTCAAATTCACCATACAGGAAAATGATTGCAAAAAGAGTTATGATCAGGGCTACTTTATTAAAAGTATTCTTCATGAAAATATCCTCGTATGCTAGATGCTCCTTCGATAGGCTATGTTCTAAATTTTTCGAGTTGAACATCAAGCTGTTCGGTCATATGATGTAAATGATCCGCAGCGGCTGCAATCTCTTCAATACTACGAGAATTAGCAGTGGAAAGCGTGTTAATGGTATCAATCGTTTCAATAATTCCTTGCGTTTTTTTCACGTTTACTTCGGAGCTTGATACGAGCTTGCTGACGGTGAGGGCGGTCATATTAACAATATCAACCGTTCGATTCATTTGGCTCTCTACATTGGAAGCGGAGTCGCCGAGTTCACTTATTTTTATCGCATTGGTATTCATTTGTTCACTGATATCCATAATGCTTTGAACGATGATATTGATGGTTGCGTTGGTCTCTATAAGGCTTTTTTGGGTTCGTTCTGCGAGTTTGCGTACTTCGTCGGCGACAACCGCAAATCCTCGTCCATGCTCTCCCGCACGGGCTGCTTCAATAGCGGCATTAAGGGCTAATAAATTCGTTTGATCGGCAATATCTCCGATGGTGGTAAGAACGGCTTTAACCTGATCCGCCTCACGGCTGAGGTGGCTAAGCTTCTCATTAAGCTCTGATTCGATAACGACCGATTCATGCAGTTGTGATGTCATCGCAGAAAGAGCATATTGGGCATCCGAAAGATTCTGCTGCGCTTCCATGACCTCTTTTTGAGTCATGCGTACATCATTTATAGAGGTATCCAAATCGTGTTTCATCGATTGGGCTTCGTTAAACGTTTTGACGGTTACTTCGGATTGATGTTCTGCCCGTTTGCCGATGGCTAATGAGGTGCTGCTGAGCTCTGAAGAGACAGACATATTTTCGGTAGAAGCTGATTTGGCGGTAGCAAGCGCATTACGGACTGCAGTGATCAAGGTATTAAAACTATGCAGTGTCGCTCCCACCTCGTCTTTAGATGTGACAGGAACCGAACGGCTAAAATCTTTGGTTTGTGAGACATCATCCATGGTTGTTTGCAGATGCCGCATGGCTCCTGTGATGGAACGGGCAATGACCATGGCTAATCCTATGGTTACAATAAGAGTAAATAGGGACATAACGCCCATAATGGTTTTTGCAAGGCTATTTCCATTAAGGGCAGCTGTTGAGGAGGCTGAAGCCATATCAATATTGTATTGAATAACCGTTTTAAGTTTATCCATTGTTGTTAGGCTTTGGTGCCCTGAAAATGCTTCTTGAAGAGGTTTGATAATAGCAAAGAGCCGAGCCTGATCCGCATCGGTGTGCGGGTGTGTGAGAGGTTCTAACCCCTCCGATAACAGTTTATCATTGAGTGCTTTCCACTTGTCAAATTCAGCTTTAAATTCAGCGTAAAGTTTTTGCTCTTTATCGTCGCTGGGAAGTGACTCATAGGCTTTAATCCCCTGATTGAGTTTTTCCATCCCTTGTTCTCTTTGTTCGAGAACTTTGGAAAATTTACCCGGATCGTTATCCTCACGATCAACCCAAATACGAAGATAGGCCACCCGTTCGGCCATTATCCCCTCATCCATTTCACTTAGGGCAACAATAGATGGCATATTGTTTTGCGTTAATGTTTCAAGCGAATCATGATCCGTAGAGAGTCCATGCCAAGCTGCTATACCGATTATGGTAATGCCGATGGCAGTAACCGTACTTAGGAGCTTCAGCCTAGCACTTATTGTCAGTTGTTCAAGAAAATGTGTCATGTGTTAACCCCGATTTATTCATGGAAATAATTTTTATAAAACAGAAAGTTTGCATTGTATCCTTTGAAGTGTGAAGTTAGTGTGAACAAAGGTTTTTGTTAATATTCTGTTTATGTTTCCTTATCAATATTGATATATGATTACACGTTTAAAATAATATGAATTCATGTTTCGTATAATAAAAAGCATGATTTAATCAAAGACAATAATGAATATTTCAGTCGTAATCATTGTAAAGAATGGTGCATCAACCTTAGCACAGTGCTTAGATAGCTTAGATTATTTTGATGATATTGTTATTTATAACAATGGATCAACAGATGATACCGTCGCAATTACGTCTCATTACAAGAATGTAAATGTTGTGGAAGGTGAATTTATTGGTTTTGGTTCGACGAAAAACATAGCGGCAACCTATGCAAAGAACAATTGGATTTTATCAATTGATGCAGATGAAGTTTTGAATGAGGTAATTGTTCAAGAAATATTGAATCTATCAAATGATCCTAAGATTGTATATTCTCTCCTTAGAAAAAATTTCTACAAACAGACTGAGATTCGACATTGTTGGGGAAATGATGAAATTGTGCGTATTTATAACCGAACACTAACACATTACAGTTCTGATAATGTACATGAATATGTACTGACCGATGGATTGATTATTCAAAAATTACACGGCTATTTTAGTCATTTTACCTATCAAAGCATTTCAGAATTTATATTGAAAGTTGATCTTTATTCAACTTTGTTTGCAACTGACAATGTTGGGAAAAAGAATGCATCACTTTTGAAAGCACTACTCAATGCAAAATATGCTTTTTTTAAAACTTATTTTCTTAAAATGGGATTTTTGGATGGGTATCCTGGACTTATAATCTCTTTTTCTCATATGGCTACAAATTTTTATAAATACATGAAACTTTATGAAATGAATCTCGAATTGGAAAAATGGACCAACAGTAACAGCAAATAATCAGATAGGATAAATGGATGGGTGGAGCTTAAAGTGGTTGAAAGTATGTAGAATAGGGGGAGGTAAATGGTGACTCCAAGGGGATTTGAACCCCTATGACCAGAATGAAAATCTGAAATCCTAACCATTAGATGATGGAGCCACTTATAAACAATAAAAAGAAAAACATGGTGTCCCGTGATGGATTCGAACCATCGACCCCTTCATTAAAAGTGAAATGCTCTACCAGCTGAGCTAACGGGACATGTTTGTTCCACGACTTTGTGGACGGGAATTATAGCGGCTATACTCTTTTTTGTCAATAGTATAGTCGTTAAAATAGTACAAAAAGGGAGAAAAGAGAGTTTTGGAGACAATAGTTGAAATAAATTAAGAAGAAAAATCATAAAAAAGCTTTTTTAGACACAAATATGACATGTCGATAAGATACCGTATTATTTAACGGTTAGCGAGTCTCCGAAAAAAAGTTCTCTATTGTTATCAAAATTGGTTACCAACGTCTCGAAGCATCCGGCCATTTCCCGAATGGTTTCGATGTTAGGTTCAATATAAACTTTATTCCCTTTTTTTTCTACGGTGATAATTTTGGCCTCTTTGAGTTCTTTGATATGGGCGGAAATTGTCGGAAGAGAAAAATTAAAATGTTCTGCGATGGTGCTGACACACGTTGCGATAGGATTAACCTCAACCCCGGGCTGTTTTTTATCCAAAGAGCAGGTATATCCTCCGGTAAAGACATTCTTGAAAATCAAAAAGCGGGTCTCATTGCTGAGTGCTTTGAAAATCTTGAGCTTTTGTTCCATATCGAGCATGTGAATCCTTGACAGATTGATTTTATTATTATACCATATAAGGTATTTAGTTACTTAGCTAATATCCTAATAGTTAAAGAAAATTTACATAATCATGTTGATTTTAAACCATCAACCCTATGATGGTAGTGACGTCACCTAATATAATGGAGTAAAAGAATGAAATACATTGGCTTGTTGTTATGGATTTTTAACAGTTTTTTGTTTGGAGAACCCAATTTTTTGATGCCTGAAGAGGCATTTAAACCATCAGCACATATGGAAAAGAAAGATACCATCAATGCCACGGTTGAGCTGGGTGAGCATATTTATATCTATAAATCCAAAGTAAAAGCTACTATTCTTGAAAAAAACAGCGGTGTCATAATCGACCATATCACTTTGCCTGAGGGGGTCAATCATGAGGGTGAAATGGTACTTACCGCATCCCCTCTCATTGACATCAAACTTGCCAAAGACAAACCGATAGAAAAAGTGGTTCCTGTCACGTTGCAGCTGAGCTATCAGGGGTGTTCCGAGCAGGGGCTTTGTTATGAACCGATCGATGTCAAGTTTAAATTTAACATTGAAACCTCAAAACTTCTCCTAAAAGGGGAGAATGTTAGCTCTGTAAAAGTAGTTCCGATTACGAAAAAAAGCCCCGTTCATGTCTCTGAAACGGATCAAATTACCCAAACTTTCATTGAAGGGAATATCCCTCTGATCCTCCTAACTTTTTTTACTTTCGGACTTCTATTATCTCTTACCCCGTGTATTTTTCCGATGATTCCTATCCTCTCTTCGATTATTGTCGCACAGGGAAAAAATATGAATGCCATGAGAGGCTTTTTACTCTCACTCGTTTATGTCCTCTCCATGTCGGTCGCTTATACCATTGCAGGCGTTTTGGCCGGGCTATTTGGAGGTAATATCCAAATCGCGATGCAAAATCCGTGGGTAATATCCACCTTTGCACTTTTGTTTGTCGGTTTAGCGGTATCGATGTTCGGATTCTTCAAAATCGGACTTCCTTCCTCATGGCAAACTCGTCTTACAAAAACTTCTGATGAAGCAAGTTCCAAGGGGGGGTATCTCGGTGTTGCGATTATGGGCTTTTTATCGGCACTGATCGTAGGACCGTGTGTTGCACCTCCGTTGGCAGGAGCATTGGTTTATATCGGGCAAACCGGAAATGCTTTGCTTGGCGGTGCTGCCCTTTTTGTTCTGAGCCTTGGAATGGGTATCCCTTTATTGCTTATCGGAACGGGTGCCGGAAAATATATGCCTCGACCGGGCGGATGGATGGATACGGTCTCGCATGTTTTCGGGGTTGTTATGCTCGGTATCGCTATCTGGATGCTTAGCCGTATTTTGCCTGCCGCTGTTTCTATGCTCTTGCTATCGGCATTACTGATCATTGTATCCATTTATTTGGGAGCGTTGGAGCCATTGCAAAGTAATCCTAAAGGGACTCAGGGGTTCTTAAAAGGGGTGGGTATTATTCTCCTTGCGTATGGTTTGATATTGCTGTATGGCGGGATCAAAGGGTCGGGAAATCCTTTGGCACCGCTGACTTTTGCCAATGAAGTGGAGGCGACTTCCCTCTCGGCTAAAAGCAGCGATATGAGCTTTAAAATAATCCACTCATCGGAAGAGCTGGAGGCACTTTTGGCAGAAAACAAAGGTAAAAAAGTGATGCTGGATTTTTATGCGGATTGGTGTACCTCCTGCAAAGAGCTCGATCATGTCACTTTTAAAGACCCCCGTGTGATTGAAGCGATGAAAGAGTATGTTTTGATTCGAGCCGATGTAACGGCTAACAGCGAAGCCGAACAGACCCTTGCAAAACGGTTCAACCTTTTCGGTCCTCCGGCCATGATTTTTTTCGATGAGAAGGGTGCACGTGTGAATGGTGCCGATTTAATCGGATTTAAAGATGCCGAAACCTTTATAACCCATATGAAAACCTTGGAGACAAAATGAAAAAAATCCTCTTGACTGTCTTATTACTAACAAGCTCCCTCTTTGCTGAGCTTGACTGGGCACCTTCGTATGAACAGGGGCTTGCAAAAGCCAAAAAAGAGCACAAAACAATCATGCTGATGTTCTCAAGTAAAACGTGTAAAATGTGCAACTACATGAAAAAAACCGTTTATGAAGATGACGATGTCGTTGAGTATGTTAAAAACTTTTTCGTTCCGATTGAAATTGATGTTCAAGCGCATCCTGACAAATACGGCTATCAGGTCATAGGAACCCCTACGTATTATTTTCTGGATTCAAATGGGAAACCGATCGGTCGTATGATGATGGGAGGCGCTATTCCTGAGGGATTTTTGCAAAAGCTCAAAGACGCGCAGCGGAGCAAATAACGATGGTGAGCAAATGATAAAACAATCTTTTTTTCTTGTCGGGTTTATCGCACTCACTGCAAATGTCTATGGCGCAGAGAATCTTGAAGATGCATTCCAGCAAGGAAAGTTGAGTGGGGACTTACGTGCGTTTTGGTACGATGGAGAGCGTGATCTTAAAGTGGATCGAACCGCTCTCACTGTCGGCGGTATATTGAGCTATCAGACAGCACCTCTTTATGGAATTCAGGCTAACACCTCTTTTTTTTCCAGTAATGGTATCACTTCACTCACCCATATGCCCGAATCGGGACAAACGAGCAACCTTAAAAGTGACGGCAGTGCCATCAATGTCCTCGGTGAAGCCGCCTTATCGTATACCTACGACGATACTGTGGTCAAATATGGACGTCAGCGACTCAACACTCCTCTAACGAATGATTATTACAATCGTATGCTTCCCAACAGTTTTGAAGCCCTTAGCGTTGAAAATCACACTCTTTCCGAGGTAACACTCAAAGGCGCTTATATTACCAAATGGAAATATAAAGATTCCGACCAATTTATTTCGCCAACCGCAAATTTTGGGTTTCATCGCAACATAATGATGATCGGAGCCACATCTTCAAAATGGGAGATGAAAAATGATGTCTATGATTATTACGTCCCTGATGTGATGAATGCCTTCTATGTTCAAAGTGAAACGCCGAAATTGCTTTCTGCAAGTTCTCTTTTTAACATTTCAGGTGCGTTTCAGTATCTGAAAGAGGATGGAGTCGGTCGTGAACTGATCGGATTAACCTCTACCTATCTTATCGGCACCAAATTAGGACTTTCTTACGGTGACTGGAGTCTTACCGGCCTTTTCACTCAAATCGGCAATCAATCTCTTGCGGGGACGGGGGGACGTTATGCCAAAATGGGATGGGGAGGATTTATCACCTTTACCGATTTTCAGATCGACGGGGAAACGGAAAATGCGGGAGCAGTAGCCTACGGCGGTGTTCTGACGCACCGGTTCGACAAAACGTTTGAAGCGTCACTCAAGTATTTGCACATCAACCAAAGCGATGCAAAACAAAGCAATCCAAATTCTCTTACCGACAATCCCCGGCCTGACTCGGATGAGTATAATTTTGATGCCACTTATCAGTCGACAAAATCATTTCGGTTACGCTGCCGTTTGGGATATATTGACTACAATCCCAATACGACAAATCTGTATAAAAATAATGCGTATAGTGAATATAATACCCGTATTATTGCTGACTATATGTTTTAATTTGATGGTAAAGGGTAAAATGTATCTTTTAGAAATAAGGATTTTGTAAATGTTTAAAACAATTATATTCAGCTGTATAACGGTGTTGAACCTCTGGGGTGGAACGATCCAAAATGATGAGCAGTTCAAAACGGCGGTTGCATCAATGGAGACAGAGAATAAGCTGATATTGATGATTTATACGACCGATGATTGCCCTGAATGTGCTTATATGAAAACGAAAGTCTTTCATGACAAAAGAGTAGAGTCGTATATGAGTCAAAATTTCGTTGTTATCGAAAAAAATGTCCACAAAAGCAA
The DNA here is from genome assembly GCF_041651515.1 of Sulfuricurvum sp. Lineage (GTDB taxonomy): Bacteria > Campylobacterota > Campylobacteria > Campylobacterales > Sulfurimonadaceae > Sulfuricurvum. The sequence goes on from NZ_JBAZJF010000002.1 coordinate 242,872, forward strand.
GCTTCCTGACGGATATGATTTTTTCGGGATTCCGACGATGTTTTTTATCGATAAAGCAGGAAATAAAAAAGAGACGATGGTGGGGAGTAAACGGGCGCAACCGTTTTTGAAAGAGTTGCAACGTATCCGAGGGATCAAATGAGAACCCTCTTTTTAGCGGCAGTTTTAGGGATCTCTTTACATGCTTACGACGCGGCGCATCTGAAAAAAGCGTTGGAAGATAAAGAGTGTATCGGGTGTGACTTGCGCGGAGCGAATCTCAGTAAGATAGATTTTAGCGGAGCTGATTTTCACGGCAGTGATTTAAGTGGTGCTGACCTGAGCGGAAGTATGTTCGAGATGGGGGATTTTAATGACTGTAATCTCAGTGGTGCAAATGCTGAGGGGGCATTATTTTGGAAAGGGACGATGAAGCGCTCCGACCTCACTCGCATACGTGCACGTGGGGCAAATTTTAAAGGGACGCATTTGGAACAGAGCAATCTGCGTTTTGCCGATCTTCGAGGAACCAAAAGCTGGAAAGCAAATTTTTCGGATGCGATTCTATTCAAAACCAATTTTACGGATGCAGAGCTTGGGGATGCGAAATTTATCCACAACGATCTACGCTCATCCAAGATGAAGCATACGTTGTTGTGGCAAACCCATTTTAGTGATACCGTTTTAACCAAAGTTCAATGCACTCATGCCCAAAAAGAAGAAGCAATTTTAGACGCCAATGTGACATGCCGCTAAAAAGGCTATAATTAACCCATGAATGTATGGTCGTTTGATTTTATATGGGCTTTTTTACTGCTTCCTCCACTGTTTTATTGTCTTTATCGGTGTAAGCGGGTAACCCACACACGTTATTTTCCTCATTTGCACTTTTTTGGAAATTTGAGTAAATGGAAGAATTTTGAGTGGCTGATCAAGATGCTGATCGTAACGCTGATGATAGCGGCACTCGCGACACCCGTGGTGATCGACTTTTCCGATCCGCGTAACCGTAACGGGATTGATATGGTCCTCTCTATCGATGGCAGCGGATCAATGAACGCTTCGGGATTTAGCAATGACAATGCAATGATGAGCCGGTTTGAGATCGTCCAGAAAATCGCGTCCGATTTTGTTATGAAGCGTCTCGAAGATAATGTCGGTGTGGTACTGTTCGGCGATTTTGCTTTTATTGCCACCCCTGTTACGTATGAGAAAGAGATCATTGCTGAGATGATCGGCTATCTCAATCACGGAATGGCGGGGCAGAACACCGCCATTGGCGAGGGGATCGCGATGAGCGTACGTGCGCTGCGCGATTCAAAAGCCCGGTCCAAGGTAATCATACTCCTCACCGACGGAGAACACAACAGCGGCTCTATCTCTCCCAAAGAAGCGGTAGCGATGGTACGGCATGATCATATCAAGCTCTATGCGATCGGAATCGGTCAAAAAGGGGAGTTTGACAGTGCGCTCCTCTCTCAGCTGGCCCGTGATGGGGGCGGGAAGTTTTTTGCCGCGACGAATAGCAAAGAACTTGAAGCGGTGTATGATGAAATCGATACCTTGGAAAAATCGTCGATAAAGAGTCAACAGCACACCTTTGAAGAGCACTATTACCAGTGGCCGCTTGCAGGTGCATTAGGGATGATGATGTGGTTGATGTGGCGCAGAAGGGGGTTGGTATGAGTTTTTTAACTCCTTTGTGGCTTTTGACATTGGTATTGATCCCTCTATATCTCTATGTAGGACGACGTACGTGGCAGTTTGATGCTCAGCAAAAATGGTTTTTAGTATCGATTGCGCTGGTGATTCTTGCCCTGAGTCGTCCCGTGATTGTGCAAAAACCGCTGGACGTTCAGCAGGCGGGGTCCGATGTGATTATTGCCGTCGATCTCTCTTACTCGATGCGGGGAACCGATATTTCTCCCAGTCGTTTGGAAGCGGCGAAGAAGCTGTTACGTGATTTGGTGCACAGCGACCAGCAAGATCGCTTTGGGGTGATCGGTTTTACCACCAGTGCTATCGTCCTTTCCCCTTTGACCAAAGATACGGAACTCCTAGAGCACCTTTTTAATGGTATGGATGAGACGCAGATTATGACCAAAGGGACAGAAATGATGGGGGCATTGGAACTTTCACGTAAAATGTCCCACGCCGCACGTCCGCTTGTGATACTCCTTACCGACGGAGGGGATGAATCAACGTATGAAAAAGAAGCAGACTATATCACGAAAAATCATTTAGCGGTGAGTATTGTGATGTTGGCATCCTCACAAGGGAGTACTCTCCCTACTCCTGAGGGGGGATGGCTAAAAGACGATAGGGGACACATCGTAGTGAGCTCGCGCAATGATGCGATCATATCGCTTGTTCATGCCGGCAAAGGGACAATAATACAAGGTGCTGATGCAGATGCCGTTCGCTCTGTGATCGATGAATCTCGGCAGGAAGATTTTCAGGGAAGCTCCAGTGTTATGCGCTATCAAGAGCTCTTTGTTATCCCTCTTATCTTCGCATTGATTGCTTTTCTCGCCGCAACAACAACTGTTGGAGAGAAAATACGCAAGCAAATCATATTGCTATTGGCATTGGTTGGGATTAGTGCGAATGCAGGGGTAGTTGATTTTATCACATTGTATCAGGCAAAAAAGAGTTATAAAGAAGGAGTGTATGCACGTTCGGCTGAGCTTTACGGTGCAATACCATCGCCTCAATCGCGCTACAATCGGGGAAATGCCCTTTATAAAGCGGGAAAATACGATACGGCATTGGGTGTCTATCGTGCTATTAAATCGGATAATCCCGTGTTTAAATCCCACCTTTATTACAATATGGGAAACTGCTATATACGGCTTCGGGAATTTGAAAAGGGCAGAGAGGTATTTTTGAAATCTCTAACGCTCCACTATACCCCGCAAGCGGATGAAAATCTTCGTGCTATTGCGGGGATGGAGGATTACAATCTCTCCCTTAACGTCCGTAAAGAGAAAAAAGATAAATTCTCTGCAGAGCAATCTCCCCCTGCGGGGGAGCGCAAAGAGAGCAAGCAGGGGGGCGGGAGCAATATGAAAACCGATACGGCCTCATCCGGCGGAGGAGATGAGGGGAAAAAAGTTCAAAGCGATCCTCGCCTCTCTCTCTCACAGGGAAAAGCAAAACTTAGTTCCCGTCAGTACGAGCTGATCAATCAAAGGAGTGTACATGAGACGAAACCTTGGTAGGATAATGGTTTTATGGTTTGCCTGTGCTGCTTTGGCATGGGGGGCAACCTATCAATGGAAGGTGCTGAAATCTCCACAATCGCTTCGGGTAGGTCAAAGCGGAGTTGTGCGGTATGAGTGTACGTTTAATGGGAGTGCGGTTGAATACTCGACCAAGATGAAACTCGTCGATACGCCGTTTTATGGCACTTCGGTTCTCTTTCAAAACACGAGGGTAACTCGGGGAAAACGAATGGATACGATTGATTTACTCGTTACCCCAAAAACTGCAGGAACGATAGAGCTCCGGATGAAAGCAGATATACGTTATACCTCACCCGGTGCGATTGAAAACACGGTATTAGGACGTGATAACCTAAGTAAAGATGATATCTCCGAAGAAGAGGTAGCTCTTCCCGTGGTGAGTATTCACGCGGAAGAAAACAGTGCGGCATTGACGGGGAATATCACGATGGAAGCACGCGTAGATCATATGAGTGTTCGTGCCCATCAACCGCTCCATTTGAGTCTTTTTATCCGGGGCTCTGGAAATTTAGATAAATTTGTCCCCTATGACCTCAATATTAACGGCGTGCGAATATTTGCCGAACCGCCTCAAAAATTGATCTCTCCCTCTTCCCAAGGGTATACCGGGGAGATTCGTCAGGAATTTGCACTCGTTGCCGAAAAGTCTTACGTTATAGCTCCCATGAGTTTGAGTGTGTTTGATACGGCAGAAAATCAGATTAAGATTCTTAAAACAGCTCCTCTTCACATTGAAGTGAGCGAAGGGTATGAACCCTCAATGCTTCTCGATTCTCCGGATTTGAGTGATACGGCAACCCTCAAACGGTATGCTTTGTATGCAAGCTTGGTACTGTTAGGGATGGTGCTAGGAGAAGGTTTCCGTCGTCTGTGGAAATTTCGTCCGCGACGTAAAACCAAATATTTTTGGGAGAGTGCCAAAACATCCAAGGAGTTGGTACAGATTCTCTCCCTCAGCGGCGAGAAACGCTATGATCCGATAATCCGCTTACTGGAAGCGGAAAATATGAGTTTAAGCGAAGCCAAAAAAAGGCTTGAAAAATTATTTGAATAGATCAGAGTGACTGCCGATTTCGACAAGAGTAAGTTCGAGTATCCCTTCGTTTATTCGGTAGATCAGCAATAAATCGGGTCGTACATGGCACTCTTTGCACCCTTTGTAATTTCCGCTCAGGGCGTGGTCTTTGTATTTTTGTGGGAGCACATCGCCATTGGCTAATATTTCGATGACGACAAAGACCTCTTCTTGGTGTTTGGATGAGAGTTTTTTAAACCCTTTTTTAAACGATACCGTCCGAAATATATCGTATTTCACGAGAGTAAATCTCGTTTTAACGCTTCCATCGAGGTGAATTTTTCACCCTTGCGCTCTTCGAGTTCTTGGAGAGCTATTTTCATCCGCTCGCTCGGAACTTTGAGTTCAAAAGGGATGGAGTGGGTGAGGGCGACTTGTTTACAAAAGAGGTTGATGCCGTCACTGAGACTCATACCATATTGTTTCAACACAGCGGTAGCGATCTCTTTTGCATCGTTGTCGATTCGGATGCTGGTACTAGTACGCATGGCAAACTCCTTTTTTATAATTGTACCACAAATGGGGTGCAAAATAGAATTTCGATGAATTAAGGGGACAAAAGATACCATTAAAACACATATAAATTTTTTACCGTTCGCCCTGAGTGCTTGTGTCCTTTGGGTATGTCGAACTATGAACGGAAATACGAAGCAAATGGGAATCGGTGAAGCGAAAAAGAGATTTGCTTCAAAATAAATTCGAATAGCTTTATATTGCAGTATTTGCTAAGGTAAGATTTCTTTACTCTTTTCTGAAGTGGAACGATAAAGTTAAATATTCTAAAAGGTGAAAAATGATTCATCGAATATATTACAATGATGAGATATATATAATCGATTTAAACAATTTTGACTCAATGGGCTGTTATGGACGAGTATTTGTAAATGAAGCTAAAAATAAAGCAATTAAGATGTTTTATATTGCCTCAGAATATCAAGATAATTTACAACGCAAAGAACATGTTTGTAAGACATTTAAGAATGAAATAAATGCATATAAATTGCTTTCTAGTAATACTCTAACCCTTCAATATATACCAACTTTTTATGGAGAGGTAACTGTTGAAAAAGTTGAAGATGGAAATGGAAGAGATGTTCTTGGAGAGTATTATTCTCTAGCATATTCGATGGAATTTATTCAAGGTAGATTTGATAAGATAGAAAACAAGCAGTTCAAAAATTTAAGTTATATTAAGGATGAATTTAAAAAATTGGGAGTAGAAAATACCCGAGATGCATCTGTTATACATGATAATGACACGATTTTAAAAATTATTGATTTTTCAACTCAAGAAATAGTATATCAGATTTGAATATTTAGTCGATAATGATGAGATGAAGATTTACACAAACGCCCCCTTAGTAAACTCATCAAAGACATCTCCGAAGAATTGGGATTGCTTTGAAAAGAGAAACCTAAAAAGAAACACGATAAACTCACAACAGATAAAAAGGTGACACTATGATAGATATAATTAATAAAATACGCTCCGAAGTCGCCAAAGTCGTCGTCGGTCAGGAAAATATGATCGATGGATTGCTGATCGGTTTGTTGTGCGAAGGGCATATCCTCATTGAGGGGATTCCCGGATTGGCCAAAACGACGACGGTTAAAGCCCTCTCTCAAACATTAGGATTGGGATTTAAACGGGTGCAGTTTACCCCCGATCTTCTTCCGGGGGATATTTTAGGGGCTGAAGTGTACGACCCTCAGCATAATGCGTTTAAGATCAAAAAAGGGCCGATTTTTACGAATCTTCTCCTCGCCGATGAGATCAATCGTGCACCGGCAAAAGTGCAGTCGGCACTGCTCGAAGTGATGCAGGAGCGTCAGGTAACGCTGGGGGATGAGAGCTTTAAACTCCCGCCGCCGTTTTTGGTTATGGCGACGCAGAATCCGATCGAAAACGAGGGGGTCTATCCTCTGCCCGAAGCACAATTGGATCGGTTTATGCTCAAAATCAACGTCGGTTACAATACTCCTGACGAGGAACTTGCCATTGCCCGCCGTATTGCTTCGGCTAACAGTGAAACGATACATGCCGTGATTGATCCTCAAACGCTTGAGCAGCTAAAAGCTGCTGTTAGTGCTGTCCATATCGATGAAGAGGTTGAGCGCTATATGATTACCCTCGTCACCGCGACCCGTGAACCCGAAAAATTCGGACTTTCCGAAGTTAAACGCTACATTCAGTTCGGAGCCAGTCCTCGAGTGAGTATCGATATGTTTAAAGCGACCCGTGCCGTGGCATTTTTACACGGTAAGGATTTTGTCACACCAAGTGACATTGCACGCATTATCAAAGAGCTGATGCGTCATCGTATTGTTCTGACCTATGAGGCGGAAGCGGAGGGGATTAACATCGATGATGTGATCGAGAAAATTATTAAAGCCGTACCTATTCCCTAATGAAAAACAGCCGCCACATCCTTTTAAAAGCGCGTCGCCAAATTGTTAATGACCGTATTGGTAATAACCCCTCTTTGTTTCGAGGGGAGGGGTATGACTTCATTGAATTGCGTGAGTACATACCGGGCGATGATACACGTCATATTGACTGGAATATTACGGCCAAGATGCAGCGTCCTTATGTCAAAGTATTTCGTGAAGAGCGCGAACTTAACGTGGTAACGGTAGCAATGTTAAGTGGAAGCCTCCATTTCGGGCGTGATAAATTTAAAATCGAGAGTGTTGCCGAAGCTGTTGCCTTGGTAGGATATTCGGCGATTAGCAACGGTGATCTTTATACCCATTATACTTTTTCGGAAAGCTTGGTGGATGAGGTACGATCGAGTAAAAAACACTTTGCCGTTGCAATGAGCGTCGAGCAGGTGATGGGCTCGGAGTTACTCCATCGGCGCGCCGATTACAATGCGATGGCGAATATTTTGTATAAAAAGCTTAAACGACGATCTTTGATAGTGGTGTTGGGCGATTTTTTCGATATTCCCGATCTGAGATTATTGGCAAAAAAACATGAAGTGGTTGCATTGGTAGTCCGAGACCGTCTCGAAGAGAAACCGGAGGCAATGGGATATACGGCATTGATTGATCCGGTAAACGGTGCAGTATTGGAAGGGGATTTTAACGAGCGGAGTGTGAAGCGTTATGCTCTAAAGGTGCGCGAACACGATGCGGCTTTGTTTGAGCGTTTTCGACGTGACGGTATTCGAGCTTCTAAGCTCTATACTGATGCCTCCTCTTCGGTAACGTTGCGTCGAGTATTTGAAGGACGATGATGAAAAGTACCGATATTCCCGTGAATGATATTATGCCGCTTGTCGAGGTACCCGATTATTCGCTTTATTACTTTATTGCACTGGTTGTTATAGGATTGGCGATTTCGGTGAGTGTAGTGGTGCTATTACTGAAAAAATATCGATCACGTCGCCTGAATGAGCGAAAACAACTCTATAGACAGCTGGGAGCAATTGATTTTTCCGATCCCAAGAGGGCGGCTTATGCGATCAGTGAGATAGGGTACCGTTTTGCGCATGATAACGAGAGGACGGCAAGTGTGTACCAGAATCTGTTCGAGCGTCTAGAACCTTACAAATATGCACCGACTGTGAATAAAATTGATCAGGAGACTATCGGGTATTATCGTCTCTACCTTGAGATTATTGATGCTTGAGGGGATCTATTTTCAGTTTCCGAAGCTGGGGTTCCTCCTCTTTTTTTTTCTTGCGTGTGAGACATTATGCCCCCTGCGCTCCAATGCGCTTTATTTTCCTAATACGGCACACTTCGGTGAATCGGGGGTAAAACCTCTTTGGTGGATGTGGCTGTCCAAGTGGGGGATGATTAGCTTATTTATCGTCGCCCTGATGTCACCGGTGAAGGATAAAGAAATTATGTATCATGGAGGAGGGGGATATGACATTCTCCTCATCTTAGAACCTGCAATGATTGATCGAAACGTGATTGCGCAAGTGGAGCAATTTATAGATAAACGGCCAAATGATGGAATCGGGTTATGGGTACCGGGTGCATCCGGGGTGAGTATTCCGCTGACCTACGAGCACGATGTTCTTAAATCTATCCTCGCTCAAATTCCTAGCGGTCATGATGAAGCGTTTATAAGACCCCCTGTCAGCCGTTTTTTTAATGCATCACAGGAGCGGGCGAAATGGGTTATTGTTATTTCACGCGACTCCCAAAAATCTCTCGCTTCTTTTCCTGAGGGGATAGAAACCTCTTATTCACCGGAGGGTAATCTTTCCTTATGGTTTGAGTCGATTCACCGGAATCACCCTGCATTGATCCCTCAGCAAGAACATCGATATGTGGATTATTTTTATATATATCCCCTCTTTTTCGGTTTTATGGCAATGCTCTCGTATCTGTACGGACGAAATCAAAAGGGGCTGAAATGAATTTTTTGTTCGTTCATCCTGAATTTTTTTTCTGGATGCTCCCCCCTATCATTGTCCTTTTTTATTTTTGGTACACTCAAAAAGGGGTTGAAAACACTTTGTTTACCCTGCAAGCTTTGGAACGGCTCCGTGCTCCCGCCATTACGATGGGGCTTCAAGGGCGTAACAGTCTGTTTTTTATGGCATCTATGCTGCTGATTACGGCGATGGCAGAGCCTGTTTTGATTGAGACACCACCCGATTCACGGGGCAATGTTATTCTTGCCATGGATATTTCAAGACAATCAATCGATAGTTTTGAGTATGAGAAAGAGGCTGTCTTGGCATTGATTAGAGGATTGAAAGAAGAGAACATCGGAGTGGTTGCATACGATAAAATCGGCTACCGCATTGCACCGATTAGTGCTGATCACGTAACGATTTCCGCATTAATAGAAGGGTTACATACGGATGTGATACACCCGTATGGCAGTGACCCTCAGGCTATGATTAAATCTTTGATACGTACCAAATATACTGATGATTCGATAGTTCTTGTGTTGATCTCTTCACACCCTCTTAGTGCTATTTATGGGGGGAAAGGGATAGCTGTGGTAGCAATAGAAAAGGGAAAGCCGATAGGAGAGATACTTAAACTGATCCGTAATGCGGAGGTTAAAAACCGTCTTGTTGCACAGGTTCCCCTTTTTTATTATCCCCTTGGATTAGCGATGTTACTGATTTGGATGGCACTCTCTTCTATGAGTAAGCGACGTAGCGTCCCTTTGATATCAGCGATGTTGCTTTTTGTCGCCATCCCCTCTCAAAATCATGCCGGAGTAGTTGATTTTAGGGTGTTAAATGAAGCGAGTACCCTGTATGCACAAGGAAGCTACTCTGAGAGTGCGGAACTTTTCGCTATCTACCAAAAGATACATGATACCCCTCAGGTCCGATATAACCGTGCCAATGCATTGTTCAAGGCGGGAAAATATGAAGAAGCCCGAACATGGTATGAACGGGTTTATACCCGTGATCCGAAATTAAGTGAATATACCCGCTACAATCTTGCATGTACGATGGCGATCATCGAGCAGCAAGAACCGCAAAAGAGGGTTGAAAATTCTAAAGAACGAGGGAATGCAATCTCACGTGAGAAGAGGGGAGAGAATACCCCTAAAACCCATCTGTACCGTATGGATTATTAGGTAAAAATTTCATAGAGCTTATTGGCACCTTTCATTTCACGGCGAAGGGTTGCATACTCTTCATTGCGAAGTGCTTCTTTAAACGTTTTCAGCTCACTTTCGAACAATTCAACCGCTTCGAGGACATTCTGGCGATTTTGGCGGAAAATATCTTCCCACATAGCGGGTGAACTTTTGGCGAGACGGCTCATAGAGCGAAATCCCCCTGCCGCAAGGGTGAGAATATTCTCTTTTTCTTCTTGCGCCAAAACGGTATTGGCCAAAGCGTAGGAGATGATGTGAGGCATATGGCTGATAAATGCGGCATGACGGTCATGTTGCGCCGCACCCATCGTGTGGACATTCATTCCGATGGAGCGAAAAATACGTAATGCAATATCGCGCTGCGCATTGCCGCTGTGTTCCAGATCGCAGAGTACGACTACTTTATCGGCATAAAGGCCCTCTATCGCTGCTTTAGGCCCAAATTGCTCAGTTCCGGTCATGGGGTGTGCAGGTATGAAGTTGGCACGAATGGAGGGAGGAATTGCATCAACGATGAGGGCTTTAGTACTTCCTAAATCAATAAGAGTCTTATCGCTTCCCGAAAGATCGGTACATTCACTTAAAAGAGCGATTACTCCGTTTACCGGAACAGCTAAAAAGATCACATCACATTCTCGCTTAAGTTCATCAAACGAAACGATAGCTTGAACCAAACCTCGCTCTAATGCGATTCGTTGATGCTCCGGGTTGTGGTCACTTCCGACGATTGAAGTGACAAATGAGATATGTTTGAGAGCCAATGCCATCGAGCCTCCCATCAATCCCAATCCCATAATCCCGATTTTCATCCCTATTCCTCTTCTGTAATCGTGCTATTTTAGCCATTTTAAGTTTAAATTTACGGAAGATTAATCCTATCGGTGATAGAATGGGAGACTATTTTAACGCAACGGACTTTGGCTTGAAAAAAATCACCCTCTCTTTGGTAGTGGCGAGTGCCCTCCTTCACGCATCGACACAAAACGTTCAATCGATCCAATATGATGGCATGGTCCATATTTCCGAGGCAGTTGCAAAACGCCTTAACACCCTTAAAGTGGGTGAACCGCTTGATCCACTCGAAGTGGATAAGAGTGTTAAAGCTTTTTTTGAGCAAGGCTATTTTGAAGATGTTTGGGTTGACGAAGAGAACGGTAAAGTTACCTTTCACTTTAAAGAAAAACCGACCATATCCAAAATAGAGCTTAAAGGGTACAAAGAGAATGATGCCGAAGCTCAGAAAACTCTTCTTCAGATTGAAAAAGGGTCTTTATACGATGAAAAAAGGATCGAAGCTGCTAAGAAACGGTTGATTGATGTTCTCAATCAAGACGGGAAAATTGATTCCGTTGTTGAGATTGAAAGCAAGAAACTGGATAACGGCAGTATGCAAGTGACCTTTATTGTCAATGAAGGTGAAGAAATCATCATCAAAAAAGTGCGTTATGCGGGTGTAGAAGCGCTCAATAGCAAAGATTTTGACAGTACTATTGCTAACAAAGAGCAGCAGTTTATGGGATGGATGTGGGGACGTAACAACGGGAAAATGAAACTCTCCGAACTTCAGTATGATCCTTTGCGTATTCGTGATTTTTATATGCAAAACGGATATTTGGATTCTAAAGTGGATGAACCGTTTGTCCAAGTTGATTTTGACCATTATACGGCTCAAATGGACTATCATATCTTTGAAGGGGATGTCTACCGTGTCAGTGATATTTTAATCTTCCAAGACACTTCCGTCATTAACGATCAATCCCTTTTGGATATCATTAAACTGGAAAAAAACAAACCTTTCAACATTAAAACCTTTCGTGATGATGCAGATCGGATCAAAACCAAAATTGCCGATTTGGGATATGCGTTTGTACAAGTGCAACCCGATTTAAAAAAAGACAAAGAGGGTAAAAGCGTTGATGTCATTTATCGCATCACACCGGGCAAAAAGGTTCATATCCGTAATGTGGTAATTGCGGGTAATAACCGTACTCTGGATCGCGTTGTCCGTCGTGAACTCTTTTTGGCACCGGGTGATTTGTACAGTATGACGAATCTGAAAGACTCTCGTAATGCGATCGGGCGTACCGGATATTTTGAGAGCAATACGATCGAAGAGAAGCGTATCGATGATGAGACGATGGATTTGATCGTTCAGACCAAAGAGACTGCAACCGGTAATATTCAGCTCGGAGGGGGATACGGAAGCTTCGGCGGAATTATGCTCAGTGTAGCCGTAAGCGATCGGGATATTTTCGGTTCAGGGATCAATGTTGGAGTTCACCTTGAACGATCGGTACGTACCAGTAATTACTCCTTCAATATTACCAATCCGCGGCTCAATGACAGCGATTTCAGTGGTAATTTTTCTATCTTTGACAGCAGAATTATGTACACCACCTATACGGTTGAATCAGCAGGAATAAGTCTCGGTACCGGGCACCGTTTCAGTCGTTATATCAATGGCTATGTAGGGTATAACTACTCTAAAAATAAATACAGTGATTTTCTTGACGCTAATACAACTGCGGCTCTGTATGGTACGACAGTATTAAGTACGCCGCTGTTAGATCAAAGATATTATCAGAATTATGACAAAAGTTCGGTGATTTTATCCGCGACGTTCGATAACACGGATGACTATTACATCCCGCGTGAAGGGGTAGCTTTCTCACAGAGTTTCGAAAAATCGGGACTTGGAGGGAGTGCCGATTTTCTTAAAAGCCGTACTAATTTCGGAATTTATCAGGGACTTCAGAAATGGATTGATTTTGATATGATTTTACGGTACAAGGCTCGTTTTAATTATATAAAAGACACCGGATTTGTCCCTATTGCGGAAAAATTTTATATGGGTGGAATCGGTTCGGTTCGTGGCTTCCAAAATTATTCTATCTCTCCTTACATGAGAAATGCGGATGGGAGCCCTTCGTATAATTATGCAGGATATATAGAGCGTATCGGCGGATCTGAAACGTTTTCCAATAGTGTTGAATTGAGCGTGCCACTAGTTCCGGAAGCAAAGATGCGTGCGACGGCATTTATCGATTACGGGTGGATCGGGGATAGCAGCTTAACCGAAATGGCACGCGGAGGTTACGGGGTTGGATTGGAGTGGTTCTCACCTGTTGGGCCATTACAGCTTGTGTTTGCAAATCCTATCGGAGCAAAGCCAGAGGATAACATTGCCCATTTCGAATTTACAATTGGACAGCGCTTCTAGTATCGGTTCAAATCCTTCCGGCTTAGATCCGGAAGGTTAATACCAGTTTTTTAGGAAGCGGTAAATCTTTCAATTTTTCACGCGCAAGGTAAAGATGTTGACCCTTTATCTCCAAAACTCCCTCGTTGAACTCTAAATTTATCATTTGTGCATTTTGACGCTGTGCCAGTAAAAAGTGGGCAAGCCAAAGAATTGTATAAAGGGCATCGAGCGTCTGCATTTCAGGCAAAAGAGTTGCAAAAGAGTTTTTTGATATAAGATCGGATGCCGTATGACCTTTTTTAAAGAGGAGCAGGTGGGCAATCAAGGCGATTTGCCGATGGGTAAGCGCGTAATCAAGAGCACTTAGGGCTAAATAATGGCTGTGCCGCTGATAGGCATAGTATCGTACTCCAATACCAATGGGAAGAAGTTTTGCCGCGATAACAAGTTCATGGCGATAATGGGGCGGAATCTCTAATGAAAGATGTAAAAGGTCAAAAAGCCGTTTGGATAATGCGGCACATTGATTTCCGTGATCACTGTGTGTAGCGTACGAATCGAGTAAAAATCGGACACTTGGATTGTAGTTAGCGGGAAACCTGTCGTGAGCGTTGCGAAGCAGGTCGGATAGGAAAACTCCTTCGCGTACTCCAACACCGCTGCAGATAAGCTCTTTGGCCTCGAGATGATTGAGTATCCGCAGTAGAATTAATGTTCCGGGTTTAATGGTATCGAAACGATCGGGTTTGATAAAAAGGCTTTTGAGCTTTTTGGGTGAGGCGCTGAGAATTTGAGTGGCGAATTCACCGAAGCGGATGTCATTGATACTGTATCCATGAAGCTTTTTTAGAGGGTATTGCTCTTTTTTCATTAAAGCGCGGGTTAAAGCTCGAAACGTCCCTCCGATACCGATAAGCGTTTGTGTTTTAATGGGCGGAAGTGCTTGCAGGGCTGTATCAATATAACGGATCGCACCCTCGGTATCGTTATGATCCAAAAAGAGCTCTTTGATTCGGACTGTACCGATATTGAGGGAAAACATCGATTCGACCGTGCCGTTGTTTAGCAGAGCAAATTCACTTGATCCCCCTCCTACATCTACCGAAATAGCTTCCATCGGAGCGAGTAAATTGGTACAGGCCATTCCGCCTAGATAAGCTTCTTTTGCCCCATCGATAACTTTGATAGAGAGCGCGTGTTCTCTACGTATACGAGTGATAAATTCACTTGAATTCGGAGCATCGCGAAGGGCAGAAGTTGCAACACAAAGAATTTTTCGAGCATCGAATGAATGTGCGATGCTTAAAAATTCTCCCAATGCGAGAGCGGTTCGTTCCATTGGCTCATTTTGGAGGTAACCGCCGTTTTTATAGGCATTTTCTCCTAAACGGACGGAACTTTTGGCTTCATGAATAATATGAAAAGCAAAACGGCTGGTTTTTTGAAATACCGCCATCCTCATGGAATTGCTTCCAATGTCGATAATGGCGGTACATTGTGCCATTTATTGTTCTTCTTCTATCAGCTGTTTATGCTTGTAGAGAAGCTCTTGCATCGTCTCAACATTATCTTTATCGGGAATAATACAGTCAACCGGACAAACCGCAATACATGCAGGCTCATCATAGGTTCCGACACACTCGGTACAGCGATCCGGATCGATGATATAAATTGGATCACCCTCTTCGATAGCATCCATCGGACACTCTTCACGACACGCGTCGCAAGCAATACATTCATCGACTATTAGTAGCGGCATAGGTTCAACCTCGGTTTTTATATTCGTTTGTGCGCGATTTATAGCGAAACGAAGCTTTAAAATATATTTATCGTATAAAGTTAGGATTTATTTAGCGCATCGGAAGGACACAACACAGCTTGGAAGCCAAGACAAGACGTGCGATGGTACCGTCTATTCCGTCATTTCGATTGGTGAGAGTAATCTCTGCTCCAATTGCTTCTGCGGCACTTTTTGCCAAAAACAGTCCCAGCCCGACCCCTGATTTGTTCCCTTGACGCTTAAACGGGGCAAAAAGGTCTATACTTTCATCAATTCCACATCCTTCATCAATTACTTCGATGACAATTCCGGTATGGTCCAAATGGCTTTGGAAGAGGATAGTTTTCCCTTCGGGGGTAAATTTCATCGCGTTTTGTAAGAAATTCTGAAGAATCTGATTGAGTAATGTCACTTGCAATACCGCCATAAACGAGTCGGGCTCGAAATTGGTTTTGAGAACTTTATTTTCACTATGGGCGAGAAGGGCAAAATCCCCTTCCCATTTTTTGAGAATTTTAATGATATCGGCTTCGCTAGGCATCTCTAATTGTGCCCCCTCTTGACGACCAATATGGAGGATGTCGGCAACGATTTTATTCATCTCATCGACGCTTTGATTCGTGATGCGGATCGCTTCGATGTACTCTTCAGGACTCCGTTGTTTGATCAAGGTTACCTGATTTTTAAGTTTGATGACGGCAAGAGGAGTTTTAAGCTCATGGGCCGCACCGATAAAGAGTTCTTTTTGATATTTTACAAAATTCTGAATTCGTCCGATGAGCCGATTGAGCGTTTCACCAAGGGGTTCAAACTCATCAGGGAGTTGATCTACCTTAATGGGACGTATAAGGTGTTCATTCATATTCGATAGCCTTCTGGTGAGGCTGCTGATAGGTGCAATCAGCATTTTTGAAAAAGCGATTGCATAAAGAATAATGACGACAAACCCTACCGCATTGATGAGAAAGATAGAGTTTAAAATTTTATGTAAAAGCCGCTTTGTAGGGGTGATGTCACGACTGATTTTCAGATAGGATAATTTTTCAAAATCAAAAGGATAGATGAGAGTAAGCGTTGTTGTTTTATCGGGATGATTGGTCTCAAAAAAATTGAGATGGTCTTCGTTGGGTGAAAGGGTGACAAGCTCGATGCTAAGACCCATTAATGAGTCTGCATTATTTTGCTTTGCCGATAGGAGCGATTTGTAAGCAGAAATATTTTCGGCAAAACTAATCAGCTCAGCTTGTTTTTCGTCATATATGGATTGTTTTATAAAAAGGTATAGAAAAGAGGAAAAAAGGATGACCAATGCCGCTGAAGCGACAATGAGCTGGAACAGAAAACGTCGTCGTATACTTCTTTTTGAAAACAAAGGGTGTCCTTATGTAAAAAGGGTGAATCATTAAAGAACTATAGCGTGTTTAATGAAAAAAAGTACCTAAGTAAGAGTCTAGTATATAAGATTAACATCTATAGAAGATTGGGCAAAACTCCCTATTATAGGAGTTTGACCTGGATGCAGAGGGGTTGATTTTTAGTTAACTTCTTTTGGAAAGCAAAAACGGTATCCACGGCGACGTACGGTTTCAATGGTAGTGATACCGAGAGGTTTGTCCATTTTTTGGCGAATTTGGTTGATAGCAACTTCGATAACGTTTGGTGTTACCAGTTCAGGCTCTTCCCAGATTGCATCAAGAAGCTGCTCTTTGGAAACGATTTGATCACGATGACGCGCAAGGTGGGTCAATACTTCAAACGGTTTACCTTTGAGCTCAATCTCTTTTTCTTTGTAAATGATTTTTTCTTCTTCAGGGTTGATCGTCAAATCATCGATTTCGATGATATTGCTGCCGCCGAAACGTAAACGCGCTTCGATACGAGCTACAAGAACATCAAAGTCAAACGGTTTACGGATATAGTCATCTGCACCCGCACGAAGTGCTTCGATTTCGCTAGCATTGTCATCACGTGCTGATAGGACGACAACGACTGTTTTAGGAGTGTTGGTTTTGATATCAGGGATGATATCGACGCTGTTCCCGTCAGGGAGCATCCAATCCATCAAAATGAGATCGTAGTTACGGATGTCGAGATAATACTCACCGTCTTTTAATGTCTCTACGACGTCGCTTTGATAACCGAACTCTTTTAGCCCTTCTGCTAGGGTTTTGTTTAATGTTACTTCATCTTCAATGATTAAAATGCGCATTTACGTTCCTCGGAGCGAAATTTTGGCGAAATTGTAGCATAGTTTTAGAAAATTTTAAACTTTTTTTCAATTTTTTTTAAAAAATGAAATTTTTTTGAACACCGACGGTGCAATTTGGGAGGATATTCGGTTTGCTTATAGTGAGGCCTAGCGTATCAATTAGGGGGAAGTTTTGTTTCAATGAAGCTGCTAGAAATTCAAGAGCCTCTTCTATCAGATAAAACTGCTCGGTGCGTAGGAGTGTTTGAATATGGTTGGCGACATCGGCATAATTAATAAAGTGTTTTTCACTGTAAAGGTAATCGATAAGACAATGAATACGGACCGTTTGCGGGGTAAGCCGCTCTTGAGGAAGTATCCCGAGGATCGTTTCAAAATGCAAATCCTCGATAATGATTTTCATGCGACCCGTTTCTCTTCCCCTTGAAATAATCGGATGAAGTTAGGGATGTGTTTATAAAATAAAATAAATGCGATAAACACTACCGGAGCATGAAACATCGCAGGATTGAGAAGAAAAGATGCGACAACCAACGCGAGGAGCCCGAGCATAGAAGAGAGGGATGAGATACGGATTGTCTTAGCAGAAACAGCCCATACCACCAAAGCAATAGCCGTTGGTATCGGAAGCATTACCGCCATAACACCCATTCCTGTTGCCACCCCTTTTCCCCCTTCAAACCACATATACGGGCTGAAGCAGTGACCGATAACAGCGAGTACGGCTACCATCCATTGAACACTCTCGTCCATACCGAACTGTTTGGCGGCTAAGACAACAGCAATCCCTTTAAGAGCGTCGAGAGCGAGGGTTGCGGCTCCAAGTTTTTTAGCGAGTGCAGGGTTGGTCTCCTTGACCACGCGCAGTACATTGGTTGCACCGATACTTCCGGAACCCGATTCTTTGACGTTAACTCCGGCAAAGAATTTAGCGAGGAGCAGACCAAAAGGGATACCTCCTAGAAGATAGGCCGCGAGATAAAAGTGTACGTTTTGATTAAATAAAAAATCCATCGAAAAGCCTTGAGTAAGTATTTTATTGCCGTATTATAAATCACGGATGGTTACAACTGCCTAAAAAAGTGCTGAAGGAAATTCACGCTTCAAGAAGAGGGTAGTATGAGTTGGCTATAATAACTCTTATCAGCATGACAAGGATTATGGGTTTGAATACCGAAGAATTAAAACAAAAAATTATTGATCTTAAAAGCCGTCTCAGCGTTACGGTTGTGGCGCACTTTTATCAGCGCGATGAAGTGTTTGAGATGGGAGATATCACGGGCGACTCGCTCGAACTGGCTAAGCGCACCATGGCGGACGATAAAGCATTTGTCGTGTTTTGCGGTGTCGGATTTATGGGGCAGAGCGTCAAAATTCTCAGTCCGCATAAGCGGGTTGTAATGCCGAAGATCGCCTGCTGTGCGATGGCAAAGATGATTGACGGGCTTTATTATGACGAATCGATTGCAAAGCTTGACGCAGCAGGAATCAAAAGCGAAGATATTCTCCCGATCACCTATATCAATTCTGATGCCGCCGTCAAAGCGCGTGTCGGAAAAATGGGGGGGATGGTCTGCACCAGCTCCAATGCGAAAACGATTATCACCAAAGCACTCGCCGAGGGGAAAAAGATCCTTTTCGTCCCTGATCGCTGTTTGGGACAAAATATCGCCAATATGATGGGATTGAAGTCGTGTGTACTCGGTGATGGCAGTGATCCCAAAGAGGCCGATATCATCTGTTACGACGGCTTTTGCTCGGTCCATCAGCTTTTCAGTGTTGAGGATATCGAGTTTTACCGTGCCAAATATCCGGGGATTTTGATCGCTGTCCATCCCGAGTGCGATCCCACTGTGTGCGAAAAGGCCGATTTCGTCGGATCGACATCGCAGCTCATCAAGTACATTACGGAACTTCCGGCGGATCAAAAAGTAGCGGTAGGGACGGAGTTTAACATGGTTAATCGCCTCCGTCCGTCTAACACCTATATCCTCTCCTCCACCAAGCCCGAATGTCCGACGATGAACGAGACGACATTGGAAGATTTGTACAATACTCTCAAAGCGATTGAGGACGGTGAACCGATCAATGAGATTTTTGTCGATGAAGATACGGCGTATTGGGCGAAAATCGCGTTAGAGAGAATGATGGCGTTATGATCGTTTCAAGAGTCACAATTAGTGAATAAAGCAGTAATTAACCATATCAGAAAGTTTACGACATTTGAGTGGTTAGTATTTATCAAAGTTTTAGAAAATCAAACAGAAGAAGAATTAAAAAAAATCGAACCGAATAGTATTGAATTGTATAATCTTCAAAACTTTAATTGGTATGTAATTTTAGCAGATTTGGCTTTGCGACTTGCGGAGTATGAGCGTACAAAAGTTAATTTTAAGCAATTGCCGACTCCAGACGATTATAGAAAATATATCTCACTATATCTCAATAGTAGTGATAATGAAAGTAATTTTACTAAAGATTTAAATTATTCTTTAAATTTGGCACTTTCAAAATATGGTTATGAACAAATGAAGCGTTATGCACCTCCAGTGAATGATTTAGGAAGACTAATCAAGCTTTATGGTGGTATTGAGAGTGTTTTTCAAGAGAAATTTGGATTATTACCAAAACAAGCTGTTTACTTTTATACTCTGAATAATGCAAAACATGAGATTTATGAACCTTTTGATTTTAAAAATATGCTCAGATTACTTCAGGGGTATGATTCGACTATAACTGAGAATAGATTGCAAACTTTTTTGAACATTTTTTCAATTACTATTAAAGATTATCGGTTGTCAGCTAAAAATGAAGGTATTACAAAAACAACTGTTAAATCAAAACGATTGATTGAAAAATATCCAATTATATGCTTAGATAAAAATTATTTATACTTTATTCCATCGATTCATGTATTATTGGAATCTTTAAGTCACAAAATTTTTGAAAAGTTAAAAGAATTACAAAAAAATTCAGATGCATTTCAAAGAAAATTCGGAGATGTATTTGAAGATTACATACGTGCATTAACACAATTCTCACATAAAGAACATTTTTATGAATGTAATCAGTTGATACAAGAAGATCATCAAAAAAAAGCTGAATTTTATCTTGTAAAAGATGACATAGCTATTATCGTGGAAGCTAAGCTATTGCATATAGATGAACAAATTATTCTCAATGGAAGTAGTGTTGACTTAGAGAGAAAATTCAAAAATACAATTAGAACAGCAGTCGAGCAAATTCAATCATGTTTTGAAAAGATTGATAAGGGACATCAGTATGGATTGATTGTAATTCATACACATATTCCATTATTAGAAACATATACCAAACAATTTGAAGGACGAAAAGGTTTCGATTTTCTCAATAATATAAAAATTATTTCCATAATAGATTATGAGATTTTAATTCATAATGAAATCGAAAGTATTTTTGATTATCTAAAGCAGGATGACGAGAATAAGCAGCAAATTGCATTATCTTTTGAACAAAGAAATCCTTTTTGTGAACAGAGTGTTTTAGATTTGGTTGATGAATTAAGCGATAAAACCCCCGATATGCTACAATAAGATAAAAGTTTTGAAAGGGTGTTTTAATGAACGAAAAAGAGCTGATTTTACAAAAACTCACCCTTTTAAAACCCGAAATAATGCAAAGGTATCATATTACGTCACTTGCCCTTTTCGGTTCATTCGCCCGTGGTGAACAAACACTAGAGAGTGATGTGGATTTACTCGTCGATTTCTCAGATACCCCTGATTTGCTCCGATTTATTGAACTCGAAGAGAAGATCAAAGCGGTATTGGAACGAAATGTTGATTTGGTGCCTCGTAGAAAACTCAGAGCCGAATTGTTTGAGCAGATAGAGAATGAGAAAATAGCGGTATGAAACGCAATTATGTCCTTTATATCGATGATATATTGCGCAGTATCGATAAATGTGAACGATTCGTCGAGGGGTATGAATTCAAGGCATTTAAAGAAGATGATAAAACAGTCAGTGCATGTGTCCGCGAAATCGAAGTAATCGGTGAAGCGGCAAAACAGATACCAGATGAGATAACAAAGCAGTATCTCAATATTCCGTGGTCGTTAATGGCGAAAATGAGAGACAAGATGATCCATTGGTATTTTGAGATAGACGAAGAGATCGTATGGAAAGTAATCCAAGAGCAGTTCTCGACTTTAAAATTGGATATTGAAAAAATGAAGCAAGAGATTCTTTAGCCGATTTTGTTTATTAGAAGTAGTACAATATTTCATTAAGCAATCAACGTAAACGCAATGACAGTCACGAGCAACGACAGGTTTTCCTCGTTCGTTTTGAATCTCTTTATGCGTTTTGGGATATAATTTACTCAATTACAAAGAGGAGGGATCAGATGGTAGATATTGAAGCACTCAAGCATGAAATTGTTGAATGTCTTAAGCCTCTTGATCCTGATAAGATTATCTTGTTTGGTTCTTATGCCTATGGCACTCCTACGGAAGATAGTGACATCGATCTGTTTTTGGTCAAAGATGATCTGAACATAGAAGATGGCAGAGATTATAATTTAAAAGCAAGAAAACAACTGCGATCCATCATCATGAATCATCATACCAACGGTATAGATATTCTATCCGCTCCATCGAGTTTTATCAATGCCCGTGAAGATTATTTTTATAAAGTAGACATCCTGCAAAATGGAAAAGTGTTGTATGAACGAAACGTCAGCTAAAGAGTGGTTAACAAAGGCTTGGCATCACTTAAGCACGGCTAATTTACTGTATGAACTAAACCATTACAGTGATATTGTTGCCATTGAAATTCATTATTCTGCTGAGATAACATTAAAATCGATACTAGCATTTGAAAATAGTAAAATAGTAAAAATTCACGATTTGATAGAAATATACAAGCTTATAAAACATCGATTAACTCTACCTGAATGTGATCTCTCTTTTTTAGACATTATAAGTGAATACCATATCCGTGAATCGTATCCCTCACCCCATAGAAGACTACCCTCAAAGGAAGAAATCAAATCTATGTTAGAGTTCACAAATAGCTTATTTGCAGAGGTTTGTAGTGTTTTGAACGTCTCTATCGAAGAGATCAAAGTTCTGTAAAAAAAGTGAAAAGGTAACTGTATGATCGAACAATTTATCCGTGAAGTATTAGCCGAAGATGTCGGGCGTGGGGATCTGTATGCGCGGGTTTCTGCTTCCGTTCCTGCGAGTGCGAAAATTATTGCCAAAAGTGACGGGGTATTTGCGGGCGGAGAGTATTTGAGGGTCCTTGCGGATATGGAAGAGTTTATGATCGTTTGGCACAAACATGACGGTGACGTATTTGCCAAAGGAGAAATTCTTCTCGAACTCAGCGGTGATTCTCATACTCTCCTTCGTATCGAGCGGACATTGCTTAATATGCTGCTGCATGCCAGCTCCATTGCGACATTGACCCGTCAATACGTTGATCTCATAGCACCGTACGGTACGAAACTCCTTGATACTCGAAAAACCCGCCCGTTGCTCCGCAATTTTGAAAAATACGCGACCCGTATCGGCGGGGCGACGAATCACCGGATGGGGTTGGACGATGCTCTGATGCTCAAAGATACCCACCTCAAAACGATTGCTAATTTAGAGAGTTTTATGGAAGAGGCGCGTAAAAAGATTCCGTTTACCTCGAAAATCGAGATTGAAGCGGAAGATTTCGAGATGGCTAAAAAAGCGATGAAAGCGGGAGCGGATATTGTGATGTGTGACAATATGACACCTCTACAGCTCCGCGAAGTAGTGGAATACAAATGGAAACACCACAGCAGCATATTACTCGAAGCAAGCGGTAATATTACGTTAGAAACCATTGAAGAGTACGCCAAAACGGGAGTAGATGCGATCAGCACAGGCTCATTAATACATCAAGCTTCATGGATTGATATGTCGATGAAAATGGATTAATCTGTGGCTGACGATACGGAAAAAACGGAGGAACCCACCTCCAAGAAACTTGAAGATGCCCGAGAAGAGGGGAACGTTGCCAAAAGTCAGGATATTATCGGAGTCGTTGTTCTTTTGGTTTCTATATTGGCACTTTTGATGTTATTTACCTTTATTGCCGATCGTATGCTTAATCTTGCCCGGTACTATTTTTCCCTTTTAGGTACACCGCTAGATCGTCAAGCGATGATGAATATTGCGTTTGTCACTTTTAAAGAGACGCTGATTATGGCATTGCCTGTTGCAATAATCGTAGCGATTGCCGGAGTAGCGGGAACAGTGGCGCAGATTGGATTTAATTTTACAACGAAGCCTCTGATACCCAATTTCTCCAAACTTGATCCGATCGCGGGATTGGGTAATCTTTTTACCTTTCAAAAAGCGCTTGAATCGATTAAAATTACCCTTAAATCCTTTACGGCATTGGGGATAGGATTTCTCTTTTTCTGGCATTATATGCAAGAGCTTCCTACTGTAGCCCTTTTTAGTCTCGAAGATCAGATGGGATGGTTGCGGGATAAAGCCATTGTTCTTGCTGTGGTGATGCTTATTATTATCTCCGTCTATGCCATGGTCGATTTATTTCTGACCCGTAAACAATATTTTGACAAACTTAAGATGTCAAAACAAGAGATCAAAGACGAATTTAAAAATATGGAAGGGGATCCACATATAAAGGCGAAAATTCGTCAGATTCAGATGCAGGCAGCCCGCAAACGGATGATGTCTTCTGTTCCGAGCGCCGATGTGGTCATTACTAATCCTACCCATTACGCCGTAGCAATAAAGTACGACGAGACCAAACACTTTGCTCCTGTCGTGGTTGCCAAAGGGGTGGACAATATTGCCATCCAAATCAAAAAGATTGCCCGCGAAAACGGTGTTCATGTGGTTCAAAATCCTCCATTGGCACGTTCCCTGTATGCTGAGGTGGATATCGATCACCCGATTCCCGATATGATGTTTGCTGCTGTTGCTGAAGTTCTTGCGTATGTGTATAAAATGGGTAAAAAAACAAAATAGACCGTAATAACTACGTAATCCAATTACGTAGTTGCTTTTTGCACAATTTTTTCCTATAATTCGTTATATCCTACAAAACATAACGAAAGTGTCGCCTGTTTTCAAGAATATTAGTTGCAGCTCAGATGTTTGAATATCGTTATATCATAAAAGAAATAAAGGAAAAATGGATGAAAGTAAAATATACTCTAGGGTTAAGTGTCATAGCTATTTTGAGTTTAGCTGAAGCAGCCATGGCGGCAGATGATTTAGCAAGTGCGTTTAAAGAGGGGAATGTAACCGGAGAACTTCGAGCATACTATATCAATAAAGCGTATACCGGAGATGAATACTGGCGCGACGGATTGGCAGTAGGGGGAAAACTCGGATTTATAACGGCGCCGGTATCGGGTATATCGGCGGGGGCATTATTGTACTCAACCAACAAAGTAGATAGTATAAGTCCAATTACCAAGAAAAATGACAAAACGCTTTTTAATTCAAATGATAAAGGATATACCTACTTAGGTGAAATGTATATCAATTATCAAAAAAACAATACGGTATTTAAAATCGGACGTCAGCGACTGGATACTCCCTTGATCGGATCGGATGATGCTTCACGGATGTTACCGAATCTTTTTGAAGCAGCTGTCCTTACGAATACGGATATATCCGATACAAAAATTATCCTTGGACAGGTTACACGTATTGCCTACGGGACAGCGTCCAATGCTTTTGGTCCCTACGCGTATAATCTTGATATGCCGACCAGCAGCACGAATCCCTATCCAGGGGCAAAATTGGGGACACAAGCCCTTGCATACGGATACGGAGCAATTTACGATCCTACCAAAAGAAGTAACGGATATCATGGGATGACTGCGCAAGTAAATTATCAAAATGGCGATTTTCAGTCTATGTCAGGAGGCGCATTTGGAGGTAATGTCTCTCAAGAGGGGGTAACGATGGCGTCCGTCGTTTATGAAGGAGTCCCTCATACCAAACTACAGCTTTGGGACTATTATCTTCAAGATTTATTTAACACGATGTACGCACAGGGCGATTATTCTTGGAAATGTTTATTAAACCCTGCGGTTAAAATGACAGCTTCGGCGCAATATATGCAACAAAACGGTGTCGGTAGTAAAGAAATAGGGACGATTGATTCCAAGTATTATGGCTTTCAACTTCAATCTCTTTACAAAGATATTATTTTCAAGGCAGCTTATTCGGGTACAGGTTCGAATTTGAATGCGATTAATAATGGGGGTGTTATTGCACCATGGGGAGGTATGAACTCTTTTACATATACCCAATCAACACGGGATCAATATTTTGCCGATACAAAATCCTACAAACTTTTGACAGGCTATGACTTCAAAAATTTAACCGGCTATGATTTTGAAGCAAGTGTTTCTCATGCACGATATATGATCGGAACTGAAAATGATTACGTTCCCGGTACTACATGGAACGCAAAAGAGACAGATTTAGATATTAAGTATAATGTTGAAAGTGTGAAAAATTTACAAGTATGGTTGCGTTCTAACTATCAACGAAATTTTGCTCCCGCCACAGCAACTACCAATACCGTAAATAATAATGAATACCGTCTTGAAGTAAATTATAAATTTTAAAGAAATAGCTTTGCCGAATTAATGATTCGGTGAAGTTACAATAAATAGCAGAGTAATGAAAAATAATTTGATAAAATTTTGATAAAAACGTCGGGGCTATACGGCTAAATCAGGGATTTTACACACAGATAGCGCACAATCTATAACTATAATAAAAAATAATAAACTAGGAAATGATTTTTTTTTATTATGTTTATTTATATGCTATAACATAAAACAATGGATTGACTTGTTAACCGTAATTAAGCTAGCATTCGCTCGATTTCATAAGCAAATTTAATAGGGCTAAGGTGAAAAATTGAAAAATTTCTTTGGTATTAAATCGTTAACAGGCACGAGCCTCCGTCAAATAACTTCTTTGGCACACAACATGAAATCTGAAGCGCGACGAAATGTCAGCAACCGGTTTTTAGAGGGCAAAACTATCCCTCTTGCAATTAGATCTTTCAGTCCTGTTGTCCATATTGATGTTATGTCTGCCATCATAAAGTCCGGAGGTTATCCTCTATTACTGCCACAGTACTCTTTTGATGCATCCGTCCATCCGCAAGATTTTGCGCATACCTTATCCAATCATCATCAGCTGATTATAATGTCAGATTTTGGCGAAGAAGATATCAAGATTTTCACCGAAAATTCGACGGCTTCCGTTATGTGTTCCGCTTCGAAAGAGTGTAATCCTATCCCTGTCCTCAGTCAATTCATGTCAATGATAGAAACAGGTGGGACGGATGAATCTTTTGTCGTTTCTTACATTGGAAACGAAGAAGCAACATTGCGAAGTTGGGTATCACTTGCAACGATTCTTGGATTTACCCTCCGCTTGGATATGCACCATCTGAGCGATCAAACGCTTTCTATGGTAGCTGCTGCTAACAGTGCACAACCAAAAGCGAATATTGTGTTAACGGAAACACTGTATGAACTCGTTAAAGAGAGTAATTATATTGTTATCGGCGATACACGCCATCCGGATTTTATCCACAATAAAAATTTGTGGCATATTAATGCAAGTGTCATGAAGGATACCAAAGAAGGGGCTGTCATTATTTATTCATTGACTACGCTGCTTAAAAAATTTGTTGATGTTGATGTTTTATCCAAGAACGTCTTTCCTCGTATTGATGCATCCGTAAATCAGGAATATCTGGTTCGCAGCCTTCTTCTTCAGCTTGATAGCTAAATTAAAATCATAAAGACGTAATTAAGGATTTCGAAATGACAACAAATAAAACGATTCTGAAGTTTAACGGATCACTATTGCTTGTGGGTGCCCTATTAGTAGGGTGCGGCTCCAATGAAGTTAAACAAACAGACAAAAAACCCGCAACGGTAAGCGTTGTTGAAATTAAGCCCGAAAGTGTTCCTGTTGATACGAGTTATGCGGCTACCGCTGAAGCTATCCGACATACGCAGATTCGAGCTAGAATCGATGGATACCTTTTAAAACAGGAATACAAAGACGGAGCCATTGTGAAAAAAGGGCAAACGCTGATTCAAATTGATTCGGCACCCTACAAATTAGCTCTCGACAACGCTCAGGCAAAACAGCAAGCGATTCAAGCACAATATACGAACGCCAAAGAAAATTTTGACCGTATAGCCCCTTTGTACGAAAGTAAAGCAGCGACGAAACAAGAATATGATACGGCAGTAGCAGTATTACGAACATTAAAAGCGAATCTATCAGCTGCGAATGCAGAAGTGGATCAGGCAAAACTGAATTTGAGTTATTGCAAAATCACTGCACCGTTTGATGGGGTTGCTGATAAAATTTTGCAATACGAAGGAAGTTATATTATTCCGGCACAAAACGGTTTATTGACTACTCTTTCCCAAATCAATCCAATTCGTATGAATTTTGAGATGAGTCAATCCGACTACGAGGCAATTTTATCAAATTCCGGAACGCAGGACCTAATCGGTCAGCCGGTAAAAGTAATTTTTACCGATGGGAAAAATTATGAAAGTGTTGGAAAAATTGATTATATTGCACCGACAATTAACCAAACGACCGGAACACGTACTGCACGTATTATTGTCGATAACAAAGACGGGAAGCTTTCTCCGGGACAATATGTACATGTTGAATTTGGAAATATCAATATGAAAAATGTCCTCTTGATTCCACAAAAGTCACTCATGCAAGGGGAACACGGCTATTTTGTCTATAAAGCGGTTAATAACGGATCAGCTGTTCAGCAGGCGGTAACACTTGGCAAATGGGTCGGTGATAAGGTAATTATCATCCAGGGGATTAAAGATGGAGATCTTGTTGTGAAAAGTGGCATCGAAAAAATTGGTAACGACGGCAAAATCGTAATCAAAAATTAAAAAGCATAACAAGGGAAAATATGTCTAGTTTCTTTATTAAAAGACCGGTCTTAACCTCCGTTCTTGGAATTTTAATTATTATCATTGGGCTTGTGGCCGCAAAGTCATTGCCCATCGCGCAGTTTCCGCGTATTACACCTCCGACCGTTGTTGTAACGGCGAGTTATCCCGGTGCTGATGCAAAAACAATTGCCGATACGGTTATCGCTCCGATAGAAGCCCAAATTTCTGGGGCTGAGCACCTAATTTACACCTATTCATATGCTTCCGGCCCATCAGGTGCTGCAACCATCGTGTGTGTGTTTGAAGTAGGTACTAACATCGATATCGCACAAAACGATATTTCAAACCGTGTTAATATTTCACTCAGAAAACTGCCAGAAGTAGTTAAAACACTGGGTGTTACAACGATGCCCAGAGCACCAGATATGCTTATGCAAGTTGCACTGTTTTCACCCGATGGGAAGACGAACGATGTAGAAATCAGTAACTATGTGAAAGCCAATGTCATTGATGAAATCAAGAGAATCCCAGGAGCAGGACAGGCTGCTATTATGGGAACCCGAAACTATTCTATGCGGGTATGGTTGGATACCGATAAAATGGGTTCATTGGGAATAACCGTTCCGGATGTCAATAAAGCTATTAATGAACAAAATATTCAGGTTTCTCCTGGGCGAGTCGGTATGGGACCGTCTGAGAAAGGGCAAAAACTTACCTATATGTTAAGTGCTCACGGACTTTTGGTAAAACCTGAAGAATTTGAAAATATTATTCTTCGTGCTAATAACGATGGTTCCGTCGTTATGCTTAAAGATGTAGCCCGTGTAGAACTTGGGGCAGAAAACTATGAATTTTTCGCACGTGTGAACGGTAAACCGGCGGTTATGATTGCCGTTTATGCACAAGCCGGGGCAAATGCGCTTGAAACGGCTGCAACTGTTCAAAAAACCATGGCGGAGCTTTCGAAATCATTTCCACAGGGTATAAGCTATTCTATCCCCAATGATACGACTATTTTCGTAAAACTTTCAATTCAAGAAGTTTTTGAAACTTTAGCGGAAGCCATTGCCTTGGTTGTATTGGTCATCTTTGTTTTTCTTCAAAGTTGGCGTGCCAGTTTGATCGCATCGATTGCTATTCCGGTTTCACTGCTGGGAGCTTTCATCGGCATGTACATGTTGGGATTTTCGATCAATACGCTCACGCTGTTTGGTTTAATTCTCGCCATCGGTATTGTTGTCGACGATGCCATTATTGTGGTTGAGAATATGAAGCGGGTTATGGAAGAGGAGGGCGTTTCTCCATTCAAGGCGGCTATCCTCTCGATGCATGAATTGACCGGGCCGATTATCTCGGTCGTCTTAGTACTGTGTGTCGTTTTCATACCATCGGTGTTTATGGGTGGTATGACAGGTCTGTTGTATAAACAGTTTGCGGTAACCATTGCGATATCGGTTATTTTTTCAGGATTGGTTGCGTTGACCATTACTCCGGCATTAGGGGCACTTTTTCTTCGTGCAGATGAAAAACCGATTAAAATGTTTGAAGCGTTTAATGATTGGTTTGAAAGAACAACAACAAATTATGTTAAATCGACCATCTGGATGATTGGAAACAAAGGGACAAGTTTTATTGCTTATTTTTTAATTCTTGGTTCCATTGTGTTTTTTGCGTCATCTGTACCAAAAGCATTCCTTCCGACAGAAGATCAGGGATATTTTTATATTGTGTCAACGGCCCAAGACGGTTCGACAATCGAAAATACCGATGCTATTTCAAGAAAAATTGAAGCTATGGCAAAATCAACGGAAGGGGTTAAAGATGTTGTCTCGATGATCGGTAGTAATGCTCTTACCGGACAACTCGAGCCAAACTCGGTAACAACAACCGTACGACTAAAAGATTGGGAAGAGCGTAAAGGTAAAACTCTCTCAGCCGATGGCTTGATGAAGTCAATGACGGAAAAACTTGAAAAAATTCCGGGCATTAAATTCAAAGTCTATGGACCACCGCCTATTCGCGGACTTAGCAGAACGGGTGGGGTACAGCTTTGGATTCAATCGCACCATGCGAACAGTGAAGTTGAGCTTGCAACGATAACCAATAAATTTATCGAAGAGGCAAAATTGCTTCCGCAAGTTAAAAAAGCATCCGCTCAATTGCAAACCAATTGTCCGGTTATTTTACTGGATGTTGACAGAGTACGTGCAAAAACACTCGGCGTTTCGTTGACCGATTTGTTTGAGACTCTTCAAAGCACTATCGGGTACAAAAACGTTAATCAATTTGTTCGAAATGGCTTGACCTATTGGGTTAAAGTTCAATCGGATGCCGGAAACCGAAAAACTCCGGAAGACATTGGAAAGATTTTTGTTAAATCGTCAAGCGGCACTATGATTCCATTGCGTGATCTTGTAACAATACGATACGGAATCGCACCGGCACGTATTGACCACTTTAATGGTCTCCTTGCGACACGGCTTGTTATTGATCCACAAGACGGTTACAGTACGGGTGACGTTATGGATGCCATGGACAAGCTTTCACAAAAATTATTTCCATCGTATTTTGGTTATAAATGGGAAGGTATTGCTTATCAACAGCAGCAAGCAGGTGACCGCTCTGCAACAATTTTAGCGTTCGGCTTGCTGATGGTTTTTCTTATCCTTGCTGCTCAGTATGAAGCTTGGGGCTTACCGTTTGCCGTTATTATGGCGGTTCCATTCGGTATATTCGGAGCATACGCGATTGTGTATTTTATGGATAAAGTCAATGATGTCTATTTCCAAATCGGACTGCTGACATTGATTGCATTGGCCGCGAAAAATGCGATCTTGATCGTAGAGTTTGCCGAATTAAAACGGCTTGAAGGCTTTAGTATTATAGAAGCGACTAAAGAGGCAGCACGTATGCGGAATAGACCGATTATTATGACCTCTCTTGCATTTATACTTGGGGTTCTTCCTTTGGTTATAAGTTCGGGTGCAGGTGCAGAGAGCCGTCACTCAATCGGGTTGGGTGTTCTTGGCGGTATGTTAGCTGCAACGTTTATCGCGAGATATTTCATTCCGTTTCTTTATTTTGTTGTTGCAACATTACAGGAGAAATATGTGCCAAAAAAAGTTGAATTGATCGATGAATCAAGCAAAGAGGCGGCTCATCATGAATAAATATTATTTCTTACCTCTTGTATTGTTTATTGCAGGCTGTACCGTTGGACCGGACTATAAACGTCCTGCAACAGAGTTGCCTGTTGAATGGAACAGCTACGAAAAAATGGATATGAATGTTTCTAAAGAGACAAAAAAGTGGTGGGAGTCTTTTAACGATTCAGCATTATCTGGGCTCATCAATAAAGGTGTAGAAAACAATTTCGACATTAAAATTGCTATGTCTCAAGTGGATGCAATGATCGGTGAAGCTGAGTCGGTAGATTCTAACTTTTATCCGCAAATTGGGGTGGGGGGAGCATCGACACGATCGCAAAATACCGCCTCAATGCTCAGTAACAGCCAAAAAGGTAAACTTTATACCAATAATGTATTCGGTTTGTCTTTGAGCAGTTTTGAGATCGATTTTTTTGGAAAATGGAGACGTGCCAGCGAAGCGGCAAAAGCCACTATTCTTCAAAGTAAATTTGTTCAGTCTCAAGTGCAGCAAACGCTGACTACGGATATTTGTTTAAGTTACTTTAAACTCCGTTTCCTTGATGACACGTTTGACAAGGTTAATCAATTAGCCGTATATCAACGTGAGATGCTTGCCCTTTCGAAGGCAAAGTTTGATCAAGGGACAGCCACTGATATTGAAGTGTCTCAATCAAAAAGAGAATTACTTAAAATCAATGATCAAATGAGCGACTTGAAGGCTCAGATTAAAACGGTAGAAAATCATTTGTTAATGCTTACCGGAGGAGTTCCCGGGGAGAAAGTCTCACGCGGTTTGAGTATCTCTGAGCTGTACAGCAAACGGATTTCAATTCCTGCAGGATTGCCCTCAGATCTTCTTGCTCGCAGACCTGACATTCTTGCGGCAGAACAAGCATTAATAGCTTCGAATGCCAATATCGGATTTGTACGTGCCGATTATTTTCCTTCTTTTTCATTAACAGGGGCATTAGGGCAACAAAGTCTTGATTTGAGTACTATTTTAAAACAGCCGCAAAGGTTCTATAACTTTGGTGCAAGTGTGTACATGCCGTTATTTGACGGGGGGTATATCAAAGGAAAAGAAAATGAAGCGATTGCCTATAAACAGCAGAATGTGTATGCTTACAAAAAAACCATTCTCTCTGCATTAGAAGAGGTCGATAATTTGTTGTTTCTCCATTCAACGACGCAGGATAAGATACAATCGTTAGAATTGCAAGAAAAGAAAGTTTTTGAAGAAACCCGGCTCATTAATCAGCGTTACGTCGGTGGTATTATGCCGTATAGCTTTTTGCTGCAATCCTCTGTAACGTCACTTACAACAAGTGAAAATCTGGTGAATGAGAAGTATGCTTTTTTATCTAATCAGACACTTTTAATAAAAGCTTTGGGTGGTGGATTCTAAAGTATAGAGAGATTTTTTAAATCTCCTGTAACGTTAAACATGGGGCAGTTACGATCAGTTAGAATAAAGGTATTGCTAGAAACTTTATATGGGAATAAAATGCTATAATTCATAATGTTTTTTATTGCCTATATAGTTATTGAATGAGTCCTTATGCATTTATCGCTGATCAATTCCGCCCGACATATCGTCCTTATCGTTCATGAAAATCCTGATGCGGATTCATTGGGTTCGGCTTGTGCCTTTTATTCCTATTTGCTGCGTACTCATAAAAAAATCACCCTTTTTTGTTCTTCTGAATCCATTAACCAAAACTTGGCTTTTCTTCCGTGGTTTGATAAACTAACTAACCGCTTTAGCGATGATGCTGATCTGTTGATCAGTTTCGATTGCAGCAGCGTTGAGCGTTTGGGCATTAAATCCTCCTTGAATCTGATCAATATCGATCATCATCGCAGTAATAATAATTTTGGAACAATAAATCTTGTCAATTTGAATGCAATCAGTACGACGGAAGTGGTTTATGACTTTTTTGTTGCCAATGATATAAAAATCAATGGTAAAATGGCACTTTCGCTTTATGCGGGACTCATGGATGATTCAAAATGCTTTAGTGCACCCATTTGTAATGCTAAGACGTTTTTGATGGCACATGAATTGATTGTCCTCGGGGCCGATCATGCATTGTGTATTGAGTGGATGATGAGACGTCGTTCTTTGGCTTCAGTGCGATTGCGTGGGAGACTTTTAAAAGAGATGCAGCTTTTTTCAGAGGGGGCATTGGCTCTTTTCGAGGTGAGTACACATCATTTGGAACAAAGCGGTGCATCACTCGGTGAATGTAAAAGGGTACTCGAAGAAGCCCTTGAGTTAAGGACGGTTCGAGCCGCACTTCTGCGGGTGGAGCATCCATTAGGTGGAGTGAAGATATCCTTGCGTACGGATGGGACAGTAGATGCTTCGCATATAATGAGCCATTTTGGCGGCGGTGGACATGCAAGTAGAGCGGGTGCCAGAATAGAAACAGATAGTCAGACTCTTTTTGATGAGATGATACGGATGATAACAAAGGAGCTTGTGTGAGAAGAGGCCGAAACGGTTCAGGAATTATTGGATGGATTTTGAGTGCACTGGTTGTGGGTGCGATTGGTTTTGTGGCGTTTTCACCGAAG
Source organism: Sulfuricurvum sp. (assembly GCF_041651515.1). Classification (GTDB taxonomy): domain Bacteria; phylum Campylobacterota; class Campylobacteria; order Campylobacterales; family Sulfurimonadaceae; genus Sulfuricurvum. The sequence continues at coordinate 276,645 of NZ_JBAZJF010000002.1, forward strand.
TTTGAACGGGAAGATCCGGTACTGAAACTCAGCCATGACGGATATTGGAATTTTAAAGATCCGATTCATGTGAATGTAGAGGATGCGAGTGGATTAAAATCGTTCAAAGCGACCCTTGCTACGGCACATGATGAATGGGTTGTTGTCGATGATAATACTCCAAGTGCAGAGAAAAAAAGAGTATTTGATATTCTTCCTCCAAAAGGGGTACGCCGCGTAGAAGCCGAATCGGTAACGTTAACGATTGAAGCAACCGATAACAGCTTGTGGGGGATGTTTACCGGTAATACGGTAAAAGAAGAGCTTACGTTGGTTATCGATCAGCGCCGTCCGGTTCTTTCGATTATTGCCAATTCATATAAAATTCAAAAAGGGGGATCGGCGATCGTTATTTTCAAAGCCGAAGATCCTCATATGCAAAGTCTCAATATTGAGACCAATTACGGTAAAACATTTATTGCTCAGCCGTTTGTCAAAAAAGGGTACTACGCTTCGTTGCTAGCCTGGCCGGTGCAAAGTGAGAATTTCAGTGCAACCGTTGTTGCGCGTGACAAAGCCGGAAATGAAACGCGAAGCGTGATTCCTATCCGGTTAAAAGATCATGTATACCGAACATCGAACATCGAACTTAGTGATGCATTTTTAGACGGTAAAATTGCACAGTTAGCGAATGAATATCAACAAACGGTCGGAGTAGACGATCGTCTTGAACAGTTTCGGATTATCAATGAAAAGGTACGTGCCGATAACGAAAAAGTTATTCATGATATAACCTCAAAAGTATCCAATAAAATGATTACGGATTTTAATCCTGCACCTTTTTATCCTCTTGTAAACGGACAAAAAGTAGCTGATTTCGGGGATCACCGAATATACAGTTATAAAGGACAAGAAAATATTTCTCAAGCCTATCATATGGGGCTGGATTTAGCGAGTGTTCATAATGGACCGATCAGAGCTTCTAACGGAGGGATCACCGTATTTTCACAACCCAACGGAATTTACGGAAATTTACCCATTATTGATCATGGCTTTGGTCTATTTACCCTTTATGGGCATTGTTCAGAAGTACATGTTCAAGAGCATGATCCGGTCGCAGCAGGACAAGAGATTGCAAAAACAGGTCTGAGCGGGTATGCTATGGGAGATCATCTCCACTTCGGTATTTTGGTTCAGGGAATTGAAGTGCGTCCGGAAGAGTGGATGGATACAAAATGGATCAGCGATAATATTACCAGTGTTATTGATAATGCTAAACAGTTTATGAACCAACAATAAAAGAAATGGCATAAAGGAAATAACGATGACGATGCAAACAACCATTGGCAAAAGTGTCGAACTCGTTGGAATCGGGTTGCACAAAGGTTCTCCGGTACATCTACGACTGGAACCTTTGGGAAGCAATAGCGGTATCGTGTTTTTTCGAAGCGATGCAGGGGTATCTATTCCTCTTAACCCTTCCAATGTCATCGATACCAAAATGGCAACGGTGATCGGCAAAGACGGCGTGTATATCTCAACGATTGAACATATGCTCTCGGCCATTTATGCGTACGGCATCGATAACCTCCGTGTCATCGTTGATGCGGATGAGATACCGGTAATGGATGGTTCATCCATGAGTTTTTGCATGTTGTTGGATGAAGCGGGAATTGTCTCTCAGGATGTTCCGAAAAAAATTATGCGGATTAAAAAAGAGGTTGAAGTCAAAGAAGGGGATAAGTATGTCAAACTCTCCCCTTCGAATGATCTGAGCTACGATTTCACCATCAAATTTGCCCATCCCGTTATTGATAAACAAACGTATATTCTTAAATTTACCAAAGAGAACTATAAAAGCGAGATTGCCCGCGCTCGAACGTTCGGTTTTGTTCACGAAGTGCAATACCTCCGTTCCAAAGGGCTGGCCCTTGGGGGAAGTTTGGAAAATGCGGTTGTCCTTGATGACAAAAAAGTGCTTAACCCCGAAGGGTTACGGTTCGGAAATGAGTTTGTGCGGCACAAAATTCTCGATGCGATCGGCGATATGTCGCTTATCGGAATGAACTTTATCGGAAACTATGAGGCATTTGCCGGCAGCCACGATCTAAACCATAAATTGACGGTAGAGCTTCTAAAAGATCCTGCAAACTATGAGATTGTAGAGCTGGTCACCGCTGAATCTAAAGAGCTGGCAAAAGCATATGCATGATGCGTTGGTTATCGCACTCTCTTCGCCGGTTCTGGTGGGGATATATAAAAATGGGGAATTGATCGAAGAGATAGAAAGCGAAGCAATGAGTTCCGATGCGCTTCCCGAGATTTTTGATGCTCTTTTGAAAAAATACCAATTCTCTCATTTGATTTATGCGCAAGGCCCGGGGAGTTTTATGGGGATAAAAGTGACCTATCTGTTTCTTCAAACCCTCAGTATCGTCAAGAAAATCCCCCTTTTGGCACGTGACGCTTTCTTTTTTAACGAAAATTACCCCATCAAAGCAGTTGGAAAGCTCTATTTTGTTAAAAATAGGGATACGATTACGATGGAACCGATAGAAAATCCGGTATTAAAGCGTTTTGAGCTTCCACGGATGATACGCATCGACGATTTTACTCCGCACAATGCCCCTAATTATGGGATAGATGCGGTAGGATAAGGATAATTATTGTTTGTTAGTGTACCTGCTACCAGTGCTAATCTAGGACCGGGATTCGATTCTCTCGGTCTTGCTGTTGATTTACGGAATCAAGTTGAATTGGTACCGTCCCGTTTTTTCGCCGTCTCCATAAAAGGGGAGGGTGAAAATAACCCTCGGCTTAAAGGGAATAACCTTTTTGTCAGTATTTTTAACGATCACTATCGTCGTTTAACTCAAAAACGGCAAAATTTTAAATTTACGTTTTACAACCAAATTCCTATGTCTCGCGGTTTGGGAAGCTCATCCGCGGTGATCGTCAGTGCGATAAGTTGTGCTCACGAAGCGGCAGGAGTCAAAGTCTCTAAACGCCGTATTCTGAACCATGCCCTTGTTTATGAGACCCATCCTGATAATATCACCCCTGCGGTGATGGGGGGCTTTAATGCGGCGATGGTAGAGAAGCAAAAAGTATTTTCACAGCAAAAGCATCTACCCGATTATCTAAAAGCAGTAGTCGTGATTCCCAATAAGCCTATTTCCACGGCTAAATCGCGTACGACACTTCCAAAATCGTACAGCAAAGAGAACGCCGTTTTCAATCTTTCACATACTGCGGTGACGATAGGGGCATTTTTTAATGAAGATTGGGAGATGCTTCGTCTCTCTACTCAGGATCGTTTTCACCAAAAAATACGGATGAAAATGCTTCCTGAACTCTTTGCCATTCAAAAAATGGCGTATGATAACGGTGCTTTGATGTCTACACTCTCGGGGAGCGGATCGACGTTTTTTAACATGGTATACGATCAAGATGCTAGAATGCTGGCCGATAAATTTAAAGAATCGTTTGGAGAATTTGAGGTGAGAATCTTAAATTTTGATAATGACGGGCTCGTAGTCGAGCGATAACTAAAGGAAATTTTAGGTATAATGGCGCGAAATTTAAATCAGCCTATACGTATGTGTGTAGTGTGTCGTGAACGGTTTGCGCAATCTACTCTCATACGACTTCAGTGTCACGAAGGCTCTCTTGAATCTTACACAGGCCAAGGCCGAAGTTTTTATATGTGTTCTCCGTGTATTGGGCACAAAAAGGCTCCCGGTCAGTTGGCGCGTCAGTGTAAGAGCAATGCGCTAGAGCTGCTTATGAATCGGTTAAAGGAGATCATCGTTAATGATGGATAAAGTTAGAGTTCATGAAATTGCCAAGGAACTTGGTATCAATTCCAAAGAGGTTGTCGATAAAGCGGCAACAATGGGATTGAACGTTAAAACCGCTTCGAGCACGGTTTCGATCGAAGAAGCCGAGCAAATCATGAACTATATCATGAACGGTGTATCCACTGAAATGGCTGCACCAAAGTCGGCACCGAAAGCTCCGGTTAAAGAAGAGATTGACCCGATAGCTGTTGTTACCGCCGAGAGTTTGAAAACTCCGAGCGTACAAGAGGATGTATCGGTAGTAGCGGAAGTATCTCCGGAAGTTATTCCGGAACAAGAACCTCAAAAACGTTCCGGTCTTAAAATCGTTAAGAAAAAACGTCCGGTAGAAGAAGAATTTGTTGCACCGGTACGTACTGAAAATCTGAATGTATCGCAATACGGAAAACTGAGTGCGGAAGCACAACGTGAGCTGGAAGCAAAACGGGCTAAAAAAGCGCAAAACAATAGTGCACCTGTGCAGAAAAAAGATCAAGGTATCAAGCTTGATATCTTCCGTAATGATATGTCCGATATTTCCATGGATTATGAAGAAAATCAAGTTGTTTTGATGGATTTGAACGATTTGGGTTCAAAAGTTATCCCTGAAGAAGAACAAAAGCCTAAAGAGAAAAAACCAATCGGACGTAATTCCGGTAAAAAGCAGGGTGCTAATAGAAGTAAACCTCGTCAGGTCTCTCGTGAAGCGCGTAAACGCTATACAAAAGATGCTAAAGAAGACGAAATCATTACTCACGTTGAAATTGCAGAAGATATTCGTGTTTACGAATTTGCTGAAAAAGTAGGGCAAAGTATCTCTGCGGTTATAAAAGTCCTTTTTGATCTTGGGATGATGGTTACTAAAAATGACTTTTTGGGCAAAGACGAGATCGAAATCTTGGCGAGTGAGTTTGGTGTAGAAGTCACTACCATCGACCCAAAAGATGCGTTTAATCTCGAGACCGCATACGATGAAGAGCACGTTGACAGTGAAGGTTCGGTGGAACGCCCTCCGGTTATCACGATCATGGGACACGTTGACCACGGTAAAACATCTCTTCTTGATGCGATCCGTAATGCCAAAGTAGCCCACGGCGAAGCGGGTGGAATCACTCAACACATCGGTGCATACTCAGTAGAGCAAAAAGGGAAGTTAATTACGTTCTTGGATACTCCTGGGCATGAAGCGTTTAGTGCCATGCGTTCACGTGGTGCACAACTTACCGATATCATCGTTATCGTTGTCGCGGCAGATGATGGGGTTAAACCTCAAACGCGTGAATCGGTTCAACATGCAAAAGATGCAAAAGTTCCGGTTATCGTTGCGGTCAATAAAATGGACAAACCGGGTGCTAATCCGGATATGGTTAAAGCGCAAATGGCTGAACTTGGGCTCAATCCTATAGAGTGGGGTGGAGATGTCGAATTCGTCGGTGTATCGGCAAAAGCAATGACCGGTATTGATGAGCTTTTGGAAGCGATCTTGCTCCAATCCGAAGTGATGGAGCTCAAAGCGAATCCGGATGTTATGGCAAAAGCGGTTGTTGTTGAATCTACGTTGGAAAAAGGGCGTGGACCGGTTGCTACCGTCATCGTTCAAAACGGAACCCTTCGTGTCGGAGACAACATCGTGTGCGGCGGTGCTTATGGACGCGTTCGAGCATTGATTAGTGATCGTAAAGCACAACTTCAACAAATTGGACCGAGCCAAACAGCGGTTGTCGTCGGTTTGAGCGATGTACCGCCATCGGGTGAAGTGATGATGGCGATGGAGAGTGATCGTGAAGCGCGTGAAGTAGCACAAAAACGTGCTGAGTATGATCGTCACCGTGAACTTTCATTGAGCACCAAAGCATCGTTTGATGATTTGACCTCGTTGATTGCTGAGGGTCGTATTAAAGCCCTTAAAGTGGTTCTTAAAACCGACGTTCACGGCTCTCTCGAAGCGATTAAATCGGCTCTTGCAGAATTGCGTAACGAAGAGGTAAAAGTAGAAGTGATCTCTAGCGGTGTCGGTGGAATCACTGAAAATGACATTGCATTGGTAAACAACAGTGAAAACTGTGCCCTCTTAGGGTTTAATGTTCGTCCTACGGGTAATGTCAATGCGATGGCAAAACAAATGGGGGTAGAGATCAAAACCTACTCTATTATTTACCAGTTGATTGATGATGTTAAATTATTACTCGGTGGTATGATGGCACCGCAATTCCGTGAAGAGAATACGGGTCAAGCGGAAGTTCGTGATACCTTCCCAATGCCACGAGGTACCGGAACAATCGCCGGATGTGTGGTTGTGGACGGTAAATTGGTACGCGGCGGAATGGTTCGCGTTATTCGTGAAGGTGTCGTTATCCATGAGGGTGATCTTACTTCTCTTCGACGTTTCAAAGACGATGTCAAAGAGGTTGGTAAAGGGATGGATTGTGGAGTTGTCCTTAACGGATACACCGATGTCAAAGTGGGTGACGTTATCGAAACCTTCAAAAAAATTGAGACTAAAGTATCTCTGTGACGCCGGCACAAATCAAAATAAAGCGAACGGAATCGATACTCAAAGAGTTGATCCCCGAAGCAATTTCTCAGCTCTCCGATGCTCGTGTTCGTGAAGTGGATGTCATCGACGTCCATTGTTCACGCGGGCGCAGCGATGTAAAAGTCTATCTTGATCCGCATGATTATACGGCGCAAGAACAAGCGGTATTCATGAAATTGCTTGAAAAAGCACGCCCGATTATCGAAGAGCACTGTATGAAAGATCAAGGGTGGTTTCGTTCGCCTCGGATGAGCTTTGTGTTTGACGATACCCTCAAGCGCAGTCAAAATATCGAAGCCCTTTTCGCAAAAATCGCCAAGGAGAAGAAAGATGAGTCTTGAAAGCGACGTTAAAAAAATGGTCGAGTCTATCGGACTCTCTCTTTATGACACGGCAATATTAAATGAAAACGATCAAACCATTTATCGGGTAAGTGTTACTGCTCCGGGCGGTATCAGTTTGGATAAATGTGTTGAAGCGAGCCATCTGATCTCTCCACTTCTGGATGTTACCCCTCCGGTAGGCGGCGATTATCGTCTTGAAGTGAGTTCTCCAGGTATTGAGCGTCGTCTTAAAACACTCGATCATTTTGTACAATCGATCGGTGAAAAAGTTGTTTTCTCAACGATTGATAAACAAAAATATGACGGTGAATTGATCGCAGCAACTAACGATGAAATCGTTATAAAAACCAAAGAGGGAACGGAACAAAAAGTTCCGTTCCGCTCAATCAGCAAGGCTAAGACCTACTTCGAGTGGTAATGAACCCCTCATACACTATGACCCTTGCCCTGAATGCGGCATGGGATTATCAACTTCTCACTTTTCCCAATCCTGCTGTCGGTGCCGTATGTATCGGCAAATCGGGTGAAATTCTCTCTTGCGGCGCTCATAAACGTTCCGGAGGACCCCATGCCGAAGTTTATGCTCTGCGCGATGCATATACCATCCTCTCCGGTGACACCGCGGTAGCGGATTGTGACGATTCCCATACGATACACCATTACCTCAGATCCTCTCATAACGGTGTGTTTGAAAATGTTTCAATGGCAGTTACCCTCGAACCGTGTTCACATAGCGGAAAGACCCCATCGTGTGCCTTGTTGATACGTGATTTAGGGATTAAAAAACTTTATATCTCATGTAAAGATCCTAATCCGGCTGCTGCAGGCGGCGGAATGATTCTGGAAGAGGCAGGGATAGCTTGTACTTTCGGAGTAATGGAAGAAGAGGGACAAAAACTTCTTGAGCCTTTTTTGCTATGGCAAAAGAATCCGTTTGTTTTTTTTAAATGGGCACAGCGATTAGACGGCACTTTTGATAACGGAACAATCAGTTCGTCAACTTCTCGTAAACAGGTTCACGCACTTCGAGATAAATGCGATTTGATTGTCATCGGCGGAAATACAGTGCGGTGTGACCGTCCGACACTGGATGCACGTTTGGTAGAGGGTAAAGCTCCTGATGTATTGATCTATTCACATAACGATGACTTTGACCGTACTATCCCTCTTTTCAATGTCCCTGATCGAGATGTTTTTATTGCATCTACGTTAGAGAAAATAGGTGAATACCGTCTTGTAATGATTGAAGGGGGCGCTTCGATGATGCAGGCCTGCGGTGACGTCGTAAATTGGTATTTGAGTTACATTGCCCCGCGCATTGGGGGCGGCTCACAAACAATGGGAACACTACAAGAGGATTTTGAGGTAGTGCACGCTAAAATAAACGAAGATATTATCCTATGGATGAAAAAAAAATAAAAAGTGATTTTCGGATGACCAAACAAGAAAAAATCGTATCGATGTTCAATGATATTGCCCCAACATACGATAGAGCAAATCGTGTATTAAGTATGGGAGTAGATACATTCTGGCGTCGTAAGGCATGCGATTTAGCGTTTGGTTATTGTTCTACCAAAACCATTGATTCGATTGTTGATGTGGCGTGCGGTACGGGTGATATGATGGGATATTGGAAACGCCGTGCCGATAAAGCAGGTCTTAGTGTCGGTGAGATTGTCGGTATTGACCCAAGTGAAGGGATGGTCGGTGTGGGACGGGAAAAATTCCCGCACATGTCGTTTCACATTGCACCCGCGACGGCACTTCCTAAAGGCGACGGTTCGGCAGATATTATCAGTATCTCCTACGGTATCCGCAATGTTGTAGAGCGACAAGCGGGACTCCGCGAATTTAACCGTGTATTGAAAAGCGGTGGATTGGTTGTTATCCTCGAATTTATGAAAAACGAAAACCCCTCACTGCTCGGAAAGGTGCGCGATTGGTACATGAATAATGTCCTTCCCCGTATCGGCGGATTGATCTCAAACAACTATGAAGCGTACCGATACCTCCCAGATTCAATAGAGGGATTTTTAACGGTTGCCAAAATGAAACAAGAACTCGAAGAAGCGGGATTCGAGATGCTTTATACCAAAAGCTTCTCAATGGATATTTCGACCCTGATGATTGCCCGCAAAAAGTAATATTATATCGAGCACTATAGTTTCAAGTCGTAGGCTAAAGGAATAAAATGGTAACTGTATCTTCGCTTGATGATTTACAATGGTTATCTGAATCTGTAGAGTTAGAATGTAAACTTGCTATTGGACAAGATGGACGTGGAAAACTACCTGAAAGTTTTTGGGAAACGTACAGTGCTTTCGCTAATACGCATGGCGGAGTTGTTATACTCGGAGTCAAAGAAAAGCATGGGGTATTTGAACCCAAAGGTGTACCAGATGCAGAAAAAGTACTGAAAGAACTTTTTGATAATCTTAACAATCCCAAAAAAGTAAGTCATAACCTCATATTAGACAAAGATATACAACGTTTGCCTATTGGTGAAGCAGAAATTATAATTATTGATATTCCTCGTGCAACACGTCATCAAAAACCTGTATACCTAAATGGTAATCCTTTTGGTGGAAATACCTATCGACGTCTTCATGAAGGTGATAGAAGATGTTATGACGAAACAATAAAACGAATGTTCGCCGAACAAGTTGAAGACATTCGGGATAGTAAAATTTTAGATGGATATAATCTTGATGATATCGATTTGGAAAGCTTACGCATTTATCGTCAGATGTTGAGAGATCGTAATCCAACACATCCGTTTCTTGATTACGATGGACTTGAATTTTTGAGACAACTTAATGGTTGGAGGCAAGACCGCCAGACAAAAGAAGTAGGTTTAACCATTGCAGGATTGTTGATGTTTGGCAAATGGCCTTCAATTCAAGAAGCTATGCCACATTATTTTGTCGATTATCAAGAAAGACCTGAAGCAAAAACGGAAAAACGGTGGGTAGATCGTATTGTCCCAGATGGGACATGGTCAGGAAACTTATTTGATTTTTACCGTAAAGTCTATCGCAAGCTTGTAGCTGATTTGAAGACCCCTTTTGAACTCAAAGGAGATCAACGACGTGAAGATACTCCAGTACACGAAGCTCTGCGAGAAGCGTTAGTAAATACTATTGTTCATGCAGATTATTCAGGAAGAATTTCTATTTTAGTTGTTAAAAGACCTGATATGTTTGGATTTAGAAATCCTGGAAATTTACGTCTTCCGATTGAACAAGTGGTGCAAGGTGGGGAAAGTGATTGTAGAAATCGATTAATGCATCAAATATTTTTAATGATCGGGCTTGGAGAACGTGCAGGTTCGGGAGTTCCAAAAATCTTTGGCGGGTGGAAAAGTCAAGAATGGCGTCCACCTTTTTTATATGAAAAAGATGAACCAGAACAAACATTACTTGAGCTTCGTATGATCGATTTGTATCCAACCGAAGTAATAGAAGTTTTACGTCGTATGTTTGGTGAATACTTTGATAGTTTAAATCAATTAGAACGTACCGCTATGATAACTGCTGTTTTAGAAAATGTCGTTACACATAATCGGTTACTTGAACTTGTCTCTGATCATGCTCATGATATATCTATGGCATTGCAGAAATTAGTAAAAAATGGATTTTTAGAATCTTCTGGGAAGTCACGAGGTACTGTTTATGTATTACCTGGCGTACAACTGCCAACGCCTGATGATGTATTTACTCATAATTTACCTCAGAGGTTAGGAATATCCGAAGGTAGCTTAGGAATATCCGAAGGTAGCTTAGGAATATCCGAAGGTAGCTTAGGAATATCGGATGCAGTTCGAGATGAACAAGGTCGGTTGGTGAGTGATCATCTGGATGCACCCGTGATTGATGATGTGAGATACATAGACCCTGAATATTTAAAGTTTTTATCATCTATGGCAGAAGAAACTACAGATGGACGTTTGCCGAAAAAAGTGATGAGAGATATTATTCTAAATATCTGTTCGGGTCAATATATTCCTCTCTCAGTTTTGGCATATTTTCTCAAGAGAAGTCCTGAAGCCTTACGAAAGCAACATTTGACTGAGATGGTACGGGATCGTCAATTAGTATTGGCATTTCCTGCAACACCGACTCATGAAAAACAAGCATACAAAGCAACCGATATAAAATAGTGGGATGGAATAGATGTCAAATATAATGCTCAGTGTCTCTTCTCTCAATGAGCAAATTAAAACCCTTTTAGAGACAACATTTGAGTTTGTGAGCGTCGAGGGGGAACTCTCCCGCATTACCAAGCACGGTAGCGGCCACATCTATTTCACCCTCAAAGACAGCGATTCTACTATCAAATGCGTTATGTTCAAGGGGAACGCCGCACGGCTGAAGTTTTCCCTCGAAGAGGGGGCACATATTGTCCTTCATGGAGCCCTTTCGCTCTACAAACCGCGCGGTGAATATCAGATCAATGCCTTTAGCGCTGAACCCTACGGGCAGGGGGCATTGGCACTCTCCTTCGAACAACTCAAAAAGAAGCTGGAAGAGAAAGGGTATTTTGATCCCTCACGCAAAAAAAGCTTTCCCAAATTTCCGAATCGTCTCGGTCTCATCACCTCGGCAACGGGGGCGGCCTTGCAGGATATGCAGCGGGTTGCGTCACAGCGTTGGCCACTCGTTCAACTTTTCGTTCATGATGTCTTGGTACAAGGCCCCTCTGCGGCAGGGATGATAGCCAATGCCCTTCGCAGTGCTGATACCAAAGAATACGATGCTATCATCGTCGGACGAGGCGGCGGCAGTATCGAGGATTTGTGGCCGTTTAACGAAGAGATAGTTGCCGATGCCCTTTTTGGTATGAAAACACCCGTTGTTTCGGCAGTGGGGCATGAGATCGACTGGGTTATAAGCGATTTTGTCTCTGACCTGCGCGCCCCGACACCGAGTGCAGCGATGCAGATGCTCCTTCCTGACCGCAACGAGATGATTCAAAGTATCGATGAGATGCGCTATAGTGCTTATGGGATGATCACTCAACGTTTAGAGCGAAAACGCGAACAGCTCCTATCGATGCAAGAGGCGTTTAAACGCCACGGGGTAGAACATCGTCTCAGTGTTCAGCGTGAGCAGTTGCTAGAGCTTAGAGAGCGGCTAAAGGCTCAAATACGGATCACGTTGGATCGTGCTACGCGGGAAATAATCCCCATCAAAGAGCGGTTAATACAGAATATGGAGAGTCTCCTACGACAAAAACGCTCTCTGATATTGCAACTTAATGAAGCCTACGAGGCACAGAATCCTAAGCATAAAAACAAACGTGGATTCGCCCAAATTGCTCGTGAGGGGAATGTAATCGATTTGGATGCACTCAGTGTTGGGGATCGGTTTGATGCGATGAATGAGCGGCGCATTGTCCGCTCGGAAGTGGTAGAAATTGCGATTATCTAGTTGCACACCACCAATAAACTTATGAATCGATGAAGACAGAAATCATCCATTTTTTTCATACATTGCCAAAAGATGATGACGGTCACTTTATTATTGGAATCATCGATCAAATCATTAGCGATGCTATCAATGCCAAAGTCTCCTATGCGGTGATAAGTGAAGTAAGTTTGATCAAAAATCTAACGCATCATGGAGATTTAGATATTGTTGACTATATGAGACTTTCATATATCGTAATGAATCATCACGTTGTTGTCCAAGATGGTGAAAAAACGGTGGGTGTCGTCCATATCGAAGAGAATAAATACTATTTTGCACTTAAAGCAACGGCATCAGGTGAGACAGTTTTTTTGACGTCATTTAGAAAAACAAGTGATTTGGATTTGAAACGGTTGAAGAAAAAAGTGGAAAAGAAAAAAGCTATTTTGATTTTCGGAAATTTGTGAAGCCAAAAGGCGAAGGACTCTCATCCCCTTCTAAGACCCGTTCCTAATTAAAGGCGGTACGGCCGAGAGATTCACCGCGTCTTCCTTTTGGTATCGGTAAAATTATAGCATATTAGTAACAAAACGTTACAAAAATATAGACAAAGTGTATAGATGATTCATTCTTCGATTCACCGTTCGCCCTGAGCCAGTCGAAGGGTAACGGAATATCATTCGTCATTCCCGACTTGATCGGGAATCCAGCTTTTTTCCTTCTTCCCTCTTTTCCGCTATAATCTAAAAAAACAAAAAATCAATGTATAGGTTTTAATGATGAATCAGTTTTGTATTTATGATTTGAAGAGTGTATAGGATATAGAATGATTACAAAAATTCCATCAATGAAAAGTTTCGGAATCTATGAGAACTTTGTGTGGGATAGTTCCAAACTAGATGATTTTAAAAAATTCAATCTTTTTTACGGGTGGAACGGTAGCGGTAAAAGTACTTTGGCAAAATTGTTTTATCAGATTGCAAAAAAGCAATCTATCTTTTATGAAGATTTTGGGGATTTTCAGTTTAAGGTGGGAATAGACAATGGAACTATAATTGATGAGAAAAATTTTGAAGGGAATGTATTAAACCTTTTTGTTTTTAACTCACGTTTTGTTGAAGAAAATATTAGCTGGAATGACAAAATAAATAATATTCTTTTAGTTTCAAAAGATCATATTGATGAAGCTGAAAAGCTTAAATCTAATCGTATTAAAAAGAAAAATAAGGAAGAAAAGCAAAAAAAACTAGGTTTTAAAAAAAGTGAATTGGAAACAGCAAATGATAAGTTTCTTACGCATACTGCCAATAGAATAATAAAAGAAAAGTTCAAAATCATCGATACGAGTGATAAGTACTATTTTAACTATGATAAAAGAAAGTTGGACACTTTTATTGCAGAAAATCTTTCTGTATTCGAAGACAGTTCAATATTATCCGATGAAGATGTTGAATCGTTAACAGAAGCAATTAAACCAAATCAGTTTCCGGAAAATCCATTAGAGCCGATACATTTCGAAGCCGAGCAAGCATTGAAAGTAAAAGCAAGGTTAGAAAACGTGTTAAATGAGAGTGTTATCGTAGAAGAGATAAAACGTTTTGTCGATTTTCCAGATATAGGAAGATGGGTTGAGAGTGGGCTTCAACTACATAAAACTCATCAGTCTGATCACTGTGAATTTTGTGGGAAAACTTTGCACGAAGAACGAATAGTGGAGATAGAAAAGCACTTTAGTATGGCATTTAAAGAGCTAAAAGAACGCATACAAAAAGCTATTGATTGGTTGCAGGTGAAAAAAGTTAATGAAGCTTTTTATAAAGACTACTCCAACACTTATCCTGAGTTTCAAAAAGAATATTTCGAATTGATCAAGCTATATGAAGAGAATGCACATATTATCAATAGTGTGATTGATCAATGGGTCGTTTTATTACGTCAAAAATATGATAATCCTTTTGAAAAATTTTCAGAAATAGCTGAAATTGGCATTAGCAGCATTGAAGATTTTAATGTTGTGCAAATATCAATAGGTGAGCTGATTAAAAAACATAATCTGAAGACACAGAATTTTAAAGAAGAAACAGACAAATTGAAATCTAAGCTTGAATTGCATTATGCTTCACAAGCGCAGAGCGAATATGAGTATACAAATAAACAAAAGCAATTGAAATGTTTAACGGCGAAAGTTGGGATTTTAAACAAGCAAATAAGATTATTGGGTTCTGAAATAGAAAGGTTGGAAGCTTTATTATCTAATGCTCAGGCTGGTGAGGAAAAATTTAATGAAAAGCTACATCGATTTATCGGACGTAGCGATATCTCCATCAAGTTCAATCAACATAAAAATGGCTATGAAATTATCAGAAATGGTAAAAAAGCTCGTAATCTAAGTGAGGGAGAAAAGACGGCATTTGCATTTGTCTACTTTGTTACAAAACTACGTGAAAATGATAATGGCATTGAAAATAGTATTATTATGGTGGATGATCCAATTTCAAGCTTTGATTCAAATCACTTATTTAGTGCCTATTCATTTTTAAAATCAGAATGTGAAAATGCAAAACAAATCTTCGTATTGACCCATAACTTTAATTATTTTAAACTTGTACGTGATTGGTTCAAAAAGAAAGATAAAAAAAGTGAGGAATATCATTTTAGTCTTTATAGCATTGAGAGTACTGATCATGATGGAAGTAGAAGTTCTAAAATTTGTAAAGCAAACGATTCACTAGTAAAATATAATTCCGAGTATCACTATATTTTTTCCAAAGTCTTATCTTTTAAAGAGCAAAAAATACATCTTGAAAATGCATACCTGATTGCAAATTTGTCACGAAAACTGCTCGAAGCATTTTTAACATTCAAATACCCAAAACAACGAAGTGATTTTAGACAACTAATGGAAGCTGGATTAAAAGAAGAGCCTGAATTTTGTGAAAAAATCTATCGATTTATTAACAAATATTCTCATAGTCAGGTAATAGATTTTTATGAAGGTATGGATGATAATATACTTTCCGAAAGTCAAACAATTGTACAAGATATTTTAGAAAAAATAATCAAAAGATTGGATAGAAATCATTACGATGAAATGCTTTCTGTTGTTGGAAAAGAGTAAAAAATGTCTAACCAAACCACCATTCAATGCCCAAAATGTGGCACACAAATTGACGTAAACGAAATCCTCTACCATCAACTCGAAGCTCAGATGAAGAGCAAGTTTGATGGTGAAGTCGATGAACACCGTAAAAAGTACAAAGCGGCGATGGATGAGTTCAAAGCCAAAGAAGAAGCGTTCAAAGATCAGCAAGAAAAGTTCGATGAAAAGCTCCGAGACAGTGTATCCACTCAGCTCAAAGCCGAACGCCAAAAACTATCCGATGCCCTCAAAAAACAGATTCTCGATGAACAAAGTGAATCAATGGCACTGCTCCAAAAAGAGTTAGCCGAAAAATCTGAGCAGGTCAAAGAACTGAACCGCTCAAAAGCCGAAATCGAACAGCTCAAACGCGCAATTACTGAAGCCGAAGAGGTCGCCAAACTCAAAGCCGAACAGGTGTTGACCGAACGCCTCAAAGAGGAAAAAGAGAAGATCCACAAACTGGTCGATGAGCAAAATGAACTCAAACTCAAAGAAAAAGACAAACAACTCGAAGATCAAAAAAAACTGATCGAAGAGATGAAGCGCAAAGCGGAGCAGGGCAGTATGCAACTGCAAGGAGAAGTGCAAGAACTCGCCATCGAAGAGTGGCTGATGGCACAGTATCCGTTTGATTCAATCGAAGAGATCAAGAAAGGTCAGCGCGGGGGAGACTGTATTCAGAGTGTTCATACACGCGAAATGCAAAACTGCGGAACAATCTATTACGAGAGCAAGAGAACCAAAGATTTTCAATCTACATGGATCGAAAAGTTTAAAGCCGATATGCGTGATCGGGGAGCTGATATCGGGGTATTGGTCACTAGCACGATGCCAAAAGATATGGATCGGATGGGATTGCTCGATGGGGTGTGGGTGTGTACTTACGAGGAGTTCAAAGGGTTGTCGATGGTGTTGCGTGAAAACGTCATACGTATGGCAAGGGCATTACTCTCCGAAGAGAACAAAACCGATAAGATGACCATGCTTTATAGTTTTTTGACCAGTAATGAGTTTAAAATGCAGATCGAAGCTATCGTCGAGGGATTCTCACAGATGCAAGCGGATTTGGACTCTGAGCGACGGGCAATGCAACGCATTTGGAAACAGCGTGAAAAACAGATCAATAAAGTCCTCGAAAACACAACGGGGATGTATGGATCGATTCAGGGAATTGCAGGGAATGCTATCGGAAGTATTAAGGCGTTGGAATTACCCTATAGCGGAGAAGATGAAGAGGATTAAGAACGTCAGTTATAGAGCCAAGCACACTCTACACATTTGTGAAGAGTGCATAATCATTATTTCAATGTAACGGGCGGAAAGTACATGTGAGCTAATGAGGCTCCTTCTGCCGCAAACCGTTTAAAAAATTTATCCATCGGATCTTCTTTATTCCACACCGGATTTTCTATTTTTGTCAGTGCTTCTACCCGCTTTTTAGCATCATATTCCACACCGATCGCATCGATAAGTTTCACCTGCTTTGCTTGTGCTGCCGTAAATATGTGGGCATCGGCAAACTCACTGCTGCGGTTAGCGTCAAGATGGCGTGCACGTACGACGTCATTGACAAAGAGTTCATAGGTCCCGTGAATCACTTTTTCCAATTCGGCGCGCTCTACGTTGCTCCAAGGGCGGTCGAAGGTACCCACTTGTTTATAGGTTCCTGCATGAACGACTTGGGTTTTGACCCCCACTTTTTGCATCAATTCGGAGATATCGGCTCCTTCCATGATGACACCGATAGAGCCGATCATACTGCCCGGATTGGCAATAATCTCGCTACCCCAAATGGCGGAGTAGTATCCACCGCTTGCCATGAGTCCTGCAGCGTAGACAACCGTGGGTTTGGTCTCAGAGAGCCGTTTAATTGCATAGGCGATTTCGACAGAGGGGGCGACGGCACCGCCGGGGGAATTGATACTGAACAGTACTCCCTTGATATCCTTGTTTTCACGTGCTTCATCGAGCTGTTTGACGATCGAAGTGGCATCAAGAATCGGTCCGCTTAGAGAGATTTTTTCGAGGTTATGGGCACCGATCCCCTCATCTGAGGAGGGGAGAAACAGCCATAGTATAAAGAGAACCAAAAGGGTTGCTTTGAAATTGGCTTGAATAAACCGGATGGTGCGTGCTATACAAGAACCGATTTTTTTAATAAACTCCATCATTATAATCCTTTAACTTTTTGACCGTAAATATAGACCGTTTCAATTGAAGGCGGACGCAACAACAGGTGAATCGGCAGTTGGTCGTTGATTGGGTAATCGACGCGCGTAACCAATAAATCGGCATCGTAAGAAGGGGCAATTGTACCACAATTCAAACGCAAAGCCTCTGCGGCGTCTGAGGTAACACTGCGCCACAGCTGTTTTGCCAAGGGGAGAAGATCGTTTCGGTGGTGCATAAAGAGGGCAATTTTCAGCTCTTCAAACAGATCAAGGGTGTAGTTGGAGCTGAGTCCGTCGGTTCCGCATACGAATCGGACGTCATTGGTTTCCAAACGGTTTAAGTCAATAGCGCCATTTCCCAACAGTCGATTTGAAATCGGGCAGTGGATGATTGTATGGTTTCCTTCCTGTAGTTGTCGCAATTCATTATCGCTGGCCTGTACAACATGGGTGAAGAGGGTGGGAATATCGCGAAAATAGGTCAAAAATTCTTCGGCAGTATTGGCCGCTTGGGTCTGCTTTAGAAAGTTTTCAAAAAAGGGGTGAAAATCACCGCCATTCTCATCCAGCCATTGACGCTCGGCGCTACTTTCCATGAAATGAGCACTTACTCGGAGTTGTTTTTCCTGTACATATTTGAGCGCTTTTTGGATTAATATCCGATGTACGGAGTAGGGGGAGTGGATTGCAACGGAGGGAAAAAAACCTTCACGTTTTACCTCTTGAGAGGCAAAAAGGCGCTCTTGAAAATCAGTATAGAGGGCATCGGCCATTTTGGGATCAGAGCCGATAAGCTCATTGAAATAGACCACTTTCTGCGGAGCTGCTGCAGCGGCATTAAGATCAAACCCATACGAACTTACCGCACCGAATGCCGTGATACCGTGAGAGAGCATCGAAGTTATGGCATGGGTTATACACGTTTCATCGCATCCGTTTATCAGTTCGTCACGCGAAGCAATGACGCTTGAGAGCCATGGCATAAATGCTCCGTAGACGAGGGTAGAGCGGTTGGCGCTAAACTCCAAATGGACATGCGAATTGATCAGCCCGCTCATAAGAACCGACCCCTCTCCCAACTCCTGACACTGCTCACCGTATTGGGTTTTGAGTTGATCATTCGGGGAGATAGCAAGGATGGTTTTATCAAAAACAATCCCGTGATTGCGGTAAATGGCATCGGGGGTAAAAATGGCGTCGGCAAGAAGGATATTCATGAAATCTCTTTGATAGATAAAATTGTAAATGACGAATTGCTAAGCGAATCAAAATTATACAGATAAAAGAGGGTGAATCGTGCATCTCTTCGAAACGATCTCAACGAAAATATCCCTTTTTAGTTGCTTATAATCTAGAACCCCTTATAATCTATCCTTAAAATACAGATAGCAAGGTACAACATGAAAATAGTGGTAATTCAAGGCCCAAATCTCAATATGCTCGGTGTACGTGAACAACAAGTATACGGACCGATGCGTCTAGAGCAAATCCACGCTCAGATGAAAGAAGTCGCGACGCAAAACGACATCGAAATCGAGTTTTACCAAAGCAACCTTGAGGGGGAAATCGTTGACCGTATCCAAGAGTGCTATGGTGACGCAGATGGAATCATTATCAATCCTGCAGCGTATACTCACACATCGATTGCCATTCGTGATGCGATCAGTGCGGTGAATCTTCCAACCATCGAAGTTCATATCAGCAATATCTATCGCCGCGAAGAATTTCGTCAAAAAAGTATGACGGCTCCGGTATGTACTTCGTCTATCATCGGATTCGGACCGTTCGGATACCATTTGGCGATGGTGGGGATGATGCAAATCCTCAGCGAGATCAGCGCAATGCGTCAAGCTCACGAAGAGGCACAAGCCTAAATCATGCCTCTGTGTCGAAGGATAAACGCCGATCATACTCTTTATGTGGATCGTTATTTTCCGACACAATCTCGAAAACGCTCAAGATTTCGATATCAGGTCGTTTTGGGGGTCGGGGGAAATGTGGGTGATGTGGCTCGACGATTAAACCGTTTATGGATTTATCTGAAGCGCCAAAGTCTCCTTTATCCGGTTCGTAGCGGTGTTTTACTCAAAAATCCTCCGTTTGGCTATGTAGAGCAGGATGATTTTGTCAATACGACGATTGAGATAGCGACCTCTTTGGAGCCGAGAGCTCTTTTGCGACAGTTATGGCGTATAGAAAAGCATTTTGGACGGGTTCGCAGTTTTCCCAATGCTCCAAGGACGCTGGATTTGGATATGATATTCTTTGAAGATCGGGTAGTGAATTACCCTGAGTTAATTGTTCCGCACCCTTATTGGAGCGGACGTCCCAGTGTCAGAATCCCTTTGCGGAGTATGCGCCGCACTTTTCGGAGACAGTATGAAAATTTTGACATTTAGCGGTGCAACTCCTGCCGAGGCGCTCAAAAAAGCGCAGTTAGAGGTAGGCGAGGAGGCGATGCTCATCGAAACCCGCGAAATACAGAAAAAATCACTTGGTAAAAGCGCATTGTATGAGATTGTGGTCGGGGTCGAAGAAGATGCCCCGAGCAGACCGAAACCGCGTCCTACTGAGCCTTTGCGTGAGCAGCGTCCGTTGGCACAAAAAAGCAGTGATGTCTTATTTAATATTTCAGAAGCGGCCAAACAGATTTCAAAAATAGCCGAAGTGACTGAAGAAGAGCGCCCCACGCGTTCCGGTGTTATTCAAGAGAGTGAAGATCTCAAACTTATCAAAGAGGAGATCGAAAAACTCGGCGATAAGGTCAAACTGATTCAACATATGTTTTGGGATGAAAAAGCCCCAAAAATGCAGACCGCCATCCCCCCTGAATTTGCTGAAATTTACCGACTTGCTCAACAAAGCGGTATGGATCAGGAACATTTGGATCAGATCATGCAGCTCACCTTGGAGCATATGCCCTCCAAAATGCGGGAGAATTCGGCGACGGTCAAGCGTTATTTTCAAGTCTTAATGCGTAAAATGATCCCTGTACGGATGGAAACGGCACCCAAGAACGGAACGAAAAAAGTGCTGATGCTTGTCGGTCCTACGGGGGTGGGTAAAACGACCTCGATTGCTAAGCTTGCGGCACGTTTTTCCTATCTGCTGGAAAAAAAATACAAAGTGGGGCTGGTGGTACTCGACACCTACCGTATCGGCGCGGTCGAGCAGCTTATGCAGTATGCACGGATGATGAAATTGGGAATTGAGACGGTCGTTGATCCGCCGGAGTTTTCCAATGCGCTGAATGCTCTTCGTCACAGCGATTTTATTTTGATCGATACGATGGGCTCATCCCCGTATGATCAAGGAAAAATCGAAAAGATTTATGAGTGCTTGCGTGCCAATGACACCGATTACAGTGTCGACGTAGTCCTTGTGATGCCCAGCTCGATCAAATATGAAGACCTCAAAGCGACGTATGAGAATTTTGCTCCGCTGGGGATCGATACGATGATGTTTACCAAGCTCGATGAGACGAGAGGATTCGGGAATATTTTTTCTCTTGTCTATGAGACCAAAGTGCCGATCAGCTATTTTTCAGTGGGGCAAGAGGTTCCGGAAGATCTTGTGGTAGCCAGCAGTGATTTTTTGGTCGATTGTTTGTTGCACGGATATCGTCGAGGTGAAAGTTCATGAGCCACCAAGCCGCCAAACTCGAAGCATTGGTGAGTCAAAATCGCAATACTACGGCAAAAAAAACCCGTTTTATCGCGATTACAAGCGGCAAAGGGGGAGTAGGTAAGAGCACCATCAGCTCCAATATGGCCTATATCATGGCGCGCTATGGATTGAAAGTCGGTATTTTTGATGCCGATATCGGGCTGGCGAATCTGGACGTTATGTTTAATGTCAAAATCAAAAAAAATATTCTCCATGTCCTTAAAGGGGAAGCAACGGTCGAGGAAATTTTGGTTCCGATCGAGAAAAATCTTGTCCTGATCCCCGGTGAGAGCGGGGAAGAGATTTTTAAATATGCTTCATCGGGATTGTTTGAGCGGTTTATGGATGAATCGGGTGTACTGGATGATTTGGATGTGATGATCATTGATACGGGTGCGGGGATCGGAGAGCATATTCAACTCTTTTTACGGGCATGTGATGATGTGATCGTGGTTACGGTTCCTGATCCTGCGGCCATAACCGATGCGTATGCGACCATTAAAGTGACCTCGCGTCTCCGTAATGAAATTAATGTTATCATGAATCAGGTGCGCAATGATAAAGAGGCGCAGGCCCTCTTTGATAAAATCCATAAAGTGGCACAGGCGAATATTGGACCGGATTTGCGACTGTTGTATTTGGGGCAAGTATCAAATGATCCGAAAATATCAAGCAGTGTTAAAAAAAGAGCCCTCTTTAGTCGCGATTTTCCGACTGCCACTCCTACTCTTGAATTAGAATTAATTGTTAAGCGTATTGCAAAAAAACTGGAACGAAATGTGCTAGTAAATCCCAAAGAGAGTGGTCTCGGAGGCTTGTTCAAGCGTCTTATGGAACATTTTTAATTGTATAAGGTGGGTCAATGCGAGGTTCGAATTTTGTCTCTTTTTTAACGGTACAAGGATTTTTTATCGGTATCGTATTTGGGATATTAAAATCGACTTCGCCTGAGAATTTTTTGGGATTCACCCTTCTCATCACTATCTTTTTTTATCTCTTTGCCCATCTGTGTGTCGGATTTTATTTTCAGACCTTGGGGATTAAGACCCATCCGTTTCCGAAGCAATCGCATGAGCGAAATTTGGATTCATTTGTCCGAGAAATCAATAAGCGAGAGCAGTTTATTGATGCGTTTTATACCAATAAAGCCGAATTACTTGATGAGGGATCAGCATGAGTGGTGCAAACCTTTATTCGCAAGAGCTTAAACACCGTGAAGATCAACTCGCAATCCAATATCTTCCAGCCGTAAAAGCGATGTCGTTTCGTCTTAAAGAGCGTCTTCCCAGTTCAGTCGATTATATGGATTTAAGTGCTATCGGCACCGAAGAGTTGGTGAAGTTGGCACGTCGATACGATGAGTCGCAAAATGACTCTTTTTGGGGATATGCAAAGACAAGAGTCTACGGCGCAATGCTCGATTATCTCCGCTCGTTGGATGTGGTTAGCCGCTCCAGCCGTAAATTGATCAAAGAGATCGATCATGCTATCGAATCGTATATGGCCGATCATGATGATGAACCTAGTAATACGGAGCTTGCCCTAATCCTTGGAATTGAAGAAGATAAAGTGCATGAAGCACGTATCGCTTCGGATATTTACACGGTGATGCCGCTTGACGATCAGTTGGGTACCCCTGAAAATGAGGGGATGATGGAGCGGATAGAACATGAAGATTTATTAGAGGCCATAAGAGATGTTCTCATTGGATTTGATGAACGGGAACAAATCATTATTCAGCTCTATTATTTTGAAGAGCTTACCCTCAAAGAGATCAGTGATATCGTCAATATTACCGAATCGCGTATTTCACAGATTCACAAATCCGTTATTCGTCGTATTAAAGATGCGGTAGGGGGGAGATAATGGCAGATATTCTATCGCAAGAAGAGATTGATGCCCTCCTCGACGTTGTCGATGATGAGGGTGATGACGTATTAGATTCGGGAGATGATAACCTCTTCCCTCAGCGCCAAATAACCCTATACGATTTTAAGCGTCCTAACCGTGTTTCCAAAGAGCAGCTTCGGGCATTTCGCGGAATTCACGATAAAATGGCACGTTCTATCTCATCACAGATTTCATCTATTATGCGCTCTATTGTGGAGATTCAGCTCCATTCGGTCGATCAGATGACCTATGGAGAGTTTTTGATGTCGCTCCCTAACCCGACCAGTTTCAACGTTTTTTCGATGAAACCGTTGGAAGGAAACGGGGTGTTGGAGATTAATCCTTCCATCGCATTTCCGATGTTGGATCGTATTTTAGGGGGGAAAGGGGAGCCGTTCGAAGCCAATCGGGAATTTTCCGATATCGAGCTCTCCTTGTTTGAGACTATTTTACGGGTAATGATGGGGACGCTTCGAGAGGCATGGGGTCCAGTGACCGATCTGTATCCGCAGATCGAGTCGAAAGAGTCAAGTCCTAACGTTGTTCAAATCGTTGCTCAAAATGAGATCGTTGTGATGGTCGTTATGGAGATTATCATTGGGCACAGTTCGGGGATGATGAATATCTGCTATCCGGTTATCGCGCTGGAACCGATATTGCCGAAACTGGCGAGTCGTGATTTGATGCTCAATGAGACAAGCTCGAAAAAAAGCCGTAACCAAGAGCTTCAAGTATTACTCGGGGGTGCTCACGTGAGCGTCGAGGTGAATCTCGGGGATGCGGAATTAACCCTGCATGAACTTATGGATTTAAAAGAGGGGGACATCATACGTCTTGATATCCCGGCAGATGATGTGGTCAACGTAAGTGTGGACGGTAAAGAACGTTTTGTCGGACAAATGGGATTGCGACGATTCCGCAAGTCGATTCAAATTACATCCTTGATTGATACGGAAAAAGATGCGGTCAAGCGGGCACTTAAAGAGTTTGAAATGAAACGAAAAGCACGGATTAGCGGGGTAAAAGAGATGATTCGAGGACCCCTAATAGAGGAGGATGAGGATAATGAGTGATTTTGCAGGGGTATTTGCGCAAGAAGCGGTAGCTACGATTGAAGGATTGACGGGACAAACACCTACTATTGCCCTCAAAGAAGCGGAAGATATCTCGATAGTTTCCAATGTCATTCCGCCGATTGCCATTGTTAAAGTGAACTTTAGCGGCGATGCGTCGGGGCGTGGACTGGTATTGATGCCTCCTCAGTTGGCGACTGCCTTGGGCGATATGATGCTCGGCGGAGACGGTGAGGGGAAAGAGTCTATGAACGACGAAGACCTGGATGCTGCCAAAGAGATCATCTCGAATATTCTAGGGGCGATGAGTACAACACTCGCTTCTCAAAAAGAGCTTCCAAAACTTACTATTAAACCGGATAAAGCCGAATTTATCCCTGAAAACGGGGAAGTAAATCTTGACCCGTATGCCAAAATGTTTGTTTTTAGTTTTTCGCTTGGTTCGATAAATTCTCTTGTTATGTTTGCAATTGATGCAGGGATAAAAGCAGCCTTAAATACAGAGCCTCAACAAGCTTATGTCCCTCCCGTAAGTGGCAATATCTTTGACACCCCGTCGGTAAGTGTTCCGAAGCTTGAAGAGGGGGAGATGAAAAATATCGGCCTCATCATGGATGTTAAGCTTCCCGTTCGTGTTCGTATCGGAAAGAAAAAGATGCTTCTTAAAGATGTTCTGAGTATGGATATCGGTTCGGTAATTGAGCTCAATCAACTGGCCAATGATCCTCTCGATATTTTAGTGGACGATCATGTTATTGCTCAGGGCGAGGTTGTTATAGTAGATGGAAATTTCGGAGTGCAAATAACTTCTATCGGAACGAAGCGTGACCGTTTGAACAAGCTTAAAGGGTAAGTATGCCGCATCGTGGACGGAAAAAGAGAGAGTATCAAAGCAATATTTATGTCAAAGATATCAAATCAGCCGATGTATGGAGTGTTTTTAAAATTATTGCCGATTTTGTTCAAGGATTTGATGAATTAGGAGAGTTGGGACCCTCTGTAACAATTTTTGGAAGTGCCCGTATAGATGAGAATCATCCTTACTATAAAGAGGCGCAAACCCTTGCGAGTCTTCTGGGTGAACGTGGTTACAATATTATAACCGGAGGGGGCCCCGGTGTGATGGAAGCGGCTAATCGCGGTGCGTTTGATCATGAGAACGTCGAATCGATCGGACTCAATATCGAACTGCCTGAAGAGCAGCAGCCTAATCCCTATATTACTAAAGGGCGTAGCTTCGATTATTTCTTTTCCCGTAAAGTGATGCTGGTCAAATATTCGATGGCGTATGTTATTTTTCCGGGGGGATTCGGAACACTGGATGAGATGTTCGAGGCGTTAACATTGATTCAAACTCGAAAAGTATGGGGCGTACGACTGTTCTTGGTAGGAACCGAATTTTATGCTCCGTTGATTCAATTTTTACGCGACAAGATGCTGAGTGAAGGGATGATCGATGAGAAAGATTTGGATTTGATCACTTTAACGGATGATTTACCTTTTGTCGTGAATGAAATTGAAAAATCGCTGGTTGCACAGATGGCAACACTGGAGAAAGAAGGGTTGGACGATACGAAGTATTATAAGGTTCTCTCCAGCTATTTTGCAAACCGGCCTATTTGCACCGGAAGTGATATGTAATGGGTAAAAAAGTATTAATCGGAATGAGCGGAGGGGTTGATTCTACCGTATCGACATTACTCTTAAAAGAGCAAGGGTATGAGGTGGAAGGGGTTTATATGAAACTTCACTCCAAACCCGGTTATCATGAGATTCATCAGGTACGTGCACAAAGAGCCGCTGATTTTGCCGGTGTAAAACTGCATATTCTTGATTTGCAAGCACAGTTTGATGAGAAAGTATTTACCCCATTTATCGAAACCTATAAAGCAGGGAAAACCCCTAATCCGTGTGCCTTATGTAATCGCAATATCAAATTCGGAGCTATGGTGGCATTTGCAGACACCTTGGGGGCTGATTATGTTGCTACAGGACATTATATTCGTCATGACGGTCAATATCTTTTACAAGCGCATGATGATACGAAAGACCAAAGCTATTTTCTCTTTTACATCGATCCTACTCTTGTGCCGCGACTTATTTTTCCGTTGGGTGAAAAACACAAAAGCGATATCAAAGCGTATGCTGCCGGTGTCGAAGGATTGGAGTCGTTTGCTTCGCAAGGGGAGTCGAGTGAGATTTGTTTTGTCGAAACAACATACATGGAGGTTCTAAAGCCTTACGTGAATGTTGATCAAGAGGGGGAGGTACTTGATCTCTCAGGAAAGGTAGTCGGCAAGCACAAAGGGTATATGCATTACACCATCGGAAAACGTAAGGGATTCAACGTTCACGGCGCCCATGATCCCCATTTTGTCGTAGAGATCAAACCTGATACCAATCAAATTGTTGTAGGAACGCGTGAAGATTTGGAGTGCCACCGTGTCGAGTTGGAACGTGTCAATATGTTTGATGATCGAAAAGAGTTTGAATGTGATGTAAAACTGCGTTATCGTACTACTGCAGTTAGATGCCATGTTGTCATTAACGGTGATCACGCCATTGTCGAGTTGCATGAACCTGTATTGGGTGTAGCGTCAGGACAGGCGGGTGTTTTTTACGACGGAGATAAACTGCTTGGCGGCGGGTGGATCGTTTGATCCGTACCAAAAAGAAAATCATTGCCGCAGGGATCATCGGCAACGTTATAGAGTATTACGATTTCGCCCTCATCGGTTTTTTAGCGGTAATGATGGGGAAGCTGTTTTTCCCCTCGACGGATCCGGTTCTCTCCCTCTTAGGCTCATTCGGGGCATTTGCTGCTGGGATGATTATGCGTCCTGTCGGCGCATTGGTGTTTGGACATATAGGTGATCGGGTAGGACGTCGGTTTGCTTTGCTGAGTTCATTGATGATGATGGCCCTTCCGACATTTTTGATCGGCTTCTTGCCGACCTATGCTCAAATCGGAATTATGGCTCCGATACTCCTGGTTGTTCTTCGGATGATTCAGGGGCTCTCCGTCGGGGGAGAGTACGCCAGCTCTATTGTTTATTTAGTCGAGCAATCTTCCCCCAATCGCCAAAATCTTTACGGTTCTTTTGTTTCCGTCGGTGCAAAAATCGGGATGGCTTTGGGATCGGGGTTATGCGGCGCGTTGCTGTGGTATTTCGGTGAAGACGTAATGGGAGATTGGGGATGGAGAATCCCGTTCTGGGCGAGTATTATTATCGCCGCAGCGGGTTTATATTTACGTCGTAATTTGAGTGATGATTATCACCCAAGCGAAGACAAAACCGTCCCTATCATCGCTATTTTACGTCATCACCGTGCCGAATTTTGGCAATTTTTGACTATTGCCTCATCTATTTGGATTTTTTACTATACGGTATTTATCTATCTTCCTGTTTGGCTGGAAGGGAGTGCTCATCTGAGTAAGGCTGAAGCGGGACAGATTAATACCCTTTCTATTCTGACTGGAGTCATTTTTATCCCGTTAATGGCAATGGTTGCCGATAAAATCGGTTCCTTTCGGGTGATGCGTACGGCGGCATTAGCTCTTGCACTCAGTATCTATCCATTGATGGTCGGAATGAGTATCGGAGGATATTGGGTTGCATTGGCAGGAACATTGGTCTTGGTGATACTTTTATGTGCTTTTCAAGCCCCTATTTTTGCCTCTACGGTTATGGCATTACAATACCACGGCTATCGCTCATCGTTTACGGCGGTGATTTTGGGAAGTGCCGCAGGGATTGTTGGTGGGATTACCCCTGCCCTTATGACATCACTCGAAAAACTGAGCGGTGATCCGTACGCTCCTGCTTCTTTGATTGCCGCTACCTCTTTGCTGGGATGGATCGTCCTTAGACGTGTACCGGCTTAAAGAGCGATTTCATTATCGGGAATTGTAAGATTTTTTCCGGATTGTTTTCTCCGTTGATATTGACAATTTTAAGTCTGCCGTATCCGTTATTAAAATCATTGGCCACGTCATACACAACTCCGACAATAGTGAGTTTTCCGCTCTCAACCTCTTCTTTAAACGCATCACGGGCATAAAAGCTTTGTTGGTGAACGTTGCCGATTACTGCACTTAGCCATTGTGCTTCTACTGTACCGTTTAATGCGGTATTCCGCAGGGCAAGAGACAATGTATCAAGTTCACGAATGATATTGACTCCCTCCGTCGAATAGTTGCTTAAGGCTGCTTTGATCGCTCCGCAGCGTGAATGCCCGACAATAAGCAGTAGAGGGGTATGGAGGTGTTCGACTCCGTACTCAACGCTTCCGCTATTGGAACTAAACTGATTTCCGATATTTCGGACAATAAAAAGATCATTTTCGGCAGAGGCATCGATGGCATTGCTTTGAAAACGGGAATCCGAACACCCGATAACGGTTGCACGAGGATGTTGCGCATCTTTGAATTGCTCAAAAAATGCCGAGCCTTGGTAGTTGACATAGTAATCGTTTTGGGAGATGATTTCGGCGAACATTCGTTGGGCCAACTCTTGTAATGCGCCAATACCCGACTCATTTGAGGGTGTAACGGTATCCGCGAGTACGAGCGATCCGGAAGTAAGGGCGAAAAATTTAAGGAACGTCCGTTTATTCATACAAGTAACCTTCCTGCTTTTGTAAAATAGTGTATCACAAAATTAAAAGGTTAGCGACCCGTTTTGATCGGTAGGCTCTTGGCTCCCTATGTTGTCACTTTGAGGTGCGGATGAATCGTTGGAGGAGGGTGCATTAAATAAATCAACGACGCTCTCATTATTTTCCGCAGAGGTTTCGGTTATCTCCTCTTTTTTCGTAGGGGTCATTACCTCTTTAAACGCTGGGATGACGATTCCACGTCGTTTCATAATTTGATAGATAATGCGGGAGCGGTTTTTGACGTATTTTTGATCTCCCGTAGGATTAAATCGGATGGGATTAGGGAGAACGGCGGCTAGGTGGGCTGCTTCTAGTCCGCTTAGATTTTTGGCACTTTTATGATAGTAATGACGTGCTGCAGCTTCGATTCCGAAAATCCCGTCTCCCCATTCGGCAACGTTGAGATAAATTTCCAAGATGCGCCGTTTGGAGAGGCTTTTTTCGATTCTCCACGTAATAATGGCCTCTTTGATTTTGCGCACCGGATTTTTACTCGGAGATAGATAAAGGTTTTTGGAGAGCTGTTGGCTGATGGTACTTCCTCCGGCCATTTTCCCTTTTTTGAGTGTTCGCTCCAGCGCTTGTTCCATCCCTTTGACATCAAATCCGTCATGATTCCAAAATTTATCATCTTCCCCGATCAATACCGCTTTAATGACATTGGGGGAGATTTGCGACATAGGAACCCATTTTTGCTGCAGTTTGATGTCGCGGTTTTGTTCGGCCCACTCCGCTTGGCGGTATTCCATAAAGGCGGTCGGTATAGGTCGGATCTCTTTGAGATCATCAATGTTTGGATAGAAAAAATAGCGTCCGATATCGATTATTCCTGCGAAAACCAGGGGGAGAAAAAGGGTTTTTAGGGTTTGCATTAGGGTTCCGTTTTGAGGGTAGGGAGATGCCATCCCTTGATGTAGGCGGCTAGACGAAGGGTGATCGCGACGGTTGCTACTGCGGCTACGGTAAGGGTGGATAAGCCGATAGTGGCAGCTGAAATAAGAAGTAAAATAGAGACAATAAGGGCGATCGAACCGTAAAAATCACTGACTAAAACGGCGGGAACCTGATTGATAAGGATATCACGTAAAACTCCTCCTCCGATTGCCGTTAAAAAACTGAGTATTATGACTCCGAAAAAATTGAATCCTCCATCAATAGCGAGCAAAGCCCCTGTGATACTGAAAGCAACCAGACCGATGGTATCGCTGATGACGAAGAGCCACTGTCTCTCCAGCTGTTCACGACGATAAAGACGAAATAAAAAAGCCAAAACGATCGTAGAGATAACGGTAACGGCGGGGTAGTATTCATTAAAGGCAAACGGCGTCCGGTCCAAAATAACATCCCGTACGACTCCACCCCCCAGAGCGGTAAGCGAAGCTGAAATAATTACCCCTAAAAGATCAAGATTATTTCGTACACCGACAAGAAATCCGCTGAGGGCAAAAGCGACAATACCGAGAATATCGGCAGCGACAACGAGATTAAATTCAGACATTAGGGGCGCGGTAATTTTCTTTGAAGCTGACGTAGCGAGCAGCGGAAGCATAGAGCTCGGCAACCTCTTCATCGGTAAGCTCTCGGACTATTTTGGCAGGGCTCCCCATAATCAAAGAACGGGGAGGGAATACTTTGTTTTTTGTCACCAAAGCACCCGCTCCGACGATCGATTCTTTGCCGATTACGGCACCGTCAAGGATCGTGGCGCTCATCCCGATCAGACACGCATCTTCGATCGTGCATCCGTGCAGCATGACACGATGTCCGACGGTGACATCGTTGCCGATGATGGTCGGATGCCCGTCGCTCATATCATCACGTTTGTGGTGGGTGACGTGTACCATACTGAGATCTTGGATATTGCTTCGGTCCCCGATTTTGATGTAGTGGACATCTGCGCGTACGACGCATCCGAACCATATACTGACATCTTCTCCCATCTCGACCCGTCCGATCACATCGGCAGAATCAGCGATCCATACCCGTTCGTTGAGTGTTGGTGTGTAGTTGAGATAATTTCCTATCATCGATTTCCTTCTTAACTCTCTTTGAACAGTCGTGTTGTCAGTTGCTGCACGTAATTAGGAGTATGTTTTTTGACTGAATTATAGACTTTATTGGTGTGCGTTTCAACAATTTTATGACTATCAATCAAATTTCCATTCTCGTGAGGTACTCGAATATAGCTTCCGTCCGTTTGCAGTTCATGAGCGAGGACATTGTCTGAACTTTGAAGCTGGAGAATTTGGGTTAATTTATTGATTAACTCTTCTCCGTCTATCGGTGTGAGCAATTCGATCCGTCGGAGCAGGTTTCTCGGCATCCAATCGGCACTGGAAATATAGGTTTGCGGTTTACCGTGTTTAAAATAAAAAATACGGGCGTGTTCGAGATATTTGCCGATGATAGAGATGACGCGAATATTGTCGCTCACCCCCGGTACTCCCGGACGGAGACAACATATGCCTCGTATAATCAGTTCGATTTTTACCCCTGCCTGAGAAGCTTTATAGAGTGCTTTAATGATATCTTCATCGACCAAAGCGTTCATTTTCGCGATGATTACCCCTTCGGCTCCCATACGGGTTTCATTTTGGATCAGGGAGAGGATTTTCGGTTTGATCTGTGTCGGTGCCATGTAGAGTTCGTTGAGTTTCCCTTTTTTGCTAAATCCGGTCAGGAAGTGAAAAAATCGGGTCAAGTCATGCGTAATCGCATCGTTGGCCGTCATATAGCTGATATCGGTATAGACGGCTGCCGTGGAAGGGTTATAGTTACCCGTTCCGATATGGGCATATTGTTTCAGTTTGCCATCTACCCGTCGGGTGATGAGGGCAGCTTTGGCGTGAACTTTGAATCCGGCGATACCGTAGATAACATGGGCTCCCGCATTTTCAAGCGCTTTGGCCCAGTGAAGATTATTCTCTTCATCAAAACGGGCTCGAAGTTCTACCATAACCGTTACTTGTTTACCCGATTCGGCGGCATTTATCAGGGCATTGACGATGGGAGAGTTGGAACCGGAGCGATAAAGGGTCATACGGATAGAGACAACATCGGGATCTTTTGCCGCTGTTTGGATCAGCCGTACTACCGGTTCGAAACTTTCAAACGGATGGAAAAGGAGCAAGTCTTGTTTGTCCAACGTTGCATAAAGACTCTCATCGGTGTCCAGCGGCGGAAGATTGCGCGGTTTGAAGCTGGGGCTGGTAAGGTGGGCAAAATCTTTATTACCGACCACTTGCCAGAGACTTCCCAGATTAAGATAGGTTTGAAAACGGTAGATATCATCTTTGTAAACGTTAGCATGACGGTTGAAGAAGTTCAACAGATCATCATCGGCATGGACACTGAGTTCAAGACGAACAAGTTCCCCTTTTTTACGGAGTTTAAGCCCCTCTTCGAGGATCTCCATAAAATCATCCGCTTCCTCTTCTTCGATTGCGATGTCGGCATTTCGGGTGACGCGGAATGCGGCAAATTTGATCAGCTCATAACCGGGGAAGAGATCTTGAATATGTTCGGCGACGATGCTTCCGATCGGAATATAAATCCGATTATTTATCTCGACGAAACGGGGAAGAACCCGTGGAATACGGATAAGTCCGTAGCGCTCAATGCTCGGATCGTCTTTGTCTCTGAGTTTGACGATTTGGCCGAATCCCAGATTGTTCAGATGAGGGAACGGGTGGGTAGCATCGATGGCGATAGGGATGACGACGGAGTAGATATTTTCATGGAAATAGCGGTCCAAATACTGACGCTCTTCATGGGTTACTTCTTTGTACGATTTGAAAAAGATCCCCTCTTTTTCAAGCTCTTTCATAATCCCTTGCAAGCAGTGCTCTACAACCTCTTGTTCCTTATGGAGGTATTCACGGATTTCGCGGAGTTGATGCAGAGGTGTAAATCGATCAGCTCCGGATACATTGACTCCGGCGCTGAAAAGTTTTTTGAGACCCGCAACGCGGATCATATAAAATTCGTCCAAATTGGTTCCGTATATAGCTAAAAACTTGAGTCGTTCGAATAGAGGTAAGGATTCATCTTCGGCTTGTTTGAGTACACGGGTATTAAATTGAAGCCATGAAAGTTCACGGTTAAGATAGAGTGATGGGTCTTTAAAATTAGTGGGCATAGTGTCTGCTTTTTATGTGATTACGATGTTATTATATTATACTTAGGTTTCAAAAGGGGAACAAATGAGTATTTTCCAAATTATAATGTTTGCTGCGACACTTTTTTTCGCTTATCAAATTTATCGTCACGTTCAAAGTTTAGAGGATAGGGCACCGGATATTCCCCACACATTTGAGGAAGAAAACACCCCTCTCTCCCCTTCTCAGGATTTAATCGATCAAGCCGATGAAGCGTATGAAAAAGGCGATCTATTTGCTGCAAGAGAGATCCTCAAAGCGGCTGCCGAACACGATCAAAGAAATCCTGATATTCTCAATAGACTTGCGTTTATTACCGCTAAAGAGGGGGATGTGACGGGTGGAATCGAACTTTACAAACGCTCCCTCTTACTGGATGAAAACGATGATTTGGTCCATAATGCCCTTGGCTCATTGTATCGGACGCAGGGGAAATTTGTATTGGCGCAAAACCATTATGAAAAAGCACTTCTTATTGATGATCAGTACCCTCAGACCTATTATAATTACGGTAATCTCCTCACCGATATGGGTGATGCGTTCAAAGCCGAAGAGATGTATCGGCAAGCACTTGCATTGGATGGTAATTTTTCCGAAGCACGTGAAGCGCTTAAAGCACTGGAAGGAACGGTATGAATAATGAACGCCAAGCCCGTCTTGCGGTACTGATCGATGCGGATAATTCTCAGCCCTCTATTATTGCAGGGTTGCTTGATGAGATCGCGGCCCATGGAATTGCGAGTGTCAAGCGTATTTATGGCGACTGGACGGATGTACAGCTCAAAGGATGGAAAAATGTCCTTCTCGAACACGGGTTGCAGCCGATTCAACAGTTTGCCTATACCACCGGCAAAAATGCAACCGACAGCGGGATGATCATCGATGCTATGGATCTTCTTTATACGAAAAACTTTGACGGATTTTGTATTGTTTCCAGTGACAGTGATTTTACCCGTCTTGCCAGCCGTATTCGAGAATCGGGGGTAAAAGTGTACGGATTCGGGGAGCAGAAAACCCCTAAATCATTTATCGGGGCGTGTGATAAATTTATTTATACCGAAAATCTTCGCCGAAATCAGGTTTCTATTGTTGCCGGGGCTAAGGTTAAACCGGATGAAAATCTTCTTGCATTGGTGCGTAACGCTATCGAAGATACTGCGAACGAAGCGGGATGGTCGTATCTGGGTGCTATCGGGCAAAACCTGTTAAACAAATCCCCTGAATTTGATCCGCGAAACTACGGATATAAAAAATTGGCTGATCTGATCGAAGGGCTAGGGGAGTTTGAATTCAAAACCTCCGACCCCCTCTCCGGTTCTCAGTCGATCTATATACGGGTGAAACGGAAAAAAAGGAGTTATGAAAAATGACGGTACAGGAAATATATACCTACCTTGATGGACTCTCTCCGTTTGCTTTGCAAGAGAGCTGGGATAATTCAGGATTATTGGTGGGTGATTTTGCACAGGAGATTTCGCAAGTTGTCCTTAGCATTGATATTGATGAAGCCTTGATTGAATCTATGGAGGAAAACGCTCTCTTGATTACTCACCACCCGATTATTTTCGGTGGGCTTAAACAGCTTCAATTCAACCAATACCCCGCTAAAATTTTGGCACCTATGATCCGTAAGAATATTTCGAATATCGCTATGCATACCAATTTCGATCAAACTCATCTCAATCAATACGTTGCCCAAAGTGTATTGGGATACCCTATTATCGCCAAAGAGGGATTCGTCGCCTATTTGGGTGTGGATGAAGATTTTGCAACCTTTGCGGCAAAGGTTAAAAAGCAGTTCGGCTTGGAACATATCCGCAGTGTTCAATGCCATACTCGTATCCAAACCTGTGCATTGGTGACCGGTTCAGGTGCATCTTTGATGCGAAATATTGAAGCCGATTGTTTTTTGACGGGGGATATTAAATACCACGATGCGATGGAAGCCAAGTCCCTTGGACTCTCGATGATTGACATCGGACATTATGAAAGTGAACGTTATTTTGGGGAGATTTTAGCGGAACATTTGAAAAATTTAGGATTGAGTGTTATAATTTCACCATCAAAGAACCCTTTCACCTATTTATAGGGCACTCACGACATGTCACTCCGCCAAAGGAAACCGATGAACAAACACCTACAACAGCTGATCGAACTCTCCATGATCGACAAAGAGATCGATGCGTTTGAACCTCAGATTGAGGAAGCAAACCTCCAGTATGAAGCCCTTTTGGCTACAAAAAACGGCGTTAACGATGAGATCACTTCATTAAAACAAGAGATCAAAGACGAACAACTTAAAAAGCAAAAAAATGAACTTCACCTTGCAGAACTCTCTGCAAAATTGGAAGAAAACAGCAAGAAAAGTGCTGAAATTAAAACTGAACGTGAGATGAAATCACTTCAACTTGAAGAAGAAATTGCAAAAGAGCAAGTTAGTTTTGCCAATGAAGAGATCGCCCGTTTAGAAAAATTGATCGATCACAAACAAGCTAAAATTAATGAACTTGAAACCAAAGCCAGTGAAATTGAAGGGAGTATTTCCAGCGTAAAAGCCGATGTGGATGTCAAATTGGCACAAATCGACGTAGAGCGTAAAGAAGTATTCACTAAAAAGCAGGCACTTGTCGGTGAAATGAACCAAAAAGGGCTCTCTTTTTACCAAAAAATTCGCCGTTGGGCTAAGAATACTACCGCAGTAGCTGTACGTAACCAAGCATGTATGGGATGTTATATGGCCATCAGCGATAAAGTCTACAGCGACGTTATCAAAGGTGAAGAGATCACAATGTGCCCGCATTGCGGACGTATTTTATTCCTCGAACCGTCTTCTGACGCTGTCGGTGCGTAACGTCATTTTTGACCTTTTCTACACCGTGTTGGCGACGTTCGTTTACGTCGTCACACTTCCCCTTTTACTGATTTTCACTTTCAAAAAAAAATATCGAGATTCCATTCCCGCCCGTTTTTTTGGTTGGAAAAATCCTCCGTTTAGCGCTCATGATATTTGGTTCCATGTTTGCTCATTGGGTGAAGCCAAAGCAATTGCCCCGATTTTGGAGCGTTTAGGAGAGAGGCAAATCGCGATCAGTGTGATTACCCATACGGGTTACGCCGCTGCCTCAAATTACAAAGCACAGGTACGGTATCTGCCGTATGAGCTTTGGTTATGGTTTTGGATTCGCAAACCTAAAACGCTCGTTGTCCTCGAAGCTGAGTTTTGGTATCTGATGTTTCGCATTGCACATCGACGCGGTGGGAGAGTGATTGCGCTCAATGCCCGCATTAGCGACCGGAGTTTTCCGAAATACTATCGTATGCGGTGGTTTTATCGGATTTTACTCAGCCAATGCGATCGTATTTTTTGCCAAAGTAGTGAGGACATGGCACGTTTTATTGCCTTGGGGGCAAAGAACGTGGAAGTAGTGGGCAATATTAAACTTGCTCAAAAAATTGTTGCGACAAAAATATACCCCAAACCAGCGGGATTGTTGATAGTGGCAGCAAGTACCCATGAGGGGGAAGAGGACGGGATTGTACGAGGGTTTATCACGTATCGTGAGGCTAACCCGAATGCAAAACTGCTTGTTGTCCCCCGTCATCCTGAACGCTTTGCCAAAGTGGCGGAGCTGATCGAGCGTATTGCACCGAAATTGAGTTTTTCGCGCTGGAGTGATGGAACGGGAATAGGGGATGATATTACCTTGGTTGATGCCATGGGAGAGTTAAATAACCTCTATGCTATCAGCGATG
The DNA here is from genome assembly GCF_041651515.1 of Sulfuricurvum sp. GTDB lineage: Bacteria > Campylobacterota > Campylobacteria > Campylobacterales > Sulfurimonadaceae > Sulfuricurvum. The sequence continues at coordinate 313,262 of NZ_JBAZJF010000002.1, forward strand.
TGGCGATTTTGGGCGGTGCATTTGCATCTATCGGCGGGCATAACCCGCTGGAACCTGCCCATTTCGGATGTAAGATTATTAGCGGGAAACATTTCTTTTTACAGCGTGAGCTGTTTAAATATGTCTCTCATGTGCAGTTTATTGAACTCAATCAAATTGCACAAGCGCTGCGTGAAGCAGAGAGTTTGCCGCCGTCGCAGGTTAATGCTGCAATTGATTTAGAGAGAGTTATAGAATTTTTAACAATGGAGAAATAATAATGAAAGAAAAAGCGTATAAAGTACTGGCCGCTCAAGAGGGTATTTCTAATTCCGAAGCGAAGTCGCTGATAGATCGCGGATTGGTCTATGCGGGTAATTCAAAAGTAATGATTGCCCGAGGGGAGATCAGTCCGAAGACAAGTTTTATCGTTCAAAAGGTAGAAAAAGTCTATCCAATTTTTGAAGATGAGAACATGATCGTTGTCGATAAACCGGCTTTCGTAAATTCCGATGAGATCGAACGGCAGTTTAAAGGGACACAGCTTCTGCACCGACTTGATCGTGAAACAAGCGGAGTTTTGATGCTGGTTAAAAACGAAGAGTTCCGATTGAAAGCGATCGGCGAGTTTAAAAAAGACCAAGTCTACAAAGAGTATGTTGCCTGGGTAGACGGCATTGTGAGTGAGCCGTTTATTATCGATCAGCCGCTTATTACCGAGAAAAAAGGGAACAAAGCGTACACAAAAGTATCGAAAAAAGGGAAACCGGCTATTACCGAAGTGACCCCTCTTGAGGTATCGGCGAAAAAAACAAAAGTGCAGCTTATTATCCATCACGGACGTACCCATCAGATTCGTGCCCATATGAAATATGCCCTTCATCCGATTATCGGAGATGAAAGTTACGGCGGGCGACCATCGAAACGGGTTATGCTCCATGCTAAAAAAGTGACTATTTTGGGCAAAACGTTTGAAGCACCGGAACCGAAAGTCTTTGGACATTTCGGGAGTTGACGTAATCTACAAAGTGTTGTTAAAGTAAAAAGTCAGTATAATGCGAAACTTTTTAGACCCTGTATACCAAGCATTTAGGAGTTAAAGTGTTCGAAACACTGACAGAATCGTTTACATCCGCGATACGCAAGATTCGTTTTCATGATGATGAAAAGGCGTTGACAAAAGCACTTGGAGAGCTCAAAAAAGCTCTATTAAAAGCGGATGTACACCATAAAGTAGTTAAAGAACTGATCGAATCTGTCGAACTCCAGATGAAAACAAGCGGTATCGGAAAAGATCAGCTTTTAAATGCATTGCGCAGCTCATTGTATGTATTATTGGATGTTAAAGGCAAATCCGGATTTGTCTATGCTCCGGTCTCTCCTACCGTCATTTTAATGACCGGATTGCAAGGGTCAGGAAAAACGACCACAACCGGGAAGCTTGCGCAGTATCTTAAGCTTCGTCAAAAACGGGTTTTGGTCGTTGCGGCCGATTTACAACGTCTTGCAGCGGTTGAACAACTCCGTCAAGTGTGTGCGGGGATCGAAGTTGAACTCTACGCCGATGATAGCAGTAAAAATCCGGTTGAGGTTGTTAAAGCTGCATTAGCACATGCCCAAAAAGTTTTGGTGGATGTCGTCTTGATCGATACTGCCGGACGTTTGGCGATCGATGATGAATTGATGGGTGAACTTTCAGAGGTTAAGCGTGCAGCAAAACCACATGAAATTTTTTACGTTGCCGACTCGTTAGCGGGTCAGGATGCGGTACGAACTGCCGGATTATTTAACGAAAAAATCGGCATTGACGGGGTTATCCTCAGTAAATACGATGGAGATTCCAAAGGGGGTGTGGCTCTGGGAATAGCTTCTCAGATTCAGGTTCCTCTTCGATTTATCGGTAGCGGTGAAAAGATGGAAGATCTTGAAATCTTTTTGCCGGATCGTATCGTTAATCGCCTTATGGGATTGGGAGATATCGAGGGACTTGCGGAGCGAACGGCTGCCGTTATCGATGAGAAAAAAGCGAAGGCTCTCACTAAAAAGATCAAAAAAGGGGAATTCAATTTTAATGACTTCCTCGAACAAATGGAGAGCCTCAAAAAAATGGGGAGTATGAAATCCATTATGGGGATGATCCCCGGTATGGGGAACATGGCTTCGGCACTTAAAGATTTTGATTTGGAAAACTCCGGAGAACTCAAGCGGATCAAAGCTCTTGTGTCGTCTATGACGATGAAAGAGCGTGAAGATCCTGAGCTCCTTAACAATAGCCGAAAAGCTCGTTTGGCTAAAGGGTGCGGCTTGAGTATTATTCAAGTTAACCAAATCTTGAAGCAGTTCAAAAATGCTTCAAAAATGGCAAAACGATTCTCCGGTAAGCAGGGGATGAAAGATCTTCAGAGTATGATGGGTCAAATGCAGGGTGCGCGTATTCCGCGTTAACCCTCCTGCAGAAGGTTAAGCTAAAGATTTGATGGAATCTGTAGCTTAGCGTTCAGAGGTTTAGAGGTTTTTCTTTTGCTTTTGTGGGCAAAACACTCTTCTAAGCACCTTAGCGTGAAAATATTATCCAAAAGGAAACACACACATGGCAACAGTCATTCGCTTAACCCGTATGGGACGTAAAAAACAACCTTTCTACCGCATCGCGGTAACCGATAGCCGTAAACGTCGTGATGGCGGTTGGATCGAATTGATCGGGTACTACAACCCAATGACTGACCCTATCACTACCAAAGTAGATGAAGAGCGTTTGACGTACTGGCTCAGTGTCGGTGCACAAATGTCAGACCGCGTTAAAAAAATTACCGGTAAATAATTATGGTAGCCGACTTCGTCGCGGGGTTTGCCCGTCTGGTTGCGACCTATCCCGAACAAATTAGGGTTGAGACGCTTGATGGCGACGAAGTAAGTGAGATTATCTTGTACGCGAATCAAGCAGACGTAGGTAAGCTCATTGGTAAAGAGGGGAAAATGATCGGGGCCATTAAAACCGTTATCTCCGGCTGTAAAGCAAAAGACGGGAAAAGTTACCGAATCAATGTCGAACCGCTTTCGTAATCCCCCAACCACTAATCTTCTGCATGTCGCCACGTTAGGCCGTGTTATCGGCTTAAAAGGGGATATGAGGCTGAACCTTCACACCGACTTTCCTGAACAATTTGCAAAAAATGCTGTTTTTACTACCGATAACGGCAAAGAAGTGAAAATCCAAAACTACAATCCTGAGCGAGAGCTTGTCCATTTGGTCGGGTACGATACCCCTGAAGCGGCAAAAGTATTGACCAATACCAAACTCTTTACGACCCCTGAAGCAACACGTGAACACTGCAATTTAGGCGATGGCGAGTTCTTTTGGTTTGACATGATCGGATTGGATGTTATGGAGGGTGAAGTTTGCTTGGGCAAAGTGGAAGAGATTGAGCGGATCGGACCGTTAGATTATCTTTTGGTTACAACCGCTTCAGCACTTGTCGATAAAGGGCTGGCTGCAACTTTTTTAATCCCTTACATCGATCATTTTGTTCAACACAGTGATGTAAAAGCCAAAGTGATTCATGTAATCGGCGGCTTGGATCTGCTAGAGGCGTCGTAATGCGCTTCACCTATGTTACCCTTTTTTCGAACCTTATTGAGGGATATTTCCAAGATTCGATACTCAAACGGGCACTCGAAGCAGACCATTTTCAGATAGCATTTCTGAATCCGAGAGATAACAGTGCTTCGCGCCATCATAAAGTAGATGATACCGCCGTTGGCGGAGGGGCAGGGATGGTTATGACCCCCCAACCGTTATTTGATACGTTATCGACTTTGGATTCGGATGCTTATATTATATTTGTTGCACCCGTTGGAAAACAATTTACCCAAAACGATGCAAAACGTTTGGCAAAAAAATCCCATGTGGTCTTTGTCAGCGGTCGTTATGAGGGGATTGATGAGAGGGTATTAGAAACATTCGCCGATGAAGTGTTTAGTATCGGTGATTATGTCTTGACCGGTGGAGAATTACCCTCGTTGGTAATGACCGATGCTATCGTCCGGAACATCAACGGAGTGCTGGGAAACAGTGAGTCGCTTGAAACCGAGAGTTTTGAGACGCCACTTTTAGAAGCACCTTCGTTTGGAAAACCCCCTTTATATGAAGATATGGTAGTTCCATCAGAATATTTAAAGGGAAATCACAGTAGAATTCTAGCACTAAAATTAGCTCTATCTGAATGTAAAACAAAATATTTCAGACCGGAACAGCTACTAAAGCATAAAATAAGGACATCTTATGAAAAATAAGTACATCGCTAGCTTCGAACAAGCGCAAATTGCTGACAAAAATATTCCTCTTTTCCGTGCGGGCGATACACTTCGTCTTGCTGTTACGATTAAAGAGGGTGATAAATCTCGTGTACAAAACTACGAGGGTGTATGTATCTCCATCCGTGGTGAAGGTACTGGCCGAACTATTACAGTTCGTAAAATCGGTGCTAACGGCGTCGGTATTGAGCGTGTGTTCCCAATCTACAGTGACAGCCTAGAGAAGATCGAAGTTCTCCGTTGTGGTCGCGTACGTCGCGCTAAATTGTTCTATCTTCGTGATCTTGCCGGTAAAGCCGCTCGTATCAAAGAGATTCGTCGCAAATAATTCTCCCTTGCTGCTCTTCCGGGCAGTATCCCTCTTTCAACTTCCTTAATTTTTTAAATCCATTCTCTTTTTTTGTCTTAACGAATGTATCACTCTTTTTTAATTTTCCATAGAACTCCGGTTGTCAGCAATACGGCAAAAATGATCATACTGGCAAATGCGTAGGTTGTTCCGAGCGGGGACTTCTGAAAAGGTAATCCTCCGGTATTCATCCCAAAAAAACCGACAACAAGATTTAAGGGTAAAAAGATCACAGAGATAACCGTTAAAAGATAAATACTTCGGTTCATACGATCATTCGCTCTTAAGGTATAGTAATGATATAGGTTGTCGAGCTGGTCGTTTGCTGCAACATTAGAGCGCAGAGTACGCTCTAAATGCTCATGTAGATCATTAAACTCGTTCAGAGGGAACACTTCCGACCCTTTGGATTTAACGATGAAAAGTTTCAAAATATCAACCGCTTTTAAAATGACACGTTCGGAGCGTGAGAGCTCTTTTTTGAGGTTATGCCAGTGATCCATAAAAGGGGCGGTAAACTTTTTGTAAAGGCTCTCTTCGAGAGAGACAATTTTATCCTGAACAATTTCAATATCACGCATCAGCGTATCGATTTTGTCGTCTAAAAAACGGTACATATCGTCTAATGCAGCTGGAAACTGTGTAAAATCTTTTTGTTTTTTATCGTAATAATAGACAGACTCTTCGGTCATGATGAAGCCGTATGAATGAATCTTCGATTTTTTAGACATTTGTTCGGGAAGACGGAGAACTAAGATTCGATAGTCTTGGTACTCTTCAAAAGTGGAGGGGTGGAGTGGATTTTGGAGGTCTTGCAAATGCAGTTCGTGTATTTTGACCATAACTATTCCCCTTTAAGTGCTCGTTCCATATCTCGCTTCAGACTTTTTTCTTTTAGATCTTCGCGTTTATCATAAAGCTTTTTCCCTTTGACTATGGCGACTTGCATTTTGGCAAGATTACGGTCATTAAAATAAATGCTCAAAGGGACAAGGGTAAAGCCCTCCTTTTCGACCGCTTTATACATTTTGTCAATTTGTTTTTTATGCAGGAGGAGTTTACGACTTCCCCGCTCTTCGTGGGTGTAATAGTGATGGGTGGTGTCGAGGATACCGATATGAACGTTGAAAACAAACGCTTCCCCTCGAACGATTTTAATAAATCCCTCTTTGAGATTCACCCGTCCGGCACGCAACGCTTTAACTTCGGAGCCTTGGAGAACGAGACCTGCTTCGAATTTCTCTTCGATGTAGTAATCGAAAAAAGCTTTTTTGTTGGTGGCTATATTTTCACCCATTGTTATCTTCCCTTACTCTAAAAAAACTGCTGCCGCTGCCGGAGAAGAACCACCCCTCTTTGTCGGAGAGTTCGGGATAGCATCCTAAAGCCGCATTATAAAGATCATTTGCCTCTTTAGAATTAACGGAGGCTAAAATTTCACGTGATGGGATTGCTTCCAGTCGAGCTGATTCTTCTTCACTGATAGGTGCGAACAGATGCTCTCGGTAATAGCGATACACCGCAGGAGTACTGATCTGAAGTTCAGGGGTTGTTACCTCAAAATCGAGTAAAGGTTCATTAACTTGTTTAACAATTTCGCCGATTCCACTGACGTTGGCACTCTCATAGCCGTAGACGAAGAAGGGGACATCCGCTCCGACATTCGCACCGATGAGGGCAAGTTTGTCAATACTGAGTCCTAAATCGAGTCGGTCGTTGCACATATGCAAATAGGTTGCAGCGTCAGAACTCCCTCCTCCAAGACCTGCAAATGAGGGGATCTTTTTATCGACACAAATCGCATGTGTTTCCATCAACGTCGAAAGGGCATGGGAATGGGTATCGGATAGAAGATATTTATAGGCTTTGTAAATGGTATTGGAGGCTACGTCGCAATCAAAAGTACCCCGAATCTCAAATTCGGGGGTTGATTTCGGTTCAAACCACAGTGTATCAAAGAGACTATTAACACGCATAAAGCGTGAGCTAAGGGTGTGGTAATCCCCACGAGTCCCGGTGATTTTCAGAAAAATATTTACTTTGGCATAGGCGCGGTAACGGTTCATAATTTCAGTTTTTGCATCAATTGTTGGAGCAATGAATCATCCGGAGTCGCTGAAGCTTCTTTGTTTGAATCTTCCACGGCACGGATCAGTTCACTGCGAAGGATGCGAACATGCGGCGGTGCATCAATACCCAATTTGACAACCCCTTTATCAATAGAGATAACTTTGATTGTAATCGAATCAGCAATAAGAATGGATTCATCCACTTTGCGTGAGAGTATCAGCATGCTTCAACCTTGTTGAGTAAATAATGGACTCCATCGTCGGCAAATTCCAAAATTGAGACGGTGTCACCGTTGTCAATCCAGTAGAATCCCGATTCTTTGGAATCAAAATCTTCGATAGAGAGGGGCTGCCCGAGCAGTACCGAATCAATGGTGCCATTATAGCGATTTTTAGGGATGCCTAGGGCTGTTTTGATGTCAATCGGGTGTTCATTATCATAGACAAATTGCCCCTCATTTAGTCGCTCAAGTGCAGATAGGGCACCGGAACACTCCAGTTTGTCGGCGATGATTTCCCCAAGTGAGCGGATATAGCTTCCTTCGGAGACAGTCGCCTCGAAAGTGACGAACGGGTGGCAGTAATGGAGTAGGTGAATATCGTAAATAGTGGAGGTGACGGTTTTGAGTTCGACGTCTATGCCGGCACGGGCAAATTCATACGCACGTTTGCCGTTAAGCCGTTTGGCACTGAATTTTGGGGGGAGATAGGTTAGTTCCCCTTTTAACGAGGCAATAACCTCTTTGATGTGCTCTTCACGCAGCGGTGCAATCGTATCAATTTGCTCTATTTGTTCGATGTCCAACGTAGGAGAATACGCACCCAGCCACAGGGTAGCACGGTAACGTTTCGGTGCTTTATTTAAAAATCGGAAGAGCCGGCCGTGATTGCCGAATGCAATAATTAGGACCCCTTTTGCAAACGGGTCAAGAGTACCGGAATAACCTGCCTTTTTGACGCCGTAGCGACGTTTGATACGACTCAGAAGCTGATTGGAACTGATTCCGGCAGGTTTATACGCGACGAAAAGACGATTGGGATTCTTCAATTAGAGTTTCTCCACGAAAGAGGCTAGGATATCACGTTTACTGCCTCCGAAGTTGATGAGGAGTTTGAATTCGCGACCCGATTTACTTACCCCCTCTACCCGTCCGGCACCGAAGATTTTATGGCGGACTAAATCCCCTTTTTTATAAGAGGTGTTTTTTTCTAGGATCAAGGACCCTTCGCACAGCCCCGCTTCATTGATGAAACGGCTTTTTTGTAAATCGGTTCTGCGCCCTTTGTAAAAACGGCTGTTGACGTTGGAGAGGGTGAGATTGCTTTTGGCTCGGGTAATGGCGACATACCCCAATCGCCGTTCCTCTTCAAGATCGCTTCCATCACCGATGAGAGGTAAAAATCCCTCTTCTAGCCCGATAACAAAGAGGTGCTCAAATTCGAGTCCTTTGGAGGCATGGATACTCATGATGTAGATGCTCTCCCCCTCAACTTGATCTTGTTCACTTTGCAAGGTGATATCGTTGAGAAATTCGGCTAACGCCGCATCGGGATTTTGTTTGACGTAATCGCGAAATAATCCGTAAAACTCATCGACGTTAGAGATCTTGTCCCCTTCATCCGGTAGCCCTTTGAGGGTCTCTTTTATTTTAAACTGCTCTTCAAGCAGGTCAATAAAACGATACATTGCCTCATCGGCAACCTGACGCAAGTCGTAGATTTCACGGATGAACTCTCGCAGTTCCTGAGCACTTTTCTTCCGTACCAATCCTTCCAATTCGGGATCGCTCAGAGTAGAGATAAACTCAAACATCGATTTGCCGGCACTCATTGCGGAGAGTTCGATTTTATCAATAGTTGCTTTACCCAATCCCCGCTTGGGCTTGTTGATGATCCGCTTAAGGGAGAAATTGTCGTGAATGTTGGTAATAACACGCAGATAGCTGATAAGGTCTTTGATCTCGGCGCGGTCATAGAAGCGAAGGCCTCCGACGAGTTTGTAGGCGATACCCGCACGGTTAAGCCCCTCTTCGAGAGAGCGGCTGAGGGCATTAATCCGGTAGAGTACGGCGATTTCACTGGCACGAACCCCTTGATTGATCAGGGTACGAATCGCTTTGGCAATTTTTTGGGACTCTTCGCTCTCATCGTGGGAGGTGATGGTTTGCACCTCTTCACCCCCCGTTTTGGTTGCCATTAGGGTTTTTCCCAGACGGGAACGGTTATGTTCGATGAGGGCATTGGCAACGGTGAGGATGGGTTGGGTGGAACGGTAATTATATTCGAGTTTGACCACCATGGCATTTTGAAAATCCTGATCGAATTCCAAAATATTGCGCACGTGTGCTCCGCGCCATCCGTAGATGCTTTGGTCATCATCACCTACAACACAGAGATTGTTGTGGGTACTGCAGAGCTTTTGGAGGAGTCGTAGTTGCAGTTCGTTGGTGTCTTGATACTCATCGATCATAATGTATTGATATTTTTCGCTTGTTTCACGGCATAAGTCGGGGTGTTCATCTAAAAGACGATAGGTTAAACACAGCAGATCGTCAAAATCGACGAGGTTGTTTTCAAGAAGGTAGCCTTGGTACTCTTCGTAAATTTTAGCAATATGTTTGTAGTTGGTTAATTCGGCCTGGGCATATGCTTCCTGCGGATCGATCAGGGAGTTTTTATAGCGGGAAATCTCACTGGCGATAAGCGGTGTCGGGAGATCGGCATTGATCTTTTTGATAATCTTTTTTTTATCGTCCGTATCGATGACAACAAAATTATTGGCACGCCCCAGAAGGTGGATATGAAATTTTAAAAACAACAGACCGAATTTATGGAAAGTGCATAATAACGGAGGATAGGAGTTTTGCTGGAGTAATCCCATTGCCCGTTCGCGCATCTCTTTAGCCGCTTTATTGGTAAAAGTAAGAGTTAAGGTATTACTGGCAGGAATCCCTATCGTATCGAGGAGATAGGCTAAGCGTGACGTGATCGTTTTAGTCTTTCCGCTTCCCGCACCGGCTAAAATCAGTAACGGGCCATCGATTCGTTCCACCGCGTTACGCTGGGCATCATTAAGATCGGCAAGAATTTTGTCCATGCTCTAGCTCCTTATATTGTTTTTATTATAGCCCAATTTTCCTAAGAGGTAAAAGTAGTGAATAACGCTTGCATTGGTTATAATGTTGAGTTATAATACTGCTATTCATTCAACTTATAGGAATTATTATGTTAAAAGATTTTGCAAAACTCATGACGTTTTTGACGGTGGTCAAAGAAAAAAGTTTTTCAAAAGCATCCGCTAAACTTGGAATTTCACAGCCTGCTGTGACGCAACAAATTAAATTTATCGAGGATTATCTCGATACTCGTGTTGTCGAACGTAAGAAAAATGGGATCAAACTCACCAAAGAGGGTGAAGATCTTCATCGTATTGCCGTCAAACTTGAAAAAGCGATTTTATCAAGTGAAAAAGAGCTTCTTAAAATTATCAATAAAGAGTTTACGTTTATCGTCGGTGCTTCGTATGCGATTGGAAACTATGTTCTCCCTTCATATTTAGGGCAGCTCAAAGATAAGCTTAATAACGAAGTTCATATCCGTGTAGCATTTTCAGAAGAGATTATCGATCAGTTGTTGGATAAAAAAATTGATATTGCCCTGATAGAGTCACCGGTTTTCAAAGATGGTCTTATCTATCGTGAATGGGAAGAAGACGAATTGGTCGTTTTTTCCAATCAGCCGATTCCAAAACAGCTCCGTAAAGAAGATATGTATAAATTTGATTGGATTTGCCGTGATGAGAATTCTCATACCCGTAAACTCACTTCTGAAGTTTTTGAAGAGATCGGGGTTGAGTGTGCCGGCTTTAATGTGATCGGAGTCGTTGCGAGTTCAACGGCAATTAAAGAGACGATTATGCGTTCTCCTAAAAATGCAGAACGTCCGGTCGTATCGGTTATCTCCCGTCATGTTATTGCCGATGAGGTAGAAGAGGGAAAATTGTTCGAAGCACGTGTCAAAAATTACAAAATCAAACGTAAGTTTTATATCGTCTACAGCAGAGAGCGTAAACACGATGCGTTTATCGATAACGTCGTTACCTATTTATTAGGATTAAAACTCTAAGTTTTAATCCTTACTTCTTCATAAACTTCTGATTCTCAGGGTTGGATAAAAATGCGTTCATAGAATTAACCACCCCTTCACTTTTTTCTGCTTCTTGAATAGGGTGACGCTCTTGCGGAAGTGCAAGATTCACAAACGCAGGAGTGTCATCAATGATAACCTGAACGATCGCAAGCAATGGCACACTTACAAAACTTCCGATATTTTCCTGCCCGAATCCCGCTTCAAAAATTAAAACATCGTTATCAATTCGTGCACTTTCAAAGGTATATCCCGCTAAAAAAAAGAGGGTCATTGAACGAAACTCATCGCTGATGTGTGGGGGGAGGGGTGGATCAAAGTCAAGTTGGTCAATTTTACATAAGATGCCAAAGTTTTGATCGTTTTCAAACAAGAAAATGAGCATGTCTCGTATGTGGGTTTCCATCAATCGGGCAAATGAGGGACTTTTAATAATATCGAATAACATGAGGGCTAACCTATTTTTATTTTAAATAATTATACCATGTTCGACTTCAACAAATCCCATCAGTGCATTGAACACGGCAACTTTCTTTGCATGAGCAATATCCTCCAGACATAAGGGGGCAGGTAAAAGAATCCCTGCGTGAATAAGCCGTGCGCGTGTTGTCCCCTCCAAAAGAGGTTTTTCGGGCGTTAGCCACCGTGTTCCGTCGTATAGGGCGATATTGGAAATGGTGGTATCGGTAAGATAGCCGTTTTTGACGATAAGAACATCATCGCATTCTTCACGTTGGTCATAGAGAGTGTTGAGTGCGGTGCGGTCTGCAAATTTAAAAGGGTAGTCGATCGAATCGGCATGAATGAGTTTAAGTGCGTTAATCGATTTGGGAACATAGGGGTGAAACTCGATCGTAAATCCCGCACTGCTATAGAGAAATCGGCATCGAAACACCCCTTCTTTTGGAGGGAGGATAAGATGGCCTAAATCATAACGGGGTCTTATTCCCCAATGCTTGAGGGTAGCGTCGAGGCGGTTTTGATGATAAGATAGATGCGCTATGGTTCCATTCTCACATCGTAACGTCTCCAAAAACACGCTTAATTCTCAAACAGTGCCGTACTTAAATAGCGTTCAGCCGTATCACAGAGGATGGTGACAATTACTTTACCTCTGTTTTCCGGTCGTGATGCAACGAGCTCGGCCGCGTGAACGTTTGCACCGGCGGAGATACCGACTAAGATCCCCTCATTTTTTGCTAATGATTTGGATGCACTGATAGCATCTTCATTGCTTACGGTGATTACTTCACCATAGAGGGTGGTATTTAGAACATCGGGGATAAATCCGGCTCCGATCCCCTGAATTTTATGGGGTCCTGCTTTTCCCCCTGAAAGGACAGCAGAATCTTTAGGCTCGACGGCAATGATTTGTACGTTGGGGAGAGCATTGCGCAACGCCTCTCCGGTTCCGGTGAGCGTTCCCCCCGTTCCGACGGCAGCGATAAAAATATCGACATGACGGTCGGTATCACGGAGGATCTCCTGTGCGGTTGTGGTTCTGTGGATGGCGGGATTGGCGGGATTTGAAAATTGTTGGAGAACTACAGCATTCGGAGTAGAAGCTACCATAGCATCGGCTTCATCAATTGCCCCTTTCATCCCTAGAGACGCAGGAGTAAGGACGAGATTGGCTCCGAGAGCTTTGAGGATATTGCGTCGTTCGATTGACATCGATTCGGGCATAGTAAGGGTAAGGTTGAGCTTTAACGCAGCGCAAATAGCGGCAAGTGCGATACCGGTATTTCCGCTGGTAGGTTCAACAATCAGGGTTTGGGCATTGATCTTCCCCTCATCCATAGCCGTTTTGATCATGTTGTACCCGATACGATCTTTGACTGAACTGGTCGGATTCATAAACTCGCATTTTCCGAGGATGGTTGCGCCGCTTTGATCTGAAAGGGTGTTGAGACGTACGAGGGGGGTGTTCCCGATAAGTTCGGTGATATTGGCCGCTATGTTCATGAAAACTCCGGAGGTGAAAAAATTGTTTTGATTGTAGTACGAAACCCTTATAATAGTCTTTAATCCATAGTGTATTAGTAAACTATTCCGGTTCCGCCGCTATTGGCAGCATGAAAAACGATTGTATGATTTTTACGGGCGTAAAAGCGGATAAGAAGCTTTTGAAGGGTTGGTTCGATCGAGGGGGTAAACCAGCCGTTGTTGCTCATAGCGATCATATAGCGCACATTAGGAGTATAGAGCTCTTCGCGAGAAGCTTCATAGCAAATGGCATTTCGAAAAGCAACCCCTTTAATCGTAAAATCGGTTGCTTTTTCTGCTGTAACGAAATCGGATCCCCCTCCGAATATTTCCCTATTAACCCAATTGCGTAAAAAATGGGGGAGGGGGATATATTCGCCAAAAGGGACGAGAATCGTTTTTTTGGCAACGGTGATCTGTCCGTTTTGAAAAAGATAGGAGACGTTGTAGTGCAATCCCCCTTGCGAATAAAGGGTTCCGGTCACGATGGGTATGTGATAGGAGAGTTGTTGAAGAATGGCCGTTAGTTTGGGTTGGTGGTTCATGTACAGGGCAAATGCCGCTTCCGGAAGAACCACTAAATCGTATCCCGATAGAGCGGCTTTGTAAATTTCATCGAGATTTTCTTGTGTTAATCGCAGTTGTTCGGAGGGTTCCCATTTGAGATCTTGAGGGGTATTACTAGAGACGAGCTTAATTTTGAGCGGCGGCATCGGCGGCGGGGTATAAGAGGCTTGAATGCTCAGCGGAAGCAACAGCAGAGGAAGGATTTTTTTTCTTCCTGAAAACCATGTTGTGGAAGCGAGGGCAAACAATACCAAGGCAAATTGCCATTTTTCAAAACCGATATAGCTTTCGACGAAAATAAGTTCCGGCTGCATCCAATTAAAATCCATCGGCCAAAAAAAGGTGAGGGCAAAGAGGATAAGGGCGCGAACATAAGGACGGTTACTTAATCCCATAACGCCGTAATAGAGGGCATAGACGATCCCGAATCCTAGGGCTACAAGAGGTTTTGCCCAACCTAAATCGTAATACTCAAAACTGTATCCGATCCAATAGCACCACAGAAGCCCGATCCAAAACCCCGCGAGGGGGATAACGCGTGCGGGTGCATGAAGGAGTCCGTAAAGGGCTGCGAGTGCCAAAAGAGTATTAAGCAGACGAGAGGTGAGACCGAAGTATTCACCATAAATAAAGGCTGAAAATGCGATAGCAATAGCCAATGAGAGCAATAACGGTTGTAGTCGTGGAGGAAGTATCAATTTCATAAGCGGAATTATAACGATGTTACCGTGTTTTGAGTATAATGCGGCAATTTTCTATACGTCAAGGATACCCATGGAAATTCTTTCCCAACTTCTCCCGTTTGTTTTCTTAATCGCGATTATGTATTTTGTGATCATTCGCCCGCAGCAGCAACAGGCTAAAAAACACAAAATAATGGTCGATACACTCGCAAAAGGGGATAAAATCGTCACAAGCGGCGGTTTGATCGTTGAGATTAAAAAAGTAGAAGAGTCTTTCTTCTCGGTAAAATTCAATAATGATGTCGAAGGACGCTTAGTCAAAGAGGCCGTCGCAAGAAAGTACGAGGATGAAGCTTAATTATCGCCTTGTTTTACTGATTATTGCTACGATCTTCGGATTAGTCTTTTCGATCCCTTCATTAACGCAAAGCGAGAGAGGGGCAAAAGTAACTCTCGGTCTTGATTTGCAGGGGGGATTGCATATGCTATTGGGGGTCAAAACCGAAGAAGCGGTTGACTCTCAGCTCAAATCGATTGCATCGGCATTGAAACATTTTAGTGAGCACAATGATATTTTATTGGATGGGATCAGCGCAGAAGAGGGTGCGGTTACTTTTGAAGTGCTTGATAAAGACGATGCAACGGCTATCGATGAATATCTTAAAACGATCAAAGGGACCGTTGTTCATGCATCAGAGGGGAAATATTCAATTTCTATGACCCCTGAAGAGGTGGAGAAACTCAAGGTTCAAGCGATTGATCAGGCGATTGAGACGATTCGTAATCGACTCGATCAGTTTGGTCTTGCTGAACCGACCGTTGCGAAACAAGGTGTGGATAAAATCCTCGTAGAACTTCCGGGAATCAAAACGATTCAGGAAGAACAACGGGCGCGTGAACTCATTTCGCGTGCGGCAAAGTTAGAGTTGATGGCGGTTGATGAAGATCGAGCTATGCGGGTTATGGAGATGACGGATGCCGAAGCCCAAAGCTACGGCGACAAGATTCTCGAAGACGCATTGCAGCCTAAGATGAAACATTTGGTAAATGACATCCCTATTTTAGATGGGACAATGCTGACCGATGCGCAGGTGGGCTACGATCAAAATAACCGTCCGGTTATTAACTTTTCGCTTAATTCCGCCGGAGCGCAGATTTTCGGTGATTTCACCGGTAAAAGTGTCGGAAAGCGGCTTGCGATTGTATTGGATGGAAAAGTTTATTCGGCTCCTGTGATCAATGAGCGTATCGGTGGCGGTTCGGGTCAAATCAGCGGAAATTATACCGTTGCCGAAGCCAATGACCTTGCGATTGCCCTTCGATCCGGTGCGTTGCTTGCTTCGGTCTATATGATGGAAAAACGCTCCGTCGGGCCAAGCCTTGGAGCGGACAGTATCAAAGCTTCTTTGATGGCTTTGATCAGCGGATTTGTTCTTGTTATTATTTTTATGATGTTTTATTACGGTCTTGCGGGAGTGATCGCTAACCTAGCGGTCGTTATCAATTTGTTTATTATTTTGGCGATGATGGCTCTCTTCGGCGCCACGCTGACGTTACCGGGTATGGCGGGGATTGTTCTGCATATCGGTCTAGCTGTTGATGCGAACATTATTATTAATGAACGTATCCGTGAGCAATTACGGCAGGGGATACCGACGCGTAAAGCGATTGCGGAAGGGTATTCCAAAGCGATGCGCGCTATTTTGGATTCTAATATTACACAGATTATTGCTTGTACGATTTTGTATATCTACGGGACGGGTGCGATCAAAGGATTTGCGGTAACTCTTAGTATGGGGATTTTGGCATCGATGCTTACGGCGATTGTCGGAACGTATGGAATATATCAGTTGTTTATGGCCCGTATCGAAAAAAATAAGAACTACACGCTATGGTTCGGTATGACACGGAAAGGTAACTAATTATGGAACTTTTTAAAGAAGATAAGATCTATAACTTTCTGGGGAAAGGGAAGATATTTTTTGTCGCTTCCTTTGTCTTGTTTTTCCTCTCTATCGGTCTCATCGCGGTAAAAGGGTTTTCCTTCGGTATTGATTTCACCGGAGGAACCGTTGTTCAAGTCAAGTATAAGGGGGTAGCCCCTATCGATACGATACGGAAAAGTTTAGCCAACAACGACCTGTTTAAACATGCTACCGTAACGGAATTCGGTTCACCTGAAGAGATCGTTATCAAGACCCCTTCGTCCACAGATGGGTTGAGTAAAGATATCGGAGATACGACCAAAGAGATATTAAAAGGGACGGGTGATTTTGAAATCCGCCGTGTCGATATGGTCGGTCCTAAAGTGGGTGATGAGTTACGTGTAAAAGGGCTAACGGCGTTTTTGTTGACCCTCAGTGCTATTATGGCAATGGTTACGTTTCGGTATGAATGGCGCTTTGCATTGGCGGCGATTATTGCGATTGTCCATGATATTGTGATCACTTTCGGATTCGTTTCCTATTTTGAAGTTGATTTTAATATTGAGAGTGTCGCCGCGTTGCTGATGATTTTAGGATATTCAATCCATGATACGATTATTGTGTATGATCGTATCCGCGAACATATTCAAGAGTCTAAAAATAGCGATTTTGTAATGATTGTTAACGAAGCGGTATCCCGTACGCAGTCTCGGACAACATTGACCTCTTTAACCGTTTTCTTTGTGGTATTGACCCTCTTCGTTTTCGGTGGAGATATTATGATCGGATTCAGTTTCCCTATGCTGATCGGGGTTATCGTAGGTACCTACAGCTCTATTTTCGTTGCGGCTCAATTGGTCGTATGGACCGGATTCAGCGTATCGAATTATCGTCAGAAAATGGCGGATAAAATAAAAATCAAAGCCGAAAAAGAGAAAATGCGCGCTCAATTCGAGCAAGGGATTGTCTAAAATTCCTCTTTGAAATTCCCGTAAAAACGGGAATTTTGAAATATTAAAGGTTGAGTATTTATGACCATTTCTCAAATAAAAATCAATCTCCAAAAATTCATCCAAAGTTTTCCCCCTCAAACGTTTGCTTCTAACCTTTTGCTTGCATACGGGTTTCAAAAATCAACTATTGCCCGTTTATAAAGAACGTCTCGAATACCTTTTTAACCTCATGAAGAGATAAGTGGCAAAAAGTGAATACAATATTGATAAAAGAAAGCCTATATAAGCTTTTCATAGGAAAAACAAGGATAATTGATGGGTGATATACTAAAAAATAAAATTCATGAAATAATTCAAAAACAATCTAATTGTTCAAAATTGAATTTTGATATAAATATATATGATCAAGTGCCGCAAAATGCTCATCAGTTTCCAAGATTAGATGCTACTTTCAAAAAAATCGATATTATTTGTTCAAATACGAATTTTGATTCTTTCGTTATTATCAATGATGAAATAAAAAATATATATCTTGCAATTGAAACAATAAAGAGCACACATTTCGTGAACTTTATTTTTGACAAATGTTATATAAAGTTTTGGAATGAAAATATTAATGTAGATGAACATATAAAATTTAATGAGTGTAAGTTTAACGTTTATATAGATAAATCAGATATTTATGAACTTCAATTATTACATAGAAATTTTTATCAATGCGAATTTGAGCAAATTAGTTTGTTGAATAATATTAAAATTGTGCACATTGATTTAATATCAATATCCATGAAGATGTTGCAGTTTGTAAATACAGAAATTTTTGATCACCCATTTAATAAAATTGAGCTATCAAATTGTGAAATAAATGAAATAACAATTATGAATTCTGTCTTTAAAAAAGACTTTACAATATTTAGTTCTAAAATAAATATTATAAAAATCAAAAATGTAGATTTTGAGTCATTGTCAGAATTTAATGAAGTCACTTTTCAAGAGATATTTGATTTAAGAGAAATAACCTTTAAAGGCTTTACATTATTTGACAAGTGTATTTTTAATGCAAAAGCTGAATTTGAATATATTATATTTGAAAAATTTGCTTCATTTAGAGAATCAACGTTTAATCGAGGATTGAATCTAGATTATACAAGTGGTGATAAAGAGATTAATTATTTTGGGATTAATGGACTTGAAAGTAATGAATCCAAACTTGAAACATCACGGGAAACATATCGTATTATCAAAAATAACTTTGAAAAAAATGGAAATAAAATTGAAGCAAATAAATACCATGCTCTAGAATTAGATCAAAAAAGAAGAGAATTAGAAAAAATCAAATGGCAAAATTTAAAAGATTACATCGTATTTAAATTACATGACTTAAGTTCTGAACATTCTACAAATTGGGTTTTAGCTTTACTTTGGATTTTTGCTGTAGGTTTTTTAACACTATTTTTACTGCATTTAGACATAGCAAAAGACTTGTTTTTTCATCCATATCATTTTAAAATAGAATATATTTGCAAAATATTTAAGCAATTCTTTGAGTTTATTTATATTGGAAATATGGATGGTGAATTGAAAAACAATCCTTTTATATTTTTATTGAATAAAGTATCATTGGGATATTTGTACTACCAATTTGTAACGGCAACTAGAAAAGATACGAGAAAGTAGGTAATACATGAAAGAGATAGATCGTTCAAATGAATATAACTCCTTTTTAGTAGATATTAAAAATCAAATAAAAATCTCTCAACAAAAAGCATTTAGTGCCATCAATCAAGAGATGATACTGCTCTATTTTAACATCGGATTAGCGATAGAGCAACGGCAAAATGAGCTGAGATGGGGTGCAAAAGTTATCGATACCTTGAGTCAGGATATTTTGCGAGAGTTTCCGAATATGAGTGGTTTTTCAACGAGAAATATTAAACTAATGGTGCAGTTTTACAAAGAGTATGCCAATGATGAAATTGGGCAACTGTCGGTTGCACAAATTCCGTGGACACACAATATTATCTTGATTCAAAAAATTAAAGATAAAGAATTACGATATTGGTACATACAAAAAACTCTTGAAAATGGTTGGAGCAAGGATGTTTTGACCCTTATGATTAAGAGTGAAGTGCATAAACGGGAAGGTAATCTCATCTCAAATTTTAAAAATATTTTGCCACCGTTTGAAAGTGATTTAGTGCAGCAATCCTTTAAAGATCCGTATAGATTTGATTTTTTGACCATAACCGAGCCATTTAGAGAAAAAGAGCTAGAAAACAGTCTTATAAAACATATGGAGAGATTTTTAATCGAGCTGGGAAGCGGATTCGCATTTGTAGGACGACAATACAAACTTGAAGTCGGTGATGATGAGTTTTATATCGATTTGCTTTTTTATCATCTTAAGCTTCGATGCTTTGTCGTGATTGAGCTTAAAAAAGGGAAATTTAAACCTGAATATTCGGGACAGGTAAATTTTTATTGCAGTGCCGTTGATAGCGTCTTAGCACAAAAAGAGGACAAGCCGACCATTGGGCTGATACTTTGCCAAGAGAAAAATGAGATCGTTGCCGAGTATTCTTTGCGAAATATGTCTCAACCTATCGGAATATCAGAATATCAACTGACTGAAATTTTGCCAAAAGAGTTCGAGTCAAGTCTGCCGACAATTGAGATGATAGAAAATGAACTGAATATTGCCTTGGATGAGATAGGCTAAAAAGATGAACTACAAAGCACATTCAGAAAATCGGTGGCACACACGGACAGTGGGAAATAAAAGCGAAGTAACAAATTTAATAGAGTGCTTATCGGAAATACGGTAAAATCGCCGCAACTACATAAATTTTTCAGGGTAACAAAATATGAATTATTCTCCATCGACACTAGAACAAAAATGGCAACGCACTTGGAGTGAAACCAAGGCGTATGAACCATCAAATGATTTTTCCAAACCCAAAAAGTATGTTCTCAGTATGTTTCCTTACCCCTCAGGACGGATACATATGGGGCATGTACGCAACTACACGATCGGTGATGCATTTGCCCGTTATTATCGGCAGCAAGGGTTTAACGTCCTGCACCCGATCGGATGGGACAGCTTTGGGATGCCGGCGGAAAATGCGGCGATCAAACATGGGGTTCATCCGAAAAAATGGACGTATGAAAACATTGCAACCATGCGCGGCGAGCTTGCAGGATTAGGGCTCTCTTTTTCCGAAGAACGTGAGTTTGCGACATCCAATCCTGAATATACGGCGTTTGAGCAGAGTTTCATTATCGATATGTTTAATAAAGGGCTGTTGTATCGCAAGCAGGGATTTCTAAACTGGTGTCCGCACGATTTGACCGTTTTAGCCAATGAACAAGTCGTTGACGGAGGATGCTGGAGATGCGGAACCGAGATTGTCCAAAAAGAGATGTATCAGTATTATTTGAAAATCAGTGACTATGCCGAAGAGCTTCTCGAATCGCTTAAAACCTTAGAGGGAAAATGGCCGAAACAGGTTTTGACGATGCAAGAGAACTGGATCGGTAAATCCTACGGATTGGAATTCGGATTTAAACTGGATGAGGAGAGTGAAGCACGCCTTGGTGCCGTATACCAAAGCTTCGATGTCTTTACGACCCGTCCCGATACGATTTACGGAGTCAGTTACGCGGCATTGGCTCCGGAGCATGAGATCGTTCGGCATATGCTCTCTTTTGGCTTATTAGATGAAACGACGGCGGATGCGATCAAAGCAATGCAACGGGTTAGTGCACGTGATCGGGCAACCAGCCCTAAAGAGGGAGTTTCACTCGGCCTCAATGTGATCCACCCGTTAACCGGTGCAAAAGTACCGGTATGGGTGGCTAATTTCGTCTTAACCGATTACGGTTCCGGAGCGGTGATGGCGGTTCCTGCCCACGATGATCGTGATTACGAATTTGCGACTAAATACCATTTGCCGATCAAAGCGGTTATTTTCCCTAAAGAGGGAGAATTGCCAAGCGGCTGTGCCTATACCGATGCAGGTATTTTACAAGAGAGCGGCAGTTTCAGCGGTTTGGATAACACTGCTGCCAAAGAAGCGGTCATGAACCATTTCGAAGCGGAAAAGCTCGGTCGTAAAGTGATCAATTTCCGTCTTAAAGATTGGGGTATCAGCCGTCAGCGTTATTGGGGTGCCCCGATTCCGTTTATCCACTGTGAATCGTGTGGCATTGTCCCTGAAGATAAAGCTAACCTTCCGGTAGCGCTTCCCGAAGATGTTATCATAAACGGGGAAGGAAATCCGCTCGAACACCATCCGACATGGAAACACTGTGCATGTCCGAAATGCGGCAAACCCGCAATTCGTGAAACCGATACGATGGACACTTTTATCCAGTCTTCGTGGTATTTCTTGCGCTATACGGTCAAAAATGATTTTAAAGAGGCGTTTGATCCCAAAGCATTAGACTATTGGATGGGTGTTGACCATTATATCGGCGGGATTGAACACGCGATTTTACACCTGCTCTATGCCCGGTTTTTTACGAAAATGCTTCGTGATTTGGGATACGTCAACAGCGATGAGCCGTTTGAGCATCTTCTAACACAGGGGATGGTTCTTAAAGACGGGGCTAAAATGTCCAAGTCCAAAGGCAATACGGTGGATCCGGGGGCATTGGTCGAGAAATACGGTGCCGATACCGCGCGCCTCTTTATCCTTTTCGCCGCTCCTCCGACTCAAGAGTTGGAGTGGAATGACAGTGCGGTTGAGGGGGCCTTTCGATTTTTGAAACGTTTTGCCGATCGCAGTCAATACGTCAATACGACCGATACCTTACCGATCCTCGATCACAGTACCCTCTCTAAAGAAGAGAAAGGGGCGCGTAAAAAGGTATACGAAGCCCTTAAACGTGCCCAAGAGGTTTATACGGAACGTCATACCTTTAACACCATGATTGCAGGTGTTATGGAAGCGATGAATGCGTTGAATGAGCAAACTAACCGCGATGTATGGACGGAGGGGTATTGGATTCTCACCTCCATTCTCGAGCCGATTGTCCCCCATTTATGTTGGGAACTTTCATCGGCGCTTTTTGGCGGGAAAAATTTCGGTCCCCAAGCGGTATGCGAAGAGGTATTTGAAGTCGAAGCACTCAGTTTGGGTGTTTCGATTAACGGTAAAAACAGAGCAACAATCGAAGTGGGAGTCAATGAGTCTCAAGAGGCGATCATTGAATGTGCTAAAGCTGCCGTTGAAAAATGGATTGAGGGGAAAGAGATCGTAAAAGCGATTGTCATTCCGGGTAAACTGGTAAATCTGGTTATCAAAGGGTAATTATGCGTCAGACTATTTGGATCGTTGCGCTTATCGTTTTTGCAGGATGCGGCTACGCGCCGGCATCTCATTATGCAAAAGCGGTTGTGGGAGAGAGTGTCAGCACCGAAGTGGTCATGTCCATGGAAGATCCCCAAAATACAGTGATTATAAAAGACGCTGTTGATACGGCGGTGATCACACGATTTCGTACCACGTTGGGTACTAAAAACAGTTCATCTACCCATCTTAAAATTTCGATTGCTTCGGTCGGTTTTACCCCCTTGAGCTATGATACAAACGGATATGTAACGACCTATCGTACGACAGTACAGATGCATATTGACCGTACTACCAATGAAAAAACAACCCAATACAATACAACAGGGGTTTATGATTTTAATATTGAACCCAATGCTATTATTTCCGATCAAGCCCGTTATGATGCAATTCGTTTGAGTGCGGAAAAAGCTATCGACGCCTTTATTGCTCAAATTGCGGCACAGGGTGCAAACTTGACTAAAGGGTAAACGATGACCATTAACCAAATTGTTCGTAATACCGTAGAAAAATTAAAAGCAGACGGGAAAGTATGGACTCCCGATATTTACGCAGAGACCTTCTGCTCTGAGGCCAAAAAAGCGGGTGTGGTTGTTGAAGATTGCGGTGGGATTGATCGTTATATGCCATTGTTGGATAAAAAAATGCTGGATGAAGTAAAACAGTACCGAGTCCGGACTACAGCGGAACTAATCCGATTTTTAATCTCTAAACTTAGCCGTCTCAACCCGAGCGTGGCATCGGAATTGGTAGAGCTTTTGAGTGCATTGGCTAAAAAAATGGCACAAAGTATCGATGTGCTCCATAACCCTGAAGCCTCTGCCTTGGCGAAAAAAACCATTTCGATTTTAGAGATGCAAGGGGGAGCAACGCAAATTGAGTTGCTTAAGCAGGCGTGGAGTAATTTCCTGAGCATCTATGACGATACGTTCTTGATGAAACTCTCCGCCTATACGGAAGTGGATTTAAACAATTTGAAAAAAACAATCGATGGACTCAATGTCTCATCAAACGATGCCTCTTCATCGGATTACTCCAAAATGGCACAGCTCATCATAGCGTCCTTGGTCCCTTCAATTGCTCCGAGTATGAACGATTATACGACAAAGCTTTCTCAAAAGTTGCAAGATAACGCTGATTATATAACCTCTGAAGAGTGTGAAAAAGAGATTAAAACGGCAATTACGATGCGGATTTCTCTCGATAAACAAAGTGTTGAAGAGATGATTAAAACACTGGATATCCTTCTCGAAAAACTCTCTTCTCAGCTCATTCAGCTCATTGAACGAAGTGAAAATTCAACGATAGAAATCCGGGAAGTTAAGCGTGATCTTGAATCGCTTGAAACAAATAAACCGAGTGACTTTAAATCAGCACATAAGCGGCTTTATTCTATTGCCAGCACGTTAGAAGAAAAAGTTGAGATTCTGAGTAAAGATTTAAAAGTGCACAATGATCATGTGGTGCAAATGGGGAAAAAGATCGCCACGTTAGAAGCAGAATTGGCCACCGTTACTCAAGCGTCGAGAGAAGATTTTTTGACGAAGCTTTACAATAAACGGGCAATTGAAGAACATTTGAGCATTAAAGAAGCGGAGTATGAACGACATGGCCGAAGTTTTTGCGTGGCAATGCTCGATTTGGATCACTTCAAGGCAGTGAATGATACCTATGGACATGATGCGGGGGATGCGGTGCTCATCGCGTTTGCCAAAATTCTCAAAGATGAAGCACGAACCAGCGACATCGTCGGTCGATACGGCGGAGAAGAGTTTTTGGCTATATTGGGGGATACCGATATGGCAGGGGCGAAGATATTTTGTGAAAAAGTTCGTTCTCACGTTGAGGCAGCACATTTTATGTACCAAGGGCAGAGAATCGCGCTGACGGCAAGTATAGGAATTGCTCAGCGAAGTGACTACCCTTCACTAAAAGGACTCATAAACGGAGCCGATGAGTGGCTATACAGTGCTAAACGCAAAGGGCGTAATCGCGTCGAGCCGGCATGACTTTAGAGACGTTTCTGGCTCAAAAGCCTCTGTTTTATGATGTAATCGATTACGAACGGTTCCCCAAAGCGTATCAATCCCTTTGCGATCTCCTGACATTACCTAAAATTATCCATGTTGTCGGAACTAACGGCAAAGGATCTACCGGACGGTTTCTCGCTACGGCACTGCACCGCGCAGGAAAAAAAACGGGGCACTACACCTCTCCCCACATTCTTAGCTTTAATGAGCGAATTTGGATGGAGGGAGATACTATTAAAGATACAGAGTTAGAAGTAGTACATGAAAAACTTTTAGCTCTGTTAACTCCCGAAACAGCGGAATCGCTCAGTTATTTTGAATATACGACTTTGTTGGCAATAATGGCTTACGAGGGGTGTGAGTACGTTGTCCTTGAAGCGGGCCTAGGGGGAGAACATGATGCGACCAATGTATTTGACAAAGTCTTGAGTGTTTTTACCCCGATCGACTTTGATCACAGTGCTTTTTTGGGTAATACCATTGAGTCGATAGCTTCGACAAAACTGCGAAGTATGCAGCATAAGGCACTGCTCGGAAAACAAAAACATGCCGAAGTAGAGGCCATCGCCGAAGAAATAGCAAAAGAGAAGGGGGCTGCTCTTTATCGAGTGGAGGGATATTGTACCCCTCAAATTATCAAAGCGGCGTTGCATCTTGCCATAAAAAACAATCTCAGCGATTATCTGTGCGATAATTTGATCCTGGCTATGTCGGCTTATACCTCTTTGGGATATACAGTGGATGAATCATTGTTTGACCAAGCGGCGTTGTTCGGACGTCTTAGCCGTATTGCCCCTAATGTGACTCTCGATGTCGGACATAACGCTTTGGCGGCACAGGCGATTGCACAGAGCTATGCCGGGAAAAAAGTGACGCTTATCTACAATACCTACGGCGATAAAGATTATCGGGAGATTTTGACCCTGTTGTCTCCCATAATAGAAAAAGTTGAACTTATTGACGTAGATGAGAATCGAATCGTGCAAAGACCCTTGCTCGAAGCGGTTTTAGAGGATTTGGGAATGGTACACGGAGCATTCGAGAGTGTCCGAGAGGATAAAGAGTATCTGGTTTTCGGCTCATTCAGTGTGGCGGAAGCGTTTTTAAAGAGGATGAATTTACAATAATGTCACAAGCACGATTTTACGAATATTTAAAAAATAACCCAAAAAATCGGGGTGATATTATCGTTTGTGAAGATGCCAAAGAAGCGTCTGAACTCTCCGATGTGTGCTCGTTTTTAGGGATAGAGTCTCTCGTATTTCCTGATTTCCGTGCCGCTTATATGGACGACCTTCGCCCCTTTAGCGAAGAGTTGTTTACCCTTTTTGCCGCTTTGCGCAGTTACTATGGCGCATCCAAAAAACCGCTGGTTATCGCACCGCTTAAAACACTTCTCTTCCCCTTTCCGAATGCTTCATTACTTCAAAGCGAGACCATCGAGTTTGCCTCCCGTATCGATTTAAAACGCTTCAAAGAGAAATTGCAGCGATGGGGATACACGTTTGTCGATATGGTTGAGATGGAAGGGGAGGTATCACATCGGGGTGATATTTTGGATATTTTTATCCCTTCTCATCCTTCCCCTTACCGTATCAGCCTCTTTGATGATGAGGTCGAAGAGATAAAAGCGTTTAATGTCGAAACACAGCGAACCGAGAATGAAGAGTTAGCCTCGATAGAGGTAACTAGTGCCTTTTTCTCCCTTGATGAAGAGCAGGCGAAACGGTTTGACAAAGCGATAGCAGCATGCGAGAGTGACAGTTTTGTCAAAGATATTGCGTCTCTCGGATTCTGGATGATGGGTGAAGAGGGGATTGATTTTCTTGAGGGGAAATCCCTGCGTCGCATTCGAGAGATGAAAAATGTCCTCGATGAAGCGTATGGACCCAATCAACCTTTTCTCTCCCGGACACGGCTAGAAGTAGAGATCATTCCTGACGCTGAACATACCTCCGAATTGAGTGCTCCGAATATTGAGATACTTCGAAGCGTTCATAAAAACAAAAAGTTGACCCTTATTGCCGCAAGCGATACCCAGCTCAAAGCGGCCGGAATTTTTGATCTAAAAGGGATCGAGGTCAAAACATCGGGGACCGTTCTCAATCTGATAACCCCTACTGAATTGATCGTCTCGCTGAACCGTCGTGAGAAAAAACGGCGTCGTCGTAAAACCTCTATTTTGCTTGATGATTTGAAAGTGGGCGATTACGTCGTACATGAAGAGTATGGGGTGGGAATCTTTGCCGGGATTGAACAAGCGGAGATTCTCGGAGGGATAAAAGATCTTGTTGTCATCAAATACATGGGGGATGACAAGCTGCTCCTTCCGGTCGAGAATCTTGATACGATCGACCGCTATATTGCGTCGGGTTCCCTCCCCGCACTGGATCGTTTAGGGAAAGGGAGTTTCGGCAAGCTCAAAGAGAGCGTAAAAGCGAGACTTTTTGAGATCGCTTCGGAAATCGTAGGGGTTGCGGCAAGCCGTGCCCTTATTAAAGCCGCTGTGATCCGTGTGGAGAGTTCAGACTTACTCCGTTTTCAAGCGCATGCCGGGTTTGATTATACCGCCGATCAGGCGAGTGCGATAGGCTCAATCGTCCGTGATCTCGCTTCAGGGCAGATTATGGATCGGCTTCTCAGCGGGGATGTCGGATTCGGAAAAACCGAAGTAGCAATGAACGCTATCTTCACCGCCGCTCGCGGAGGATATCAGTCGCTTCTTGTCGTTCCGACGACATTGCTAAGTTCTCAGCATTACCGCTCCCTAAAAGAGCGTTTTGAAGACTTCGGGATTCGTGTCGCAAAGCTCGACCGTTTCGTCAGTACCAAAGAGAAAACGGCGATCCTCAAAGCCCTCTCTGCGGGAGAGCTCGATTGTGTTGTCGGAACCCATGCCCTTTTCGGGGTGAGCTGTGCGAAGCTCGGGTTGGTCATCATCGACGAAGAGCACAAATTTGGGGTGAAACAAAAAGAGAAGCTCAAATCGCTCTATGAAAACGTCCATCTCCTCTCCATGAGTGCGACTCCGATCCCACGCAGTCTCAATCAGGCACTCAGCTCGATCAAAACGATGTCCGAACTTCTCACCCCTCCGAGCGAGCGTTTAGGGGTACGGACGTTTGTCAAAAACTACGATGAGAAGCTGATCAAAGAGGTGATCTTGCGCGAACTGCGCCGCGGCGGTCAGCTCTTTTATGTCCACAACTCGATCGATTCGATGGTGATCAAATCAGGAGAGCTCAAAGCGATACTTCCCGATTTGCGGATTTTGATCCTCCATTCGCAAATCAGTGCCAGCCAAACCGAAGAGGAGCTTGAAAAATTCGCCAATCGCGAATACGATGTTCTCCTCGCCACCTCGATCATCGAATCGGGGATACATATGCCTACCGTCAATACGATGATTATCGACGGAGCAGACCGTTTCGGGATGGCCGATCTGCATCAGCTACGCGGTCGTGTCGGTCGGGGGCACATCGAGGGGTATGCCTACTTTATCGTCGATGATAAAGATCACCTCACCGAAGAGGCGAAAAAACGGCTCGTTGCCCTCGAATCGAACTCCTTCCTGGGGAGCGGTTCGATGCTCGCGTATCATGACCTCGAAATTCGCGGGGGGGGAAATCTCGTGGGGGATGCCCAAAGCGGCCATATCAAAAACATCGGATATGCCCTCTATTTGCGGATGCTCGAAGATGCGATCAAAATCCTTACGAATCAAACGACGGCGGTACGGGCGAAGGTCGATATTAAACTCACCGTCAGCGCCTTTATCAGTGACGAGGTGGTGAGTGAAGACCGTTTACGTCTTGAACTCTATCGCCGTCTCAGCCATTGTGAGAGTCCGAGTGATATTTATGAAATCGAAGAAGAGGTCAATGACCGTTTCGGCAAACCCGATATGCCGACGAAGCAGTTTTTTGAGATCATGGTCATTAAGCTCTTGTGTATTGAGAAAAACATCAAGATGGTGAGCAACTACAACCAAAATATCACGATCGAGTACCAAAGCGGAGCCAAAGAGACATTGCAGAGCAAAAGCAAAGACGATGACGATCTCATCGGTACCGTTTTACATTATCTGCGCAATGTGAAATCGAAGGGGGTGTCATGAGTTTTTGTTCCTATTACGATACCCATCAATGCCGTTCATGCGGATGGATTGACTTTCATTACGCAGAACAGTTGAAGCAAAAAAACGATCACCTCCGTCTTCTCTTGAACCCGTTTACCCCTCAGGAGTGGTTGCACCCTTCGCAAAGTCCTCTGAAAGCCTTTCGAAACAAAGCAAAGATGGTTGCCTCTCCCAGCTTATCCGGGGTTGTATTGGGACTTTCGGATGATGTGAGTCTTATCGGCTGTCCGTTGTACGACATTTCGATGCAGCGCGTTTTGGAGCACACACAGCAGTGGTTAAGAGAGATCGGGATCCAAGCATACGATGTCAAGGCTAAAAAAGGGGAGTTGAAATACGTACTCCTCACCCGAAGTACATACGACGGTTCGATGATGCTCCGTTTCGTCCTCCGATCGCACGGTGTAATCCCGCGATTGAAAAAGGGATTGGAGGCGTTGATTGCTTTGTCTCCGGAGATAAAAGTGGTTACTGTCAATATCCAGCCGGTTCATATGGCGATTATGGAGGGAGAGGAAGAGATATTTTTGAGTGAGCAGAGCCGTCTCGAAGAGCAATTCAACGGCGTCCCTCTCTTCATCCGTCCTAAAAGTTTTTTTCAAACCAATCCGAGTGTTGCTGAAAAACTTTACAAAACAGCCGCAGAGTGGGTGAATGAGAGCACCCCCAAAACGGTATGGGATCTTTTTTGCGGAGTAGGAGGATTCGGTTTGCACTGTGCTGCAGAAGATCGGACGATAGTGGGGATCGAGATCGAGCCTGAAGCGATAGAGTGCGCCCGTGATTCGGCAGAAAAAATCGGATTTAAGGGGCTAAGTTTTGAAGCACTGGATGCGGCAAGTTTTACCCTCAACACCGCTAAAAAACCCGATGTCCTGATTGTCAATCCTCCGCGTCGGGGACTGGGGGAGCAATTATGCAAATGGATCGAAAAAATAACCCCCGCAGAGGTGATGTATTCGAGCTGTAATGCTGCAAGTCTGGTAAAAGATCTGGAGAAACTAACGTCCTATGAGATTGTGAGAGTACAGTTATTCGATATGTTCGCCCATACGGAACATTATGAAGTTTTAGTGCATCTAAAGAAGCGCTAAAGGCAGCCAAAGGGAAAAGGCTGCCGCGAAGAATTACATTTTTTTAGCTTCCGTTTTGGTTTCGACTTTTTTCTCTTCTTTCTTTTCAACTTTCTTTTCGACTTTTTTCTCCGTTTTTACTTTGGCCGGAGAAGCAGGTTTAGCAGCGTCTGCCGCAAATACAGAAACAAGGCCAAGAGCCATCACAAGTGCAATAATCTTTTTCATCAGAGATCCTTAGATTGGGTTTATACATTGCTGTATCGGTGATAGTATAATCCTGAATATGTGAACTTAGTGTGAACTTTTTTCCCAGCTTATAATAAAGGTCGTCCCGATAGAAAGTTCAGAGTTGACTACGACATTAAGGTGATATTCCTCACAAATCATCTGAATAATATTGAGTCCGATTCCAAAACCGCCGTTGGCTTCATCAAAGCGGGTATAGCGCTCGAAAATTTGAGCTAATTTATCATGGGGAATACCGATACCGGTATCACTGACACTTAAAGAGTGTGCGGTGAGGGAAATATATATTTTTCCGGAAATTTTGTTGTATTTAATCGCATTGGAAAGGAGATTGTCGATAATACGGATCATCTTTTCACGATCCATGAGGAGAATAGAGGGGCGCAGATCGGTATGGATGGAAATTCTTTTGGCTTCAGCGAGAGGATGAAAATACTCTATACGCTCTTCAAATATCGATAAAAGATCGTTGGGCACGTCGTTGTTCTTATTGTTCTCATACATCATCAGAAAAGTAAGATCATTGTAGAGATTGGAGATAGTTCGTGAGGCTACCGTAATCCGATTGATTTGTTTGAGTTGTTTGGTATCGAGGTGTTCTTTATTGAGTTGCTCAATACTCATCGTGATAACCGAGAGTGGGGTGTTAAGTTCATGAGTCGTATCACGGATAAAACGATCCAGCTGTGCAATGGTGTCACGCAGAGGATGGAGGAAAAGTTTGGATAGGGCATAGATAACGATCGATAAAAAGAAAATGGAGAACACAAGAAAGAGGTAAATACTGATACGGGTTCGCTCTAATTCGGCATCAATGCTATTGGCTTGGATAACGATATATCGAATTTTTTTGAGATACTTGAGCTCCAAGGTATCGATATAATAATAGTGGTGAGCGTATTCAAAAAATCCGGTACGAAAGGGGAACGAAAGCTCGGGTTTAGAGAGATAGAGAGGTTTTTTGTCTTCGGTAAAAAACCCCACTTCAAAACGGGGGTCTTTGCTCAAATGCCCTTTGAATTCAGCGATATTTTTAGACGGATAGATGTGATGCTGGATATTACCGGAATAATAGAGAATCGAGTTATGCCGCACTTCGAGAAAGATGTTTTTTTGATAGATGTAATACATCGTTGAGATAATGAGGAGAAAAATCGTATTGAGGACGACGAAGAGTGATACGAAGCGGATAAGTGATTTGCGTTCAGGTCCGTGCAATGCAGTACCCTTGACCGCGTATGTTTAGGATGGTCTCTTTTCCTAAATGTTTGCGCAAATTTTTGATATGGGTGCGGACGCTCTCTTCGGTCGCCTCTTCTTGAAAATCCCATGCGGAGTCGATGAGAATTTGAGAGCTGATAATATCATCAGGATGCGATAAGAGTACTTTGAGAATTTTTGCCTCTTTACGGGCAAGAACAATCTCTTGACCGTTTTGGATGAGACGTCCGTGTTTGGTGTCAAATACAATATCATCTTTGATTTTTACTGTTTCTTGCGTAGTTAAGGCACCAGAGCGTTTAATGAGTGCCTTGATCCGGAGTTCCAGTTCCTTGAGCTCGAACGGTTTTTTGAGATAATCATCACACCCTACATCGTATGCCGTGGAGAGATCTTCAATACTGTTCAATGAGGTCATAAAAATGGCAGGGGCAAATTTGTTGGCACCTCTGAGGGTACTCAACACATCGAATCCGTTGTAATAAGGGACTTTCACATCAAATAAAAATAGATCAAAGGATTGTTCGTATCCGATATCGAGTGCGGCTTCTCCATCATACACACAGGTAACATCGTATCCTTGTTCACTTAAAAACTCTTCGATAATGTCCGAGAGGGTCGGATCGTCTTCGAGGAAGAGGATACGTAAGTTGAGGGGCGATTTATTTTTGTGCATGATCTCATCCCTGTTTTTTCCCCTAATTATAGAGCAAATGGGTTAATAAAGCTCTCCTGCGGTATCAAGAACGGTAAGATAAAGTCGTACATCAAATTCAAGTTGATGATATAAAGGTTCGATGTGAGCGCAGAGAGAGTAAAACGCTTTGTTGTGCTCTTTTTCTTTGAGATGTGCCAGTTCGTGGGCAACGATCATCCGTAAAAAAGGCTCGGGTGCTTTTTTGAAGAGATGGGATATCCGTATCTCATTTTTGGCTTTTAATTTCCCCCCCTGTACCCGTGAGACAAAGGTATGGGTTCCCAGCGCAGACTGGAGATCGCGGATTTTGGTGTCATAGAGGACTTTGGCTATCGGTGCGGCATTGCGCAGATGGGCATTTTTCAGCTCTATGACGTAGTCATACAGTGTTTTATCGGTAGTGTAGGTATGGGTGTCGGGATAGCGCGAGAGGATATACTCGCCGAGTTTGTTTTGGTGAACCAACGCCGCTATCTGCGTTTTAATCGTCTCATTATAACCGTTGATGTATTTTAGCATGTGAAATAATACAAAAGTATTGTTTAGGTACACTTTCGATAGTGAGATATAACATTAGAGCGGTGCGCGAAAGGTTCGGGATGGAACATCAAAAGATCGACGAACTTGTTGCCAAGATCAAAGCACTCGAATCCGAACTGGAAGCGGAACTCCATAAGGAGTATGAGCAATTTACCTGTGAGATAACGAAGAAACGCGAAGAGATACTTGCTTCCTATAAGAAAGAGCGTCAGGGATTGCTGCGCTATTTGGCAACAGCACCGATATTGCATCTGTTGAGTGCTCCCGTGATTTGGTCGGTTTTGATCCCTGCTTTGTTATTGGATGGTTTTGTAACGCTCTATCAGTGGGTATGTTTTCCGATTTACAAAATCACCAAAGTCAAACGGAGCGATTATATGATCATCGACCGTCATCGACTGGCATATCTAAACAGCATCGAAAAACTCAATTGCCTTTACTGCAGCTATTTCAACGCTCTTATGGGGTATATTTCCGAAATTGCCGGTCGAACCGAACAATATTGGTGTCCGATACGCCACGCATCACGGGTTAAATCGATGCACAATCATTATAAAAAATTCTTCGATTACGGTGACAGTGAGAACTTTCGTCAGAGAAGTGCAGAGCTTAGAGAGGATCTCAAAGAGGAGAAAGAGTGAAAATAGCGTTTATAGGAGATGTCGTCGGCCGTCCGGGTCGGGTCATGATTAAAGAGCATGTAATGAGGCTTCGGCGGGAGTACGGAATCGATTTCGTCATCGCCAACTACGAAAATGCTTCCCACGGTTTTGGTCTCACCGTCAAAAATGCCCATGAACTGTTTGAGAGCGGGATCGATGTGATGAGCGGCGGCAACCACACGTGGGACAAAAAAGATATTATCCTTTTGATGGAGACTTTTCCCCTCCTTCGCCCCCACAACTATCCTGCGGGGGTACCGGGGAGCGGATGCCGTATCTTTGAGGTGGCAGGGGAAAAACTCGCTGTCCTCAACATCATGGGACACTACGGAATGCCCTACGTCGATAACGCTTTCCGATGCGCACGTGATACCGTCGCACAACTAAAAGAAGAGGGGATTGAACATATCTTCCTCGATTTCCACGCCGAAGCGAGCAGTGAAAAGCGTGCGATGATGATGTTGCTTCAAGGAAGCGTTAGCGGACTCATCGGTACCCATACCCATGTGGGGAGCGACGATTTTCAGATTCTAAAAGGGACGGCGTATATGACCGATATCGGTCTCAGCGGATGTCGAGATAACGTCATCGGAATGGATGCCAAAGTACCGCTGGATCGTTTTTTGACGGGTGTCGCGGGACGGTTCGAAGTTCCCGAAAAATGCCGCAAAATTCTCCAAATCGCTATCATGACATTGGAAGAGGGGAGCTGCACCGAAGCGTTCAAACTCAAAATCTTCGATGACGGACGGGTATTCCGTACCGATGCGTGGGTAGAGGAATAAATGGAACTCTCTGATTCTTGGGAGCTTTTCAGCGCACTCGAAAAATTAAAACTTTTAGAAGATTCTCCGCCGCTGTGGTGGCCTGCGTATGGCACTTTTGAAGTCGTCGTCGGGGCTTTGCTGACCCAAAACACCCAATGGAGCCGCGTCGAAGTCTCCCTCGAGAACCTCCGAAGCCGTGAGATGCTCGATCCTTCCGTCCTCTCTCAATGCCATCCTGAAAGCCTGATGGAGCTGATCCGCCCGAGCGGTCTGTTCAAAGCCAAAGCTTCTAATCTCATCCGTTTGTCGTATAACATGATCGAGGAATTCGGCGATTTCGAGAGCTTTGTGCTGAGTGTCGACCGCGAATGGCTGTTAAGCCAAAAGGGGATCGGCCCCGAAACGGCGGATAGCATCCTCTGCTACGCCTGCGCCCGCCCTGCAATGGTCGTCGATGCTTATACCGCGCGGCTGTTAAACGCGTTTGGATACGAGTTCGAGAGTTACGCGGAGCTGCAGGAGTGGTGCGAAGCTGGGACACGCAGCTATTTCGACACCGTTCAGCTTCCTGCCGCGTTTGCGCGGTTTCACGGGATGATAGTGGAGTATGTGAAGGGGAATAGTAAGGGGAAAGTGGTGAATGTCGAGCGGATTAGCTCGACTATTTAGTTTGTAATGGATTTATTAAAATAAAACTTGATTAGCTTTGAATATTTAGTTACTATATATAAAATAAAACATAAGGTATTTAATTAAATGTCATTTTCAGACATACTTGGAATCATAGGTATAGTAATAACAGTTATATTAGGAGTTGCAGGTATATATTTTGCAATACGTCGTACAAAATATCCGGCAAAAATCACATTCGTGCGAGAACAGTCAGTTACGTTATTAGAAGACTTTGCAAAGAAAATCCCAAATCTTACTTTATTGTATAAAGACACGCCAATTCAGAAAAATGTTATTTTGATTAGTGGTTATTTAGTAAATGAAGGTTCTGTAGATATAACTAAAGAGATGGTTGAACAGTCATTACGGTGCATATTACCGGGAGAATGTGCATGGATTGAGTTTAAAGTAACTTCCACAGCAAATGAGCTTCAAGTAGCAAGCTCTATTATTAATAAAAATAATGTTGAATTCCAACTCGGACTTTTTAGATGTAATGAATCTTTTTCATTCCAAGCATTGGCATCTTTAGATGAAAAATATGCAAATGAAAAAGTTGATATTTTTACAAACGACATATCTTGGGCACATAGAATCGCAAGTTTAGGAGAAATAAAAACAATTCAAATGCCTCAACAGCAAAGAAATAATTGGTTCCGAAGGAGTATACTATGGATCACTGGATTACTCTATTTTGCTCTGGGAATTATGTTAGTATTTCCGAATAATATAGTTGATAAATATGATGTTGAAATTTATAATAAACAATCAAAAACAATACTAGAAGCTAATGTAAAAGTTATTGGAGAAAGTTTTGATACAAAAACATTGAGTAATAAAGCAGGTCAATTAGAGATTAAAAAAATAGAACAACATGTTAAAGATTATAAATATTGGTTAGTTGCTTTAGGGACATTTGGAATAGCAATACTATTTTTATTTATAGCTGTGTATGATGAATATAGACGTTATAGAATAAAAACACTGATTTCAACTTCTTCAAAATTGCAATAAAGTAAAAGAGTGTAGGCTACTCTTTAAACCTCATTTCACTTTTTCACTCCTCCGTTTGTGCTATAATTTACCAAAATGAACAAAAGAGGGGGCGTGTATGAGTGAAAACGATATTATGAAAATCAGCGATACGATCATCCGCATCGCTCAACCCCAAAAACTCCTTTTATTCGGTAGCGGTGCGACGGGGACGATGAACAGCGAGAGTGATCTTGATTTTCTCGTCGTAACCGAGCATTGCAGTGATGAAGATGTGCAGGTGCGCCGTGAACTTTACCGCCAAAACGTCCGTATTCCTCTCGACATCATCTACGTTACACCCGAAGCGTTATCGGCGAAACTCTCGACCAATGATCTCGCGTTTAATGACCTTTACTATAACGCCAAGGTTATGTATGGGTAATACAACGGCGGCGAAGGAGTGGTTATCTTTCGCACACAAAGATGTAGAAGAGGCGATTCTTTTAGACAGAAACGATTTTTATACCGATAAGATCGGATTTTCGCTACAGCAAGCGTCTGAAAAATGTCTCAAAGCACTATTGGCATACGAGAATAAGAAGATTACAAAAGTACACGATTTGGTAGAGCTGTTGGCTGAGGTCGACAGTGTTTTAAAATTTGATGATTATGTCGAGACAATGACAAAGCTCAACGGATTTTACATCGCATCACGTTATCCAATGCCGATTATCTTCTCTCCC
This sequence comes from Sulfuricurvum sp., assembly GCF_041651515.1. Taxonomy (GTDB): domain Bacteria; phylum Campylobacterota; class Campylobacteria; order Campylobacterales; family Sulfurimonadaceae; genus Sulfuricurvum. The sequence goes on from NZ_JBAZJF010000002.1 coordinate 349,351, forward strand.
TCAAAAGAACAAACCAAAGCGTATATTGTAAAAACGCAGGAACTTTACGAGACAATCAAAAATATCTGCGCTTAAAATACCTCTTTAACCCGTCCCACTTCCCCGCTCATCAATCTCACCTTTATCCCGTGCGGATGGTTTGGTGATTTGGTGAGGATGTCACGAACGACCCCCTCGGTGAGTCTCCCTGTAGATTGATCCTCTTTGAGGACGATGCTCACCCGTTTGCCCGACATGATATTTTTTCGTTCTTTGCCGTCCATTATTTATCCTTAGTTGAGTAGTGTCAGTAATTCTTCGAGCGTTTTGATCCGATGCGCTGCCGCGCTGAAATTGTGACTTTCGGTAAATCGGTTGTGGACGATGACGCAATCGATTCCCGCCGCAACGGCGGAACGTAGTCCCCGCTCCGAATCCTCGACGATGATTGTTTCGTGTTTCTCTCCCCCAAGACGCTCCAATCCTAAGAGATACGGATCGGGGTAGGGTTTGGCACGGGGGTATTCTCCGCTGCAGAGGACGAACTCCATATAATCGGTTATCCCTCTGTCGGCGTGGATGAGGTCGAAATCGCATCGTAGGGCTGAGGTGACGATCCCCATCCGATAACGCTCTGAGAGCTCGGCAAGCACTTCTTTGACACCGGGGATAGCGATCTCTTCGGTGCGGAGATAGTGCTGATAGAGGTCGTTTCGGAGTGTGCGCCATTTGTCGGTTTCGCTGATCGGCACGCCCGCCTCTTCGGCGATCAAAAAGGCACTCTCTCCCGCGATCATAATGTCGCGGTAGCGATCCTCGCTCAGATGAAACCCTTTGGAGCTTAATATCTCGGCGCTGGCGGTGAAGTACCAGTACTCGGTATCGACGAGGACGCCGTCGTTGTCAAAAAGGATCTGTTTTTTCAACAGGCTAACACTTCGATAATATCTGTCCCCTTGGGGACAAGACATAAAAAGCTGTAGGTTTCATCTCCGAGTGTCTTATAGCTGTGGGGAACTCCTGCAGGGATGAGAAGAACATCTCCGGCACCCGCTTCAATGGTTCGGTCTCCGATGACGACTTCTGCCCGCCCGCTGAGGACATATTGCTCATGCTCTACCGTGTTGGTGTGCAGAGGCATATGACCGCCCGCATCGATGGTGAAATTACGCATGGCGAAGTTGGGGGATTCGTCGGGAGAGAGGAGCATTTTCATTGCTACCCCTTTGCCCGCTTTTTGGAGAGTCGGTTCAATGGTATCGATTTTTTTGTGGATGAACATAGTAGCCTCGTAACAGTAAAAGTGTGAAAGAGTAGCATAGAATCGGTTTCATTTTTCTATTTTGAGTGTACGATAGAGTAAACAATAAATTGGTTAGACTTCGAGTTAAAAAAGAGGCTAAATAAAATGGAATTTGGAAAATGGTTAAAAATAGGGGTTGTAACGTATATACTCGGAGCGAGCGCGGTGCATGCGAATGAAGCAAAAGCCGTTTATGATGTGACAAGCGGCGATAGTGCTAAAATCGAAAAAGAGATGATCAAAAGTATCAAAAATGTTACCGCACATTATAAGGGGCAGAATAAAGAGTTTAAGACGATAGTGGTCATTTCGGGTGATGCCTATAAATATTTTATCGAGGAGCTGGCAGAATCTCCCTATGCCACAGACAAAAGTGCTCTTGAGATACAGCCGAAATTCAGAGCGGTGTTTAAAGAGCTTAATGACGACTATCACGTGACATTCAAAATGTGTTCAGCAGGGATGAAAGCAAGAGGGATCAAGATGGAGACACTATATCCATTTGTCCATGCCGATGCGATAAAAGACGTTTATTTGATTGATGCGCAAAATGACGGGTATGCGTACATCCCCGTCCATTAACGGTTAGTCTCGAAGATTGAGCCAAGAGGGGGGATTGTCAAAGCACAATTCACTTTCGTGCCAGTCATTTTTTTCACCGTGTCGAGCGTGAAGTTTTCCATCGATAAGATGGTATTGTAATCCGGTGACATTGCTGGTGAGTTTTTTACCATGCTTTAGGGCGTCTAAAACGGCTTCTCTGCTTTCCATTGCGGTATCCTTTAAAATCGGTATCGATTACGTATGAAAGAGGGTGGAACGTTGATAATAATGCTGTCGAGGTAGTGCTGGAGATAGGAGGAATTCTGTTAAAACACTCTAGAGTATCTTAAAAGAAGTGTTTAAAGAGGTGGGCAGAATAAATTCTGCCCAAGCGGAGAGTTACAGTGCTGTAACGTTTTCTGCTTGTGGACCTTTATCACCTTGACCTACTGTGTAAGTCACTTTTTGACCTTCGTCAAGAGAAACACGGCCATAACCAGTGCTGTTGATTTGACGGAAATGTACGAATACATCTTTTCCGCCGTTATCTTGTTGGATAAATCCAAAACCTTTTTCGCTGTTGAACCATTTAACTGTTCCGTTTAGTACTTCTGCCATAATAGACCCTTTTTGTTGTTATACACTTCGTTGCCAAAGTGGTCGAAAATATAAAGTGGAGTATTCTTATGGTAGATCGTACTGTTAACTAAAAGGTCTTCAATAAAAAGCAAACCAAAGATGAAACTCTAAATCATCTTTCAATACCCGTATTATACCTGAAAAAAAACTTAATAGCAAGCTTTTTAGTTAAACCTTTGATTGAACCGTAATTTTAGTCGCTTCAAACAGTTCTGCCGCTTTTACAATCATCGGTTCTTTGAGGACATCGGAACCGTCAAACTCTTTGATACTGGTCTCGTCGCACTGGCTGACGCAGCTTCCTACCCCGATTTCAGCCTCTTCGACCATCGAGTCTGTTACTTCACTCGGAACTTCTACCGGCTCGGGAGGAGGAGGGGTTTTTGTGCACCCTTGTGAGCGAATTTGCGTTTCGATGCCGTAGACTTCGCGGACGAATTGGCGGATAATGCCGAAGCTGTTTTTGAGGAGCTCTTTATCTTCCCCTTCTGCACAGCTCTCCCAGGTCAGGGTAGGCTCTTCATAGGATAGAAAGGTGACGTTGCTCTCAAAACATTTTCCCAGATCAATGTTTCGGTCACGAATGCGCTCACAAAGCTGTTCGAATTGGGATTTTACCGGAACACTCTGTGTGACATGGATATGCATCGGTTCAGGAGCCGGGGTTTTAATCGGAGCTTCCTGATGTGGCGTGCGTGATTCGAGCGATTCGATCATCTCGTCTATCTCTTTGATTTTCAACGCTTCGATCATTTTGAAGAGGGCGAGCGAAAGGACAAATCCGCCGTCGGCATTGATAGTAAAAAGAGTTTTTGCATCGCTGAGTATTCGAAAAAACCGCTCGATAACAAGCGGACTGAACCGGTGATCGCTCTCATAGAGGCGTTCTTTGAGATAGGCGATCAGTTCATCGACTACCATCTCCGCTTCATAGGCTTCAAGTTCTTTAAGCATGAGGGTCAACGCATGACGGTCTTTGGCAAATACCGATCCAAAAAGGGTATCAATGTAGGCAGGATCGAGCAGTCCCAGCATATCGGCAACGGTTTTGACATCGACGAACCCTTTGGAATAGATGATCGCCTGATCGAGAAGGGTGAGGGTGTCACGCAGACTTCCTGAACCGCTCCGTGCCAAAATATCGAGGGCTTCGTTTTGAAACTCAATTTTCTCCAAATGGAGAATATGGGTCAAATGGTGGACGATGTTTGGGTGGCTGATCCGTTTAAAACGGAAATGCTGCGTCCGGCTGAGTATCGTCGGAGGGAGTTTGAGCGGATCGGTGGTCGCGAGGATAAACTTCACATACGACGGCGGCTCTTCGAGGGTTTTAAGGAGGGCATTATGCGCCTCTTTGGTAAGCATGTGTACTTCATCGATGATGAAGATTTTTACGTTTGCGCTGGCCGGGCGGTATTTGGTATGCTCGATCAAATCGCGGATGTCGTCGATTTTACGGCTTGATGCGGCGTCCATTTCGATAATATCGATATGCCGTCCCTCATTTGCCATCACACAGTGGCTGCACACATCGCAGGGTGCGGAAGTGGGGCCGTTTTCGCAGATGAGTGATTTGGCAAAAATACGTGCCGTCGAGGTTTTACCCGAACCGCGCAATCCGGAGAAAAGGTAAGCGTGCGAAAGTCGTCCGGTATCGAGAGCGAGGGAGAGGGTTTGAGAGATACTCTCTTGCCCGATGAGCTCTTCAAAACGACGAGGCCGATATTTTAAGGCTAAAACCTCAGATACGCTCATAATGTCTCTCCTAACCATATTTTGGCGGTACGACGAAGACCCTCCGGATTTTCAGAGGCGAAAAATTTACATTCGGTATGCTCATAACGTGTTGTAAAGTCGTAATGCTTTTCCAGATATTCGACGATTGCTTCACCCGAATGGATCAGGGTGCTTTTCCCTTCAAAATAACGCTCAATTGCTCCGGAGATAAGGGGAAAGTGGGTACATCCGAGAATAATAGCGTCGGGAGTCGTGTTTAAATCACCGAAATAATGGTGTAAAACACTCTCAAGTACTTCCCCCTCGTACAACCCCTCTTCGACGATAGGGACGAGAAGCCCCGTCGCTTTCGCATTGAGGTTGTTATAGCCCAACTCGTTAAGCCCTTTTTCATACGCTCCCGATTTGACGGTTGCTTTGGTTCCGAGGATCAGGATAGAGGCGTCGGTATCGGCAATCGCATTTTTGAGGGCTAGTACACCCGGCTCAACCACACCGATTACATCGTATTCGCTGTGCAGACGCATCTCATCAAGGGCATACGCGCTGACGGTATTGCAGGCGGTGATGAGGAGATCGATGTCAAAGTTTTTGAAAAATTCGAGAGCTTCGAGGGAGTATCGGATAATCGTGTTCTGATCTTTAACCCCGTAAGGGACGCGGGCGGTATCACCGAAATAGATGATCTCTTCGAAAAGTTTGTGCTCCAGCAGAGACTTGACAACGCTCAAGCCTCCGACACCGCTATCAAAGACTCCGACTCTCATTGCTTTAACCGTCGTTCATGCTATCGAGAAACTCGATATTGCTTTTGCTTTTGAGCATGGTGTTGTAGAGGAATTTCAATGCTTCGACTTCGTCTTCTTGTTTATGCAGCATAGAGCGAAGGACGAATACTTTTTGGAGTACATCCGGTCCCAAAAGGAGTTCCTCTTTGCGGGTACCCGATTTGAGGATATCGATCGCCGGGAAGATACGGCGATCAGAGATTTTGCGGCTGAGGACAACTTCGGAGTTACCGGTCCCTTTGAACTCTTCGAAAATAACTTCGTCCATACGGCTCCCCGTATCGACAAGGGCGGTAGCGATAATCGTGAGACTTCCGCCGTTTTCGATGTTACGTGCCGCACCGAAGAAACGTTTCGGTTTGTGCAGAGCGTTGGCATCAACTCCCCCTGAGAGGACTTTTCCTGAGCTTGGGGTAACGGTGTTGTAGGCACGGGCAAGTCGGGTGATCGAGTCAAGGAGGATCACGACGTCTTTGCCCAACTCAACGCGCCGTTTTGCACGCTCAATTACCATTTCGGCTACTTTGACGTGATTTTTTGCCGGTTCGTCGAACGTAGAGCTGTACACTTCCCCTTTGACGGAGCGCTCCATGTCGGTTACCTCTTCGGGGCGTTCATCGACGAGGAGAACCATCAGTTCCACTTCGGGGTGGTTGCTGGTGACCCCGTGGGCGATCTCTTTCATAAGTTCTGTTTTACCGGATCGCGGAGGTGCAACGATAAGACCGCGTTGCCCTTTACCGATCGGAGAAAACAGATCCATCATACGGCCGGTCAGTTTGGTCGGCTGGTATTCGAGTTTGATTTGCTCTAATGCATAGAGGGGGGTAAGGTTTTCGAAGAGAGGACGTTTTTTAGACTCTTCGGGCGGGAGGTAGTTGATCGCTTCGACTTTGAGGAGGGCGTAATAGCGCTCCTGATCTTTGGGCGCACGTACTTGACCCGTAACGATATCCCCGTTACGAAGGGCAAAGCGCCGGATTTGGGTGCTGGAGACATACGCATCGTGTAATGAGTCGCTAAAGCTTTGATCCACGGCACGTAAAAATCCGTAACCGTCTTGCATAATCTCCAAAATTCCCGTAAAGAGGATGAATCCCCCTTGCTGTACTTGGGTTTTGAGAATTTCAAAAATGAGGTCTTGACGTTTCAGCTCATTCGGGTCTTCGATGTTTAGAGAGGTAGCAATCTCTAATAGATCTTCGAGCTTTTTAGTCCGAAGTGCTTCAATAGTAAACCCTTCTACAGGGATGTGGGTACGGTTTTTTGAGTTATTTCGAGGGGTTTTTGAGGTTTCGCTCATTCGTGAAATGCCTTAAAGTGTGTGGATTTAATCGGCGAGATTTGGGTGAGATGTCATTGACAGGTCATTTATGTTTGTTAGCGACATTATAAACTATCGCTTGGCAGGTTGTCAAGGATGGAAAAAGTGTGAACGGTTTTTGCTATAATTGAATTCAAGTAATAAAAAAACATATTTTTGAAAAAGGTTTCATTTGTTCGATTTTTTAAAAAAGAAAACCGAAGTCATCATCGAAGTTGAGACGGTTGTGGAAACTCCCAAAGATTTTACCAATTCGATCGGAATGGAGTTTGTTTATATTGACGGCGGAGAGTTTACGATGGGACGGAACCCTCAGCATAACGAGGGAGGTGACGTCGAATCCCCTCACCACTCCGTTACCTTAGGGGGATTTTGGATTGCCAAATACCCCGTTACGCAGGAACAGTATTTTAAACTGACCCGCGTAAACCCCTCCTATTTTAAAAACGACAAAGTGGAAGAGGAGAGCTCCCGCCGCCATCCGGTCGAGCAGGTGAGTTGGTTTGATGCCAAAGCGTTTGTTGAATTACTCAATCGTTATGAGGGGAAAAGCCGTCTTTATGCACTCCCTACCGAATCCCAATGGGAATATGTGGTGAAAGCGGGGGGAAACACCCGCTTTACGTTCGGCGACTCCGAAGCACTTTTGGACGATTATGCTATTTATGAGTACAGCTCTAACGGCCGGACGGGTGTTGTAGGGGGAAAAACCCCTAATCGTCTCGGTATTTATGATTTGATCGGCAATGTATGGGAGTGGTGTGAGGATGACTTTTTTGCCAATTATATAGGTGCTCCGATCGACGGTTCCCCTCGCATCGGCGGAAGTGAGGGGGAGTCATTTAAAGTACGGCGCGGCGGAAGCTACAAAACCGGGTATATGTGTTTGCGCAGTTCGTTTCGCGGTTACTCACGCCCCGATTTTGTCTCTAATGATCTTGGATTTAGACTGGTTATTAACGGGAATCCGCTTCAGTAAACTCTCCGCTCTCGTAGAGCCATTTTCCCTCAACCTTCAAAAAACGGCTTTTCTCTATGAGAGAGCCATGATCAAGTATCGCTTCAAAGCTCACATACGCGACCTCTTCTCCATCACTATACTCACGGATCTTTAACCCTAAAAAACGGGTGTTTTGAGAAAACTCCAAGATGCTTTTTTCCCAATTCTCTTTATGCTTCGTATAATCGGAGTTGTTTGGATGGGTAGTCTCCATAATATAATCGGCTAGATTCAGGGCGAAAGCACTGTATCTCGAACGCATCAGTTTTTGTGCGTCGGAGGGGAGTATCCCTTTGTGATAGGGGTGACAGCACTGCTTGTATTTTTTGCCGCTGTGACATGGGCAAGGTGTATTGGGTGATAGTTTCATAACCGTATAATAATTCAATAACACTTATTTTTGTTAATCAGGATGACATAAGTGTGAAGTATGTACTCTACAGTGTAAAGAAAATCAAGGTTGTGATTATGTCTTATTATATTTGGCTTATCTTGGGGGTCGCGGCTCTTGTCGTTGAGATGCTATTGCCGACCTTTTTCGCGATGTTCGCGGGGGTGGGATTTTTAGCTGCCGCCGCAGTGGCTTTTTTACTCCCCTCATCCCTTTTCGCTCAGGTGCTGATTGCATCGTTGTTTATGATTATCGGAGCTATTGTCTTTCAAAAGCGGCGGATAGGTAATGACGAGGAAGACCCGATCGGAACACACAATGAATTTATAGGGATAAAAGGGATGAGTTTAATGTCACTTTCTCCCAATACTGAAGGGGAAGTGGAACTGTATGAACCTGTGGTAGGTGCACGACGTTGGTTGGCACTTTCACAAAGTGGGGAAATAGATCCGCATGTTGAAATTCGAATCGTTCAACTTCGCGGTAATACGCTGATAGTAGAAAAAATTTAAAAGGATTTCGTATGGATGCAAGTATTGTTTTTTCATTCGTTTTGGTTGTTGCGGTGGTGTATACCCTCTCTCAGATGGTACGGATCGTTCCGCAGGGGGAAGAGTGGGTTGTTGAGCGGCTGGGTAAATACCATACGACGCTGTTGCCGGGATTGCATCTGCTCATCCCCATTGTCGATATTGTTGCTTATCGAATTGTGACGAAAGAGTTGATTCAGCAAACGCGGGAACAAGAGGTCATTACCAAAGACAATGCCGTCGTCATCATCAGTGCTGTTGTGTTTTACCGGGTGACCGATCCGGGGAAAGCGTCGTACTCGATCAGCAATTTCGAGAGCGCGGTTGCCAACATGACCATGACGACACTGCGTGCCGTGATCGGGGGGATGACTCTCAATGAATCCCTCTCGCAGCGTGATGTCATCAAAGCAGAGGTCGCAGGAAAAATCCGTGATTCATTGAGCGGATGGGGGCTGACGCTGGGTAATCTGGAAGTTCAGGATATCCGTCCTAGCCCGAATCTTCAAGAGGCGATGGAGCGTCAAGCGGCGGCGGATCGTGAACGCGAAGCGGCAATTTTGATTGCGGACGGGCAAAGACGAGCCGCCATTGCTCAGGCCGAAGGGCAGAAGCAGTCGGTTATTTTGCAGGCGGAAGGGAGATTGGAAGCGGCAAAACTTGAGGCTCAGGCCAAAGTGGAATTGGCCGAAGGGGATCGCAAGTCAATGGTAATCGTTGCACAAGGATTTGCAGGCGGCGAAGCCTCTCCTCACTATCTTCTTGCGCAACGTTATATCGACAGTGTGAAAAATTTGAGTGAGTCGGCAAGCTCTAAAGTGGTATTCATGCCTGCCGATTGGCAGCAAAGTTTGACGGGTGCCGTCGGAGCATTAGGGTATTTGGGGAGAGCTTTAGGGGAGAAAAAATAGGGCAATCTGCCATTTTTTTTAGCCGCTAAGGGGAAATTGTTATAATGGTTAAAAAAGTTGATGGTCATGATACTTGAAATTCTTCTCCCTTTAGCCCTTATAGCCGCTCTCGCAGCCACAGGAGCGTGGATCCGCTCCCGTCAGGAACTCTCCGTTCTCCAGTCTCAATCCCTTCAACTTCAAGAGATGATGAACAACGAGCATACGCTACGACTCGAATCCCAAAGCAAACTGGAAACACAGCGGAACGAATACCATACGCTTGAGCGCGATTTCGCGGTGCTTCACACAAGACATGAAGAGTCAGCGCGTGCTTTTGAGGAGAAAATCCGTTTGCTCGATGAAGCGAAACTGCAAATGAAAGTACAGTTTGAGCAGTTGGCGTCACAGATATTTGAACAAAAAGCGAAAACATTTGATGAAGCCCATACCAAAGGGCTTGACCTTCTCCTCAAACCGTTCCGCGAACAAATTACCCAATTTGCGACCCAGAGCAAAGAGCAGTTTATTCACGATGCGAAAGAGCGCCAAAGCATCAAAGACGAAATCCTCCGCCTCAAAACCCTCAACGAACGGCTAAGCCAAGATGCGATCAATCTGACCCAAGCGCTTAAGGGAGAGAACAAAACTCAGGGGAACTGGGGAGAGATCGTGTTGGAACGTATTTTAGAGGAATCGGGACTTCGCGAGGGGCATGAGTATGAAACCCAAAATACTTACAGCGATGAAGAGGGGAAAAAGTTCCGTCCCGACGTCATCGTCCATTTGCCGCAAAATAAAGATATCATTATCGATTCAAAAGTCTCTCTGGTGGCGTACGATGCGTTTATCCGAGCCGAAAACGATGAAGCGCGTGCCCATGCCCTCAAACAGCACCTCCTCTCGATTCATGCCCATATAAAAGGACTGAGCGGCAAACGGTACGAACAGCTCAGTGGCGTGCGGACGCTTGATTTCGTCCTCCTCTTTATGCCGATCGAGGGGGCGTTCCTTCTCGCGCTGGAGCAGGACAATACTTTCTTCAAAACAGCGTATGAGCAAAATATCGTCGTCGTCTCTCCCTCCACTCTTCTCGTGACACTCCGCACCATCGAGCATATCTGGCGAAGCGAATACCAAGAACGCAATGCCAAAGCGATTGCCGAATCGGCCGAAGCACTGTACGAAAAACTGGTAGCGTTTGTGGAAGATATGGAGAAAATCGGTGAGCAGATCGGACGCACCCAAAAAAGCTATGAGGGGGCGATGAACAAGCTCTCTACCGGAAAAGGGAACTTGATTCGTCGTGTGGAATCGATGCGGAAACTGGGATTGAAGCCGAAAAAGATGCTTCCCTCCTCGTTGATCGAGGGGGAAGAGGAAGAGATTTTATAAGTGCGGAATCTTTACTTTAGAGTTTAACAACGCTCCGATGAGTATCATCAGGGCGAGCACCCCCATCCATCCGATAAATCCTGACCCCAACCATACGAGCCACAAAAGAATCGCTCCTAGCGGTGTCGGAACTCCCGTAAAATGTTTCGCTACTTCTCCGACATCGGCATTAATATTAAACTGAATAAGACGGCGCAGACCGCTGATGACGTAATAGATCGATGCAATAGAGGCGATGATGAGGGGGATTCCTTCAAGATGGGTATAGACTCCCTGAAAGATAAAGAATGTCGGGACAAGGACGAAGCTGAGAAAGTCGGCGAAGGAATCGAGCTGAATGCCGAATTCATTGGAGAGGCCATATTTACGTGCAATTTTCCCATCAAAAATATCGAATGCTCCACCCATCCATGCTAAGACAACGGCAATAATAAATTTTTCTTGGGTAATAAAATAGGTGGCGAGAAGACCGCAGGTGATATTTGCCATGGTTACTAAGTTGGCAAGATTAAAGTGACTGGTTGAACGCCATAAGAATTGCATCGGATTCCTGTTTTTTTGTGGAATTATAGCTAACCCTTAAGGAGGATTGTCAAGTAAGGTCTAATTTGAGAATGATTGTCAATTGTTCGTGCTATAATTTTACAATAACAATGACGATTGGTTTGAATTATGAATAAAGATACGATGACACTTTTGAGCGCATGCAGTAAAGGGGGGGTGGCAACCGTGGTAAAGATTAACGCTACTGGCCCTTTGAAGCAGCGGCTTATGTCGTTTGGATTAATGAAAGGTTCTGAGGTTAAAATGCTCGAATGTTCCCCTACAAAAAGTACGTTTGAGATCAAAGTAGGGAGCGTGAGTTTGGCATTGCGCAAAGAAGAAGCGGAGTTAATCGAGGTGAGCAATGTCCGATAATTCAGAGGTATGTCATCTCGATGGCAAAAAACTTAAAATTGCCCTCGTAGGTCAACCCAATGTCGGTAAAAGTATGCTGATAAACTCAATCGGCAATGCACGGCTGCATGTCGGGAATTTTACCGGAGTAACGGTCGAGAAGACCGAAGTGTTATTTGAATACAACGGATATCATTTCACCGTCGTCGATCTCCCCGGAACGTACGCCTTTACCGATTATTCGATTGAAGAGCGGGTAACGCACGAGTTTTTGACCAATGAAACGTACGATTTGATTATTAATGTTCTCGATTCGACCAATATGGAAAAGAACCTTCAACTCACTGCCGAGCTTATGACGATGAGCAAAAAACTGGTGATTGCTCTCAATATGAGCGATGAAGCGGATCGCGAGGGGATCGAGATCAATGCCCCTTATTTATCTCAGTTATTAGGGATCCCTTGTGTCCGCGTTTCTGCGGCAGCCAAGACAGGTTTGGATACCCTGATGCATGCTGTGATAAAGGTACACGAAGAGGTATATCAGGAACAAAAATTGATCTTTAGCGAAGCGGTCGAAGAGGAGATTACTCTCTTGAGCGATTATCTAAATCGCCATCGTTTCAAAGCGGCTATTTCCAACCGTAACATCGCCATTAACCTTTTGCAGCAAGAGAAAAAAACGTATCGCACCCTGCATAAAAATCCGATTTGGACTGAATTACAACCGATGTTGATCGAAGCGGATCACCATATAGCACTGCACCATGACACCGAAGATGTCAAGGAAATTTTTGCGGAGGAGTATCTTGCATTTAATCGGGGTATTATTGCCGAAACACTCAAAGTTAAACCGAAAACGGTTGAGCAAAAGACGACAACGGAAAAAATCGATGCGGTTTTAATCCACCCCTTTTTCGGGATACCCCTCTTTTTATTTTTTATGTGGTCGCTGTTTCAGCTCACATTTGAGATCGGAAGTATTCCGATGGACTGGATCAGTGCTTTTTTCGGCTGGTTCGGGGGAGTGGTCGGTGCGACGATACCCAATGAGGCGTTTCGTTCATTGGTCGTGGATGGTGTGATTGCAGGGGTAGGGGCAGTTGTCCTTTTTATCCCTAATATTGTTATCTTGTTTGTAGGAATTGCCTTGTTGGAAGCGACGGGATATATGTCGCGGGTCGCTTTTTTACTGGACGGATTTTTTCACAAGTTCGGGTTGCACGGACAATCGTTTATCCCTCTTGTTACGGGATTCGGGTGTTCTATCCCTGCCTATATGTCGGCGCGGATTCTTAAAAATGACCGTGATCGTCTTTTGACCCTTTTTGTGATCGGGTTTATGAGCTGTGGTGCGAGACTTCCCGTATATGTTCTGTTTACGGGGGCTTTTTTCGGACCTGAAATGGCGGGAAATGTATTATTCGGTATTTATATCCTAGGGGCAATGATCGGTTTGGTCGCGGCTAAAATACTTAAAATCACTGCATTCAAAGGGATTGATGAGCCGTTTGTTATGGAGATGCCCAAATACCGCCTCCCTTCATTTAAATTGATTTGGCATACGGTATTGACGAAAACCATGATGTACCTTAAAAAAGCAGGGACGTTTATCGCCGCTGCATCGTTATTGGTCTGGTTTTTGAGCACCTATCCGAAAAATGGAGAGTTGGAGAGACAATTTACCCATAAAATCGAAATGGCCGCTTCTCAATCTGAGATAAAAACACTTCAAAATCAATTGGCCGAGGAACAGCTCTCTCAGAGCTTCTTAGGACGCATCGGACATGTTATTGAACCGGCCTTTGCGCCACTGGGATTTGATTGGAAAATGGCGGTAGCTCTGCAGACGGGATTGGCGGCAAAAGAGGTCGTCGTATCGACGATGGGGGTGCTCTATTCACTGGGGAGCGATGCAACGGAGGCCAATAATTCACTGATCAACGCAATTCACGATCACATCCCGTTTGCCTCTGCGGTAGCGTTTATTGTGGTTATTATGACCTATCTGCCGTGCTTGGCGGCATCGGTCGTCTTTACCCGTGAGGCGGGGGGGATTAAATATTTTGGCTATTTATTTATTTTTACGACTACGGTTGCGTATACCCTCGCATTCATTGCCTATCACGTTACTTTGTGGCTGAGTTAAAAAAGGTGTATAATTATCAAAAAAGGAGTTAGGAAATGGTAGCGTACCGAGAAATCGTTAGCACGACCGCTGATAGACAACATGTCATCGATATACTCCAAGAGATGAACGTCAAGAGTGAAGTGATTATTATTCCATTGGAAGATGACATTAAATCTCTCAAAAATCTTCAACAAACGTCTATGTCTGCAACGTGGGACAATGATGAGGACAAGGCGTGGGATGAGCTGTAAAGTCGGCGATATCATCCTGATCTCTTTTCCCTACACCGATTTACTTTCCGCTAAAAAAAGACCCGTCCTCGTTGTCAAAAATGAGAACGAATATGGGGATATCGTCTGTTTTCAGATCACTTCAAACGTCAAACAAAGCAATCTTTTTGAAATTCATTCTGATGATCTTTCAGAGGGAGAATTAAAACTTCGCTCGTTTGTCAAATACGATAAATGTTTTACGATCTCGACCCAAAATGCCGATAAAAAACTCGCTCAAATCAATCTTGCTAGCTTAGAAAAAATCAAAAAACACTTTTGCGATGAAATCTTCTAATCCATAAAATCAAAACATAATAAGGCTCTCTATGAAAATACTCTTTTTTTTACTCCTAACACTGTTTTTTGCAACGATTGGTTTTGCGGAAGTTTCACATCAATCGGACAAAACCAATAAAAAAATTGAAAAAATCGAAGAGAAGTTAGATACGACAAAAGAGGAGCTCACAAAATACACGCAAATTACTGAAGACACAAAAGAAAGAGTGGGTGACATTAGTAGTAGTGTGGATAGATTTACGACAGCATTGAGTATCTTTGGAACACTAGTAACAATTGTTTTGATCTTTGTGGCATGGTCTTCAAGAAATAGTGCTATTTCAGAAGCAAAAAATACAGCACAAGAAGAGGCGCAAAAACAGTTTGATAAATGGGTAAAGGAAAAAGCAAAAGACTTCGCAGAAAAAGAAGTACATTTTGAAAAAATTATGAATGATAAAATCAAACTCTTTGAAGATAATGTTGATGTCAAAACGATACAAATCATGTTTGAAAATGCTGTTGGATATGGTAGGAATAAACAATATACCGAAGCCCTAAAAAGTTATGATGAGATAATACGCAGTTATGCAAAAAGTCAAAATGAGACGATTAGCGTAAAAGTTGTAATGTCGATATTTAATAAAGGAGTTACATTAAGTGAAATGGATAAAACTGACGAAGCAATCAAAATTTATGATGAACTAATTTCTACTTATACTGATTCTAAAATAGATGAAATTATAGAGTCAGTAGCTATAGCAAAAATCAAGAAAGGGATTACATTAGGTCAACTGAATAAACCTGACGAAGCGATCAAAATTTATGAGAAATTTATCACAACTTATAAAGACTCTAAAATAGAGCGGATTAGGGAGGTATTAATACTCGCTATACAAAATAAGCTTGAAATTGAAGTTATCTTAGATAAGCCTATTTCTGATGATAAGATATTGTTAGAGAAATTGAATCAAACATCTAAAGATATGGCAATTATCGATATGCTTCTTCTCCTTCAAAATGCCAAAACGTCTCTACAAGATTCAGAATTGCAGTCATGGTTAGAAAAATATAAAGATGTAAAATATTCAGGATGGGGCTTTGATGAACTTTACAGATGGATTGAGAGGGCAACTGATGGTGAAGAAGTAAAACAAAGAATCCGAAGCTATATCGAGACATTTAAGACCCATTTGCATCGGGCGTAAATGGCAGGCATTAGGAAACTATTAACCCTCCCTGAGTTACAATACCACTATGAGTAAAATATTAATGATAGAAGACGATCTCGAACTTGCCGAGATATTGACCGAATTTTTAGAGCAGTACGATTTTGAAGTGACGACGGAAGACGATCCGTTTAAAGCGCTTAGTATCCTCAAGCTTGAAAAGTTTGATGCGGTCATTTTGGATTTGACGTTGCCGGGGATGGACGGACTCGAAGTGTGTGAAGCGATTCGTGCACGTCAGAATATTCCGATTATTATCTCTTCGGCACGCTCCGATGTCACCGATAAAATTAATGCACTGGAATTGGGTGCCGATGATTATCTTCCAAAACCCTATGACCCTAGAGAACTCGAAGCGCGTATTCACTCCGTTTTACGCCGCTACGATGCCGCTTCCGTTGCCGCTTCCGAGAGTGCGTGCGATTTCAAATTGAATGAATCGGCGATGCAGATCAGCTACAAAAACCGTCCATTAGAACTTACCAATGCCGAATACGGAATTTTGGCACATATGATCAAAAAACAAGGGATGGTCGTTTCCAGAGAAGATTTGATCCATAATGTTGCAGCGATCAACGAAGATTCGTCAAACAAAAGTATTGACGTGATGATGGGACGAATCCGAAACAAAATCGGAGATAAAACTCTTGTCGAATCGATCCGAGGCATTGGCTATAAATTACTGAAATGAAAAGAGTGATTTTGAATATTCTCTGCCCGAACAGGGTAAGCTTTAGTGCCTCAGCGGCTAGCGTAGCCCTAAAATGGTAAAAAACAACGCCGTTCTTGCTACCGTCTTATTTGCTTTTGTTGTGACTGTGGCGAGTGTAAGTACCACTTTCTATCAGCTCTATGAGATAAACCGCGCAAAACATATTGACAGTATATTTGCTAAACACTCGCTAATTGCCCAAATTTATCATACGTACCTTCTCAAACAAATTTCTCAGCCGATGTTCGAGGCCAATTTGGCTTTGTATGATTTGTATGAAGTGCGTGAGGGAGATAAATATAAAAGGATTACAGGGGGGGGCGATTTATTAAAGCAAGAGGGGAAATCGTCTCAGGATTTTGATAATAATCTTTTATCAGATGCCCCGTATGCACAGATTATGGTAAGTCCGATCGCATCCAAAATGATCGAGTATCAGGGAAAAATTTATTTTTTAGTTGAATCGACCCATAATGCGGTTTTACTGGAAGATCGGGGGATTGAGTCGTATAATCCGGTAATTCTACTCTCAGCATACTTTACATTACTCTCTGTTTTGTTGATCTCCTTTGCCCTCATTATCCATCGGCTTAGGCCTCTTCGCCGTCTTCGGAAACAAATTGCCCGTTTCGGTGAGGGGGACATGGGGGTCTCTTTTCGGACATCGGGGAGCGATGAGATCGCTTTGATCGCCAATGAACTCGATACAACCCAAAATAAAATTCGCTCTCTTATCGAATCACGGACCCTTTTTTTACGTAATATTATGCATGAGCTTAAAACACCGATCGCTAAAGGGCGTATTGCCGCCACGATGCTGAGTGAAGAGAAACAGCAGGGGCGTTTTTTAGGAATATTTGAGCGGCTTGAATCGTTGATTGGCGAGTTTGCCCTGATTGAAGAGATCACGTCGGGTAATCAGCATCTGGAGAAAAACGAGTATCGCCTTATCGACATTATCGACGGAGCGATCGACAGTGCGATGGTGGAATACGATTCGGTGAGTTCTGATATAGATGCGTCGGTAAAAATCGAAGTTGACTATCGATTATTTGTGACAGCGGTGAAAAATCTGATTGACAATGCCATTAAATATTCTCCCGAAAAAAAGATGTCGATATCGATGGAAAACAATGAGATTGTTTTTACCAATTTTGGCCCCCCACTTAAAAAACCGCTCTCGTATTACATCGAACCTTTTACAAAAGATCAGCCGACAAAAGACAGCTTCGGACTGGGACTTTACATTGTTGATGCGATTTTAAGAGAGCATGATTATATACTCGCTTATGAGCGTCGAAACGATCTAAACTGCTTTATTTTTGTACCTGTAAAACCTACCAAGAGGAGTATTAGATGAAAGAGATACTGATCAGCAATGACGACGGATACGAATCTCCGGGTCTTTTAGCACTTATAGAAGCATTACGCGATTTGGCTCATATCACGGTTGTCGCCCCCTCTACCGAAAAGTCGGCATGCGGACATTCCCTCACTCTGACCCGTCCGCTCAGTTTTATCAGTGTCGGGGACGATTTTTATAAACTTGATGACGGGACGCCGAGCGATTGTGTCTATCTCGCCCTTCACTCGCTGTTCGAAGAGCGTAAACCGGATCTTATTATTAGCGGAATCAATAAAGGTTCCAATATGGGGGAGGACATCACCTACTCCGGAACGGCGGCAGCGGCGATGGAGGGGGTATTGCAAGGAGTCCCCTCTATTGCAATATCGCAAGTGATGGATTTCACACAGCCGATGGGAGATTTCGCATTGGCTTCCAAAGCAATACGGGTACTTGTCGAAAAAATATTTGCAGGTGATTTTCCCCTGAATGAGCGGGAATTTTTAAATGTTAATGTCCCTTATGATATTGATACTTTGGAGTTCGCGGTTACCTATGCCGGATATCGTTATTACGCTAACGATGCCCATTTGCACCGAAATCCAAGAGGGATGGAATATTACTGGCTTGGGCTTCACCCGCTTGAATTTAAACCTCGGGATAATCGCAAATCATTGTGCGATTTTGAGGCGATAGAGCAGGGGATGGTGTCGCTTACCCCGGTCAAGCTGGATATGAGTGCGTACAAATCGATGGAAAAATTGCGAGGATGGCTGTGAGGCATACCCGCACCCGTCTTGTGTTCGGCGAAGAGAATTTTGAAAAATTTTCGAATGCCAAAATACTCCTTCTCGGAGTCGGAGGAGTCGGGAGCTTTTGTCTCGACTGTCTTTACCGCTCAGGGGTACGTGATATTACGATTATCGATTTTGACCGCTATGATGTTACGAATCAGAATCGCCAAATGCACTCCGAAATGCATGAAGGGGAACTGAAAGTCGAAGCGCTGAAAAGCCATTATCCTGAAGTGGTCGCAATAGCCGAAAAAATAACCCCTGAATGGGTCGAAGCATTTGATTTTGAACCCTATGATCTGATTCTTGATGCGATCGACGATATGCGCGCCAAACTCTCCCTCATCCAAAAATGCTATCCCAAACTCATCTCCTCGGTCGGCTCCGCCAAACGGCTTGATCCGACCAAGATCGAAGTGCGCTCCATCTGGAAAACGGAAGGGGATCCCTTTGCCTCTAAAATCCGTAATGAACTGCGTAAGCGAAAATTTAAAGGCGATTTTAGCTGTATTTGCAGTTCTGAACTCCCTCGAATTAAAGAAAAAGGGAGCTTCGTCGCCGTAACCGGAGCCTTCGGATTAGCTATGTGCTCATTGGCACTGCGACGAGTTTCCTTGTAATCTCTCTGTGACACAACCGTTTTATACTTCTGCTTATGGAACCATTGCACACCCTTTATCATCGCTATCTTGAAGTCCTCGATATCGCGTTTCAACCGATTGTTGATATCCATTCAGGAACTATTTACGGAGTCGAAGCGTTGCTTCGCGGAACAGACATTTTGGGATTTGAATCGATTCATTCCTTTTTTGATTCCCTATTTGAAGATAAAGTCCTCTATACGTTCGATGTTCGACTTCGGGAAAAAGTGATCCAAAAATTTTGTATGATTCCCGAATACGAAAACTTGAAACTTTTTTACAACTTGGATAATCGTCTTTTGGAAATGGCTAATTTTTCCAAAGGAAATACCTCGAAGATACTTCGCCGCTATAAACTGGATCATAAAGCGATTGTATTTGAACTTTCGGAACGTAATGAGATTGGTGATATGGCTCATTTTACCAAATTAATGCAGCACTATGATCATGAGGGATTCAGCGTAGCGATTGATGATTTCGGTGTCGGTCAATCAGGATATAAGCTCCTCTACCACTGCACTCCCGATATTATCAAAATCGATCGTTTCTTTTTAACCGATATTGATAAAGATTCCAAGAAGAAGCTTTTGGTTCGCCACATTGTTCAGTTGGCGACATTAATGGGATGCCGTGTTATTGCCGAGGGGGTGGAGACTGAGCGGGAACTGTTGGTGTGCAAAGAGGTAGGATGCCATTTGGTGCAGGGGTATTTTGTTCAGCGTCCGACGTTGCAGTGCAATGAGATAGTTCAAAAATATCTTCATATAAGCGGTGAATTTTTAGTGGATAAACGGGCGAAGAGTGATCAAAATATTATTCTTAAACGGCTTGAGCCTTTAAAGCCGGTGGTTATCGGGGAGTCGATGGAATCATTGCTCGATTTACTTAAAAAAGAAGATGAGATGTTTATGGTTCCTGTTGTCGATGCTCAGCATCAACCGATGGGGATTATCCACGAACATCGTCTTAAGTCGGTTATCTACTCTCCCTATGGACGTTCACTCATCCAAAATAAGTCATCGAATCTTTCGATACTCGAAACGTATATCGAACCGATTCCCGTTGTCGATTTGACAATGCCGTTGGAGACGATGGTTGAGCTTTTTTCCCTCTCGCAAAATGCACCGGGAATTTTGGTCGTAGAGTCCTCCAAATACATCGGTTATTTAAGCGCACGTGTGATGATCGAGGTTATCCATGAACGCAGTCTGATTCGGGCACGCGATGAAAATCCATTGACCCATCTGCCGGGCAATTTTATGATCAACGAGTATATCGCCCACACGTTTGAGACCAAAAATGAGACGGTGTTGTGCTATTTTGATTTTGACCATTTCAAACCCTATAATGACTATTACGGATTTCGCAACGGTGATCGGGTCATTTTGCTGTTTGCCGATTTGATGCACAAAGCGGTCTCTCAAGATTATTTCAAAGGACACATCGGCGGAGATGATTTTTTTATGGGAATTACCCTTAGTGAAACCAATACCTTTGAGCGGGTATGCGGTGAAATAGAGTCATTGATCCGAAAGTTTAGTGATGATGTGCGTGAATTTTACGATATCAAGGATCGTGAACGAGGGTGTATTATTGCCGAAGATCGGGAAGGAACCTCCCGTGAATTCAAGCTTCTTGGGGTGAGTTCTGTTGTTATCCGTGTTGGAAGTGCATCCACTATCAACTCTCCCGAACATTTGCATCGCGTCTTTGCAATCGAGAAAAAAACGGCTAAAAAAGCATCCAATCATATGAGTATCATCGATATGTGACCCCATCCTCGCGAGAGGTTTGGTATAATGCTCTACAATTATTTTTGGAGTGTAATGTGGAGCAAAAAGAACCCATGACCAAATACGGCTTTCAGCGTCTCTCCGATGAGCTGAATACCCTCAAAAACGTCGATCTTCCCGCCGTTAATGTCGAAATCGAGCGTGCCAAAGAGTACGGTGATCTCAAAGAAAATTCCGAATACCATGCAGCACGTGAAAAGCAAGCTTTTATCGGCACCCGTATCGCAGAATTGGGTGAAGTTATTTCGCGAGCGCAGATCGTTGATCCCAGTGAACTTGAACACGCTCGCATCAGTTTCGGCTCTACCGTTGTTTTAAACGATTTGGACAAGGATGAAGAGGTTACCTATACGATTGTCGGCGGATGTGAAAGCAATCCGGCTCAGGGTTTAATCTCGTTTAACTCTCCCTTGGCGAAACAGCTTTTAGGGCGTGAAGAGGGGGATGAGGTAAGTGCCAAACTTCCCGGAGGTGTTAAGCATTTTGAGGTTTTGGAAGTGAAATATCAGGAGATCGTGTTTGAATCTCATTAACGTCGGAATTATCGGTGTCAGCGGCTATACAGGGCTTGAACTTGTTAAAATGCTCGTGGAACATCCGATTTTTACCCTCACCTATTGTGCGAACACCGAAGGCGCTACCTCCCTGTCCGAACTTCACCCTTCGCTTTTGGGTGTGTGTGATTTGGCGGTTGAAAAGGTCGATTTGGACCAAGCTGCGTCATCGTGTGAACTTGTTTTTTTAGCCTTACCTCATAAGACGGCTATGAACACGGCTCGCGGGCTGCTTGAACGGGGGGTAAAAGTAGTTGACCTCTCCGCCGATTATCGTTTGAGTCAAGAAAATTATGAAACGTTTTATTGCGAGCATGAAGATATAGAGAACCTTTCCCATGCCGTCTATTCGATTCCTGAGCTTCATGGAGATGTCGCCGCCGGCGCACGTTTAATCGCCAATCCAGGATGCCATGTTACCGCGAGTCTGATGGCTCTTGCCCCCTTTTTAAATCATATAGACCTCTCTCATCCTATATTTATTGATTCAAAAACCGGTGTTTCAGGTGCAGGAAAATCGTCTACGTCAACGGTGCATTATGTGAGTGTCAATGACAATATCAATTGTTACAATATTATTAAACACCGTCATGCCCGGGAAATTGAACAGCATGCCAGCACCTTATGCGCTCATGAAGTAAAAGTAACGTTCGTCCCTTCTCTCGTTCCGATGACTCGTGGGATGTTGGCATGTGTATATGCGACACTTAAAACCGATTGCAATCCGGGAGAAGTGATTGAAAATTTTTATGCGGATAAGCCTTTTGTCCGTCTGCGTAATGCACCGCCTCATACAAAAATGACTTCCGGAACCAATTTTGCCGATCTATTTGCGACCCGTCACGGCAACGCCTTGGTCGCCATGTGTGCGATTGATAATCTTATGCGGGGAGCCAGTTCGCAAGCATTGGTCAATGCGAATATCATGATGGGACTTTCGGAGACTATGGGAATTCCCAAAATCGCTTATGTCCCTTAACCCGTTTATTCTAAAGGATGGGGCAATTTTTATTGCTGATGCCCACTATGCTCCATGGCGTCCTCCCTTCTTTGATTTTTTGCGTGCGGTTGATAAGGGAGAGATTCAAACAGCGCAATTGATTTTAATGGGAGACGTTTTTGATCTTCTTTTCGGTGACGTAGATGCCACGTTAACTCTTAACCATGACGCCATTACCCTGTTAAATACGTTGGCAACTCGTATGGAGATCCTCTATCTTGAGGGGAATCATGATTTTCGCCTGCAATCTGTGTTCCCCAATATACGGGTTATTACCCGCGCTCATCAGCCCTTTAACGCAGTGTACAACAATCAGACCATTGCCCTTTCTCACGGAGATACCTTTATGGGATTTGGGTATGGTCTTTATACTGCTATCATCCGTAATCGGGTTGTTTTAAAGGTACTGAATCAGTTGGATCAATGGAGGGGGAATTTTATTGTTAAGCGGCTTATTGTAATGATGAAGGGTAAACACCATTGCAACGCTATTGAGAATTTTTCACAGTTGATCCATAAACGTTTGAACCAATACACGGGAAAAAAGCCTGATGTGTTGATCGAAGGGCATTTTCACCAAAACAGCTCTTTTGAGGTATTGGGGAGAGCGTACATCAACCTTGGCGCTTTTGCTTGTAACGAAAGATATTATACTGTACAATCATCTCACAATACGATAGTTTTAAAAGAAGCTTTCTTGTCTAAGGAGCCCCGATGAAGGGACAGAACGATGTGTTAAAGATCGGATCCAATGAGATGGAATTGGTCGATTTTCGTATATTTAAGCGCGAAGGGGATGAAGTATACGAGGGAATATACGGAATCAATGTCGCGAAAGTACGTGAAATTATCCGATTTCCGAAATTAACAGAATTACCAGGTGTTCCACCGTTTATTGAAGGAATCTTTGATTTGCGCGGAGTGGTGATACCGGTGGTAAATTTGGCTAAATGGATGGGCGTTGATGCACCTGAGGGGGTAGACAAAGAGTCTCGGGTCATTATTACCGAGTTCAATAATATTTTGATCGGATTTGTCGTCCATGAAGCGAAACGGATTCGCCGTGTGAACTGGAAAGACATTGAACCGGCTTCATTTCTCTCCGGCGACGGCGGATTGGACGGATCAAAAATTACCGGAGTCACCCGTATCGAAGATGACAGCGTATTGCTGATTTTAGATTTAGAGGGGGTCGTGCAGGAGTTGGGACTCTATCAACCTTCTCACGGCAAGCTTGAAGCGGGAAAATATAATTTCAGCGGTCTTGTTTTATTGTTGGATGACAGCGGGACAGCACGCCGTATTATTAAAGATGCGTTAGAGCAGATGGGGTTCAATGTGATCGAAGCGACGGATGGTCAGCAGGGGTTACAAATTTTGGAAGATCTATACCGAAATTACGGAGATGATCTCCCCTCTAAACTCCGCCTTATCGCTTCGGATATCGAAATGCCGTTAATGGACGGTTTTCATTTTGCGGCACAAGTTAAAGCGGACAGTCGCTTTAAAATGATACCGATTGTCTTTAACTCCTCTATCAGCGACCATTTTAGTGAACTTCGCGGGTTGGATATGGGAGCAGAGGCATATTTGGTCAAGTTTGATTCTAATTTATTTTACGATGAAGTGGCACGTGTTGTACGTGCTCATATTGAATAGGGGACCGCGATGGATGAATTTCAAGAGATATTACAAGACTTTTTGGTCGAATCGTTTGAGCTGATCGAGCAGCTTGACCAAGACCTCGTCGAGTTGGAATCACGGCCCGATGATTTGGATCTGCTTAACCGTATATTTAGGGTTGCCCATACGATTAAGGGGGCCAGTTCATTTTTGAACTTTGATGTTTTAACCCACTTGACGCATCATATGGAAAATCTGCTTAACATGGCACGTCACGGTGATTTGACGATTGATGCTAATGTTATGGACGTTATTCTTGAATCGATTGATTTGATGAAAGCGCTGCTGGTCCGTATCCGCGACAGCGGAGAAGATTCAGGGCTGGAAGTATTGGGTTGTGTCGGCAGATTAGACGCGGTAGCGAACGGTACATCCGAAGATGCTCCGGTGGAAGCACCTGCCCCGGTACAAGAGGTTCCTGCCCCTGTTGCTACTGTTGAAGAAGAACCGGATTATTCAGGGATGAGTGACGCGGAAGTTGAAGCGGAAATAGAGCGGCTTATTGCCGTTCGTCAAGCCGAAGATGCCGCCAAGCGTGCTGTAAAACAAGATACCACACCTGCTTCGGTAGAAGAAGAACCGGATTATTCAGGGATGAGCGACGCGGAAGTCGAAGCAGAGATAGAGCGGCTTATTGCCGTTCGTCAAGCCGAAGATGCCGCCAAGCGTGCCGGTAAAAAAGCAGAATCGGAAGCACCAAAAGCGGCTCCGGCTCCTGTTCCGGCAGCTCCTGTTGCAGCCCCTAAAGCGGAAGTGACTCCGGTAGCTAAACCTGCTGCTCCTGCACCAAGACGCAGTGAACCAAAAGAGGAGGGTGAAAATCGTGGAGGATCAACGGTCGAACAGACGATTCGTGTTGATGTCAAGCGGTTAGATCATCTTATGAATCTTATCGGGGAGCTTGTTCTAGGTAAAAATCGTCTTATTAAAATCAATGATGACGTAGAAGAGCGGTATGAGGGAGAAGCCTTCCTTGAAGAGCTTAATCAGGTTGTCTCTATTGTTTCTCTTGTAACTACTGATTTACAAATTGCCGTTATGAAAACCCGTATGCTTCCGATTGGAAAAGTTTTCAATAAATTCCCTCGTATGATTCGCGATCTTTCCCGTGAACTGAGCAAAAATATTGAATTAGAGATTGTAGGGGAAGATACGGAGCTTGATAAATCGATTGTCGAAGAGATTGGCGATCCTTTGGTTCATATTATTCGTAACTCATGCGACCATGGTATCGAAACACCTGCTGTCCGTTTGGCTGCTGGCAAAGGGGAAGTCGGTACGATTCAGCTTAAGGCGTATCATGAGGGGAACCACATCGTTATTCAAATTATCGATGACGGTAAAGGTCTCGATGCGGATATGCTTAAATCAAAATCCATTGAAAAAGGGATTATTACCGAAAAAGAGGCCGATGGAATGTCGGAAAAAGAGGCATTTGCCCTCATCTTCCGCCCGGGCTTTTCAACTGCCGCACAGGTGACCAGCGTTTCGGGTCGCGGTGTCGGTATGGACGTGGTAAAAACCAACATCGAAAAACTCAACGGTATGATCGACATTGACTCGGAAGTGGGTCAAGGGACGTCGATGAAACTCAAAATTCCTCTCACCCTTGCCATTATTCAAGCGTTGTTGGTCGGAGTGCAGGAAGAGTATTATGCGATTCCGCTCGCCTCTGTTCTTGAGACCGTTCGTATCAGCAAGGATGAGATTTATACGGTTGAAAGCCGTTCGGTTATGCGTCTTCGTGATGAGGTTCTTTCTCTTGTGCATATCGGAGATATTTTCGAAGTGGAACGGGTATTTGACAACAGCGAACACGCTTACGTTGTTGTTCTTGGCCTTGCTGAAAGTAAGATCGGGCTTATCGTCGATTCTTTGGTCGGGCAAGAAGAGATCGTTATTAAATCTCTCGGTGAATACCTCAAAGGGATCGAGGGGATTGCCGGTGCAACCATTCGCGGGGATGGCGGCGTAACATTGATCGTTGACGTAGCGGCATTGATGCAAATGGCAAAATCGGTTAAATCTACCGTAGGACAAGAGAGTGCGGAAGCCAAAGGGCGTTTAGGGGTCAAAAATTCTGCGAGTGATTATTGTGTGATGATTGTGGATGATTCAAAAACGGATCGTACCATTATGCGCAAATCACTTGAACCGCTGGGAATTACATTGGTTGAAGCGACAGACGGAGTTGAAGCACTTAATATTCTCAAGCAAGGAGATCATAATTTTGACGGTATGCTCGTTGACATCGAGATGCCGAGAATGGATGGATATACCCTTGCTTCTGAGATTAAAAAATACAACAAATACAAAAATTTACCACTCATCGCTGTCACTTCCCGTACCGGAAAAGCGGATCGAATGCGCGGAGTGGAGTCGGGAATGATCGAATACATCACCAAACCGTATTCTCCGGAGTATTTGATGAATGTGGTCAAACGAAATATTAAGTTTAACGAGGGGCTATAATCATGAGCGAAAAACTTCAACAAATCATTAATAAACAGCAAAAAAACCTCTCTGGCGAAGATACTAAAATTGATGAAGTGATTCAATTGGTTGGATTCATCGTTGGTGATGAAGAGTTTTCGGTACCCATTTTGAGTATTCAAGAGATTATTAAACCGATCTCATGGACCCGTGTCCCACAGACTCCTGCCTATATTTTAGGGGTTTTTAATCTTCGCGGTTCGGTGATTCCATTGATTGATTTGCGATCACGTTTTGGATTGCCGACGTTGAAGCATACGGAAGAGACCCGTTTTATCGTCATGAAAAACGGTGACGATGTAGCCGGATTTGTTATCGACCGTCTTACCGAGGCTATACGGCTTCCAAAACGGGATGTGGGACCGGCTCCTGAAACCATCTCGGAATCCGAAAGTTTGATTGACGGTGTCGGCAAACAAGCCGATCGTATTATTACGATTCTTAAAGTTTGGAAACTCTTAGAAAGAAATTTCTGATTTAGTTCCATTTATGGCACAATATCGCCATGAATGAAACACACTTTTATGCACGTCGCCAAAAACTCCTCGACCGAATGGAGGAGGGGGTGGCGATCGTCACCTCTGCACCTACGCAAAGCCGCTCAAACGATACCGAATATCTCTACCGACAAAACAGCGATTTTTATTACCTGTGCGGATTTAACGAAGATAATTCTATTTTAATCTTGGTAAAAAACCCTGAATTGACGAAAACCATTCTCTTTGTGGAAGCCTATAATGCGGAACACGCCCTTTGGAATGGCGCACGTCTAGGCGTTGAGAGAGCACGCGAACGTTTTCGTGTCGATGACGTACACGATATTTCCGAATATGCAACAATGATTAAAGACGTTTTGCGAGAACATATCAATCTTTATATCGATCTTTACAGTGATTCGACGAGACTCACAGAGGTTAAAAATGCGGCGCAGTCACTCCACAGTACACGGGGTGTCAAGCGTCATATTCGCTCTATTCACGATGTTACCCATTTAATCCGCTCAATGCGACTCATCAAATCCGATGAAGAGATAGAGACAATCAAAAAAGCGATTGCTATTACCGCTGAAGCACACCATACAGCACTGCGGAAGTGTCGTACCGGGATGTTGGAATATCAGCTTCAAGCTGCCATGAGTTATGTGTTTCTGAACAGCGGCGCATCGGCAGAAGCGTACGGTGCGATCGTAGCGGGGGGAAATAATGCCAATACCCTTCATTACGTTGATAACCGCGATGAACTCCGAGACGGTGATTTAGTCCTGATTGATGCGGCGTGTGAATGGGAACTCTATGCCAGTGATATTACCCGTACCTTTCCGATCAACGGAAAATTCAGTGATGCTCAGCGTGAGGTATACGAAAAAGTTCTCGATGTTCAGCTCCGTGTTATCGAAGCGATACGTGTGGGGGTGAAACGGGATTGGTTGCAAATGTACAGTGAAGAACTCTTATGCGATGCTCTGATCGAACTTGGGATTTTGAGCGGAGAACGAAGTACATTGATAGAAGCCAAAGAGCATAAAAAATATGCCCCGCACGGGATAGGTCACTGGATGGGACTGGATGTCCATGACCCGTGTCCGTATGTGGATGAAGCGGGAGAATCGTTAGCCTTTGAAGCGGGGATGGTGATGACGATTGAACCGGGACTGTACTTCCGAGCGGATGATGAAAGTGTCCCCGAACGTTATCGGGGGATCGGTATCCGTATCGAGGATAATATTCTTGTCACCGAAGAGGGGTATGAGAACCTCTCAGCGATGATAGCCAAGAGTGTGGAAGAGATAGAGGGGATTTGCCATAATCAGTTATAGCTATAACTCCATCCGCTGAGGCCGTCTTTCGCCTCTTTAAATCCTTCCGAATCCCCTAAAAAATCGATAATATGCAATAGCGTCCACGGAATGCTGTTCGCCTCCGCATCATCGACGATGTGTTTGGGCATAGGGGTCTCTTGGGTCGTCATGGCAAATGCGATCCGTTCTCGGTTACTTAACACATGGCTGGTCGCAGTAATACCCAACTCACGGCAAAATTTTTCCAAAAGGAGAGGTCTTACCTCTTCGGGGATCACATCGGCCGTGTTGAGGATGATGGTGAAATGGATTGGAAGTTCATCCACCATCATTGAGGGGGATGCCATAAGGATATATTCAACCCCTTCAAGCTGCTTTTGAATTTCAGATTGTGAGAGGTAGCTGTGGACTTTGAGTGCTTGCATCTCCTGCATTAGTGGTCTCCTTCGATAATTTTGGCTAAGAGAGAGGTTATTCCGATGTGAAGATTGTAATTCCGAGTCGGAAAATCGATCCACTCATCTTTTAGGTTGACACTGTAAGAGCTTAGATATCTCCCCAGTGTTTCCAATTCGATCGCTACATAGCACTTTGCCGCATCCGGGGTAGTGTTGGTACGGACTAATTCCCCTTTGCTATTGCTTTTCGCAAGGGTGAAGGCAAGAGTTTTAAGACTCATCAAATCGCACCAGCGGATAAAAAGAGCCGGTGTTAGGAGAGGGTGTGGAGTCCCCTCGGGATCAAACAAAAGTTTTTGTTCTCTCAGCGGAATAAGTACGCTTAAAATGGCTTCACAGTAGGGAATGCTCTTTTGTTGCCAAAACGGTGCTTCGTCACTGCGCTCTAATGCGGCAGAGATGGCACTAATAATCTCTTTTAGGTTCCCTGAGCTGAGCAAGGTTGCCATGGAATGCAAAATCATGCTTTCTCCGTTTTTCCGCAACTGTAACCTTTTTTGTATAATATGCGTATTAACTAAAGGAGATTGTATGTTGGATAAAGGATGGATCACAAATTATATTTCGATTGGATTGGTAGGGGTTTCGTACGCATTTGAGGGGTATGCGGCAAATGCAATCCGCGCGGCAGGACTGTTTGCCCTTTCCGGTGCGGTGACGAATCAACTGGCCATTCACATGCTGTTTGAAAAAGTCCCTTTTTTATACGGTTCGGGGATTATACTCGATCGCTTCGAATCGATCCGAGAAGCACTAAAAATTCTGATCATGGAACAATTTTTTACCCCGGAAAAGATTGAAGCGTTCGTTCAATCCCAAGAGCGCTCAATAGAATTAGCCCCTATTATTGAACAAACTGATTTTACCCCTGCGTATGAGGCGCTCTTAAAAAGTGTGATGGAATCACCAATGGGGGGGATGATCGGAATGTTCGGCGGTGAGTCTTTGATTGCCAAACTCAAAGAACCGTTTTTGGAAAAAATCAAACTCTCTACGATAGAGATTAGTCAGAGTGAATCGTTTATGAACGCACTCAATAGCCATCTGCATCAGGGGGGAGCACATTTGAGCGGGACAATTGGTGAGATCGTTGAATCGCGCCTTGCCGAGCTTACTCCCCAAATGATCAAAGAGATGCTCCATGGACTTATGAAAGAGCATTTGGGATGGTTGGTTGTCTGGGGTGGAGTTTTTGGCGGGGTGATAGGGATCCTCTCGTCATTGCTCATTTAAACAATCTCACTTAAAAGACTTGACAACAGTGGACTCAAAGTATTATAATTCATCTAACTCAATCAGGAGAATTTTATGTCAAACAATATTTTTGAAAAACTAACCCACCAAATGACCGAGATGATCGAATCATCGATTTCTCTGGCCCTTCATAATAAAAACAGTGAAGTTGAATCGATCCATTTTTTATGGGCATTGCTGGCTAATAGCAATTCACCTCTCAATCAGGCATTGATGAAAATGAATGTGGATAAAACGGCTATTGAACTCGATGTAAAAAGTGCTGCTAATAAGCTGTCGAGTGTTTCGAGTGTTACCAAAGAGAGCATTCGCCTATCACGCGATTTTGTTCATGCCCTTGAACGAGGTTTGGCTGAAATGGCAGTAAACGGCGATCAATTTGTAGCCGTTGACACGTTTTTACTGGGCAATTTAAACCATACCCCTTTTAAAGATATCCTTGAAAAGTATGTGAATGTATTTGAACTGCGTAAAACATTTGAAGCTATGCGCGCCGGACAAAAAATAGAGAGCCAAACCGCGGATGAAAATTTAGAGGCTCTTGATAAATACGGGATAGATTTAACTAAATTAGCAGTTGAAGGTCAACTGTCTCCCGTTATCGGTCGTGATGAAGAGATTGGACGGATGATGCAGATTTTGATCCGTAAAACGAAAAATAATCCGATTCTTCTCGGTGAACCTGGGGTAGGTAAAA
This sequence comes from Sulfuricurvum sp., assembly GCF_041651515.1. Taxonomy (GTDB): domain Bacteria; phylum Campylobacterota; class Campylobacteria; order Campylobacterales; family Sulfurimonadaceae; genus Sulfuricurvum. The sequence continues at coordinate 379,897 of NZ_JBAZJF010000002.1, forward strand.
CAGCTCTTGTCGAGGGGTTGGCTCAGCGAATTGTCAACAAAGAGGTCCCGTTAAGCCTCCAAAACAAAAAAGTTATTGCATTGGATATGAGCGCATTAATTGCCGGGGCTAAATATCGTGGTGAGTTTGAAGATCGTCTTAAAGCGGTGATTGATGAGGTGAAAAAATCGGCCAATATCATCCTCTTTATCGATGAAATTCATACGATTGTAGGGGCAGGGGCATCTGAGGGGTCTATGGATGCGGCAAACATTCTCAAACCGGCACTCGCACGGGGAGAACTCCATACAATTGGAGCAACAACACTCAAAGAATATCGTAAGTATTTCGAAAAAGATGCCGCATTACAACGTCGTTTTCAACCTGTATCGGTTGATGAACCAAGCGTTAACCAAACATTGCAAATTTTACGTGGACTTAAAGAGCGTCTTGAAGCGCATCACAGTATTAATATTGCCGATTCGGCATTGGTTGCGGCGGCAAAACTCTCCGATCGATATATTAATGATCGATTTTTACCGGACAAAGCGATCGATTTGATCGATGAAGCAGCGGCTGAGTTACGAATGCAAAAAGAATCTGAACCAAATGCCTTAGCTTCCGTTAAACGACGTCAATCGAATTTACAAGTGGAGAAAGAGGCTCTGAAAATGGAAGAGTCTGTTGCCAATACTAAACGGCTGGAGGAGATTGAACGCGAGCTCGCCGATGCCGATGAAGGGCGACGAAGTTTGGAAACGCAGTTCGCCCATGAAAAAGGGGAGTTTGATAAAGTTTCAAAAATTAAACGTGAGATAGAGTTGATGCGTCGTGAAGCAGAGAATGCACAACAAAATGGTGATTTTACCAAAGTTGCAGAGATTACTCATGGTCATATCCCTAAGCTTATCAAAGAAGAAGAAGAGCTTCAAGAGCGTTGGAAAGTGATGCAAAGTGCGGGAACACTGCTTAAAAACAGTGTGGATGAAGCCTCTATCGCCGGAATCGTAAGCCGTTGGACGAAGATTCCGGTAAACAAAATGCTCCAAAGTGAAAAAGAGAAGATTCTTCACATCGAAGATGAACTCAACCGCGATGTTGTGGGGCAAGAGAAAGCGACCCATGCGGTAGCGCGTGCGATCAAACGGAACAAAGCAGGACTCTCTGATAAGAGCCGGCCGATCGGATCGTTCTTGTTCCTTGGGCCTACCGGGGTTGGGAAAACGCAGACGGCAAAAACATTGGCAAAATTCCTCTTCGACAGCTCCGAATCGATGATCCGTATCGATATGTCGGAGTATATGGAGAAACATGCCGTTTCTCGTCTTGTCGGTGCCCCTCCGGGGTATGTCGGGTTTGATGAGGGTGGACAGCTCACCGAAGCGGTACGCCGTAAGCCGTACAGCGTTATTTTGTTCGATGAAGTCGAAAAAGCGCATCCCGATGTTTTCAATGTATTGCTTCAGGTGCTCGATGACGGACGTTTGACCGATAATAAAGGGGTGTTGGTCGATTTTACCAATACGATCATTATTTTGACCTCTAACATCGCCAGCGACAAGATTATGGCGCATCATGGCGATCCTCAGTTGGAGGAGATGGTGCTTGGTGAACTCAAACAGCATTTCAAGCCGGAGTTTTTAAATCGTTTGGATGATGTCGTCGTCTTTAATCCGTTGGGAGAAGCACAAATTCTTAGTATTGTAGATTTGTTCTTTAAAGACATTGCGGCAAAAGTGGAAGAACGCGATATTACCCTTACCCTCACCGATGCGGCAAAACGCTATATAGCAAGTGCAGGATTTGATCCGGTGTACGGTGCTAGACCGCTTAAACGCGCATTGTATGAGATCGTCGAAGACCGTCTCGCTGATTTGATTCTCGGTGGAGAAGTTGAAGAGGGTGCTTCGGTTGCTTTTGATGCGGTTGGAGACGAGATTACCGTAACTGTGGCATAATTTAATTATGAAACTACTGACGTTCCTCTTTATATTCTTATTACCGGTATGGGGATGTACCGGTGATTGTATGACGTGCCATCCCGCACTCCTAAAAAATATTAATGCCGATAAACGGCACAAACCGATGACAACCTGTATCAAATGCCACAGTGCAAATCCTGCCAAAATGGCAGATTGCGGAAGTGATTGTTTTGCCTGTCATCCGGTAGCGAAGATTGAAGGCTCACGGGTGGCGGAACATGCCGTGATTCGCGAATGCCGCGATTGTCATATGAAGTTAAAAGCATCCCTTGCAATAGAAAATGTGCCTCAAGGGGAGTCGATGAAGCCGACATTGAGGGATTTCTTGCAACCTTGATGTTTCAGGATTGAGAAGCTTGTATGAAACTTAATCGCTCTTTAAGTAAGAATTGACTATTATTGCGTGCTAAAATTGACTAAAGGGAATGGTAATGAAAAGAACATACCAACCGCATAATACACCACGTAAACGTACCCATGGTTTCCGTGCTCGTATGGCTACAAAAAACGGTCGCCGGGTATTAAACGCTCGTCGTGCAAAAGGTAGAAAACGATTGGCTGTATAAACGGCTTTTCGATGTTGAAGCTTAATAGTGAGTTTCAACGTGTTTATAAGCGAGGTAAGAGTGCGCACAGCACTTCTATCGCGCTCTTTTATCTTCCGGTTTCGGGAGAAAAAAAAGTAGGATATACGGCCAGTAAAAAAGTCGGAAATGCTGTGGTGCGAAATCGATGCAAAAGGCGTCTGCGGGCGCTTTTTGCTGAATTTCAGCTCGGCTTGGCCGATGGATGGTACGTTTTTGTCGCCAAGGAACCGTTATTTGATAATGCGTTCGATATTGTGCGACGTGACTGCAAATATGTTTTAAAACGGACAGGTGCAATGAGTAGCAGTGGAGCGGATGATGGTAAGAAAGTTATTTCTTAAGCTCCTTTGGCTCTACCGGCACTCATTCTCTTTGGTGACACGCGGTGCGTGTCGCCATTACCCTTCATGCTCCGAATATGCTCTGTGGCAGTTCGAACGCAATACTCTCCCTCGTGCTTTTGGTGCTACTTTTTTACGCATTTGCCGATGCAATCAACTCTTTGATGGCGGTATCGATTATCCGGTGATCAGCAAACCGACAATAAAACCTACAGAACTCTCCATAAATACGATAAAATACTGGTTTGTTCCAACAAAGCGGAATTATTTTTTGATCAAAAATTTTAAGTTTAAAGGGTCACAGTGCTAGACAAATTTACTCCGAACCAGCGGCTTTTAGTTGCAGTCGCTTTATCTTTCCTATTTTTTATAGGCTATACCACTATTTTTCCTCCAAAAGCTCCAAACAGCGAAGAGAATGCGACGCAAGCTGCTGTCGTTAAACCCTCAGCAGCACAAGCTCACTCTTCCGTAACGACAGAAGCATCAGCTCCGGCACAAGAGATTAAAACGGTATCTACCGACACATTAACGACGATCAGTGCCAAAGAGTTTACCCTTAAAATCGATACGTTGGGGCGTATTTCATCTCTTATCTTGAGTGACAAAAAACACAACGGTAAAGACGGGCAGCTATCCGAGCTGGTCTCGGGGGCAGGAGCAAAGCCGCTTTATATCCGTTTTGCCGATGAAGCGCTTAATGCCGCTGCCTCAAAAACAGCGTATGCCAGCAGTGCGAGTAGCATTGTATTGGGCGAAAATGGGAAGGGGACGGTAACTCTTACCCAAAATCTCCCCGAGTTAACCGTTACCAAAACATTGACATTTTATGCCGACGGTCATTACGATGCAAAAGTGAATCTCTCCTCTGAAAAGCGTTATTACGTTTATTTAGGACAGCATCCTCAAATTGTTGAAAAAATGATGACCGTTGTCGGAAGCATGATCTATGCGGGTGACAACCTTACTACGATCTTTAAAGACGGTGATGTTGAGGGACGTTCTATTTTTACGGATGTCCATATGGCATCGGCCTTTGACCAATATTATGCTTCAATCATGTACGGGTTTGACAAATCAACCCAAGTGGTTGTTGAGAGAGACACCAAAGACAACCCCGTCACCTATTTAGAAGGGGCAAATAACTTTACGTTCAGTGGTTATATCGGACCTAAAGAGTATAAAACACTCGAATCGATTAATCCGATCCTTGTGAATGCGATTGAGTACGGCTGGTTTACTTTTGTAGCCGCCCCAATTTTTAAAATTTTGATGTACTTGCACGGAATGATAGGAAACTGGGGATGGTCAATTGTCGCTTTGACCGTTCTTATCCGTATCATCCTTTACCCTTTGACACACAAAGGGATGGTCTCTATGCAGAAGATCAAAGAGATTGCTCCCCGTATCAAAGAGGTGCAGGAGAAATACAAAGGGGATCCGCAACGTATGAATGCTGCGGTGATGGAGATGTACAAAAAACATGGTGCCAATCCATTGGGCGGCTGTTTACCGTTATTACTTCAAATTCCTGTTTTCTTTGCGATCTATCGCGTATTGCTCAATGCCGTAGAGCTCCAAGGGGCAGAGTGGGTTATGTGGGTACATGATCTCTCCCGTATGGATCCCTATTACATTTTGCCTATTTTGATGGGCGCCACGATGTTTTATCAGCAGCGTATTACACCGAGTAACTTTACCGATCCGTTGCAAGAGAAAATTTTTAAATATTTACCCCTTATTTTCACGTTCTTCTTCTTCACATTCCCTGCAGGGCTTGTGTTGTACTGGTTTGTGAACAATATTTTCTCGATTGCGCAGCAGTATATGGTCAACAAACAATTCGAAGCGGCACGTATGGCACGTCACGAAGCGCATCTTGCGGAAAAGCATCATGAAAAAGATTGAAGCCCCTACGCTAGAACTCGCCTATGCGCAGGCGGCGAGTGAATACGGATGTTCCGTAACTGCTCTTCAAGTTGAAATAATCCAATTCCCTTCCAAAGGGATTCTCGGATTATTTAAAAAAACGGCGATTATTATGGCAAATCTGCCGCACCAAGCGGCTACGGCTACGCCAAAAGTTTCGGCTCCTTTAGCGGAAGAAACAACGACCCCTTCTCCGGTAAGTGCACCGGTGCAAGAAGCCTACCAAGCAAATATACATAATGACAGACTGATTTCTGAATCTTTTGTGACGGCACAAGAGGATGACGAAGAGGTTGCTGATTCAGAAGAGGAGGTGTTTTTTGAAGAAGAACTCTCTGCGTATGAATGTGCACTGGAAGTTAAAGAGCATATCAATGCATTATTTAAAGATATTTGCTTTGATATTAACGAAGTTTCGGTGAGTGTGTATGATGAAAATACCCTTTTAGTAGAATTTACCGGACCTGATGCGGCACTTATGATCGGTAAAGAGGGGTATCGCTATAAAGCGCTCTCCTATATGCTTTTTAACTGGATTAATGCGACATATGGAATGCAGCTGCGCTTAGAGATTGCCGAATTTTTGAAAAATCAGGAAGAATCAATTTCCCGTTATTTGGTTGCTATTTTCGATATTGTCGATCATGAGGGACGAGCGCAAACCAAAGTGTTGGATGGTGTTCTCGTCCAGATTGCCCTCAAACAGCTCCGTAACCGTTATCCTGATCGTTATGTTGCGATCCGCTCTACCCGTGATGGCGGCAAGTTTATCGTCATTAACAGCTACCACGAGTATTAATTCTTTATGTCTCATACGATAGCCGCCATCGCTACTGCGAATGGCGTCGGTTCTATTGCTATTGTCCGTCTCAGCGGAGAAAATGCACTTAACATTGCCCTTTCTATTGCCCGTAAAGAGAAGCTCCTCCCCCGTTATGCCACATTGTCTCCCTTATATACCCAATCGGGTGAATTGATCGATGAAGCGATACTTATCTATTTTCAAGGTACCAAAAGTTTTACTGGAGAAGAGGTGATTGAGTTTCAATGCCACGGCGGATTTATTGTGGCACAGAGAATATTGCGTGCGGTATTGGAATACGATGTCCGATTGGCAGAACCGGGAGAATTCAGTAAGCGGGCTTTTTTGAACGGACGGCTTGATTTGACCCAGGCCGAAGCGATTGCCTCACTCATTGAAGCCAAAAGCGACGATGCGGCGCGAATTCTCGCCCGTCAGATGAAGGGTGAACTACGAGAATATGTTGAAAACATTCGTGATGCTCTTTTGGAAATTTTGGCCTATTCGGAAGTGGTTATTGATTACGCCGAAGAAGATTTACCGCAAGATGTCGTGGATCAAATTCTCGCTAAATTGCAAGCCATTACGCAAAATATTTCCAAAACACTTGAATCTTCGCGTCGTCGAGCGGGATTGATGCAAGGGTATCGTGTCGCTATTATCGGCAAGCCTAATGTTGGGAAAAGCTCACTTCTGAATACTCTTTTGGATTATGAACGGGCCATCGTGAGTGATATAGCAGGGACCACCCGTGATACCATCGAAGAGCAGGTACGTATCGGGACCCATCTGATCCGTTTGGTCGATACGGCGGGGATTCGAAAATCCTCTGATGAGATCGAGCGAATCGGAATAGAGCGCTCCATCGCTGCAATAGAGGGCGCCGATGTCGTCATCGCCCTTTTCGATGCGAGCCGTAATATCGACGAGGAAGATCAGGCGATATTGGAGCTTATCAACCGCTATAAAGAGGAAAAGCCTTTTATTATCGTTCTCAATAAGTCCGATCTCCCGAGACAATTTGAGATAGATACCTTAGCTGCCTATTCGCCGATCCATCTCAGCTGTAAGCAAGAGAGCCGTGAACTGGTCGATGCTCTGAGCAGTTTGATGGATCATGATAATAATTCTGAGGAGATGATGCTCATCTCTGAGCGTCAAATCAGCGCGACGTCGGAAGCACTCCGCTCTATCGAAGAGTCGTATGAACCGCTCGAATCCGAAGAGCTTGAAATTTTTTCGTTTCATATCAACCAAGCGATCCGCGCCATGGCGTCGCTCACCCGTCCCTACGAACTTGATGAGATGTTCGACAAGATGTTCGGGCAATTTTGTCTGGGGAAATGATGGGAACACTTATTGCGATCGATTTGGGACTGAAACGGATCGGATTGGCATTGAGCAGCGGAGTAGGAATCGTTACACCGCTTCCGGCCATAGAGCGGAAAAACCGTAACCAAGCGGCAAACGAGGTCAAAAAAGTATTGAATGAATACGAAGCGACCACCGTCGTGGTCGGTATCCCGATGGGAAGCACCACCGAAGATGAGATGCGCCGCAGAGTGGCGCACTTTATGAATCTCGTAGAATTCAGCGGGGAGATAGCCTATCAGGACGAATCCCACAGCTCGCAGGAAGCCGAAGCGCTGATGAAGGGGGATATCCGCTACAAACGCGACGGGCGGATTGACTCCCTCTCGGCGAAGATTATTTTAGAGCGGTATTTGAAAATTATTTGACTTGGATATCTACAATTTTTTCTAATTTTACAAAATGAAGTTTTGATATAATAATGCTAACAAACACGAGGTGACACGATGACGATTGCAATGAATAAAGCCATTGAAGATTTGCAGGAACTTACCCCAAATGAAAAAGGGTTTGTCGCACAGTATTTGATTTCCTCTTTGGATACCGTACAGGATGCTGATGCCCAAAATGAGTGGGCTGAATTGGCGAAAAAACGTTTCGAATCATTGGAAAATGGTGATGTTCAATCGGTAAGTTGGGAGAGTATCAAAAATCAGATTTTAGGTGCTTGAGTGAAGCCGTTGCGCTTTCATCCCGATGTGAGCGTTGATGTCAAAGGCTCATTTGATTGGTATGAAGAACAATCTATCGGACTAGGGAATAGATTTATTTCCCAACTAGAACGCTCGTATGAAGCGATCAGCCACTTTCCGCAGATGTGGTCTCCTTTTGAATATGGATTCCACCGCTATGTTTTACCCCATTTTCCATTTTCTGTCATTTACAAAGAAACCCACGATACCATTTTTGTACTTGCCGTGATGCATAATAGCCGTAAACCCGGATACTGGAAAGGTCGACTATAAAGCTTTAAAAAACTCCGCCGCTTCCTCTTCGTCATCGCTTAGTGTGGCGAAATCGTCGTCGTTTGCTATTTTCCCTTTTATAGCGGCTGCACAATACTCAAATCCGATGCGACGTGCATGTTCCAGATCGAATACAAATCCCAATCCGCTGAACTGATAGGGCTCTTCTTGCTCGATGCACAGGAGTACCCCTTCACACTGTTCTTCAAATTGTTCGACGATATCACGATAGCCGATGTTGAATTCGGTTGCGTGCCATCCTATATCCTCTAATGCTTTGTCCGAAAATTCGGCGATTCCATCTCCCGTTGTGTCATCATAGAGGGCGCGAAGATGGTTAAATCCGATAATGCTCTGCCATGCGCCGGAGGCTTTGATGAGGATGCGCTCATCATCTTCGACAACGCGGTAATTATCACCCATCATTGCGCTTAGGGGGCGCGAGAGATTGGTTGAGAGGGGTGAATTAGGGGTAACGCTCCCCTCATAGATGCTAATCAGATCAGGGGCAAACGGCTCAAATACGATTTTCCCCTCATAGGTGATAGCGAATCGCTTAGCGGAGTTGAGTGCGTATAAAAAATCGGATTTCGCAACGACGATAATCTCTTTAAAGAGGTTGAATTTTTTCATGTTATATCCATTGTTTTTGGGTGAATTGTAGCATGTGAAGTACGATAGAAGGTAAAATAGAAAATTAAACTTCCATTATAAGGGTCTGCTTATCTTAGTTTATGAAAAAATGGGGTATAATCCGCGAAATTTTAAGCATTTCAACGCTTACTCTAAGGATACCTTCATGGCATTGAACGTCTACTACGATAAAGATTGTAATATCGAATTAATCAAAAGCAAAAAAGTCGCAATGATCGGTTTTGGATCACAAGGTCATGCACACGCGGAAAACCTACGCGACAGCGGTGTCGAAGTTGTTATCGGTCTTCGCAAAGAAGGAAGCTCATGGGGCAAAGCGGAAGCTAAAGGATTCAAAGTTATGACCGTTGCGGAAGCATCAGCCTATGCAGACGTTGTTATGATTCTTCTTCCGGATGAAAACCAAGCCGAAATCTATAAAAATGAAATCGCTCCGAACCTCAAATCGGGTGCAACTATCGCATTCGGTCACGGTTTCAGCATCCATTACGGACGCATCAAGCCGGCAGCGGATATCAATGTTACAATGATCGCTCCTAAAGCTCCGGGTCATACGGTTCGTTCAGAATTCGTTCGCGGCGGCGGGATTCCCGATTTGATCGCAGTAGGACAAAATCCAAGCGGTACTACTAAAGAATTGGCGCTTTCATACGCTTCTGCTATCGGTGGAGGACGTACGGCTATCATTGAAACGACGTTTAAAGACGAAACCGAAACAGACCTCTTCGGAGAACAAGCGGTTCTTTGCGGCGGTGCCGTTTCTCTCGTTCAAGCGGGATTTGAAACATTGACGGAAGCGGGATATGCTCCGGAGCTAGCTTACTTCGAGTGTCTTCACGAATTGAAATTAATCGTTGACTTGATGTTCGAGGGGGGAATCGCGGATATGCGTTATTCAATCTCTAACACAGCGGAATACGGTGACTACGTCAGCGGTAAACGTGTTATCAATGCGGAATCAAAAGCGGCAATGAAAGAGATCTTAAAAGAGATCCAAGATGGCCGTTTCGCGAAAGACTTCATCCTTGAAGGTCAAGCGGGTTACCCTCGTATGAACGCTGAGCGTGCAAATGCAAAAGCATCATTGATTGAACGTACAGGGGTACAATTGCGTGCAATGATGCCATGGATTTCTAAAAATAAAATCGTTAACCAAAGCACAAACTAATTCTCCTTTCAGAGCTTCTTGCTCTGATAACCCCACAATGAGGCTCTACCCAGTCCATGCACAAATATCAGCGCTCTTCTAAACTTTTCACTCGATCTGCAGTTACTAAAATCATTTGGATTCTCAGTGTTTTAATAGCCACCATCGGAGCATTTTTCATCGGGTATTTTTTAGGATTTCAGCAAGCCGAAAAAGAGCTTAGACATGAGCGAGAGCAGACTCAAAAGCTGATTGATCAGATTCAGTCGATTGCAAAAATCGATGAGATGAATGTGACAGCTTCCTCTAAAGCACAAACACAAGATAAAGAGATCGATCGGCTCAAAACTGAACTTAAGTCATTACTTCTTAAAGAACGTGAAGCGCCTAGTGCACGACATGAGTATGCCCCAAAGGAGCCAAAAGCCTCACCCCCTCCAAGTGAAAAGCGCATTCCCCGTGTAAGCGGAACGGAAGGTAAACTGGTCATTATCATTGATGATGTTTCGTATGAACGTGATATCGCAGCCATTCGATCGGTTGGACTGCCGTTGGTGATGTCCTTTTTGCCACCAAGTCCCCGACATCCGGAATCGGCACAGCTAGCGGCCAAAGAGGGGACATATATGGTTCACCTTCCTATGGAAGCGGTCAGTTTTACCGATGAAGAACCGGAGACGTTGCACGTGGGGGACAGTGAAGAAAAGATTGCCAATAGAATTGCGGAGCTAAAGCGTTTATATCCACACGTTCACTATATGAATAACCATACCGGTTCCAAATTTACTTCGGATACAGCGTCGATGGAAAAGCTGCTTCCCATCCTCAAAAAAGAGGGAATTGTTTTCGTGGACAGTCGAACTATCGGAACCACCAAAGTTCCTGAGATAGCTAAAAAACTTGGATTGCGATATCTGGGCAGAGATGTTTTTCTGGACCATGAAGATGGAGTAGAAAATGTCAAACGTCAGATCAAAGAAGCGGTAGAACAAGCGAAGAAATACGGGACAGCAATCGCTATCGGTCATCCGCGCAAGGATACGATCGAAGCATTGAAGCAGTCGTGCGGCATTCTCTCCCAAGTCAAGATCGTAGGTATAGGAGATATCTAAATATGGAAGCGGTCAAATATAAGATAGAAACCGTCAGTTGATTTACTGGACGGTCATACGATGAAATTCCAATTCTGTGCCGTTGTATAGGTTCCCTGCATTTCGACAGAGTTGACGAAATTTCCGGCAACCTCTTGGATACTCATACCGTGATTGATTGCATCCATCCAGTAGCTTTTTCCTGCAGTGTCTGAAGCGCGTCCAAGCATGAGTTGGTAGAACGTTTCGATTTTTGCATCATTGCTCATGGTATCCCATGCCGTATTGGTGTTGGTAAAGTATTCGCTGGAACGGACGAAATCGGTGGCAATAGCACCGATACTATTGCCGTTATTGAACATCGATGCCCAGTATTGAAATCCATTAAGGTCGGCTTGGCGTCCAAGTACGTGTTGGTAGAGTGATACGATTTGGGTCAAATCTTCATTATTGGAAATGCTATAGGTTCCGTTGCCGAATTGGATACTTTCCGCATTGACGATAGTATCAGTATGACCTGTGGCGAGTGTCTGAACATAAGTTTTTCCATTATCACGGGTAATGATATAATCGCTCATATTTCCGCTGTAGGTGACAGTATCGTTTCCACTTCCTCCGAAGATTCGGTCATTGCCTCCTGCGGAATGAACGGTATCATCTCCTCCTCCGGCATGAATTTCATTATCACCCGGTCCGCATGTAATATCTTGATGCCCATCTCCGGTAAAAATGGTTTGTTTTCCTTCACTGCCGTTGAGAATGATGTTTGCTCCGATGAGGGTTGCGAATTCGACATTATTAAGATTGATCGTTGTATTGGACGGAAGTGCTTGTGCATCGATGACCAGTGCTTCTACGGGAGGCAATTGTCCGGCATTTGTTGCTACGGTGGAGGCTGTTCCCTGGATTGTAATTGGGGTTGAAGGAGCGTTTGTCCCGGAGTCTGTCAACGTTATTTTATTGATTATCAGATTGTCTGTTACACCGTTCAATGTTTGTAAGAAGCTAGAACCGCCGCTGAGCATATTGCTTTTACTCGCATCCGTTGATGGAGCCGTTTCAGTAATAAGGGCAATCAAATTATTGATGGAATCTTGCATTGTATGTGCGGTGACGGGGGCGCGTGCACCGATTGCCGTCAATCCTACTCCGGTTGGGAGGCTCGCCGTAGTTGCCCAATCGGTATGGGTGCTTTCTCCCCAGAAGAGAGGGATGTCCGCCGTACTCGCACTACCGGTAATGTCCACGCGGTTGGAGGTGATCGGTGCGATGATGATCTCGTCTACTGTGTTGCCGTTCGTATCGGTTGTGGTGGTTGTTTGTACTGTGGCACCGTCAATTGTAGTAGTCGGAGTGGAGGGTATGGGAGGTACTACATTATTGGTGGAAATGACAGTAGTGGCACTATTGGTCGCAGCAGCAGCGATGCCGTCACTTACGCTTACCGCAAAGGTGGTGGTTTCACTCGCACCGGATGCAACATGATTGTCCGTCGGAGTGAACACCAGTGCATGGATGGCTGATTGTGCCTGTGCTGCTGTACCGCTAAAGGTGTATACACCCGTACCTGCATTATAGGTACCGCCGCTTAGGTTGGAGAGAGCTCCTTTGGATGCGGTATCGAGCGTAACCGTCAGGGTCTGAGTTTGCGCGGTATCGGCATCGGAGATCGTAAATGCCGAGAATGGCGTAGCGGTTGCCGTATCGTTGATATTGGTCACGGCGGTTGCCCCGCCCACAAGCGGTGCGTCATTGACCGAGGTCGAAACGACGGTGGTAGAATTATTGGTCGCAGCAGCAGCGATGCCGTCATTCACGCTTACCGTAAAGGTGGTCGTTTCGGTCAATCCCGGATTGACATGGTTGGCCGTAGGGGTGAATACCAGCGCGCGGATTGCCGCTTGTGCTTGTGCCGCCGTACCACTAAAGGTGTACACTCCCGTACCTGCATTATAGGTACCGCCGCTTAGGTTGGAGAGAGCTCCTTTGGATGCTGTATCGAGCGTAACCGTCAGGGTCTGAGTTTGCGCGGTATCGGCATCGGAGATCGTAAATGCCGAAAACGGTGTAGCGGTTGCCGTATCGTTGATATTGGTCACGGCGGTTGCCCCACCAATAAGCGGTGCGTCATTGATCGAGGTCGAAACGACGGTGGTGGTCGCATCAGTTGCGGTAACTGCCGTAGTGGCATCAGAAACGGACAGAGTAAACGTGGTCGTTTCGGTCAATCCCGGATTGACATGATTGGCCGTCGGGGTGAACACCATGCCTCGGATGTCCGTTTGTGCTGTTGCTGCTGTGACATTGGTCAAGGTGTAGGAGCCGTTGTGGTTATCGGTAAATCCTGATAGAGTTGTGAAACTCCCTTTGGCTTGGGTGTCCAGCGTTACGGTGACAGTGACGTTGTTTCCGGTTCCGGCATTTGCGATGGTAGCAGCCGAAAATGGCTGATCCGTGGCGTTGTCGTTGACCGCTTGATTCGCTGATACGCCGCCGATCGTAGGTGGCGGGTAAATGGCGATGGAGACGGTATCGGTGGCAGTGCTGAATGCCGTTGTACCACCGTTGGTGGTCGTATCTACTTTGGTCGCTGCTGTGCCACTGGTCTGATCCCAAGCACGGAAAGTCAGTGCGGAGAGGATGTTGCCGCTGATGCCGTTGTTGGAGTGGTAATACAAGCGGGTATTGGCATCCGAAGCCAGCAGCAGCGCGCTGTTGGCTGCCACCCCCCCCCCTGCTGTCCAGGTTGTCCCGGCATTGGTGGAGTAATACAGGGTGCCATTCGTGGTATCGGTCGCAGTGATTGCGATCCCTTTCACCGCAGCGCTATCCGCATCGGTGATTCCCCCCACCAGTGCAGAGAGCAGTGTACTACCGGTGCTGGAACCGTTGCTCGGTGCGGACGGGTTGATCCCTAAACCGTTCAAGGAAGGAGAAGCGGCGGCATTGAGCACCGGCGCATCGTTGATCGAAGCGGAGATCACGGTGGTAGCCGCATCGGTCGCCGAATTGCCTGCCGCATCGGTGGTGAGGACGGTGAACGTGGTGGTTTCGCTCGACCCCGGGGCAACGCGGTTGGCGGTCGGGGTAAATACCAGCCCCTGGATCGCGGTGGTCGCATTTGCCACCGTGCCGGTATAGGTATACACGCCGCCGCCGGCATTGGTAAAGCCGTTCAAGGTGGTGAAGCTCCCTTTGGCCGCCGTGTCCAGCGTGATCTGCACCGTTACGTTGTTGGCCTCGGTAAACGTCATCGCCGAGAACGGAGAGTTTGTAGCATTGTCGTTGACTGCCTGAGCTGCTACACCGCTGGAAATAGTCGGTGCTGTGGTATCCAGCACATACGCTTGAGTACTCGCCGTGCCGCTATTACCTGCCGCATCCGATACCCGTACCTGCAAGGTATTACTGCCGGACAGTGTTTGTCCTGCCAAAGACCATGTGTTCGCCCCGACACTTGTCGTAGCAGTCGTCCACGTACTACCGTTATCTAATGAAACTTGGACAATCTCTCCTGATACTAAATTAGCGCTGAGAGTCCCGCTGATGGTTTGAGCAGTGGTTTTGGTGATGAAGTCGGTCGAGCTGGTTCCGGTATCGGCAGAGAGAGCCATCGTCGCAATGGTAGTGGTCGGTGCTGTGGTATCCAGCACATACGCTTGAGTACTTGCCGTGCCGTTATTACCTGCCGCATCCGATACCCGTACCTGCAAAATATTACTGGGAAGCAGTGTTTGTCCTGCCAAAGACCAGGTGTTTTGACCGATGACGTTGGTTGCCGTCGCCCATGTGGTGCCATTATCCAACGACACTTGGACGATTTCCCCTGCCACGGTTACCCCGCTCAAAGTTCCGCTGATGGTCTGTACGGCAGTTTTGCTGATGAAGTCGGTCGAGCTGGTTCCGGTATCGGCAGAGAGAGCCATCGTCGCAACGGGAGTGGTCGGTGCCGTGGTGTCCAGGGTATAGGTATGAGTATACGCGGTACTGCTGCCGCCCGCATTGGTTACACGGGCTTGCAAGGTGTTGCTGCCGGAGAGGGTCGCGGCCAGTGACCAGGTGTTTTGTCCGATAGTGTTGGTCGCCGTCGTCCATGTGCTGCCGTTATCTAGCGACACTTGGACGGTTTCTCCCGTCACCGTTACCCCGCTCAAGGTTCCGCTGATGGTTTGAGCAGCGGTTTTGGTGATGAAGTCGGTAGAACTGGTACCGGTATCGGCTGAAAACAAGGCAGTAGATATTGTGGTAGTGGGAGCAGAAACAGGTAGAGTAAAGACGATAGTATCGGCTTCAAACTCGACTGTCCCTCCACCATTGGCTGTAACTTTGATAGATGTGACTGGACCCCAGGCATTGGCGCCTGATAGATTGACTGTATAAGAGGGCCCTGTACCACTATTATCATACAAATTATTATATGTTGGATTAACATTGTAAGTATGGGTAGTCGCCCCATTAAAACCCTGAATTGTAAAATCTGTAACTTGACCGGTATTAGTAATAAAACCTATAAGAAAACTCGATACATCCACCGCACTGTTAAAAGCAAAATTGATATAACTGTTTCCGTTTGTATTAGAAAAAACTATATTTCCGCTTCCAGGATTCCAAATTGCCAGTCCATTATCATTGGTTGTCACACTCACAGTTACACCGTTTACGGTTTGCTGAATAGGTTCATTAGGTGTTGCTGTTGTAAAATCAAAAGTAGAAGGTGCAAGTATTTGATTGTAGTCTGATATTACAAGAGCGTTACTTGTCACTTGTCCTATTTGCTTTTCTAATACCCAGTCCCCGCCAAGACTGCCTGAACCCGTAACATCGTTCGATGCGGCAATATCCGCCCCAGTTACTTGAGCGAGTTTACCGATGAAATCAACGCCGTTTTGATCGGCAGCGACGTTACACCCATACAGAAGGATGTCCCCCGATTCGCTAAGGCTACTGCCGATTTGTGATAATACCCCTGCGTAGTCGTTGAGATTCGCACTGTCGAGATTTAACGCACCCAGATTGAGCGCTCCATCGCTTCCGTGGCTGAGGAGATGAATTGCGCTTAGATTCGAATATCCGGACGTAATCGCCGCCATTTGCGCCAAAACGTCACCGTTGCTGTTCAGTACATAGACGGGGGTGCCCGCCGGGATTCCGGCAACTAAAGTTTGATAGTCGGCGACATTGTTGAGGACAAAAGCGATCTGTTGGGGTTGAGTAACGGTATCCATGGATACTGGCTCCTAAAGTATGAAATAAGATTATGGTAAAACCATCCGTAAAGAGTTTCTAAAAGCCCTTTAATTAGGTAGTATCCTAACTTTTGAAAACAACTTTATGTTATTTTTTGCCGATAATTGTAGTATAGATCATCATAAATAATTATTAAAAAATGACTTTTTGTCATAAAAAAAGAGAGTTTATAGGAATGTGATACAATATCTCGAATGACACCTCAAGAGGTTACAGAGATGAAAATCACCGAGCATATCACTGAACTAGAAGCGATGAAACGTTATCCCGAAACCCTTTACTACAAAGGTTCCATCGACCTCCTTTCCTCTCCTAAAATCTCCATCGTCGGAACACGTCGTCCAAGCCCCTACACTCGCACCATGACCTATGAGCTTTCAAAGAAACTCTCTCATGCCGGAGTAGTGATCGTTAGCGGTGCTGCCGCAGGAGTTGACACCCTCGCGCATGAGGGGGCCGGTGCGGCGCATACGATTGCGGTAATGCCTTGCGGTATTCATCATCGCTATCCGACGTCTAATACTGCATTGATTGAAAACATTGAAAAAAGCGGTTTAGTCCTTAGTCAATTTGATCCCGATTTTTCAGCTACCCATTGGAGCTTTGTGATTCGCAATGAGATTGTTGTGGCTCTAGGAGACGCACTCATCGTTACGGAAGCCGACATGGGGAGTGGAAGTATGCGAAGTGTAGAGTATGCGCTGGAGATGGGCAAAAAGATATACGTACTGCCACACCGTCTTGGGGAGAGCGAGGCGACACACAGGTTGTTGGCCGATGGAAAAGCGACTGCTATCGAAGAGATCGACCGCTTTGTCGCGCAATTCGGCGTGAGCGTGGTGCAGAAGCATACCGATACATCGTTTATCGCCTTTTGCCGCACCTCTCCGACGTACGAAGAAGCCGTATTAAAATTTCCAAGCGATATTTTTGAAGCGGAATTAGGTGGTGTGATCGAAGTGAGAAATGGAAGGATAATTGTTGTTTAATATGCTTCAGTGCGGCAAAAGGGTAGCCCTTTGCCGTTCAATTAATGTTGAGCCGTACTTTCATATCCGTAGTGTTTTACGAGATAATTGATGATGGTTTGCTGATCTTCTTTTGGGATCGGTGCTTTGAACTCATTTACCATTTTTTGGACGGTTCCTGTCCAGTAGGGACGGCTTTTTTTCCCTTGGTTAAGGATGTAACCGAATGAATGGCAAATAAGGCAGTATTGTTGTGTCACTTCATCATGATCACCCGCTTCGACAGGGTAATCGACATAGGGCATTTCGATTGGTTTGGCCACTTGTGCAAACAGAGCAGATGCGCTTAGTAATACACTTGCAAATAATAATTTCATTTTCATAATCTCTCTCCCTCCTTACACTATTTTCACATTGACGTGATCGACGCCATTGTATTGGTATCCGCCCGCATTCCAGCCGATTTCATTTTCCTGCGGCTGAATGTTGCCGATGCGGTTGATAGCGCGCACCATAATAGTGTATTCCCCTTTGGCTTTCGGTTCCCAACTGAAAGTCCATTGGCGATAGGCGTATTTGCCGTAATCTTTTTGCAGTGCGGTGGCACTCCAGCTTTTTCCGCCATCCGTAGAAATCATAACTTCTCGGATCCCTTTTCCCTGATCAAATGCGACCCCCGTGACATTGACACGAGACCCTTTTTTGATGATCGTATTTGGGGTAGGGTAGCCGATGACCGATTTGACTTTCATTGCCGCGATCGGTTTACGTTTGTACTCGAAGTCACTTCCAGAGATAACGCATTCACAATCGTTATCGGGAACGGTGTACGCGACATCCATAAAGAAGGTTTTGCGATATTCATCCATAACGGTGATTTCAGAGAGCATTTTAACCCAGCTGTCCGAGAAGTGCCCCGGAATGACGAGACGAAGAGGAAAACCGTTGAGATACGGAAGATCTTCACCGTTCATTGCATAGGCAACGATAAGTTCACCGCTGAGCGCTTCATCCATCTCCATTTCACGGAAAAAATGGGGAGTTTCATCGACTGCCGGTTTTTCTAGACCGTTGACACCGACAAATTTTGCAGAGCCTTTGACCCCTGCCATATTCAGGATGTCTTTTAGACGTACCCCTTTCCATACGGCACATCCCATTGCACCGTGTCCCCATTGGACACCGTGAGTTGCTTGGCCGGTTTTGGCGTAATATTTACGACTGTTTCCGCCGCATTGAAGAACCGATGTGATCTCCACGGGTTCAAATTTGGATTTTAAATCATCGACACTCAAAGAGAGAGGTTTTTCAACGGCTCCTTGAACTTGAAGACGAAACTCATTCAAATCGATGTAGGTCGGGATATCGGGCATGTGCCAACGGACGAAAAACTGATCGTTCGGGGTGATAACTTGGGTGAAAATATCACGTGGCGACTCAAGTAGCGGAGGACGATCGGAGATTACCTTGAGCGGTTTTTTTTCCGGAAATGCGATTACCGGTGGGACAAAGTCATGAGGAACTTCGGTAATAATAGGTTTGGCCGTCTCTTTGGCAAATAGAGTGGATGCACCGAGTACTAAACCGGCACCTAAAAAATTTCTGCGATTAAAATGATCCATGAAACTGCCTTGGAAAAGAATATCACTATTTTATCATAATTTGGATTGATTTAGAGTATAAGCATCGCATCACCATACGAAAAAAAGCGGTATTTTTCATCAATGGCTTCTTGGTAAATACGGTGCGTCTCTTCCACTCCGACAAATGAGGCGACGAGCATCAGTAAGGTCGATTTTGGGAGATGAAAGTTGGTGAGGAGATGATTGACCCGCAGAGGGGTATTATGCGGGTGTAAAAATAGGTTTGCTTCACCGCTCTTTTCATCGCTGCGGATATGATATTCCACGGTTCGCGTCGAAGTCGTACCGATGCATAGCAGTGGAAGCGAGCTTTTGATAAGGGTATGCGCCTCTTCTTGGATATCAAAAAATTCTGAGTGCATCGGATGATCGGTGATCACAGACGCCTCAACCGGCTTAAATGTCCCCGAGCCCACGTGCAGCGTTACGAAAGCATGGGGGTGGCGTGCACAGAGGAGATCAAAAAGCTCATCACTAAAATGGAGTGATGCGGTCGGAGCGGCAACTGCACCCTCGTGCGCGGCAAAAACACTTTGGTATTCACGTTCATCCTCAGAATCGTCTTCGCGCCCAAGATAGGGGGGGAGGGGGATATGGCCGATGGCGTCAAGAATCGGTAAAAGCTCTTCAAATCGGATAAGGACATCATCAAGATAAAAATTGACTTCACGGGAACCGTCATCACTGAGGGAAATAACACGGGCGGTGAGAGCGCTCTCAAACTGCAGGATGGTATCCTCTTTAACCCGTCCTTTGATGTAGACGTTAATGGTGTAGGCATCGAGAGGGCGATTGATCAGTAATTCGATGGCACCACCGCTGCTTTTATGCCCGTACAACCGAGCTTTAATTACTTTAGTATCGTTAAAAATAATACCGCATTCTTGTGGTAAAAATTCTTCCAAACGGTCAAAGCGGGTGTGGATGATCGAGCGGTCGGCACGATTGTAGACCAGCAATCTTGCATGGTCTCTGGGATGGATAGGGTGGGTTGCTATGAGACCCTCGGGGAGATGGTAATCATAGCTATCGGTTAGTAGAGGGTCGAGCAATTTAGTCAATGGTCTCTTCTTCGTCTTCTTCGATATAGGGGTCTACTTTGGGTGCGGGATTAACGGCACGGACAATAAGAATGGAGACGCCGTAGAGAACAATCAACGGTATTGCCATGAGAATTTGAGAAATGACATCCGGAGGGGTTAACACAGCGGCAATAATGAAGATTATTACGATTGCGTAGCGGAAGAAACCGATCATCATTTTATCATCGATAAGTCCCAATAGGGCAAGAAAATAACAAACGACGGGAAGTTCAAATGCAAGTCCGAAACCGAATAAAATTTTGGTGAAAAACTCAACGTATTCTCCAATATTGTACATCGGGACAAAGGAAGCACTTCCGAATTCGATAAAGAAAGCAAATCCGATAGGTGTTACGAAATAGTAGGCAAATGCGGCACCGGTGAGGAACATAACGGTTCCTCCGACGACGATAGGGATCATCATCTTTTTCTCATTCGTATATAAACCGGGGGCAATAAAAAGCCATATCTGTGCAAGTATCACCGGCAATGCCGCGAGAAGTCCGGCGAAAAAAGAAACTTTCATAGCTACAAAAAATGCTTCCGATAATTCGCGGGTAACGATCATCCCCATAGCCGCTTTTTGGGAAATTTTAGCGGTGGCAACTAATGCATCCACCAGCGGTTTCGTAATCCATGCAAGGAGTGCATCATGAAAATTCCACATAATGATCGTCATGATAATAACAGCAACGACACTGATACCGAGGCGTTTGCGCAACTCTATTAAATGGGGCTTTATATCATCAAACATTACACATTCACTTCGATAGGTTTGGTTTCAGCAGGCAAAACAGGTTCTTTAGGTTTAGGGGTAAAGGTTACCACTTCAGGCTCTTTTACTGCTGCAGGCGCTGCAGAGGTAATCGTATTAAAGTTAAGATCATTTTTGATGACATTAAGCTCTGAACCGATTTCAGTAACATTAGTGATACGTTCTAATTCGGAACTTGCGTCAAGGAGCTCTTTTTTATAATTAAGAGCCTCTTCTTTCATCTCAGAAAATTTCATCTCTTCTTCCAGGGTGGCGCGTGCGGAGTTAACGGTGCTTTTAACACTGCGAAAAAACTTAGCGATCTCCACCATCGTAGAGGGGAGTTTCTCCGGTCCTAAAAACAGTACCGCGACAATCGCGATAAGTAAAATTTCACCTATACCCATTCCAAACATGTCAGCTACCTAATATTAGTGTGATAAAGGGGGATTTTAGCAAAATAAAGTTTAAAACCCATCCACCCTGAGGGCAATTTCATCGGCTAAGAGATAATTACGGTTAAAGTAGCGGCCATTATGATATTCCAGCATCCCCTCAGAAAGGAGAAGATCGGCTTGCTTTTTCTGTTTAGCATTTAAAATAGTTTCATCAACACCGACGCAACTGCGAAATCCTAAGAAAAGTTTTTCACTCAGTTGAGCCTTCTCATCCAGGGTTTCTGTATGAATTTCAAGAGGATACTCACTATAGTGCTCCACATTGATGGAAGGGTAGAGCCTTTGATTCTCCAAAAATCCGACGGCACCCGAACCTAAACCTATATAATCTTTGTATTCCCAGTATCCAAGATTATGAGCGGAACGGGTGATTCCGAAATTAGAAATTTCGTATTGACTAAACCCTTTTGCTTGGATTTGATCGAAAAGCCAGTGGGTTAATTCCAACTCCTCGCGTGCCAATTCGGGCGTTTTTTCAAAGGCAGTATCCTCTTCGATGGTAAGAGCATAGAGACTGATATGATCAATCGGGAGAGAAAAAGCGGTCTCTACATCGTTTTGAAGAAGCGCTTGTGTATCCCCATGTACGCCGTAAATAAGGTCGATTGAGAGATGTTCAAAACCTATTTCTTTTGCATCGTTAATTGCTCTCAAGGCATGAGCTGTATTGTGGGCCCGTCCTAAGGTTTTAAGCTTTTCATCATTGAAACTTTGGACTCCGAAACTGATACGATTGACCCCTAAGGCGTACATCCCCTCCAGCCATTGATGGGTAGCACTGTTCGGATTGGCTTCGGAGGTGATTTCAGCATCGGGAACCAAAAAAGGGCGAATTGTATTGAAAATATCGCTATAGAAGAGGGGATCTATTGTCGAGGGGGTACCTCCTCCGATAAATACGGTCTCGATAGGATTTTCATCGCTTACCTTAAACCGTTTCATTTCATAAGCGAGTTGCACAGCGAGGGCTTTCATGTAATTCTCACGCTGAGCGAATTTATCGACATAGGAATTAAAGGCGCAATAAGCGCATTTACTGTCACAAAAAGGGATATGAATGTATAAAAGCATGTGCAATTATAGTATTTTTAATCGTGAATACCTTACAATACACGTTCAAACCATAATGAAAGATCACCTTTATATGAGTCAAACGAAATTTTATCGGCCTAATGTTGCTGCGGTGATCGTCTCATCAGATTATCCTCTTGTCAAAGAAGTATTTATAGCCGAACGGAGTGATTTGGACGGTGTTTGGCAATTTCCGCAAGGGGGAATTGATGAGGGGGAATCGAGTGAAGAGGCCTTGTTTCGAGAGCTAAAAGAGGAGATAGGGACGAAAAAAGTAGAGATAATCGCGGAATATCCCGATTGGATTGCGTATGATTTTCCTCCTCATATTGCAGTCAAAATGGCTCCATATGCAGGACAAAAACAACGCTATTATCTCGTTAAACTTAAACGTGGTGCCGTGATTGATTTGGATACGGAACATCCTGAATTCAAACGATACCGTTTTGTCGGAATCGATGAATTGCTGAGTCATACGGCCCATTTCAAAAAACCGGTATATGAACAAGTTATTTCACATTTTAGAGCCAAGGGGTATCTGTAATGCTAATCGTGCAAAAATTCGGCGGGACAAGTGTCGGCGATCTGGAACGGATCCAAAACGTTGCCAATCGTGTCTCTCAAACGCTTAAAGAAGGGCACCAAGTCGTTGTTGTTGTTTCGGCAATGAGCGGTGAAACCAATAAATTACTCAGCTTTGCTGAACATTATACCGCGACGCCGGAACGAAGCGAAGTCGATATGCTTCTGAGTTCAGGTGAGCGGGTAACGGCGGCATTGCTCTCTATCGCACTTAATGCGATGGGTCATAGTGCTACCTCTATGAGCGGCAGACGTGCGGGTATTGTGACCGACAGTATCCATACCAAGGCACGCATTGAGAGTATTGATCCTAGTGTAATGCATGCGGAACTTGCGAGCGGTAAAGTGATTGTTGTCGCAGGTTTCCAAGGGGTTAGTGAAAACGGCCAGGTTACAACCCTCGGACGCGGAGGATCAGATCTCTCTGCCGTCGCCGTCGCCGGAGCGCTCAAAGCTGATTTGTGTGAAATCTATACCGATGTAGACGGGATCTATACCACCGATCCGCGTATCGAGCCTAAAGCTAAAAAGATGGATAGAATCAGTTATGACGAGATGCTGGAATTGGCGTCACTCGGAGCTAAAGTCCTCCAAAACCGCTCCGTCGAATTGGCTAAAAAACTCAATGTAAATCTGGTCACCCGCTCCAGTTTCACCAATGCGGAAGGGACACTTATCACAAAGGAAGAGAATATTATGGAACAACCCCTTGTCAGCGGAATCGCACTCGATAAAAACCAAGCACGTGTATCACTCAGCGGAGTGATCGATCGTCCAGGCATTGCTTCGGATATTTTTACCCGTTTAGCAGACAACAGTGTGAACATCGATATGATTATACAAACCTCTGGACATGACGGTAAAACCAACCTAGATTTCACCGTTCCTAAAACCGAATTGATTGATGCTAAAAAAGTGGTCGAAACGTTTATCGCTGATGATGAGATCAGTGAAGCCTCATACGATGAGAATATTTGTAAAGTCTCCATCGTCGGTGTCGGTATGAAATCACATACCGGTGTTGCCGCCAAAGCGTTCCAAACCATGGCACGCGAAAATATCAATATAATGATGATTTCGACATCTGAGATCAAGGTATCGATGGTCGTTGATGAAAAATATGCGGAGCTTGCCGTGCGTTCATTGCACAGTGCTTACGCCTTGGATCAATAGTGCGACGTTTTGATCAGTGGACGTTAGAATCGATTCGCTCTGAAGGGGCAGCCATGAGCTGGTTCGAAGAGCATCGGTTTAAATGGACCCCTGCGGTTGCCAATGCAATGGAGCAGGTGATGGGGGGAAAAAGTATTGTCCTTATCACCGACCATGACCGCAGGTGGTTTGCCCACTATATCACCTCAACTCTCAATAAACGCTCTCAAGAACGTCCGATGATCCCTATTGTATGTTTGGATGCCCTCTACCCCCATTACGATCATCTTAGCGGTGGAGAATCGATTGATATGCTCAGCGATATGCTCGATTTGACGTTTCACGGAGAGTACTTTTTTTGGTACATCGGCAAAGGGGATGAACGCAGAGCCGACATTGCCAAACGCAATGACACCAGTCTGTTATGGATTATGGATGAAAATTTCCAAAATGCCCTCATTATGCGCTCCTATGATCCTTTGATTGATATCAAACTTCTGCAGCTGTATCGCCTTTTTGATAAAACACTGAACTCCGTCCTTTTCGGGGAGATTAATGTTCGCGAGTGAACGGGGCGGAATCCTAATTACCCGAGATTTTGAAGAGCGCTCCCGGGAGATTGAAACTTCTCTCCATCCCCTGCGATCCGTCTTATTTATCCGTGATGATTTTAAAATCGAAGATGCCAAAGAGGTGATTGCCGAAGCGTACAAGAGTGAAGAGAATACGAAGACGCTGATTCTCGGAGCCAAAAGTTTCACGATTCCGGCACAAAATGCCCTCCTTAAAATTCTCGAAGAGCCTCCACGAAACATTGTTTTTATTCTCCTTGCACCCAACAAAAGCACTTTTCTCCCAACTGTCCGCTCACGTCTCAGCCTCACTCAAGAGCATGAAGAACGGATTTTTGAACCGTTGGCTCTCCATTTTGGAACGCTTGATCTGGTAGCACTGTTTGCGTTTGTCAAAGAGCATGAACGACTCAAAAAACATGAAGCCAAAGCACTCATAGAGCAAATGTTGCATCATGTACTGCGGCATGAGCAGTTAAAATTATCCTCCATTCAACTTGAAGGGTTTGAAAAAGCCTTGAAGCTTTTGGAGCTTAACAGCAGAGTTCAGAGTGTTCTAGTCATGGTACTGATGAATTTTCTTAAAGAGGTAAAGCGTGCACGTTGAAAAACTGAGCAATACGACCGATTTAAAACCGTTTCTAAAAAACTTAGGGGTTGATGGAGCCGGTGTGCAGATACTTCGCGATAAAGGGGAACTGCATTTTTTACGTATTGTTGATATGCATGTCGGTGCTGCCAATATCCTTAAACAAGATGCCCTGAGCATTGGAGCCGATCTCGCGGTGCCCAAAGGGACAGTGATTGCTTCGTCTGCCAGAGTCGACGCCCTTTTGATCGCAAATGAGCGTCAACTACAGGAATTGGCAAAAAAAGAGAGAGCTCAACCTTTCGGCCTTAAACTTCTAGCTGAAATTTTTGAGAGCTATACCCGATTGTCCTATCCCAAAAAAGTGGAGATTATGGGGATCGTGAACGCCAATGAAGACAGCTTTTATCAGGCCAGCCGATTTGTTGGAAGCGCAGCTACAGGCAAAATCGAATCAATGATTGAAGAGGGGGCGGATATTATCGATATCGGCGGAGTCTCAAGCCGTCCCGGCAGTGCGAGTGTTTCACCCGAAGAGGAGTTAGCGAGGCTCCGTCCGATTATTGATGCCGTATTTGAGCAGAAATTATTTGAAAAAGCCCGTTTTAGTCTGGACAGTTATGAACCGAGTGTCCTGTCGTATGCTCTGGAACGGGGCTTTAATATTGTCAATGATATTACGGGACTGATAAATGATGAGGTAGTAAAGCTGTGTGCTGCTTATGGAGCGAGTGCGGTGATTATGCATATGCAGGGGAATCCGCAAAGTATGCAGGATAATCCTGTATATGACTCTGTCTTGCATGATGTGGAACTGTTTTTCCGTGAACGTCTTGAAAAGGCCGCCTCTTTCGGAGTAAAAGATATTATTTTGGATACCGGTATCGGATTTGGCAAGCGCACAGAGGATAATCTTGCCCTAATCACCCATCAAAGTCATTTTCTGAGCTTAGGCAAACCGTTACTTGTCGGTGCCAGCCGTAAATCATTGATTAATACTCTCTCTCCCTCCCCCAGTGAAGAACGGCTTCCGGGTACATTGGCCATTCATCTTAAAGCAGTTCAAGAGGGTGCTTCCATTCTCAGAGTGCATGATATCAAAGAGCATGTTCAGGCACTCGCGCTTTGGCATGCGTTAAAAGGATGATCATTGAGTAATACCGTTGTCATTGTCACCCTCTCATTATTGGTACTGTTATCACCGTTTTTATCACGTGTGAGCAAAATACCCGTCGTAGTTGTCGAAATACTTTTAGGATGTGTGGCGGGCTATTTTGGATTTTTAGTCGAAAATGAGATGTTTAAAATTATTGCAAAGGTCGGATTTCTCTATTTAATGTTTTTAGCGGGGATGGAGGTAAATCTCAAAGAATTCGGATTCGCTAAATCTTCCCTTTTACGCCGTACCATTATCTATTTCACTATGCTCTACGCGTGTTCGTTAACCCTCTTTTTATATTTTAATCTGAGCCCCGTTTATTTGGTAGCATTTCCGATTTTTTCACTCGGAATGCTGATGGCTTTGGTAAAAGAGTATGGGAAGAATCAACCGTGGCTCGCCTTGGCGCTCAATATCGGAATTATCGGTGAGCTTGTCAGTATTATGGCCTTGACCATTTTAAGTGGCGGTTTGGAGTATGGATATACGCGCGAATTTGCATTTAAATTGGGTGGATTATTTGCATTTTTAATCGGGTTTGTCCTTTTCTTCCGAGGAATGCGGATTCTTTTTTGGTGGTATCCGGGGTTAAAAACGCTTATTATGCCGCATGATGACGGTAAAGATCAGGATGTACGATTTTCCATGGCACTAATGTTTATTATGGTTGCCGCGATGCTTTATCTTAAAATTGATGTGGTATTAGGCGCCTTTTTGGCAGGAACCTTTGTATCGGCCTATTTTAAG
Source organism: Sulfuricurvum sp. (assembly GCF_041651515.1). GTDB lineage: Bacteria > Campylobacterota > Campylobacteria > Campylobacterales > Sulfurimonadaceae > Sulfuricurvum. The sequence goes on from NZ_JBAZJF010000002.1 coordinate 406,769, forward strand.
CACAAAACTGAATTGCCCGAAAAACTCTCTTCTTTCGGGTTTGGATTTTTAGTCCCGATTTTTTTTATTCACGTCGGATCAACGCTTGCATTGGACGCCTTTACCGATCCTCATACACTAGGATTGGCATTGTTTATCGCCGGAGCTATTATCGGTATTCGGCTTTTGAGCTCTTTTGTGGCCTATAGTGGCTATTTAGGAGTTAAAAATACGATTTTATTTTCTCTAAGCGATTCGATGCCTTTGACATTTACCGTGGCAATCGCAACGTTGGGATACGAAGCAAATGCAATAACCCATAATGAATATTATGCGTTTATTGTGGCAAGTATGGGAAGTGGGATTGTATTGATGATAACAATTAAAATTTTGCACGGCTTTTTTTATCCCAAAAAGTGTGAAAAATAATCGGCTATTGAACATTTTTAGTCAAAACAAGGTACAATTGAATCCTTAACCCGATGTGTAATACACGGTATTTCAAGGATGAAACTTCCGTTTTAGAAGAGAAGGAGAACATGTGGATTTAACAACCATTTTAGGAATTTTAGGGGCCATCACTACGATTTCTATCGGAGACTTGATGGAGGGGGGAAATCCCATCCATGTTGTCCATATTACTTCACTTATTATCATTATGCCAACAACCTTGCTCGCATCTATGGTAAGTACGGATCCCGAATATATTAAAGGGGCATTTAAAAATCTCGGTATGAATTTCAAAAAATCTCCGGTCAATTTGCATGAGCGTATTAAAGAGATTGTGGAACTTGCCTTGATGGCGCGTCGGGATGGACTGCTCTCCCTTGAAAAAAGGGTGAGTGAGCTGGATAATGCATTTTTAAAGCAAGGTCTCAGTATGGCGGTTGACGGCAATGAGATTGATACGATTGAAGCGACGCTTGAAGCGGTCATCGAAGAGACCGAAGAGTATTATCACGGTTGTGCTCACTATTGGATTCTCGCTGGAGAAACATCTCCGGTTCTTGGACTTGTCGGAGCGGTTTTGGGTCTGATACTAGCACTTCAAAAACTCGACAGTCCCAAAGAGATGGCAGAGGGTATTGCAGGGGCATTTACCGCGACGGTAACCGGTATTTTCAGCGCATATGTTCTTATCGGACCTATGGGAAATAAAATGAAAGCCAAAGCTCATCATATAGTTAAAGAGCAAAAATTGATGTTGGAGGGGATTATTGGAATTGTTCATGGAGATAATCCGCGTACCCTTGAAGCAAAATTGCTTAATTTCCTTTCCCCTGCGGAAGAGAAACATAGCCAATTCAATTAATTGAGACGATGAATGGCAAAGAAAAAATGTAAAAAGTGTCCGGAATGTGCAGCCGGAGAGAAATGGGCGGTTCCGACTGCCGACTTTTTCAGTCTTCTACTGGCACTCTTTATCGCTTTGTATGCGCTTGCTTCGGTGAATAAAGAGAAACTTCGCGCTATCAAAGAAGAGTTTGTTAAAATTTACGATTATGCTCCCGTACCCGATTCAATCAATCCGGTAGTCGATATGGTAACCGAAACCAAACCTACACCTGATGCGACTGCTAATCCGAGCGGACAAATGCCGGTTGCAGAGGGGGGAGCATTATTGGTAGGAAGTCCTCCTACGGCCTCAGCTGCTACGGATGCCATCAGCAAAATCAAACAAGATATGAAAAATGCAGCTATGGGGGAAGGACCCTTAGATCAAACTATGGACGGGGTTCTCTTAAAGCTTCCCGCAACCATCCCTTTTCGTGGATCTAATGCCACGATCGATGATGAAAACTTACATCTGTTTATTAAACGCATTGCCGATATTATCAATGCGCTTCCGGAAGACGTTGATATTTCAGTACGAGGATATACGGATGATCAACCTCTTCCCTCTGGATCAGCGCAGAGAGACAACTTGGAATTATCGAGCGCAAGAGCTGCAACGGTTGTCCGTGAGTTGGTAAAAAATGGTATCTCAGCAGATCGTATTTCATCAGCCGGTTTTGGAGCTGCTAAACCCATTGTATCGAATACGAGCGAGTCTAACCGAGCTAAAAATAGACGGGTAGAATTTTATATGTATGTTTCAAACGATAAACCGCTTGATGCAAAAAAACAGCAAAATATCCTGGATGCTCTCTCTAAAATTTCCAAATAATAGATCTCTTTTTTCTACCTCTTTAGGTTGTACCGAAAGTACAGCCTATTTTCCTCCTCTGAAATATTCTCCGGTATTGGTATTATCTGCAAAGAAAAGATAAAAGTAAAAAGTGATTCTGTGTATGGATAAAAATAGAGAGGGATAGTGTGTATTTGGCTTTGCAGCCAAATACACCCCATCGGAGGATTAATTACTTCGCGATAAAGCTGAGACAGTAATAAATTGCCGCACTCAGTAATGCAGTCACCGGCAGGGTGAAAAGCCAAGAGAGTATAATAGTTTGCAGCGTACTTTTTTGTACGCCACCTTCGGGCTCTGCAACCATGGATCCGGCAACGGAACTGGAGACAATATGGGTTGTACTGACCGGAGCATGGAAAAAGTTTGCCAAAAGAATCGTCATCATTGCCATTGCCTGCGCAACCGTCCCTTGCATATAGTTAATCGGTTGAGAACCGATTTTTTCACCGATCGTAAGGACAATTCTTTTATATCCAATCATCGTTCCGATACTGAGTGCAAGGGCAACAGCGATAATCACCCAATTGGGAACGTATTCGGTCGCCGATAACATAGTTTTTCGCTGAGTTGCAATGTAATCGGATTTGTCCTTGTCCGTGATCAAATACGTTTTTTCTACTTGACCAAAAAAGTTATCCGAACATAAAATAGCGTTGTGTAGGCTCCAACGATCTTGTGCCGAGAGTTCCGAATACGATTTTACTCCATTAAGTTTGGTAGCGATCAGAGAGGTCGTATCGTAGACTTGATTAACGTTACACTCTGCAATCGTATTTTTTACTTTAAGGGCGCTGATCAGATGTTTTTCGCTTACCAGTTTATTGAGCGTTTCGTTGTTGTCGGCATAAAACTTTGCCAAATTTTCAGCACTGTCTCTTGTTTGCTTGATTTTATATTGATGTGAATTCATATCGATTGCGTAATAGGTTGGCAATATCCCGATAAGGATGATCATAATAATACCGATCCCTTTTTGCCCATCATTCGATCCGTGTGCAAAACTAACCCCTGCACCTGTTGCAATGATTCCCATACGCATCCAAAAGTTCGGGCGCTTTCTTTTTACTTCGCGATCGGGTGTTTTGTAAAATTTTGGATTGGTAACGAACTTTCTTGTCGCTTTCATGAGTAAAAATGCAAAACCAAATCCCAAAAGAGGCGAAAGAGCTAATGCGGTTAATACACCATACAAGGCTTTCCAATTCACACTTTGTGAAAATTCAAACCCGTGCATAACACCGAATACGGTGCTCACTCCTATAAGAGATCCGATAAGCGAATGGGAACTGGAAACCGGCAAACCGAAATACCATGTTCCAAAATTCCATATCACTGCGGAAATCAATAAGGAATAAATCATCACTAATGTTGCATTTTGATTGGAGGCGACCATAATATCCAGCGGCAATAAGTGGACGATGACATATGCAACGCCGATACCACCCAAAAGAACCCCCAAAAAGTTCATAATACCCGACATAAAGACAGAATATTTTGCTTCCATTGAGTTGGTGTAAATAATCATGGCAACCGCATTTGCGGTATCGTGAAAACCGTTAATCATTTCATAAAAGAGAGCAATACCCAAGGACAGAAGCAATAAACCAAGGGTGAGAGTGTTGACATTGTTCAATGCTTCCCAAATTACAGACATACAGTTATCCTCGGATTAAATATAGGAGATAAATTAGCATTGCGAAACCGCTACAAAATGGTTACGAAACGATTATAAAATTATGCCCGTTAATCTCTTTGAGGAGACTTTGACGGGGATAAGAAGAGTGGGATTAAGGGAGAAGAGTAGCTTTGATGATTTTTTGGGTTTGGAGTGGTCGGTCTCCACCACTTTGTCCATTGGTTTGGATATTGTTAAGTTTACTGAGTGTATCCATACCTGCTATAACGCGACCGAAGATGGTATGGTATCCATTGAGCCACGGTGTTGGAGCGGTTGTAATAAAAAATTGACTTCCATTGGTACGAGGGCCTGCATTTGCCATAGCTAAAATTCCTGCTTTGTCAAATACGACACCGGATTTAAACTCATCTTTAAACGGTTTTTTCCAGATCGATTCACCGCCGGCACCTGTACCGGTCGGATCGCCTCCCTGCACCATAAAGTTTTTGATAATTCGGTGAAAAGTGAGCCCATTATAATAGCCATTTTTGGCAAGTGTAGTGAAATTTTCGACTGCAAGAGGGGCAACATCATCGTACAGTTCCAAAGTTAGATCCCCTTGGGTTGTTTGAAGTAAAACACGTGGATGGGACGCGGCAAACGATAAGACGGAAGTGACGAGTAAAGCAAGAAGTAGGCGCATTAAGATTCCTTTGTTGGTGGTATTAAGGTAAGGCATATTGAATTCATACAGTAACGAAGACCGCTAGGTGCCGGGCCATCCGGGAAAACATGTCCTAAATGGGCCTCACACGTTGCACAGAGCACTTCTATCCGAATCATACCGTGTGTAACGTCTCGTTTTTCTTCAAGAGCTTCAGGTGTAATAGGATGAGTAAAGCTCGGCCATCCTGTACCTGAATCAAATTTCGCGGTTGAATCGAATAGAGGGGCTTTGCAACAAACACAGTGGTAAATGCCCTTATCTTTGGATTGAGCGTATTTTCCGCTAAATGGGGCTTCGGTACCATGTTTACGGGCGACATGATAGGCTTCAGGTGAGAGGAGAGCTTGCCACTCTTGGTCAGTTTTTACGATTTTCATGTATTGGGTATCTCTTCTGCTGATTTGTTGCAAGAGATTATAGTAAGTGTTTCTGATGCACGGCTTAGTGTGAGCGAATAGTTTGCATCACAGGGGTCAATACCAAGAAGGATAACGTGTCCCCTGCAGATGGGGGAAATATACTCTACCGGTGCAACGATAATGGAATCAAGATCTTGATATTGGAGGCTAAAAGTGGACGTTAATAGACGACAATTAAGGTCAAAGTATTCGTCAATAGCCTCTTTAACATAGAGTGCCTCTTGGTTATTGGAGACCGCAATCAAAATTTCGGATGGCGTTGTACGTGTTAAATGTTTACGTAATTGCATTAATAACGTAATGGTCGATTGATTGAGCGGAGGGCTAATCTCTTTTGCTGTCGGAGTACGGCGAAATCGACCAGAGAGACTAAACGTAGCATCACTGGAACAAGGGGCAATACTTGTGCAAATAAGTGGACGTGACCCTATTTTTAATCGAAGTTTATCAAGAAAAAGCTCATCTAGCAGATGAACATCATCGCACAAAAAGAGCAATGATTCCTGAAAGCTTTTAAGCGTTTCTATCCTATCAACTTCGGCAATTGTGCATGTTAGCGGAGTATAGAAATAAAGAGCATTTAAATCGATAGTGATCGCGCCGTATTCAAGAAGGGAGACTATTTCATTGCGTAAGAGCTCACCTCCCAAAAGAGTAGGGGTAATGATCATCACTTTATGTGCGGGATGTGAAAGCATATAGAGAAGTGCTTTTCGAATCAAAAGTGTACTCTTTCCACTGCCATATCCGCCTAATAAGGTCGTGCAGCCTTCTATTGGTGAGGTTAAAAAAAGATTTTGCTGGGGTGAGAGAAGTGCCCCGGATGGAATTGTTTTTGTCGGCAAGATAGCTGCATGTGAATTTAAAGCACCTAATATTTTAACACTGGAGTAGGGTTCATACCGATACTCACCGATACGGTGTACTTTATCTTTGAGCGATGCTAGGTTTTCTGTATAAAAAAGGAGATGCTTTTGAGGCAATAATTCATGAAAAGAAGGATCCAATACATCAAATTCTTCTTCGGTGAGATTTTTCATCCATATAAAGCGATAAATAGGAGTGGTATCAAAGGACAATACATCATTTAGTTTATGGCGAACTTTAGACTCAATTGTCTCGAAATGGGTAGTGGAAGGCCGCTTGGTTCGTTTTGAAGAGCGTTCGACAGTTGCTTTTTTTAATTCATTGGCACGCCAATTAATGTTTTCTCCTAAAAAAATACCAAAATTAGGGAGAAAAATTAAGATGTCGACAGCGGTAACTCCTGAGCGATGGAAAAGTTTAAAATCAGAAAAAATTTTTCCACCCTCTTGGGTAACAAAATTTTTTAGAGCATTGTTTTCATTCTGTTCTGCCATAATTTCGGATTTTGGTTTTGATGCTATGAACCGTGTAAAAAAAGAGAACAACACGTAAAAAACCTTTAGCACAATGTAGTTATGAACAACAGTTAATCTAACTTATTATAGCAAAGTAAAGTAAAAGGAGAGGGTAAGACCGAGGGGAACCCTCGGACATTAAGGGGAAAGATTATTTTCCGGCTGCTACGCTGTCTTTAAGACTTTTGCCCGGTTTGAATTTAGGAACCATTTTATCAGCTGTGCTGTAAGTTTTTGTTGTTCCTGGAACTTTACCGCTTTTCCCTTTTTGAAGAGATGACGCGAAACTTCCGAATCCTACCAATGAAACTTCTTCTTTAGCAACAAGAGCTGCTGTTACAGCTTCTGTAAAAGCTTTAATAGCTGTTTCAGCTTCTACTTTTGTTTTGTAACCGCCACTTTTTTGAACCAATTCGACGAATTGTGCTTTATTCATTTAATGCCCTTAATATGATATGCGAAGTACACCCAAACCTCCCGTTACCAATGAATCAAGAGGGGTAAGTCATTCAGCCGCGAATACTTTAATATCTCTTAGCTTAAAATTTTCTTCTTTTTTGTATTTTAATGAAAAGTTTTGTGATTTTGCGGTTATTTAGAGTGTTTTTTATCCAACGATTGGCTTGTGAATGGATCGGCAAGGGATAACTGTCCTTATTAAAGCTTAAGAGTGTCGAGAGATGTTGACGCCAAAAATGCCATTTATGGAAGAAATTTCGTGATGATGAAATCGATAAAAAAACTTCTTCCAGCCCAATACGTTCTTGATCTGTCAAACTACTCATAATTTATCTCCCAGTTTATTAATTTTGCGTACAACTCGGATGATCTCATCATCCTCAAGCATCCCTAACATCTGAATTACCGCTTTTGCCGCTTGGGGCTTAGCATTACCCAGTCTCCAGTCTTGATAGGTGCGCATGGAAATTCCTAATTCACTCGCGAGCTCTTTTTGGGAAATCTTCTTCCCGTTTCGCCCAGCCTCGACGGCATTATGAAGAAGATTAAAAAGGTCGCTCATTTCCATTGCTCCATTGTAGTATCCTTTTCTTAAAATAAACATTAAAACGTATAAAATATAATTAAAAATAGATGTTAAGTTAATATATATGTATTAAATACACATTATTAAGAATATAGCATAAACTATTCCATGTATAAATATCACTAAAAAGTATAAAACATACAGAAAAGCGTATAATATTGTGGCAAATGTGTGCTTCTTGAAACGAAGGAAATACTCAATAGAGGGGTAATAGACTTTTATAGGAAAGGGGACTATGCCCCTGATACATATTTAGGATAATTTAAAAAAAAGTAGAGGAGAAGTTACGAAAGAAGGGTTAAACTAAAAGATCGGTGTAGTCGTATTTTGAGAGATCGACATAAAATTCGCCCTCTTTTTGAATAATGCGGACGTCACTTCCAAAAGCGGACTCAAAATGACGTTTGATTTTTTTACGCTCTTCAGAACCCACACCGATAAATTTTAAGTATCGTTTGAGTTCGATGATTCCACTGGCGAGCGCAGGAGGCGCTTGTGTTACCGTGGTAGCTGTAATATCGATGTCTTGAACTCCTTGGTCTTGTGACAGGAGCAGTTTGGTATTGATGACATCCAGAATACTTTTCAGCTGTTCATCTTTAGCGGTATAAATATCAACAATTCGTTGCCGTTCTGCAATTAACATCTGCTCTTTATCGTTGACCAAGGAGTCGATTTTAGTCTCAAGCTCTTTAATCTTACTTTTGAGTTGCTGATTCTCTTTTTGGTAGAGGGCTATGATCATCCCTACGGTTGTCTTTTGGGGTTGAGGAACGGGAGCTGAGGGGACAACTTTTGGCTCATTACTCAGCTCTTTGCGTTTTTCATCATTCAATGAGCTACGGGGAACGATAATATAGGTTATCCCCCCCTCGATTATATAGTTTAGGCGTTTGGTTCGAATTTTATTATGAATCATTTCTTTGGACATTTTAAATGTTTTGGCGTATTCATCGATACTAAAACGCATGATTTTTCCTTTTTGGTATATTCATCCAGTCCGGTTTTGGGGGCGGGATGATTCCCCCTTTACGCATCCATATAAGATAGCCGTGATGTTCCATACGGTGCTTGTCGTAAAAGGTGTGCATAGAACTGTGTCTGAATTCACATTTTTGGAGAAGCTCTTCAAAATCGGGATATGTTTGTAAAAAAGTATTCAACGATTCATAGGCTTTATCTGAAATAATAACGGTGCTGATAATTAGGTCTTTGATCTCAATATAGCGTGAACACTCATTTAGACCGTCGCCAACAAAGTTTTCATTTCCTAAAATGTCTTCAAAACGATGTACTTTACCGGTATGTACGGCAACTCGTATACCACGAAAATAGGGGTACTCTTTTGCGATAAAATCGGAAAAATGGATAAAAGAAAGGCCAAGTAATGGGCCATATCCCAGTAAACCTGGATGTAAAAGACAATAAAAACCGTCTCCGGTAGGGATAATCCCTTGCAACATTTTATCCATCGGAATACCGGAACTTTTCAACATTTTGTGAATCATTTTTTTATAAGAAAGAGAAAGGAATGATATGATTTCCAACTGCTCGCTCATACTTAAGCGAGAGAAATCGATGATATCGATCAATACAATATCCGTTTCGATAGCTCTTTGATACATCATTTCTCCGTATCTCTTTTGAAATAGACCCATATTGTATACAAGATGAACTCTAAAAACCCTGAGTTGATTAAACATATATAACAGCGTTTAGGAATGTGTGTTACCATTTCTTAAAATATTGCGGGATTATAATTATGCAGAAACGGACAAAAATTTTAGCTACTGTCGGCCCCTCTTCGGAGAGTGTGGAGACATTATCTGCACTGATTAAAGCAGGTGTAAATGTTTTTCGACTTAATTTTAGCCACGGAACACGTGAATATCACTCCAATGTGTTGGCAAATATCCGCACAGCTATGCGTAATACCGGGTTAATAGTGGGGATTTTGCAAGATATTAGTGGCCCTAAAATCCGTGTCGGAAAACTTAAAGAGGATTTTTATTTACAAAAAGGGGACAGGCTAGATTTTCATTATGATCCAATAGAGGGGGAAAAAATAAGTGAAAATCACTATCGCTTGTCCATCAATCAAAATGATGTTTTAAAAATGCTCAAGGTTGGGGATGCAATTTATTTATATGACGGGAATATCCGTGCACGTATTATCGAGTGCACTGCTGAGTGTGTTCAGGCTATCCTCGAAAATAAAGGGAAACTCTCGTCGAATAAAGGGGTAAATTTTCCCAATACCCGATTGGGCATCGAGATACTGACTCCCAAAGACAAACTGGATATGGAATGGGGGGTAGCAAACGGAGTCGATTTTATGGCAATTTCGTTTGTCCAAAATGCGCAGGATATGATTCAGGCACGTGAAATTGTGCATGCCTATGGCGGAGAAGTGCAATTATTTGCAAAAATTGAAAAATTTGATGCCGTTGAAAATATTGACGAAATATTATGTCACTCGGACGGAATTATGGTGGCAAGAGGAGACTTGGGGATTGAAGTCCCCTATTATCGGGTTCCAACTATTCAAAAGATGTTGATTCAAAAGGCAAACAAGCATTCCAAGCCGGTCATTACCGCAACGCAAATGCTTCTTTCAATGACCGAAAAAGAGTCTGCAACCCGTGCCGAGATCAGCGATGTTGCCAATGCAGTATTAGACGGTACGGATGCCGTGATGCTTTCTGAAGAGAGTGCTATCGGACATAATCCCGTGTTGGTTGTTGAGACGATGGTTAATACGATTCAAGCGATTGAAGAAATTTATCCTTTCGGAAAATTTACTGAATTCGGATACGATGATACCATGGATGTGGTGAACGAATCGGCAGTACGGTTAGGTGATTCGCTTCGAGCAGAGGGGATAATCGCAATGACAACGTCGGGGGCATCGGCGAAAAAGCTCTCCCGTTATCGTCCAAGGATGACGATATATGCGGCTACCCATGAGGAACGTGTCGCACGGCTATTAAGTATCGTGTGGGGCGTCGTACCCGCCTATTTGATCAAAAAAGGGCGTCTTGAAGAGATGTTGAGTGAGATAATTCATAGTGGGCTTAATCGGGATATTATTGATAAAAACCGAACGTATATTTTTACAGCAGGATATCCGATCGGGACACCGGGGACAACAAATGTCATCCGTATTTTACGTGAAAATGAAATGACTTTTTTTGGGGAGACAAAAACTGTTAGCACCAAAAATAAAAAGGTGGAAGAAAAAATTCCCACTTTATTTTGAAAAAGTGGACTGAAAAATGCTTTAATCAAGACTGAGGGGTCGCGTGTTTGTTGTTTCGTCACACCAAGCCCCCCTCAACCTTCTCTCTATTACGCTACAATTTCACTATGACAACCGATACCTTATTTACAAAACCGATTTCCAAACAATTTGAATTTGATGCCGATGTAGCAGCTGTATTTGATGATATGCTCATCCGTTCAGTCCCTTTTTACAAAGAGTCGCAAGCGCTCACGCGCCGATTTGCGCAAAATGTTCTTCATGAAGGGGGGATTGTATACGATTTAGGGTGTTCAACGGCTTCATTACTCTTGGATATTGAACGCTCTCATGAAAACTCCGATTCATTGCGTCTCATCGGAATTGATAATTCGCCGGCGATGATTGCGCATGCTCGTAAAAAGATAGAGGCATACGGATCTAAAATTGAATTGGTAGAGGGGGATATCCTAACGTATCCGTATGAAGAAGCACGGGTTATTGTTAGTAACTACACGTTACAGTTTATCCGTCCGATTGTACGAGACACCCTTGTGCGGACCGTTTTTGATGCACTTTCAGACGGAGGGGTATTTATCTTTAGTGAAAAAGTGGTGAGTGAGGACCCGAAATTGGGGAAAGAACTCATTGATTGTTATTATGACTTCAAAAAAATTCAAGGGTACAGTGAATACGAAATTGTCCAAAAGCGTGAAGCATTGGAAAACGTATTGATCCCTTATACTATGAATGAGAATATTCAAATGGCAAAAAACAGCGGATTTAAAACCTGCGAGGTCTTATTCCGATGGGCAAATTTCGCAACATTTATCGCTGTAAAATAGGGGTTACCATACTTTGCCGCTGGCAGGCTTCTGTGCAGGCTGTAAAGCCTCTTTAATATCTTTATAATCGACGATATTTTTATCGCATTTTTGGTGATAATACCCTTGCGCATCATAATACTCTTCGCAATCATTATAATATCGCAGACTCACTCCACGCTCATTAAAACATCCGGTTATCAATAGCGGTAATAATAGTAAAAGTTTTCTCTTCATATGAATATTGTATCTTATCTGGGTTTAAAGCTCTCCGTAGTTTTACAAAACGTTCGTAAAAAACATTCGCTTTCACATTTGGGATTTTTGGCAGTACAGATATAGCGCCCAAATAAGACGAGCCCTTGATGGAGACGATGCAGCTCAGTTTTAAACTTTCTGACCAAGGTTGCTTCCGTAGCGCTTGGTGTCAGATCGTCGCTGAGTCCCAGTCTATGACTTACTCTAAAAACATGGGTATCGACAGCCATCAAATTGGCTTTGGTATATTCGATTAAAACCACATGGGCTGTTTTCTGCCCTACACCTGCTAGGGTTATGAGCTCTTTTTCATCTAAAGGAATTTCACCGCCATAGAACTCCATAACCCTTTTTGCCATTGCAATGAGATTGATCGCTTTATTATTAAAAAATGAGCAACTCTGAATGATTTTTTTGACATCGTCTAAATCGGCCTTTGCCAAGGCTTCCGGGGTTGGATAAGCAGAAAAAAGTTCGGGAGTGATGAGGTTTACCCTCTTGTCGGTACATTGTGCGGAAAGAGCTACCGCGATGACGAGTTCATAGGCATTTTTATAATACAACTCAGTTACAGCTTCACTGTAGCGCTCTAAAAAGGCGGCTTTTATCTCTTCAATCTCTTTTTTGGTTGATTTTTTCATCAAAAAGCCTATCTTTTTTTATTCGTATTGTATCATTAAGGGGAAAAAATAGGTGAGTCCAAAATTTTGTGTTACAATATCCGATTTTCGAACAAAATTTGTTAGTTTGAGTGCAGGAGAGAAGTGTGGGATTAATGAGTCTGATTAAAAAATTATTTGGAAATGATGAGCATTTTAGTGCCGAAAGTGACCAAAATATTAATAAAGAACTCTTTTATAGAGTACTCGATACTGATCCTGCAGCACTGTTGTTCTTTACCAAAGAAAATGGGTGGATAGGGGCGAATAAAGCATTTTTTGAGTTGGTTCCACTCCAAACTATAGAACAATTACGTACCAAGCATGAGAGTATTCGTGAACTTTTTGCCCATGAAGATGAAGAGGTCTTTACTGAAATCGATAAGAGCTGGCTTGATTATATCCGTACCCATTGTCCGAATGGTTATGGTCTTTCGATTTTGGATCCGCACGGAACGCTACACTCCTTGGTTGCAACCTGTACATTGCTCAACCAAGGCGGCAGTGATCTTTATCTGCTCCGGCTGGAAGATCAAAGCAAGTTAGTAGAACTTAAAGCTGAAGTAGTAGAAGTTGAACAGCTTAAAAGTAAGTTTCTTGCTAACATCGGACATGAATTTCGTACTCCTATGAACGGTATTTTAGGATTTATAGAATTACTTACCAAAACAGCACCTACCGATACACAGCTTGAATATATTCACTCGGTTCAGGGGTCTGCACGCAACTTGATGTCAAATATCGAAAATTTACTTGATTTAGCGCAAATGCAAAATGGTCGTTTACACGTTAGTAAAGCAGAATTTAATATTGTTACGGAGATGGAGGAACTCGCGCGCGGTTGTGTTTCATTGGGGAATGACAAAGGGGTCGGGGTACTCTTTTTTGTTGACCCGAAACTTCCTACCAATATTACCGGGGATATCCGTAAAATAAAACAGGTCATTAATAACCTTTACAACAATGCTCTTAAATTTACGCAATCCGGTGGCCGCATTACGATCGAAGTTAAGCTCTTAAAACGTAATACTACGGGTACCTGTAATATTGGATTTATGGTAAAAGATACCGGAAAAGGGATTAGTAAAACCGATCTTGTCTATATAACCCGTCCGTTTGTTTCAGGTGATCATGCCGATAATCGTCTCGGCGTAGGATTAAGTCTTTCACACGGATTGATTTCATTAATGGGGGGAGAACTCAAAATCACAAGTGATGAGGGGAAAGGGTCTTCCTTTAGCTTTGCATTAACCCTCGAAGGCTCATCTGATCAAGCGATGCAGATGGTTAATGCACATTCAGCCAAAGTGGTATTGATTGATGAAAAACGGCTTGATGATGCAAACCATCTGACGAATTATCTTCGAAGTTTTGGAGTGACCGTTACCAAAGCGCAAATGATTGATGAAACCATTTTTTCTGATGCAGAGGTAGTTTATCTCATCGCTTCGCAAGAAAAAACCGATTGGACAACGAAGCTATCCGGTATGAATCGCTCGTGTAAAACCATACTCTTGCTGGAACAGCATGAGCGGCTTCAAGCACGTATGCTTCACGTCGTGGACAGTGCACTCTCTAAGCCGCTGCTCCCTACTCCGTTGCTAGCGCATTTGATTGAAATATTTAATCTTCCTAAAGCTCCAAGTGTATTAGCACCACAATTCCAGAAGGGAATTAATGCGCTTGTTGTTGAAGATAATTTGATCAATCAGCGTTTGATCAAACTCTTGCTTAAAGAGTATGGCATTCAAGTCTCTGCTGTTTCCAATGGAGATGAAGCGGTAGAGATGTGTCGTATACAGACGTTTGATATCGTCTTTATGGATATCGATATGCCGATCAAAGACGGTATTCTTGCCACGCAAGAGATTAAAGCGGAAGAGGGGCCTGCTCGTGTCGGTCGTATGCCTATTATTGCTTTAACTGCTCTTGCCATGGAGGGAGATCGTGAATATATTTTAGGGAGAGGATTAGATGATTATCTCTCGAAACCTCTGACGCGCGAAAAACTCGAATATGTTCTTCAAAAATATTTAAAAGTCTCATTATAGGAACAGCTATGCTCTATTTGGAAAGCTTTGAAAACCAATATGCCGGATTAATCGGAATGCTCACGTCGTGCGCTCATTTACACAGTGACCCGATGATATATGTCCAAATGTCGGGAAGTTTAGTGGGATGTAACGAACTGCTTTTAGAGCTATTTAGGGTTGATGCGCTGTTGGATATCGAGCCGGTAGGCGAGTGGTTCAGTCCGCAAGGGGTGGAGCTCTCTTTTTTACTTTCTCAGCCGGGTTCTTATAGAGGTAAAATAAATGCGATAGGGTATGAATATACCGTAGCAGTAAAATCGGAAGTTATTATATTGGAAGATGCTCCCATTATTGCTTTGGTTTTTCGGGATAACTCGATCATTGAACGTGCACGGGCTGCCGAGCGTTATTTCGAGCAATTTAAAAAGAAATTTTTGACCAACATGTCGCATGAATTTCGTACTCCAATGAATGCAATTATCGGATTTACTGATCTGTTAAAAAGCAGTCCTTTAAGCTCATGGCAGCAGGAGTATGTTGAGATGACAAGCCGCAGCGCGTTATCCATGATGCGTAACATCGAAAATTTGCTTGAATTGACACAAGTGGAAAGTGGTAGTATCCATACCAATTTGGCCTTGTTTAATCCGTTGGAAGTATTTGAAAATTTTTCAATGCAATTTAATGATTTGGCGGTAAGCAAAGAGATCCAATTGATGTTTTTGATTGATCCGCATCTTCCTAAAACAATGATTGGGGATCAAGACAAAATTACGGCCATTATGCGTAACCTCATTCAAAACGGGATTAAATTTACCGAAGAAGAGGGACGGGTTCTTGTCGAAATTGTAATTGTAAAAGAGGAAGGCACTTTTATTGAAGTGGAATATGCGGTAAGTGATACCGGTATCGGGATTGAAAATGAACGGGTAAAAACCCTTCTTCGTCCCTTTGGTGCGGCATGGGAAAATCAACGCAAAGGGAAAGACGGATTAGGAATCGGACTTAGCCTTAGTCATAAATATATTGATATGATGCATTCACATCTTATGCTCGCATCTGAAAGTGGCAAAGGGTCACGCTTCTCGTTTCGGGTTACGCATCAGGTTAATGAAAGCGGAATATTCGAGTTTGTAGAGGGAACCCGTGCTTGTGTCTATACTCAAGATCACATTCTCTCCTCGCAGGGGGCATTGCTCCAGAAATATCTTGAGATGTTTAATGTTCAAACAAGTGCTATCCATAATCTGTTAAATACCCAGTTGCATGAATGTGATGTCCTATTTTTAGACACTCCGCATATTGCTGCATCTCAAATTCAGGCTCTGAAATCGACTTACCCGAACCTTCAAATAGTCCCAATTATGAAGCTGGATTACGGAGAAAAAGCGGATGCAGTTATCGATTTGGTGGCATCAATCGTGACTGTGCCGATTCTTCCAAGCTCTCTGCACAAAACACTGGCCGTTATTTGGAATACGATGCCTAAAGAGTATATTTCCCGAAGTCCGGAAGTGCAGAGTATTCCGTTGCAGGAAAACATTAAAATTTTGGTGGCTGAGGACAATTTGATTAATCTTAAGCTTCTTGAAACGATTTTGCTTCAACAACATTTCCGTGTTATTGCGGTTGATAACGGTCAAAAAGCAGTTGATGCCTATCTCAAAGAGCCATTTGATTTGGTACTTATGGATATTGATATGCCGATAATGGACGGTCTGATGGCGAATCGTCTTATTAAAGAGATTGATAAACGTGACGGCAGAGGATTCGTCCCGGTAATCGCTCTGACGGCACATGCATTGATTGGGGATCGCGAACGAATTGTGGCGGCAGGATTGGATGCCCATTTGGCTAAGCCGATCGATAAAAATTTCCTTTTACAGACAATTGACCGCTATCTTAAAATTGCTCAGCAAAAGCGTCAGAATAATCCTGTTTAATATTGGTTATTTATTGCATACTATACTCGCAAATGTATTATAATGCCGAATTCAAAATCCCCTGCAATCCGGGGAACTAAACAAGGATAACAATGAAGCGATATTATGCCGCTTGGGTTTTAGGTTTATTATTAAGTGCTCCAATGGCGTCAGCGGCTGTTTTAGCAACAGTGAACGGCGATGAGATTACTTCAGACGAGGTAAATAAAGTATTGATGGAGGGGACACAAGGACGTTTCGATTCTCTCCCTGCTGATAAACAAAATGAGTTGCGTCAACGAATTATTGAGGGGATGATCGCTCAAGAATTGGTATATGATGATGCGCAACGTACCGGTGTATTGGATTCAAAAGATTATAAACAAGAACTTCAAGTCCTTATGGATCGTATGAAAGTACAGCTTGCAGCTAAACTATGGGAACAAAATCAATTCGAAGCAATTAAGGTAGATCCAAAAGAGGTTAGAGCATATTATGATGCTAATCCGGATGAATTTATCGATAAAGAAAAAATCCACGCACGTCATATATTGGTAAAAACAGAGGCTGATGCCGATGCGATTATTAAAAGTATGAAAGGGCTCAGCGGAGATAAATTAAGAACAGAGTTTATCGCACAAGCCAAATCAAAATCTACGGGACCGAGTGCAGCAAAAGGGGGCGACCTTGGATACTTTCCACGGGGACAAATGGTTCCATCCTTTAATGATGCAGCCTTTGCCATGAAAGAGGGAAGTATCTCAGCTTCTCCGGTACAAAGCCAATTTGGTTATCATGTTATTTACGTAGAAGATAAAAAAGCGGCAAAAAAACTCGGATTTGACGAAGTGAAGAATTTTATTGAACAACGTTTGAAGATGGATAAATTCAAAGTATATATGGAAAAGAAAATGAACGATTTACGTTCAAAAGCAAAAATTAATTACTCAAAATAAACTACAGCATATTCCCACATTCGCGGGAATATGACTACTCCTTAGTTTCTATCAATTGCATTCAAATCATTAAACGCCGCTTTTACTCGATTCACCAATGTTTTTTGTCCATCACGAAGCCATTTACGCGGATCGTAGTATTTTTTATTCGGTTTATCTTCACCTTCAGGATTCCCGATTTGTCCTTGGAGATAATCTTTATGCTTCTCGTAATAATCTTTTACCCCTTCCCAGGTTGCCCATTGGGTATCGGTATCGATATTCATCTTAATAACGCCATAGCTGATTGCTTCGCGGATCTCTTCGAGAGTGGACCCTGAGCCACCGTGGAAGACAAAATTAACCGGTTTGTCCGATGCGGTGTTAAACTTTTGTTGGATGTATTTTTGAGAGTTGTCCAAAATGATAGGAGTTAGAACAACATTGCCGGGTTTATAAACGCCGTGAACATTTCCAAACGAGGCCGCAATGGTAAAGTTTTTGCTTACCGCCATCAGCTTTTCGTAGGCGTAAGCAACGTCTTCTGGCTGGGTGTAGAGGAGAGAATTGTCGATATTGGTATTATCTACACCGTCTTCTTCGCCACCGGTAACCCCCAGTTCGATTTCCAGTGTCATTCCGATTTTAGACATACGCTCTAGATAGCGAACACAGGTTGCCACATTTTCTTCGAGACTCTCTTCGGAAAGGTCAAGCATATGAGAACTAAACAGTGGTTTGCCGTGCACTTTGAAATAGGCTTCTCCTGCGTCTAGGAGAGCATCGATCCATGGAAGAAGAGAACGTGCGGCATGGTCGGTATGGAGTATTACCGGAAGCCCATAGGCTTCCGCCATCATGTGGACATGTATTGCTCCGCTGATCGCACCGGCAATAGCCGCTTTTTCATTTTCGTTGCTCAAACCTTTACCGGCATAATAGCTTGCACCACCGTTTGAAAATTGGATAACAACCGGAGAATTGACCAATTTTGCCGCTTCGAGAACACCGTTGATAGAGTCGGTTCCGACAACATTGACCGCGGGAAGCGCGTATCCCTCATTTTTGGCGATCTCAAAAAGTTTTTGGACATCATCACCGAATAATACACCGGGTTTCATCACTTCTAGAATGTGTTTGGACATAACTTTACCCCACAGTTAAAATAGACGATATTATACCTTTAGAGCAATAATGATAGAATTAAAAAAGATTTAATGTGGGAGTGCACCTGTTGAGACGACTAGTGATCATGGCATTATTTCCGATAACACTTCTTTTGGGCGCTTCTTTGAAGCTTCCGTATGAGACGCTCTCGGACCCTTTGCAGAAAAGTGCCAATTCGATCGAAATATTGAGCCACAAACCGATTATGAAACCCAATCAGGTTCTTCTAGGAAGTTTTTTGAGTGGAATAGAAACGACGTTGATCCAAGGTGGCGAGCTAGCTAACAGCGGTAATGTTGATACAGAGAGGTTAAACCTTTATTTAAAAGATTTAAGAGCTCTTGCTCAAAAAAAAGAGGCGATTGAAGCACTTTACCGTCAATCCCTTAGCCTTGCTATCCATGATTCGGATAAAAAAAGTTTTGAAGATCTTGTTTCCGTTCCCCTGGATCCGCTCCATTATCCTAGAATTCGTGCCGAAGTAATTGCCTTTTACCAAAAAAACTATCCTCATCATTCACTCAAAAGTGTAGAAGCATTATGTGATGAACAGGAGTTAGAAAATAAAAGTATTCAGCTTGCGATAGAGCAGGAACAAGCTTATGAAGAGCATTTGCGTATTCTAAAACGTTCTGAAGTGACGGGGGTGAAAAGAATGGCACAAATCGGTTCACGTAATAGTGTGATACTGAGTGCTGATACCAGTGCAAGCGGTGGAGTTGAATTTGAAGCAGAGAATCTTAATCCCTATACGGTAACACTGAGTGTCGATTTTGAATCTCTTACCAATCTGAAGTCCGAAACGAAACTTCCTTTATACGTAGAAATAGCAGGACGAAGCAAAAAGAAAATTTTGGAACTTACCCGAATTGATCCTAGAGGAATGAGTGATTATCGTTCTTCGTATGGCTGGGTACGTGGTTCAGCGTTTGCGAGACATAATGATGATTACTTGTATGCACTTCCTTTTGCCCGGGGATCAAATGTATGCGTCTCACAAGGGTATCACGGCGAAACGTCACACAAAGGGTTGTCTGCATACGCGATTGATTTTCCGGTTCCTGTTGGAACTCCTATTTATGCCGCAAGAGAGGGAACGGTCGTGGGCGCTGAGGGATCAAGCAATCAAGGGGGAAGCAGTCCTGAATACCGAAAATTTGCTAATTACGTCATACTTGAACACAGCGATGGGACGATGGGAAACTATTACCATCTAAGACAGGGGGGGGCAGTTGTAAGAATTGGAGAGAAGATTAGTAAAGGACAGCTGATCGCTTACTCAGGCAATACCGGTTATAGCAGTGGTCCACATCTCCACTTCAGTGTTAGTAAGGTGGATCCCGTGACAATGCGACGACCGATGAATCTACCCGTTAAAATACAAACTGCGACACAAATTGTGACTTTGCCTCACAAAGGGGATCAATATACGGTACAATAATTCTATTGATTTTTACTAAAAGGTCGTTCATGTTTGACACTGTCAGATCTAAGATTATTTTTTCTACGTTACTCTTTAGTTTTATGGGCCTTGGCGCTATTTATTGGTATCTTACTTCCACCTTTCACAATTTTTCAAATGATACGGCAAAACGTTCATTGACCATGTTGAGCCAATCGATTTTTCAGACCTTATCCGGGAGTATGTTGGCAGGTGATCCCAAAGTGGTTGCTGAAGCGATAGGACATGCCCAGGAAATTGAAGGCATTGAAAAATTAAAGATTCAAAAATCACAACAAGTGATTGATTTATTCGGCTTAGATGAAAAATTTAGCGATGAGCCGATGGTTCAAGAGGTCTTTAAAACCAAAGAGGCAAAAGTACTGGAACATACCGATGGAACTCATACGATACGGCTGTTGCAACCTCTTGTGGCTGAAGAACGATGTACTGCGTGTCATACCAATGTTCACGTTGGACAAGCAATAGGAGTTATGGATTTAACAATTTCACTCGAAAAAAATGATGCGGCAATTGGAAAAACACAGACTGTTTTACTCATCGCGTTAAGTGTTGTTGTCATAATATTTGTATCCGTATTAAATATTTTCTTTGGCAAAGAGGTATTAGGTCCGTTAGATGGATTACGAACCCGTATTGGTGCTTTAGTAAGCGGCGATAAAGATTTAACCAAACGTCTTGAAGTGGTAAAAAAAGATGAATTTTCACAAGCTGCTGTGGCCGTTAATAATTTTGTTTCGATGGTACAAGAAACGGTCAATCAAGTTAAAGAGCTTGGTACGCAAAATAACACGATTGCAACCACTATTACGGAAGCAACCCGTAATATTTCAAAAGGGGTAGAACAAGAGCGGCTCATCGTAGAAGCGACAACGGAAAAAAGCCATTCCATAAAAGAAATTTTATCGGGAGCCATTTCCATTTCTGAACAAACTCAGAAAAATGTTGCAAATGCAAACAAAGAGTTACTAACGGCCAAAGATGCCCTTTCACGCTTGGTGGGAGAAGTGGATGGATACATTGAAACAGAGCATGATATGGCATCCCAACTCATCGCATTGCGAAATGATGCCGATCAGGTCAAAAATGTTTTAGGTGTGATCAAGGATATTGCCGACCAAACAAACCTTCTTGCTCTTAATGCTGCTATCGAAGCTGCACGTGCAGGGGAACACGGTCGCGGATTTGCAGTTGTTGCTGATGAAGTTCGTAAATTAGCTGAGCGAACTCAGAAAAGTTTGACGGAAATTGAAATAAATGTTGGTACGATCGTTCAATCGATCAATGACGTAAGTGATAAAATGGGTGATAATGCAAAAAACATGAATGAATTGACCCAAATTTCTAATGAGGTGGAAGAGAAAATATCCGCAACCTCCGCAGAGATGGAGCGTTCTGTCTCCGTGGCGCAGCGATCGTATAATGATTCGGTCGAAGTAGTCGGGCATATTGAATGGATTATAGAAAAAATTTCTCAAATTAACCAAGTTTCTGAATCGAATAAAAAAAGTGTTGAGCAAATACAAAATGACTCCGCACAGCTGCTTGAGGTAGCACACTCTTTGCAATCCAGAATTAATGAGTTTAAAAGCTAAATACACCGATCCATACTGCATCGTCACTGGTTGATAGGACTTGGTGGCGAGTATGGCGTGCTAGGAAAACAGAATCTCCTTCTTTTAGGGCATGCTTAACTCCTTGGATCTCCATAGTAGCGCTTCCTCGGACCAAAACTACCCATTCATCCTCATTTTGATCATATATTACTCCTGCAACGCTGAGCCGAGAACGAATAGCTTCGATTTTCAGGGTTGGGGTTTGGTGAAGGAGCAAAAAGGTTTCTTTTCCTCTTTCGGGTTCTTCTATCTCATAAATATTCATGGGGACACTCCTAAGTTTATGCGTGATATGATTGCACCATTATATGATTGTAAAAGTGTAGTGTTCATGAAAAATATTGTACTTATTGGATTTATGGGTGTAGGCAAAGGCTCTGTTGCCCGTGAAATGGTTAAAAGATCCCGGTTGGTTTCTCTGGATACGGATGATATTATCGAGAGTATGGAAAATCGGAAGATTAAAAATATTTTTGCCGAAGAGAGTGAGGAATACTTTCGAGAGTTGGAGCGTAAAGTAGCACGTTGGCTTCAAAAGAAGGTAGAGGGGACCCTTATCTCTACCGGAGGCGGTTTTTTTAAAGTTCCAAATTTGAAAAAAATCGGAACGGTAGTTTTGCTTAATGCCCCTTTTGAGGTCATTTACAATCGAATTTTAGAACATCCTGACTCAGGGAAAAAATTGCGGAAGCGTCCCTTGTTTCAAGATATTGAACGGGCACGTGCACTTTATGAAGAGAGGCTCCCTTTGTATCTTAAAGTAGCCGATATCGTAATTGATGTTAGCGATAAAGAGTTGGTTACTATTGCACGGGAAATTTTAAAAAAGGTTAAAAAATGAAAAAAATTCTTTTATCTTTACTTATTATTGCATTTTCTCTTAATGCAGCTGTTATAAAATGGGAAAAAGAGTATGCAAGTGCACTCAAGCAGTCTAAAAGCTCTACTAAACCTATGATGTTTATTATTTCAAATCACAATTGTCATTTTTGTATCCAGTTTGAAAATACGACGTTAAAAGATCCCAAAGTGATTCAAAAATTGAATGCTGATTTTGTCAGTACTATTGTATATGTTGATGAAAATCCTCTTTATCCGCAGCAATTATTTGTCGGAGGGACTCCGGGAACATGGTTTTTGAAAAGTGATGGAGAACCAATGTTTGAGCCGGTGATGGGGGCAGTGGATGCCGAAACATTTTTAAAAGCGCTTGATATAGTCAAAAAAGAGTATGCAAAAAATACTTCCAAAAAATAATTGAAGGAAAATTATGACACTCATTCACAGTACTGATACCCATTTCTCTGAGGTTTTTGCAGAACTTTTAGGGCGGGGGAAAATGGATATGGAACATGTTTCCTTGATCGTAAAGGGGCTTATGGATGATATTCGAACTGAGGATGATGCGGCATTGCTTCGTCATATAACCAAATTTGACCGATGGACCCCCTCATGCGGTGCCGATTTACGAATTGATACGGCAGATATGAAACATGCGTATGAAGCCTTAAATCCGACACTTAGAGCAGCACTCCATTTGGCATACGATCGTATCCGTTCATATCACGAAAAACAGTTGCCGAAAAGTTGGTTTGATACGGAAGCTAATGGAACCATCATGGGACAGAAAGTGACTCCGGTAGATCGTGCCGGGCTTTATATCCCTGGTGGAAAAGCGGCGTATCCAAGTTCGTTGCTGATGAATGTTATCCCAGCACAAGTTGCAGGGGTAGAGCATATCGTAGTCACCACTCCTACTCCTGATAATGAACCGAATGAGCTTCTTTTGGCTGCATGTCATTTATGTGGAGTTACGGAAGTATTTAAAGTCGGCGGTGCAAGTGCAATTGCAGCGATGGCATACGGGACGGCAACGATTCCTAAGGTAGATGTTATCACGGGACCGGGAAATATTTTCGTAGCTACGGCTAAAAAAATGGTATTCGGAGAAGTGAATATCGATATGATCGCAGGACCGAGCGAAATCGGTGTATTGGCAGATGATTCGGCTAATCCGGTACATATCGCGATTGATTTGCTCTCCCAAGCAGAGCATGACGAGATGGCAAGTTCGATTTTGATTACACCGTCTCAAAAATTTGCGGATGCATGTGCCATTGAGATCGAAAACTGGCTGAAAAAACTTCCTCGTGAAGAGATTGCCCGAAAATCCATTAATGAACGTGCTGCGATCATTGTCACAAAATCGATGGAAGAAGCAGTAAAGCTCATGAATGAGATAGCACCGGAACACTTGGAAGTAGCAACGGATAACCCATTTGCACTGCTCCCTTCCATTAAACATGCCGGAGCTATTTTCTTGGGTCACTATACACCTGAAGCGATCGGAGATTATGTAGCAGGCCCCAATCATACACTTCCTACCGGCGGAACTGCAAAGTTTTATTCCCCACTCGGAGTAGAAAATTTTATGAAAAAATCCTCTATTATCTCTTTTTCGCGTCAAGCGATCAATGAAATCGGTGAAGCGTGCGCTCTGATTGCACATACCGAAGGACTTGGCGCACATGAAGCATCCGTGAGATGCCGTTTAGATATCTAGTATTTTTTTCTTCTTTAGCCCCATTTTCCCTTCGGGGAATGTTTTCAAATCGTTACATATCAAAAAGTTATAGCAAAAAAGCTCAATCATTTAGTATTCGTTAACCCAATTTTAGTTACTATCGATCCAGCAGAAATGCCGTTAAATGCCTGTGATCACGGCATCAAATAAAGGTTATTCGTATCAGTTATGATAAGGGAAGCCTATCGTGAATCAGGAATCAAGGAGAATATATGCAATTGGGTTTCTTGGTAGACCTTCATCTCTGCATGGGATGTAAGGGCTGTGAGATTGCGTGTAAAGTGGAAAATGAGGTTCCGCTTAGTACATGGCGTCTTCGCGTAAAATATGTTGATGTAGGGTCATTCCCTGAAACAAAACGGACGTTTACTCCGCTTCGTTGTAACCACTGTGCTAATGCACCGTGTGAACGCATCTGTCCGGTCAGTGCATTGCACTATCTTGAAAACGGTATTGTAAATATCGATAAAGAGCGTTGTATCGGATGCGCAGGATGTATTATGGCTTGTCCGTACGGTGCTATTTACATCGATCCGCAAACACAAACGGCGGATAAATGTACCTATTGTGCCCATCGTGTTGCGAGTTCTATGATGCCATCGTGTGTTGTAGCGTGTCCGGTAGAAGCGAATATTTTTGGTGATTTGGATGATCCAACTTCTAACATCAGCAAATACATCCAACAGCGTCAAGGGGATGTTCAAGTCCGTAAGCCTGAAAAAGGGACGGATCCGCATCATTTCTACGTTGGTGGAGGCAATGTTCAACTTAATCCGTTGGCTTCATTTAGAGGTGAGGGTCATAATCTCTTTAACAAGTTAACACATCTCCCAGTAGGAGGGCACCACTAATGATGCACGAAACAATTGCGGCAACGAATGCAGTAGTAGTCCTCGATGTTGCCCTTCCGGGAATCGTATGGGGTTGGATTATTACCATGAATATGTGGGCGAAAAGTGTGGGGACGGGGATTATTTTCTTGGCCTTTTTTCTTTTGAAAAAATACCCTGAACAAACCGGTTTTATCCGCCTTCCTGTGGTAGCGGTTTCTATCGTATTTATCCACCTTTTCTTGTTTTTCACAGTTATTGATTTACATCAGATGTTCCGCTTCTGGCATATTTTCTTTTACCCTCATCTGACATCGGCGATTACGATCGGTGCATGGATGGCAACCGGTTTCGTCGGCTTGCTTTTCGGTATGGCGTATGCGATTTATATGAAAAAAGACGAAGCGTTATATGATAAATTATTAGGATGGACCGTATTGTTGGCCATCCCGGTAACCTTATATACTGCAGGGCTTATGGCGGAGTCAACTGCTCGTGAGCTATGGCAAATGCCGACTGAGTCGGCACAAATGATTTTGGCTGCATTGTTGGCCGGATCAGCTGCTATGATTTTGCTCGGTGGAAACAAATTCTCCGACGCGGTTAAAAAAGACCTTGGAATTATTTTGGGATTGAGCGCTTTTGCGGCATTTATTCTCTATATGTCCGAGCTCATTTTCGGCGGAATGAAAGCTGAAGAGGTTGGGGCTACTTTAGAATTTATCAAAGGCGGTGAATACACCGTAATGTTCTGGATCGGTCAGGTGATGGCATTTTTGGCTCCGATGGCATTGATATGGATGAGCCTTAAAAATAAATCGTATTATCTATTGAAAATTGCAGCGGTCAGTGCATTGATCGGTTTATGGGTAGCCAAACACGTTTGGTTGGTTATTCCACAATTGTTAAACATGAGCTAAGAGGGTGAATATGATGTATTTAGAAAGCAGAAGAACATTTTTAAAAGGCGCCGCATTTACCGTAGCCGGCGCTGCAATTGCTAAAGGCGTCTTTACGAGTGATGCTGTGGCAGAATCAGTTGAAAAGAGCAAATTTACGAATACCCCTGATACGCTCTCATTCTATCCTCCGCTCGATCAATGGGATAATTTCCAAGAGCTTGATGGTACGGATTGGAAACGAGGTGGTATCGGTCGTCACGGTGTACGAAGCGAAGAGAATCCGGATGGTATCTTGGTTCATGATTATATGGTTATTCCAACAGCGTGTTCAAACTGTGAAGCATCGTGTGGCTTGACGGCATGGGTTGATAAAAAAACCTTAACGGTTCGCAAGTATATGGGTAACCCATTGCATCCGGGTTCACGTGGTCGTAACTGTGCCAAAGGGTATGCGGTACAATCGCAAATGTACGATCCAGACCGTATTCCATTTCCATTGAAACGTGCACCTGGGTCAAAACGTGGTGAGGGTAAATGGATCCGTACAACATGGGATGAGGCAATGACCACCATTGGTAAAAAGATGGGTGATACGATTCGAAAAGGGGATGAACTTTCCCGTAAGTCGGTTATGTATCATGTCGGTCGTCCGAATGAAAATGGATTTGTCCCTAAAATTTGGGAAAGTTTGGGATTGGATTCGTACAATTCTCATACCAATATATGTTCGGCAAATGGGCGTACCCCTACGATTCATTTTGTAAATGATGATCGTACCAGTCCGGACTGGGGAAATGCAAAACTCATTTTCCTAAACTCATCACATGCGGCTGATGCAGGACACTATTTCGCACAAGCGGCGGCGTACATTGCAGATGCTCGTAAGAAGGGTGCAAAAATGGTCGTTATGGACCCGCGTCTTTCAAACTCTGCGGGTATCGCTGATCTATGGCTGGCTCCGTGGCCTGGAACCGAATCGGTTATTTACCTCTATTTAGCAAGTCGTATTTTAAATGACAATTTAGTCAATAAAGCATTTGTTAAACGTTGGTTTAACTGGGATACTTTGATGAACGACAGCGATTATCTCAATTTTATGGTTCAGAAAGGATTTATAGCAAAAGTTCCGGAAGGACGTAATTTTGAGAGTTATCTAGAGCTATTAAAAGAGATGTATTCTCCGTATACCCTTGAATTTGCTGAAAAAGAGACTCACATTCCTGCCTATAAACTTGAAAAACTCTATGAGATGTTCATTTGGGCAGAAGATGCAATTTCAACGTACGTTTGGCGTGCAACAGCCGCAGGTAACCGTGGTGGTTGGATGGCCGGTAAATCGGTATTCTTTGTAACCGGTTTGCGCGGTGCAATCGGAAATGTCGGAGGAACTGGTTTTTATCATTCACACGATATCTCAGTTGGCGGAAAAGGGGGAAGCTCTACTATCGGTCAAGGTAAGTCGGGCGCAGATGTACCAGCGGTTAAAGCATGGAATGAGCTAACATGGCCTCCTGAATGGCCTATTTCTACCTATGAAATGTCATTTTTGCTACCTCACCTCCTGAGTGATACCGAGTGGCAGAAAAAATGGAATGATCGCGGATTACAAGTGCCAAGTAAATTGGCAGTCTATGCTCCTCGTATGTACAATCCGGTGTGGATTAATCCAGACGGTTTCCGATGGATTGAAGTGCTTAAAGATGAGTCTAAAATGGAGCTTACCTTTAACCTCTCTCCTGTATGGTCAGAGACAAACTGGTATATGGACTATGTTCTTCCTGTCGGACTTGCAGGTGAACGCCATGATCAGCACTCAGAAGCGACCATTCCGGCACGATGGACAACATTCCGTCAGCCGGTATTGCGTGTAGCACTAGAAAAATCGGGCTGGAAACCGAAAAATCCTAACCGTGCAACGCTTGAAGCACATGTTAAAGCAGGGCTTGGTGAAGTATGGGAAGAGAATGAGTTCTGGTTCCAACTCTGTACCGATTACATCGATCCGGATGGAAGTCTCAACATCAAAAAAATGTGGGAAAGTAAACGTCACCCTGGGAAAGCGGTTACCATTGCAGAATGGTACGATGCAGCATTTGGTGATAACTTGCCGAGACTTCACGAAACGGTTATGAATGATGAACGTTACACAAAAGAAGAGTTTCCGGTCTACGCTTATATGCGCGATCATGGGGTATGGCTCGAAGAAGATAAAATCTATAACGTACAAGAGCGTGAACTAGAAATGGAAGATGGCAAAGTCATTTCTTATGAACACAAATTCGATGCAGCAAGTATGAGCGTCGACAGTTCAGGGATTATCAGCGCCAATGATGAGAAAGGTAAATCGAAAAAAATTGGTATCCAAATCGATGGTAAAAAAGTACAAGGATTTACGACTCCTACGCGAAAACTTGATGTTTATACTCAATGGGTAGCCAAAGATTGGAAGTGGCCGGAATATGCAATGCCGATCTACCCACGTAATGATAAAGAAAAGGAAGAGATGGTTCATATCCTTTCTCATGTCAACCACTCTTATATGAAAGAGGCAAACTCGTTTGCGCTCAATACGGTTTTCCGTTTACCGTATAACATTCATACCCGTTCGGCGAACTCCAAACACCTTATGGAAATCAGTCAAAATCATGATCCGATTTGGATCAGTACCGGAGATGCAAAACGTCTTGGATTTAAACGCGGGGATGCAATCCGTGTTAGAATCGTCGATACGGTATCAGGGTTAGAGAGCGGACATTTTGTTGCGATGGCAGTTCCAACCGAGGGGGTCCTTCCGGGAACCCTCGCGTGTTCACACCACGGCGGACGCTGGAAATTGACCAACCATGTAACCATTCCTAATGGTGTGACCGATGGAAAAGTAGTACCGGGTGTTGCACCGCGTGATTTGAGCAACAAAGAGTTCCTTAAAGAATCCCCTGCTAATGTCGGTAAAGAGGGCGCTCAAACCATTATTGATGATTATGATGGCACTACGGGAATCAATAGTTTCGGTGTGCCGGTCGCTGAGATTCAAATGGACGGAAAACAGGCAAAACTAAAATACGTTGAGGGAATTCACGGATTTAAAGCAAAACGCTTTGCTGAATACAACCGTGACTCTGAAAATGTATGGTGGGATGGACTAAGCGGTTCATGGCAAAATGCCGTAGCGGCTCCGCATCCGGATCCGGTATCGGGTATGCACTGTTGGCACCATAAAGTACTTTTGGAGCCGGCACAACCGGGTGATAAAATCGGGGATATTTTTGTAAACTACGACAATAATATGAAAGTATATCAAGCGTGGAGAGATAAACTTTCACGTGGTTTGGATTCTAATTCTAAACTTCGACGTCCTCGCCACATCTTCCGTCCATGGGTTAAACTGGATCCAGCGTCGTATGATGTGAATATTAAAGCTTAAATATCTATCTTCTCCCTTCTCTTATAGGGACTTCATAAAGGGCTTTTCAGCCCTTTTAGCTACAATCTAATACTTAATTAAAAGGCCTAAACGTTATGGATGAGATCATTGCACGAAGCAATATTTATGCACTTCTTTCTCGAATATTACTCCAAGAGTTGGACAGTGAGATACTCGATACCCTAAAAAGTGATCCTGCGGTATTGGAGTTTTTACCTCATTGGAATACGTGGGAACAGCGTACAAAGCTTACGAATACACAGCTTTTGGAAGAATATTTAAATCCTGATTTTACGAATCTTTCCTTGTTGCACTTAGTGCCGTATGAGACATTCTATACCCGAAGTGATCAAATGATCGAAACCGGAGGGGCTAACCCTGTAACCGATATATACAGTGCGTATGACTTTATTGTCGATTACGAGGTCGCTCGTGTTGTCTCTTCGGATCACATCGGAATTGAATTGGAATTTATGCACCATTTGTGTGAAGCACAAAAAAAAGCATTGTCTGAACATGATGATGAAGCGGTGAATGAGTTTAAAAAAGTTCAACACCATTTTTTAAACACCCATTTACTACGTTGGGCTCCCATGTATTTGATTAATATGAAATATGAATCGCGTACCCCTCTTTACTATGATGTTGCGGAGATGACATTAGAGTTTATTTTGAGTGATCACGAATTATTAAGCAGCGGGTTATAAGAAGTATATGGGACTCTTGAACTTTTCTCCTGCACGATGTGTTCGTGCATTGAGCATTAATTCAATCTGTACGCTTTGCGTCGATATCTGTCCTACTGCGGCAATCATCCTCAGCGAGCGACTCCCGTCTCTTAATCAAGTCCAATGTGTAGGGTGCGGTGGATGCAGTGCCGTATGTCCTACCGAAGCGTTGGCAATGGATGACTTTAATCCGACCGATTTTTTCTTTGCTTTCATCAATGATGAATCCAATCTCCTTTCGTGCCAAAAAAATCTCCCGTGTTTGGCTGCATTGGGGAGTGAGCAGTTAATAGCACTGTGCGGCATGAAAAAAGGGCTAACGATGGATATAGGTCATTGTGCCCAATGCGAAATCGGCGAAAAGATTCTTAGCGATCTTGTCCCTAGGGTAGAGAATGTTAATTATGCACTTGAAGCGATTGATTCACCTTCATACGTTGAGATGGCAGAGGTGAATTTTAGAGAGGATGAGGGCGAGGAAGTCGAACACAATCGGAGAGATTTTTTTAAAACTTTTCATCTGAAAAAGATAGGGGCCTATAAAGCCAATTTTGAACGTGAAGTGCAGCTTTCTACCGATGAGTTTATTTCTCATACGACCGATAGCACTCATACGCAGGCATTGCGAACCAAGAAAATAACGGATCGTCGAAAACTCTTCTTTACGGCATTGAAGCGGCTGGAGAAACCCTCTTTTTATCATGTTGTTGAAGGAGAAAAAATCGGTTTTACCTCTCAAAAACTCTTTGATGAATCAAAATGCACCGCTTGCGAAATGTGCTATCGCATTTGTCCTACCGGAGCACTTACCTCCGATATGCGAAATTCTAAAATCGATTTCGACCCATTTTTATGTGTCAAATGCCATCTGTGCCATGATGTATGTGAGAGTGATGCCATCACCCTTTCCCCATCGTACAATTTAAAAGAGTGGTTTGAACCTATCGTTCACAATTTGGTAACCTATTCTTTACGTCGGTGCAATGAGTGTGATACCCTTTTCAGTTCGGTTGGCGGCGATAAAATATGTCGTAGATGCCGTTTGGAAGAGGAAGAAGCTTTGGAATTGTGGGGATTAAATTCATGAATCAAAATAATCAAATTACAGCGGAGACGAAACTGTACGGTTTTATTGCTCAAGAAGCACACAGCAACCGTTTTTCGGTTACGGTTAATAAATTGTTTAAAGAAAACAGTATTAATGCTATGGTAATACCGATGAATATTCGCTCAGATGATATTGCATTTACGATTTCGCAAATGCGCAGCTCTAAACTGAACGGTGCACTTATATCGAGCGAATATCAAGAGAGTGCCTTTGCTTTAATCGATAGTGCTTCTGATGCGGTACGGGAGCAAGGTGTATGTGATTGTATTTTCATTGAAGAGGGGCTATTGTACGGTGACTTAATAATGCCTCGTGCTCTGGAAAAGTTTGCAGAACGAGATGATTTCCAAGATGACATTGCCCTTAGAGCAATGTGCCACTATTTTTATGAACTAATAACAGGAGA
This sequence comes from Sulfuricurvum sp., assembly GCF_041651515.1. Classification (GTDB taxonomy): domain Bacteria; phylum Campylobacterota; class Campylobacteria; order Campylobacterales; family Sulfurimonadaceae; genus Sulfuricurvum. The sequence continues at coordinate 438,226 of NZ_JBAZJF010000002.1, forward strand.
AGATGATGATAAAAAAAGATGATTTTAGCGATTTAAGAGCCGAATTTGATGAGTTTGTCCGAACTAAGTGTGACACTGGGACATGTGAAACAACAGAGGAAGAAGATTCAGGCGATGAGCCGATACCAGGATTTGTGGATGAACTTTCCGATAAATTGCTAGCTCCGTATCATTGCGGTGCTTATCTTTCCCGTTTGGATATCAAGCGTATTGCAGAAGCTATTGATGAGTCCCTCCCAATCAAAGAGCGAAAAAGGATGATTAAGGCACTGTTCCGCCATACCGTAAAACGCGATTATTTACGTCGTGCTTTTGATGAAATCGGACGTCATTTTGGTGGGCGTATTCTGATCTACCAAGAGCTGTCTGAAGCATTTCCGGCATCCAAAGAGATATTTGATGAGAATATCGTTAAAATAAAAAAGACTCAAAAAATATTAGATCAAATAATCGAAGATTTCGAAGAAATTGATCCTACTGACGAGCCTATGATGATGTAAAAAGGGGTAGTAAGTGACATTAAAAGCTCGTTCCCAACTCTTAATCGCGATCATTGTTACTGCTGTTTCTGTAGTAATGACGTCATATCATATTTCGAGTCAACGAAGCCATGCTGCAGAGAGAAGTGAGCGTTCTGCGCATAATGTGAAGCTGTCATTTAACTCTATTGTCAAGGATGTAGAGCATTTTTATGCTTTTCGCTCCTTTATAACTATGCGAGAAGCCGGTGTCTTAGCAGCTGTTAAGAACCGTGATACAGAAAGACTTTATAGATTAGTTCTCCCTCGCTATAAAGCACTCCGTGAAGAGAATCCTTACCTTATCATCATGCAATTTCATGCACCGGATGGTCAATCTATTTTGCGAATGCATCGGAAAAATCAGTTTGGCGATAATATTGCCCTGCGTCGTGCTATGTTGCGTGAAATTCACCGCACTCATAAGATGGTAAGTGGATTCGAGGGGGGAATTGAAGGCGTTGCTTATCGTGTCGTTATACCGATATTGGAAAAGGGTACCTATGTAGGAGCTTTGGAATTTGGGGTGGATACGGATTATTTTATTCATAAAATTAAAGAAGCTTCCGGTTCAGACGGTATATTGATGATTCATGAAAATTTTTTAGGGGCAGTTGATAAAAATACGTATAAAGACGGATTCTGGAAGTATCGGTACACTTCTAATCATTTGACACAGCGTGGGCTTATGGCACAGTATGCACAGAATAATCCGATGTTGGAACAGCGTAATATGCACTATCGCGGAAAAGATTACGAGATAACCCCTATCTTTCTAAAAGATAGGCAGGGGCATAATGCAGGAGTGATTTTCTCTATAAATGATATAACGGGAGGGTATGAAAATACGCTTCAAATGATCTTTGAGAGCTTTATTATTACCGTGCTGATGATAAGTTTCATCTTTGGACTGTTTGAGTACGGTTTTGCACATTTATTTCAAAAATTAAACCTTCAAGAACGATATATTCATACAATTCTTGATTCGCAGAAAAATATTGTTGTAGTTACGGACGGAGTGGCTATTATCTACGCCAATCAGGCATTTTTTCACTATTTTGGATATTCAAGTTTAGACGCGTTTCGGCACGACCATGCCTGTATTTGTGAATATTTTGAAACCGGTGAGTCGGATGAATATGTGCTGAGTGAAATGGATGGGGTATTGTGGACAGATTATTTAATACGTTACAACACCCAAGAGCATAAAGTTAAAATGAGCAGGCTGGGTAAAACCTCTATTTTTACCGTTCATTCACAAAAAATGGAGTATCAGGATCAAATCCGTCATGTTGTGGTATTTACCGATATTACAAAGCTTAATGAACTCGCTACGCAAGATCCACTGACTCATGTTGCGAATCGTTTTCAGTTTGACAAGGTTCTGGAACACTCTATTCGCCTCGCAACCCGTTATGGACGACCCCTATCAATGATATTAATTGACATTGACCATTTTAAACAAGTGAATGACCAATACGGTCATTTGGTCGGAGACGAAGTATTAAAACAAATAGCGGCATTATTGAGTCAAAATATTCGTAAAAGTGATAGTGTAGCGCGGTGGGGTGGAGAAGAGTTTGTGGTTTTACTTCCTGATAGTACCCTAGCATCGGCAGTAACGCTGGCAGAGGCATTACGTACACGGATAGAGTCGGATAGCTTTACTCCGGTAGAGCGGATTACGTGCTCCATTGGAGCAGTACAATGGAGTGTTGAAGACAGTCCCGATGCTTTATTGCGTCGCGTTGATACAAAGTTGTATGAGGCAAAAGAGAGCGGACGAAATCGAGTTGTTAGTTAATAAGACCCGATTTTAACACCAATTGCCACAAAATTGCCGAGGTTATTCCGGCAGCAAATCCTGCAATAATATCATCTCCCATAACCCCTAAGCCCCCTTTGGCTTCACGATCTATCCGACCGATTATAGAGGGCTTTTTGATATCATAAAGTCTAAAAAAGAGGAAACTCAGGGCAAGTTGTAATGCGATACCGTTGGTCCAAACACCAAGATCCGCTACACTAAAAAGGATCCCCGGTGCGATTGAGAGGGCGAACCACATTCCGACTAATTCGTCGATAACGATTTGTTTGTCATCATGGCTGTGCGTTTGGGCTTCATAAATATTGATTTGTTTAATGGCAACTAGGGTGATAAACAAAGCGGCTAGAAAAAGAGTTTGGGGACCTAAGAAAATCAAGATTGCAACCCCGATCGGTAAAGAGACGAGGGTTCCCATTGTTCCGGGTGCTTTTGGAGAGAGGCCGCTATAGCCTACGGTCAGAAAAAATGATCGAAGATTCATAGTATGTCCTTATGTGAGAGAGGTTGTTTGGTACAGTCGCATCAGTTCCACGTAAAAATCTTTTTCGCTGTGCTCTTCAAGCAGACCGTTGACGGGCATAATGTCATAATAGAGTTTAGCCAAATTTTTAAAGCGCTTAGGGTAAAGAGCCGCTACGATCATTGCAGAGATCTCCTTACGTACTAGAACCGCAGGGGGGAGAAGGCCTTGTTGCATTAATTCTAAAATAGATTCTGCATGATACGAAATGTGGTGGTGATGACCATGAGGGCAGGTCTGAACACTTACAAGGGTTTTGCACTGATTGCAATAGACATATTCACTTGCGATCCCCACTTCGATATCAATGCCGATAAGTCGGTCAATAATGGATTTATTCGCATTTCGATCATAATACATTCCGATGCCGGCATGATTTTGTCCGATCATTAACCGATCGCATCCGTAATTTTTTGCAACGATGGCATCGAGGATAACTTCATTGCTACCGGCAAATATATAGCTGCTCTCCAAGGGGACAATTACAACACGACTGCGCGGAAGATAGTTTTCGACAAAAAAGTTGAGAGTTTGGTGACGCAGTTCATAGGTTAGGTTGGCATTATTGTAGGGTTTAAGGAGAAAAATTACGATGAGGTCGGTACGTTCCAAACTTTGTCGAATCAGTCGCTCATGGGCACGATGCAGAGGATTGGCTGCCATAAAAAGGGCAGTGGTATGTTGTGCTCCAACTTGCTCTTTGGCTTGGCGTATGGTGGAGCGAATCGTTTCAACGGGAGAAAGATCAATGGTATAAGAACCACAAATCGCATATTTTCCTAGCCGTTTATGAGTTGCATTGACTCCCGGATGAGAGAGATCTTCGGTACCGTAGATTTGTCGAAGACGTTCATGAGGATTGATTTTATACACTTCATCAACACACAGCTTACCAACAACGATGTTATCACTCACTAAATCTAAGATTTCCCCTTTTTTTGCACTCGTTAAAATGGTTTCATTGATCTTTCCACTGGGGGAGAGGATAAGGGGAAAAGGGAATGTTTTACCATTAAACATGCCGCTATTGAGGACTTCTTTACTTTGAGCTTCATTCATAAGCTCGGTAACGGGATGGAGCATCCCTGATTTAAGAAGTGCAAGTGCCGATACCGCTTCTTGATCTATAAAGAGGGCTCTATTTTTTCTTGACGATGCCATATTTCTTTCTCTTTTCCCATAGGCTTTTACGCGAGATTCCCAATTTTTTCGAGAGTTCAGTGTCGGGGAACCGGTTTTGAAAATGGAGCATGATGTATTTGACATACTCTTCAATGGGCAATATTTCCCCTTGATCAAAGAGGTTGTTATCACTTTCGATCTCAATTACCCGATAAGGGGGATTATCGATAGGATCCGTGCCCGATATGATGCAGGACCGGTCTTGGATTAGATCATAAAATCCTTTGTGCTCACTTTTTTTCAAATTTTGAAAATCGGTGATATAAAGTACTGAATCATTTCCAAGGGCTGCAATGTCACTGAACGCTTTGGCAGAGCTCAGTGAGATAAAGTGGATTGTTTTATCATGATGGGCGGCATAACGAAATGCAAATGCATCGGCGTATTTTTGATAACTGCTGCAAATAAAGAGAGGGAGCTCGGTTTTATCCATATCTTCATCTACATTAATCGAATTGAAGGTGTGGGCAAGGTAGCGCTCATAGGTTTGGTTTTGGCGGCGAAGTCGTTCATGATTTTGGAAATGTTGGATTTTACGAATTAACTCTTCGATCATGAACGGCTTTAGGATGTAGTCTTTAGCTCCGGCGGCAAGTGGCTTGGAAACGGTATCGTTACTGATATAACTGACCATTAAGATGACAACTTCGTTTTTATAAGCTTCAATAACGGGATAGATATCTTGACCGCTGATGTTGGTAGAGAGTAATACAACATCGTAAGGAATCCCGCGTAGTCCCTCTTTGGTCGAACTACTGATATCACAGTTGTGGCTTAAATCGCTTAGCTTGGAAGCGATGCTTTGTGCGAGATAGATCTCGTTTTCGATAATGAGTATGTTCATCCGTTTTTCCAATCAAAATAGTGTACTGACGCTGTCGCGATTACTCCGACACCCTCTTTACGCCCGATAAAACCAAGGTGTTCTGTCGTGGTTGCCTTGACATTGATGCGAGTAAGGGGAAGATGCAGTAGGGTACTGAGAACATGGCGCATTTGTTCTTTATAGGAGGATATTTTCGGAGCTTGGGCGATAATGGTGATGTCGGCATGTGCAACAACAAATCCAAATTGGTGCAATTGTAAGACACATCGACGCAAAAGTTCTTTCGAATCAATATTTTTATAATTACTGTCGGTATCGGGGAAAAGCATCCCGATATCACCTAAACAGGCTGCACCCAGCAGTGCGTCAATGAGAGCATGAATTGCAACATCACCGTCACTGTGGGCTTTAAAGCCGACAGGGCTTTCGATCTCTACTCCACCCAAAACCATCGGTTTTCCCTCTTCAAAAGGGTGCACGTCAAATCCGTTTCCGGTAAAGAGCATGGTTGATGGGGGAATGAGACACTCTAGTGCGGCGATATCGGAAGTTTGAGTGAGCTTATCGGCGCGTCCATCCCCATCGATAAAAAAGCGTGTTCCGCCAAATGCGACAATCGCGCTGCTTTCATCCGTAAACTCTTGGGTTGTTTCGAGGGAGCGTACTAAAACTTCGGTTCGAGAGAGTTGCGGCGTTTGAATTCGTCTGACCATCGCTCGGTCAATGGTTTCATCATTATAGACAACCGTATCATGCAAACCCAGTGCGGGAACAATACAGTCAGCATCGTTTTTATGAGCAATGAGGCGATCAATAAGAGAAGGGTCAATACAGGCCCGAGCGACATCGCTGACCATAACGTACGGGGTAGTTACGTGCTTAAGTGCATTTTTTAACGATTGCTGTCGCGTCTCACCGCCACAGATGATCGTGAATGCACTCATCATTCGAAAAAATGGAACTTCATCCGGGTGTGCAACGACAATAATATTGGCATGAGGGAGGTGGGTTTTGATACGGTTAGTAACATAAAACCATAAAGGATCATGCCCAATACGAAGCCATTGTTTTTTGACAGGGACTTTAAAACGGCTGGAGTTGCCCGCAGCGAGTAAAATAAGTGTCAAATCAGACAAATTGTATCCTATTTTGAAAACTGTTACGAAATTATACACTTAAAAAGCTTTTTTTTATCTTTTTTGTGATAAATTCTAGAATACTTCAAACGGTAATGGGGATTCTTTTCCTAAATCCGCTTGAAATTTTTAATCTAAATTAAAAGAGATACGACCCTTTTAGGGGGTCTTATTTATAAGTCCAATTAAGCTTTTGTAAATGATCAAGGAGTAAGTATGAGAACCGCATGGGTCGCTGAGAGACAAAACGACACCGTTCGTACTCAGATGTATTATGCCAAACAAGGTATTATTACCGAAGAGATGGCGTATGTCGCCAAAGTAGAAGAACTCGATCCCGAGTTGGTTCGTTCCGAAGTCGCACGGGGACGTTTAATCATCCCTGCTAATATCAACCACAAAAACTTAGAACCGATGGCGATTGGAATCGCTGCACGATGTAAAATTAATGCCAATATCGGCTCATCGGCAATTGCAAGCGATGTTCAAGGGGAAATTGAAAAAATTCAAGTTTCTCAGCACTATAAAGCGGATACGGCAATGGATCTCTCTACCGGAGGGGATTTGGATGAAATCCGCCGTGCGGTGATCGAGAATTCCCGCATCCCGATTGGTACGGTTCCCATCTATCAAATTCTGCACGACGTCAACAATAAAATTGAAGATTTAAGTATTGAGGTTATGTTGGAGGTTTTAGAGCGTCAAGCACAGCAGGGTGTGAGCTATTTCACTATCCATGCGGGCTTTTTACTCGAAACAATGCCGAAAGTTGCCAAACGTAAAATGGGGATTGTCAGCCGAGGAGGCTCGCTGATGGCGGCATGGATGATGCACTATCATCGTGAAAACCCGTTTTACACGGCGTATGACGAGATTCTTGATATTTGTGCCCGTTATGATGTTTCTCTTTCACTGGGGGATTCACTTCGTCCGGGATGTTTGGCGGATGCAAGTGATGAGGCGCAGTTGGGTGAGTTGAAAGTGCTCGGTGAATTGACCCTCCGTGCTTGGGAGAAAAATGTTCAGGTGATGATTGAAGGGCCGGGACACGTCCCTCTCAATCAAATCGAGCGTAATATGAAAATTCAACGCGAATATTGCCACGAGGCACCGTTTTATATTCTAGGACCTCTTGTCACCGATATTGCGGCGGGGTATGACCATATCAGTTCCGCTATCGGTGCTGCGGTTGGAGGATGGCATGGAGCATCTATGCTGTGCTATGTAACACCCAAAGAGCATTTAGGTCTTCCGAACGCGGAAGATGTTCGAGAGGGGATTATCGCGTATAAAATTGCGGCACATGCGGCAGATATTGCACGCGGACGCAAAGGTGCTCGTGATGTCGATGATGCGATGAGTGATGCGCGTTATGCGTTTGACTGGAACCGTCAGTTTGAACTCGCCCTTGATCCTGAGCGGGCACGTGAATATCATGATGAAACACTGCCTCAGGATGTCTTTAAAGAAGCGGAGTTTTGTTCCATGTGCGGTCCTAAATTTTGTTCGTATAAAATTACGCAGCAGATTATGGAAAACCCTGAAGCGATTGAGCGTATCGCAGCAGAAGTTAAAGCTAGAAACGCAAGTTAAATCAAACAAGGAGAATTATTTAAATGACAGAAGAAATTGTAAAATCAGCATTATCAAAAGTGACCTATCCGGGTTTCACGAAAGATATCGTTACCTTTGGATTCGTTAAAGAGATTAAAATTGACGGTTCAAACGTGAGTGTTGTAGTGGATATTACCTCCAGTGCCCCTGAAGTGGCGCACCAAATTACTACAGAAGCGACCGATGAGTTAAAACGTGCCGGTGCAGCTGAGGTTATTATCAATATCCAGGCCCCTAAAATGCCTAGAGAGAGTTCATCCAAGGGTAAAAATATTGCCCCTCAAGTGAAAAACTTTATCATGGTAAGCTCAGGTAAAGGGGGGGTCGGTAAATCGACTACTTCAGTTAATCTTGCGGTAGCCCTAGCGATGCAAGGGAAAAAAGTGGGCCTTTTGGACGCCGATATCTATGGTCCTAATATTCCTCGTATGATGGGAATTGACGGAATTAAACCTGAAGTCGTCGGGAATAAAGTTCTCCCGATTAAAGCTTATGGTGTTGAAGTGATGTCAATGGGCTCATTGATGGAAGAGGGGCAATCGCTCATTTGGCGCGGTGCGATGATCATGAAAGCGATCGAGCAGTTCTTACGCGACATTATGTGGTCCGATTTGGATTGTCTTGTTATCGATATGCCTCCGGGTACCGGTGATGCACAGCTTACATTGGCTCAAAGTGTTCCGGTTACCGTTGGGGTTACCGTTACCACGCCTCAGATGGTATCGCTCGACGATTCTCGTCGAAGCCTCGACATGTTCAAAAAGCTTCATATCCCGATCGCGGGTGTTATTGAGAATATGAGCGGATTTATCGCTCCGGATACCGGTGTCGAATACGATATTTTCGGTAAAGGGACATCCAAGGCGATGGCAGATCAGTTTGAAACGTGTATTCTTGCCGAGATTCCGATTGAACCATCCATCCGAACCGGTGGAGATGAGGGTAAACCGATAACGTTTTATGCTCCGACTTCAGAGACCGCAAAACGATACATGAAAGCGGCGGAAGACTTGTGGGCAACCGTCGAAAAAATCAATGCTGAGGGGGGTGTGGATAATCAAGCGATTCAGCCGAACACCCCTCCGGGCGTATCAGCGTGTTCTACTGCTGCTGCACCTAAGCAAGAGGCACCTGCCGGCGGAAGCTGCGGAACCGGATGCGGTTGTCACTAATACTATAACTTATACCTCTGCTGAGGTATAAGACCCCATTTTTCCTTCTTCTTAAACTTTTTTTAGTATAATCAATCTATTTACGTAATTTACGCATCGGTGAGGCAGCATGAAAAAAGAGCAGACATTTTTAACCCTTGTACTGAAAGTAGTCGGGGTAATGATCCTCTTTACATTTCTTTTTATAGCAGCTTTTCGATATTTTGCCATAGTATCAGCGAGTGAGCGGGCACATACAGCTGCAAATATTGTCCAAGAATCTTTGACAGCCCATATGGTTACCGGAAGTTCAGAACATCAGAATGATTTTCTCAAGCATGTCAGTGAAATAGAGGGGATGCGCTCTCTGTGGGTCGTGCGATCGCAGAGTGTTACCTCCCAGTATGGTAATGGAATCTATCCCCAAGAACCGAAAGATGATATTGACAGAGCCGTTTTAAGAAACTCTAAAGCGTATGAAAAATCATCAGGATCGCTCTTTTCAGATACACTCTATCGTATCTCCCTCCCTTATATAGCAACGGATAAAGGCAAAATAGATTGTTTAAGTTGCCATGACGTTAAAGCAGGGACAACATTAGGTGTCGTATCGGTTGAAATGCAAATTAATGATCTGAAAGTGACGGGATTGGTGAGTACGGTTGCCATTCTTATCCTTTTATTTGGTGCAACCTTTATACTGCTACGTACTTTGCGGAGATTTGTAGCTTCGTACAAAGAGACACTCGATTCGGTTGCCCTTACGATGGAAAAAGCCGAAGGGGGGGATTACAGCTATCGAATCGATTCCAGTGATACAAAAGATGCATATAACGCTTCAATGTGGACCAACTCGTTGATGGAAAAACTTGATTCTACCCTTGTGGAAAGCGGTAAGAAAATGGGATCCTTAATTCGTATTGATCCTCCGAGTAATGATCCTCTCTATACTATTCGAACCGGGGTAGATCAGCTCTATGAAGTAGAGCGGTTTCGTAAAGCGATTGAAGATGACCAAAATCTTGAAGAGGTCTATGCTAGGATTATTGCTTTACTACGAACACGGTGGGGCTTAAGTGACTTTAATATTCTAGAGCTTAATCCACAGGATAAGACGACCCATGTTGTGCACTCCGAAAAAACACTTCTGTGTGATGCTATCAGCGGATGCCGTGCTGATCGGACAACTGCTACGATCGATTCGACGCAATGTGAGATTGCCTGTCCTAAAATGATTGATCCGGATGCTCACTATGTGTGTCGCAGTTATCCGATTGTGGATGACCTTGATATTGTGATTTCATTGGTGACTTTTGATCGGCGAGAGGTTAGTAAGATCCGTTTGGCACTGGATCAACTCAATAATTTTATCAATGCATCACGTTTGCAGATTGTTAACAAAAAACTTCAGCAAAGTGTCCGGATCGACCCGATGACGAAGCTTTATAACCGTACTTACCTCGAAGAGATGAGTACCTTGATCGTCAATCAATCCCGCCGGACGGCGATCCCTTATGGAATTCTAATTATTGATATGGACAATTTCGATGGAATTAATAGCTCTTATGGTACCCATGTTGCCGATGAAGTAATCAAAGCAATGGGACGTAATATTGCCGAATGTATTCGACAAAGTGATACCTTGATCCGATATGGCGGAGATACGTTTGCTGTGGTTTTATACGATTGGGATGGCAATGAAGTAATCGAAGTAGCGGAGAAAATTCGTCTCTCTTTTAAAAAGAAAATTCGGGTCAATACCTACGCTATTCTAAAAACCGTAAGTATCGGTATCGCATTGTTTCCTGAACAGAGTGCAGATATGATCGAGTGTATTGAATTTGCGAAGCGTTCACTGTTGGAAGCAAAACATCAAGGTGGAAATTGTGCATTGGTTTATGATCCTAAAACAATGATGATGTAAGGAAGTATAGTCGTTTTGAATTGGTGAAGCAGTGCTAGATGCATAGTGTAGTATCTTCCTCACAGGGTATGTGAGGAAGAAAAAAAGAGATTAGAATTGATCCCCTTCTCCATACATTCGTGCTTCAAACTCAACAACACAGTTTCGTCCGTTATGTTTCCCTTCGTAAAGGGCTGTATCGGCAAATTTAATGACCTTCCAAATAGAATCGGCATGAAGCGGGAAGTGCGATATTCCGATACTGAGCGATTTTTGAACGGTATCACTTCCGAATTGAAATTTTTTCTCACTGAAACGGGTACGAATTTTCTCTGCGACGGCCATCGCCCCTTCCGGTGTTGTGTTGTGGAGAAGAACAAGGAACTCTTCACCGCCGTAGCGTATTGGAAGATCCGATTTACGGACACTTTGTTGCAATATTTCGGCCAACGATTTGATCACAACGTCTCCTGCATCGTGTCCATAGGTATCATTGATCATTTTAAAGAAATCAATGTCAATCATCAAGACGGCATAGGAGATATTTGAACGCAATGCCTGCTCCGCACTTTTATCGATAAATTCTTCTAAAAAGCGGCGGTTATAGAGACGTGTAGGGCCATCACGCAAAGAAGAATCTCTGAGTTTATCCATAAGGGTACGGCTCTCTATAACGGCTTTGGCTGCTTCAAAGTAGTTTTTAATACTTGGCATAAAGAGATTCATTTTTTCGATTTCTGCACTGCTTTTTGCTGAATAGGAGAGGATTAAAGAGAGATCATCATTGATATTAAATGGGATACAAGTATAAGCTTTATCTTCTGCACAGTTTGCGCACAAGTTGGGGAAATCAGTCGAATAGACATCGCTTGCGGTACGGTAAGCTCTGCATTCCATTGCATTAGTGTCAGCAATGGGGAGGCAGAACGATTTGTGATCACTAATGTGGATGAGTTTACGCTCTTTCGTCATTTTATCCACTTCATAAAGGGCAAAATGGGTAAAGTGGAATTTCTCTCTGAGGACATAAACAAATCGTTCATAAATAGCATCTTTGCTACTATCAAGTTCAATCGTCTTTTTGAATTTATAAACATCGGAAAGCTCTTGGATAATCACTCCTGCAGTACTGAGCGGATCGGTTGTGGAAAGATTTGAGTGAGAAGAAAAAGTATTAAGATTGTGCTTAATTCCCCCAAAAGTATCTTCTATTTTTTCAAAGAGGGTATTCATCTGTTCGGCAACTTCACTTCCGGCGTCAGTAAGGGTTGTTTTAAAACGGAAGGTAAAATCTCCGGTACGTGCCCGTTTGATCCCTTGCTGCAAATTTTCGAACAGCTTCATATACGGTTTAAAATAGTAATTAGTTACCCATAATGCAATAATAATAAAAATGACATTAATAGCGAAGATTTTAGCAATTGTAAGCGCCCCTGTCAGACGAATATCATTGATATTGAATTCCATGCTGATAGCACCAAGGACATCCCCTTCTTTGGCATTATGACAGCTTAAGCAGTTTGGACTACCGTAAGCGGATGCAATATAAGGGATAGTGACACGTAAAACGGCATTTTTAGAATCTTCGTGAATTTCGCGAACGATAACTCCATCTTGAAGTACTTTTCTGTCAATGGCATCTCGGGGACGTTCGTTTTCCAATCCTAAACCGTGTTGGGCGATGACAGTTTGAGATCGCACGATCCATAATGACTGAACATCTTTTATATTGGCAATATTAGAAAGAAAAAATTCACGCTTATCCATAATGCCATTGACCATATGGGCAGTTAACCCGTCACGGACAATTTCTGCCGTCATTTTTGATTTTTCAATGGCATTGTTGTAGCCGTAGTCTCTAAAATTTAGGGCCACGTTGGTAATGGTGGCAACGGCAAGACCGATAAGCATAAGGGCAACAATAAACAAAATTTTTCGATTAGCATTCATGCCGGATATTCCTTGTAATGGACTAACACACTTAAGTAATTAGTGAGGATAGCTAAATAATTTTTAAAAATATATGAAAGTGGAGAAACTACCTTATAAAAGGCAGTTTATAGGGATGTATAGCGATTATTCGACGGTGACACTTTTTGCAAGATTACGCGGCATATCAACATCGTTGCCTAAGCGGACTGCGATCTCCATGGAGAGGAGTTGAAGTACTACCATCATTTCAAAGAATTCAAGCATGTAATCGTCTCTTTTCTGGGTACGGATATGATCGTCCGCTTTGTCAAAATCAAGAGGGCTGATGGAACAGATCGTTGAATCACGGGCGCTGAGCTCTTCTATATTACTTTTGGTTTTGTCGTAGAGTTTATGCTCAGGTAGCAAGGCAATGGTGAAAAGTTCGGGATCGGCTAGGGCGATGGGACCGTGCTTCATTTCACCGCTTGGGTACCCCTCGGCGTGTAGATAACTGATCTCTTTGAGTTTTAATGCCCCCTCCATCGCTAAGGGATAAAAAACATCTCTCCCTATAAAAAAGAAACCGTGTCCATGAAGATAACGTTTCGAGAGGCGACGAAGTTGTTCGTGAATAGTGTTGTCAACGGCTACGGTAGAGGGGAGGGTGCGTAAAAGTTGAATTTGACGTTTAATTTCACTGGATTCAAGAGTTGTACGCATTTTGGCGAGATAAAGGCTCATCATCCACAAAACACACACTTGTGTAGCGAACGCTTTAGTGGATGCTACCCCCTTTTCGATCCCTGCACGGGTTAAAATAGAAGCATCGGCGAGGCGAACCATAGACGAATTGTCAACGTTACAGATGACCATCGTTTTTAAACCGAATCGTTTTGCCATTTTGAGGCTTTCTAGCGTATCGGCTGTTTCACCGCTTTGGCTGATAACGACGAAAAGGGTATCGGGAGTCAAAAAGGGCTCACGGTAGCGGAACTCGCTGGCAAATTCGACCGATGTTTTGATCTTGGCGTGACGCTCGAAGAGATACGTTGCAACGAGAGCTGCATGGTAACTGGTACCGCACGCACAGAATTTTATTTCGTTGATCCCTTCAAAAAGAGAGTTCTCTAACTCTTCAAAATATACACTCTCCTCTTGTAAGCGTCCCATCAATGTATCGGCAAGAACACGGCTTTGCTCATATATCTCTTTTTCCATAAAGAAACGGTAGCCTTCTTTTTGGGCGGAAAGTTTATTTTCATCTAATGGAGTAAAAGAGAGTGGAACTTCGCTGTGTACAGAATTGAAAATAGAAATTTTGGTACCGGATGCATAACCGTAATAGCCATCTTCAAGATAGATCACTTCGTGACATTTTCCGATCAGTGCGGCGTCAGAAGATCCGAAAAATACTTCACCTTCTTTATTACGACCGATAATCATCGGAGAACCGTATTTGGCAAAAAAGATAGTGTCATTGACCGATGCGTTGACTAAAAGAATGGCGTAGGCTCCGTTAAGCTCTTTGAGCGTTTGCGCAAAAGCTTCAAACGGAGTTGACCCATTTCGTAAGTAGTATTCAAAAAGATGGACGATGACTTCGGTATCGGTTTGGCTCAGGAAATGGGTACCCTGTGACATAAGCATAGTTTTAAGTTCTTGATAATTTTCGATAATGCCGTTGTGGACAACATACGAATTTTGTCCAACATGAGGGTGGGCATTGAGCTCAGTCGGCTTGCCGTGTGTTGCCCAGCGTGTGTGACCGATTCCGACTGAAAATCCGGTCGTTTCAAAATTTTTGGCTTTCTCTTCTAGATTTATGAGTTTTCCGACAGCTTTGAACAATGAAAAGGTGCCGTTTTGTAGGACAGCGATTCCGGCAGAGTCATAGCCGCGATATTCAAGTTCTCGAAGTCCGTCGATCAAAATTTGTTTAACCGGTTTGACTCCGATATATCCGACGATACCGCACATGGCTATTCTCCTACTAATTTAGCAATTATTTCGCGCGCATTATCGCACATTCTGTTTTGTTTTTCAATTAAGAAATGATCGCGCGCCATGTTTTTATTGGTATGGATTTTAGCGGTAGCGATATTGATTTGTGCTTCATCAAAACATTGAACGAAATAGGCCAGTAATCCTCTTTGATTTGTCGTATTGAGATTGAGTTGTGCGTAATGGATCGAGTGGTCACAATCGAGGGTGATTTCGCTGGGTTTAATAATCGGTTTGGGAAGATCGATTTTTTTCGACATATCAAATGCCTCTTCAACAATCATTTCAATTTGCTCCATCGTCCCCTCGCGAGGGCGCTGCAAAAATTCAATTTTAAAGTACTTGATACCGTCAAAGAGGGTAAAAATATCCATCGATGCAACATCAAGATAGCTGAGCTTTCCTAATAAATAACCGAGATTGAGGGGAATTTTTCGGTAAATATGAATTACCAATCCCCCTTCGATATCCAGCTGGTAGGTAAACGTTTGACATTGAAACGCCTCTTTGGAAATATTGATGATTTCACTTGGGGTGTGTTTGAAAAAGAAGAGATTGGATTCGATTGCGAGAACTTTTTTCTGCTCGATTTTGCTTAGCTCGCCGAACTGAGGATCATTGGTGAGTTTTTTCTCTTTATTTTGCCGTTTGATCGCATCGGTGATGCGGTCATTTTGTGAGGCTATTTCAAGCGAGGCCTCATAGAGTTCATGGAGTAAATTGGCACCAAACCCGGTATACGTTCCTGGACCCACCCCATTAACATCCGCGTACGTGAGGATATAAAGGAGTTTTAGATTTTCGGGTGTTTTTATCTTAGACATAAATTGATAAAGAGTTTTTTCATGATAGAGGTTTTCACGGTAGGCGACATGGGTCATAAGGACATGATTACGAACCAATAAAGCTGCTCTTTCATATTGAAGAGAAGGGAGTTTGAGGTTTTTGATAAAAGGAA
Organism: Sulfuricurvum sp.; assembly: GCF_041651515.1. Lineage (GTDB taxonomy): Bacteria > Campylobacterota > Campylobacteria > Campylobacterales > Sulfurimonadaceae > Sulfuricurvum. The sequence continues at coordinate 453,777 of NZ_JBAZJF010000002.1, forward strand.
CGATCAGTTTTGTCCCTACTTCACTGTGGTCTTGTTTGCGTCCTTTTCCTGTATCATGCAGCAAAATAACTGCTTTTAACAAAAGTTTGTCCGTAGCGGAAAGTTGCGTGTATAAAGTTTCAACATAGGGATCTTTGATTGATTCGAGTGCTTCGATACATTTGATCGAGTGTAAATCCACCGGATAGGTATGATAACCGTCAAATTGAGGGAGATGGAGCACTTTTTTAAACGCTCCGATAAGGTGGTGTAAAATTCCCGCATCGTACAAGAGTTTCATAATAACATAGAGATGGTCGCGTTCAAATAATTTACGTAAAAAGGTATAGGTTTTGACTTTGAGGGGATGCCGGATAATAGTATACGTAAAATGGAACAAAACGCTGGAGTCGAATTTCCATTCCCGATCTTCGAGGGAGTTTAACATCTCCAAAAGGGTTTCTATCGGCGGAGTAGGGATGTTATAAGAAGAATAGAGTGTCCCCTCTATGGCATAAAAACCTTTTTGAATTCTCCCTGCCCGTAATGCAGCGGTTTGAGTCGGATCATTAAGATAGATACGTGCCATTTTTTTGACATAGATTTGGGTGAAGTTATTGATACGCCATTGGGCTTCGAGCAGTTTGCTAACCAATTTACGTTCATCACTAAAGCCGAGCATTTGTGCAATACGGGGCATATAATCGAGGACGAGTTGATCTTGCTGTTTTCCGCTGAGCAAATGCAGTGCACTTCGGACTCGAAACAGGAGTTCTAAGGCGATTCGATATTCACGATACTGCTCCTCACTAAAGAGTTGATCGCTTAGTTCTTTGAGGCTGTTGACGCCATAGATGGTTTTTGCAATCCAATAGAGCAGTTGCGAGTCACGCAATCCACCCACCCCCTCTTTGATTTGCGGTTGCATGGAAGAGGGGAACTTGCGGCGGCGAATATCGGCTTCTTCTATCTTCGCCAATATAAATGCTTTGGGGTTATCATGTCTGATAGCTGTGAGTTTATTTTGCGTTGCACTCCACGTAAAAGGGGAGCCTATTATGAGCCGTGATTCCATCATCGCCGTTTTGATCGTAATATCTTCACGTGATGCTGATAGTAAATCACCGACTTCGTGGACACGGTGCCCCAGTTTTAACCCTGCATCCCAAGCAAGATAAAGAAACTTTTCGATAATAGCGGCGGTATTGTAGCCCTCATTCTTTTCATACACGATCATAAGATCGATGTCACTGTGTACACAGAGCTGCTCACGCCCGTAGCTTCCCAATGCGATAAAAGCAATCGGGATCGAGCTTCGCATAGGGAGGTAGTTTCCGAATAGTCGTCGTAATACGGTTTTGTACATGAGGCTGATGATGGAGTCGAGCGTTTTTGTATGGATGACGAGAAAATCTTTTCCCTGATTACGCTCAAAAATCATCCCTAAAGAGTTTTTATACTCTTGGATATGGAATTTAAACCGTTTCGATATTTCGAAATCCGAACCGTTCTTATCGATCAAATCTTCAATTTCTTCGGTGATGCTCATCTGGGCTACTTTTTATTTTATTGTAGCGAAAATCTCTCTTATTGAAAGGGTGGATATAGACGAAAAAATAGGCAGTAGAGTTTTTTTACTGATGACTTTTAGCGCCATTTTAAAATGTGCTATAATTATCTCAAATACCTCCAAATGAGGAATCATTATGCAAACCATAACCTTGGAAGTTCAAGAGAGTGTCAGTGAAAAATTTATGTGGTTGTTATCGCATTTTAAAAAAGATGAGATTGTTATCATCAATAATGAACGATTAGAATTTTTAGAACGGTTACGTATTTCAGAAAAAGAGGTCAATGAGGGGAAAATCAAACCTTTTGATTTGGAAAATTTAACAAAAAACGTCAGTTAAATGTACACAATCGATCAAACGGAAGTTTTTGAACGGACGGCTCAAAAATTCTTTAAAAAACATCGTGACTTACTTGCCAGATTTGGAGAAGTCATTGAGTTGCTTCAATCCGATCCTTTTTCTCCTACGCTGAAAATGCACAAGCTAAAAGGGGAACTTTCTAAATATTACGCCTGCCGACTTACCTATGAATATCGTATCGTTTTGACGATTATTATTACAGATGAACAAATAATTTTGATGGATATTGGCAGTCATGATGAGGTTTACTAAAAGTTGTTTTTCTGATAGACAACATATAAAGAGCCTGTCCCCTCTTTTGTTGAAGAGTTGGATATGAATTTACGGGATAAAACTAAAAATCAACATTTTCTGCCTCGAGTCGAGCAAAGGCTTAATGCGATTAATCCTTCAGTTAGCAAGAAAAATCAAAAAATCTATTCGTTTAAATTGAATGATCGCGAATCATATTCTATTAGTCTGGAATCACAACAAGGCTTCAACATCTCAAATACTCTAAGCTTGAACGATCTATTTAGTTTTGACGTCCTGGAACAAGAGGCTTCCAGATACAACTTCGAGACACTATTTAATCAGTACGAAGCTAATATTAAATCAAATACTGAAAGCCTAATTGCAAAACTGCCTACAGCAGGTGCTGACATAAAGTCAGAAATCCTGAATATTTTTCTTTTAAAGTTTTTAAATTTTGTTCGAAATCCATATTCGATAAAGAAGGTTCTAAATACATTTCCTCAGCTCAGAAACGTGCATCCGACTGACCCTACCCATTATAAAAATTTCGAATGTGTGCTTAATGGAAGAAAGCCTCAGCAGAGCCATCTTTGTAATAAATTGGGTATATCCGAAGAAGAATATAGAGATTGGCTTTCAATTATTTTTCTTTTATTAACACCTTTTGAGGAAGGTCAGTTGAATTTTCTGGAGCAAGTTGTAAAAGGACTTTATGAAAATCCAGAAACATTCATCATGGTACTGATATACACCTATGATGTTAAAACATGCCTTCTTTCTGATCGTGGATATAGTATTCCTTTGCCTGAAGACGATCATATGGCTTGGGATTTTAATCTCTACAAGCATGGATTTATTAGATATATCTTCGGAAATTTGGATTTACTTGCTCCTGCAAGTGCTTCTAAGCAGCTTATAGATAGATTAAAAGCAAAGCCAAAATCAATTGATGTACATAATATTACCAATGATTTGAATGCGCTAGCGCAGTATAATAGGAATGTTGTATACCAGTGCAATCAAAATGTATTTAATTCTAGTACTGAGTGTTATGGTTTATAGCAAGTTTTTTTTCCTTCTTTTTCCTCATTCATGTGGAACAAGAATATTGGATTTGTAGAATATTTCTTTCGCTATAATGCGCCAAAAAATAAGCAATAAAGATTTTAAAATGAATTTGATTGAAAAAGTAAAAAATCATGAACGCTTGAGTCTGGAAGAGGCTACGGCTTTGTATGATTTAGACCTCTTCACTCTCGGCGAGCTCGCGGATGAACGCCGAAAAGCGTTGCACGGCAAACAAACCTATTTTAATATCAATCGCCACATCAATCCGACGAATATCTGTAAAGACGTGTGCAAATTCTGCGCTTACAGTTCCAGCCGAAAAAATCCTAATCCTTATACGATGAGCCATGAAGAAATTTTAGCGATTACGGATGACATCGTTGAGCGCGGAATTTCAGAGGTGCATATCGTATCCGCCCATAACCCTGAAACGGGATTAGAGTGGTATTTGGAAGTATTTAGCAAGATCAAAGCGCGTCATCCGGACCTTCATGTCAAAGCTCTCACGGCGGCAGAGGTTCATTTCCTTGCCAAAGAGTACGGCAAAAGCTACGATGAGATACTCGATTTGATGATTGCTAACGGTGTCGATTCGATGCCCGGTGGCGGTGCGGAGATTTTTGATGAAAAGGTGCGAGATTACATTTGCAAAGGAAAAGTCAATTCACAGCAATGGCTGGAAATCCACCGTAAATGGCACGAGCGTGGGATGAAATCCAACGTCACTATGCTTTTCGGTCATGTCGAAGAACGACGTCACCGAATCGATCACATGATGCGGATTCGCGATTTGCAAGACGTAACGGGGGGCTTTAATTGTTTTATCCCTCTTGTATATCAGAGTGAAAATAATTTTTTGAATGTCAAAGAGTATATTACCGCGCATGAAATTTTAAAAACAATGGCAATCAGCCGAATCGTTCTCGATAATGTTCCAAACCTTAAAGCCTACTGGGTTACTTCGACCGTGAATCTTGCCCTCGTGGCTCAAGAGTTTGGGGCAAACGATCTTGACGGAACGATCGAAAAAGAGTCGATCAATTCGGCTGCAGGGGCAAAAAGTGCACACGGTGTAAATCTTCAAGAGTTTGTCGGATTGATTAAGAACAGCGGATTTGATCCGATTGAACGCGATAGCTTGTATAATACGATTAAAGCATGGTAAGGAAAAACGATGATATTAATGATTGATAATTATGACAGTTTTACTTACAACATTGTGCAGTATTGTTTGGAGCTTGGAGCGGATCTAAAAATCATCCGTAACGATGAGATGAGCGTCGAAGAGATCGAAGCGCTCCATCCGGAAAAAATTATCATCTCTCCCGGTCCTGCAACGCCCGATGATGCCGGAGTAACACTCGATGTCATTCGCTATTTTGCCGATAAAGTTCCTATTTTAGGAATTTGTTTGGGGCATCAAAGTATAGCCCAGGTATTCGGGGGACACGTTGTGCGGGCAAATCGTATGATGCACGGTAAAACGTCCAGAATGGTACGTCAGGGCGAGACCCCGATTTTTGATAAATTGCCGGAGATGTTTACGGCGACACGCTACCACTCCCTTATTGTTGAGCAAGAAAATCTTCCCGAAGTGATTATTCCAACCGCATACAGTGAAGATGACCATGAAATTATGGCTTTGGAGATTAAAGACAAACAAATATACGGTGTCCAATTTCACCCTGAATCGATTATGAGTGAGTTTGGACATGAGATACTTAATAATTTTCTAAAGATATGAGAGAACGCCCCCTTTTTTTAGCATTATTGGGGATTAATTTTCTTCTCCTTTTTGCACAGGTAAAAGGGCTCTCCATCAGCTCCACCGAAGCGGAGCTCCTATATGGACAATTTACTCCGCTTCAATGGATTACCACCCTTTCCCTTAAATTTTTCGGTCACAACGATTATGCTCTCCGTTTCCCGATGATCGCTTTGCATCTCATCTCGATGGTATTGCTATTCTTGATTTCCAAGCCGTATGTGACGAGAGAATTTGATCGAATCTGGATTATTGTTATTTATGCGTTGCTTCCGGGGGTGGCGAGTGTCGCTTTGGTCTTAGACAGTGCCGGTCTTGTAATTCTCGGGACGTTTTTGTTTGTCTATTTATATCAGCAGGACGAACGGTATTCGATTGTTTTAATGCCGTTTCTTTTTTGGCTGGATCCGGCGTTTATTTATTTGTTTTTAGGGACGGCACTTTATGGAGTGGTAAATAAGCGTTATTGGCTTGGAGGAAGTGCAGCACTCTTTTTCGGTATTGCGCTGACCTTGCATGGTATTGAGATCGGCGGTAAACCTCAAGGACGGTTTTTGGATGCTCTTGGGGTATATGCGGCTATTTTTTCTCCGATCGTATTTCTTTATTTTTTCTATGTTCTGTATCGCCGCTTTATCGCCAATCAGCGTGATTTACTTTGGACGATCACCACGGTTGCTTTTTTAATCTCTATTCTTTTGTCTTTTCGTCAAAAAGTTCCGATTCAAATGTTTGCCCCTTTTATGATGCTGACCCTTCCTCTTGCGGCACAGACGTTTTTGGAAACCTATCGTGTCCGTCTGAAAGAGTTTCGTAAACGGTATGCCTATCTCTTTTATTCAGCACTGTTTTTACTTATTATGAATGCTATGGCTGTTTTTTTTAATCAATATTTTTATCGCTATTTTCATAATCCAAAAGATCATTTTGCCTATCCGATGCACGTAGCTAAAGAACTTGCACGTACCTTGCATCAAGAGAAAATCGAGTGTGTGAATGTACGGAACGAAAGCTTACAGCTACGACTCCGTTTTTACGGAATAACACAGTGCAATAAGTATAGATTAGAGGATACCCCCCATCCAAACAGCAAAAAGGTTACCATAAGTTACAAAAATACTCCTGTGTTTACGACATATGTTACTAAAGTAAACAGAAAGTAATCTTATGCCTCTTCAAACCACTTCAAAATCCTTCAAATAGCCCATAAATGATATAATCTTGGCAAAAGATTCTTCGAAGGAGTTGCAATGGCTCAAAGAGCGATTCGTGAATACGACGGTAAAGCAATTTTCTCAAAACACTGGGAAAAATATTTCAGCGGTTTTCATTACGGATTTAAATCGGTATTGGTAACCAGTGGTGATGAATTGCGTGCATGTGCGCAAAAACACGGTTTTGAATGGTTGAAACAAGAGGCATTGGTTGCAAAACCGGATATGCTGTTCGGTAAACGGGGTAAAAATGATCTCGTATTATTTAGAACCAACAAACCGGGTGATGTCACGCTCGAAGAAGCCGCAAAATGGATTGATGAAAAAATTTCTCATGAAACGACTCTTCTTTCCGGTCAACACGGGACGTTGACCCATTTTATCGTTGAGCCTTTCACTCCGCACGCTCAAGATCAAGAGTACTATATCTCTGCAACGACTGTCGGTGAAGACGATGTTTTGTATCTATCGGCTGAGGGCGGTATGGAAGTTGAAGAGGGATGGGAAGAGAAAGTTAATGAAGTAACGATCCCTATTACTATGGACGATGCTAACATCGCCCATTTGATCCGTGCTAATGTCCCTGCGGGGATTCCTGCTGAAAACAAAGAGCGTTTTATCGCATTTGCTGAGCAATTTTATAAATTTTACCGTGATTTGAACTTTGCATACCTTGAAATCAATCCAATCGTTATGATCGGTAACGATATGCACATTCTTGACCTGGTCGCTCGTCTTGATGACACTGCCGGTTTCATGATGGGTGAGTCATGGTGCGGTGCTGAGTTCCCGACAGCGTTCGGTATGGAAGATCAATCTCCTGAAGAAAAAGCGATTGCAGAAGCAGACTCGAAATCGGGTGCTTCATTGAAACTTACTATTCTTAACCCTATGGGTCGTATCTGGACGATGGTTGCAGGTGGCGGTGCTTCGGTGGTATATGCGGATACTATTGCTGATTTGTCCGGCAATGTTGCGGACTTGGCAAACTATGGCGAATACTCAGGCGGACCGACAACCGGTGAAACCAAATTTTATGCGGATACGGTATTGGATTTGATGACCCGTCACAAAGATCCGAAAGGTCGTGACAAAATCCTTATTATCGGTGGAGCGATTGCAAACTTTACCGACGTTGCGAAAACGTTTACCGGTATTATCCAATCATTTGAAACCTATGCGGAAAAAATGAAATCGGTCGGTGCTCGTGTTTATGTACGCCGTGGCGGACCAAACTATGAAAAAGGTCTTAAAGACATTAAAGAGGCAGCAGACCGTTTAGGTCTTTATATCGAAGTTTATGGGCCGGAGACGCATGTTACTGACATCGTCCGTATGGCTTTAGAGAAATAAGGAGAGAATGATGGGTGCTTTATTTACTAAAGATACACAAGCGATTTTTTGGAATAACAATGCAAGCGCAATTCAGCGTATGTTGGATTACGATTATGTCATTAACCGTACTAAGCCATCGGTTGCGGCGATCGTTGCTCCTACATCAGGGAATAAATTCGAGAAATTTTTCTACGGACCTGATGAAGTGATGGTTCCGGTCTTCCGTAATACAACCGAAGCGGCAGCGGCATTTCCTAATGCAGATGTTTTATTGAACTTCGGTTCTTTCCGTACAGCGTATGATGTAACCATGGAAGCGATCGAGATCAAAGGGCAGTTTAAAACGATCATGGTTACGGCTGAAGGTATCCCTGAGAGACTCGCACGTAAAATGAACCAAGCGGCTCGTGATGCGGGTGTAGTTGTTATTGGACCGGCAACGGTCGGCGGTATTGCACCGGGTGCATTTAAAATTGCAAACGTTGGCGGAACGATCGAAAATATTATCAATTCTAAACTTCACCGTGCCGGTTCATGCGGACTCGTAACCCGTTCAGGCGGTTTGTTCAATGAACTTTCAAACATCATTAGTATTAATGCGGACGGTATTTCCGAGGGTGTAGCGATCGGTGGTGACCGTTTCGTTGGATCGGTATTTATTGATAACCTTCTTCGTATGGAGAGAAACCCTGAAGTTAAATATATGGTTCTTCTAGGGGAAGTAGGGGGTACTGAAGAGTACAAAGTGATCGAAGCGGTAAAATCAGGCCAGATCAAAAAACCGATCATTGCATGGTGTATCGGAACGATTGCGAAACATTTCAGTTCAGGTGTTCAATTCGGTCACGCGGGTGCTTCGGCAAATGCGGATGCCGAAACGGCAGCGTCTAAAAATGAAGCGATGGCAGCTGCAGGTATCTACGTACCTGCAAGTTTCAACGATCTTCCGCATAAAATAGCAGAAGTATACGGAAAACTTCGTGCCGAGGGGATTATCGGCGAAATCGTTGAGCCGGAATTACGCACAGTACCAAAAGTACGTCGTAAGAAAGAGTTTATTTGTACGATCTCTGATGACCGCGGTGATGAAGCGACGTACGCGGGTTATCCGATCAGCTCGGTGGCAACTCCGGAAACCGGTTTCGGTATCGGTGATGTTATTTCACTCCTTTGGTTCAAAAAACGTTACCCAAAATGGGCAACTGACTATCTTGAGACGGTTATCAAAACCGTAGCGGATCACGGTCCAGCTGTATCAGGTGCACACAATGCAAAAGTCACTGCACGTGCCGGTAAAGATGTTATCAGTTCATTGGTAACAGGGCTTTTGACCATCGGACCACGTTTTGGTGGTGCGATCGATGATGCAGCGCGTTATTTTAAATACGCAAATGACCGTGGTATGTCTCCGGCAGAGTTCATTGATTACATGAAAAAAGAGGGTAAAACGATCTCGGGTATCGGTCACCGTATTAAATCGGTCCGTAATCCGGATCTTCGTGTATCGGGATTGAAAAAATACGCAGCAGAGCACTTTCCAAGTACACCTTTGCTTGATTTTGCTCTAGAAGTTGAAAAATTGACCACATCGAAGAAAGATAACCTTATCTTGAACGTTGACGGTACTATCGGTATCTTGATGGTTGATATGTGGCGTGCACTTGGATATTCGGAAGACGAAATTGACGGCTTTATCGAAGCGGGTGCATTGAATGCCTTCTTCGTTGTCGGTCGTTCTATCGGATTTATCGGTCATATCTTGGATGAAAAACGTCTTGGTATGCCGATGTATCGTCACCCGACAGACGATATTCTTTATAACGTCGAACTTGCAGACGAAATCTAGTAGCAGTTTTCTCTTACATTTCCCCTTTGCAGGGGAATTGATCTATCTTCTTTCTCTTTCCTCTTTTTTTTTATTCTTTTGTTATAATCACCCTCAGTTGAATACTATATATAGGTGATTTTATAATGAAACGTTTTGCTTTTACGATGCTCGAACTGGTTTTTGTCATTATTGTTATTGGTATTTTGGCGATATTAGCCATGCCAAATTTTAGTCGCCACCCGTTACAAGAGGCTGCAGAACAAGTAGCCAGCCATATTAAATATACACAACATCTTGCTATGGTAGATGATAAATATGATGTCAATGATGCAACTTGGTGGCAAAAACGGTGGCAAATTCATTTTGAAGATGATAGCTATGATGCTGGACAAAAAATTTATGTGATCTATCATAATGATGATAAAGACACTAATGAAGATGATAATGAGACAGCACGTGATCCATTATCTGGTCAGCTGATGCGTGGAGCAAATAGTAAAATCATGTCTTCTCCTTATAAATATATGGATAATTTAATGATCTCAAGGGAATATGGCATAACAAATGTAAACTTTAGTAATGGCTGTCATCCTTCTTCTCCAACTTCAAGTAGATTAGGATTTGACAATATAGGAAGACCATACTTTTATACTGCGAATACTTCACCATATGCTGATCTATTAACAGTAGATTGCAATATTACGCTGACTCATTCAGAAGGTACAGCAGTGATTACAGTCCATCCTGAAACTGGTTACGTATCGATTCACTACAACTAAAAAGTAATTCTTTTTAGTTGTAGTGAAATTTCTTTCGGTTTGCTCTTGACATCCATTACATTTTCCCCTATAATTCCCGTCCACAAACGATGAGACGCCTTGAGTTAAGGCATTGAGTTTGAGTTTGCGATCATTGAAAACTAAGTAGGTTTAGCG
>NZ_JBAZJF010000003.1:0-433161 GCF_041651515.1 Sulfuricurvum sp.
TCCCCGGTGTCAAAGGGCTTAACGGCTTACTTAAAGCCGCCTATTACAAAGCCGGTGATGTCTCTGGTTTTACTGCAAATACCAGCAAAATCTGGCTTCAACTCGACTATAAATTCTAAGATTCTCATGCCCTTCGGGGCATAATGTGCAGGCAGCAACACTTCATAAAAAAACAGACCTCCTTAAGCTTGTTTATAAGAATCCTTACCGCTGCTTGCCCACTATCACATAAACTTCACACTTATTGTTTTACACTAATCACCCCTAAATTGACAACTCAGTTCAATCTATATTTCGAATAAATCGCATATTCATGTTTTCGCAATTCGTTTAGCTACAACACAAATTTTTTCTTGATTTTTTCAATTCCAATAGCAATTATTATTAGAGTTAGCAACCCCAGTAAAAGCGGTTCTAATAGGTAAATGGATAAATGCCCCTGAGTAACAATTAAGAAATTGGCACCCGCCGGAGGATGTATCACTTTAGCGAGATGCATGAGCATGATGGTTATCCCCAGCCCAGTTCCTATAGAAAACCATCCGCCATCCGTATACACAAGCACAAGCGTTCCCATTATTGTTGCAATAAAATAACTACCAAAAATATTCCATGGTTTTGAGAATGGGCTAGCAGGCGCGCTAAAAAGGAGAACAGCCGTTGCACCAAAAGGAGCAATTATCATCATCGTATCAGCTTTTTGGGCAATCAGTCCGATTAAGGACAAACCTATAAATGCCCCTACTCCGGCAATCATACTTTCCGTAAAATGGAAAAAATTTCTTTTTTTTATTGGGTGCATATTTCATTAACCTCATAGCACTTTTATTTATAAAATAATACTACTAAATAGTGGTATATATCTTTTATAAATCACATTAATTTACATGACGTACATGTATGTTGATCGATATAAAACCACAATCTCATAAATAGTCATGTAAAAAGCTCATACAAACCCTCTTTATTTAGGATCTGAAATTTTTTCCCATCATCACTGATAAGACCAAGAGTTTTAAGTTTTCTAAGTGTTCGAGAAAGCGTTTCATGGGTCATATTAAGAATCGTAGCAATTTTATTATGTTTCAATGTAAGATAGAACTTTTCGTTGTCATACAAAAATTTTGCAACGCGAGAAGTAGCGTCGAGAGTCAGATGGGTCGTAATAATATTCTCAAGAAATTTTACTTTTTGGGAAAGCGATTTAATGACTTCAAATGCGATAAGGGGATTTTTTAAAAAATTCTCTTCAAATACGAAGTAATCAATCTCTGCCACTGTAACATTTGTTTCACATTTAGCCGTTGCCGGAAAAGGAATACGATGAAGATTTGCCATCTCAGCAACCATTGAATAGGGATAAAAGTAATGTAAAACGATTTCATTTCCTTTCATATCCGTTTTATACGCTTTGAGTATCCCCTCAAGCAGAATAAAAAGCTTCACGGACGGATCTCCTTCATAAAAGACTATCTCCCCTGCGTTGTAGCGCTTTATTTTACTGATGTGACTAAGCTTTGTAAGATCATTCTCTTCAAGTTGTTTGAATAAAAAAATGTTCTTTAACTGTGTATTCATCCAAAGCCTTTTAATACATGAAAATTCATTATATTTTAGTTGATTTTAAAGAAAAACGTATTGATGTAAGTCAAATATCCGTTATGTAAAAAAGTTGATCTACATCAATGCATTCCGTTTTAGTTTAATAGTAAACTCTCGCTGATAATGAGATTGTAGACAAGGAGTAACGAAATGAAAAAAATTCTAAGTATAACTCTTGCTGGAGCTTTATTGGCAAGCATTCCACTTATAGCAGGCGAGTCCAAAATGGATGTTGCCAAAATGTTTGAAAAAGAGTGTCAAGGATGCCATGGTCCAAACCATGAAGGGGGAGTGGGAAGCAGTCTTGATCCAAAAATAATTGGCAAAAAGAATGCGTATTTTCTTGTAGAGACAATTATGGGAGGGCGAGCAGGAACTGCTATGCCTTCCTTTAAAGGAAAAATGAATAAAGAAGATGCCGATAAAATGGTCGATTATCTTCTCAAATACGAACATCAACAAATAAAAAATCTTACCCTAGATGATGTGGCAGCAACCCATCAAGTTCTACTGGATCGTGAAGAGCTGTACAAAAAGTACCCTGCCCCGACCGATGTCAAAAGTGTTCATGATATTGTTATCTTTACTGAGCGTGATGCTTCCAAAGTTGGGTTTATCGATGGAACAACAAACAAAGTTCTTTCGAAACATGAGTCAGGATTTGCAACGCACGTAACCGTGGTGAATAAGCGTATTCCTCGGTATGTGTATAACATCAGTCGTGATGGTTGGGTCAATATGTTTGACCTTAATGCTCCAGGGCAACCAATGATCGCAAAAATTCGTGTTGGTAGTGATAGCCGTGGGCTGGCGTGTACTCCAGATGGTAAATACGTTATGGCTGGTAACTACGTGCCTGGTGGAGCTGTATTACTTGATGCTATGACCCTTAAACCGCTCAAAGTTTATCCAACGAGCAGCGTCATTGATATGGATGGAAATCTTGGGACGTCGCGTGTTGCATCGATTGCGGATACCCCTTATGGACCGTACATTGCCTTTGCACTGAAAGATGCCGGACATGTGTATATCATCGACTACTCCAAGCCTGATTTCCCCATTGTAGGAGATATTCCGGGAATTGGGAAAATTTTACATGATGCATTCTTGAATGAAGGAGAAGAAATCGGGCGATATTACATGATCGCTTCTCAAGGGAGTGATGTCGTAGGAATCGTAGACTTTAAAACTAAAACGTTAGCAGGTAAAGTGTATACCGGTCCGGGCAGCAAACCTCATCCAGGACAAGGGTCAAGCTGGTATTCTGAAAAATTAGCTCGACAATTGCATGCAACGGTGAATATGAATCTTGGTCAAACAACCGTTTGGGATAATAAATGGAATGTTGTCAAACAAATTAATACTGAAGGGGGTGGATTATTTGTCGGAACCAACGAAAAAACTCCTTATGTTTGGGCTGATAATGTCATTGGCGGTGAAGCCAACTATAATAAAATTGATTTAATCAATAAAGAAACATTAATGGTAGATCGAATTATTGAAGCCAACAGTGATGGAACCATTAAACTCATCAATCCAAATACCCACAAGATCATCAAAGAGTGGTCAACAGGTGCACTTAAAAATGCTAAAGGAGAAGCAATTGTCCCACGTTTATTGCATGCAGAGCCTGCTATGCACGGTGAACATATGTACATCTCCGATTGGACAGGCGGACGGATTTTGGTCTTCAATGCCAAAACAGGTGAATACATTACCCAAATCGATGGACTAACGACTCCTACCTTTACCTATTCTATTGAACACCGGATGGAAATACCGGGTGCATAAGTTAAAAATAGGAACCTTTACGATTCTCTTAAGCATGCTGAGCTTAGGTGCGAATGACGTAACTAAAGGAGAAGTGCTGTTTCTGAAGCTCTGCTGGGGGTGTCATCATCCAACAGCCGAAGCTTTTGGACCCTCATTTCAAACTATTGCCCGTAAACGAACAAACAGTGAAATACAAGGACAGATAACGCGTCCTGATCTTCTCTATAAACAATTAGGTTACACCCGTAATGCCATGCCACCCTTTACCCTTACGAGCGAAGAGTTGCAAGACATTACAAAATATATACAAAGTTTTAAATAATATTTTTTCTCGGGGTTGTCTCATTATTCTCAAGACCTCCAACTCTTATAGTGAGACAACTCTGAGAAAGAATATTAGTATATTAAGAGCTTGGAGGGTTCTATGTTACGAGTTTCAAATTTAATTCGCGCTTCACTTCTAGGAAGCAAAGAGCGGGTTCTTGATGGCACAATTGCCATTTGGAATCTTACCAATCGATGTAATTTATCGTGCTTACACTGTTATTCCAAAGCGACATTGGAGAGTGCGGATGCATTAAGTACCGAAGAGATTTTCATAACTATGTCAGAGATGGCACAAAGCGGTATCAAATTTATTATCTTTTCAGGGGGAGAACCGCTGACCCGCAATGATATTTTTAAAATTGCCACCTATGCCAGAGAGCTTGGAATCATCACCTATCTCTCCACCAATGGACTCTATATTCACAAAAGCAATGTTGAAAAAATCGTCGCCGCATTTGATTATATTGGAGTAAGTATTGATGGTCGTGAAGAGACACATGACCACTTTCGAGGTCTGAAGGGCTCATTTAAACTCTCTCTCGAAGCCATCAAACTTTTACTCAAATATTCCGATCGTGTAGGTATCCGATTTACACTCACCACCCAAACACTTGACGACCTCCCCTTTATCTTCGAGCTTGCCGAATCACTGAGTATCCCCAAAGTCTATATCTCTCATTTGGTCTATTCTGGGCGCGGTCTTGAAAATCGTGCGATGGATTTGGGTATAGAACAACGTATGAATGCGGTTAAATTTGTCCTATCCAAAGCGTTTGAGTATTACGAAACCCATAAGCCTATCGAAGTGGTGACGGGGAATATGGAGATGGATGCGATTGCCCTCTTAAAAGAATTCTCACTCCGATACCCAGAGAATTCCTCCGCATTGCATAATCGTCTCCTCAAATGGGGAGGAAATTCAGCAGGACGGAAACTGGTTAATATCGACAGTCACGGCAATGTCAAGCCCGATCCGTTTTTCCCCCTGACCCTTGGCTCCATCAAAGAAAAGTCCTTTGGCGCAATCTGGAACAATCCTAATGATGAACTCCTTAGCGCACTGCGCACTCACCCAAGAATTCTTAAGGGGCAATGTCGTGAATGTGAGTATCTAAGTATTTGCAATGGCGGTTCTCGTGCCCGCGCCTATGCCGTACATGGCATATTAAACGGGGATGATCCATCGTGTTATCAAACTTTTCACAAGGATAGTGTATGAAATCTCTAAGTTTTTTACTTTTACTCTTAACGTCATTGTTCGGCAATGAAAAACTATTTGTAGTGGAGCGTGAGAACTCCTCTCTGGCAGTTATCAAAAACGGCATGCTCAATGATCGCATAGATAATATGCACAATATGAACCATGCCACTGTAAAATTTGAAGGAGTGGATGGATATGCTATTACACGAGACGGTTATGTCATCAAATTTGACCCCGAAAAGAACATAAAACTTGCCGAGTATCAAGTTGCTCATAGCTCCATCGGTTTTGTTGTAGAGCCTCATTACGTAGCAGTTGCCAATTACGATACGAAAACCGTTGAAATTCTCGACCGTAATCTCAAACCTTTACAAACCATCCAAACCGATTCTAAAAATGTCGGGATTAAAACCTATAAAGATAAAATGATATTTGCTCTGATGGACAAAGATGAGCTTTGGGTATTTCAAGATACTACTCACGGAAAAACAATACCTTCTTTTTCTTTAACCAAAAAATTTGAAGCGGTCGGAGAGATACCTTTTGATGCAATGATTAAAAGCAATCTCTATATTGTTGGATTTTTTAACTCTCCGTGGATAGGTGTTGTTAATTTGGACACAATGAGTTATAAAAAAGTCCCGATACATAAAGAAGAAAATAAACCTGTTTTAAAAGTTCCCCATTTCGGATTTTGGAGCATCGGTGAGCATACAATTTTTATCCCCAGTGTAGGCGAATCTGCGATAATGGCATTTGATAACGACTTCAACTTTCTCTCTCGAATCCCAACTGAAGGTCTTCCTGTATTCACATCTCTCAGCCCAGACAAAAAATGGTTGGCGGTGACGTTTAGCGGTAAAGATTTCCCAATTGTTCAGATTATTGATACCAAAACATTCACAATAGTAAAAACTCTTAAATTTGAGGGAAATGTCTTACATGTACGATGGAGTGAAGTAGACCCGCAGCTTTTTGTCTCCGTAAATACCGCGGATGAGATACAAATTCTCGATACGCTAACCTGGGAAAAACGAGGATCCGTCCCCGTCAAACGTCCATCCGGTATTTTTTTATACCAAACATCAAAGGAGCGTAAATGAGCGGTAAAGTCTATCTTACAGGTGCGGGTCCGGGTGATCCAGAGCTTTTAACCATCAAAGCACGACGGGCAATTCGTCAAGCCGATGTAATCTTATACGATCACCTTGTTAATGAAGAGATTTTAAAGGAAGCCAAAGCGGGAGTACTCCTCATCTATGTCGGTAAAGAAGACAGACGTCACACCATGCCTCAAGAAGAAATTAATGCCAAGCTCCATGAGTATGCGTTGAAATATCCCAAAGTTGTCCGTCTAAAAGGAGGTGATCCACTGGTGTTTGGACGTGGGGGAGAAGAGGCTCTGTTTCTTGCTAAAAATGGAATTGCATTTGAATTTATCCCTGGAATAAGTTCAGCAATAGCTGTTCCTACCTATGCAGGCATTCCGCTTACCCATCGAGGGATTAATACTTCATTTCGGGTAATGACGGGACATCAAGCCGCATGTCACAAATGCGGAAAAGATCACGGGTTTGATGCAGGGGTATTACGTGAAAATGAGACTCTGGTTATCCTTATGGGATTACACGGATTGGAAAAAATTATTGCCTCATTGGTAAAAAACGGTGCATCGCCCTCAACCCCTTGTGCCATTATCGAAAACGGAACCATGCCGACCCAAAAATGCGTTACCGCAACCCTTGCAACCATCGTAGAAGCATCCATTGTGATGAATTCACCCGCCATCGTGGTGGTTGGTGAAACAATAGGACTTCAAGAGCAATTGCAATGGTTTGGAGTCTAAGATGAACAGCGGTGATTTTTTAGCTGTAGTCCAAGAAGGATTTCCTCTGTGTATACGTCCCTTTTTGGAACTGGCTACACGGCTGAATAGTACGGAAGAAGAGGCTATTGAGCTGTACTCGCAACTCAAAGAAGAAAAGATAATCCGTCAAACCTCAGCAATTTTGGATACCAAACGACTAGGCTATCTCTCATCATTGGTCGCTTTCCAGGTAGACGAAGCCGAACTTGATCATGCAGCCGCATTTATTAGCACCCATCCGGGAGTAAGTCACAACTATAAACGTGCCCACGCTTATAACCTCTGGTTTACGATTGCTGTTCCTCCAGATTCAGCACTAGGCCTGGAACATACTGTTGATTTACTCGCACGCAAAGTTAGAGCAACACAATCAATGCTTCTTCCGACATTAAAAATGTTTAAGATATCAGTCAAACTCGATACCAATAACTCCAAAGAACTCAAAGAAGAAGTGCTCAAAAAAGAGATTGTCCCCATCGAGCTCAGTGCATTACACTATCAAATCATGGCTCAAATACAAGAAGATTTAACCCCCTGTGCCGAACCATTTGCACCAATGATTGACTTTTTAGGGATTGATTATTCCCTCTTTTTCGCATGTATAGACGATCTCTCACGTGGTGGATATATGCGTCGGTATGCCACTATCCTTAACCACAGAAATGCAGGCTTTATTGCTAATGCAATGGTTGTTTGGGATACTGACGATGCCGTAGCCGAAACCATTGGCACAAAAGCCGCTGAATTCTCTGCTGTATCACATTGTTATTTACGACCAAAATTCAAGGGATGGAATTATAATCTTTTTACTATGATCCATGCCTCTTCAAATGAAGAATTGGGATTAATAATTAAGAAAATGGATGCAGAGTTAGATGCACGTGATCACTTCGTTCTCACATCTTTGCATGAATACAAGAAAATACGAATCAAATATTTTACTCACGATATATATGCATGGGAATTACCCTTTAGAGGAAGAACTTTATCCTAATATATTTTTTTCAATGAAATTTTCATGTATTTAACGTTTTTTTAGCATATTCAGCCATCTGCTTCATATAACTTTGTGCTTCTATGTCAAGAAACTGCATTCGATCTTTTCCTTTGGGCATGGTTGCTCTCTTATCTCGCATTACTGCCAAAAAATTTCCAATATCAAGAGGAATGAGTTTCTCAAAAAATCGTCGTAAATATTTAGCAAAAGCAGGTGATGCACCTGACGTCGAAATTGCTACAATCAAATCCCCTTTCCGGATAACAGACGGGAATATAAAATGACAATATTCTGCCAAATCAACAGCATTACATAAGATTTTTCTGCGAGTTGCTTCATAAAAAATATCGCGCTGCAGTCCCAAATCATTTACCGCAACAATCACAATATCGATGGAATCCAAATCACTCATAGCAAATGCTCTATGCTCTATTTTGACACTGCTTTCGTCAGCCATCTTCTGCATAGAATCAGATATTTCCAACGCCACTATAGAAATGTTATTTGTCCATTCGCGTATACGGCTAAATTTTTCGCATGCTATAACCCCTCCCCCCACTAGGAGAAATGCTTTTTCTCGAATATCCATAACCATCGGAAAATAACATGGGTCTTGCATTCAATACTCTTTTTTGCTTAATTTTTATATAATACTACCATAAAGTAGACAAATATATTATCCAAAGAAAACTTTGCTAAAATACCCTAATTACAATAGAAGGACAGGTGATGCATTTTTCGAAAACTACCGAATATGCCATCCGGGTATTGTCCTATCTGCACCGATACCCATCAACCTCTCACTCTGTAAATGTATTGCATCAGAAATTAGATCTTCCTTACAAATATCTTACCAAAATGATGACCGAATTGGTTAAAAAGGGACTTGTCAATGCCTCTAGAGGACGGGATGGAGGACTAAGCCTTGCAAAAAGTGCTGAAACCATCCATTTATGCGACATTCTCGAGGCAATTGGGGAACCACTTGAGTCCGAGCGCTGTATTCTAGGATTTGAAAAATGTGATGCTTCCAATCCTTGCGCCCTGCACGATCAGTGGGCAATGCCAAAAGAGATGATTGAAACAATGCTTACAACCACTACCCTAGCCTCTCTTGTCAATAATAAAGAGACAAAATTATAATTTTTGCAATGGTAAATAATATGTCATAGCAACTGTAAATAATACAACAGTAAGCCAAACTGTTGGTATTATTCTGTATCTAAGTTCAACCTCTTTTAAACCCATAAAATAATCAATTACCAGTTGCCCTTTGATAAACGTACTTATCAACAAAACGAAAACTAAAAATGTATTTATCAGGTTTAAGTATCCTACGAAAAATGCAAAAGCGGTAAGTAATATCAAAATAGCCCAAACTCTTTCTGTCATCATTTTCATAGTAACAACTCCTATCGTAGAATATACACTAATGGGAAAAGAACAATCCACAGTAAATCCACCAAATGCCAGTAAATAGCACCTGTTTCAAGGCCTCTGTGATCCTCACGGTTGTACCCTTGTTTTTTTGTTTTTTGATACAAATTAAACAAAATTATGACACCCAAAAAAACATGCATAAAATGGAACATAGTCAATAATAGATAGAACATAAAGAAGATATTGGTACTGAGGGTAATTCCTTGACTAAATATATGGGAAAATTCTGTTAGCTTTAAAACCAGAAAAAGTATCCCAAAGAGCATAGCGGACAAAAGCCATTTTGAAGCGATAGTACTTGCTTCATAACGGCTCTCGTACGTCATATTTTTGATTTTTTGAATGGCTTTTACGATAAAAAAACTGCTCGTGATCAAAAGAAACGTATTGACAACTCCTATATTCTTGTTGAGTAGGAGTTGAGAGTCATTAAATAGTTGCAGATGAATTCTGCGAGAAAATGCGTACCCTATAAATAAAACACCAAAGGTGAGTAATTCCACATAGACAATAATCCATATCGCAAAATCACCCGGTGGGTAGGGCTCTTTTATGGAGAGAGTTTTAGGCATTTGAACTTTGGGGAAAATGAAGTGATATCAGCGTTTTAAGCACTTCGAGTACGTCCTCTTCATCACTAAGCGATTCGACAATCGAATGGATGCATGCCTGATAGGGATCAAATCCGTGGGCAATTAATTTTCCGGCATAAATGAGCAATCGTGTCGATACCGCTTCTTGGATATCGCTGTCGCTTAGTCGGCGGATTTCACCCGCAATAGCTACCAGTTTTTGGGCTATCGGATCCTGCACACCACTCTCTTTAAGGAGAATTTGTTTCTCAATTTCGGGCGCAGGATAATCAAAACTAAGCGAAATAAAGCGTTGTTTGGTACTGGGTTTCATCCCCTTTAACACATTCTGATACCCCGGATTATAGGAAACAACGAGCATGAAATCGGGATGGGCAGCGATCACTTCCCCGGTACGATCTATCGGTAGAACCCGTCGATAATCAGCGAGGGAGTGTAAAACGACCGTCGTGTCTTTCCGCGCTTCAATAATCTCGTCCAGATAGCAGATACCGCCGTTGCGCACCGCCTTCGTCAATGGTCCGTCTTGCCAGTAGGTTCCGTTTTCATCGATGAGGTGGCGACCGACTAAATCGGCGGCGCTGAGATCATCATGACACACCACGGTGTAAACGTCACGCCCCAACTCTTCGCCCATCGCTTCGATAAAGCGTGTTTTACCGCAGCCCGTAGGTCCTTTGATCAACACAGGGAGATTCATCCCCGCCGCCGCTTTGAAAAGCTCGATTTCATTGCCTTGAGGCACATAGTACATTTTAGACATAGTCATTTCCTTTTATTTGGTCAAATTCATGTAGATTTCGGGTAACACTTTGGGGAGTTTTTTGGCATCACGGATCACGGCATAGGAGTTTCGTCCGAAAAGATAAGGGAGGTACTCTTTCGCATCGATATCGATCGTAATGCAAAATGGCGTGATCCCTTTTTGTTTCACCTCTTCGATCGCTTTTTTCGTATCTTCAATCCCGTATCGTCCGTCGTAGCGATCAACATCATTAGGCTTTCCGTCGCTGAGAATCAGAAGAAGCTTGTTGGCACTTTGCTGTTTCTCTAAAATCTTGGCGCTTTCACGTATACCGGCCCCCATACGGGTGTAATACCCCGGTTTAATGGCATGAATACGACCGCGAACGTTGTCGCTGTAGCTCTCTTTGAAATTTTTAATGATATGAAAGTTGACTTTCGTGTTTTTGATCGATGAAAAGGTATAGATGGCAAACCGATCTTGAAGACGGTGCAACGATTCGGAGAAGACCATCAGGGCATCTTGTATCATGTCGATAACTCGTATCTCTTGGGTGATTCCCGCTTCGGTGGAGAGGGAAACATCCGCCAATATCAAGGTGGACATATCTCTCGTCTTTCGCTCAAACGTCTCGAAAAATCGCTGCGGATGATTGGAGCGGTTTTGGTGTCCTTTGTAATCGATCCATGTATCGATGTTGATCTCATCACCATAAGGAAGGTTATCTCTTTTGATCCTATCGAGTTCCATTAAATCGAGTTCACTCTGGATACGGCGCATCATTTTTTGCAGCCGCTTAGGCAATTCAATGGGTTCGGTATGGGGGGAAATCATGGGTTTTATACAGACATAGTTTTTGAGATAGACCTCTTTCTTGTAATCCCATTCATCGAGAAAATGCCCTTTGCCCAACGGATACTCTTCAACGCTATTTGCCGAGATGTCTAAATCCATTTTAATTCGTGCGGATAGGTTGGCATCTTTTTGTCCCAGCGTTATCTCATCTAAATCTTCGGCATTATAGAGGGCATCTTCATCAAAACTGTCGTTTTCCTGCCGATCAACCCGCACTTGCTCCATAAAACTCAGAATCGATTCGGGCAAAAAGAGGAGAAGTCCGTCCGTCTCTTTTTTATCATCGATCTGTTCGCTTTTTTTCTTCATTTGCAAGGTTTCACTCTTGCGCGGTTCGTCGTTTTGTCTTTCAACGTCCTCTTCATCCTCTGTATTCAGGAGCTTGCCAGAGGTAGAAAGAGAAGGATAAATCCACAAAGGATTGGGATAAGTATCCGCTGATGAGTCTTCGAATGAAGATTCAATCGTGGATAATTCAGGATAGCTACGCATTAAAAACGAGTCTGCATAGGCATAAAATTCGCTAAATCCAGCGTATGTTTCAATGAGACCATTGGCTGCATTGGTATTCTCGTGCTCTATATTCTTAGCTTTGATATTCACGTTGGCCAACATAGCGATTAACCAATAATAGTGCATTTCATTGTGTGCTTTGAGAGGAAAATAGGCTAAAGAGGCAGGAAGGTAAAGCCCTTTTTCATCTTGCCAGACAAGAAAAAAGGTTTTACCGGTTCCTGATATTTTTTCAAGCAGTGTTCGTGAGGTTTTAATCGATCTTTTGTCGGTAACATGAAGCTCTTTGGCTTTTTCACCCCCTAAGAGGTGATAAAAGAGTTTTAATCCTTTGGCAATGTCCGCAAATACAACGGTCTCCTCTTTAAAAAGACGAGACGCTTTTTGGGTGACATAGTGATCCCAGAACTTACCGACTTTTTCATCCATTACGCGTACACTTTCTCTTCTTTGACAAAGAAACTGTAAAAATAGGTCAACAGTCCCAAGAGAACCATTACCCCAAAGGCTAAACGAACCATATAAACTTTAGAAATAGCCGCTTGTGTTTCCATAAAGCCTAACGCATGAGCCGCGTCAGGAAGACGTTGCATCTCAATTTGCATAATACCTGCAACGGTTAATGCCAAGGTTAGACCGATCATACCGAGTACCATCATCCAAAAACTGGCGAGTTCCACTTTTTGCGACTTCGGTCCATTTCCATGAGGTCGTCCACGAAGGATTGGCATCGCATACGAAATCATCGTGAAACAGATCATTACATACGCACCGAAAAAGGCAAGATGTCCGTGTGCAGCGGTCAATTGCGTACCGTGTGTATAAAAGTTAACTGGTGCAAGTGTGTGCAAAAAGCCCCAAACGCCTGCTCCCAAAAAGCCCACTACGGCGGTTCCTTTTGCCCATGTCAAAGCAATTTTATTGTCATGCTGGATACGGCGATTTTTCGCCATATTGTAGGCAAAAAGGATCATCAAGAAAAACGGGATAGGCTCTGCAGCAGAGGCGATCGATCCGATCCACAACCAATAACCCGGAGTACCGATATAGAAAAAGTGATGCCCTGTTCCCGCAAGTCCGGAGATGAGTGTCATCGCAATAATCAAATAAAGCCATTTATCAATGTGCTCACGGTCAACTCCCGTTGTTTTAATAAGAACAAACGCTAAAAGAGCACCTAAAATAAGTTCCCACGTCCCCTCAACCCATAAATGGACAACGAACCACCAGAAAAATTTATCCATAGAAAGATTCGTCGGAACATAAAAGGCAAACAAAAAGAAAAATGCCAATCCAAACAGCCCCGTCAATAAAATGACCGAAATCGTCGTTTTACGACCTTTGATAACCGTCATCGTGACGTTTAAAATATACGAGAGTACAACAACAACAATACCAACCTTGGTAAGTGTCGGCTGTTCCAAAAACTCACGTCCCATGGTCGGCCAAAAGCTGTTTGCCAGTGACTCAGCCAATGTGGCATACGGGACCAATAGATAGCCGAGGATAGTTGCTACCCCTGCTGCTGCAAAAATCCAAAACGTGAGTTTTGCCAGCATCGGGCTCCAAAGTTCCCGTTCGCTCTCTTCGGGAATCAGGTAATACGTCGCACCCATAAATCCGAACAACAAAAGGACAATCAGCAAGTTCGTATGAACCATGCGCAATACATTAAACGGAATCGCCGGAAATAAAAAATCCCCAAAGAGGTATTGTGTTCCCATGGCAAGACCAAAAACAATCTCTCCAGCCAGGAGAATAAGTGCAAAAATAAAATATGGTTTTGCGACCATTTGAGATGAATATTTCATAGACTCTCCTTATCCTTTAATGTTTGGTGGCCACTCTTGATTGTTGACACGAGAGGTCCAAATCAAAAAGTCTGCAAGATTATTTACTTGTTCCGGCGTTAAATGAAACTGTGGCATTTTTCTTCTACCTGGAGCTTCTAGCGGTTGTGCCGCCATCCAACTTGCCAGATAGGTTTTAAATACTGCTTCATCTCCTCCACCTAAACGTTGAAATGAATTTCCAAGCTCCGGAGCATAATAAGCGCCTTCACCCATTATGGTATGACAACCGACACAGTTGTTGTTCTCCCATACTTTTTTTCCAAGAGCAACGGACTCGGTAATTTTGTCATCATGACTTAATTTTGGAATTTGCTTTACAGTATCAAAAGTAAGCCCTGTAAATACCAAAATGGCGAAGAGCCCTCCACCAAAGTAGATATTTCTGGCCATATTTTTAGTAATACGTTCAGTCATTTCAACCCCTTTTTATTATTCCACCATAAGGTAGTAATTGAAATAGTACCTGAATTTTTTTAATTCAACCTTTAAGTAGTAATTATTTATCTTTACTTTTTTCTTCCATATTCTTGATTTATATCAATCCTCTCTTCTTTCCATCGCGCTATACTCTTATATATTTATAAGGATAAAATCATGATTACCTTTTCAACTCACCCCCCTGTAAAACCAAAGAGCTATTTCTTATCCCAGCCTCATCAGCCATTTTTTCTCTTCGGTCTCCTTTGGGCAATATTGTCTATGGTTCTATTTATCCTCTCTCATAAGGGAATAATAATCCTCAGTATTCCCGAGAATGAGTTTCACCTCTATACCCTTGCCTTTATCGTTTTTGCCCAGTTGTTTCACGGATTTTTATTTACGACCTTTCCGCGCTTTTGTACCAGTATGGCGATACCTCGGGATGTCTATGTCAGAATTGTCTGGCTGTATCAGCTAAGTGCGGCGGCTTTTTTCATAGGTGCTCTGACCTCATCGTGGATCGTTTTGATTGCTATGATTGGAGTTTTATTTGCCCATGCTATGGCGCTATTTACGCTGCATTGGGTCTATAAAATCGGTCAATCACCTCTCAAACAAGACCCCTATTGGATACTTGTTGCACACGGTATCGGTATTGCGGCACACACTCTGTGGATTATCGCGTTTGGAATTAGGTTTCTGGGGGTATCGTATGAATGGTTATCGCTCATCAGTCCCGTTATTGTCAATCTCTTTTTGATTTTTCTCACCTTTTCCGTAGCACAGCGGATGATCCCATTTTTCAGCCACTCCATAGAGTCCAGAACACCCCGGTTTGTAAGCATCGTATTTGTCCTATTCGTTCTCAAAACACTTTTCAGTGTTTTTGCATTTTCGCTAGCAGAAGCAATTGTAAGTATATTTCTTTCCCTCTATTTGTTAAAAGAATTTTTGCGTTGGAAGCTCCCCCTCTTCCGTTCACCGGCCATTGTATGGGTACTTCATCTAGCTTTGTTTTGGCTGCCGATCGGACTGTTTATCGGCGCATGTGCACAAATCCTTGAAACTGTCTATGGAATTTCATTGCTATTTATGGGAATTCATCTACTCGTGTTAGGATTTTTAACAACGGTGCTGATTGGATTTGGAACACGAGTTACATTAGGTCATTCCGGACAACCACCACATGCCGATGCGCTAGCCATTAGCCTGTTTTGGTGGACCCAAGTTGTGCTCTTATCACGGATTGCCCTTTCCGTAGATACGGCATTCGGAAGTACCCATCCATGGATTTTTGACATTGCGTCTGCCACATGGATCGTATTGTTCATTGTATGGGGATGGAGATATGGAAGAATCTTAGTTTATGGAAAAAAATAATAGCATTTTCAATATGAAGTATAAAATGCCAATCCTTTACTTCTTGGATTTTTCTTAACATAATAGAAGGCTTCATCCGATTTTTTTACAACTTATTTGTATCCAGCATTATCTGAAAAAGCTAGGCGTAATGAAAATATTAAATTGATATGACACTTCTATAAGAGTTAAAGACAACTACATATACAAAATGTTATAATAACACTATTAAACATAGTGAAAAAAAGAGAATGGTATGGCAGACGATACGGTATTTGATAAGATCACGGACATTCACGATCAAACGATCGCTATGCTCAGAGCACTTCATATTGCCCCTTATCCCAGCCAGTACAAAATTTATTTTGATAAAATTTTTATCGAACAAGCAGATGAAGCCCTTAAAAATGCAAAGAAAGAGGATGAATCTCTTGTTCAGTTAAACTATGGAATCGGTAAATATCTTGATATTGCTCAGCGTTCTGTGATTGCATTTGTCGAAACTCATGCCGATATTTCACACGTCGCTCGTATGCAAACAAAATATCTCACACACGGGAGTATTCATCAAGGGGAACGTTGCGCTGATCTTGTAGGAGGACTGACAACTTTGGGTGAAGACATGTCCAATGAGCTTAAAAAAGCACAAGCAAAAATCGATGAACTTACGATTGAACTTGAAAAAGCAGCAGCTGAAATAACAACCGATCCCCTCACTCAGGTGACAAATCGCAAAGGGCTTATTGAGGATTTAGAAAAAGTTATTGATGCGGGTCAGTCCAAACAGCTTCCTGTGGTCCTTATGATGATTGATGCCGATAATTTTAAAAGCCTCAATGATACCCATGGTCATGTTGCAGGAGATAAGGTACTTTACTTCTTGGCACAAAGTATTAAATCCATTATTCGTACCGGAGATAAAGTATATCGCTTCGGAGGAGAAGAATTCGCGGTAGTGTTAAACCGGTGTGATTATGATAAAGTATTCGAAATTGCTGATAATATTCGCTCAAAAATCGAGCACAAACATTTGATTTATTCCGGTAAGACCATACATGTTACGGTTAGCATTGGCGTCACGGTTCATCATAACAAAGACAGTTTTGATGACTTTATAGCTCGTGCAGACAGTGCCCTTTATCGTGCAAAACAAGATGGTAAAAATAAAACCGTTTTAATTGATTAATTTTTTCAAAAGAGTGATATGAAATTTCCCCTTTGCACAGCTTCTCTGCTTGCGCTAACCCTTAGCGCATCCGAACAACCTATCATCGATTCATTAAATGAAGATATGGCAGAAGCAGCAAAAATGGCGACTGATACCAACTCCAATATTGACTATCAACCTTTTATACTTTCAATTTTACACGAAGATGACCTATCCAAACTTGGAGTAAAGACTTTGGGGGAGGCACTTATCCTCGTCCCTGGCGTCGATATGGCGACTAATACCATGAACAATCGCACCCCCATTTTTCGTGGTTCCAATTCCACCGCATATGGACAATCGACACTTGCCATCGATGGAATCGTCGTAAATGATGACCTTTTTAGCAATTATAATGCGTATCTCGATTTGCCAATCGAACTGATAGATCGGATCGAAGTCGTACGAGGGTCAGGAAGTTTTATCGAAGGAGTCAACGGTTACGCCGGGACGATAAATGTCATTACCCATGCCAAATCTGAACTGCAAAAAGGGAAAACAGGCGCAATTTTTGCCTCGGGTGGCAGCAGCGGTGCGGCAGCGCTAGGCGGATGGAGTCAATACCATGGAGAAACATGGAAACTCTCCCTTGATGCATTCACGCAGCAACATAATGAACAAACTCCCATCAGTGTCACAGACGCTTCAGGACGTTTAGGATATGCACAATTAGGTATGAAGCAAAGCGGTTTTGGAATAGCCTACGAGAATGGCGGATTTGATTTGCGCGGGCGATACAATAATTACCAAAATGATAGTGCTTTTGGCAATCTCAATATTCTTCCCAATCCGGAGGGGACAATTAAAGAACCCTCGTGGTACATTCAAGGCAAATATACCCTTCCTTTAGCTCGGGATATGAGCCTTATTCTCAAAACATCTGTAATGGAAAGCAGTTGGATGAGTGATTCGAGCCCTCTTCCTCCCAATTTCATTTACAATAAACTCACCTTACCGGATGGTTACTGGGCATCGTTAATGATCAAAAGTCGGCGTATCAGCAGTGGCGCATCACTTCATTACAATGGATTTGATGCACATAGTTTCACAGCGGGCATTGAATCAACATGGGATGAAGTCGTTGATTCGTACTCTCATACAACCAATAAAATTACAGGCATCGGAATCGTAGATTATACCGGTACGCCCCTTGCTTTTATCAATGCGGCAAGTGCAAAGCGCCAAACTACTAATCTCTATCTCACGGATATGATTACCGTCAATAGCACAACGGCTATTGCATTAACAGGAGGTATGATACGTACTTCCGATATTAATTCTGATGTGTATGGGCGTGCAGCGGTTGTGTATCAGCCAAACCACAATAATATCTTCAAATTCATGGCAGCATCCGGGCAAAGATACCCTTCTTTTCAAGAGATGTATCTTGCTCCTTCTCCTTACGGAACCGGTAATCCTAATCTCAACCATGAAAATGTCCGTTCCGTAGAAACCCAGTATCTTCGCAAACTCAACACCAATCTCACTGCAGGAATCAACCTCTTTTATATTGCCAACTCACAGCAAATTGTCCGCAACCAAACCGGAGTATTTCAGAACTATGGAAAAAGTACCATTCAAGGAGTAGAAGCCGAAACACATGGAAAACTCACCCAGAACAATACCTTCTCCCTTTCTTACAGTTACATCCATGGTGAAGTAGAGGACATCTTTAATAATGCAGCTTCTCTTCCCTATGCGGCTTCACACCTGGTAAAAGCAACCTACGCATATGATTTCGCTGAAGATTGGACATTGGGAGGTATTTGGCACTATATTGGAGATAAAAAACGCTACATTCCTGATACCCGCGATAGTCTAGCCGGTTATAATACCCTCGATTTAGCCTTAGGATGGAATATGAGTACCCATCAAGGCTGGTATGTTCAAGCAGCACTCAAAGATATTACAAATACAATCGTCCGATATCCCGCTCCGGCATCAACCTATAATGAGGATTATCCAATCTTTGGACGTACCTTTTGGATCCGTTCAGGATGGAAATTTTGATTCGTTTAATCCTGCTTTTCTCAAGTATAGTTCTCTTTTTGCATGCCGAAGATGCCGTTTTATTGAACACGCATATTCGAATGATTCCAAAAATCATGGCACTCGATACACAAGTTCTATCCCATAATCCATCTGGAAAAGCTGTTTTAGCCGTAGTTTATGATGAGCACAAAAACAGTGCTGTTCAAATAGCCGAAGCGATGAATACCTATTACAACGAAAAAGTGGGAGGGCTTCCCTTTATTGCTATTGCCCTCTCCATAGAAGAGCTCATAAATCACCATGATATTGCTTTCGCATATGCCACACAAATGAATTCCACTTCAATCGCCCACTTGGCAAAATGGGGAACTATGTATAATGTACCCACCTTTTCATATGATCCTTCCGAGCTCGAACATGGTATTTTAGGTTCCATTGTTATTGAAAGGAACACTATTATTTATATCAGTAAAAATACTCTTAAAGCGGGTAAATTCCGTTTTAATAATGCCCTATTTCAAATTGTGAGACTTGTAGAATGACCCATTTAAAAAACACCCGTATCTCGACAAAAATTATTTCTACCCTTGTTATTACAGCATTGGTTGTTTTTGCGACGGTCACATGGTCAACATTTAGTATTGTACGTGATTTGACCCTTGCTTCACAAAAAGAAAAAGCACAACTTTTAATTGATACGGTTGAGCCTTCTCTCGCTGTTTCCATGTTTTTAGAGATAAAGGAGATGGGGGATAAAGTCTCTGCAATTACCCGCTTAGATGAAGTTCTAGCCCTTAAACTTTCAGCAGCTGATGGGAAAGTACTCTTTGATTACCAACAATATCCATCACCATTTCCCGTTGAATCCATCAAAATCACCAAAACCATTATCGAACCCTCTTCTACTAAACCGATCGGTTATATCACCCTAATCTATTCAGGCGAAGAATTTACCAAGACGATGCATAGCTTTTATACGCTATACGCGTGGTTATTATCAGGGGTTATTTTTCTCCTTATCGCAATGCTCTTTTGGATTAATCGCCTTCTCCTGCCAATAAAACTTATTGCACGAAAATTGCGTAACTTTAAACCGGGACAAGATATTACATTCGATATACCCTACGCACAACGTGAATTTTCCCAAATTATCCATGCCTTTGAAATCATGCAAAAAAGTGTGGCAAATTATGCCCAGCAACTTCATCTGATTAACAATGACTTGCAAATTAAAGTTGCTGAACAAACCCATGAAGCTATCCGTCATCTTTATTATGACAATCTGACAAATCTTCCCAACCGTTTTAAACTCCAAGAAGACCTCTCTCAAACTCCTCGCAGCACCGTCGCAATTTTAAATATTGACGACTTTAAAGAGATTAACGATTTTTTCGGTATCGATTCAGGCGATTGGCTGCTTAGCCAAATAGGGCGATGGCTTCAGGAGATGAAATTGTCCCCTTATCGCATAGGGGGAGATGAATTTGCGTTTCGACTTAAAGAGGGTGTGATGCATGAACAATTTCGGCACGAGATTGAAATGATTCTCTCCCTGCTGAGTGAAAAATTATTTATGATATCCGAAGAAACCGTACATGTCCGGGCTACAGTCGGTATTGCAATCGATAGCGATAAACCCCTTATCCATGCCGATGTCGCCCTAAATCAAGCACGGTCCCTGAAACTACCCTATTCCGTATACGATTATTCAGAGGGGATCGAAGCCCAATATCAAGCCAATATCGCGATGTCGGCTCAAATACGACAAGCGTTAGTAGAGCACCGTATCGTTTGCCAATATCAGCCTATCGTATCGTGTACCACAGGTAAAATTGAAAAATTTGAAACTCTCGTACGCATACGTAATGAAGACGGCTCATTGATTGCACCGAATGATTTTTTACCGATCGCACAAAAAACAAAACTTTATCATCATATTACCCAAGAGGTTGTATATCAAGCATGTAACCTCTTTGCCGCACGATATGAACAATTTTCTATTAATCTCTCCAGCAGCGATATGTGTGATAGCCGTACCGTTACGACAATCGAAAACATACTGCGTCAAACCGGAACGGCGGATCGGGTTATTTTTGAGATACTGGAATCGGAAGGGATAGAAAATTTTGATGAAGTGGCATCCTTTATTAGCCGAATGAAGCTTTTAGGTGCAAAAATTGCGATTGATGATTTTGGTACCGGATATTCAAACTACGAAAATATCCTTAAGTTGAATGTTGATATCTTGAAAATTGACGGTTCGCTGATAAAATCAATTGATCAGAATTCACGCCATCGTATTGTTGTTGAAGCCATTGTCGATTTTGCACACCGCATCGGGATCGACACCGTTGCCGAGTTTGTCGCATCCGAAGAGATTCTTCAAAATGTTACGGAATTAGGAATCACTTATGCGCAAGGGTTTCATACGGGGAAACCGCAATTCTTAAATATATCCATGCTATAATTCGCAAAATTTTTACAAGGGCTGATCCATGTTAACCGATCGCGTCAATATACTCTCCGAATCGATTACCATTGCTATCTCTACGTTAGCGCAAGAACTCAAAGCACAAGGGAAAAACATCCTCAGTTTTTCCGCAGGTGAGCCCGACTTTGACACCCCTCAAGTGATCAAAGATGCTGCAATTAAAGCAATTAATGACGGTTTTACCAAATACACCGCTGTTGATGGTATTCCTGATCTTAAAGCAGCTATTGCTTTGAAACTCAAACGAGACAACGGACTTGAATACAAAGCGAACCAAATTATCGCAAACAACGGAGCGAAACACTCGCTTTACAACCTTTTTGCCTGTACTATCCAAAACGGTGATGAAGTGATCATTCCGGCACCCTACTGGGTTACCTATCCCGAACTGGTCATGTACTGCGGCGGCACGGTAGTAGAGATAGAAACCAATGATGCAAGCGGGTTCAAAATTACCCCTGAACAACTCAAAGCGGCATTAACCCCTAAAACAAAAATGTTAATCCTTACATCACCGTCAAATCCGACAGGTGCCGTCTACTCACGTGAAGAGCTTGCCGCTCTGGGTAAAGTATTAGAGGGGACAAACGTCATCGTAGCCAGCGATGAGATGTATGAAAAACTGATTTACGATGGTGAGTTTACCTCTGCTGCTGCGGTCAGTGATGATATGTTCCAACGCACGATCACAATTAACGGTCTTTCTAAATCCGTTGCAATGACCGGATGGCGTTTTGGGTATATGGCTGCAGCCAATACCGAAATCATCCAAGCAACCAAAAAGCTTCAAAGCCAAAGCACCTCCAATATCAATAGTATTACTCAAAAAGCGGCTATTCAAGGACTGAACGGTGCTGCAGATGCAGATATTGAAACGATGCGTCAAGCCTTTAAAATTCGTCGTGATGAAGCAGTAAAACTGTTTAATGAAATTGAGGGTCTTTCCGTATTATCACCGGCAGGTGCTTTTTATCTGTTTGTGAATATCAAAAAGATAAGCAATGATTCTATGGAATTTTGTAAAACTTTGCTAGAAGAACAAGGGATAGCGGTTGTACCGGGAGTCGGATTTGGAAGTGAGGGCTATTTTCGCTTCAGCTTTGCAACCGATATTGAAAGTATCCGCGAAGGAATCAAACGTATTGCTGCGTTTGTAGCTTCTAAAAAATAAACTTGATCTTCTTTTCACTCCCAAATAATTTGGGAGTGAAAATTATTTAATACTTTGCAAAGCCTCTACCAGAGCATCAATATTCCCCATCGGAATATGAACTTTCCACTCCGGAGTAGTATCCCCTGAAAGTGAAATACCGATGCTTGCAACGCTGTCACTCCCCGTCCCATACGGTTCATCAATTTTACTCACGGTAATCTGCCCTTTTTTCGTTCCGTCCAAAGGGATCTCTTTAATAATAGTTACTTCGTGACTCATTGTCTCTCCTAGATATTAATTATGATAGAGAGAAGAGTTTAACGAAAGCAATCTTAAAAAACTATTCCGAACCTTGCCCTTTTCCTTCATTACCATAAATATAGGCATACATTTTACGATAATAGATCTCATTACGCGTTCGGTCCGTTGCACTAAAGTGGTGATAACGGCCCAAAGTTTCCCAAGAATAGCCGAAACTTTTCACCAATTTGGTCAAAATGGCATTCGCTTGTTCACGGGAGGTTGTATCATCAAAGTATTCATGAAGCATAGGGTTGGGATGATACTTGTAATTAATTTGATAAGGTCCGAGATCAAGGTTTGTTATTCCTCCATCGATCAGCGCTTGTGCTTGTGCACTGCACCCATCAATAGAAGCGCATCGTATAAGATGGCCATTTACAGCAAATCCTGCCGCCTGCGCTCTTTGAGCATCTTCCATTGCATTGATACGGATGACATGAGGGTTACAGGCTCCATCTTCAATTAAACATTCGCAATGCTTAATTGCATCTAATACGATGTCGGGCATACGGATGTCAGTAGGTTCTCCATCTGCTCTTAATAAGGTACTTACTAATGCGAAACTAAGAATTCCTACTCTCATTTTCACCCCCAAACCTTCAAGATTCTAGTATTTTAGCGAGTTTTGCTTGAAATCGCAGCCATAATTTATGTTCCATTAACGGAAAGCCGCTGTAGACGCCTGCTTTTGTGATGCTCTTAGTGACACCCGAACGGGCTGCCAACGTCGTAAAGGGAGCAATACTCAAATGTCCGGCAGTAGCACTTTGGCCACCCATCACCACATTTCTACCGAGTATCGTTGATCCCGCAACACCGGATTGAGAAACCATTATTGAATGTTCTCCAATCACACAATTGTGTCCGATTTGAACCAAATTGTCAATTTTTGATCCCTGTTTAATAATGGTAGAGCCAAATACAGCACAATCCACGGTTGTATTTGCCCCGATTTCCACATCGTCTTCAAGTACGGCATTGCCGTTTTGGTAAAGCTTAATATGCTCACCCAATTTTGTATGCGCATATCCGAATCCGTCACTTCCGATCACACTGCCGGCATGTACGATTACACGGTTACCGATCTTGCAATCACGGTATACGCAAACGTTTGGATAAAGGGTGACATCATCACCGATTACGGCATCTGCACCGATATAGACACCGCTCATAATAGTACAATTATCACCGATACGTGCGCCGTTTTCTATATGTGCCGTCGGATAAATTATACTACCCGCTCCAATGATCGGAGATTCATTACTGCTGCAAATCGGTTTTACAAAACAACGCGACAGCTTTGCAACGCTCATATAAGGCTCATCCGAGATAAGTGCGATAACACCTGCAGGTAAAAGTGCTGCTTTTGCGGCAGGTAAAATCACAGCCGCCGCTTTCGTATCTAAAAGCTCTTTTTCGTATTTACTGTCTGACAAAAATGAAATTTCGTTACCGTTTGCCTCTTTGAGGGTATTCATTGAAGCAATATCAATATTCGTGCCGTTGTATTCAACACCGATCCATTCCGCAATTTCATGTAATGTCATATTCAACCTTATCGTTCGAGTGCCACAGAGCCGCTTCGAACGATCTCTTTGGGGTGAAAACGTTTAATCGCTTCCAAAAAGTGGCTAACCCGCATCGGATCATCCGCGACCATAACGATCAGTGTATCGCTGCCTACATTGACAATATTACCGTTGTATGCATGTGAAAGAGCCTCAATATCTCCGAGTGATTCACTCATCGGAAGCTTCACCATCACCATCTCTTTTTCAACTAGATCGGCATGTTCGTAAACTCTTAAAACCGGAATCAATTTGTGCAATTGCTTGGTGATCTGTTCAATCACCCGAACTGACCCTGCCGTAACGATAGTAATACGTGAATATTTTGACTCGGGAATCGGTGCTACCGTCAGCGACTCAATATTGTAACCTCGACCGGAAAACAAACCTGCGATCCGAGATAATACACTTGCCTCATTCATAACGATAACGGAAATAACGCGTCGTGCTTCTTCCATTATTTCTCCTTATACTCTAGCATCATATTAAAGAGCGATCCGCCCGCCGGAACCATCGGTAGAACATTTTCAAAACGGTTAACGACTACATCAATAATTGCAACAACGTTTTTCTCAACCGCATCGTGCAGTGCTACGTCGAATTCCTCTTTGGTGGTAACTCGGTAACCGATTCCGCCAAAGCTCTCAGCCAACTTAACGAAATCCGGTTGCATCGAGAGGTCAGTGGTTGAGTGACGCTTATCATAGAACATGGTTTGCCATTGACGCACCATCCCTAAAAAATTATTATTCAAAATAACATTGATAACCGGTAGCTTATACTCAACGGCGGTCATCAATTCTTGAATATTCATTAAAATAGATCCATCACCCGTAATATTGACACTGACACGCTCCATATCGGCACGTTTGACCCCTAATGCGGCCGGAAAACCATATCCCATAGTCCCTAAGCCACCTGAACTGTTCCACTGACGCGGACGGGTAAACGGGTAAAATTGCGCGGTCCACATTTGGTGCTGACCGACATCGGTAGAGATATTGGCACCATCCCCTAAAAGCTGTCCGATCCGTTCAACAACCCACTGCGGTTTAAGGCGATCGCCCTCTTCTTTATACGAAAGAGGATGAAGCTTATTAAAGTTGGCAATGGTACTTAACCACGGAGTGTAGCGTGCAGGATTGATTTGCTCTTTTGCCAACGGAATCATCGATTCGAGAACATTCTTCACATCCCCTACTATCGGAAAATTGGCATTAACGAGTTTCGAAATACTGGCCGGATCAATATCAACATGGATAATCTGTGCATTTTTGGCAAATTCCGAAAGCTTTCCGGTGACACGATCATCAAAACGCGCCCCCAAACCGATAACAAGATCGGTCTCAGACATTGCCATATTCGCCGCATACGAGCCGTGCATACCCAGCATAGAGATCAATAACGGATCATCGTAACTCAGTGTTCCGCGTGCCATAAATGTCTCAACGGCAGGAATTTGCGTCATTTTACAAAACTCACGTACCAATTCCGCCGCATTGGCATTAATGATCCCACCCCCAAGATACAACAAAGGACGCTTTGCATTTGCAATGGCTTCAATCGCCTTTTTGATTTGACGAACGTTACCTTTTACGGTCGGTTTATAGGTTTCAAGTTCAACGTCTTTTGAGTAATCAAATGTAGCAATTTGGGCAGTTACATCTTTGGGAATATCCACATGGATCGGTCCCGGACGTCCGGTACGTGCCAAATAAAAAGCCTCTTTCAAAATGCGCGGCAAATCGGCAGCATCCGTTACAAGGTAATTGTGCTTTGTACACGGACGGCTGATACCTACCGCGTCAATTTCTTGAAACGCATCGGTACCGATCAATGACATAGGAACCTGACCGCTGATAACCACAAGAGGTACAGAGTCCATATAGGCATCCGCTAATCCGGTGACGGCGTTGGTAAATCCAGGACCCGAAGTGATCATTGCCACTCCAACTCGTCCTGAAGCTTTTGAATACCCCTCTGCTGCATGAACGGCCGCTTGTTCGTGACGAGTTAAAATATGTTGAAATGAGCGTTGTTTGTAAATCTCATCATAGACGTTCATGATCGCTCCACCGGGATAACCGAATACTACTTCGACTTCCTCGGCGATGAGTGCTTCGATAACCATCTGTGCACCGCTGATTTGCATGTCGTCTCCTTTAAGTGTGTAAAATGTAAATATAATCGGAAAAAAGTAGGCAATTATAAAAGAAGGAAGCTATAAATTACGTTAAAAGGGATGAATTTCAGGAGAAAATCAGAAGCTGTACACCCCTTAAATACTCACTCTGTCCTCTAACGCTTTGGTTAATGAGAGAATATCGACATTTTCGAGGCTTACTCCGGTCGGAACTCCCTGTGCTATACGGCTAAATCGTACATTACAATCACCTAGTTTATCCTCAATATAGAGCATAACTCCTTGGTTCGCGATGGAAGGGGTTAATGCAAAAATGACTTCGCGTATTCCGCTTTTTACCACATTACGCAAATGGGTAATATCAAGCTCTTCGAGAGCTTCCAGAACAAAGTAGCGTCCATCAAAGAGGGCATTTTCTTCAAAGGTAAGAATATCTTTCGCATTTTCAACGATACACAATAGTTCGTGATTACGTCGTTCATCACTGCAAATGGCACATAATTCATCTTCACTAAGCCCCCCGCATGAGTGACATTTTTTCAGTGAAGTCAAGGCATTCTCTATCGCATGGGCAAGTTTTAGAGCACCGAAGCTGTCGTTCATTACCATATGGTAGGCCAAGCGGGTTGCGGATTTTTGTCCGATAGTCGGAAGTTGTTGTAGTGCATCGACAAGGCGATTAAATTTTTCTAGCGAACGTTTCATCTCAGTATTGTAGCGAACTCTTATAGATTAATACCTTAGTCCCAACGGCTCAATTAAGCTTACACTCTTTTTGATATGGTATAATTCGCAAAAAATATCTTTTTGGAGTTATCGCGTGGAGCAAATGAGCTATTATGAAATTTTAGAGGTAACCAAATCCGCCAACGGTGACGAGATTAAAAAAGCCTACCGTAAAATGGCGAAACTCTACCATCCTGACCGTAATCCGGGTGACCCTACCGCAGAACATAAATTCAAACTTTGTAATGAAGCGTATCAAGTCCTCAGTGACGATCAACAACGCTCGGTTTATGACCGTTACGGAAAAGAAGGTCTGCAAGGCGGTGGCGGACGTAGAAGCAGCGGCGGATTCGACGATTTAGGCTCTATTTTCGAGGAAATGTTCAACGGTTTTGCCGGAGGTGGGCGTAAACAATCACGTGCTGCAAGTGACAAATTTCCGCTCGATATGGGTGTTGAGATCCGAATTAGTTTTAAAGAAGCGGTATTCGGATGCGATAAAGAGGTCACATTTACCACTAAAAATTCCTGTAAAACCTGTAAAGGGACCGGAGCTAAAGAGGGTAAAGTGACCTCTTGCAGCCAATGCGGCGGAAAAGGGCAAGTATATGTTCGACAAGGGTTTATGACCTTCTCCCAAACCTGTCCTGGTTGTCATGGTGAGGGGACAATGGCGAGTGAAAAATGCCCCGATTGTAAAGGTAAGAGTTTCACAGAGACTAAAGAAAGTGTCACCGTCAAAGTCCCCGCAGGTATAGATACGGGAAATCGACTTCGAGTATCAGGACGGGGAAACAACGGTAAAAGCGGTATAAGAGGCGATCTATACGTCACATTCCAAGTCGAAGAGGATAACCATTTTATCCGAAACGGTAACGATGTTTACCTCGAAGTACCTGTATTTTTCACCCAAGCAGTTCTAGGTGAAGATATCTCAATCCCTTCTCTTACCGGAGAGTTAACACTCGAACTCGAAACCGGAACAAAAGACAGCCAGCAATACCGTTTCCGAGGTGAAGGGATAGCCGATGTCCATGGACGCGGAAAAGGGGATTTAATAGCTCAAATTCATCTCACCTACCCTAGCCGCCTGAGCGCAGAGCAAGAAGAGCTGTTAACAAAACTCCAAGAGAGTTTCGGCATCGAGTCCAAGCCTCATGAAAGTTTGTTTGAATCGGCTTTTGAACGTGTTAAAGGATGGTTTAAATAACCCATTCAGACAAAGGTTCCTTCTTTTGGGAGGGGATCATTTGAACAAAGTTTCGAACTTCCTTAATAAGACGGAGTTGCTGAGCATTCAGCCAATTGCGTAAAATATTTCCATTGTGCACGTCATAGTTGATCGCAAATGCTGCTTTCATCATTGAAGAGTCATCCAATGCAACCGTACTGAGCCACTCGGCATCAATTTCGATGCTTTCCCCTCCCAAAAACAATATTGCTTTTACTCTTTTACCGACCTTTGCTGAAAAAGCGACTAAGGCTGCCGTATCATCCGTTTGGATCGATAGCCCTTTTTCAGATACATCAAGTAACGATAATGATCTCTTTTTCCCGGCAATAGAAATTATCATGTGATCACCCTCTTCTGTTTCATACCGTATGAGATTACGTAAATGAAACCCTTCTGAGGTGATCGTAAGATTCTCAAGCCAAATACGATTAGAATTCAGATCATAACGACAAACTTCTCCGAACAGCATTGAATTCTTTTGGGATCCGATAAGCCATTGCGCACCGATTTGAGCCGCTATAAGCTGCTTATTTTCCACATTAAGTCCGATAATCCCATTATCGGCTTCAAATATCGAGCAATCCCCTTTAATTGGGATTCCCTTATACAAAACAATAGAAGGAAAATGCCCCTCTTCCCATTTTCCAAGAGCACGGCTTAATATCTCATGTTCATCCACACTAACAGTACCACTAAGAAGTTTTGGTTGACGCAGCATCCGAAT
Source organism: Sulfuricurvum sp. (assembly GCF_041651515.1). GTDB lineage: Bacteria > Campylobacterota > Campylobacteria > Campylobacterales > Sulfurimonadaceae > Sulfuricurvum. Next base: position 29,087 of record NZ_JBAZJF010000003.1, read on the forward strand.
GGAGCGTGTAGAATCAATAGCATCAATCACTTTGTCAGAGAGACGGGTCAATACATATACCGTAATGTTATCCACACTTTGATGTTCAATTTGAATGACACGATCGCGATATAACAAAAAGTCATTATGGGACAAAAAATTATTTAGATTCACATGTGAAGGATCTTCCAGCCCTACCATACTTCCGATAATCGTAATAATTTCATCACTGGGGAGATTCGCTAAGAGTAACGTGGTACGAAGATGATCATTCACAAAAAAGAGTTTCTCTTCTTTAAAAAACATCACCCCGACGGGGAGATGTTTATACGCGTTAAAAAGTTCTTTTAACGCATCTTTCATATTATCGCGTTATCCGCTTAGGGTATGCGGCGGCAATCACAAGTGCAATCACCGCATAAGTCCATGGTACAAAATCAGGTACCGGCACCGGATCACCCTTCGCATAGGAATGCATACCGGCTAAGTAATAGTTGACCCCGAAATAGGTCATTAATACGGAGGTAAATGCCAACAATGAAATAACACTAAAGGCATAATCACTGTATGCACCTTTGATAAATCGAATATGTAAAACAACTGCATAGACGAGAATCGTCACTAATGCCCATGTCTCTTTTGGGTCCCATCCCCAATAACGACCCCAACTCTCATTTGCCCATACTCCACCCAGAAAGTTTCCAACCGTCAAAAGTACCAAGCCGACAAGTAGACTCATCTCGTTGATCGCATTAAGTTCTTTGATAGCCAAGCTAAGACGTGCCTCATTTTCCGGTTTTTTTAGGATAAAAAGGATCAACGTAATCATTCCAAGCAACGCACCAAGACCCAAGAAACCATAGCTCGCCGTAATCATCGAAACATGGATGCTAAGCCAATACGATTGAAGTACCGGAACCAGATTCGTTACCTGCGGATCCATCCAATTTAGGTGTGCGACGAAAAGAATTAATCCTGTCATCATCCCTGTAGCAGCAAGGGTCATAGGTGATTTACGTGAGAAAATAAATCCGGCAAGTAAACTTGCCCATCCGATATAGATCATCGATTCATATCCATTTGACCATGGTGCATGACCTGCAATATACCAACGCATAGCCAATCCTGCTGTATGAGCGGCAAAAAAAGCTACGAGTAATCCGAACGTTATTTTTGTAAAAATTTCAAGCTTGAATGCGGGTTTCAAAATTTTTACAAACGATAAAAGCAAAAGGGTAAATCCAACCACAAAATACAGTGGCCATAATTGCTCAAAAATATTGGTTTGATTATAGAGAATTTCAACATTAACTTTCGTCTTGCTCGGATAAACGCTGGCACCGATAAAACGCTGGTATTTGTCGATGTGACTTAATGCTTCGTCCGCTTTACTCCAATCACCGCTTTTCAATGCCTCATCCACAGCACTAAAATAGGTTATTGCAAGAATTCGAACAATTTCGGCTTCTTTTGGCGGTAAAGACTGTAATGCGTCAATGGTCGCATCCCATTTATGATTTTTATCATTTGGTTTTGGCCACATACGTACCAATGCACCGGTATAGACCATATAGGCGACATTGACCCGTTCATCCACTTGCAAAAGAGTTTTGTCGAATTTGTCGCGTTTGCCGGGAGCTTTTCGTGTCGCTTCATCCACCAATGCCGCTAATTTATAGCCACCCATGTCATCTGGAGTTTCAAAAAATTGTGAAAATGCTGCCATTTTTACATTTTCAGGGATACCGAGAACCTTATTGATCGCCTTATCACTTGTGCGAATCATAGCAATTTCACGCCACGCATCGGGACGCAGCATCATCCCCAAAATAACTTGATTGGAACTCAAGCCCATTATTGTATCGTCACGATACAGTTTTGCCAAAATCTCATGAGAAAGGGTATCAAGCGGTTTCATACGCCCGCTGGCATCCTGAACAATCAGATGTCCAAATTTTTCTGCATGTGCTGCATCAAAACTTTTTGCCGTCCGAATCACCGGATTGTCATTATCCGAAGCTATCGCATTCGAACTCATAAAAGTAACACAAACTACGGCCAAGGCAGCAAGAGCTTTTTGAGCATTAATCGATTTTAATTTCTCACTCAATCCGTTAAAACGTCCATTTTTCACAATCAGCACTCCAAACATTCCGATAGCAAGAAGCAAATACCCCACATAAGTAACCCATGTCCCCGGATCATGATTGACCGAGAGGACCGTTCCCATCTCATCTTGATCATACGACGATTGAAAAAATCGGAATCCTTTGTAATCGAGAATATGATTCATGTAAATGCGAAACGGAATCACAGCCCCTTGAGGATCAATAAGAGTCACTTCACTCGCATACGATGCCGGTGACATTGAACCCGGATAACGCTCCAACTGAAAATCGTTCAAAGCAATAGCAAAAGGGAGTTTACGCTCAATTGAACCGTATGAGACACGTATCGTGGTATCTGCGAGTTTCGTTGTTTTGACCTCTCCGACTTGACCTACCGTCCCCATAACAACGACTGAAGCTTTTTTATCACCCTGTTCCAGACTAAAGGTCAATGCATCTTGTCCTTGCACCATAGGCCCTTTTTTACCCGGAGTCGAAACCAGTTTCATAGATCCTTTAGAGAAAAATTTGCGTAATACGAAACCGCTCTTAGGTGTTTGAAAAAGTGTTCTCATTGTCAACTCATGTTTCCCGACACTTAATTTGGCACTTTTTTGGGTATCCATACTTAGGGTTGCAACTTCAAATGGAGTATTTACGAAGGGCTTATCTTCTTCGACCCCTATTGCAAGAACCGGTTTATTAAAGGTTTTATTGGAATCAAAATCGATAACAACATCGTTGGCCTCGATAAATTCCCCTTTTTTCAGCGTTATTTGCTGTGCACCCTGCTCTCCTGTTACCATTAGGTTAAAAATTGCCTCCCCCTTGGGATCGGCAGCAGCTTCATAGCGAGCATCTCCCATATAATTGTCAAGTTTGATACGGATAGGTGTCTCACCTATAGCCAGCGTTTTATCAAAGGTATTAAGAGAACGTTTTGAGAGGTAGAGAGGCTCATTAAATTTCCGAGTATTATTCCCTTCCTCGACTTCAACCGTGACATACGGTTCACTGCTGAGCATGACATCACTGCTTTGTCCCTCACGAATATGCATAGACCCTTCGTAGCCGATATAGCGTGTTACCGCTGCACCCACAAGAATAATTAAAAAAGCAACATGGAATAAAAAAACCAATGTTTTTTCACGGCGAGCCATTTTAAAGCGGATAATGTTCAAAATAAGATTTACGGCTAACAAGCCTAAAAGAACTTCAAACCATCGGGCATTGTAAATATCCGCTTTTGCACTCATCGTCCCGTAATCGTTTTCGACAAATGTCGCATAGCCGATCGATACGGCAAAAATGAGCATGAGGGCAGCCATCGTTTTCATAGAGCTTAAGAGAGAGAAAAATTTATTCATGTCTAACCTATGTATATAATTTTGGTGCAATTGTAGTCGTATAATGGTAAATGTTTGTTAAGAGAATTTTGAAAATCAAACACCTTCAAGTAGCATAGCTTCTGCTACCCGTTTAAAGGCTGCAATATTCGCTCCATCGACGAAGTTTCGCTCAACTCCATACTCTTTTGCCGTCAATGCAACCCTCTTATATATTTGACGCATCAGCTCATCAAGTTTGCGATCTACTTTGTCAAAATCCCATTTCTCCATGGAAGCATTTTGAGACATCTCAAACTCACTCACAGCAACCCCTCCGGCATTGGATGCTTTCCCCGGCGAAAAAAGTACCCCCTCACGCTGTAACCATTCGATTGCATCGGGCAGAGTCGGCATATTTGCCCCCTCCACTACCGCAACGCATCCATTTTCGATCAGTTTTTGTGCATCGTTCAAGGTAAGCTCATTTTGGGTTGCACACGGAAATGCAGCGAAACACGGATACTGCCACACGGCATGAGCATCTTTGGGATAATCGGCTTTCTTCGTATATTGAGCAGTCGGAATTTGTTGGATATATTCTTCCAATGAATGTCGTTTCCCCTCATCTTTCAACTGTCTCAGCAATGATAAATTGATACCGTTTGAATCGTATACCGTCCCATCACTGTCACTGCAGGTCACTACAATAGCTCCAAGTTGCTGAAGTTTTTCAATGGTATGAAGAGCCACATTTCCCGCACCGCTTACCGTACATACTTTTCCCTCTAAAGACTCTTGTAACTCCTCTTTGAGCATTTCACGAGCGAAATAAACGACTCCGTAACCTGTCGCCTGAGGACGCATCAATGAGCCTCCGAACGCATAAGGTTTTCCGCTAAGAACTCCGTCATAATTATGGGTAATATGCTTATATTCTCCGAATAAATAACCGATTTCACGGCTCCCAACACCGATATCTCCGGCTGGTACATCGACACGCGCACCGATATAAGAGTGAAGTTCACGCATAAAGGCGTGGCAAAACTTCATAATCTCAAAGTCACTCTTTCCTTTGGGATCAAAATCGCTTCCCCCTTTGGCTCCGCCAATCGGTAAACCTGTCAAAGAGTTTTTAAAAATCTGCTCAAATGCCAAAAATTTTAATACTCCCGTCGTAACACTCGGATGAAAACGCAATCCCCCCTTGTAAGGGCCAAGAGCATTATTAAATTGGATGCGATACCCATTGTTGATATTGATAGTATTATTATCATCCAGCCACTGAATTTTAAACTGAATTATCCGATCAGGGCTAACTAAACGTTCTAAAATAGCGTATTGTTCATAACGAGGATCACTTTTAACTATCGGTTCCAAAGAGGTGAGAACTTCGCTCACCGCCTGCAAAAAAATATTGTCTGTCGCACAGTTGGATTTTTCGAGATTGGCTAAGATTTTTTCGATCATAAATACTCCTATCATATCAGTAATTTTTACGCCACTTGCAGTTTTTTAATCTTTTGAATCGATGTATATTCTTGCTTATACGCTTGATACAAATCAAAATTATCCTGTAACGTCATCCAAAATTGTGGAGTTGTTCCGAAATATTCAGAGAGCTTTAGTGCCATTACCGCACTGATACCCCGTTTTTGGTTATAAAGTTCGCTAAGTGTTTTGATCCCAACTGAGAGGTCTTCTGCCATGCGTGCTTGCGTAAGCCCAAGCGGTTCGGCAAATTCGAGTTTGAGGATGACTCCCGGATGAGTGGATGGTCGGATCTCTTTCATGATGTCTTTCCTTTATGAATACGTAAGCCCTAAATTCAAACCAGCAAGCTGAATACTTTCATCATTATCATATCTTGTGATTAATAAATTATGTTTTGTTTCTAAATCTCGACCTTGTAATAATCCCTGTATTTCAAGTAAAAAATCATTCTGTTTGTTTTGTACAACATATTTATCGTCTAAAACTACATATATATATTCTTTATTGTATTCATTAAGGAAATCTAATATTTCAATTAAATCAAATTTGATTATCTTATAAAGATACAAAATAATTATAGAATCAAGAACATCATTAATATTTTCAATTCGTACAAAATATTCTTTATTAAGCTCAATAACATCAAATTCATTTTCAATCCAAAGTTCGCATATAGTTTGTATAACTTTACCGCCATATTGAATTGCATTTGTTAAATCTTTTGAAACCAAAGCATTTATAACTTCCAATGTATCTTCAAATTTTTCGGTTAGTGGAATAGCATCTCTTATTCTTGATAAGTCCTCTATTGTAGATAGGTATAATAGCCTATTGAGTATGTATTTTAATTGTTGGGTATTTGCTCTATTCTCTGCAGAACTACTATTGTCATAATTAAGCTGTAAAAGTTTATTTAATTTGATCAAATAAAATTTTTGCAGATTTATTAGCTGAGTAACTATATATTCATTTTTTGCAAAATATATTTCAAACATACTATATCGTCTATGATTTTTCAATAAGCTTTTGATATAGGATATAAAACTTTTACTTTTTGCTTGCTTTTTAATTCTGCTCAATGGAATACTGCATCCTAAAGCTTTAATATCTTTTTCTAAACTATCAATTTTTGATGGATGCATAGATATATATGCAGTTATAAAATTTAATACTTCATTTAAATTACCTTCTACCATATCATGACTTTGATGAAGCAGTGACCATTCGGCAAAATTCAATTCATCTGTTTTTTTCTCATTTATATTTAATCTATCTGGCAAATTTGTTCGAACAAATTCAATCACACTTTCTTTGTCTGATTTATCACATATAATGATAATATCATCAACATATCTAAAATATTTTTTAGGAAACTTTTCAGCAAGCTTATAATCTAACTCTTCTAAATATACTTGTGCCATTAAATGGCTTAAGTCCATACCAATTGGTACACCTTTAAGTGATTGTTCCAAAATAGAACTTATTAAGTTTTTTGCTAATTCATATGTAGTGTTATCTGAAGTAGAATTGATTTTTTGAAAGAATAATTTTTTTACAATTTCTATATTTATAGATGGATAAAATTTTTCCAAATCAAGTACAACAGCTATTAAGTCTTTATCTGATTCTAAAACATTTAAAATATCATTATTTCTTTTTTTATAACCATCAAAGTAGTAATTATAGTTTCTTGTTGAATTAATCCGAAATGGCAGATTGTAACTATAGACATAATCTATATCATCAAAATAAAATTGTTGTGAAATAATTCGCATTAAATATGATTCTGCAATGATTCCAAACGGAGATAAAGACAATGTATCTCTATAAATATATTTCCCTGCATTTTTTTCTTTAAATAGCTTATTTTTTTTGGTTGACCAATGCTGTCTAACTTGAAGTTTTCTTTTTATAAAATCAGTAAATAAATTGTTCTTGACAGCTGATTCTGTAAAATCTTCAAAAAAACATCTGATAGCTAAATACATGATTGGATTGATGGTTTTTACTTGGTTGAGTGATCTCATTGCAAGATTACTGTAAATATTCATAATCATTTTCTCAAATATTGTTTTAGTAAAATATCACTTTTTGCGATATTCTCAGTAATTGGATCATACCATTCAAATCGAGCATCTTTTGCAATAGAAATATCAATAACTTTTGAAAGCCATGTTGTTAGTTTTGTATGTAATTTATGTATAAACTCTAAAAAACTGTTAGCTTCTTTCATATTTGGCTCAATATATAATATTGTCGTATTTAAATGTGATAAAGCTGTTTGCATAAAATCAAATGACTTATCAAACTTTTTGTAATTACTACTTCCTACACCACTAAATGCAGACATAAATATATAATGCTCTTCATAACTATTTTCATCTTTTAAAAAACGTCTTATTAATAGATTTGTTGACTCTGGGCTAGTTGCATCCCACTCATAAGTATCATATTCAATAAATATTAATTGATTTTCTAACTCTTTTTTTATATTTTTTAATAAATCACTATAAATATTTAATGCAGATGGAGAGTAATCACCACCTAGAATATTAATATGCAAAGGTAATTTTGGTAATTTAGAATTAATTCTTAGTTCTGCTAAATTTGATAATAAAGATAATATTCCCGCACCTGTTCCCGCAGGAATATCTAATATTGAGATTTTACCACTGCCAAATGTAGCTTTGAGATTATTTGAAACTATTGTAAAATCTTCTCTTGGGTCAATTACTACAAATTGAACTCTCGCAGATGATGTTAAAAATCTTTCAGCAAAATGCTGTTTTGTTTCATCAATGTTTTTGCCACCAGTAGCTCCGTTAGTTCCATTTTTATGATTTTTAGCGTGATCAAATATCGACAATTCAATCAATTTATTACTATAGACTTCTATAAGTTTTTCAGACTGATATAGAACATTATTTTTCCATAAATTTTTTGGTACCATTTTTTCCAAACTTTATTTTAAAAACTATTTCAACTCACCCCAGTGGTTCCCAATATGCATCGAGGTTTTTAGAGGAACACGGAGTTCCAAAATCGTTTCCATCACCTCGACAAAGCGTGCGGCATACACCTCGGCGACATCCTCATCCACCTCAAAAATCAGTTCATCGTGGATTTGTAACAGCATTCGGGCACGCAAACCCTCAGTACGGATCATCGTATCGATCTTGTTCATCGAGAGTTTGATGAGATCCGAGGCGGAGCCTTGGAACACCGTATTGACCGATTCGCGCTCGTATGCCGCTTTGAGCATCGGGGTGGCGGAACCGAAATCAAAATAGCGGCGGCGGTGTAAGAGGGTCTCGACATACCCCATCTCTTTAGCTAATTCAACGATACCGATGAAATAGCCTTTGACACTCGGGAAGGTCTCGAAATAGCGCTCGATGATCTCTTTAGCCTCTTTCGTCGTGATTCCGAGGGTATCAGAGAGCTTTTTCTGCCCCATTCCGTACAATAGACCGAAATTGACCGTTTTGGCGATGTTGCGCTTACTCGCCGCTTCCGCTTCGCCAAACAACGCTATCGCCGTTTGCATGTGGATGTCATGCCCTTCATTAAAAGCATTCACCAATACGGTGTCATTGCTAAAGTGTGCGAGAAGTCGTAATTCGATTTGAGAGTAGTCGATTCCGATCAATTTTTTACCCGCAGGGGCAACGAACGCTTCACGGATACGCATCCCGAGCGCCGTTTTGACGGGGATATTTTGAAGGTTCGGATTTTTGGAGCTGAGCCGCCCCGTTGCCGTTCCTGTCTGGACAAACGACGTATAAATACGAGATTCAGGATCGTTTTGCCCCAATGCGATCAGCGGTTCGATATAGGTGGAGTAGAGTTTGTGGTATTCACGGTATTGAAGCAACATCGGTATCACCGTATGCTCCGCTTTAAGCCCCTCCAAAACCTGTTCATCCGTGCTGTACCCGGTTTTGGTTTTCTTGCCGTGCGCCAGCCCCAATGTCTCAAAAAGGATAACTCCGAGTTGTTTCGGGGAATTGAGATTGAACACCGTTCCGCATGCACTGTGGATTTGCTCCATTAATGTCGCGATCTCGGAAGCCACCTCTTGTTTAAATAACTCTAACACCGCCGTATCAACGGCAATTCCTTCACGTTCCATCCCTAGCAACGTCAAGACAAAAGGAAATTCAATATCAAACGCTTCATCCAGTGCTTCCTGCCCCCCTTTTAGGGCTAATTGTTCACGAAGTACGTCGTAGAGGCGATAGGTAATGTAAGCATCTTCCCCTGCGTATTTACACGCATCTTCGATCGCAACGGAGGCAAAGTTTTCCCCTTTTTTGACGGTGTCTTTGAAATGGATCATCTCATGATGTAAAAGACTCTGAGAAAGGTTATCCATAGCGAGGGATCGTGCCGAGTCGGTAAGCCAAGCAAGAACCATCGTATCTGCATGAATACTCAAACGATCTACCCCTAAAAATCGGGTAACGAAATGGAGATCAAACTTAATATTATGTCCTATGATACGGTGGTTAAAAAGCTCTCGTATTGCCTGCCGTGCGCTCTCTAATGAGACTTGTTCGCCGACACCAAGATAACTGTGTGCCAGAGGAACGTAGTAACCCGTTTTCCCATCCGTGCTGAAACTAAATCCAACCAACGTATCGTTATGAGGGTTGAGACCCGTAGTTTCCGTATCAAAAGCGACCAATGAATTTTTCGGAATAGAGGCAATCAAACGGATCAAAGCTTCCTCAGTGTCAATTAAAACAGTACACCCTTCCTGCGGGGTAATGCATGCAGCAACAGGTTCCACTTTTGGAGAAACACTAAGCGGTATAGAGGATTCTTCAAAGAGTGCTTTTGCCTTTAGGGTACGCAATACTGCGTTCATCTCATAGTGCACTAAATCATCATAAATAGGGAGAAACGGATTATCAAAATGCATTGTAAAGTCATTGAAATCAAGACTCTCAAAAACATCGTCTCGTAAACGTACCAGCTCACGTGAGCGAAATGCATCGTCTCGATAGGTTTCTAATAATCCACGAATACGCGGCGGCGTCACTTCATCAAGACGTCCATACATCTCATCCAACGTCCCAAACTGAGCAAGAAGCTTTTGTGCCGTTACTTTCCCGATCCCTTTAACCCCTGGGACATTGTCGGCAGTGTCTCCGATCAAAGCTTGATAGTCGATGAACTGGCGAGGGTGAACACCGTATTTTTCGTCACAATGGCGTTCGTTCATCACTTTCTTGCTGATCGCATCGACCAATACAACCCGGTCATCATCGATCAGTTGATAGAGATCTTTGTCGTGCGAAACGACACGTACAATATGTCCCTGAGCACGGGCATGACGAACAACCGATGCAATCATATCGTCCGCTTCATATCCGCTTTGCATCAGCGATTTATACCCCATTTTCTCAATCCAATCAATTGCAATCGGAAGCTGCATAATCAGCTCTTCCGGTGCGGGGGAACGGTTGGCTTTATACTGAGGGTCAATCTCGGAACGAAAGCTAGGCCCCTTAGCATCGAGGGCGAAAATAAGATAATCACTGCTGTGATCTTTATGTAAAGAGGCTATAAAATTGATAAATCCGGTCAACAGACCGGTAGGAAAACCCTGTTTATTTTTCAGAGGAGGAAGAGCGTAAAAGCTACGAAAAAAAAAGCCGAAAGTATCAATTACCGTAACGGTAGACTTACCCATCGTACCCACGACTACAAACGGGAAGTTTCAGAGATTGCCGTAACTGCACTTTGAAGTTTATCCATATCGTATCCTGCAGCTTCTGCTTTTTTAAGCCCGAAAGCGACTCCGTGTTCACCGAACGGGTTATTGATCGGAATAATAGTTTTAACAATGTTAAGTGCCGTAGAGAACTCTTTGATCTCATCAGGGGCTTTGTCCGGCGCATCCGAATATTCGATCATTTCAACAAATTCTTTATCAAAATTCCAATGGGTAAAGATTGCAGCCGTAACAGTCGCCGTTGTCTCCTCAACATAGGAAAATTCAACTTTTGAGATATCGATAGCCATTTCGATATCGGATTTAAAATTGGTGGCTAAGTCTTCTTGAATAACATCACTGGCAATGATAATCTTTCCTGTTTCCTGCAAAAAGGCAGCCAAAAAAAGTTTATCCGCTTTTTGGCGATCGATCTGCGTGTACCATTTGTACATCAAAGCCGCCTGCATTGACGAAATTTCAGCAAATTTATCAGAGCTGACACCATAAGGTTCCATATCAACATTCAAAAGTTTGCGAACCGAATTCCCCAAACCGATAGAGCGGGTCATACTCATTCCAAACAATGAAACAGCCTGAGCGACATTATTGATTTCACGACGAAAACTATAGAGCGGAGAATTTGCCGCTTTTAATAAATTGGCAACGATCATCGGGTCATGCTCAACCGTTTTGACTAAATCCTGAATAGATGAGTTTGGATCGTTACAAACACGCTGCATATCAATAACGGTTTTCGGAAGTGGAGGCAAAGATTTAATACTATCAATAATCGAACTTTTCATTCTAATCCTATAAAAAAAGTTAAGTTTTGTATTATACCCTACTTAATTCGAGAGCCAAATATTTTCCGGTAAAACTTCCGGTTTTTTCCCAATCACGAGCAACACTTTCAGGGTCTCCCTCTGCAACCAGCAACCCTCCTCCATCGCCCCCTTCAGGCCCTAAATCGAGTATATAGTCGGCATTTTTTATCATGTCAAGGTTGTGCTCGATCACCAGCACCGAGTTCCCTAATTCGACAAAATTATGGAGTACTTTCGTCAAGCGATTGACGTCATCAAAATGCAATCCCGTTGTCGGTTCATCTAAGATATAAAGGGTGCTTCCCGTATCGCGGCGGCTTAGTTCTTTGGCCAGTTTAATCCGTTGTGCTTCACCGCCTGATAGGGTCACAGCGTTTTGTCCCAATGTAATGTAATCCAGTCCTACATCGCTCAGTGTTTGGAGGATTGCTTTAATTTTAGGAATCGGAGCAAAAAACTGCAACGCTTCCCCGACAGACATATTAAGTACATCGGAAATGGTTTTGGCTTTATACTCCACCTGCAACGTCTGAAGGTTATAGCGGCTGCCGTGACACGCGTCACATTTGACCATGATGTCAGGCAAAAAGTGCATTTCGATCTTGATTTCACCCTCCCCCTGACATTTCTCGCAGCGTCCCCCTTTGACGTTGAAGCTGAAACGCGACGCTGTGTATCCGCGAATCTGCGCTTCTTTGGTTTTAGCAAACAGATTGCGGATTTCGTCCATTACCCCCGTATAGGTAGCCGGATTCGATCGCGGAGTCCGCCCGATTGGACTTTGATCCAGATAGATCACTTTATCAAGTTTTTCCAACCCCTCAACTTCGACTCCGGCCACACGATTTACTTTACGTGCATGATTAAGAATCTCGCGGGTAACGGGGAGAAGTGTCTGCAAGATCAATGAACTTTTACCGCTTCCGCTGACTCCGGTGACACACACAAAATTGTGCAGCGGAATACGGACACTGAGGTTATTGATATTATTTAATGATACATTTTTGATGCTCATCCATTCCTTTTGCTCTCTACGGTAAAAATACTCGATTTTTTTCCGTCCGGATAGGTATTGTGCGGTGAGGGTATCGGATTTTTTCATCTCTTCCAAGGTTCCGGCAAAAACAACACTTCCTCCGAATTTTCCGGCACCCGGACCGATATCGACGATGAAGTCAGCATGCTCAATCGTCTCTTTATCATGCTCAACGACAATAACCGTATTCCCTTTTTCCTGCAACGAACGAAGGGTTCGAATCAATTTAAGGGTATCACGCTCATGCAATCCGATACTCGGTTCATCGAGGACATACATCACCCCCGTCAAACCGCTTCCGATCTGAGATGCGATACGGATCCGCTGTGCTTCACCGCCGCTGATACTACGGGCATCACGGCTCAAAGAGAGGTATCCCAATCCCACGTCATAAAGGAAAAAGAGCCTTTCACGGATTTCATTAAGAATCGAGGCGCCGATCATTGCATTTTGCTCACTCAAATGCTCGAACGTTTTAGGATCTGCAAACCAGGCATACGAATCTTTTAACGGCATCGTGATGACATCTCCGATCCCTTTATTGGCTATTTTAACCGCCAGTGACTCACGTTTCAGACGATGAGAATTACAAATATTGCACGGTTTTTCAGACATATAATCAGCAAGATCTTTTTCATCTTTGAAAATATCGTATGCAATACGGACGATCCCCGGCCAGGTTCGCTTTATCGGATGGTCTTGCCATTTAAATTCCACCTCGTTGACGCTTCCGTGCAGAATCGCCTTTTTCTGATGCTCTTCGAGGGTATAAAACGGTACGGTAATATTGATCCCTTCCGTAGCACAAAACGCTTTCAAAAAGGTAAAATAATACCCTTTGTTGAAGCCGTAGACGATTTTAATCGCCCCTTTTTCAACGGAAAGTTCAGAGTCGATAATCTTGTCGTAATCGAGCGAATATCGAATCCCCAACCCGTCACACTCACTGCATGCCCCTTTTGGAGAATTAAACGAAAATGAAAGGGGCTCGAGAGGGTCAAAACTCACTTTACAGTCAAAACAGGCACTGTGCTCGCTGTAGTGGATCAGCTTCTCGCTCATCCCGACCTCTTCGTGATTTTGGATCTCGATCTCCACTTCACCGTAACTCTCTTTGAGCGCTTTTTCAACATCTTGTGCTAGACGGTCATGATTGTCGGGTTTAATAACAAGACGGTCAATCACCGCTTTAAGGGTATGTTTTTTCGTTTTGGAAAGCTCTATCTCTTCATCCAGACGGACCATTACCCCATCAATAGAGGCACGGACATACCCTTTGTGGCGCAAGGATTCGAGGATATCGGCGAAGGAGCCTTTTTTCTCCCGAACCAACGGGGCAAGGATAACCACTTTCGAGTTTTCAGGGAGCTTATGCACCTGATCGATAATATCCTGTGCCGACATTTTGGATATCTTTTTGCCGCACAGATGGCAATGCTGCACCCCGATACGGGCATACAGAAGACGGAGGTAATCGTATATCTCCGTAATCGTTCCGACGGTTGAACGGGGATTTTTAGAGGTAGTTTTTTGATCAATCGCGATAGCCGGGGTTAGTCCTTCGATTTTATCGACATCCGGTTTGCCGACACGATCCAAAAATTGCCGTGCATATGAGGAGAGTGACTCGATATAGCGCCGCTGTCCCTCAGCATATAGGGTATCAAAAGCCAAAGTTGATTTTCCGCTCCCGCTGATACCGGTACAAACGATCAACTTGTTTTTCGGAATTTCAAGAGAAATATTTTTAAGGTTGTGCTCTCTAGCACCGATAATTTTGATCATGTCCATGGTTTACCCCGCTATCAATTTGTGTGCTGTTAAAATAAATATTACGATATAAAATACTACAAGAATTTGCTTGTAATGGGTCACTTTTATTTTGTGTAACAACCAAATCCCAAACCAAATTCCAATCAACGATGCAAATGCCATCACAAGCCCTGCATACAGATTGATCAACCCCAACCACACCATTGTCACAAACGCGGAAATGGAGGTAAACATAACGAAAAAAAGACCGACTGCCGAAGCTTTTTTAAGAGGAAATCCCATAAAACTGACCAGTATCGGAGTCAATAAAATCGATCCTCCGACTCCCAACATCCCCGAAAAAATTCCGATTCCACCCCCTATAACAGCGTATAAAGGGCGATTAACCACTTCTTCACGTGTCGGTACAGGATTCGAAAATGCCAATCGTCCCAGCGTAAAAGCAACGATTCCTAAAAATAACCATTCCAAAAATGATGCTTCGAGCATTTTGACCAATAATGCCCCTATAACAGCACCTACAATCCCCCCAAATCCAAAATATTTAATTTCATGAATTGAATAAGTTTTGCGTTTCTGGTGAAGCCATGCCGCCATTAATGATCCTGCAACCATCTGCATTATTGAAATGCCGATTGCTTCTTTAATACCAAATCCAAGGTACAGAAGCAACGGAACATTCACCGTCCCTCCTCCTATTCCGAAGAACCCCGACATTGTCCCGACAACAATTCCTAAAACAGCTAATTCGATCGTCATAATTTCGCTTTACAGTTCATATCGCGCGATTATACTCGCTTCCGGCTTTAGGGAAACTCTTTTATATCATTTGATTTTACGCTATAATCAATTCCCACAAGAATACCAATAGAGGGTGCGATGCTACCAATCATTATTAAAGCCGCTGAAAATTTTTGTCTTCATCAGATACGACTCCCCTATCAACTTATTCCTACGTCCAATAGCATGAGAACACTTCTTGCTTATATTGATATTGAAACGGAAGATGGAAGCGCTCACCGCGCATTTATCGGTTGCGATCCTCTTTTAATCCAAACAATCGCTGAGATTTTTTTGGGAGAAGATGCAAGTGATGAACAAACATTGGTCGATATGCTGTTGGAAACAACCAATATGATTGTCGGAAGTGCAAAAGTACTCGCTTCCGAAAGTTATAACACAACAATGAAAATAGCCACTCCGTTCTTTTTAAATGAAGTGAATTTAGATGCAGATGAAACCCGTTTTATCGGCGTAGAAAATGGCCATATGATGATTGCAATAAAAAGGTTATAACCCATGGACGAAACCCTTTCCCCACAAGAACTGACCGGAATCAAAGATCTTCATCCGTTCGATTCCATTAAAGAGCTTTCTTGGATGGACTATGAGGGATTACTCGATATGGAAGTTGAATTTGTCGCTGATTTGGGACAAACCACACTTAGCTTGGGAGAAATTCTAAAACTCGAAAAAGGATCGGTCATTGATCTGGGCAAGCCTGCAGGAGAGAGTGTCGAATCCTATGTCAACCGACGTATTATTGGAAAAGGCGAGGTTATGGTGTATGAGAAAAACCTTGCAATCCGTATCAACGAAGTGCTTGATTCAAGTGCCGTACTCTATTATCTATCAAAAGAGAGACTATGAAAACGATAATTGCCCTTTTTTTACTTTTATCCCCATTGCTATGGGGTTCTAAAGTTCTAAGTTACAATATCTATGATCGAAATGACCGTGTTGATGTCATGCTGACGTTCGATACTCCGTATGAGGGTGTCTTACGTCAAAATCGTCAAAACGACACCGTTATCATCAAACTAGAGGGGGCATATCTTGAAGCTCCAATTATTAAAAGTGTCAATTCAAAATATCTCAAAAAACTCTCCATTGCTCCGCAAGGTGAACAAATTGAGATAACCGCCAATACCTCTGCGAATGTAACTATGCAAGCCTCCAAAACATCGGATTCCTACGGATTGCGACTTCGTTTTATGAATGCTGCTGCAAGCAATCAATCAACAGAGACTCCGCCTATCGATGAGGCAACCGTCGGAGGATTACCGACCAAAAGTGACACTGAGTTTGAACGAAGCTATTACGTTGTTATTGCCATTTTAGTGATTGGTATCGGTATTTTATTCTGGCTAAAACAAAACATTGCCAAACGTACCGCAACCATGCAAAACGAACCGAAAAATCCATGGCTTTTTGCCAAAACACCAAAAACTCCTACAACGCCTCCCTCTACCCCACTACCCGCATCTACCGATATAGGAGGGGGCGTTCACATCCGCTTCCAAAAAACGCTAGATCCTTCTCATACCGTTGCAATGCTCGATTACGGGACACAAAGCTATCTGGTATTACTGGGCAACAATACGCTCTTGCTCGACAAATTTCAAGATAATATTCCGATTACCCAAAATGATTTTGAAACCCTTTTGCAGTCTAAACACCGTGAGCTTGATGGCTATTTTCAACTCGCCCCGGCACAAGACGAGCCGTTTGATTCGTATAAAGAGAAAGCTTCAGGAGGGTATTAATACCCTTTTTTATACGTTATGCAGCTCATAGCGGCTGTAAACGTCATACGCTTCTTCTCCGCCCGTACTGGCTAAAACCTCTTTGATCAATACCGCTGCCTCTTTACGACTCCCTCCGCCGTATCCTTTGGCATAAATTTCCCCCAATGTCACTTTTGCCGCCGGCTCTCCCTGAGCAACCGCCATTTTGAGATAATAGGCTGCTTTGTCAAAATCTTCCGGTACTCCCATCGCATTGGCATACGCAAATCCCGCACTCACCTGAGCCGGTAAAATTCCCGCTTCTGCAGCAATGGCATAATATTCTGTCGATTTGGCAAAACTCCGTTCTACCCCTTGACCGTTATAATAGAGGGTTGCAAGGGCATACGAACATCGTGGATCTTCGCTCCCTTTCATAAACCACTCATGCGCTTCTTCAAAACGTTTACCGTCAAAAGCATTCATCCCCGCATTGTAAAAATCAATATTCATATAGGATTACCTTTTTTTTGTGGCGATTGTACCCAAAGAGGCTAATGAAAAACTATGGTTGAAGGGTTACTTTAAAAGAGAAGCAAAGAGTTACAATAAAAAAGTTTTTTGTCTAAATAACGTTAACACATGTACCTTATCTTCTCGCACATTAAAAACAATCGTATACCCTTTATAAATCATATCTCTAGTATTTTCATCATCGGTATAAAAACTTTTTCTGCATCGGTAAGGCATGGTGGAAAGTGACGTGATAGCGTTTCTAAGTTCATTAATAAAATCGGCAGCTTTATTTTTGGAATCTTGTTCTGAGATATAGTGAAAGATATTTTTCAAGTCTTGAAGATCTTCAGGTTCAACAAGGATTGAGTAAGTCATCTAGGACTTCATAACCTTGTCGATGGCGGTATTGAGGTTCAACCCTTCATTGTTTGCAATATTGTTGATAGCACGTTCAACTTTTTGTTTTGCCTCGTCAAGAGAGATTGCAGGATATGTATTATGCTCTTCGACTATCTCAAGCTTGTCTTTGGGCAAAATCTCCAATAATCCCATCAGCTTATCGTAGATGGTATCGTGAATATTCAGTCGGATCGTATGCATCTTATCCTCCTATTTTCTATTTGTCATTATAACGAAAGATTTTTTCTTATACTCATCAAGAGATTTTCTTGTTTTAGGACATCCCCATTTTCTTAATACTTTATACTGTTTGATTTACTATACAACTTAGTTTATGATTTTCTATCATCCAGCGAGCTAGTTCACCTAAATCACCAGTAAAATCCTTAAATATATGTGCAGTTCTTGGACTTATAAAAGGATTAACTTTTGGGTAAGGCTCATTTGATTTTATTAATTCTGGCCTAAATTCATATCCCCAGTTTGAAATAGCAGCCAACGAAAGTGAAATATTAGTTTCTTTAACAAGTTCCCAAACTTCTCTTTGATGTTCTAATAAAGTTCTTTCACCCATTATGACCGATTTAATGCAATCGATAGGTATATCCATTACATATATTGGAAACTTATCCCCTTCTTTGTCTTTTATACAATCAGTAAGACTTCTCACCAATCTTACTTCAGCCTCATCTATCCATTGATCTGATTTTACGCACAATTCGGAAATTGGTATTGCTTCATTATTATTAAGGTATGTTCCAATGTCTTTTATTGGCCGCCTCTCATGATAATGGACCTCAATTTGCCCTTGGAAAAATTCATGTTCAGCATCAAACTCAATTACTGCACCTGAATAGTTATCAGCATAATGTGACCACATCAATAATGACTCGTGATTTTTTGACAAACATAAAATACCTATTGATTGATTTAATGATTTTAAAATTTTTCTAGATGTAATGTCACTACAGTAATCAGACGCGTAATCCAGCTTTAAATCGCCAATAGATGGATTTCGCCGTGGAGCAATTACATCAAATCTAATATTGATCTCTTTTTTATCGAAATTTTCTGGCACATAGAGTTCCGGTAACATTTCAAATGGATCATTAAAAGCTCCAGGTTGTGTAAAACGAATTTTTCCAGCGATTACTTTTTTTAGTATATCAATGCTTAAATATTTATAGAGACTCATACTTTTCCCTATACACTAACTATAAATATATACTTTACCATACGTATGAAAGAATTCTTCGATAATATATGTGAAGGTACAAAAACATTAGCTATCACCAATCTCCAATATACATCTTAGATCGAAATAATAAGAAGTGAATTTAACACTCACAGCTCATATCCGAGGCTTTGAACCCCTCCCCAATCTGACGGTGGGTAAGGAAGAACTCATCTACGACGGCTCGGAAGTGGATAGGGTCATCGATACGGTTGACCATATCTCGCATTGCCGATGCCCCCTCATATCCTTTTGAGTAGGTATGAACGTGTTTTCGGAATGTCACAACGCCGCGCGCTCCGTAAAAATTCACCATACTGTCCAAATGCTCCATAATGATGGCGTGCTTGAGTATCGGATCGACGGTCGCACTCCCCGTTTTGAGCTGGTGGAATATCCATGGAGCACCTACGGCTCCGCGACCGATCATCACACCGTCTGCCTTGGTATGATCCAGAACCCATTGCGCTTTTTCAAAGGAATCAATATCACCGTTGGCAATCACCGGAATACTTACTGCAGCTTTGATCTCTGCTATAGCGTCATAATCGACTGCTGCTTTGAATTTACCGGCACGGGTACGTCCATGCACCGCCAGAAAATCAGCGCCGCACTCTTGGACAAGCTTCGCAATCTCAATATGATTTTTTGACTCAAATCCAAGGCGTATTTTGACACTCAGCGTTGATTTATTCGAAGTCTTTTTGATCATCTCGATAATGCGAGCCATACGGGGTAAATCATTGAGAAGCGCACTCCCCGAACCGTGACAAACGATTTTCGGAACCGGACACCCACAGTTAAGATCGATAATGTCGATATCATCCTGAGTATTAAGCACCTCTACCGCTCTACGCACGATCTCTTCTTCCGATCCGGCAATCTGAACCGAATAGGGATCTTCATTCGGACTGCGTTCTAACATTCTAAGGGTCTTGGTTGAACCGTGTGCAAGTGCATTTGAACTGATCATCTCACTCACCGTCAAATCGGCACCGAATTTTTTGACGACGTTTCGAAACGGAAGATCGGTATATCCGGCAAGAGGTGCAAGGGCATATACAGGAGAGGAAAAGGAGAGTTTAGGAGTCATTATAGTGTGTACCTGAGGTAAAAATTATTATCGCCCTAAGGGCGAAGTTTGAAAGTATTAATTACAGCTTCTACGAAGAAAAATAGCAATGTCGTAATGTTTATTGGCACGTTTGAGATCGCGGTATGCTTTGAAAATTTGGTAATCATCTTTGGATGTATTATTGAGGATTTCGTTGGCGGTATCAATCATTTGAAGATCATACAACGTAAACAAATACCCTTCCATCGCATCATCATTTTTCTCACTAAGCATCTCAAACAGACGGATACGCTGTTCCGGAAGCATATTTTTTGACATAGCATCGGATACATCGATATAATCTTCATTCGTCAGTTTCAAACCGCTCAAGAGGCTTACAAGCTCTTCATTACCCATTTCAATACCGTTTTCCGCTGCATTGATACGCTGTACGAAATCGAGGAGTGATGATTTTGTAAAAAGGTGTTTGTATTTTAGGATCGATCCGACCGAAGCAGACTGAACATACGTTTCATACGCTTTTGCACTTACAATTTCACCGTAGCCCTCACTACGTGAAAGGATACGATCGGCATCAATATCACCCCGTTCAAAACGGTTCAAATTATTTTGAATAGCGATTGATGTTGTGTTGGACAAATGAAACTTTTTGATATCTACTTTTTTCTTCTCATTAACATCACGCATCAATTGAAGTGCTTCATCAATTTTTTCGTTTCCGATAGAGCGAAGGGTATTAAAAGGGAGGAGCAACGAATTGTCAATAAGCTTCCCTATCAGTTTATAGGCTTCGGTTTTATACACATAATTACGCTCACTTACACCCAGTAACGCATCACGAAGCGCATCGATCATTTTTTCATTATCTTTACTCAGACGACGAAGTTTAAAATTTCCGACCAACGCATAAATCATCATGTGTAACATGCTGGCAATATAAAGAACCAGGAGAGGAACAATTACCCAAAATGCGATCGGTAAATTAGGGAAATGCATTCCCAATAAATCAAAAGAGATTGAATCGTTTGAAATACTGTATGCTGCTATACCGACAAGCAATATCAAAATTAGCGAAGCGATCGTATAACGTTTTAACTGCATTAATTTTCCCTCTACCCTTTATTTTTTTCGACGATTGGTCGGCAAATAATGCAGTATTTTGCATGAGGTTTGACTTTCAGCCGTTGAAAACCGATATCATCCTCACACATTTCGCAAATTCCGTATTGTTTTGATTTAATTTTGAAGAGTGCCGCTTCAATCTCTTGGAGCTCTTGTGTCTGTTGTGCACCAATAGCATTTTCTACCATATTGTCATTACTGACCGATGCATAGTCACCTTCGTCATTGAGTTCGAGCTCACGTAATTGTTTCATCTCACTCTCGACGCCGGTCAGATTTTTAACAATCTGAATTTTACGTGCCAGTAATATCTCTTCGAAGTAGTGCAGCTCATTATCTCTCATCAATGCTCCTCATTTATGGTACGGATGGTTTGCCAACAGTGAATAGGCGCGATAGATTTGCTCCAGCAAAACAGCTTTTGCAATTTTGTGGCTCATTGTCATATCAGAAAGACTGATAACAGCGTCGCATTGATCCACAAAACTTTTCTCGAAGCCGTAAGCCCCGCCTATAAAAAATTGCAACGAAATTTTATCACTTATAAGCTTACTAAATGCAAAACTATCTATTTTTTTCCCCTCCGGATGTAACGCTATCGAGTAGTTTTTACCCAACATCGGTAATAACAGTTTCGAATATGCTATCTGAGATGCTTCAGGGCTGATAGTATGTGCCTTTACGACCTCTTTAGGGAACAATTCTATATCATCCACTTTAGCAAAACGGGAGATCATTTTCATCTGTTCTTGATAAAGAGGATCATACAACGAACGCTCTTTTTTTGCAATCGTAACAATAGAAATATTCACAGTAGCCCTGAACCAATTACATTATACGTCACATGTTGAAATCTATCTTCCAATCTAACCCCACCAATAGCTGCGACAGGATGCTTAGAACCTGATGCAATCGTATCTAAGCTATCCCCCAATACCTTTGTATCTGACTTGGTTAATGTAGCCCGGAATGCCCCTAAACCAATGTAATTGAGATCCAAAGTATTGGCGATTGCAATCTCGTTGGCGTTGTGGGTAGAAAGACCAATAATTTTATCTGCACCGATCGCCAATTTCAGAATTTTTATTGCACGTTCCGGATCAGAATCTATAGTGAGCAAATCCTCTTGACCGATATGAATACCGTCACAAAAAGGGGCTAATTCATAGTGATCATTAATAATCAAAAATCCATCCCACAATTGTCTCAAAAGAATCAAATCCCCTTTGATCGTAGCAATGTCTGCATGTTTGTTCCGGTATTGAAGTATCTCGGCGTCGTATTTTTTTGCTTGAGAGACGAAGGTGCCCAGGTCAACTCCGTTGGCACGGAGCATATCTATATCACAAAGAGCGTAAAGGCGCATTTAAGGGAGTAAAAGTTTGAGAAGATCACTGAGCGTCTCTTTGAGCTCGCTGCGTGCTACAACCATATCAATCGAACCTTTTTCGAGTAAGAACTCCGCACGTTGGAATCCTTCCGGTAAATCGCTTCCGATGGTTTGTTTGATAACCCGCTGACCTGCAAAACCGACCAATGCACCCGGTTCAGCAATAATAATATCACCAAGCGTTGCAAAGGAAGCACTGACTCCACCCATTGTCGGATCGGTAAGAAGTGAGATATAAGGGAGCTTGGCGTTGGCTAATTTTGCCAAAGCTGCAGACGTTTTAGACATCTGCATTAAAGAAAAGGTACTCTCCTGCATACGTGCACCGCCGCTGGCACTGACAATAATAACACCCATCCGTTTGGCTATGGCACGGTTGATCGCGCGGACAATTTTCTCCCCTTCAACTGAGCCCAATGATCCGCCCATGAAGTTAAAATCAAAAACAACCAGTTGAACGGGAACATCATTAATGGTGCATTCACCGCTCACAACGGATGAGTAAGTACCGTTTTTAGCATATCCCTCATCAATACGTGCAGCATAGCTTTTTTTATCAACGAAACTGATCGGATCGGTCGGTTTAAGATTGCCGTCAAACTCAACAAAACTTCCCTCATCTGCAATAAGGGCAAGACGTTCTTTAACGCCGATGCGGAGGTGAAAACCACATTTTGGACACACATGATTCTGTTTTTCGATCTCTTTGTAGTACATCAATGACTGACAAGAGGGGCATTTAACCCAGTGTGATGGTGCTTCGCTTTTCGTAGGTTGTTTCTTCTTTTCGGAGTCTCCGAAGAGGTTAAATAGACTCAAAAAATCTCCTTATTGTACAATCGCTCTGATACGCTCAAATACCTCAATATCCCGGCTAAGCAAGATAACATGATCGTTTTGAAACGTATGAAGATGGCGGCTTAAATAGAGACCCGCTTGGATATCGTATGGCCGCATTGTACCTAAAAATAGCACATAATTAACATAAGGGGCATAGGCTAAAGAGAGAGCAAGTGCACCCGGAGAGCGAAATTTCAGCTTTTCATCCATCAATACTTTAGCCAACTGCGGATGTTCAGGGGATTTTTCAAAGAGTCCAATTTTAGGATGAGGAGGTGCAACAATAGGGATTTTTAGTGTCAAATTATCCAATGAAGTTCGGTAATATTCCTTGGGAGTCCGGATAAATATATCTCCGTTTGCAAGATTGCAGACAAGTCCATCGGTCGTAACTCCCTCTATCTCTCTGGCAATTGAAACGCCGTAATAGGGAAAATGGGAAGCAAAATTATCACTTCCGTCAATAGGATCACAGATAATATTAATAGTACTCTTTGGACTTATCCAACCGCTCTCTTCGGAAAACAATGCCCCGTACGAGCTAAGATGATGATAGCAGATTGATTCGGCACGTAAATCAGCTCCGCTGCTGATATCGCCGCCATGTCCTACCGAATAGGAGGTAAAAAGCCCTTCATCACCGCTGCATACCGATGCGCGAATCTCAGTGCACGCATTAATGGCCGCAGCGATAAAATTATCGTCCATTAGCTTAGTAATGATTTAATAATTGAGCGTGCCGCTTCTCGCCCATCATAAGCGGCAGTTACCACTAAATCCGCACCACGGAAACAATCCCCTCCGGCATAAATCCCCGGCGTAGTTGTCTCGTATTTTTCATCAATGATGATACCGCCCCAGTTATTAACCGAAATGCCGTTTTCTGCCAAGAAGGGAGGGACAGCAGGGTCAAAACCGAGAGCCATGATAATAATGTCTGCGTTGACATTAAAATCACCCCCCTTAACCTCTTCCATCTTTTGACGTCCGCTCTCATCTTTAGCCCCGAGAACGGTTTTTGCCATATGAATACCGACTGCTCTGCCAGAATCATTTAAAATGATCTCTTTGGGGGAAGCATGAAAAACAAATTCTACCCCTTCTTCGATTGCATTTTTATACTCTTTAACGGATCCGGGCATGTTATGTGCGTCACGACGGTACAAACAAGTGACATTTTTTGCCCCTTCGCGTTTTGACGTACGCAAACAGTCCATTGCTGTATCACCACCACCTACGACAACCACTTCAAGGTCTTTAAAATCAAATTTTTTATCGTAACTAAGACCAAAATTCTTACGCTGTATTGCAGTAAGATACTCCATAGCCGGATACACATTTGAAGCATTTTCACCGGCAATTTTTGCACCTTTGCCTTTAGTCGCACCAATACCGATAAAGAGAGCATCGTGTTGATCAGCGATTTGGTCTAATTCGATATCACGACCCACTTCACAATTCACGACTAATTTCAAACCTGCTTCTACTAAGAGCCCAATACGACGTTCAACAATCTTTTTATCCAGTTTAAAATTTGGGATACCGTAGGTGAGAAGTCCGCCTGCACGATCACTTCTTTCATACATCGTTACCGCAATTCCAGATCGAAGCAGATAAGTAGCGCAAGAGAGGCTCGCTGGGCCAGAACCAATAACAGCTACCTTTTTATCCGTCGTTATTCCGGGAAAATACGGTTTAAATCCGTGTTTAAACCCCTCTTCATTGATAAACGTCTCAATGGATCCAATGGTAATGGCACCATGTCCATCATTAAGGGTACAATCTCCCTCACACAACCTATCATGCGGACAAACACGCCCCATCACTTCCGGAAACGGTGAGGGCTCATTGGAGAGGTTAAATGCAAATTTCAAATCTTTCTCGGCAACCGATTTTAGCCATTGAGGAATATAGTTGTGCAATGGACATTTATTAAGACAAAACGGATCTCCGCACTGAATACAACGGTCACTTTGAGACGAAGCATCATTCTGCCCCATCGGTTCATAAATTTCACTAAAATCTTTGAGCCGTTGAACGACACCTCGTTTTGTCGGATCAATACGCTCGATAGTTAAAAATTCTCTCATAATATTTTAGTCCCCTTTATCAGGATTAAGTGGCAATTTGGTTAAGTTTTTCGGGCGAACCAACCAGAAATTTCGAATCTCAACACGGAAATTTTTGAGCAAGCTTTGCGCCATTTCACTTTCCGTTTCTGCAATGTACTCTTTTAACAATCGCTTTAGATAATGACGTGCTTCATCCCCATCATCGGTATCAATGCGGAGTGCATCAATCAACTCACGGTTAACATTTTCGACAAAACTGTGATCACGGTCATACACAAACGCAAAACCGCCGGTCATACCTGCACCAAAGTTAATACCTGTTTTACCCAAAATTACCACAACACCGCCGGTCATATATTCACACGCATTGTCTCCAGTACCTTCAACAATAGCCAATGCACCTGAGTTACGTACTGCGAAACGCTCCCCTACTGAACCGGAGATAAAGAGCTTACCGCCAGTAGCACCATACAGGCAGGTGTTACCGCCGGCACTGAAACGCTCCCCTTGATTTTTGGATTTGATCACGATTTTACCGCCGTGCATCCCTTTACCGATGTAGTCGTTCGCAACCCCTTCGAGATGGATTGATACCCCGTTAATCAAGAAAGCTCCCAAGGCTTGACCTGCAATACCTTTGAGCTGGAGGCGAATCGTATCGGATTTAAGACCGCTATCCCCGTAGTACTGAGCAATTTCTCCACTGATTCGAGCACCAAAGCTACGATTTAAGTTACAAATGTCACGAACCATACGGATAGGACGTTCCGGATTTTTAATCGCATCCATCGCTTCGGAAAGAACCTCTTTTTCAAACTCATTGCTGTCAAACGGCTCATTGCTTGGAGCTTGACACGTATTAAATCCCTCTTCGCGGTGCAAAACAGAACTAAAGTCAAATTTTTTCGCGAATTCGGTATCAACGACTTTAAGCAAATCGCTTCTCCCGACCATCTCTTCCATCGTTTTATAACCCAATTGAGCCATGATTTTACGGACATCTTCGGCTAAGTAGGTAAAATAGTTGATAAGTTGCTCAACCGTACCGTTAAAATATTCACTACGCAATTTTTCGTTTTGGGTTGCAATACCCACGGAACATTTGTTGACGTGACAGATGCGAAGCATTTTACATCCGATGATCGTCAATGCACCCGTACCGAAGGCATAACTCTCAGCACCTAACAATGCCGCTTTAACAATATCTTGACCGGTTTTAAGTCCGCCGTCGGTTTGGACGTGAACCAATCCGCGAAGATTATTTGCTTTGAGAGCATTATGCGCTTCAGAGAGACCGAGTTCCCACGGATTCCCCGCAAACTTGATCGAAGTCAATGGTGCTGCACCGGTTCCACCGTCTCCGCCGGAGATGATGATTTTATCTGCGTATGCTTTGGCAACACCGGCAGCAATGGTTCCAACACCTGCAGAAGAGACGAGCTTAACCGCTACTTTTGCATTTGGGTTGACCTGTTTCATATCGAAAATCAACTGTGCCAGATCTTCGATTGAATAGATATCATGATGCGGCGGAGGTGAAATTAAAGTTACTCCCGGCATCGTGTAGCGAAGACGTGCGATAAGACCGCTTACTTTATGCCCAGGAAGTTGTCCCCCCTCACCCGGTTTTGCCCCTTGGGCTACTTTAATCTGAATCTCTTCCGCAGAACGAAGATACGCAGGAGTGACACCGAAACGTCCCGATGCCACCTGTTTGATTTTAGAGTTTTTGAGGGTTCCGAAACGTGCCGCATCTTCACCCCCCTCCCCTGAGTTACTTTGTGCCCCGATCGTGTTCATAGCTACAGCCACACACTCATGTGCTTCCGGAGAAATCGAGCCCAAAGACATTGCTGCTGACGCGAATCGTTTGAAAATAGCTTCTTTCGGTTCTACTTCAGAAATATCGATGCTTGGGCGGTCCGATTTAAATTCGAAAAAATCTCGGATAAATTTTTGTCCGCGACCGTTCACCAATGCACTGAGTTTATCAAAATCTTCCCGTTTGCCGGTTTTGGAAACACGATGGATCGCGTGAATTACATCCGGATTGAAATCATGGTGCTCTTGTCCGTTGTAAAATTTGTAATATCCCCCGATTTTAAGCGGAAAAATACGGTTAAATCCACCCACCTCAAACGCATCTTTATGATTGCGTTCCAAACGCGCATCAATATCATCATACGAAAGTCCCGGAATCATTGCATGGGACTCTCCGAAACACTCATGTACAATCTCTTTGCTCAAACCGATAACATCGAATAATCCTGAGTTACGATAAGAGGCGATAGTTGCGATTCCCATTTTGGACATAATTTTAAGTAATCCGGCATTCAATGCGTGGTGTACCGATTTAAAGGCTTCCGAACAGTTCACTTCATTGACACTGTTTTCTGCACGAGCGGCTACCGTAGCGAACAGAAGGCTTGGGTAAACCGCACTTGCACCGTACGCGATCAGTGTTGCAGCACCGTGAGAATCGATCACTTCGGACGTACACGCAACAATCGATACCAAATGGCGGATACGTGCATCCAACAGTGCACGACTGATTCGTCCAACCGCCATTGCCATCGGAATCGCTTTATGTTCTTTGTCAAAACCGCTATCATCAAGGATAACAATACGGACACCCTCTTCGCGGACTGCTTTGACCACGTGATCCACCAACGTTTCAAGCGCGGCTTTTAAGGCACCTTTATACGTCGTTGAAAATTCCTGATTCGTATAAAAAGACTGATATCTCGGAGATTTTTTATCCCCAAACGATTTAAGCACTTCGAGCTTTTCTCGAATAATGATCGGTGAAATCGCTTTGAGGCGGTTCGCATGAGAAGGGATCTCATCCAAAATATTATGAGTTTCACCAAAACCGGTATTCAAACTCATGACTACTTTTTCGCGGATAGGGTCAATCGGAGGATTGGTCACTTGGGCGAAACGTTGTTTGAAATAATCAGAGAAGTGACGTTGAACGCTGCTGAACGCCGCCAAAGGGGTATCATCCCCCATCGATCCGACTGCCTCTTTGCCATCGCGCATCATCGGTTCGATAACCTGTTCAACCACCTCTTGGGTAATATTGAAGTAACGTTGACGTGCAATCAAGTTTGTCGCATCGTATTCACAACGGGTTACGTATTGCTCATCCACATGTTCTTGAAGATAGATCATGTGGTCGTTGAGCCATTTCATATAGGGATTCGATGATTTTAGGTATTGGTTAATATCTTCATCTTTGAGTACTTTACCGAATTTCAAATCCAATCCGATCATTTGACCCGATTGCAATCGTCCGCGCTCTTTGATCTGATCTTCGGAAATATCAATAACTCCGTATTCACTTGCAATCAGGAGCGTATCATCATGAGTAATAATGTATTTAGAAGGGCGAAGACCGTTACGATCGAGTACACACCCGATATAGCGACCATCGGTGAGAGAAAACGCCGCAGGACCGTCCCATGCTTCAAATACGGTAGAGTGGTACTCATAAAATGCACGCAGTTTTGGGTCCATATGAGGAGCATTTTGCCATGGAGCAGGGATAACGGCACGTGCCGCTTTGAAGAAATCCATACCGTTGATGATCAAAAATTCAAAAAAGTTATCGGCACTTGCACTGTCCGATCCACCCGGCTGAAGAATAGGAAGAAGTCGTGCAATCTCTTCATCGGTGAAGACTTCACTTTTTATCGATTCGGACTTGACTGCAACATTAAAACGGTTCGCTTCCACCGAGTTGATCTCACCATTGTGTGCAACGGCGCGGAACGGCTGAGCTAAGCGCCATTTCGGAAGGGTATTCGTAGAAAAACGTTGGTGAAAAAGGGCAAAAGAGATTTTGAAATTTTCATTTTGAAGATCAGTATAAAATTCTTTAATATGAGTGGGCATAATCAGCCCTTTATACGAAATTACCCGTGAAGACATTGATGCAATATAAAAATCTTCATCATCCACCAAAGCATGTTCGGTCTCTTTACGGCTAAGATAAACCAACGCATCAAAACGTCGAGAAGCCATTAAAGAATTAGCGGTAATAAAAAGATGGTGAATTTGAGGCAACGATGCAAGTGCTTGTTCTCCAAGAGCATTCGTATCTACAGGTACAATTCGGTTCAAAACCACTTTCAAGTCATTATTGACACAAATTTTTTCAAAGGTTGCCAACTGTGAAGCATCGCGGGTAAAAATCACCGCAACAGCATACATTTCCGGAAGTTCTATCCCATTTTCTGATGCGGTTGAACGCATAAAATCATGAGGAATTGAGAGCAACAGTCCACTTCCATCACCGGTTTTGCCATCTGCTGCAACAGCACCGCGGTGCATCATCCGCTCTAATGCGGTTATCGCGTTTTCCAGATTCTCATGAGAGGGGCGGTTTTTAATATTGGCGATCAAACCAAATCCGCAGTTATCTTTAAATGAACGTAATAAATCTCGGTATTCCACTGGAATCGTCACCTTTCACCGGAAAGTTTTCGGCAAATTGATATTTTTTAATCTCTTTTTAAACATAAGTAGTCTAAAGGGAGATGAAATTTACTTATTTTAACGTTTCTTAGGTTAAAAATGATTAAAATGACAAAGATTATAAAAAAATTTCGCGTCAAGCGTGTAGAGTAGAACCAAATATGCAGGGATTTATCATAAAACTCAACCGCGCTCGCGATGAAGATATGATCGTCACTATCATAACCGAAAAAGACTTAACGACCCTTTATCGCTTTTTCGGAGCACGCCACAGCCCCATTAATATGGGATTTAAAATCGACTTTGAAGTTGAATATTCGATTAAAACTTCCATCGGACGATTGCGTGATGTTATCCATCTGGGATACCCATGGATGAACCAATATGACCGGATACGATTATGGCAGCAGTTTATCTCGCTGTTTTATCCTCATTTGCAGCAATCGGAAGAGATTGGATCGTTTTATTTTGAACTGCTAAACAATGCGGCACGTTTATGGAGTGATCAAAATCCAAAGCGTCTAGCCATTGAATCGTATGTCAAATTACTCGATTACGAAGGGCGGCTGCATCGTCAAATGGAGTGCTTCTTTTGTGATCAGCCTATCACCGATAATGTCTCGTTGATACGTGCTTTTTTACCGGCGCACAAAGAGTGTTCACACACCTTGTCCATCAATACTAAAGGACTCGAATGGCTCTACACTCATGCATCTACTCTGTTTTTAGATGATGCAGAAATCGAACGCCTGTGGTATGTAGTCAATGAAGGTCTATAATGGAACTTTATTTGCTTGTGATGGGAATATTAGAACTATTGGATAATTATGCGTAAAAATAAAGCTGCTGAAGCTATCTTTTCAAAATACTCTGAACCTAAAGCCGCTCCCATTGATATGTTTACGGCATACCGCTCTACCAAAAAACGAAAAGGGGGCAGCCTCAACGACTTTTACCATGAAGTTCATGCTGCCAATAGCAAAAAAACACAACATCCTTATAATAATAAAAATGCAACAGAAATTGAATCAATCATGGTGCATAACCGTCGTCTTATCGAAGCGTCAGGCACGTATAAACATTAAATTTCATAGTAATGCGGTTGATACGCCTGATCGAGTTCCGAAAGTTTCATTTCGAACAGTGAACGCATTTTATCTTCTATATCTCTCCAAAAGTATTCTAAGATAAGACTTGACCCCACATTACCCTCTATATTATAAAACGGCCCCTCTAACGCTTCTATGATTTCAATTACCTCAATCTCATTGGCAGGACGTGAAAGTTTGTATCCACCTGAAGCTCCTCGTAAACCAACCACCAAATGATTTCGACGCAAAATAGAGAGAAGCTGCTCCAAATAACCATGAGATATTCGTGTCATAGCTGAAATCTCACGTACCTGCATTGATCTTCCACGCGGTGCATGACACAACACATGCATCGCAGCAAGACCATAGATTGCCTTAGAAGATAATGCTGCCATTATCTAAATCCTTGTGGATAAACTTTCTTGGCAATATAATATATTTTACATGCAATACAATAACCGAAAAATAATTCTAAACTTGCACAAAAAAGATAAATAGCGGCAGTAGCATCAACAGCCAGCTTAATTCCGAGAAGATCAAAAATCACCAGAGCTACCGTAAATCCGACTCCAAAAAAAGCGGCTAATCGCTTGGCTCCCGCATCTTCCATTTTGGCAGGTATAGAAAACTTCTTTTGAATAATCAATGAAAGATTTTGAATCGGACTAAAATGTTTATATCCGTATAAACGAAGTAAAAAATCGATTATTAAGAGTAGCAAAAGACTTAACACACCGGTAACCAAATAAGCTGCTACCACACTTATAACAAAGAATGTATTGATACGAACCGTATTTGCATCAATTTGACGAAAAATCAATGGGCATTGCTGAGCCATCACATCTCCTTTTTTTATCACCATATTAAAATAACAATATCTTATTGTCAAGTATCCATACTAAATTACTATGGTATAGAGTTGCAGGTCAAAAAAAAAAAAGGGGGCTTACCCCCAATGCTAAAATCAATGACGTTCGTGAACCAATTCACGAACTTTTTTCTCTACTGCTGCCAAGGAATCAAACGGTTTTAAAAGATAATGATCTGCACCCACTTTATGTGAATGTAATACTTTATCCAAAGTAGAATACGCCGTCATCATAATCACAACGCATTCAGGGTCTTTGGTCTTGATCTCTTCAAGGACACTCAGCCCATCTTTATGCGGCATCATAATATCAAGCAAAACACCATCATACGCTCCGGCACGAAATCGTGAGAGAGCATTGATCGGATTATCATAATACTCTATTTTAAAATCTTTTGATCGCCCTAACGCTTTTTCTAACATCGTACCGATAGAAGGTTCATCATCCACAATCATCAAACGTATCATTTTAATCCTCCAAATAAATGCTCAATGGCAGTTCCCATCAAATCTTCTGTTTTTTCCGCAACCAAAAGATCCAATGCTGCAAAGACTTCTGTACTTGCTTCTTCAATCGTTTTAATACGCTGTTCAATTTGGGAACGTGAACACAATTTTTTTCCGTCACCGCAATCCGAGATTAGCGCATTAGCTTGCGTATGTACTTGTGCATGCGGTCCTTCAAGACGACCATAGGATTTGAGTGTGCCAAACTGCTCTTTTCCTACTCCGCCATCGTACCATTTGCCAAGGCGACAATTATGGTGATCAACTGCGTTGAAATTGCTCTCTTGCCCAAATAAGAAAGCGTACACATTGTTTTTGTAAATAACATGATCAATTTTTGCCAAATTGCTAAAAATATAATTGCTGATATCCATAATCTCATACACACTGCGAGACGCATTACGTTGAAAGATTGCCATTCGATCCGACAGCTGCGTAACCTCCCCTTTCGTACTCGAGACGATAGTGGAAAGCTCTTCGGTAGCGGTTTCGATTTCATTGGTGTCTTGTTCCATCGACTGAATAACTATTTCAATCTCTTTGGTCGCTTTTTGGGTTCGTTCCGCCAATTTTCGTACCTCATCGGCTACAACCGCAAAACCTCTTCCGTGTTCACCTGCACGTGCCGCTTCAATTGCAGCATTAAGGGCTAAAAGATTGGTCTGGTCCGCAATATCTTTGATCAATGAGACAACACTCGATACCTCATGTGAACGCGACACCAGAGCAGCTGTCGTCGAAAGAGTCCCCTCCATCAATTCTGCCAATTTATTCATATCGGCGTCCACGTGATTGGCAATTTTAAGTCCCTCATCGGATCCTTGTGCCGTTTCACGCGATTGTTCCACCATGTCTTTGAGTTTGTCGAGAATATCCATAAATACTTTTTGGGTAGCACTTAATGCACCGCGGATACTTTGTTGATGCATTTCCAAGAGATGGTTATCTTCACCTCCGACAATAGAGGCTTTGGTTAAGATAAATCCTTTAGTACCGTTCCCGAGGTTTTTGCTTATAACCGAAGCTTCGCACTCTCCGACAACAATCTCTTTTGCCTCAGTAAGTAATTCTCTAATAACCGCTTCTTTATTCGAAATCGCATCTGCTCGTGTATTAAAAAAGATCGCCTCGCCTCTTTCGTTTAAAACAACGACAGCCTCTTTGTCACTCAACGCAGCAATCTCTTTGTAAAGTTGTACTTCGGCGGCTAAACGATCACGTTCTATACGTAATTCTTCTGCTTCTTTCTTATATTTCTTTACTTCTGTACCAAAAAACATCTATTTGCTCTCCCCATACGTTTTCAAAATAATTTCGAATACGGCACCATGGTTTTCATTAGTGACGCGGATCGTTCCCCCATGTTTATCAATAATGGCTTTTGCAACATTCAACCCGATACCCATACTCTTTTTTTTCTCTCCGCTGATTGCGAAATCAAATATCCCATTCACAATCGATTCAGGTATTCCTCCCGCATTATCGATGAGTTGAATAACGATCTCTTCGGAATCACAGTGAAACTTGATATCGATATGACGATTCTCATACGCTATTGTACCTTTTTCAAATTCATCTAGAGCATTATTTAAAATAATAATCCACACTTGTTCAAGTCGAGTCGAGATTCCCATGGTCATACATCCCGATGGATCGTATACGGTAGCTGGTGAAAATATCTCACCGTTAATCGTAATAGGAACAACATGTTTAGCCCGATTCATCACAATGCGTAAAGCATAAATCAATGTCATATGGACATTACACGGCTTCATCTCCTCTTTACCCGTACCGGCAAATTCATACATAGAACTTACAATCGATTCGATCCGTACTATCCCCTCATCAATCGACTTGAAAAATTCTTCCGCATCACTCATTGCATCTGTGCACTCCCATTTGAGCAATTCCAAATTCCCTTTAATATAGGTAATCGGGGTATTGATCTCATGCGTAATCGCTGCAGCCAACCGTCCGACGGTAATCAGTTTAGCATCGCTTAATCGCTCTTCTTTAAGCCGTTCCAAATACGTGACATCAACAAAATAAAGGATATGATACTCTTCACTACGAATCATAGGGTTAGGCATAGAACTAATGTGTACCGTATAATAGCGTTTCGTCTGATTCGTATCCACTGAAACAATTCTGCCTGAAATATCACCGCTGCGTGTAAGGATAAAGATCGTTTCCAATATCTCTTTCTGAGAGTTTTTATGAGATAAAATCGGAGTCAGAACATCATGATCTTCTGACATCCATGTCCATACATCGCACGAAGCAAAAAAATCCTCACTGCTCTGATAACCATTAAGCTCTAAAAATTTGCGATTGACTAAAACAGGTTCATATCGATGGTTAAAAAGGATAGCGAGTGACGTATCATAATCAATCAGATGCTCCATACTGACCAAGATGGCCCGATTCATTTCACTGACATCCTGACCTATAAAAACAATCTCTTCAATCTCACCTCTTTTGTCACGTATTGCATACACGGTGGCATCAACGGTAACCGCCGCTCCATTTACATTAAGCAATTCAATAATCCCCCGATGGATCTCCCCTGCTTTAAGTCTTTCGCGTATTAAAGAACGTAAATAGACCCAAAATCGGCGTTCGACAAATCGCATCCAATGGGAATCAATCATCGATTCAGAGGGAAAACCAAGTAATTTGGTCAAAAGATCGTTCACTTCGATAATTATCCCATTCTCTTCCATACGTACTAAAAGAGAAGTTTTTGATATGGCTCCGAACATAAGATTAATTTGTTTATAGGCCTTTTGTGCCTGTTTGGCCTCGATTGAGTGGTGAATCAACCGTTCAGCTACCTTTTTAACGGCACTGGGTAAAAGGGGTTTGAGAAGATATTTATCCACACCGACATCAATCGCCTGTAAAAACAGATCACTGCCGTGTGCACTGGAGATCACTACTGTTTTGATATTGGGATTTCGGAATTTACTGATACTGATGGTATCAAAGACATCGGGAGTCATAGAAGTAGGATGTAAGATAAGCAAATCTATGTCATCAAACTGGCTGGGAAAATCCCCTCTGATGGTTACATGAGCATCAACCGTTTTTAAAATCTCATAAAATGGGTCTAAGACCGCACCCTCCTGATTTTTAAATACCCAATCACTGACATAAACGATTTGACTGACTTCTACCATAGTACCACATTGTATTTATTTATTTTATTGCTTAAGATTATATCCCTGTTCCCTTACACTGACGTTATAATGTATATTTTCATCTTTCTATTATTTTTTTCCGATACAATCCGCACCATAATTCAAGATATCACAAATGGAAGTGCGATGAAAAAAATATTATTGATCCTGCTCGCTTGCACGGCATTAAGTGCTGATGACATATATGAAGGGGATCTAACCGCTAACGAAGCGCATGAGATGCAAAAAAAAGGGGAAGCGATCATCGTCGATGTCCGCACAACCCTCGAGTATATCTATACGGGACACGGCGAGGGATTTATCAATATTCCCGCATACGAGTGGACCTACATCCCAAAATCGATCGAAGAGCGGGTAAAAAGTTCTGAATTTGAGTTAAAAACCGATAAACCCAAAGGGCACATTGACATCCAAAAACTCTATGACGCTAAAGAGGTCTTTAACAAAAATTTCGTCACCGATGTCATGAAGGCAATGAAATTGCGTAATGTTCATGCCGTCATTCTCGTATGCCGAAGCGGCCCCCGTTCCAGTGCGGCAGCCAATCTCCTCGCCAAAGAGGGGATCAAAGCCTACAATTTGGAAAACGGATTTATGTTCGGATGGAAAGAGGCGAAATTGCCGTATGACGGGTATTAAGAGTTCCCCCTCTTTTTATCAAAACCACTCTCGGGAGAAAGAAAAGCCAAATAACACTTTAGTGACAGACCGGTCATAATCGATCAAACTTTCTCCGTACCCATTAAAAAACTTGACATACCAAAACGTATTTTCTGAATTTAAAAATGGGTACGACCAGTGTAGATCGATTGCTCCCCTATTTTTTCCCCCAATACTCAGATTATTGCGAAACAATGCACCGATTTCATGTTTTTCGTACAGATATTTAATTGTGATATCGCCGTATCCGAGATAGTCTTGAATATTCGGATTGTCATCACCCGGATAGTTTGGCTCATACGTTCCCGATATTGGGTTAACGGCACCCTCATAATATCCGTTGTATTTTTTCTTTTCAGGAATTTTATACCACACACGGGTAGAGAGAAAAAGGTTGTCCCACTGCCACATCCCTCTAAGATAAAGGCGATTCCAAGAGCGTGAACGGTAACCGTCCTGCCCGTTTGATTCATGCAGAAAACCCAATTGCGCAACTTTCAGGCCGTATATATCATTGACTGCTCCCGATACAGGAAATTCGATAAAAATTTCAGGCGAATACAATGTCTCACGAAAAGGGGCCGAATTGCTGTAGCTCTGCCACCACACTTTTTGGGTGTAGGCAAAATTGAGATTTTCGTTCCAGCCGAAAAGATTATACATAAGCATTTTTGTCAGACTGATCTGAAATTCTGCTTCCGTGTTACTGTATTGATCTTGCTGAACGGCATTGTTATTAGGAGGGGTAGTAGATGAGGGATGCGGATACTTATGGGTCGAATAACCGATCGGCAAAATAAAATTGGTTTCATACGGACGCAGTCCGAAGAAGTCTCCGTAAAGAATTGAGTCCACTAAGGTAGCTGTTTCGGAGGTATTGGTATCTATATGACGCAATATATTGGCGGTACCCTCTTTGTTGGTAGCAGGATTCATCTGATCATGAAGACTCTCAAAAAAAGATTTTTTTTCTTTTTTTTCTTCCGTTTCTGCTGTCAAGGTATAGCTGTACTCTGAAGCAGCCTGCTGAAACCAAAATGCCGCTTTTTTATAATTAACCCCGACACCGAGGCCGTTTTGATACATATAGGCAAGACGATAGATAGAAGGCTTGATCCCTTTATTTGCTTCCTCTTCAAGCAACGGGAGTGCCTTGTCATACACATGTTCATTAAAATATTTTTCACCGCTGAGATTACTGTCCGCCACATATTCAGCGGCCTTTGCCCAATATGGATAAAAAATACACACGCAAAGTAAGATCAAACTTTTAATATCAGGAGATACCGTGTCTCTTTGACGATCCATATTCACTCCTTGACTTGATTAGTTTATCTTTTGATAACGTCGCTCTCTTTTACCCACAAATTCTCATCCTCACGCGTCGCTGTCCACACTCGATTGACAAAGTACCCTGTAATATGTACCCATCCGTTTGACGGACTTCCCGCTGTGAAAGATCGGCGTTCTTCCCATGTATCGACCTGAGCTCCGCCGGGAGCCGTGTATATCGGTGCATTGGTTGCCATACGATAGGCGGATGATCCCCTTTTTTTCGGAGCAGGAGGAGTAGAAGTTGACGCGATAGGTTTTGCTGAAACCGGAGGAACTGTTTTTTTAGCACTCTCCGGTACCGTAACACTTTTCGCCGTTAATTTCGTGGCAGTTTGAGGTGCGGCAACTGCGACTGCTCTAACAACTACCGGTTTAGGCTGAGGAGGAATTACAGCTTTAGCAAGCTTGCTTTTTTGACGTTCTAACTCCAAGGAAAGTTTATCGATCTGGCGGCGAGCGGATTCATCCACTTTGGTCACAATCTTCTCTTGAACAACTGGACGGTCTTTATAAACTACCTTCTCTTGAATCACCGGACGGTCTTTGTAAACCACTTTTTCCTGTGTCACAATGCGATCTTGATAAACCACTTTCTCTTGCGGGACGATTTTCTCTTTAATGACCACTTTTGCCGGAGCGTTTTTCAAATTGGCAATGGTCGTTTGAGCGGTGGCAAGTTCACTTTGCAGCGCTTTGATTTTCTCCGTCGGCTCGACCACTTTGGTCACAATCTTCTCTTGAACGACGGGACGGTCTTTGTAAACCACTTTTTCCTGCGTCACGATACGATCTTGATAAACCACTTTCTCTTGTGGGACGATTTTCTCTTTAATGACCACTTTTGCCGGAGCGTTTTTCAAATTGGCAATGGTCGTTTGAGCGGTGGCAAGTTCACTTTGCAGCGCTTTTATTTTCTCCGTCGGCTCGACCACTTTGGTCACAATCTTCTCTTGAACGACGGGACGGTCTTTATAAACTACCTTCTCTTGAATCACCGGACGATCTTTGTAAACCACTTTTTCCTGTGTCACGACACGGTCTTTATAGATCACTTTTGCACCGGAGGTACTCTTTAAATTAGCAATAACGGTTTGAGCAGCAGAGAGTTCACTTTGCAGTGCTTTGATTTTCTCGGTCGGTTCGACCACTTTCGTCACAATCTTCTCTTGAATCACCGGACGGTCTTTATAGACCACTTTTTCTGCTAATACGGCTTGGGTAGGGGCACTTTGCAATCGTGCTATTGTCGCTTGTGCTTTTGAGAGATCGGCTTGCATCGTTTGAAGCTTCACGCTGGCATCGGCAGCCGGATGCGCTGCAACGGCTTTATTCAACTTGCGCGTAAGTTCATCTTTCTCCTCTTTGAGAGTTGCAAGGGCACTTTTTAGACTCTCTCGCTCAATTTTACTTACTTTTACCGTATTAATATTTTGCCGTAAACTCTCGTTTTGCGTTACTGCTTCACGATACTGTTTATCACGTGATGTCAGCATCTGTTCCATATTTTTGATAATGCCGATTTTTTGGGAAAGCTCATGATTTAAATCACGGCTTTGTGTTTCAAGGCGCGTAAGAGCGGCATTGTTTTCCTTAATCTGCGTCTCCAACGAAGCTATACGGCTTTGATATCCGTTTAGTTTTCCGGTCGCATCTTTACGCTCTGCTTCGCATTGCTGATAAAGCTTCGGCTCAATACCTAAAACGGCACTCTGACCTTGCCGGCACTCTTCGTATTTTTGACGCAGTTTAGCGACTTCACCAAGAATGCTTTGAGGTTCTGATGCCCCGTACAGATACCCCGCTGCTAACACGCTGATAAACAATCCTCTCATGTCAGCCCTTTTCTAATAAGTTTTACGCCCATCTCTAAGTGATGAGTATAAGGAAATTGATCGAACGCTGCCATCGCCGCAACCGTATGGGTGGAGGAGAGCAATTCCAAATCCCGTAACAGTGTTTCTGGATTGCACGAAATATAGAGCACATGGTCAAACCGCGAAGCAAATGCACACGGCTCTTCTCCCAGTCCTGCACGCGGAGGATCGACAAAAAGGGTTTTGAGGTGATAATGGGTTACATCAAGCCCCTCTAAACGGCGAAACTCGCGAGTACCGTCAAGCGCTTGGGTGAACTCTTCTGCGCTGAGGCGGACAAAATCGATATTATGTACCCCGTTTAACTCCATATTTTGTTTTGCAGCAAGGATAGAGGCTTTGGAAATCTCCGTGGCCAATACGGAATCAAATTTGGATGCAAACGGTATAGTAAAATTCCCCGCGCCGCAATAGAGTTCGAGTAAATCACCCCCGATACCCTCCAACTGGGCAAGTGACCATTCGATCATCTGTTCATTTACTGAGGCATTGGGCTGAGTAAAACTGTTTTCGATATGGACATAACGGTACACGTGCCCATCAATCTTCAAATGTTCCGTAACATAATCTTGGGATAAAACCATCTTTTGTCTGCGGCTTCGACCGATGAGATACACCCCCAAACGCTCCTGCAATACTAATGCTTTGGTTTTCCACTCTTCATCCAATGGCCGATGGTACAAAAGGCTTACACATACTTCACCGCTTGATGAAGAGAGAAAATCAACCCCAAAAAGCTTATGCCCTATCTCCAAATCAGCCACTTCCATCAACAACCGCTCCATCACCGATACGATGAGCGGTGAAACAATCGAACATTGGTTGATCATCACAGCACCTTGACGATCCAGTCGGCTCATCGCGTAGGAAATGACCCCGTCATTGTGATAGATTTTAAATTCCGCGCGGGAGCGATAGTGATCTGCAGGAGATTGAGCAACTTTAATTTCACCCTCATAAAAGTGGGCGAACATCTCACGTACCGACGAAAGTTTACGGGACAATTGTCCCTCATACCCCTCAGCATAGTCTCGACAACTGCCACAAATCCCGAAATACTCACACTGCACTTATAAAACCTTGTTTTTTATTTTACGCTGGCGATCAGATTGCCGATCAGCAAATTCCATCCGTCCACCATGACAAAAACGAGGATTTTAAACGGCATCGAGATCATAACAGGGGGGAGCATCATCATTCCCATCGACATCAAGATGGAGGCGACAACCATATCGATAACCAAAAAGGGCAAGAAGAGCAAAAATCCTATCTCAAACGCCGTTTTAAGCTCGCTGATGACGAATGCAGGGATCACAATTGTTAAGGGGACCTCTTTAATGGATTGAGGATTTTCCATATGACGAATCCGTAAAAAGAGGGCCAAATCTTTTTCACGGGTATTGCGCACCATGAAGTTTTTGAACGGATCGGTCGTTTTCGTAAATGCTTCATCGTAGGAAATCTTGCTTTCGCTGTAGGGCTTGATCCCCTCATCATACGCTTTGGTCGCGACCGGTTCCATAACAAAGACGGTCAGGATAAGAGCGAGCATAACCAACAACTGCGTCGGGGGGACTTGCTGTGTCCCCAAAGCCTGACGCAAAAATCCAAATACGATAACAAATCGGGTAAAGGTAGTCATCACAAGAACGAGACTCGGAGCTAGAAAGAGAATCGTGAGCATAAGCAGCACATTCAGCGAGCTTACGACTTCCTGCGGATTTTCAGGGGCTGTGAGATTGAAATTCATCGCCGGAACCTGCGGGTCAGCGGCCCATAAAGCAAAAGGGATCATCAAGAGCAAAAATACTAAACGACCCAAACGAATCTCCATGCAAATATTTTGTAGTTTTAATGAGGCGATATTACCACAACCTAGGGGTGTATCTTGATTAAATTTCAAGAAAGATTTTGTTATTTTTTTGGGAATGCAATACATCCAGCCTCACTCTCTGTACGTGAAGCTTTTGCCAACGGTTGTATTTTAGGATCATTCCAAACTTCATTTAACCTACACCAAGACTAATTTTATAAAACTTTTTTAAAATATATAAAAAATTTAAAAAACGATATTATCTCTATTTAAAAATTTAATTTAACGTCACAACTGTCTAATAATATTTTAAATTACCAAGGATTTTTCATTAATGGCTTCTCTACAACAAACACTTTTTTCTGAAACTCGCCCGTTGCATCAACGTATAGAAGACAATCCATTTATGCATGCCATTATCAATAATGAATCTTTGGATGAACCGTACCGATGGCTCCTTGGAAATCTTGCACTTTTCAGCCGTTCAGGTGAAAAGAAACTGTTATCCGTGCTCGGCGATTCGTACGGATTTGAAATGTCACAACGATGCCGTATCCATTTGCTCCAAGATGATTTGATGGATTTAGGAATCACTCTCGAACCGACTGATACGGAATACTTCGAAGATTTTGACACTCTAGGTAAAGCAATCGGACTGCTTTATGTATTAGAAGGTTCCCGAAAGGGGGGAGCATTTTTATCAGCTCTTCTTGAAAAAAAAGCACCTCATCTGCCAATGCGATATCTAAAAGGCTATGGCGAAAATACCGAGATGCAATGGATTAACTTTATCGACTTGCTGGAGCAACATAACAATGAACCGATCCGCCAAGAAATTGTAACTGGCGCCGTACGTGCTTTTGAAATACTGGAGGAAATTTTCCATGACACTGAATAATCAAGATTTAAATGAATGTGACAAAGAGCCTATCCACATTCCCTCAGCCATTCAGCCTCACGGTTTTTTTCTATCCGTTGATATAAAGACAATGACCATTGTCGCGGCAAGCAGCAATATCGATCACTTTTTTACTTTTTCCACCCAACAGATTCTCTCACAGTCGCTATACACTTTTTTCCCTTTTCTGCATCAGTGGTTGCAAGAAGAGCAAAATGCGGCTAAACCTTTGCCGAAAATTTTCACCATTGAGTCGTCTCTTTATATCTTTTCTATGCATCGCGATAATACATCCCTTATTCTGGAAGCCGAACCCGCCTTAAATGCCGATCTCTTTCCCGACACACTGGCGCAATCTCTTGTCAATGAAACTATTGGCTTGACAAACACCTCTTCAATCGATGAATTATGCCTTTCTGGAGCACAAGCCTTGCAGCGCCTCAGTGGTTTTGGCCGTGTAATGTCCTACCGATTTGATAAAGATTTTAACGGATGGGTAAACGCAGAAGCCAATACCGCCCCTATGGAATCGTATCTCAATCACCATTTTCCGGCCGGTGATATTCCCGCACAGGCTCGAGAACTCTATCGAAACAATCTGATCCGTTACATCCCTAATGCCACATACGTTCCGGTTCCGCTCCAAAGCATTGTAAGTGAACCGATCGATATGAGTCAAAGCACTCTGCGCAGCGTATCGCCAATCCATCTCGAATATCTTCGAAATATGGATGTTGCGTCTTCCATGAGTCTCTCAATTATCGTCGATGGAAAGCTATGGGGTCTTTTTGCGTGTCATCATCCCTCTCCGCTGCCCCTTGCATATACCATACGACACTATTGCGAGATGTTTATAGGACTTTTTAACGCTCTCATTCAGGAAAGACTTTCCAATGAGTCCTCCCAACTGTTTTTCCGTCTTAAAAACCGTTATTCCGTTCTTAAAGAGGCTTTCCAAACACTCACCGATCAATCCGATCTTCATACAGCATTCACTTCCCTTGGCTCATCATGGCTCGAAGCGATGGAGAGCGATGGGGTATGTTTGCTTCAAAACAGCGAGTGTTCGGTATTTGGAACAGTACCCCCGCATGCCTATATCAGGGAACTTTCAAGCTTGATCGATCCTTTTCATGAAAACGATCTTTTTGTCTCTCACACTCTGGGTGATATTTTGCTTACAGATTCGATCAGCGGTGTTTTAAGCCTCATTATTACCCATAATCCTCGCACTGAAATTATCTGGTTTCGTCGTGAGTGGGTGCAAATTTTAAAATGGGCAGGCAATCCTGACAAAGCAGCTGTTATCAATCATTCACAACGTATCAGTCCGAGAAAATCGTTTGAAACTTTTACGATTGAGCAAAGAGGGAAAAGTATCCCTTGGAATCCCTCTCATCTTCTCGCAGTACAACTTTACAAAGAGTTAGGCTCCATAGTGGAACTCGACAATGTAAATCGTACTTTAAAACATCAAAATCAGCTTCTGATTCAACAAGGAAAAATGGCCATGATGGGCGACATGATCGGTGCCATTTCTCATCAATGGAAACAACCGCTCAATGCCTTATCAATCCTCATCGACAGCCTAAGCGTATTGATCGGCGAATGCGATAAAAATCCAAAAATGCTTACTGATATTAAACAAAAAAGTATGCAAAAAATAGCTTTCATGTCAGAAACCATGGATGCTTTTCGTAATTTTTTCAAACCCGATGCAACACAAAACTCTTTTTCAATTCATCAAATGATTCATGAAGTGTATAATGAGCTCCTGCCACAGTTACACACTCATAATATCGAGTTCAGAATGGATGGCGATACTGCACAGATTTACGGCTCCCAAAACGAATTCAAACAAGTTATTCTCAATCTGCTGGTCAATGCCTATGATGCCTTGATGGAACAAAATATTGAGTCTCCCTTCATACACTGTACACTTGAGCAAAGAGACACAGAGATATATCTGAATATATGCGACAACGGAGGCGGTGTCCCTCGTGAGCATCTCGAAGCGATATTTACCCCCTATTTTTCAACTAAAACGTATGGAACAGGGCGAGGGCTAGGCTTATATCTTTCTAAACTAATTGTGGAAGAACATTTCGGCGGTAAAAT
This sequence comes from Sulfuricurvum sp., assembly GCF_041651515.1. Lineage (GTDB taxonomy): Bacteria > Campylobacterota > Campylobacteria > Campylobacterales > Sulfurimonadaceae > Sulfuricurvum. The sequence goes on from NZ_JBAZJF010000003.1 coordinate 73,346, forward strand.
AAGTGCTATGAGCACCTCTAATGAAACATGTTTTATCTTAACCTTTTTAGCTGTACGTAATTTTTAAATGTCATTTGATCTCTATCTCTTTGCTGTATGTAAAATTAATTGACTATAATTTATCTTGCTAAACAGCTAAATAGGATGTAATCTCAAGTGATAAAAACAATATTAATCGCTGAAGATGATCGAGAAAGCAATGATTATCTCACTTTATTTCTGAGTAAGAAGTGCCAACAAGTGCTTAGTGCCTACGATGGGCAAGAAGCCTGGCGTTTGTATGAAGAGTATATGCCTGATTTGATTTTTACTGACATCGAAATGCCTAAATTGGACGGATTAAAATTGATTGAAAAAATTCGGCAACATGATCAGGTTACACCGATCGTTATCTTAAGTGCATATTCCGATATTCAATATTTGCTTCAAGCCATTCCCTTGCAGTTGGAAGAATACATTCTCAAGCCGATTACATTCGACAAAATAGACTCTTTTTTAAAAAAAATGAATACTAAAGAGATCAAAAAACACTCTACAAAAGTCGGCATCAATAAAGCAAAAGAAACTTTCTATGATTATGCCAGTAAAACTGCTCGTATTGGAGAGCACACCATTCCACTGGCTAACTTGGAGATTACGCTGTTAGAATTATTACTTGATAATCAAAGAGAGATCGTATCCTATAGCGAAATTGAAGAAGTACTCTACGGAACTGCTTTAAACAACCGTAATGCTATCAAATGTTTGGTGAAAAATCTCCGTGCGAAAATTCCGACGATGACTATTCGATCTATCCCAAAAGTCGGGTATTCTTTATCATAAAAGCCAATCACACGTTCTTATAAGTATCGATTAAGATTCACTACACTTCTTTTACATTCCTGCAGATAAAATAACCTTTACTTATTCAATAATTGGAATCGTTTATTTTATGCTTTGCATATTTTTCAGCGATAAACATAGGAGAAAAAAATCGATGGAACACATACTTCAAGATACCGATTTTTTGGTATCTCAGACCGATTCAAAAGGGAAAATTCTTTTTGCCAATGAAGACTTTTGCAAAATTGCCGGATACACTCTCGAAGAGCTGATGGGGCAGCCGCATAGCATCGTCCGCCATCCCGATATGCCCAAAGCGGCTTTCAGGGATTTATGGGAAACCGTCAAAAGCGGAAAAGTGTGGAAAGGGTATGTAAAAAATGCCACAAAAAACGGCGGATTTTACTGGGTTTTTGCAACCGTTTATCCGAATATCGCTTGCGGTGATGGTGAAGGGGGATATATGTCCTGCCGACGAAAAGCATCCCCGGCTGAAATCCAAAAAGCGGAAACGCTTTATAAAACAATGCGATAAGGCAGCAGCAGTATGAATAACGGTACAAAATTAATTATTTTATCGGGTTTAGGGATTGTAGGTCTACTATTAACACTAACCATTGGTTCTCCGTGGATTAGCGGAGGTGTTATTGTGGTTCTTATGGGGACAGCAATAGGTTTGAGCGTAGCTTCATCCTCAGATTCCAAAGTATTGGTACAGCAATTGAGCGAACTCGAAGAGTTAATGCAGTTTAAACGCAACCAAATGGAAGCGCATCCGGCAGAACCCGGCACTATGGAAGAAAAGTTGAACCATTTGGCTCAAACGCATGAAAAAGTTTTGGAACAGGACACCAAAGTCGCCGGTGAGATGGTACTGCTTGCCGATAAAGTTCGCAGAGGACATTATATGTGCCGTGTTGCGAGTGATTCTAAAACTCCCCATGTCCATTTATTGAAAAAAACAATGAACGCTATGCTTGATGCGACTGAAAAAAATCTCGACCAAGCAATCACGGTGCTAGAAGCCTTAAGTGAGGGGAAATTCTCGACACGCGCCAAGGTTGATGTTGAAGGCAAAATGGCTGAAATGTTGAAAAAAATCAATGCGTTGGGTAGCGCATTGCAATCGATGGAACAGCAAAATATTGAAGCCAAAGAGATATTGAATAACAATACCCAGCAGCTTAAAAATACAATTGAATCTTTACGTGCCAAAGAGTTTGTTGAACTTAACGGAATGATCAATACAACCGTAGAACGCATACAAAGAGTTGCTAATAAAGAGCATGAACTCTCCGGAAACCTTCAATCACTAGCCGGAAATGCGCAAGAGACTAAACAAATATTGACCACAATCGGCGATATCGCCGATCAAACAAATCTTCTTGCTCTCAATGCCGCTATTGAAGCGGCACGTGCAGGTGAACACGGTCGCGGATTTGCCGTTGTAGCGGATGAAGTGCGAAAGCTCGCTGAACGGACACAAAAAAGTCTAGCTGAAACATCGGCAACGATAAATATTTTAATTCAGGCAATCACCGATAACAGTGAATCACTTAATAAAAACATGGATGAGATGATGGATCTCACTACCTATGTAGGAAGCGTAGACAACAAAATGGAAGAGTTGCTTCATACAATGGATCGACTAAGTTAGAGAAATCTCCAAATACCAGCAATAGATTGGATAAATATGGTACTAAATGCAAAAAATAAAACATTTTTGTTGGTAAGTATTTTATTTACAATCTTTGTACTGATTTTAGTGGGCACCATCTACATTGATCAAAAAAATAAACTTGAAAATGCACAAAACTCTTTCCATAAAAATATGCATGAATCGTATAAAAAAATTCTAGCAAAGCACAAAGAATTCTATTACAACCGAACAATCGCAAATATAAATTCACCCGGAGTCAGAGAAACATTTGCTGCACACAATAGAGAAAAATTATATGATTTGACAAAAGGGAGATGGAAAACGCTCCAAAAAGAAAATCCTTATCTCATAATCATGCACTTTCACCTTCCTGATGGAACATCTTTTCTTCGGATGCATCAACCTGATCATTACGGTGACCGCATAGCTGACATTCGTCCGATGATAGCAAAAGTACATCATAGCAAAAGTTCGGTGAGCGGATTTGAATTAGGTCAAACCGGGTTGAGCTTTCGACTTGCAATCCCTATTTTTATGCAGAAAAATTATATCGGCGCCTTGGAGTTTGGTTCAAATCCTGAACAGATATTACGCGAAATGCGATACTTTTATGGCTTGGAAGGTGCTTTGCTCGTAAAAAATGCCCAATCAACTTGCTGTAAAAATAATTTATCAATACATAACTACCATCTTCAGTCCAATACTCTAAGAGATACATCTATTCTTGGGTATTTAAAAACAATAAATTACGATTTTACCATCACAAAAACCATCAACTATAATGACCGTATATACAATGTGTATGCTTTTAATTTATATGACTTTGCAGACAAAGTCACAGCCAAGGCTCTCTTTATTCAAGATATAACTATTTTGTACAATGAGTTTCAGCAAACTATATTGGAATTATGCCTTTTGCTCATTGTATTGTTTGTTTTGATTATGCAGGTGATAAATTATGGATTTCAAAAAATCCTTTCCGCATTGGACAAATCGAATGCCGAATTAGAAGCCATTTTCGCTACTTCCAAAGACGGAATAACCATAACGGATTTAGAAACCAATTTTTTATATGCCAATAATGCCTATCTTATTATGACTGGATTCAGTGTCGATGAACTCTATACTAAAAGCTGTGCAGGTCTTAGTGTTCCCGAAGATGTACCGCGTGTGATTAAAATAGTCGACGAAGTCATAGAAAAAGGGTTTGTGGAAAATTTCGAAAAAACCTGTATCGTCAAAGATGGGAAAAAGGTCATCGTCAATATGGCAATAGCATTGATGCCGGACAAAAAACGATTTTTAATTACCACTAAAAATGTAACAGAAGCTAAAAAGCTGGAAAATGAAACTAAAAAATATATCAAACTCATCGATGAAAACATCATAACCTCCAGCACCGATTTGAAAGGAGATATTACGCATACATCTGAAGCATTTTGTACCATATCCGGCTATTCAAAAGAAGAATTGATGGGACAGAATCATCGGATTGTGAAACATCCGGATATGCCGAAAGAGATCTACTCGGAAATATGGGAAAAGCTGATTAACGATCAAGTATGGGAGGGTGAGCTTAAAAATAAAAAGAAAGATGGGAGCTATTACTGGGTTTATTCAAAAATATACCCCCTCTATACCGAAGAAGGGACGAAATACGGCTACACAGCTATTCGAACCGATCTCACCGATAAAAAGAAAATAGAAGAGATTTCAATTACCGACGGATTAACCTCGATTTATAATCGACGATATTTTAATGAAGTTTTTCCTAAATTTATTAAAAGTGCCAAACGAAACAACGATATTGCCTGTTTCATTCTCATTGATATAGATTATTTTAAACTCTACAATGACACCTACGGACATCAAATGGGGGACAGTGCTCTCATTAAAGTAGCTGAAACGATTAAACACTCTTTACGACGGGCAGATGATTATTGTTTCAGATTAGGCGGTGAAGAATTCGGGATCTTATTCAAAACACAAATGCAAGACCACGCAATCGAGTTTGCCGAAACGATACGTAGTAATATTGAAAAGTTAACAATACCACATGAAAAAAATAGTGCAAGTCCCTATATTACTATCTCTTTAGGGTTATTTATTTCTAATAATTATCCACTTTCCACATGTGATCTTATCTATAAACATACTGATGATTTACTCTATAAAGCCAAGCAGCTAGGGAGAAATAGAGTTTGTACGCTCTAAGCTAATGAAGAATCTTATGGTAAAAAGGGATTAATCTCTATGGGATTCGTTCAACATGGCTTAACGGATCAATAACCTTTGTGAAAATTCTGATAAAATTACACGAATTAATCAGAGGAGTCGCAATGTCTCAAAACCTTTCCATCGTTATTCTTGCCGCCGGAAAAGGGTCCCGGATGAAATCGCCCAAAGCGAAAGTACTTCATGAGATTTGCGGACGCCAGATGCTCTACTACAGTATCAAAGCGGCGCGTGAGATCAGCGATGATGTGATTGTCGTCGTCGCACACCAAAAAGATGCCGTTATTGCAGCTATGAAAAACCATTTTGACAACCTCACTTTCATCACCCAAGATACCGATAATTTTCCCGGAACCGGCGGAGCCATGATGGGGGTCAAACCTAAATACGGCGACGTACTCGTACTCAATGGCGATATGCCCCTGATGACCAAAGCCTCAATTGATGCATTTATGAATAAGGATAGCGACATCGTCATGTCCGTTATTCAACTCGAAAATCCAAGCGGCTACGGGCGCGTCGTCATTGACAATAACCGAGTCCAAAGAATCGTCGAGGAGAAAGACGCCTCTGATGCTGAAAAAGGGATCAATACGGTTAATGCGGGAGTCTATGCGTTCAAACACCATGTCCTAGAAACGTACATTCCCCGTCTCTCCAATGCAAACGCCCAAGCGGAGTATTACCTCACCGACGTCATCGCCCTAGCCCGCACTGACGGGTTAAGTATCTCTCCGCTGATCGTCGAAGAGGTGGAGTTCAAAGGGGTCAACTCCAAAAATGACCTCGCCAACGCTGAAATAATCATGATGGATCGTCTCCGCAAGAGATGGATGGATGAGGGGGTCATTATGCAGCTTCCTCACACTATTTATATCGAAGAAGGGGTGACGTTCGAGGGGGAGTGTATCGTCGAAAACGGCGCACGACTGTGCGGTAACACCCTAATTGTAAACTCCCATATCAAAGCCCACAGCGTTATCGAAGACAGCATCGTTAAAAACTCCGATGTAGGTCCATTGGCCCATTTGCGCCCGCAGAGCGTATTGGAAGAGACGCATGTTGGAAACTTCGTCGAAGTGAAAAAATCGACCCTCACGGGGGTTAAAGCAGGGCATCTGAGCTATCTAGGCGATGCGACCATCGATTCGGGGAGCAATATCGGTGCGGGAACCATCACCTGCAACTACGACGGAGTGAAAAAATACCAAACGATCATCGGCAAAAACGTTTTCGTCGGCAGTGATACCCAGCTTGTTGCTCCGGTCGAAATTGCCGATAATGTCATGATCGCCGCAGGAACCACCGTAACATCCGGTAAATATGAGAGCGATATTCTCATCCTCAGCCGTACCCCGATCCGAAAAGTTGCCGGGTTTTTCACCAAATTTTTCGGAAAAGGGAAATGATGATTATCTCCCCTGATTTTCTCTCGGGTAAAAAAATCCTCCTAGGAGTGACAGGGTCGATTGCGGCGTACAAATCGCTCGAATTACTCCGTCTTTACATCAAAGCGGGAGCCGAGGTTCGGGTAGTTATGACCCCATCAGCGAAAAAATTCGTGGCACCTCTCTCTTTTGAAGCCCTCAGCCGTAATCGTGTTCTCGATGATGAGAATGAATCGTGGGCGGATGATTTCAACCATATCAAGATTTCCGCTTGGGCAGACGTAATGGTGATTGCCCCTGCCACGGCCAATACGATTGCCAAACTTGCCAATGGAATCGCAGACACGATCCTCACCCAGTGCGCGTTAGCCTTTCCGGGACTCAAACTTATTGCCCCTTCGGCGAATACTAATATGATCCAAAACCCGATGATCCAAGCCTCCCAAAAAATGCTTGCCATTGCCAACTATGAAATCCTCTCTACCCAAACCAAAGAGTTAGCCTGTCAGGTTGTCGGTGAGGGTGCCATGGCCGAACCTTTGGAAATTTTCTATCACACTGCCCGCATTCTCCTCAAAAATGATTTTTGGGAGGATCGCCGTGTTATCGTAACAGGTGGAGGAACCATTGAACGGCTCGATGATGTCCGATATATCAGTAATTTCTCCAGCGGAAAAATGGCATCGGCTCTCGCTACGGCACTCTTTTTACGCGGTGCCGACGTCAACTTGATCGCGACTCGATGGGAGAGTGATTTGCCCAAGAGTATCCATACGATCGATGTTGAAGGATCAGCGGAGATGAGTGAATATCTTACCGACTCTATCCGTATTGCCAAAAAAGGGAAACTCTCCAAAGCTTCCCTTATTCATGATGCACCGATTGCCTTGATTCAAAAAGAGCCCTTTTTGTTTATGGCGGCGGCGGTGAGCGATTATCTCCCGACTCATCCTCAAAGCGGAAAACTCAAAAAAGAGATGCTGGGAGAGAGTTGGAACATCGAAATGCATCAAAATACCGATCTTATCGCATCTCTTAATAAAGAGGGGATCAAAACCGTTGCCTTCAAAGCCGAAACCGATCCCGCCGTGGCACTCTTGAATGCCCAAAATTTATTGGAACGGAAAAAAGTGGATGCGGTATGTCTCAATGTCATCGATGAAACAAACCCTTTTGGCGGTGATTCCAATCTTATTGATTTTATCACCCCATCCCGAAATACACGGCTCCCTAAAGCCGATAAGCTGAGCGTTGCTTTTCACATCTTAGCGCAAGCCGAGTCGGTATGAGCAATCAGCCTCGCCATATCGCCATCATAATGGACGGAAACGGCCGATGGGCTGAGAGCAAAGGTAAAACCCGCACATTCGGACATGAAAAAGGGGCTGAAGTGGTTCGCACCATCACAACCTACTGTGCCACCCACCCCGAAATTGAACGACTAACCCTCTATGCCTTCAGTACCGAAAACTGGAAGCGCCCCAAACTCGAAGTCGAGTTTTTGATGAAACTTCTCGAAAAATATCTTAAAAACGAACTCCCCACTTATCTGGAGGGGAACATCCGTTTTGAACCGATCGGCGATCTATCCCTTTTCTCCTCGTCCCTGCGCAAAACCATTACCCATGTCCGTGAAGCGACTGAGCATTGCACCGGACTGGTTCAGAGCCTCGCACTCAACTACGGCGGGCAAGATGAAATCGTCCGAGCGGCGAACCAACTCTGCGAAGCAAATGCACCTATCACCACCGAATCGCTGACGCAAGCCCTCGATTGCCCAAGCGATGTGGATCTGCTTATCCGCACCGGGGGAGACAACCGACTGTCCAATTTTTTACTCTGGCAATCGGCGTATGCGGAGCTGTTTTTTACCGATACCCTTTGGCCCGATTTTAGCGAAAATGAGTTAAACGATATAATCAGAAAATTTAAAACCGTTGAGAGACGCTTTGGAGGAATCAATTGATGGAAATGATTGTCGTAGGAATCCTGGGGGCTGCCGTCGGGTCATTTCTCAATGTCCTCATACTCCGGACCCCGAGAGATGAAAGTGTCTCTTTCCCCGCTTCGCACTGTATGAGCTGTAACACCCCTTTACGGATTTGGCACAATATACCGATCCTCTCATGGCTTTTTTTACGGGGGAAATGCGCTTTTTGCGGAGAAAAAATTTCTATCCAATATCCAATCATCGAAGCGCTAAGTGCCTTGATTTTTCTCTTCAGTGCATTAAAACTCGGCATTAACCTCCAAGCCCTCACCGTTGCTCTGGTCTTTGACATGCTCCTTGCCCTCTCCGTTATCGATTTTCGATACAAAATGGTTCCGGACAGCATCAATCTCACCGCCCTCACCCTTGCCATCCTCAGTGTAAGCAGCTTGGGGCAGCTCGGGTACAATTTTACCAATGCCTTACTGTTTGCGGGGGGATTTACCCTCCTTCGTTTTTACCTCTCCTACGCCATCAAAAAAGAGGCCATGGGAGAAGCCGATATTATGATCGCCGCGACCATGGGGGCATTGCTTGGGGTACAACTCGCCCTCGCTGCCATTTTTCTCTCAGCAGTTTTGGCTCTTCCTGCACTGCTGCTGACCCGAAATGAGACCGATGAATCCAAACAGCTCCCGTTCATCCCCTTTTTAGCCATGGCAACCTGGATTATTTTGATGTTTGACACCTATGTGAGTGCTTATATGGCGGGGTTATATGGATAAATTACGCCACTATATCTTATCGAATTTATCGATACTCTTTTTCTCGATATTTTTGCCGCTGTTTTCGATCGCTTCGGTAATTTTTATGATCAAACTGGCTACCTACACATCGGTGATCCAACTCAGTGTTCTCGAAATGGGAAAACTCTACCTGTTTGTACTGCCGGAGCTTTTCTTTTATACCCTTCCGATCGCATTTGTCGTCGGAGCAGCACTGACCCTCTATCGATTGTCAAATGACAATGAAATGGTCGTCGTTTTTTCGCTCGGTATTTCACCTATTTTTATCGCGAAGGTATTAGCCAAACCGGCATTTATCCTCTCAATTTTGCTCTTTGTCGATTTCATAGTCGTAACCCCCTACATAAAAGTCATCTCTGCCAATTTTATCGATCAAAAAAAGGCCGAAGCCAAATTCAATCTCACCGCATCGGAATTCGGGCATCACTTTGGCGACTGGATGCTCTACATCAACAAAAGTGATGTGAATAACCGAATTTTCAGCGATGTCGTCTTGTATAACAAAGAGATGAAAGACGAAGTACTCATTGTCGCCAAACAAGCCGAGTTGGTCAATGCCGAAGGGGTGTTGAAGCTTCGGCTCACCGATGGAGAGAGTTTCAGCTATAACGACCAAAAGCTCAAGCAAATGCTTTTTAAAACCGCCTATATCAATGATATGCTCACCACAGATCTGACGGTCTATCGAAATACCATCGATTATTGGACGAATAACGAATTGCGTGAGCGTAAAAATCAGCGTATCGTAACCAATACCCTCCTTAGTCTCTTCCCTTTTATCTCTATCTTCCTGATCATTGCATTGGGAATCGTCCATGCCCGGCATCAAAAGCGGTGGATATACCTGTGGCTCTTTGTCTCAATCATTATTTTTTATTCGGCGGCCATTATTGCCTACCAAGCGATCGGCTTTCACACCATCTGGGTTGTTGCCCTTTTGTGGATGATCGGCACCTACCTTTTTTATCGTAATTTGGTAGGTAAACGGTTTTGAATCGAGTCAAAATCACTATGAGCTACAACGGCTCTGCATTTATGGGATCCCAACAGCAGCCCACAACGCACGAAACCGTTATAGGAACTCTTCTGATCGCCCTTAAACGGCTCAAAATCCATACCGCACCCAAAGGCTCAGGGCGAACCGATCGGGGTGTTCACGCCACCCATCAGGTGATGCATCTCGATCTCCCCCTTTATTGGCACGATTTACAGCGTCTCACCGAAATGCTCAATATGCAGCTCCCCGCCTCCATCCGTATCCGACGAATAGAGTTTGTAGAGAGTGAATTTCACGCCCGTTACTCTGCCAAAAAACGGGTTTACCGCTATATTATCAAAGAGGGAGTCGGTAACCCGTTTGAAGACAATTTTGTCTCTTTCATCCCCCAGCTCAACCGTGAGATCATTACCGATGCAATCGGGTGTTTCGTAGGGACCCATAATTTCGAACTCTTCAAAAAAAGCGGCAATGATATGGATCATTTCACCCGTATCATCTACCGCGCCTACGCTTACAGCCACCGAGGATATTTCATCCTTGTTTTTGAAGGTAACGGATTTTTGCGCTCCCAGATCCGCCTTATGGTCGGTTTTTTACTCCGCATCTCCGCAGGCAAAGCGACCAAAGAGCAGCTGATCGAACAGCTGAGCGGCATCAAGCGCCACTCCACCGATATCGCTCCCCATAATGGCCTCTATTTAACACGTATCAAATACTAGTTTAGTCTTTTTGACTCAACTATATTGATAGTGCTTGCATTACAAAGACTCTTTTGTTATAATCACACTTCAAAATATTACATCTAAAGGAATTAGTCACATGGCAAAACATCAGTTCCAGACTGAAGTCTCACAAATCTTGCATCTCATGATTCACTCTTTGTACTCCAACAAAGAGATTTTCGTCCGTGAGCTCGTTTCCAACAGCTCCGACGCCCTTGATAAACTTAACATGCTCGTCCTCACCGACGACGCCTACAAAGGGGTAAACTTTGCCCCTCGTATCGACATCGTGATCGACAAAGAGGCAAAAACCCTCACAATCAGCGACAGCGGTATCGGGATGAACGAAGCGGACTTGGTTGAAAACCTCGGAACCATCGCAAAATCAGGAACCAAAGCATTCTTGGAAAAACTAAGCGGCGATCAGAAAAAAGATTCCAACCTTATCGGTCAGTTCGGTGTCGGTTTCTACGCAGCGTTCATGGTAGCCGACAAAGTCGAAGTTATCTCCCGCAAAGCCGGAGAGGAGCAAGCCTATAAATGGTCTTCTATGGCAGGGTCTGAGTATGACTTAGAGCCATCAGAGCGCGACAGTCACGGTACCAGCATCATCATGCACCTAAAAGACGATGAGAGCGAGTTTTTGGAGACGCACCGTATCGAGAGCATCATCAAAAAATACTCCAACCACATCCCTTTCCCGATTTTCATGGACAAAGAGGAGTGGGTAGCACCGGCTGAAGGCGAAGAAAAAGGTCACAACGAAACGGTTAACAAACAGATCAACAAAGCCAACGCATTGTGGACGATCAGCAAAAGCGATATCACCGACGAAGAGTACAAAGATTTCTACTCCAGCATCGCCCACGATTCAAGCGAACCGTTACTATGGATGCACAACAAGGCTGAGGGTACGCTAGAGTACACCACCCTCTTCTACGTCCCAGCCAAAGCACCTATGGACTTGTACCGCGTTGATTACCAAAGCGGTATCAAACTCTACATCAACCGTGTCTTTATCACCGACGATGAAAAAGAGCTTATGCCGACCTATATGCGTTTCCTTCGCGGGGTGATCGACTCAGCCGACCTTCCTTTGAACGTCAGCCGTGAAATCCTACAAAGCAACCGCGTTATGGCGAAAATCAAAAACGCATCGGTCAAAAAAGTCCTCAGCGAACTCGCAAAAGTAGCTGAAAACGACACAGAGAAATACGACGCGTTCTACAAAGAGTTCGGCAACGTCCTCAAAGAGGGACTCTACAGCGACATGGGCAACCGTGAAAAAATCTTAGAGCTTCTCAAACTCAACACCCTCAACTCTGCCGAGCCGGTCATGTTCAGCAAATTCGTAGAGGGTGTCGATGCAGAGAAAAAAGAGATCTATTACATCTCTGCGAAAATGTCTCTCCAAATGCTCAAAAACTCTCCGAGCCTAGAGCGTTTCAAAGCCAAAGGGATCGATGTTTTAGTATTGAACGAAGAGATCGACACGATCGTATTCCCGATGGTAAGCGAGTACAACGAGTATAAATTCGTAAACGTCGTCGATGCCGTCCTCGAAGAGTCCGAAGAGGAGAAAAAAGAGCACGAAGAGAAAGCCAAAGGGATGGAATCATTCGTAGGTCAGCTCCAAAACGCTCTTGGCGAGAACGTATCAAAAGTCGAAACGACCTTTGATCTCACCGACTCTGCCGTCTGTCTGAAAGTCGATAAAGAAGACCAAGGGTACATGATGGCGCAGATGATGAAACAGTTCGGGCAAATGGGCGGGGATTTTCCGGCTCCGAAACCGATCCTACAAATCAACCCGAATCATGAGTTGATCAAAAAGCTCTCTGATAGCGCAGATATGAACCTCATCGACGATGCGGCGCACGTTCTCCTTGACCAAGCGAAACTCTATGAGGGTGAGACCTTAGCAGATACGGCTGGGTTTATTGCACGTCTTAACCGTATTATGGCTAAGGCTCTATAACATCTCCGTCATTCCCGACTTCACATGCCCCTTGTGGGTAAATCGGGAATACATTCTCTATCACTGATCACAAAATATTCATACTTGGTATATTTTTTGCTTATAAATCCATAATTATATTAACAATGGAGAGTAGTTCATGGATATTAATGCTCTGAACAATATTACGTATGCATATAACACACCATATAAACCTGTACCTGAACAATTGGATTCTCCAAAGCCTACAACAGGCCATCTCGATAATGTAACTATTTCAGATGAAGCCAAGGCACTTGCAGCGGCAGCAAATAATGCTGTTTTTACTCAGCAAAGAACTCCTGCACAGGAAAATTTGTTGAGAGCAGCAAGTTCTGACCGAGCAAGTGCAGAAAAAATTGCCAGTGATCTGGCTAAATCACCGAGTATGATAATGTGGGACATTAGCGGTCAACGAGGCGTTGGTGATGGTAAAGGTGAATTCGTTAGAAAATTATCCAGTACAGGAGAAATTGTAGACGACAATTATATATCAAAGTTTAACAAAGAAGCTTCTGTTATTGATGTGCAACGCCGTTCTATCTATGAGACAGAAAAAGCAAAAGGAACAGATCCATTAGAAATTTTGGGAAAAATGATTGATTTTACAAATATGCAATCTCAAACTTATCTCGATGCTACTGGTTGGGGAGGAAAAAGAAACAGTACTCCGACTTGATTCTATTTCTTTCTAAAAGGGGACAGGCTACTTTTTTAGTCCCCTTCCTTCACCCCACATTTCAAACCTTCTCTGTACTTTTCTCTTTAGCGAGAAAAGATACCAAAAGAGCATACCGCGATCCAAGAACGCTCGTTCCTCTCGGCACTACTGCTTCCGGAACGGCTCTAGGGTTTGGATCACGGAAATTTTCCACTATTTTCGCATTACGCGAAACTCATTCCATCAAATAGTTTTATGTCTTGCGACATTACGCAGAGCAAGGTCGTTCGCCGTAGGGCGAAACGTACCGCCAGCGATTTGTCGCAAGGCGATTTTCTTTTGGTACTTTTCTTATGAAAAAGAAAAGTATGATTAGACTTGCTAAAGAGATAACACCATAAACGCTATAATCTCCACACAACTTCAACTAAATACATATAGGTCCAGTATGAACAGCGATTACGATCAACGCGTATTAATCGATACCGATACACTCTCCTGGGAACCGACAGATCAAGCAGGGGTCTTCAAAAAACTCCTCTCCTCCCGAGACAATGCCGAGACCGCCCTCATCGAGCTAAAAGCAAATACGGTGTTAAGCCCGTCCTCCAAAATTAACAGTGTCGAATTGCTGGTTCTGGAGGGGAGCTATATCAACGAATTCGGTGAGTTCCCACAAGGAAGCTATCTGCGACTCAGCGCCGAAGACGAATCATCGGTCAGAACGACGCAGGGGTGCATCGTCTTTCGCAAAACCAACTATTTTGACACAGATAGCTCAGTGATGATCCACACCCCTACAACCGCTTGGCTGAGCGGACAGGGAAATCTGCAGGTGATTCCGCTGCACGATCAGACCGCACTCGTCAAATGGCCCAAAAACGAACGCTTCCTCCCTCATAAGCATTGGGGAGGAGAAGAGATATTGGTGCTGCGCGGAGTGTTTATGGATGAGCACGGAAAATACCCTAAAGGGTGCTGGATTCGAAGCCCGCACCTCAGCCACCATTACCCGTACGTTGAAGAAGAGACGGTCATTTTAGTCAAGACGGGTCATCTGTAAAAACGAACAAAAATTTTATGAGGAACAGTAATGAAAAAACAACCTGAAATGCTGGACGAATACGATTTCAGCAAAGGCATTCGAGGCAAATACGCAAAAGCGTACCATGAGGGTGTAAATATCGTCAAAATCGATGAAGACGTGACCAAAGTATTTCCTGATTCCAAGTCAGTTAATGAAGCGCTACGAACACTTATGCGTCTTTTGGATAAAACACCGCAATCGGCATGAAAACAGCTAAAGAATTTGATGAAGCATTTGACAACGGCGAAGATATTTCAGAATTCGTCGATTATTCAAAAGGGCGACGACCCATGCAAATTACCCCTGTTACCGAAACCAATTCCCCTATCTATCACAACCTCGTCCAATGCTACGAAGCCGAATTCTCACCTATCACGGGAAAGAAACCGAATGCTTCGGGTCTGTTCGAACTCGATACCCATCTAGGAGACGATACTCTGGGCTTTTTACTCATCATCGACGATACCCCTGCCGGAATCGCTGCGATCCGGTGCAAAGAGGCTCAAGCCTACGAGGTGTGTGAATTTTACGTTGTACCCTATTTTCGCAAAAACGGTATCGGAATGGAGTTTGCCCACGCCATCTGGAAAAGTTACCCCGGAGATTGGGAGATTAAACAGATTCAGGGAGCCGAATACGCCACCGCGTTTTGGCGTAAAACGATAGAACATTTTAATGAAGCGGCTTATACCGAAGACTCCTATGATGATCCGTACTGGGGAAGTGTTACGAGACAGAAATTTACCGCCCAATAAACTACCAAATTCTTACTTGCCACTTCTAGTTACAATAATTAACATTAAGTGTTATTTTAAATGATACAATTGTTTTAACTTATTCGTAAAAAGGGGTCACCATGAAACGTACACTACTTATCGCAACCGCATTACTGCTCTGCACAGGATGCTCGGCTACTTGGAAAGGGATGAAAGAAGATACTTCGAGTGCAACCACTTGGACTAAAGGGGAAGTAAACGAAGGGGCAACCTCCGTCAAAGCAAAAACGGAATAATAGAAAGGGGAGGAAATACTTGAGTGCACATTCGGGTCAAAGTGATTAAATCTTCACTTTTTCCACGTTATTAAGTGTACCGCCCAACTCTTTGATCTGCTCATCAAAAAATTGTTCCAGCGTTTGTTTATCGTCCTTGTTTAAAACGGCATTTTTATGTATCCAAAGATATTCGTGCTTTGGCATCATCTCATTAGTGATCATTTGTTTTGCACGCTCTAATCGTTCTAATTTAACTTTAGGGTCGATATTTGCCCAATTTGAAAAATCGAGTGCCTTGCGCCCTCGTACAATATGATCCGACATGATCCATGAGACAGGTGCAACATTCTGATACCAAGGGTATTTTGTTTCGCTGGAATGGCAGTCATAACATGAGGTTTTCAAGGTACTCATAACGTGCGGATCGGCGTTTAGCGTAACCTTCTCATCCACTGCGGGATTGTTAAAATCCGGTCTAATAAACTGTATCGCGATTGCGACAACTATTACAAAATACACTACTATCTTCATCTTTTGCACCTATATGTTACAAGTTTAACTGGAATCATACCCGTTTAAAGTAACCGACAGCACTCAAATTGCGATAATCACCCTTCGTCCCGCTAAATAAAATCATTTTCTAACCGATATGGCTTTTCTATTTTAAAAGTGAGCTGTAGAGATGAAAACAACCAAACTTTATTCCCGATTCACAACCTTCTTTTTACTTCTTCTTTTTGGCATTGCCCTTGGAGCCAAAACGGCCGGCTTGGATTCTTCCCGATTTATTATTTTAATAGCGGCTTTGGGAGCAGTCTCCTTGCTCCATTTTCAGATGATGCGCAGAAAATTTGCCCGTTACAACAACACTGTTGCATAGGTGTGTGTGGTATTTCCCTTTAGGCAATAGACGACAAGGATGCAAAACGCGCGTACAATGCGTTGTGATCTGAAAAATGCTTACTATCGATCACCGTATGCGCTTTTAAATGCAGTCCTCGGTAAAAAATATGATCCAGTTTGTATTTCATAAATGATTTAATCAAATGGGCTTGATCCATCTTAATCGTTTGAAGATCCAAAGCTCCTGCCAATTTCAGAACAACATTCATTCGCTTTCTGTTCCAGCTGTTAAAATCCCCCGTTACAATCATCGCCCCTTGGTGATGGCGTATTTTTTCAAATAGGGTTTCGATCTCTTTGTGATACACCCGGGTTGTACTGAAGTTTATCGCATGGAGATTAACCAGCAAAAGTATCTCTCCGTCGTAGAGGGGATAATACGAAAAGATTGCACTTTTATGGGTTTGTAGCATGCTTTCGCGATGAGTGGAGAGAAGGGAAAAGGTCTCTTTCTCACGAATGCGTGAGCCGTTTAATACCCCGTAGACATGATCAAAAAATTTAATGTTTGGGGCAAAGGCAAAATGAAACCGTTCAAAGGAAGCCGTACGGTTAGAATTAATTTTAACCTCTTGTAATGCTACGAGATCAATCGTATACCGTTCAAGCAGTTCCTCGAAATAGCGTTTAAAAGGGAGCATGAGATTTTGTTTGTGGATATTCCAGCATAAAAGTCCAAACTCATGAGGGAGCGTTTCATATCGGTAGGGTTCTGATGTGCTGTGAATCATTGTGCCAGGTGTTAACATGCGCTACCCATCGTTACAATTGAGGCGAAAATATTCGCATGAAATTTTCCAGAATCACCCGTTTAACAGACCCCTTTTTTATCCCTTTTGTCGAGTGTGTCAAAAGATTCTCCATCCACTCTTCCATACGCACAATGACCCGTTCCGAGTAGACAAAACTGACCACTTCGTAGTTGAGAAATAAACTCCGGTTGTCAATATTAACCGATCCCAGCATAACGGCATAATCATCAAATAAAATGGCTTTTGTATGGAGCATATTGCCATTATAAAGGAAAATTTCGATTCCACTTGCTTCGGCTTCACGCATATAACTGCTTCGTCCTAAATCCGATATCCAATTTGAGGTACGCGGTGCGATGAGTTTCACATCAATCCCTTTGTGTTTGGCAATCATAAGGGCTTTTAAAATCGTCTCATCGGGTACAAAATAGGGGCTGACAATCCATATCTTTTGTACAGCGGAATGGATAGCACTCAGAAGCGTTTCATACAGAGCATCATTGGCCATATCCGGACCCGAGGGAACCACCTGCACGGCATTTTGTTCAACACCCTGCGTCAGCCTTTTTTTTATGAGTATCTTTTTTTCCGTTGCATACTCAAAATCGGCGGCAAAAATCTCTACATACGAAAAAACGGCTTCCCCTTCCATACGAAACATCATATCAATCCACCGTTTCTTCATCGGATTCGGACCTAAATACTCCTCCGCGATGTTCATTCCGCCGGCTAAAACGATATGTCCGTCAAAAAGATAAATTTTTCGGTGATTGCGAAGGTTGATATAGTTTTTAAACGGATCTCGTAAAATCGGCATAAAAAATACCGCTTTCCCCCCCGCATTTCTCAATGCCTGAAGCGGACGTTGCCATAGGTATAGCAGATAGGACCCCGCAGCATCGATTAAAAGTTTGATATCAACCCCCTGTGACGCTTTTCGAGTGAGTGCTTCCAAAATTATTTTGGTGGTAGAATCGTTTCTGAAAATAAATGTGCTTATCCAAATCGATTCTTTCGCATTCAAAATCTCGCGCATCAATAGGGTGTAAGCCTCCATCCCCTCAAAGCAGAGTTGAATGTCATTATGCATCGTTACAGGAGAAATGGAGTGGCTTTCCAATAACGTCTCTATCGGATTAAGGGCACTTTGTGTTTGATATTGTCCATGAAGGATCAGCGCTTTTTTTTTGCTCTTTTGTCGTATCTTTCGATTACCAAAAATAAAATAGAGGATAAAGGCAGGAAAAGGGAATAAGAGTATGACCATAAACCATGCTAATATCGTACTATGGTTTCTCCGTAAATAGAGCATATGAAGCATTGTCACGACTTGCGCAGCTACAAGAAATACAATATAAAAGGTTATAGCGTTCATTCTCTACCACCCTCCCTATCCTATTGCTCTATTCTATCATCGATTATAGCGTTCTAAAAATTCCAGCGGTGTTAATTGTAATATACGTTTTCTATTGAGCAAGTGCATGGTCGAATTCATAAAATATTTTATTGTGAGGGTCTTGATGGATGAAATGATTGGCTTGTAACAACCGTTCACAAGCCGATTCTATGGTTTCACCTTTTTTCAAGATTATCAAACTCCCTTTTAAATGATATTGCTCATAACGATTAAGCAATTTTTCCAAGGCGCATCGGGCACCATTATGATCCACAAACGTAAATAAAACCGCTATGTAGTGGTCATTGATTTTTTTTGCGATATCGCTGTGTCTTACGCTTTCAATCAGATGTGCTTTATCAATATCGTAATCCGCACACGCTACTAAAGCCAAATTTGCCTCAATATTGTATCTATCAAGGGTGTAGAGCGCCATTTTTAAATCTTGCTCAAATGCGAGCTTTAAATCAATTACACTCAATTCTTTCATTTCATTCCTTGCATATTACGATTCATTAGTCAGTTAAAAAGATCACTATTTTAGCAAGTATCCCTATTTTTAGCAAAAATCATTACAATACGGTTATTAAACGGATACCAAGGATACCCTATCAAACCTTCATACACCAATCGAAAATCAGAACCTAAAAAAGCCTATTCAAAGCCCTCCCCCAATTTTCAACGCAAAGCTCCCCCGAAAAAAGAGTCTCTCGAAACCACACAGAAAAATGAGATCAAAACGATGTTCATGAACTGGTTTATAAGCAGCCGTGCGGTTGCAGGCCATATCATGACCAAGCAAGATGTCATCAATGCTGTTTTGAAAAAAATCGATTCCAAGCAAGATCGTCCCTTTAGTATTGCGATGGAAGAGTTGAAAAGCGATGGGATAATCGAAGTAAAAGAAGACGGAGTTACCTTGGTTTTGACCCAAAAAGGGGCAGAAAAACTGTAAAGAGAATGCGGCTCTTGCCCACATTCTTATTGCCCATTTGGTTATAATGGTGAAAAATAATCCAAGGCTTCTCATCTATGTCCAAACACCCTACCCTCTTACAACAATTTCGCTCCTTTTGTTTTCAAAATGAAGCCACGGATATCGAACGCGCTATTGAGTATTTTGCCGTGTTCGGAGGGATGGGATGGAGCGTCGATATGACCAAGTCGCTCGAAGAGCTGATCGAAGAAAAAATATTGGCAAATTACCGATACATCCATGGCGACTTAACCAAGATTACCCAAAGCAACAAAGCACATCATTCCCTCCTCACGGCACTTTCCCTCGGAGATCGACGGGAGCATTCAGCCTTTAGACGTGCTGCCTTATCCCGGAAAGAGGGGGAAGAATCGGCCGCATTTTTGATCAAATTCGGATTGCTGATTCGTGAGAAATCGCAAGAAGAGCCCGCCGATGAGAGCGAAGAGGTCTCCGATCGACTTGTCTTTAGTGCCCCATTCTTCCGTTTTTGGTTCTCCTCGGTCTCACCGTATTACAAAGGGATCAAAGAGGGTGATTTCACCGAGATGAAAGAGAAGTGGGAGAATACCAAACAGACGTTTTTCGATACCGTGTACGAGGGGCTCGTCATCGCCCTCGTTAAACAAAGCATCAAAGAGGACTGGGTGGCTAAAATCGGTTCCTACTGGGATAAAAACGGTGAGATAGAGATACTGGGACAAACCAAATCGGGCAAAGTTATCGCAGGAACGTGCAAATATTCCAAAGCCAAAGCCAATAAATCTGAACTCACCAAACTTCACGAGAAATGCCTCCACGCGAAACTCAATCCGGACATCTATGTCATTTTCTCGAAGAGCGGATTTTCAAGCGAGTTCAAAAAAGAAAAAAGCGATTTCTTAAAGCTCTACTCGCTCAAAAATCTTAAAACATTGATGGAGGATCTGAATGAAAAAGATCTTCTCGTCAATACGAACAAAAAATACTGATAATTTTAGTAAAATTCCAAACATATCAATCAAAAAAGGATTCTCATGGCATGGGCAACCGCACGACATATATTAGTAAAGACCGAAGCAGAGTGTAACACTCTGAAGCAAGAAATCGAAAACGGTGCCTCTTTCGCAGAAGTAGCGGCCGATCACTCACAATGCCCATCCGGCCGCAAAGGGGGAGATTTGGGGAAATTCAGCCCGGGTCAAATGGTAAAAGAGTTTGACAGTGCCGTATTCAACGGTGATGTCGGTGTATTATACGGTCCGATCAAAACCCAATTCGGCTACCACTTACTCGAAGTAACGAGCAGAGGGTAATCTTCTTCGTTCTAATGCTCCTATTTGGGGGCAACCACCCTATTCTTATTGGGAGATGTTGTGCAAAAATATATCCACTATGACCCCTCACCCGAAGAGATTTACTCTTTACATATGCAAGTGACCTCCGATAGCGGTCACCATTACTACAAAATCCACCTCAGTGAACTGACCGAAGGGCAACGAAAGCACATTGCACAACGATACGGGGTATCCCTCAATATTTTAGAAGGGGAACAATATCTGACATTTGTTAGAATCACCGATATTTAATTTAGTTTTCAAATATTATTATTAGCCTATTCACACTATTATTATTCCCTTTCGTTTATTTTTATATAGACTGGCCCTGTATAGCTTTCAGAAGGGAGAGCATATGGAAAATTTGGTTTGGCGCGAACTCGTATTTGCTACTTTTGTCGGTATTACAGAGGGGATGATTGTCTACCTCATAATGGGAACCTTCGGAATGTTTCAGTCCATAGCCATTTATGGATAATTTCCTTCCCGCTTTGATTTTCGATCACTGCACCGCTATAATCGCGCATGCAAAATTCCCAAAACCCTTTTACCACTTATGATCTGATTGTTGTCGGTGCCGGTGCGGCTGGCCTTATAGCGGCTATTACAGCTGCACGACACGGTAAAAAAGTCCTCCTCTTAGAAAAACTCTCCAAAATAGGCGCTAAACTCAAAGCTACGGGGGGTGGCCGCTGCAATCTTACCAATACCCTCTCTAATGAGGATTTCATGGCGCGATTTGGGCGTGAGGGGAAGTTTATGACTCCTGCACTGAATGCCTTCGACCATCATGCGTTGATTGCTTTTTTTGCTGAGATAGGAGTTGAGAGCCATGCCCCCGATGGGTATCGTGTTTTTCCGGTATCCCACAGCTCGGTAAGTATCATCGCTGCTCTCGAAGAGGAGATAGCACGACTGGGTATCACATTAATCTGTTCTTCACGCGTCGAGAGCTTGGAGCATGATGGTATACAGATAAGCGGACTTAAGACGTCTAAGGATATTTACCGTGCACCGAATATCATAATTGCTACCGGAGGTTTAGGATATCCCCAACTCGGGGCGGAGGGGGATGGTTTTACCCTTGCCGCAGCTGTAGGGCACAAAGTCACTGAACTTTACCCCGCCATGATGCCGCTAAGGGTCAAAGAGAGCTGGGTAGAACAGTGCCGCGCCGACACCTTACCCAAGGTGGAAATCCGTATTGATCTAAGCAAAGCAAAAAATATCCGAGCGCAGGGAGATTTGATCTTTACATCTAACGGTATACGCGGTCCCGTCGTCCTCGATGTCGCTCGTGAAATTACCCCTTTGATCGAAAAATACGGCTCGGTACCGCTGCTGATCAACATGACCAAAGGGCTGAATGAAGAGCAAATACGCGCACACATCAAAGATGAGATATACAAAAATCCGGAGCAATCTGTATTAACCCATATGATGACCCTTCTTCCCGAATCGGTTGCACGCGCACTATGTACCCTCGCCCAAGCTGATCCCGATATGGGGTTTAACAAGCTACCCGGCATCCAGCGTGATCACCTCATCAAACTCCTCGCATGGACACCGCTGAATGTTATCGGTCATGACGGTTTTAAAATGGCAATGATTACCCGAGGCGGGATTTCGCTCAAAGAGATACGTCCTGAAACGATGGAGAGCAAAATACGCAAAGGGCTCTATTTCTGCGGTGAAGTAATGAATCTAGACGGCCCTTGCGGAGGTTACAATTTACAATGGTCATTTGCCAGCGGGTACGTGGCAGGACATTTAGGGAATATAAGTATCTGATTAATAATAATCAAACTTTCCCGCCGCAATATCAGCTTTGATCTCATCCAATCCTTCTTGCATAATAGCAATCAAAATCTTAGCCGCTTCACGATCATTGACTTCAGGAATATCCCAATCGGTAATCGTCATATTTGCTTTAAAGAGAAGTTTCAATCCTTGCAGGATTTCAGACTTACGAGATTCAAACTCTTGTTGTATTGCTTCCATTGTTGCCCCTTTGATTTATTTGTCTTGCGACATTCTCTTAACACCATATTATGAGCTTGAACGGTTAACCGTTGGTCAATATACGTATTTACAAAAAGTAAAAGCGCTATAATCTTTTTTATGAAATATTCTCTTTTTTTTATCTCTTTGATCGCACTCTCAACTCTGTTCGTAGGGTGCACCGAAAAATCACCGCAAACCTATCAAGGCTACGCAGAGGGGGAGTTCGTCAATATCTCTTCCTCCCAAAGCGGTAAACTGGATAAACTTTTTGTCCGACGGGGAGATCATGTCACCAAAAACTCCAATCTCTTCGCGTTGGAATGTGAGAGCGAAGTGTTAGCCCTCAAGCAAGCCTCATCTGAACTCTCTGTTGCCCAAGCTACTCTGAAGGATTATCAAAAAGGGGTTCGTCCCCAAGAGCTGAGTGTCATCAAAGCCCAGTTGTCACAAGCACTCGCCAATGCTGAAAATGCAGCATTGCAATTTGAACGGAATCAATTGCTGTACCGTGCCAATGCCCTCTCAAAATCACAATTTGACGACTCAAACGCTTTGGAAAAAAGCACCTCTGCCAAAGTCGAAGAACTCCGAGATTCGTTGAACGTTGCCAAACTTGCCAAACGAAGCGACCAGCTTAAAGCTCAAGAAGCTCGAATCAAACAATTGCAATCCGCGCTCTCACAAGCACAATGGAAGCTCAACGAAAAGAGTCTTAAATCCCGGGGCAGTGCACTGGTCTTTGATACCCTCTACCGAGAAGGGGAGTGGGTAAATGCGGGAGGGATCATCGTACGGTTGCTCCCCCCTGAAAACATTAAAATCCGATTTTTTGTACCCCAAAAAATTGCGGAGCAGCTCTCAATCGGTCAAAACATCACTATCGACTCTCGCTCCGATGGAAAAAAACTCCCTGCGCGTGTCACCTATATCTCAACAGAAGCAGAATATACTCCCCCCATCATTTACAGCAATGAAACCAAAGATAAACTCATCTATATGATCGAAGCCTATCCCGATCTGAAATATGCACCCCTGCTGCATCCGGGTCAACCTGTGGAAATCTCCCTTGAACCCCTATAAGTATGCGATCGATGTTCAAGGCTTGAACAAGTATTTCGGTGACAAACACGTCGTCAAAGATCTCTCGTTACAAGTATCACGTGGAGAAATTGTCGGATTTTTAGGACCCAACGGCAGTGGAAAAACAACCGCCATTCGGATGTTGTGCGGATTGTTGACCCCAGACAGCGGAACCGGTCATTGCTTGGGGTATGACATAGCGACCCAAAGCGATGCCATCAAACGCGAAGTGGGATATATGACCCAAAAATTTTCCTATTGGGAAGATTTGAGTATCCGAGAAAATCTCGATTTTGTCGCACGGGTCTATGAACTTGCCAATCGCAAACACGTTGTTGACGAAGCCCTAGAGACGCTCGGTCTCACCTCACGATCGTCTCAGTTGGCACGCTCACTTTCCGGGGGATGGAAACAGCGTCTTGCCCTCGCGGCATGTATGCTTCGCCACCCAAGACTGCTCCTTCTGGATGAACCGACTGCAGGGGTAGATCCCAGTGCCCGAAGAGATTTTTGGGAAGAGTTGCATGAGCTGGCGGCATCCGGGGTTTCGGTGCTCATAAGTACCCACTACATGGACGAGGCAGAACGGTGTCATAAACTCGCCTACATCGCCTATGGAAATCTCCTCGCGCAAGGAAGCGCAAAGAGTATTATTCAAACGCAGGGGCTATACACCTACGAGGTCAGAGGTGAAAACCTGATGAATATTTCCAAATTTCTTGCCCAAAACGATGCAATCGAACAAACGGTCATTTTCGGCTCAACGCTTCATGTCAGCGGAAAAAATCCTCAGGCAATCGAAACGATATTAGAAGGGCATAGATACACCGCTATCCCAACTTCCCTCGAAGATGTTTTTATTTATCTGATGAAAAACTCCAAAGATAATTTTGGAGACGAGAATGTCTAGTGCTTTCAGCTTCTCACGGTGGTGGGGAATTATCATCAAAGAATTCTTACAGCTCAAACGCGACCGCATTACGTTTGCAATGATGGTACTCATCCCTATTATCCAGTTGGCACTTTTCGGCTTCGCTATCAATACCGATCCAAAACATCTCCCTACCGCTGTTGTTTCCTACGATGAAAGCGAGTTTACCCGCACATTGATATCGACCATGCAAACATCACAATACTATGCTATAGATACCCGCTTTACAACACCGAGCGAAGCTCAAGAAGCATTAAAACGAGGGGATATACTCTTTATCCTTACGATCCCCGTTGATTTTACTAAAAAGCTTCTGCGAGGTGAAAAACCGCCCCTGCTGCTCGAAGCCGATGCGACCGATCCGGTTACGGTTTCCACCGCATTGTTATCGATGGAGGGGATAGCGGCACAAATCGCTAAAAAAGATTTAAACGGTGCACTCTCAGCCCTTTCTTATCAAACAAAGCCGTTTGATATACGTGTACATCGCCTTTACAATCCAAACGGTATCAATCAGTACAACATCATCCCGGGACTTATGGGAACCCTCATGACCATGACGCTTACCATGATGACGGCACTTGCCATAACCCGTGAACGCGAACGCGGAACAATGGAAAATCTCCTTGCAACCCCGGCAAAACCGCTGGAAATCATGACCGGTAAGATCATCCCTTATGTCTTTATAGGACTTCTACAAGCGACTCTGATACTATGTGCATCATACTTTGTCTTTCATGTCCCCTTTAACGGTTCGATTATCCTTGCCTACGGAGTTGCGCTACTCTTTATCACGGTAAATCTCACCATCGGCATCACCATCTCTTCGTTGGCACAAAATATGTTGCAGGCGTTACAGCTCACGATCTTTTATTTTCTACCCAGCATCATGCTATCAGGCTTTATGTTCCCCTTCTCCGGAATGCCCTCATGGGCACAACATATTGGAGAACTGCTCCCTCTCACCTATTTCAACCGTCTCATTCGAGGAGTGGTTCTCAAAGGGAATGATCTGCCGACCTTATGGCCGAATATTTGGCCGCTCATGATCATTACCCTTGTGATGATGTTTTTTGCGGTAAAATTCTATAAAAAGACCCTAGATTAAATTCATGCAAAAACTTCTACTTTTACTCCTATTAACTCTAATCCCGACATTGGTGTTTGCAAAAATCAAACATACGATCCATATCCCCGAATTTGACGATAACGACACCTTTGAAACACTCAGTGTAGATGGCAGTATCACCAACTTTTTCAATAATCCCGGCAGCTTAAATGCTCGACCCGACCTTAGCGGAACTGCGTATAACCGTTATGATTTGGATGCCGAGTTCCAACGTGAAACTTTTTTTATGGAAACTGATATTGCTTGTTTGACCGACAAAGATTCCCCCAATTCCCTTAGTGCTCTAAGTGAAATTGATAAAGACTTCACTATCGGATACCGCAACGATGTGATCGATCTGTATATCGAATATGAGCATGATTCCCCCACCAATCACTCCATGATCCGTTCATACACCGGTATTGGGGGGAGATATAATGACAGTACGACTCTTATGGATTCTCAACTGAATTGGCTCATTGATATTGAAAAAGTAATTTCCAATAACCGATACGGATCACGGCCTGACGGCAGTGGCGAAGCCAATATGATTTATGATTTGCACATCGATCTCGATCTTCCGGATCAATTCTCTTTCTCAACCGAACAAATACTCTATACCGATAAACATGCGTATACAAAAGGAAGCGAGTGGGACAGACTCTTCCAAATAAACTACCAGATCAGTCCCGATGTGATCTTACTGGTGTATCAAGAGGTAGATAGTTTTGTAGATATCCACTCACCCCGTCAAGTATTTTGGGGAGCGGGGGCCGTGTACGAATTTTAACGCTATAATTCCACCAATTTTTATCGAAATGAACCGTATGAACAGACTCTTTTTCTTTCTCTTTTTTCTCTTTAACCTTACCCTTTTTGCCGATACAAACGGTATTTACGATATTCGAGGTTCTTCTCCCCAACTGGATGCCAATCTCACTACTTTTTTGGATATTTGGCGGCACGATACCATCACCCCTATCCAAGAGGGCAATTACACCAATGTCCGTGTCAACGGAAAAGCCGATGCTAAAAGAGTCGCGTTAACGTTTGATGATTCCCCGGATGAAAACAACACCGACAAAGTGCTCGATATCCTCAAACACTATCAAGTCCAAGCGGGCTTTTTCATGATCGGACAAGCGATGGAAGATCTCAACGCTACCGCGGTTACACGGGCTTCAAATGAGGGGCATCTTGTATTGAACCATAGCTTTACCCATCCGCGATTGAGTGCCCTTTCCTCAGAAGAGGTCGCTTATGAGCTCAATACCACCAGCGAGCGCATCAACACTCTCACCGGACACTATCCCCTTCTTATGCGTCCCCCCTACGGATCGATCAATCAAAAAACGGTAGATACGATCAATGCACAGGGATTCACTGCAATCCTCTGGTCGCTTGATTCTCTCGACTGGGCATTGCAAGATAAAAATGCGATTATTGAAAACGTCATTACCCATGTCCGCAACGGAGATATTATTCTGATGCACAGCGGCCGAGCCAATAATTCGAGCGTCGAAGCACTCCCTGAAATTATCGAGAAACTCACGGAAATGGGCTATAGCTTTCTCCGTCTTGATGAATTACTGGGGATTAGGGCATATCGCTAATTGCCATTTTTTTTGAGTATAACATCCTCTTTATGCTACGATACGAAAAAAATTACCGAAGGTACTCATGGCAATCATCTCTATCGCATCAACAAAAGGGGGAGTGGGCAAGACTTCTTTAGCATTTTCACTGGCAAAAGATCTGGGTTACCGCTACGCAACCAATGATATGTCGGTTGTCCTGACCAAATACAAAAATGCCCGTTATTACCCGAATAAAATCCCCCTCTATCCCGATACGGTATACGACTTCGGAGGTTTTGAAAATCCCCATGCCGATGAAATTCTCAGACAATCGGATATTATTCTCCTCCCCACAACCAACGACTTGAACTCCATTATGAAAAGCTTGATTTTTATTAAGGCTTTCCGAGAAAAAACGATCCTTGTCTTTGCAAACATGATCGATAATTCCAATGATGCCGCCATGATCCGAGAAAAAATACATGAACATTTTCCCAACCTTGCTTTTACCTATCTGCGCCGTACCAAACTCCTCAAAAATGCACTGGAAAGCGGTATGAGTGCTACTGAGCTGTTTGAGAGTAACAACCACACGCAGCATCTTTATAAACAAGCCTACGCCGAATACAATAAAATCCTTAAACTCTTCGCCACAGACGGGGAGTATTTTCAACGCAATTAATATATAGGTCTCCTAGGGTATAATGTCATTAATCAAAGGACTACCTATGCCATCAGCAACCCCCGCGCTTAAACGCCAAAACCACCGAATCCATCCGTGTAATAGTGCACGTAAAAATGCCCTTTTAACTCATTTGATCAATGAATATGCCGGAAAATCGATTCTTATTGTTACGGCAAATGATCCAACCACTATTTCTGTACCGGAAGATAAAAACATTACCCTCACTTCCGATGAGCTTCTGGCACAAATGGGTGAACTCACTTGCGACATCCTTATCAGCTATGATCTCCCTGATAAAGCGATCGTTTATATGTCCCGATTCGCACGGGCTCGCGAATACGCCCTGATTCTCTTAGGTGCCGAAGACCAAAAATTTCTCTACGCTATTGAAACTCTTCTTGGGCGCACTATCACCCAAGAGGCTATCAGCGGATTTGAACCGGATTTCGGTATCGCAGTAGAGCAAAAAAGCAAAGAAGAAGCCTCAGCACGACGAGCAGAGCGCGAAGCCAAAGCTGAGTCAGGCTCAAAAGATCGTCCAAGAGCACCAAAACGCGACGACAAAGCGCGCGGTGATCGTCCCGACTTCAAACGTGAAGAGAGAGGAGATTCCCGTCCCCCTAGAAAACCCTTCTCCGATTCAAAATCGGGGGGCTTTGAGAAAAAAGATTCCAAACCCCGTTTTGTAGGAAAAGATGAAAACGGCAAGCCTATTTTTGAAAATAAAACCCGCGAGCGCAATCACTACATCGATGGTAAACCTCGCACCGATGCGGAAAAAGCGGCACGAACTCCCTATGTAAGCAAGCCAAAATTTTTCGGCGATAAAAAAGATTCCGATAAACCTCGTACTGAGGGGGAAAAAACTCCTTTCTCCGGAGAGCGAAAACCCTACGATAGTAAAAAACCGTATGAAAAAAAGCCTT
This sequence comes from Sulfuricurvum sp., assembly GCF_041651515.1. GTDB lineage: Bacteria > Campylobacterota > Campylobacteria > Campylobacterales > Sulfurimonadaceae > Sulfuricurvum. Next base: position 102,301 of record NZ_JBAZJF010000003.1, read on the forward strand.
ACGGAGACAAGCCCTCTTTTGGGGATAAAAAGCCGTATGAAAAGAAACCTTACGAAGGAAAAAAATCTTTTGACAACGGTGAGAAAAAACCGTATGAAGGTAAAAAACCATTTGGGGACAAACCAGCTTTCGGTGACAAGAAACCCTATGGAGAGAAAAAACCCTACGATGCTAAAAAGCCTTTCGGGGATAAGAAGTCGTATGGGGATAAAAAACCGTATGATGCCGCTAAAAAGCCCTCTTCAGGAACTTCAAAACCGACAGGCGAACCAAAACGTCCGCCACGCCGGATCAATGTCAAATCGTTAACACCTCCAAAAGAGAGTGAATAAAACCGTATATATTCGCCATTTATCCTCTTAAAAGAATTGAAGTGCTATAACATTACTATCTATAAATAGGAGGATCGGTGGTGGAAAAGCAAGCTGCCATTATTTCGTATCGTCGATCGCTTTTTATAGCATTGAGTATTTGGACTTTTTTGGTCGCCATGGCTGCCGTCTTCTATTGGAGTGATCAGTCTCGGCAAATTATTACCCTCGCAAAAAATACTGCCAGAACAGCTCTTAACAAAGATCTTGCAACTCGAAGCTGGACCATTTCACACGGTGGTGTTTATGTCCCTATCAATGCGATCACCCCCCCCAGCCCTTATCTCTCCCATATTCCGGAGCGGGATATCCAAACCCCTTTGGGTCAACATCTTACCTTGATGAATTCATCGTATATCCTACGGCAAATGATGGAAAATTATGGAACATTATACGGGGAAAAAACGCGCATAACTTCGCTCAAACCTCTAAATCCACATAACAAAGCTACCGAATGGGAATCAAAAGCCCTACGCTATCTACATAACCATCCGGACAAAACCGACTATGATGACGTGCAATACACCAAGGATGGTAGCTATGTACGAATGATGATCCCTATGTACACGGATAAGAGCTGTTTGAAATGCCATAATCCATCCGAAAACAAAATCGGAGAAATACGCGGTGGAATCGATATCTCCGTCCCGCTCAAAGCCTTTGAAACGATGACGTATCAGACCTTGATCCACACGTATGGTTGGCTCAGTTTGATGTGGATTTTGGGATCAGCAGCCATTATCACGGCATTTAGAATTATACGAAATAAAGCACTTCAGTTATACGACAAAGAACTTGAAAAAATCAAAAATTATCAAAGTATGATTTCTTTAGTCATTGATTTGATTGATAAACGAGACTCTTACACGGCGGGGCATTCACAGCGTGTTTCCCATTATTGTGAGATTATTGCAAGAGCTCTGTATCATGATGAATCCATTGTCCAAAAGATCAAAGAGGCATCTGTGCTACACGATGTCGGAAAAATTGCAATCCCCGATTCTATTTTACTCAAACCGGGGCAGCTTACCCCGGTAGAAAAAGAGTTGATCAACTACCACTTGATAGCCGGATATGAACTTCTATCCAAAGTCGATATGTATAAAGAACTCGCTGAGATTATGCGTCACCACCATGAACGCTATGACGGGACAGGGTATCCGGATGGACTTGCTGCAGAGGCTATTCCCCCTCTATCACGCATAATGATCGTGGCAGACGCCTTTGATGCCATGACCACGGATCGGATATACAAACCACGTAAAAGCGTTGATGAAGCACTCAAAGAGATTGAATTACTCAAAGGATCACAGTTTGACCCCGAAGTAGCGGATGCAGCAATCACTGTACTGAAACAAATTACCATTGATGCTTCTGATCAATTCCCAAAAACGGCAATTGAAGAGGAACGGTTTGCCTACTATTTGAAAGACCAACTTACAGGATTAAATAACCACTGGGCACTCGAATCAATTCTAACTATAAATCAGCACACGCGGGAGTTTCGATTTGCAACGGTAATTTCACTGGAAAATCTTATGAATCTAAATCGTCAAAACGGATGGCACAGCGGAGACATACTCCTCGAAAAATTTGGAGCTCTCCTCAAAAACCGTTTCAACCACCATCATATTTATCGTATTTTTGGAGATACCTTTGTTATACTGAGTCCTGAATACCTCGATCTTTCGGCGGAAAGTCTAAGTAAATCCGAATATTTTCAAAAAATAGATATCACGATTACCGTTACCGTCATTCACTTAATCGAAGCAAAAATCGACAGCATTAGCAAGCTAGAAGAGACTATCAGCAAGCAAAAATAGCTATGCTAATACGTTTTTCTTCTCCTCCAACCGATCATACATCCCAAGCATATTGTGATAATCTTGATGTAACGTCACATCAATTATGAATGTTTCTCCCCCTAAAATCGACAATGCCTGCTCCACTTTTTCTTGCGTATAGATATTACACAATGCCTCTTCATACTCTGTCCATTCCAGCTCAAGCTCTCGCATACGGATAAGCTCAGCGACGATATGTCCCATCTTATTCGTACCGAACTCGAGTAAGGCTAGTGCTTCGTCCATATTATCGGCCAGTAAATGAATTTGCGCTTTGAATTCACCCATGGTAAAATTCTTTTCAAAAATCACACCGATGTATTTTTCCATATTCAGGGTATCTTCGAGAGAATCGATGAGATCCAAAATCTCTTCGGGATCAAATTCATCGAAATGGAGTACCATTTCCCGAATCCACTTTCCGCTGTTTTTATTGTTGTAGGTCAAATCTTCGATCGGATAGACTTCCGAAACTCCGGGAACAATCATTTGGCACGAGTAAAAGCCCAAATAATCATATTCACGCACATAAAGCTCTTTATTCATAGAGCGGACGATAGCGTATAAATACGCATACTCATCCTCACTCCCCTCACCGGTATAACTCCATGAGGTAAAAGGAAAGCTTTTTTTACTGCTCAAAAATCCAAATCCCAGCTTGCCGTTAGAATCGATAAAATGCGATTCCAGATTAAAGCTGTCTGAGACCACGCTCATATCAAACGTCGGTATTTCAAACGCATCAAGATTATCCAATCCGCGCCCCTGCATCAGTTCCGTCATCGTACGCTCCAGTGACACTTCCAAGATAGGATGGGCACCGAATGAGACGAAGAGGGTCGCATTGTTCGGATTAATGAGCGATATAGCAGTAACCGGATATTTACCCCCCAAAGAGGCATCAAGCACCTCGATAATATATCCCGCTTCGCGAAGAGCCGTAACATCATGATACAATTTATCAAAGCTTCGGACAACTTCATCGGGGTAGCTAGGAAGAGCATAGCCGTTTTTAATGATCTCAATTTTGGCATACCGTTCGAAAATCTCACTCAATCCCTGTACCTGCGCTTCAAAAGGGGTATTACCCGTTGCCAAACCGTTACTGACATAGAGATTGCTCAAAATATTAAGAGGAATATAAACCTTCTCACCGCTGGAACGTTTCACAAACGGTAAGGCAACTATTTTATCCGTATAGTCACTGTTAAAGTCGATCAAATCTTCATCGCTCAGCATCCCATTAGGATCATATACCGCACTCAATTCGTCATTCAGATACGATTCTCCTACCTCAAATGCCACCTCATCAGGATAGTATTTACGCTCCGGAAGATGAAAATCAATAAAAAAATTATTCGTCTGCAACCGTTCAATGTATTCGCCCAGCGCACTTGCCATCGAAGCTTCAGAGATTGTCCCCTTGCCGTTGGAATAAATATGCTTCGGCGCTTCCACCGAAGCCAAATTGACGGAATAGCAATGTTCCAGCGGATGTTTCTCCTGCGAGAACGTCAGAGCGCATCCCATCTCGCTCAATATCGCTTGCATTCGCTCGATTGACTCTTCGACGGGGGCATTTTTGGAGACTAAATTCATATTGATCCACTTAAAATAAATTGTCGCTAAGTATAGCCAAAAGAGTTTACGTATTGTTATGATGAATGCACTACAAGTTCGCTAAAATCTTCTTTTCCGACACCGCAGACGGGGCATACCCAATCATCGGGAATATCTTCAAAAGCTGTTCCGGGAACAATACCGCCATCCGGATCTCCAATCTGCGGATCATAAATGTAACCGCAGACATTGCATTCATATTGTTTCATCTTCTGTCCTTTATTAAATGTATTTTTCCATTTCCTCATTAAGCCGCTCATAATCAATCTCATGCAGATACAACGGTCTGTTTCCTATGTGACTTTCATCCCGAAGAGCATCTTCCAACACAACTTTTTGCGGACTTTTATAAATAACTCCAATAGGAAACGGATGACTCTCCAGTGATTTTTCAAACGCCTTGACCTTATCCGTTGGGTCGTATTCACTCGTTAAAAGATACACGTTCTCTTTGAACCATTTGAAGGTATTGGTTTTATTAAAAGTGACACACGGCTGAAAAATATCGATCAGAACATACCCCTTATGCGCAATGGCAATTTTGAGCATCTCTTTGCAGTGTTCTTTGTTCCCTGAAAATGTCCGAATGACAAGTGATGCATCGAGTGATATCGCCGTCGCGATCGGATTAAAAGGCTCTACATGAACCCCCTCAGTTTGTACGGATGTCTTAAATCCCCGCTGGGATGTTGGAGAAGCCTGCCCTTTGGTGAGACCGTAAACCATATTATTATGGACAATGTTGATGATGGCGGCATTTCGACGAATCGCCGCCATAAAGTGGTTCCCCCCTTCGCCGTACATATCACCATCTCCACCTTCGGCAATTACGGTAAGAGAGGGATTGGAAATTTTCACTCCCTGTGCGACGGGCAATGCTCTGCCGTGGAGTCCGTTAAACATATGGACATGCATATATTGCGGTGTTTTCGCCGCCTGCCCTATCCCCGAAACAACAACGCTCATCAAAGGATCAAGCCCCATCTCCTCCAACGCCTCTTTTAAATGTTGAAGTATCGAAAAATTCCCGCATCCCGGACACCATGCGTTATCTTCTACGATTCGGTCAAACCGTGTGTTCATCGGATCTCCTTTAGCAACAGTGCGAGTTTCTCTGCCAGTTCATCGACAAAAAAACTTAGCCCGTCGGATTTTAATATTTGATCGTGTACGGTAATCCCATGCAGCTTTAAGAGTTTTGCAAACTGCCCCGTGGCGTTGTTTTCGACTGCGATAATGTGTTTGGCTTTTTTGAGCGACACGAGCTGAGATTCGCTAAGCGGATGAACCCAGAAAAAATGAAAACAGGAAACTCTCTCGTCCTTTAACCTTTCAACCGCTTCTTTTATACTATGTTTGGTGCTTCCCCATCCTATAACGGCGATATCGCCTTCTCCATCCTCATCAGGTGACATGGCTTCCTCGACAATCAACTCATATTTTTTCAGCCTTTTACCGTTTTGCTCGTTACGCACGGACATACTCTCAGTAATCAGCCCTTCTTGTGTGTGTTCATCCGAATCGACCAGCACCAGCCCTTCCCCATATCCCGGGATTCCTCGCGGGCTGATCCCCTCCTCAGTGAGAAGATAGCGTTTATACTGCGAATCGGTTTTGACAATCGTGCTAATCGGCTTTTTTTCATCGAGTTGAAAGCGCTCAACGTTAAAACAGCTGTCCGCCAAATATTGATCGCTCAGTACAATCACCGGAACCTGATACAAGTCGGCAAGGTCAAACGCATCACGGGCAAGTTCAAAACACGCTTTCGGATCGCCCGGAGCCAGCACGATCCGGGGGAACTCCCCGTGTCCCGTGTAGATGGCCAATTCCAAATCCCCCTGTTCCGTCCGTGTCGGAAGACCGGTCGCGGGTCCGGGTCGTTGTGCCAAATAAACAACCATCGGCGTCTCGGTCATCCCGGAGAGACTCATCCCCTCTCCCATCAGAGCAAAGCCTCCACCGCTCGTCGTCGTGATTGCCCGTCCGCCGCTATACCAGACACCCAATCCCATCTGAAACGCCGCAATTTCATCTTCCGCCTGCTCTACGCATACTCCACAGGTTTGACTCTGCTTCGCCAAAAAAGTCAAAACTCCCGTCGAGGGGCTCATGGGGTAACTGGAAACAAAATTGCATCCTCCCGCAATGGTTCCAAATCCGACCCCTTCTGTACCGCTCAAAAAAAAGTCTCTCTTAAGCTTAACAGAGTGATTTGGCTCGATGCAGTAACGGCAGTCCCCGTTATTTCGCACCAGCGCCGCTCCGACATCCAATGCTTTGAGATTAACCTCCAGCATCTCATTACTGTATAACTCCGCTACAATCTCTTTCAACGCATTAACATCGCATCCGAGCAATCCAAATACCACTGCCGCAGCTATTGTATTGGAGACGATGGGACTGCCGATCTCTTTCGCCAACGCGGCTAAATCATGGTCGTACACAATACATTCACACTCAATATCCCCTTTTTTGGCAATTACAAACGTCTCTTTTGTAATCCGCTTTTGCGCATGAAAAAAAGCGTTCGTATCCAACGGGACGAAAATATCGACGTTAAAATCAGCTGCATTGACAGGTTTATCGGAGATCCGTATCAGCGTCGTATTACTGCCGCCACGAACTCTGGACATAAACTCTTTGGTCGAAAAAGTATAAAACCCCGCTCTCTTGAATCCTTGGGTCAAAAGGGTTTCGATACTCGCGATCCCCTGCCCCGCACTCCCCCCTATCAATACCGAAACCGAATCTCTCATTGTCTTGCTCCCCAGGTGATTTTTCCGCCGTAATACCCGACAACCGTTATCGAGACAACCGTAATAAAAATAATAGTGTGATAGGTTATTCCGTCCATTCCCGTGCTAAAAGGGACATCGGGATTTAGCAGTTTCTGAATCAACGGAATCACACCGATGATGAGGGTAAACAAGGCACCGATCAGTTTGATGACAAACGGTTTTGAGGTCGAAAAATCATAATTGATCCACCAGCTAAAAACACCGGTGATTAAAGCCAAAAATCCCATACCGGTAGCGATCAAAAACGATAAAAAAACAGCCGCTTCATACTCACTAGAGGGATTGGCTAAAAATAAAATATCGGCGAATGCACTGAAATAATGCAATGCTATCGGAAAGTGAACCGCCGCGGGGTGTGGATGATATTTGATATACCATTGCCGATACCGCTCTTTTTTAGTTTCTGGGACTTTGTTGGATGGGGGGAGAAATTGACCGACACACGGATAATGTTCAAATACCTGATCGCTGTGAGGAGCATTCGCCATTTCGGCGCTCAGGTCACACCCCGCAAAATGTTTTTTAAAGTGGGTTCCCTCTTTCCAGAATTTGGACGAAGTAACATCGTATACTTGACCGTTGAAGGCGATATAGGAGGGCATACCATCCTTGCCGTTATATTTTAGAAGCTCTTCCTCTGTAAATTGTTGCATACATTCCTGCTTCCACCTTGTAAATGCTCATGCAAAACGAACATCTGATTGAATTTACACAATACTCCCTAACCCTCAGAGATACTTTAATGAATAATTATAAATTATAAAACATAGATACAAACTAATTCAAAATATCAAACTTGTTTTTTAGCTTCAATCGCACTCACTACCTGCCACATTTTTAACAACGAATCAGGGTTAAGAGAGATCGAATCGATCCCCTCTTGGACTAAAAATTGGGTGATTTCGGGATAATCCGAGGGGGCCTGGCCGCAGATACCGATATATTTTCCCCGCTCTTTACACGCGCGTATTGCCATCGAGAGCATCCGCGTCACCGCCTCGTTACGTTCATCAAACACCGCCGATACAAGGGTACTGTCGCGATCCACTCCCAGTGTCAACTGGGTCAGATCGTTTGAACCGATGCTGTAACCGTCAAAAATTTCTAAAAACTGGTCGGCGAGGATAACATTGGCAGGAATTTCGCACATCGCGTAAATTTCCAGCCCATTTTCCCCCTGCACTAATCCCGCTTCATTCATGACCGCAATCGCTTTGCGCCCTTCATCGGGGGTACGGACAAACGGAAGCATGACTTTGACGTTGTCCAGTTTCATATCATCCCGTACTTTTTTAAGGGCTTCGCATTCCCATTTAAACGCCTCTTTGTAATACGGCGAATAATAGCGGCTGGCTCCTCGAAAACCGATCATCGGGTTCTCTTCATCCCTCTCGTAATTTTTCCCCCCGGTCATATTGCGATACTCGTTGGTTTTAAAATCACTGGTACGGACGATCACCGGCTTGGGATAAAACGCCGCCGCAATCATCCCTACCCCCTCAGAGATTTTATCGATAAAAAAGCGCTTGGGATCGTCATACCCCAGCATCGCGGCTCGAACACCTTTCTCATCTTTGATTGATTTACCCTGCGACAATTCGACCAATGCCATAGGATGCGCATTAACATAGGTATTAATAATAAATTCCATCCGTGCAAGACCGACACCTTGGTTCGGAAGTTTTGCAAGTTTAAACGCTTGTTCCGGATCTCCTACATTCATATAAAGCTTGGTTTTGGGAGCAATCATGTGTCCTAAATCGTTACGGATGATTTCGAACGGTAATATCCCGCTGTAGACTTTGCCGCTTTCACCCTCAGCACAGCTTATACTCACATCCAGCCCATCTAAAAGCCGCTCAGTCGCATCAATCGTCCCCACAATGGTAGGGACACCGATCTCACGAGCCACAATCGCCGCATGACACGTTCGTCCACCGCGATTGGTGATAACGGCTGAGGCTTTTTTCATGATCGGTTCCCAATCAGGGTCAGTGATATCGGCAACAAGGACATCACCTGCATTAAAACGATCTATTTCATGTGCCGAACGGATTATTTTGACTTTTCCCGTACCGATTTTTTCTCCTATCGCTTTTCCGGTGAAGAGAATTTTAGCCGTAGGGGTCTCTACGAAACGGTATTGTTCGAGTATATTGCTAAAACTTTTTTGGCTTTGCACCGTTTCTGGGCGTGCTTGAACGATAAAGAGTTCATTACTGAGTCCGTCTTTTGCCCATTCGATATCCATCGGACGGTATTCACCCGCTTTTTGCGTGTAATGATCTTCAATGATCAGCGCATATCGTGCTAAGGTTGAAACTTCATCATCACTAATGGAAAAACGTCCCTGCAACTCGTCTGAAGTAGCAAGATTGATCGTCTGATGACGCTCATCGTAACGCATCGTTAATGCTTTTGTCCCCAATTGTCGTTTTAATATCGATGTGGTTCCCGCCTTCAGTGTCGGTTTAAACACATAAAATTCATCGGGATTTACCCGCCCTCCGACGATATTTTCTCCCAATCCCCATATAGAATTAATCAATATCAAATTTTCCGAACCGTTTTCGGTATCGATAGTAAACATCACTCCGCTGCTCGCTTTGTCACTGCGTACCATCTTTTGTACACCTACAGAAAGGGCAACACTGAAATGGTCATATCCGCGACTATGCCGATAACTGATAGCACGATCCGTAAAGAGCGAGGCGAAACACCGCTTAACGTGTTCAATCAGCATGGTTTCGCCACGAATATTGAGGTAACTCTCCTGCTGACCGGCAAAACTTGCATCCGGCAAATCTTCCGCTGTTGCCGAAGAGCGAACCGCAACATCGACTAAGGGGGTACCGTATTGTTGTGCCAATTCACTATACGCCAAGGCTATCTCATTTTTTAATACTTCCGGCATCTCTCCCGAGAGCATCAGACCTCGGATGCTATCTCCGCAATGCTTCAAAGCGTCAATATTCGTTAAATCGACTCCGAGTAGAAATTCTCTGATCTTAGGTTGAAAGTTATTGTAGGAAACAAAGAGGCGATACCCCTCAGCCGTTATAGCAAACCCATCCGGAACATTGACCCCCAGCTCACTCAACGAGGCTATCATTTCACCCAACGAAGCATTCTTACCACCGACAATGGCAATATCTTCTATTCCTAACGAACGAAAAGGACGGATTAATTTCATGCGAACTCCTCTGCTACTTATGGCACAAGAATAGCACAAAAAAGACTCTAAAAAATGTTTTTATCTGAAAGCAAGACTCGGTTTAAACTAAAATCGGCTATTATTTCGTTTTTAACATCGTCTAAATGAGGGAATAAGTGAAAACCAAAAAGATCAATAAAGTTTTGATTGCCAATCGTGGCGAAATCGCACTTCGTATCATCCGGGCCTGTAAAGAGCTCAGCATTAAGAGTGTTGTTGTTTTTTCAGAAGTAGACATCAATGGCGTTTGGGTACGCAAAGCGGATGAGTGTTATCCGATCCTTGGCGACCCGATCGCAGCATATCTTGACTTTGATCGCATTATCTCATTGGCCAAAAAAGCCGATTGTGATGCGATCCATCCGGGATACGGCTTCCTCTCTGAAAGTGCTGAATTTGCTCAAGCCTGTGAAGACAATGGTATTATTTTTATCGGACCAAAACCGGAACACATTGCCCTATTCGGTGACAAAATGGCTTCTAAAGTAGCGATGCGCGCGGTAGGCGTCCCAATGCTTCCGGGTACCGATGAGCCGATTGACAATATTGACGATGCAGAACAAATCGCGTGCGATATTGGTTTTCCCATTATTATTAAAGCAGCCTTTGGCGGTGGCGGACGCGGTATGCGTATCGTTCAAAATGCCGAAGAATTCAAAGAGATGTATGAATCGGCAACCAATGAGTCGATCCGTTTCTTCGGACGCGGCGAAGTATTTATTGAAAAATACCTCAAAAACCCTCGCCATATCGAAATTCAAATCATTGCGGATAAATACGGCAATGTCCTTCATCTCGGAGATCGTGACTGTTCGATTCAACGCCGTCACCAAAAGGTGATCGAAATCGCCCCATCACCATTGCTTAATGCAGCGGTACGCCGTGAACTTTACCGTGTTTCAACCAAAGCAATGTTCAAACTCGGATACGAAAGTGTCGGAACCATCGAATATCTGGTCGACCAAGACGATAACTTCTACTTCATCGAGATGAATACCCGTGTTCAAGTAGAACATCCGGTTACCGAAGTGATCTCAGGAATCGATTTGATCCAACGTATGATCGCTATTGCCGAAGGTGACCAACTCAAATTCTTACAAGAAGAGATTCACCTCAAAGGGTATGCAATTGAGTTCCGTATCAATGCGGAGAACCCTAAACTCGGGTTTGCCCCTTCACCGGGTCTTATCACCAATTACTTGGCTCCGGGTGGTCCGGGAGTACGTTTGGACTCTATGGCATATACCAACTACCAAATTCCTGCCAACTATGACTCAATGATCGGTAAATTGATTGTTTCCGCATTGACATGGGAAGATGCGGTGCGTAAAGCAACTCGTGCATTGGATGAGTTTCTCATTGAGGGGGTTCCAACCAATATCCCTCTTCACCGCCAAATCGTCCGTGACCAAGATTTCATTGACGGTAAACTCGACACCGGTTATCTTGATACAAAATTACAACATTTTAATCTTGACGCAATCCATAATATGGAAGATGAAGAGACCAAAATGCAACAAATTACCGGTATTATCAACGCAATCAAAGCCAATAAGCTTAACGTCCGCCACTAAAAACTTCAGAAAGAAGAGATTGATATATCTCTTCTCTCTATCCTCTCTTTCACTTCATTTTTTTCTTATTTTTACCGATAGTAGTATAACTCCAAACCATAGGAGGATTCACAATGGATTCTGTTAACTCGACGTCAAGTACCGGTGCTGGACTGTATGCAATGAAAAAAGCGATGGAGATACAAGGGCAAGAAATTTTAAAAGTTCTTGAAAGTGCTCAGGCCCCCGTTTCTTCATCTGCTACCAGTTCAGGTTCATCCGTAACCGGAATCGGTCAAACGTTAGATATCCGAGCATAGTCTATAGGGGTTTATCCCCATAGACTATCATTTTCGCACAGTAGAGAAAGCGTAAATAAGCTATACTTTCTCAATGACTTCTATACTCCTTACCACACTTAATGCACGCTATGCCCATACGGCACTCGGATTGCGATATCTTTATGCCAACCTCAAAGAGTTGCAAGAACATGCCAAAATCGTTGAGTTTACGATCAATGACCAAACACAAACCATTGCCGAGGATCTACTCCGATATTCTCCGCGTATTATCGGAATCGGAGTTTATATTTGGAATGCGGCAGAAACGGCTCAGCTGATCGAAATAATTAAAAAAGTTTCGCCGCAAACAACCATTGTCTTAGGAGGGCCAGAAGCAGGACACCTCCCTCATAGAGTTGATTTCAGCCGTGCAGATTTCATTATCAGCGGAGAGGGGGAGATAGCATTCTATGAACTGTGCAAGAATATTTTTGCCGGAGATATTCCGAATGAACGTTTCATCCGCCCTTCATTAATCGATCTTAAAACGGTTCATCTGCCCTACAGTGCCTACAGTGATGAAGACGTAGCACACCGTATGATTTATGTTGAAGCATCACGAGGCTGTCCGTTTGAGTGTGAGTTTTGTCTCTCCTCTATCGATGAAAAAGTACGCAATTTTCCGCTCGATCAATTGCTCGAAGAGTTTGAAATTCTCTGGCAGCGAGGAGCACGAAGTTTTAAATTTATTGACCGTACCTTCAATCTCAATATGACCTTCGCCAATCGTATACTCGATTTTTTCCTCTCAAAAGAACCCCCGTATTTCGCCCACTTTGAAGTGATACCCGATCACTTTCCCGATGTTCTTAAATCGAAAATATCCCTGTTCCCTGCAGGTTCTCTCCAACTTGAAATCGGGATTCAAACTCTCGATCCGGTTGTCGCAAAAGGGATAAATCGTCCGTTGCGGCTGGAAAAAATTTATGAAAACCTCCGCTTCTTAGAAACGGAAACCTCGGCACATATGCACCTCGATCTCATCGTCGGACTTCCGGGAGAGAGTATAGAAGGATTTGGACGCAATCTCAATACGCTCGTATCCCTAACACACAGTGAAATCCAGATCGGTATCCTCAAAAATCTTTCCGGTACGACACTTTCTCGTCATGATGAAGCGCATGGCATGGTATACAGCGATATACCACCCTATGATATTCTCCAAAATAATCTTTTGAGTTTTGAACAAATTCAGAAGATGAAACGGTTTGCCCGTTTTTGGGATATTTTTTATAATAGCGGTAATTTTACCGCAACGGTTCAATTACTTTGGAATGAAGAGAGTGTCTTTGATGGGTTCTACGCATTTAGCGAATGGATTTATACCCAGACCCTCTCTACCTGGAAGATATCCTTGGATCGGCAAATATCGTTGATCCATACCTATCTTGTCAGTAAATATACTACCCAAATTGTCGAAGAGGCATTAATCTCTGACTTAAGCCAACGACCGGAGAAAACAATCCCATTTTTCTTGAGACAATCGACCGTAGATAAAAAAAACCATGAGAACCGTGTCACCCCGAAACGGCAAGCAAAGCGATCTTAGCCTCTCTCTTAAAGCATTGAGCTAATATGTATATATTAATCGTTTAGAAATAAGATTAAGCTATAACTAGCACTACTCTATTTCAAAGGAACCTTATGAGAACACTTATTTTAGCCGGGTTGTTGCTAGCAAGCAGTGCATTTGCCGAATGTACCTATTATTCAGAAAACGCAAAAGTAACGTGGAAAGCGTATAAAACCTATGAAAAAATCGGAGTTGGCGGTTCATTCGATCATGCCGTCTTCTCGCCAAAATCGGCAAAAACAATCGAAGAATTCTTAACCGGAAGTCATCTAAACATCGATACGTCAAGTGTCAATTCCGGTAATCCCGGGCGCGATGCCACCCTCGTCGCCTCATTTTTCAAAATCCAAAATGTAGAGTCGATCGCCGCCAAAATCGTATCCGCCAAAGATTCAAAAGCGTTAGTGGAAATTACCATGAACGGGGTTACCAAATCAATACCGATGAGTTACGGGGTCCAAGAAGGAAAAATTGTGGGAAAAGGGGTAATTGATCTAAGCGACTTTGCAATGCTTAAATCGCTGCAATCGATCACTACGACATGTTTTAACCTCCACGGCGGAAAAACATGGCAGGACGTAGAGATCGGATTTGAAATCCCTATAGCAAATAATTGCTACTAAGTATCTCTCTAGAGAGATACTTACCAGTTACGAATGCGGATATGGCAGGATGTGCATTGTTTGAGGAGTTGGTTATAATCTTCTAACGCCTCATCCATGTGCCCTGCTTCGATCGAAGTAATCATATCATCTGAATAAAGACGGAGCATACTTGCTGTTTTTTGAGCAAATTTATACGCATAGACTTGATCTTTCGGCAATATAAACTTGATCTCTTCACTCTCCAAAACTTTCAACGTCCCCTGAAGCTTTTTAACACCGAGCTTCATCTCCTCTGTTGAGCTGTACAATCCACCGCGCTGAATAATTTCCATTGCCTCAAGCATACTACGCATATCTTTCATCAACATTGTGCGATGATCTTTCTCCGCTGCATTAAGTGATAATACCAGTACAGACGAAAGTCCGAGCATCATAAGTATTTTTTTCATAATGACCCTTTTAATATTGAATAACTTCTTTGGAAAACTCGCTCAGTTTAACGGTTTTAGCCGAAATAGAGACCAGCTGTTTCGCCTGTGCAATTCCGCCGTAAAACTCTTTTAGTTCCGGTTTGAACGATTTAAAATAGTCTTGAAACTTATCAGGGCCTAAAATACCGACTGCCCAAATAGTATCATCCTCAGCAACATTCAGCACGACAGCAGCCAGTGGCTGCGTTGCAGCTCCACCGAGTACTTTTGCACCTGCTGCCGCATCGTAAGCAGAAAGGTGCGATGAACAGACGATAATACCGCTTTTGCTGTAGGCCATAGTCGGCTTCGACTTCGGAACATACTGAATAAAACTGTCATTCGGAGTCGGATGGGTCATCTGATGAGCACAAATAGCGACATATGCAACAACGGTTCGATCTTTACCTACACCGTTTTTCCAGACATAGCTCTCTCCTGTCTCAGATTTCAATTCAACTTCTTGTTGTGTCGATTCCGGCAAGTTGATCAACATGCACGGAGTAGATGCATACGGGTAATTAAAAATATACGTCATCTCTTTTTCCAAAGAGGATGCCTTAATAGGGGTTCCGGATGCATCCACAATCTGAGCTTTTTCATACGTAACATACAATCGTCCGTCATCCGCATACAAAGTTCCTCGGATCAAAGAGGGATTAACTGCAACTACCGCAGCACCTGCGGCCATAATTTTTAAGAAATTTCTACGCTCCATTCTACCTATCCCAATTCAATGGCACTGATGCCTAATATAGTAATTTTTTTAAGAATAACTGCTTAGCCTACCGGTGTAACAGCCACTTTTTTCTGTGCTTTATCACTTTCAGAATTGATAAAATCAACGACAAGTTCTCCCGCTCCGGTTACTTTGAACGGAAACTGGATGACCGGATTTTGACTCGTGGCCACATCCAAATCAAAATGGGCAATAACCTTTCCGTTATAAGCCACATTGATCTCTTTCATATAGAAACGGGGAAATTGTTTACCGGATTCTTTATCTTTCGTAAAACCGGTATCCATTTTATGAATAACAATTATTTTTGCTTTAACAACATCGCCGACCTTGTAGCCTTCGTCTAAAATTTTAATGGTTCCGCGTAATTCCATCTCGTCTCCTTAATTAACCGCATCCGCCGAGTGCGACTCGGACAGATTTTGACGCTTTGTAGATTTGTCCTTTATTCGTTTTAGCCAGAACAACAACCTCTTGGGTTTGACCCATTTTTACATTAACATACAAGTAGGCCATTCCATTTTCAGGGGTTAAATCAAATGAAATTGCTTTATTGACTTTATTTTTTGTCGTTAATACCGTGATATTGCTAATGTAATTATCGGTATTCATCGGGTAATTAATAGTCACTTCGACAGGTACAACAGCACCGTTTTCAGGCTCTTCAGGTACATTAAGCGTCATAATCGAACTGCCATCAGTCGCTTTTTTTCCCGATAAATACTCTTCTATTAAATCTTTATAGGGCATCTCAATAGCCTCTTCAGCCGCTAAAGCGTGGTGGAAAAGGACAGGATTAAGCAATCCGATAGTTGCAAGGGCAAAAGTACCCTTCATGAAACTGCGTCTTTCCATTTCTTCCTCTCTTTCAAAATATATTTCTTGTATTTAACCACAAGACAAGTTCAAACAATCCTAGATTGCTTGAAACTATCTTGCACGGTATAAACCCGTGCAAATTAGAACTGTATTTAGTTAAAGAAATCTCGGTAAAGACCTTTGCCCCATTCCATGAGACCTTTTCCGGCATCAATACCTTTTTGGCTGTTCCACTCTTCCATGGTACTCGCATCCGCAAAACCGAATGATTTTTTAGTTTCATCGTACGCATATCCCGCATTCACCGAAATAGCACGCAATGGATTTGCATCAACCGCTGAATAACAGGTTGTATGCGGAGATGACCAGTTCTTCTGAGTGAGATCTACCCCAGCAAGGTGTTTCACAATGTTTGCCGCGACAATACGCCCTTCGGTATTAGCTGTATTTGCTGATTTACTGAAGCCCATAGGACGTACATCCCCCGTACAGAATACGTTTTTATCCCCGATAACTTGGTACGTAAATACATCGATATTGGCTTCCAGCTTATTGAATTGGCTGTCTTTTGCGACACCGGCAATTTCAAGAATTTTGTTACCGCGGACACGGCTGTACAATGCTGCATCGGCAAACTCGATCTCTTCGCCGAGTTCCGTAACAATTTTTTGTTTGTACGGATCGATACTGGTAATGGTGGTACTTGGCATATACGTGATGTAATCGCCGTACAATTTTTCAAAAGCCGAGTGAAAACCGTCCGCTTTAATAGTGATATTTGGATTTTCATCCAAAATGACCACTTTACCTTTGATTTTATTGCGTTTCATGTAGTTAGCGATCAAACAGCTGCGCTCGTACGGCCCAGGCAAACAACGGTAGTTACCGCCGGGAACGGTTTGAACAAACACACCGCCTTCAAAGTTTTCAATTTTAGATTTCAACGAAAGGGTTTCACTTCCTGCGATAAATGCACCCGGAAATTTAGTTTTCAATGCATCTTCAAGAGCGACATCCCCTTTTGACCATTTCGAGTAATCGTAATCAATCCCCGGAGCCAAAACGAGTACGTCATATTTAACCGTACCTTCATTCGTATAAACGATTTTAGACGTACGATCGATTTCGTGTGCTGTCGCTTGGAGAAAATGGTAACCGCCGTTGCGTGCACCTTCCAAAAAGTCATGAGTAATAAATTCTAGCGGGAGTATACCGGTCGCTACCAAGTTGCTGATAAAACCAGACATAAATACCGAACGTTTATCCATCAATACGACGTCAATGTTTGGATTACCTTTTTTAACGTATTTAGCAATGGTCAGACCTGAGGGTCCAGCACCTACGATAACAACACGAGGTCCTTTCGCCGCCGGAATCGGAGCGGGTGAAAGCAATACCCCTTTTGCTGCCGATTTAGGAGCTTCATCCCCTTTTGCATAACCGCTTGCTGCAGCCGTAACTGCCGCTAATCCGGTAAATTTCATCGCGTCTCTTCTTGATAGCGCCATCGTAAACCCCTTTGTTTTAAGTATAAGATTTTTGTATCGGTTGGCAGTGTAACAGCGGCAAGCTTAATTGGTTTTAAATATTAATAATAATTATCTTATCATCACTATTAGTTATTATTAAATCTCACAAATTAATCACCGAATAAGGGGTAAAATACTTAAAAACGGCCTTTTTGTCACATTAGTATCAAAAAATATTTTTTGATTTTTTTTCGTAATCAGCTCAAATCTCATCTATGGTATGATATCGCAATGCTAGCTATGAGGGAAACCCGATGAAAATAGAAGAGTGCCATTCATTAGAAGAAGTTCGTCATTATATAGATGATTTGGATGATAAAATTGTCGAGCTTATCGCAGAGCGAAACGGATATGTTAAACAAGCGGCTCGGTTCAAAGATTCAATTGATGATATTAAAGAAAAAGATAGGATGGAAGCGGTTATGGACCGTGTCCGAACACGGGCGATGGAATTCGGAGTGTCGCCGAACCTTTTAACGAAACTCTATACTATAATGGTCGATGCCATGGTGGAATCAGAAATTTCTGAATTCCAAAATGCACGCTCTCTTTAAAACCGTGTGATTTCTCCCGCGCAAAATGCCATGACCACTTTGCCCTCCAACACTTGGTTTTTATACAAACTGTGATGGTGAAGTACCGGTGTTGTACGGTTCGGATCAAATAAAACCATATCCGCTTTATGCCCATCCCTTATTACTCCGGCCGACAGCCCTACTTGAGCCGCCGGAGCTTGTGATGCCAACTCTATCAATTTAGCCATATTCATTCTACCGCTCTTAACCAAATGGGTATAGCATAACGGTAGATATTCTTCAATCGATGTCGTACCGTAGCTCGCATCAAAGAAAGTAATATCTTTATGAACATCTGAATTGGGTTGATGCAATGCAGTAAGTGAATTTATTTTCCCCGATTGGAGAGCGTCTATCAGATAACGCTGTTTTTCACGATTCACCAACGGCGGATTAATCTTTGCGTCGGAATCAAATCCCATACACGCCTCATCATTATGCAACAGATGATGGATAGAGACTTCACACGCTACTTTTATCCCTTCTGCGGCGGCTTGAGCGATTAACTCCACTGATCGCGGTTCAGTGACACTTTTAAAGACAATAGAGATCTCAAAATGGCGCGCAATTTCGATCATGGATGCAATATGGACCACTTCACTCAGCGGTGATATTCCCGGAAGGCCCAAACGGGTTGCAACGTTGCCGTCACACATTACACCGCTCTCAAAAAGACTTTTATCTTCCGCTTTATAGAAGAGAGGTTTTTGCGCCATTTTTAAATACTGAGCAATACGGCTCAAAAGATTATAGTCACTGATGGTAGAAGTGTGTACGGCCAGACACCCTTTTTTAAGCATGATAGCAATATTGCTAAGGGTCCCAGAGGCACTTAATGCACTGAGCGTTGTCTCAATGGTTGCCCCGTTAGGTAATTGTCGGTGCTTTTGAACAAATTCCAAGGTAATCTCATTGTCGATTTGTGGATGGGAATCACTGGCAAGCACCACCGTAGTCACCCCTCCCGCTAATGCGCGACGTGAAAGTTTTTCAAAATTTATCCCGCTTAGCTGTGAGTCTTTGAGCCGCACATTCGTATCTACCAATCCCGGAAGCAAATAGCACCCGCTAGCCGATATCACTTCCTCATCGGTAAGATTCTCTCCGATCTGCGTAATCACTCCCGCTTCGATTCTCACATCTCCTTTGCGTTCCCCTTGTGCATCACAGATAATGACATCAGAAATGACCATAATTAACTCCCGTTCGCTATAATTACGCCATTTTAGTCTAAGAATGTTTTGAAAAGGATTAGAGTGCGCAAAATCATACTGTCGATCGTACCGGTGATGGCACTTATGGCTTCTCCGTCGGCATACGATCAAGGTAAAAAACTCTATTTTGCCAAAGGGTGTAACGGCTGTCATGGAGTATCCGCCGCCGGAACCAATCTCTACCCTCCACTCGCCTATCGTCGCAAAGAATTTCTCATATACAAACTCAAACGACTTCGATCCAAACAAGGGGATACCCAATTGGCACAAATGATGATCCCTTTTGCCATGGCACTGAGTGATGCTCAAATCGATGCCGTTACAACCTTTTTAAGTGACTATCACGAAAACAGCAAAGAGAAGTATTCTCCTGATGATTCAGGTACGGGGGGAGGAAGTTCATGAAGCTTCTCATCAGTGCACTCGAACACTCTGCCAATGTCCATTTGAGTTATCTCGTCAAAGAACTCGGTTCAGACGTTGAACTCAGCGGTATTTTTGACGCATCGCTCGGAAAAAGCATCGTGGATCTCCGCTCCACCTCCGTCATGGGATTTGTGGATGCACTCAAAAAGCTCCCTTTTTTCTTTCGTCTAAAAGATCAAATGGTGAAGCTTGCGCACGATGCGGATAAAGTGTTGCTCATCGACTCATCCGGATTTAATCTCCCTCTAGCCAAAGCGATTCGCAAACGCTATCCGGAAAAAGAGATCATATACTATATTCTTCCTCAGGCATGGGCATGGAAGAAAAAACGTATCCCGGTGTTGGAAAAAACGATTACAAAACTGTGCTCTATTCTGCCGTTTGAACCCTCATACTATTCCCCTAACGCCCCTATCGAATACGTCGGGCATCCGCTCATTGATGAGATTACAATTCAAAAAACCGATCTTATCCCCAGCGGTAAAATCACCTTTATGCCCGGAAGCCGCCCCGGCGAAATTAAACGGCTCATGTCTGTTTTTCGCGAGCTTCGCAGTATGTTGACGTGCCAAGCCCTCATTGTTATCCCTCCCCACTTCACGCAAGAGCAAATCGATGAGTTGTACGGAGATATTTCAAAATTCGAAATTACCCATGAAGCGCACACCAGTTTAGCCCAATCCGATTTTGCTTTTATCTGCAGCGGTACAGCCACCCTCGAAGCAGCTCTGATCGGTACCCCGTTCATCCTTGTTTACATTGCAAAAGCACTCGATTATGCTATTGCACGGCAATTGGTAAAACTCGATTATGCGGGGCTGGGGAATCTCTTATTTTTTCATAAATACCAACGTCCCATTCATCCTGAATTCATTCAGAACGAAGTCAATGCCCAAAATCTGTATAATGCTTATATTCAAATGGACAAAGAGGCATTTTTTAACGATGCCGCACGTCTGCGAGACCTACTAGGGCATGGCAGTGCCGTGCGTGTCAGCAAAATTATCAAGGAAGACAATGTTTAGACTATTTTCATGGATGAATACCAAAATCAGCACCTTTACGGATGAGAAAATCATCCCCTATGTATTCTCACTGGGGGATGGACCGATGCTTTTTCGTGATCTCCTTAAAACCAATAAGATGTATCAAGAGGGATTGAAGTTAGAGGGGAAAATACCGGGATTTCGAATGAGTGTAGGGAGAAGCTATCTCGTATTTATCGGACTTTGGCATCTGGTTATTTTACCTATTTCGATTGCATTTCACCCATTTTTAGCCAAAATAGACTGCCATTTACTTATTATCATGGCAATTTTGTTTACCGGGATGTTTTTTGCAACCTACGCCATTTATAAAGAGTATCTCATCGATACAGTTGCATTGAAGATTATTAAAAGTGCATGGCAAAATCACTTTCCCCATTTTGATTATGATCTCCATGCCAAAGAAGTAGCAAAGATTTATTCCGAAGCATTAGAAAAAGAGGTACCGCATAAAAATATGCAGCTCTATATTTTGGATAAATTGGTCGAAAAGAAATAAGAATTATCGGCTCAGGGTGATTACCCGAGCCAAATCGCTATCCATGTTGAGCAAGTGAGTACGAAACCAATCCCCCAACCGATCCTGCACATACGCTTTGGCAAATATCAGCTTACCGCTTGATACTTTCTCCCTAAAATAGTTCATCTCATCGAGTGCTTTTTGATGCTCTTGTTTATGTTCGGCTTTGTTCGGATAAGCAAAGCGTTCCATGTCCGCCTCTTCTTCGGAAAAATGTCCAATCGTGTGGAGAACAACTGCATTAAAAGCCTCTAAAAACTCATTATCTGGGACATTTTTAAGTGTTTCGTAGAGACTATAAAATTCTTCGTGTCTTTGATCGATAGCGTCTACTCCGACTTTCAGAGCATCCGATAAATTGGACATAAAGAGCCTTTTTTATAAAACGTATTCAATTATCGTTCTACAACATTATTCTATTAGTTTTTCAATATCACTTTTCAAAGGTAATAATTTATTATTGATAATATCCCAAATCTCGTCTGCATCAATACCAAAATAATCATGCGCAATAATATTTCTAAAATCTTTTATTTTTTGCCAAGGGATTTCCGTATGTGACGTTTTGAAGGTCTCATCTAAACGTGAGATTATTTCACCAATAACGACGAATTGCATCATCGAAGCATCAAAGCTCTTTTGGTCATGATAAAATCCATCTGCATCTTTGAAATCTTGCGAATACAACTCTATCTTCTCAATAGACTCAATAAGAGCATTGAGATTAAAAGTAATGTTATTAGACATACAAAGTATCTTTTAAAATCTGTTCTCTCGCATATGGCTTTAAATATTTTTCACGAGCTATATCGACACTACGATTAAAAGAGAGAGAAAGAAATTGTTTAAGAGAATCTTTTAAATCATAAATATTTTGCGTCCCTTCCTCAAGCTCTATCAATAAATCAACATCACTATTCTCTTGTTGTTCATTACGAGCAAATGAGCCGAATAGCCCTATTTTAGTAACATGATATTTTTCTAAAAGAAGTTTGCGATTATTTTGTAAAAAATCGACTATTTCATACTGTGTATTCATGGCGTGTATTCTAGCATATTCGTAAAATATTTGCTCAAGTCTACTTTTTGTATTTCCCCAATATCCCCATAAAAGTCGGAATATTTGCCGCTCCGTCATAACGACCGATTTTTTTCCCTTTTGCATCCAGAAAATGGAATGTCGGCGTGCCGATATACCCTAATCCGCTGGGAATAGAGTCATTATGAATATCAATATGAACAGGGATGTACTCTTTCTCGATCATATCGGACACCGCTTTTTCTTCAAAAACAGTCTCTGTCATATATTCACATGCCGGACAATCCTCTTTTGAGAGCATTACCATGACGTTTTTCTTCTCTTTTTGCGCTTGAACTAATGCCGCATTATAGGATGGAGCCCATTTGACTTCGGCAAATGAGCACGATGCGATAAGCAAAAGAGATAAGGTTGTTTTTTTCATTTTATTTCTCCTAAATGATTTAAAAATTCTTTGGGTTCTTTAAACCCGACGATATCTTGATTTTTCAAACGGTTCCCCTGCTCATCAAAAAATAAAATGGCGGGAGGACCAAAAATACCGTATTTGGAACTGATTGCTTTGGCCGCATCGTCATTGGCGGTTAAATTTACTTGTACCATAACAAATTTATCCATTGCCCCTTTGACCTGTTCATCGCTAAAGGTTCTGGACTCAAACTCTTTGCACGCTGTGCACCAGTCGGCATAAAAGTCTACAAGAACCCGTTTCCCTTTATTCTCTGCCAATATCGCATTGAGTTGCTCTAATGAGGTAATTTTTTGAAAACTTTTATGGGCGGCTACCGTCGATTCGGCTGCAGCTTTTGAAGGCAAAAACGGATCGAGCGGATGGAGCGGATCTTTGGCTCCGCTCATTCCACCTAACAATAATGACATACCGTAGAGTAAAATAATAATCCCGAGTGCTTTTTTATTGGCACGCTGACATCGAATACATCGCCCACGAATCGGTTCCAATGCTCCGATATTAATCGCTACAAAAATCGCTAATCCACCCCATAACATCATCGAGATATTTTCATCGATAATACGGCTGATCATCCATATAGAGACACCGATGAGCATGACACCGAAGATCGATTTAATCGTATCCATCCATGTCCCCGGTTTAGGCATGAATTTTCCGGCCGTTGTCCCAACCGCCAAGAGAGGAACTCCCATACCGATACTAAGAGCAAACAGTGCGGCACCGCCAAGAAGGGCATCTCCGGTTTGACCAATGTAGATAAGCGCTCCGGCAAGCGGTGCGGCAACGCAAGGTCCCACGATCAATGCAGATAGAAAGCCCATCAAAGCGACTCCGATTACTCCGCTTCGCTGACCGCTGATTTGGGAAATACGAGATTGGATTGCATTGGGAATCTGCAATTCAAACAAATCAAACATCGACATTGCCAAAGCCACAAAAATAAGGGCGAAAAGGGTAATAATCCACGGGGTTTGAAACGCCGCTTGTAAATTTTCCCCGAATAATCCTGCTAAAACTCCGGCGATCGTATAAGCCACCGCCATCGATAGTACATAGACCAATGAGAGCCAAAAAGCGCGTCGTGTCCCCAATCCCGCCCCTTGAGCAACAATAACTGAAGAGATGATAGGAATCATCGGAAACACGCACGGGGTGAGAGCCAAAAGTAATCCAAATCCGAAAAAGCTTATGAGGATAAACCATAAGCTTCCCCCTTTAATGACGTTGGCTATTTGATCGGTTTCCGATTTTTTCTCCACTGATGTAGGAATACTCACCGATGCAGCTACGGCCACAGCCGGTGACTCCATTTCCGCCGCTTTAATCAACTCGGGTTTAGAGGCTACTTTGGAAGAAAATTTATCCGCATTAACACGAATTTCCAGTATTTTTTCTTGAGGTTCATAACACAATCCAGCCGAAGAGCACCCTTGAAAAGAGAGTTTAACCCGAACCGTTTGCTCTCCCTTTACTAGTTTATTCGGACTTAACTCAATTTGATAGGTCGGAGAAGTTTCATAAACTTTTTGACCTTCATGATCAACGCTCTTGGAAGTATTACGGATGGCTGTAAAATCGATCCCGTCTTTAGGATCGGCATCTTCCACTTTCAGTTTGTCCGCATACAGATAAATTTGATCACCCAAGGTAATTTCAACCCCGATCGTATCGTTATCTATTTGAGTGATTTTCGGCTTAAAAGCCTCTTCGGGCTGTAAAAAGCTTACACCCCATACATTCAAAGAGATCAGTAAAATAAAGAATAACTTCATAAAAACCCCATTTTTAATTTTGCTGCTTATTTTAGCGCATTTAGCGGTTAGCTTTATCGGACAGAAACATTGTTAATATACTTTTGCTTGTATATACGCTTTAAAAGAACAGTTCAATGAGTCGCGTTTTTATTTTTTGTCGAAAAACGGTATTCGAATTGCAAAAATAGTTTAGAAGCATTATTTTGTGCAATATTATTTTTACGAATAAAATCACCTGATTGGAAATACGAAACGATTCCCAACCACCCGAATGATTCGTTTATACGGTAATTTGCAATTAGATCAATTTCATCCCCAAGATGCGTATAACTGTTTCCATGTTTGTTTGTATATCCAAACTCATACCACTTATCATTAGGATCGGCAAGATTGAAACGGTGACATCCAAGTTCCACTCGTAAGTCCGGAACGATCATCGTACTAAAACTTGCCTCAACATCTCTTATATTACTCCATATTACTATATCAGCTCTGCCATAATAGGGTCCGTCATTCATACCAAATGGAGAAGTAAACGTCGTTATTTGAGCATCATACGGATTTTTATCACCGCTTGCATAGGTAATTCCCGCCATAACTTTCGGCGTATATCGGGTGTCCCATTGGTACCCTGCTTTCATCACATATCCATACGCATCAACGTGTTTGTCACCGGAATGACCAATTTCTTGCACCCCGGTCATGTCCATAATCCAACCCAATCCCTCTTTATAAACTCGACCGCCGCCGTAATAAAAATCTTCGTAAGGAAGCGTCGTATGATAAAGAGGATTTTTCCATGCTGCAAACGGCTCTATATTGAGTAGATCCCCTTCATAATGCCCATAAATCCCAACTCCTTGATAACGATGTTTTTCAATCAAGCTAAAGTCATCCGGGGATATTATACGCGTCTGTCCGTACCATCCATCGATAAAATTTTTTTCGTGTTTATACGAAAAATGGACAGCATCCCAAAGCCATCCCATTGTATTTTTCCACTCACCAGGACCAAATACACGACGGTCACCATATCCGAGCTTCTGCCGTCCTACTGTAAGAGAAATACCACTGTCCAACAGATTTTTGTACCGTACATACGCCGTAAATAGCTCAAGATGATCGTTATAATAATCCATTTTATAGGCATCAGCCGTACCGGCATTGATCGTAAAGTCCTCTCCTTTTAAAGAGGAACCCCATGCACGAGAATCATACATATAAAGTTTATATTCCCAATTATCGGAAGGAACATAGGTAAAACCGGCAATTAATTGCTGCAAGTAGAGCCGATCATTCGATTTACCTCGAACCTTTCCCTTTACATCGATAGATTGATCTCCGTAAGCCGCTTTATTGACTCCATTGTACATATCCAATCGTCCACGGTATTGACCATCAAAGGTGATCTTTGAAAGATTTTCCTCATCCGCACAAACACCCGAACTCAGAAGACACAGCCACAAACAACGTTTCATTTATTGTGCTTCATCAGCTTTTATAAGCAATTTAATGAAAAAGGGAGCCGTCTTGCCACCGATGAGAGTGGGTTGAATTATTGAGCCATCCCCGCGCACAAAATGAAAAACAGGGGTTACCTTGACTTGAAACTGCTCAGGCGCATCGTTTTTATGAATATCCAATGATACTGCAACATAATGTGCATTGAGATATTCAACTATTTGAGGATCGGAGAGGACATTTTTCTTCATATATTCACACGCACCGCATCCCGGTTGGTTCATGAATAATACCATCGGCTTTGACTCATTCTTGGCTTTCTCTACCGCTTCTTTATACGATGTTTGCCATACGATATCGCCGCCAAAAACACTTATAATCATGAATATTAACCCTAATATGGCTCTCATTCCTTCTCCCTTTCAAAAGTTCTTTTCAATCATATCATTTTACTGGATGGATCCATAGTGACGCATAAAAATGAAAGTCAAAAAGCAATGAGAATGCAAATTATTTTATGATTTAACATGCTACACTACCTCAATTTTATATGGAGTAGCTTATGTCCAATCGACTTGCACTTGAAGATTCACCCTATTTACAGCAGCATAAAAACAATCCATTAAATTGGTATCCGTGGTGTGATGAGGCATTTGAACGGGCAAAACATGAGCATAAAGCAATTTTTATCTCCATCGGCTACAGCAGCTGTCATTGGTGCCATGTGATGGAACATGAGGTATTTGAAAATGTCGTGATCGCTGAGTTCGTTAATCAACACTTTATCTGTATCAAGGTCGACCGTGAAGAACGTCCCGACATCGATAAACATTACCAAGAGCTGCATCAGCTCCTTAATCGTCGAGCAGGCGGATGGCCTCTTTCCATATTCTCCACTCCCGATAATAAACCGTTCTACGCCGCCACCTATATTCCTCCCCATAATCACAATCAGATGATGGGATTCAGCGAGCTCACCGCTATCATTGCCGAAAAAGTAGCTCATAATGATGAAAAACTGTTTCAAAATGCCGAGGAGATCAGCGGCTATCTCCGTCCCAAAAATAATCCCATACAAGCAACACCTCTCAATGAAAAAATCATCACCCAATTTACCCTTCAAGCCCAACACAATTTTGATCAAGAAAACGGCGGATTTTCCAAATCACCGAAATTTCCCCATGTCTCTACCCTAGAAACGCTAATGACGCTTGATCAACTGCAACACGATGATACATTAACCGCCATGGTAACTCATACATTGGATTCTATGGCGCTCGGGGGGCTGTATGATCTTGTCGATGGCGGGTTTTGCCGTTACAGCACCGATGAGCTATGGCTCGTTCCCCATTTTGAAAAAATGACCTACGACAATGCCCTCCTTTGCGCACTGTACGCACAAGCCGGAATCGTCTATAAGAACAGCAATTACCTGAATATTGCCGAAGAGACAGCACGATTTATGCTCCGTTTTATGATGGAAGACGATCTTTTCTACAGTGCAAGTGATGCAGACAGTGAAGGGGAAGAGGGAAAATACTTTGTTTACACCTACGAAGAAATACTTCTCGCACTCGAACAATGCAACGTTGAAAATCCCCGTGATGCTGCAAAGGCGATTGGTGCTTCCTCGGAGGGAAATTTTGAGGGACACTGTATTATACGCCTTGCATCATTGGAACGACCCGAATGGTTTGAACCGGTTAAAAAGAGTCTTGCCGCATTGCGAACGTCACGTACCTATCCTTTCATCGACCGAAAAGTAATTACCGCATGGAATGCTATGATGATTCGTTCCCTCTTTATTTTAGGAAAAAATAGATCCGAATTCAAAGATCAAGCTCTTCGGAGTCTTGATGCGCTTCTTTCGACCATGGATAAGAACGGATCATTGCAGCACTCTACTCTCATCCATAAAACTCCAAAAATTGATGCGTTTTTAGAAGATTATGCCTACCTATGTGTTACCTTGATCGAAGCCTATGAAATAACTCTCAATGAAGCCTACCTTGTCGAAGCACAACGTTTTGCCAATAAGGCACTGGAACTCTTTTATGAAGAGGGAAAATGGTATTTTAGCCGAGGAGCGTTCCAAACCGTAGGGGAGTTGGATGATGGCACCTATCCGAGTGCTATGGCAATGATGGTGGATGCCCTATTAAGTCTGGGAATTTTAGTCGATTCCAAATATCGCCATTTTGCTTTTAAAAGCCTCGAATACAGCTCTATAAAGTTGATGAAAACCCCACTCTATTACCCCAAACTGACCCAACAAACCATCCGTTATTTACGCGGGGATCGACTCGTAAAATCTAACTCGG
Source organism: Sulfuricurvum sp. (assembly GCF_041651515.1). Taxonomy (GTDB): domain Bacteria; phylum Campylobacterota; class Campylobacteria; order Campylobacterales; family Sulfurimonadaceae; genus Sulfuricurvum. Next base: position 130,608 of record NZ_JBAZJF010000003.1, read on the forward strand.
ACAATCTTCTCAAACTAAAACATATTACTTATCCGTTTACCTACCTGTACAATGATGAATCAATGGATGAAATTACTATTTGCGGAGAATCATCCTGTTTTACCTCAACACAAGACCCCATGAAGATAAACGATTTAATCCGAACAACGCTATAAATGCGTTACAATGACCAAAAGCAAGGAGTCATTTTAATGGGAAGTAAACACTCTATGGCTACAGCCGAAATAGCCGAAGCGGAAAAAATCGAAGATATTATGCATGAAGATCGACGGAAAGAGCAAGCTTTGCCTGCAGATGAAAAACGTAAAAACAGTTCAAAAGAAGAGCGCCTCCCCATTTGGGTCAAACAATCGGTATTGGAGTATGAAAAAGAGCTCAAAACACTTCAAATTGAGCTTCTTAAACTTCAAAATCACGTCAAAGACAAAGGATTGAAGATTCTTATGATTTTTGAGGGGCGTGATGCCGCAGGCAAAGGGGGGACCATCAAACGAATTACCGAGCATCTCAACCCTCGCGGTGCCCGTGTCGTTGCGCTGGATAAACCTTCCGACGTCGAAAAAACCCAATGGTATTTTCAACGTTATGCAGAATACTTGCCCAGTGCCGGAGAGATCGTCCTTTTTGACCGGAGCTGGTATAACCGAGGCGGAGTTGAACCGGTCATGGGGTTTTGTACCGAAGAAGAACACCATGAATTTTTGAACCATGTCAGTGAGTTTGAACGGATGCTGGTCAATTCAGGCATTATCCTCTTTAAATTTTACTTTTCCGTATCTAAAACGGAACAAGCACGACGGTTTAAAGAGCGTAAAACCGATCCGCTCAAACAATTCAAACTCTCCCCTGTTGATGCTAAATCCCAAGAGCTGTGGGACAAATATACCGTCGTAAAACACTCAATGCTCAAAGCATCCCATACCGGCACCGCACCATGGATTATCATCCGCTCCGATAACAAGAAAAAAGCACGAATCAATTGTATCAAACATATCTTATCCAGTGTTCAATACCCGACTAAAAATCCGCCGGATCTAAAAACGTCTAAAAAAATTCTAATTTGGGGAGATGAAGAGATCAAACTGATGGAAATCGGGATGGCGGCAAAAGATAACAACTCTCTTAATAATGAAGGGTAAAGAATAACCTACATCGAAGGGATACAATCCCTGATGAAAGAGAGTATCCGTAATCTGTTTGGGTAAAGAATAACCTACATCGAAGGGATACAATCCCTTCGGCAGTCACTTATAAAAATTTTAAAATTTCGTTTTCAATATTCTCTTTATCAATCACACTGTCTTGCACGATCGGCTTAGAAAACAACCCTTTAATCATATCCGGGATTGGTGTATTTGCACTTGCAGCAATCGATTCAAGTGCATCAATATCGCGTGAGTCCACCTCTCCGGTTAACGCATTGGCAATGGTCGGAGAAAATTTTGTCCACTCCGCCGTCGAATATACAATCGTTTTGATCGACTTCGTCGCGCAGCAGTCATACGCTTTAAAACACGTTGCCGTATGCGGATCCATCAAATAGCCTGCATCAAATGCCTCTTTGATGTACCCTTTCCCCTCTGCACCGTTACAATAGTCGGCTGCAAACATCGCTTGAAGTTTCATCGTCTCATCATCACTTAGAGCATAAAAACGCTCGCTCTCCAACCCCTGCATCAACTCTTTCGTTCGCTCATGACCAAATAGATCAAACAAAATACGTTCAACATTGCTGGAGATCAAAATATCCATGGCAGGAGAAGTCGTTGGAACCACTTTCTCACCGCGCAAATCGTAGCGCCCCGTATTAATAAGACGGGTTAGGACATTGTTTTCATTGGAAGCAATAATGATTTTTTCGACCGGAAGCCCCATTTTATAGGCATAAAAACCACCCAAGGCATTCCCGAAATTTCCGCTTGGAACATCGAGATACACTTTTTCTCCCATACTAATCGCATTTTTACGAACCAGTTCAAGATAGCTGTGAATATGGTAAATCGTTTGGAAAATAATCCGTCCGAAATTAACTGAATTGGCAGCAGAGAGAGAGATTTTTTTTGCTTTTAGCGCATCTTTGAACGTTACCGAACCGAGTAGACGTTTAAGTGCGCTTTGAGCATCATCAAAATCCCCTTTAATCCCAATAACTTTGAGGTTTTTGGCATCTTCCGTCACCATTTGAAGACGCTGTACATCCGAAGTTCCACCGTCAGGATAAAGACATACGACACGAACGTTCGCTCTGTTCTTAAACGTCTCTAGCGCTGCGGGACCGGTATCACCGCTGGTAGCAGCAAGAATAAGATATTCATCTCCCCGTTTTTGTGCAATAGAGGAGAGAACGACACCAAACGGCTGAAGTGCCATATCTTTAAATGCACGGGTAGGACCGTGGTACAGTTCGCTCACATACAAATCCTCACGTACCTTTACCACCGGTACCGGATTGGTAGGATCATCAAATTTGTCATAAAGCGACAATGCTTCATCAATAACCGAAGGTTCAATGTCAATACCAAGGGTTGTTAAAAGATCTTTGGCTAGCACCTTATATGAAGAGTTCAAATGCTTCGTTAAAAAAGACTCCCCTAAACTCGGAAGAGAATCAGGAACATACAACCCTCCGAAGGATGCGATAGGACTTAAAATCGCTTCTGAAAAAGAGATCTGCTCTGGATGGATTCCGTCATTTCCGCGTGTTTCGATAAATTTCATTGTGCCACTTTATAAAATTTTTGTGATTATAGCAAAGCCGCTATCAGGGCTTGCTTAGAGGGTGATTTGAGTCCCGACGCCATCCGAGGTAAAAAGTTCAAGCAAAATCGCATGTTCAATCCGTCCATCGATGATATGAGCCTTATGTACCCCTCCATCAACCGCTTCGAGACATGAATCGACTTTAGGAACCATCCCGCCGCTAATCGTTCCGTCCGCTTTGAGTTCTTCCACTTGTGCTTCGCTCAACGTTGAGAACAGCTCTTTCTCTTTGTTCAAAACACCCGGAGTATCGGTCATAAAAATAACTTTACACGCACCAATGGCTGCTGCAACTGCGGATGCTGCAAGATCCGCATTGATATTGTATCCCGGATGTCCAACGCTCTCGTCTGCTCCGATCGGAGCAATGACGGGGATAAATCCTTCACGTAAAAGATTATGAATCACATCGGCTTTGACGCTCTCTACCCGACCGGTAAGACCAAATTTTGCTTCATCTTTTGGTTTTGCCATAAGAAAATGGGCATCTTTACCGCTGATACCGATCGCTTTGGCACCGTGAGAATTGAGCAAAGAGGTGATCTCTTTGTTAATCTCCCCGCTAAGAACCATTTCAACAATCCGCATTACTTCGGGAGTACTGACACGCTCTCCGTCAATAAATTCAGTCGGAATTTTAAGATCCCCCAGCAGCTGAGAGATACGATTCCCTCCACCGTGCACAATGACCACTTTTACCCCTACCAAATGGAGCAAAACAATATCTTGGGCAAACTTGGCTTTCAGTGCATCCGAACTTTGTGCCGAACCGCCGTATTTAATCACCACAATCTCATCTCTAAACTCTTTGATGAACGGCATCGCGTCCATAAGGGTTTTAACGGTTTCAATTTTGCGCAGCATGTACATAATCCTTTACGGTAGTGATCAACGTTTTATCCAACTCCAGAGTAAGTTCCATAATCGAAAAGTTGATATTAAAAGATGACATTTTAACAAAGTCTTTCTGAGTTACCAAGAGACTGGTTGCCCCGCTGCGGACTATGATCTCTTCAAGCTCCCCTTGGGTAAAAAAATGGTGATCTTCATAATAAACTTTTTCCATCACATCCGGCAAATAGATATCCAGTCTTTCCGGTCGTGCAATTGCCGTAACCAAAACCATTTTCGGTGTTTCGTTTTGAATTTTTACCTTGCGGACAAACGTTTCATTTTCAATCGCATGAATCACTTTTTTTCCTCTCCATAGCCGCTCACGATAGGGACCACTGGGGAGACAAAAGGAGTTGGGGGTAATCACCTCAATCAAAATATCAAGTTTATCGATTTTATGTTTGCCGTAACCATCATCCAAAAAAACCATCTCGCATCCCATGGCTTTAGCTTCGGCGATCCCCCGTTCTCGTATTTCACTTACAATGACAACAGCATGCGGAAGACTCTTAGCATACAACATCGCTTCATCACCGCTCATGGCTATGTCGCATAAAATATCGCGATCCTTAACCACAATCATCCCGCTGCTTTTACGACCGTATCCGCGTAAAACGATCGCGGGTTTTGTAAAATGATGCGCCAACTCAATCACAAGCGGTGTTTTACCGCTTCCACCGACGGTAAGATTACCGACACTGACGACCGGAATTCCGACATTGATCGGTACACTCCAACGATATCGAAAAAAGGCAATAATACAATAGAGAAAAGTGAGGGGTAAAAGGGATAGGGAAAGAAGTTTTTGGCTCAGCGAGGGGTGATATAAATACCCCTCACCCCATCGTACGAATAAACGTTTCAAACGCGCGTAGAAGCTACATCCAAAATTGCATCACAAATCTCTTCAACCTCATCGTCACTTAATGCCGCATAGTTAGGGATCGATAAAACTTGCTGATAATTACGTAACGCTACGGGAAAATCATTTACCCGCAATGAGTATTTTGATTTATAATAGCTCAATAGATGAAGCGGTATATAGTGAAGTCCGCATTCAATCCCGTTCGCTGCGAGTTCGCGGGCAAATGAATCACGGTTTTTATCGACTTTTATAATATAAAGCGAATACGCATGATCTTGCTCAGCGATAGGCAGTTTAATATGCGGAGCACCTTCAAGACGTTCATTAAAACGCTCTGCAATCGCTTGTTGACGCTCAACCGTATCATCTTGCTTATCAAGTTGTACCAATATTGTTGCCGCATCAAGAGGACTCATCATATATTGACTTCCAATATCGGTAACGTCATAAATATACCCAAGGGCTTCATCATCAACAACCATTGCATGGTTTCGAAGCAGTCTTGCCCGCTCTATAATCTCTTCATCATCACTCACCATCATTCCGCCATTGCACACATTACGGCGCAAATGAGGACTAAAATCAAAACACGTGATATCTGCACCCGTAGAGCCTATTTTTTGGCCTTTATACGTAGCGCCGAGAGCGTCCGAAGCATCTTCAATGATTTTAACATCGTACAATCGTGCGATACCGTAGAGCCGTTCCAAATCAACACTTTGTCCGGCGATGTGCGATACGATTACCGCTTTGAGCTTTTTCGATTTATTTTCAGCAAGATATGCCTCTAATTTTTCTAAATCGATATTAAAGGTTGTTGCATCTATATCGATAAAAATCGGCTCCGCATCAAAATGACGAACCACTTCCGGAACAGAAGGGTAAGCGTTGATAGAGCACAAAACTTTATCACCGCGTTTGAGATCAATCGCCAACATTGCTAAATGCAACGCTGCTGTTCCATGTGATGTTGCAAGTGCATGTGCGGCACCTATATAAGATTCAAATGCTGTCTCTAAATCACTGATAATATCGGGAGCTTCCCCATCAAAGACCTCATCGATCTTTTCTCGTTCATCACCACCTACTTCTACACGAAAAAATGGAATACTCATACACTGCTCCTTTTATAGAGTTATATCTCTGGGATAATTAAAATCATGATTGACCGTACGTGAGGTCAATTTTGCAATCACTGGCATCTTCCGTTTAAACTGATTCTTGTATATTCTCGTCGTTACCATATCGACTAAATGGCTATTTTCTCCATCATTGATCATCTCTTCACACGTATGACGCGCTTCGACGTAACGTTTTAACACACGATCCAAATCTTCATACGGATATCCGATCTCGACCTCATCACTCTGCCCTGCCCATAAATCTGCCGAAGGTGGCTTGTCGATAATTGAAGCGGGTACCCCTAAAAATCGGGCAAGTTCAAAGACTTCGGTTTTATACAAATCACCGATAGGGTTGATGGCACTCGCCAAATCACCGTACAATGTCCCATAACCGAGCATAAGTTCACTCTTATTACTGGTTCCCAGTACCAAAGCCCCCTCACGCGCCGAAATATCAAACAATGTCGCCATCCGAAGCCGAGCTGATAAGTTACCGACCCTAAGGGGTGGCATATCGGATGTTTCATACGCACGCAGCATCGGTTCGATACTATGTGTTTCAGAACGGATACCGAATGCACCGCATAATTCATCCGCATCGTCTAACGAACTTTGAGATGAGTAGTGCGAAGGCATTTTGATACACAACAAATCATCTCCGAATGTACGATGAGCCAACACGGCTACCACTGCCGAATCCAATCCGCCGCTCAACCCGATAACCACTTTTTTCAAACCGGTTTTTCGGACTTCCTGACTTACAAATTCGCTCAGATATCGGCCAATAAGTTCGTATTTACCCACTCTAAAACCTTATGACTATTTTAACATTTTGCATTATAACTTAATTTGGTAACGTCGTCGTTAACATTTATCAAGAGAAATTCTTTCTAACTCATCTGAGTCAAAGCCGGCCGCTCGTCTTGCCTCGCAGTTTATAGCAACCCGGCGAGGAAAACTATGCGGATAATAGCGTTCTATGATATCAAAATAGACAGAGGGTTCTACGTGTTTATCGTTGCATGCTTCATTAAACCAACGGTCCCCTTTTCGAACATGCTCAATCTCTTCTTCCAAAATAACATGAAGAGCCGCAATAATCTTTTGTATCATCGGGTCTGCTTTAAACGATTCAAGTTTTCGTAAAATTTGAGGGGTCGCATCCAGCCCGTTGGCCTCAAGATATCGGGGAACCACAGCCATTCGCTCTATCAGTTCCAATGTCCGCATGGAAGCTTCAAACAGAGCATCATGCACCGGATACTCTCCGTAATAGCTTCCCAATTCTCGGAGCAGAGCCTCAATCATTTCGAAATGGCGTATCTCGTCGTCAGCAACTTCGAGCCAATCGCGTTCAAATGTTTCACCGCAGTCGCGAAAACGGTACACAGCATCAAGGGCAAGATCAATCGCGCTGTATTCGATATGGGCTATGGCATGTAATAAGAGAATTTGTCCCTGAGGGGTATTGAGTTTGGTCCGTCGAGGAACCTCTTTTGGATCGATAACGCTGCAGAAACCACGGTAAGAGGGCTGGTTGAAAACGGCAGGATATGCTGTTGTATCTCGTGTGAATGCACCGCGGCAATACGTACCGTAAAAATCTCTGAAGAGCGTTATTTTTTCTCTCGGATCCCAAGCAGTTAAAATGGTTTCAAGGGTGTTATAAAGTTCCATAAATGCCATTATATCGTATACTCTCAATCATGAAATCATCCGAAAAAGCCTACACCCTCTATATCCTAAAATGCAGTGACAATACCTATTATACGGGGATTGCCATCGACGTGGAAAAACGGCTCAATGAACACAACGCCTCGGACAAGGGAGCCAAATACACCCGTTCACGACGTCCGGTAACTCTGATGTACAGTGAAACGTGCAGTGATAAAAGCAGTGCATTGAAACGGGAACTCGCTATCAAACGGATGAAACGCACTGCCAAAGAGGGATTATGGAACTGTGGATAAAAATAGCGGTTATTCTCTTTATAGCTACGCTGGTTTACCGTGAAATAATCAAATCAGCAACTCAACACAGCAAACGCCCTATCCAAAAAACAAAAGCAAGTTTTATGAGTCTATTAAGTATAGCGGGGATAGTAGGACTATTCACGTATGCAGGAATGTCGATCACATTAATCGAGACACGCGATTTACGCCCCTATTCTCACCCCTCATTATCCTCTCCGCAATTTGTGAGCTTGTATGACAAAGGGGTTATCGAGTTCAACGGTATGGTGATCAAAACCAATCTGGCACGAGAGGAGGAACTCGCCCCTCTCGCCGAACGGCTCACACAGGGGTGCAACGGTGATGATGGATGCGAAGCTCAAAAACTCTTTGACTACGTCACCGCTATTCCCTACCGCACTGACTATACAAGTAGAAACGCCCTCACCGTAGTAAAAAGCAACTGGGGAGACTGTGACGACAAATCAAATCTGTTCGCGTCACTGCTTAATGAAAGAGGACTTGAATACCGTTTCGTCTATGTCCCCCATCATGTTTTCGTCGCTGTTCATCTCAATGATACCAAGAACATCCCGTTTCTAAATGCGAAACTCACGATGGAAGGAAAGAATTTTTATTATGCCGAGACAACGGCAAGCAGAGCGAAGATCGGAGAATTTAACGGACAATTTCCGTATAGTTTTGAGGGGATATACGATATACAAAAGAATCGTCCCGAAGAACTCAGCAACGTCAAGTTTTCGCTTGGTTAATTAATCATTAGACTGTATTAGAATTTTTTTGTCTTGATTATTCCATTCAATTGCAGATTCAAAAAATTCCATTACTCTCAACATTAAGCTAGAGCAAAATAATGCTGTTGGATTCATTTCATTAGTTGAATTTATACTTTTTAAATCATGTAAAATATTCATATCTGGATTATCAATTTGATTTTCCATCTCATCAGCTAAAAGACGAATTTTATCAATCAAATCAAGCCAATACAATCCACATTCAGGTGATAAGTTTACGGCTAAAGTCAATAAATTTTGAAAATCAAAATATCGTGAATGTGCTGTTTGCATAGTAATTTTTAATTGTAAAAAGTCAACTTCTTTATCTTTAATATTTTGAATTGCTTCTTGAATCTTTTCATTAGAAGATTTCATCTCGAATTTAATATGTCGAATTGACTTTTCATGCTGAAAAATATTTGGTAAAAAAAATCCTTCCACTACTGATGCGATTGCTTTATCAAGAACATATAAAGCTTTTTTTTCTTTTTCATATTTAGGTTTAAGCTCTACAAAAATATACAAAACATAAGCAGAAACAATGCCACCTGAAATTGTTTTTATACCATCTGACAGAAATATGATTTTCAAGACTTCATGGTGTATACATTCACAAATTGGAACTTGAATTAGCGAAATGACAAAAACAATGAAACTGAAAATAAAGAACAAAAAGATTGGTTTTTCACCCTTGTTGAAAAACATCTTATATAAATATTTGATCATTCTTTTTATCTCCATATCCATTCAAATAAAATAAATTATAGCGAATTTGATTTATGCTACAATCCGACTAAAAAAAGAGTAACTTATGGAAATTTTAGTTCAACCGATGGGAGCATATCAGACTAACTGCTATATTGTTAAAATTGATGGCAAAGAAATCATCATCGATCCGGGTATTGGCGCGACTGGGTGGGTTATGGCAAATGTCACCAATCCGGTAGCCATACTCAATACTCACGGTCATTTTGACCACGTTTGGAGCAATCAAGAGCTCAAAGAGGCTCTAAACATTCCGCTCTATACTCCTAAAGCAGATGTTTTTTTACTTCAAAACAGTACCTTTATGCCCGATCTTCCTGCATCCTATCCTGATGTGGAAGTGGAAGGAGATAAAATATTTGCTATAGCGGGAATCGAAGTCAAATTTCACCATTTTCCGGGGCATTGCCCGGGATGTTCGATGATCGAGATCGGCGATGCGATCTTCAGCGGGGATTTTATCTTCCACAATTCCATCGGACGCTGGGATTTCCCCTACTCCGATGGAGAAGCGATGAAAGAGAGTTTGCAAAAGTTTGCAAAAATGCAATCCACCAAAACCCTCTATCCGGGTCATGGGGGATCGACTACCGTTCCGGCGGAACAGCGAAATATCGACTATTGGATTCGATCTATTTAGGTTCGTCAATATTCTTCATAAGATCGAGTCGCAATACATGCCGCTCGGTTACAACCGTTTTAAATTCACCCTCAAATACTTTAATGGTACTGACATATCCTTTTACGGTGACATTACGCTTTCGTCCCTCTTTTTGATGCTCTACCGCTTCAAAGACTACCACGTCTCCCACCCGTACGGGTGCCAGAAATAGACAACTGCACGATGCCAATACGACATTGGGTTCATTCACTGCTGCCATTGCCGCAAAATCGGCAGAGCTGAAAATAAATCCACCGTGTACGAGCCCTACATCATCCGCACGCATTACTTCATTTGTTTCCAATACAATGCGCGCATACCCTTTCTCTAACTTGTCAATATCCCCACTGTATACCGTGTTTATTTTCTCATGCGTATTTAATGCAACCTGCGGATTAAGTGCTACTTGTAACTCTTTTTCTTCGATCTCGTGTGATTGTTTGGCCAAAATTACCCCTTCTTAAGTCGAACATATCCCCGAATCGGCGCAGGATATCCCTCTACTGTTTTGCTACTATCGTCCGGATCGAGAAAATCTTCAAGGCTTTGCGATTCTATCCAGTCTGTTTTGCGCTGTTCATCGGAGGTCGTTCGTACTGTTCCGAGGACTTCAAACGACTTAAAACCGGCACGCAAACACCAATTTTCGAGTGCTTTAAGCGTCGGGACGAAATAGACATTCGTGATTTTAGAATAGCTCTCGCTCGGACACAATGCATACGCTTCGTCCCCTTCGATAATGAACGTATCAAGATAAACTTCACCACCCTCTTCCAAACCTTGACGGAGCGTTTTAAGCATTGCTATCGGATCACTGCGGTGGTATAAAACACCCAAACAAAAAATGACATCAAATTTTTCTTCATAAAAGGGGAGATGCTCTACCCCAAGCAATTCATACACGATGTCGCTTTTGATGTAATGGTTAATAAGATCAAACTGAGACTTAAAAAGTGCGGAGGGATCAAATCCCACCACTTTGGATGGAGCATCTTCGAGAAAACGAAACATATAGTAGCCGTTATTACATCCGATATCGGCTACTTTTTTCCCGTGTAGATTGAAATGAGGACGCAAAAAATTATATTTAAGATTGCTTTGCCACTCCGTATCAATAAAAAGACCGAAAAGGTCAAACGGCCCCTTACGCCATGGCATCATCATTCGGGCCACATTTTCTATGGATTGTATATCCACCTTCTCATCGCTGCTAAGAGTCACGACATCGGATAGGGTATAGGTGGTATCTACCGAAGGTAAAGAATTTAACGCGCTACGAACCGGTGCAATATTTTTCCACTCCATCCATTTCAACCGTTCTGCTCTAATTGCGTTCAAATCCATCTTCTCTCCTAAATCTTTGGAATCCAATTTTAGCGATAATAGGCTAAAATGGTGCCATGCGTATAGAAAAAAAAGCCACTCTTGTCTCCAGCTCTGTAGCCCTCATACTGGTAGCCTTTAAACTCTCCGTCGGAATTATCAGCGGTTCGGTTGCCGTTTTAGCTTCGGCAGTCGATTCTCTGCTCGATATGGTCGTATCGGCATTTAACTATTTTGCTCTTCATAACTCAGATAAAGAGCCGGACGAGCGATTTAACTTCGGTCGCCGTAAACTCGAACCGCTTGCCGCAGTCATCGAGGGGACCATCATCAGCCTCTCTGCCTTATTTATCCTGTATGAAGCAATCTCAAAAATGGTTCAAGGAAGTGTCATCACCCACCTTAATGCCTCGTTGATGGTTATGATTGCATCTATTATCATTACCGCTGGACTTGTGCTATTTTTAAATTACGTTGCCAAAAAAACCGGCAACATGGTTATTCAAGCAGACGCGTTGCACTATAAAACAGACCTTCTTAGCAACGGTGCCGTACTGGCGTCCTTGGCTTTCATCGCCTTAACGGACTACACGATCATTGACCCCATACTCGGAATCGGAATCAGCGGCTATATGATTTACTCGGCATTTCCCCTGATTCGCGACGGAATCATGATGCTTCTTGACGCGGCTTTGGAACCTGAAAATGTTGCTAACATTAACACCCTATTAAACAAGCAACTCGATATCAATTCATACCATGATCTTCGAACCCGACGTTCAGGTTCCGAAATTCATATAAGTATCCATATCGTCTTTAGCATCAGTACTTCTTTGTATGATGCCCATCTTGTCGGGGATCGAATTGAGCTTGCATTACATGCCCTTTTCCCTGACAATACCGTTTATGCCCTTATTCACCTTGATCCCTATGATGATTCTGAAAACAACCATTTAGAATAAATCCCCTGCAAATCCATCAATAAAATTCTGTTAATATTATAGATATTATCAATCAAGGATATAGTATGGGTCGCTCTTCTCTCGTTTTACTTTCATTCCTCTCATCTCTATTGGTAGCCGAGCCGCTGACGCAAGATCAAGCTATTCAAAAAGGATCGGCTCTCTCCAGTGCATTGGTTCAAAAACTCAGTGGTGAGTTAAAAACTCAAATGCAAAGCATCGGTGCCGTAGGAGCACTCCATTTTTGTACGCAAAATGCTCTTGTATTCACTGCTCAAATTGCCCAAGAGTCAAATACAAGTATTAAACGGGTAAGTGCCAAAAACCGTAATCCGATCAATGCAGCGACACCGGACGAACAAAGTATCTTAACTCAATGGGAAGGGCTACTGCACACACAGCAGCCGCTACTGGCGTATAAGATTCAAACCAGTAGAAACGGAGAGTATACGTATTACAAACCGATCGTAATTACGAATGAAGCGTGCTTGAAATGTCATGGGGATATTGCCGCCGATTCACCGCTCTACAAAGCGATAAAAGCAACCTATCCAGAGGATAAAGCGACAGGTTATAAAATGGGAGATTTACGAGGAATGATCGTTATTACCATGCCTAAGCAAAATTAAACGAAGCTTCCCGCTTGGAGGGCAAACAATCGTCTTTCTAAGCGTTCGATCGTTGCAATTAATTTTTCAGATACTACTTTGAGCTGATTGTAATGCTCTTTTGCAATATCTTGATTTAACGTAGAAACTTTTTTACGTGTACCGAAAAGTTTTGAAAGAATGGAGCGATCTTCATCGCTGAAATAAATTTTAAAAATCTTCATATAAACATCATGTAACTCATAATGAAGTATCTCAATCTCTTTAAGACAATCCATACTCGGCATCATCGCTAGCTGCTGCCCCTCTCCGTAAAACCATAAACCGAATTTACACTCGGTACAGCTTACGGGGACTTGCTCTTTTTCTATCGGTAACCCTTCGATAAGGGCATGAGCACGCTGTACCCATGTGATATGGGCTTTTTTAGCGTTTCGCAGATGCGTTAAGGTCTCTTCTTTATTCATTGCATTCACCTACTTATTCTTAATTTCAAAAATGAAATATTAGGAAATAATCAGTAATGATACCCAGTAAATATCACAACGTTATAACATTTACCTATGAAATAAAACCCATTATATTGAATTTAACGTGCGTACTCGGTCACACGGCTTTCACGAATCACATTGACTTTAATCTCACCGGGAAACTGGACTTTTTGAGAAATTTCATCCGCAATTTCACGAGCTATCAAAGCCGTTTCATCATCGTTTACACTGAGAGCACTGACAATAACCCGTACTTCACGTCCGGCATTAATCGCATACGCTTGTTTTACGCCCGCTTTTTGCGTCGCTATCTCTTCAATTTCACTCACACGGCGTAAAAAGCTCTCCAGCACTTCACGTCGTGCTCCCGGGCGAGCCGCAGAAAGCGTATCGGCAGCACACACAGCCGCACACTCGATACTTTTAATCTCTTCATGCCCATGATGGGCATAAATGGCATTTATAACTACCGGATCTTCGCCGTAACGTCGGCAAAGGTCTGCCCCGATATCAACATGACTTCCTCCGTTTTCTTGAGTAAGTGTTTTACCGATGTCATGCAGTAATCCTGCACGTCGTGCCAATTTAGAATCTCCCCCCATTTCAGCAGCCATAATACCGGCTAAATGAGCCACTTCTAATGTGTGGGCAAGGGCATTTTGACCGTAACTTGAACGGTATTTTAATCGTCCTATTAATTTAACCAATTCCATGTGCATTCCGGTAATGCCCAAATCGAAAATGACATCTTCACCTTCGCGTAATATTGCCTCTTCAAACTCATCGCATACTTTTTGATATACCTCTTCAATCCGCGCAGGCTGTATACGCCCGTCTTGAATCAAAAGTTCAATCGTTCTTGTTGCAATAGCACGACGGTAAAGATTAAATGAACTGACGATAATAGCATTAGGGGTTTCATCAATAATAATATCGACCCCGCTCACCATTTCAAGCGTTTTAATATTACGTCCCTCTTTGCCAATGATCCGCCCTTTAAGCTCGTCATCATCCAAATGGATAACACTAATTAGCCGCTCAGCCGCATATTCACCTGCAAACCGCGATGTAGCTTGTGCAAGAATATAATAGGCTTTGCGTCTGAGTTGTTCTTTACTCTGTTCTTCAAGCTCACGAACCTCGCGGGCTAGTTCTAAGCGGGCACTTTCGCGTGTCTGCTCCAACAAAATCGTTTTAGCTTCTTGTACCGATAAACCGGCACGATGCTCTACGATCACTTTCATTTGTTCACTTTTTTGGCGATAGTCATCTTTTAATTTCTCTAAAGCACGCTCATTACGCTCGACATTGAGTCGTTTGTTTTCAACTGCTAAACGCTCATTCGCTAAACGTTCTTGCTCATTTTGTCGAAAACGCTCATAGTCATGTTCAGACTGCTGAACTTTGTTTTCTCGGTCAATAAGATCTTTTTTGACTTGTTCATAAGCTTCATTGTATTTCTTCTCTGCCTCTTTTTCGATCTCACGTGAACGTATAGATGCACGTTCAAGCATCATTTGGGCTTCGTTATCAATTGCTTTTGCTTTTGCTTTTGCTTGCTCCAAATACAGATCAAAATGGGCGGATGAAATCTTTTTTGAAATTAAAAAACCGACTACTCCGCCAAGGGCTGCGACGCCGCCCCCTACCAGTAGTTCGTTTAACATGAAAATCCTCTAAGCCATATATTCCCTGCGGCGTAATCAGCAGATCACCCAGCACGTCATAATCATCACACAAATTTTTTGTTGTCTTACATTCGCATGATTGCACAAATATTGTAAACGGTTTCGTCTTCAGGGTCGGGAAAAATCGGTCATACATCCCTTTGCCGAAACCTATTCGACCGAGTGAGCCGTCAACGCCTACCACAGGAACAATAGCTATATCTATTAAATTTATCTTTTTACGTGAATCCCGAGGCTCATAAATCCCAAAAGCTTTACGTTCCAACGGGTATCTTAATGGTACCATTTTGAAACTGACGCCATCCATAAACGGCAAATAAACTTCGCCCCTTTGTCGTGCAAGAGCAATATTTTTCCGAATATCCGCTTCAAATCCCATCGGCCAAAACGCCAAAATACGCTTTGAATCCAACGTATTCAGCACTTTTTGCAATAATCGCCGCACACTCGCATCTCGCGCAATTTTAGTATGCTTATTGGAACTTTTAAGTCGATTTAAGCACTGCGTTCTAAAATCACTTTTGGTCACTTTTTACCTTTGCTTCGTTATAATCTTCATAATTTTACTCTAAAAAGGTTTTGTATGCGTTTTTCAACTTTTTTAATCCCTTTATTCTCCCTCGCTATAGCATTCCAAGGATGCAATAAAAAAGAGTCCTCCGAAGAGGCCTTGGTCTCTACTGCTGAATTCACCCTCATGGACACCCAAGGGAAATCCTATACTGTTGAAAAACGGGGCACCAATTTTGCCCTCGATGCCGGTAAAGACAAAGTGGTCTTGTTTGATATTTTTGCTACTTGGTGTCCACCTTGCCGTGCTGAAGCCCAACATCTCGGAAATCTTCAAAAAAAATACGGCGACGACTTGATAATCATGGGAATTACCATTGAAGATGACAAAAGTAATGCCGATCTCGAAGGATTCCGCGAAAAATACCGAGCAGGCAATTATCTTATCTCAAATAAAGCGGATAACCAAGGGCTCTCTCGCGCTATGGCTTCAACTATCGGCGTAGGTCAACAGTTTCCGATTCCGTTGATGGTGCTCTATAAAAACGGTGAATATGTCACCCATTATGAAGGTGCAACCCAAGAAGAGATTATTGACCACGATATCGCACAGGCTTTAGGTAAATAAGCATGTTTTCATTTATCAAAAAAGGTCTCCAAAAAACGGTCGAAGCCATCAGCTCTATTATTCCGGAGAAGAAAGCAACGATTTCTAAAGACGAGCTCGAAAACATCCTCCTTGAAGCGGATGTCGAATACGCTCTTGTCGAAATTATTCTCCGTGAACTCTATCAAAATGAGATAACCCGTGATCAGCTTCGATCCAAACTTTTATCAACCTTGAATTTTGCTCAAAACACCCTTCCCGACAACCCTAATAAACCAACCGTTAGCCTTATCATCGGTGTCAACGGTGCCGGCAAAACGACTACCATTGCAAAACTTGCGCAACGTTACCTTGATAACGGCGAACGGGTCATCCTCGGCGCAGGCGATACGTTCCGTGCCGCCGCCATCGAACAACTCACGAGATGGGCCGATAAACTCGAAATTCCGATCGTCTCTTCACGCCAAGGGCATGACCCTAGCGCCGTTGCGTATGACACTATCGAGTCAGCCAAAGCACGCGGATTTGAGCAAGTTATTATCGATACCGCAGGACGGCTCCATACCCAGACAAATCTTGGAAATGAGTTGAAAAAAATCGTCCGCATCTGTGACAAAGCCCACACCGGAGCACCCCATCGTAAAATCCTGATTCTTGATGGGACACAAGGCTCATCCGCCATCGCGCAAGCCAAAGCGTTTAATGAGATGGTCGGAGTCGATGGTATCATCATCACTAAACTCGACGGAACGGCAAAAGGGGGGTCGGTATTTAGTATCGCCTACGCACTGCAGCTTCCGATCCTCTACATCGGTGTCGGCGAACAGCCGGAACATCTGATACCGTTTAACAAATACGAATTTGTGGATGGAATTTTGGATGCGATTTATGGGGAAGAACCCAAATAATCATGGCCAAGAAAAAAAACGTCCTATTCGAATGTCAACACTGTGGCTTTACCACCCCTAAATGGATGGGAAAATGCACCAACTGCGGTGGATGGGATAGTTTTGTTGAGCTGAACGAACAGCAGCAAGAGATGATCAAACTCACCTCTTCATCCTCTCCATCGGCAGGTGCAAAAGCCAAAGAGATCACCCAAATCATCGAAGAGACGACCGAGCGCTACACCAGTGATGACGCCGAACTTGATATGGTACTCGGAGGAGGGATCGTCCCCGGTTCATTGGTACTTATCGGCGGAAGTCCCGGGGTAGGAAAATCAACCCTCCTTCTCAAAATCGGTTCCAATCTCGCCAAACAAAACCGTAACGTCCTCTATGTGAGCGGTGAAGAGAGCGAAGGGCAGATCAAACTGCGTGCTAACCGCTTGGGTGCCAATGTCGACAATCTCTATCTACTGGCAGAAATACGGCTAGAACAGGTTCTATCCGAACTTCACGAACGTCCGTACGAGTGTATCATCATCGACTCCATTCAGACCCTCTACTCAGAAACCATCGCTTCGGCTCCCGGATCGGTGACGCAAGTGCGCCAAATTACTTTTGATCTAATGCGAATCGCAAAAGAGCGCCGCATTGCCATCTTTATCATCGGTCATATCACCAAAGAGGGGTCCATCGCCGGACCGCGCGTATTGGAGCATATGGTTGATGTTGTCCTCTATTTCGAAGGGGACAGCTCTCATGAATTGCGCATCCTGCGAGGATTTAAAAATCGTTTTGGCCCTACGAGTGAAATCGGGGTTTTTGAGATGCGTTCGGAAGGGCTGATGTCTGCCAAAGACCTCTCTTCACGCTTTTTTAACCGCAATAAATCCCAAAGCGGATCAGCCCTTACCGTCATTATGGAGGGATCACGCCCGATAGTTCTCGAGGTGCAAGCATTAGTGAGTGACACACACGCACCGAATCCGAAACGTCAGGCGACGGGATTTGAGAACAACCGCCTCAATATGCTCTTAGCCCTTCTGGAGCGGAAACTCGAAATTCCGCTGAACAGCTATGATGTCTTCATCAACATCACCGGAGGGATCAAGATCACCGAAACCTCAGCCGATTTGGCTATCCTTGCCGCTATCATCAGCAGTTTTCGCAACCGTGCAATCTCCAAAGAGACGGTATTTATCGGTGAAGTATCCCTTGTGGGTGATATTCGCGAAGTATTTCAGCTTGATCAGCGGCTAAAAGAGGCGGCTTCCCAACACATCACCAAAGCACTGATTCCGAAAAAACCTCTCGAAAAAACCACCATGAAATGCTATGAAATCGATGAAGTAAGCAAACTGTTGGAGTGGTTTTAATTTTAGAAAGGTTATAATAATCATTCTATACCATACACTAAGGATCTATTCATGACTGAAAATACAATAATTGCAGATCATAAATCCGAAGAACGCTATTGTAAACTTTCTCTTGCCTATTCAACAGAAGAAGAGAAACACAAAATTGAAGAAGCTATTGATACCTGTAAAGCCGCATGCTCTCTTGAGCCGATTATCTACGGTGGAGATGTTACCGGCGGTAAAAAGATGATTACCATCGAGTACCATGATGATTGTGACCGCGAAGGTGGCGAAGTATTCGAACAAATCATGTGTCAGTTAGGGATCAAAGAGTGCCATTAAGAAACACTGCTCCGGGACAAAGCGTCCAACGGCTTAAAGATTTTGCCGCCGGAAATGAAACCTTTCAGCAAACCTATTTTAAAAAACATGAGACACAATTGCTCAATCTTGTTAAAGAGGGGCAAAATCCACGCGCTCTGTTTATCGGATGCTCCGATTCACGTGTCATCCCCGATTTGATCGTACAATCGTCTCCGGGTGACCTTTTTGTTGTCCGTAATGTAGGTAATTTCGTTGCTCCCTACAAGCCGGACGAAGATTTTCACTCCACTGCAGCGGGAATCGAATACGCGGTTTGGGTTTTAGAAGTTTCCGAAATCATTATTTGCGGACATTCCCATTGCGGCGCGATCGAAGCACTTTATAAAACATCGTGCGATACATCGATGATTCATACGGCTAAGTGGCTAACACTCGGGGAAAAAGCCAAATCGATGGCTACAGTCGCTCTTGGTGATGATGCACCAAAAGAAGAGCTGCTACGGGCTACCGAGCGTCTCTCAATTGTTACTCAGATCGAGAATCTTCTCACATACCCCTACGTTAAAAAACTGGTCGAGGCTGAAAAACTATTTATACACGGATGGTATTACGACATTGAAACCGGTGCAATCGAGTACTACGATCCCGATACCTATCAATTTCGCCCTCTTAGTGAGCTTGGGGAGTAACGATTCTGCAAGCTCATAGCGACAAAGAATCTACTGGCTTTCCAAAAAAGTAGCCTTGAAAGTATTTACATCCCATGACTTTCAGCTGTTCGTATTGCTCATGCGTTTCTACCCCCTCAGCAATTACATCCAATCCAAATTGCTGCCCGATTGAGATTATTGTCTGTACTATGATCCTATCATTCGGATCCTCTACCAGATCACGGATAAAGGATTGATCAATTTTAAGCTCATCAATCGGAAGTTTTTTCAAATACGAAAGGGATGAGTACCCTGTACCAAAATCATCAATAGATATGGTTAAGCCAATCTCCTTAAGACGATGTAGCTTTTCCAAAGCTTCCTTTGTATTCTTAATCACTAGCCCTTCTGTAATTTCAAGTCGAAGTTTATTTGGATTAATATCAAATTCTTCAATAAATGCTTCAACCATTGCTACAAATGTCTCTTTTTCGAATTGCTTGTAACTTACATTGACCGAAACACGCCAATTATTTTTTATAGGGTCACATTCCCACGACTGAATCTGTTTCATTGCTTCACGCAATATCCATTCACCCAAAGGGACGATTAATCCGCTCTCTTCAGCAATGGGGATAAAATGTCCCGGAGATATCATTCCCCTCTCCAGATCATTCCATCGAATCAATGCTTCAACTCCCACAACCATATTGTGTTCATCTACTTGGACCTGATTTTGGTAATGAAGTTCCATAGACTGTCGCTCTATAGCCATCCGTAATCGTTCGATCATATAGATTTTTTCTTCAACAATTGTTTGTAATATCGGATCAAAAAAGCTAAAAGTATTTCTTCCGCTATCCTTAGCACAATACATAGCACTGTCGGCATATTTCATTAAATCACCCAGCGTATATTCTTCTCCCAAAAATAAAGCGATTCCGGCACTCCCAGTCAACCGGAAGTCACTATTGTCAATCAAATAAGGCTTTTGTAATTCGTAAAGCAGTTTATTTGCAATTATTGCAATATCCGCAGATGCTCTTTTCTTGTCTGTTTCAAATGTATCGACCAAAACAACAAATTCATCACCACCCAAACGAGCTAATATGTCACTTTCTCGGATAACAGCTGAAATTCTTTTTGCTGCTTCAACCAAAACCATGTCACCCAACATGTGCCCTTTAGAGTCATTGACTGCTTTGAAATGATCCAGATCAATAAACAATAATGCACCATAGTATCCGCTTCGTTTACTTTTTTTAATGGAATCATCTAACTTTTCACAAAAATGCAACCGATTAGGGAGATTTGTCAATGAATCAAAGTGAGCAAGCTGTAAAATCTGAGCCTCTTTTGCCTTAATATGGGTGATATCCATAACAGCCGATACTCGAATAGATTTACCCGCTAAAACGATATCTCGTCCCCGAAGCAGTGCCGGAAATACACTTCCGTCTTTACGATGCATACTAGCTTCATACGGTTCTTGATCATTGTTTTGAATCACATTTCTCACATAATCCTTAGAATCAGGAGCGATAAACTCCAATGCATACCGACCAAGCATCTCTTCGTCGGTATATCCCAGTAATAAAGGGGCGACTTGATTGACACGCATACATCGTTTATCTTCATCAAAAATGATTAACCCCTCTATCGTTGCATCTATAAGTGCTTCAAAAGAACGTATTGCTTCTTCTCGCTCATCCGCTAGTTCATGTTCTAACCGTTTTTGATCTGTGATATCAATACCAATTTGAATTTTGGCCTTTCTCCCATTTTTCCATTGTATGATCCGATCATTAAAAAGATAATGCCGACCATTGAGAGAGTTGCAATTTTCCCATTCGAAATTAGCTCCGATCGGATGTAAAAGAGGATTATCCGTTTGATGAATAGGACAAAAAGTACATGGAATTATTTGATCTTTTTGCAGTTCCTGATAACACTTTTTTCCCTCAACGTTACCGAAAACTTCTCGACAGCGATCATTAATAAATAAAAGCTCATAGCTTTCCAAATCAATAACATAGACTAATGCACCGGTACTATTGACGATCATTTCCATCGTATCAAACGTATCTTCCAATACTCTTTTTTTCATACTTTAACGCTCACTAGGAAGCTTGTCTAGTAATACAAACAGTTCTTGACTGGCTGCTTCGGCTGATTTAAAATTCTGAATAATTTTTTCGGATTCCGTACATAAACCGGTTTTGATACACTGCACCGCTTCAATAATATTGCGATGTACCTCAGCATGCGGTCGCTCCATCGTCTTAAAGCTTTGTGTATGTCCAAATCGTTCTCTTCCGATCCCAGTATCGTACCATTTACCTAAGCGACACGATTTATGATCGGAGAATTGCGCGGTAGCATCCGTATGAAGTACTGAAATATAGGCATTCGTCTTAAATAACAAGTGGTCTAATTTAACCAATCCGACAAAAGTATTATCAAGCACATGGTCTATCGACGATGCCATAATTTCACCATCTTCGGCAAATGCTTGCAATGTTGATTCAAAATTGGTGGTTAATCTCTCAGATTCACGGGCAATCTTGGTCATATCCTCTGAAGATTCTTGAATATTAGAAGACTCTTGCTTTAAGGAGTTAATAGTAATCTCAACTTCTTTCGTCGCTTTCTGGGTCCGTTCGGCAAGCTTACGTACTTCATCGGCGACAACAGCAAATCCTCGCCCGTGTTCCCCTGCCCGTGCGGCCTCAATTGCAGCATTGAGTGCTAATAAATTTGTTTGATCAGCGATATCGTTAATAAGCATCATCAAAGAGGATACATCATTAATTCCGCTTGACAATCTATGAACCCCTTCATTCGATGCACAGATCGATTCCATTAACTTTTGTAAGTTAACAGATATGTCTAAAATGCTCTCACGAGAACCTAATGAGGATGTTTTAGAATGCAATTGCATTTTATGCAAATTCTCGATACTGCCGGAAAAATCTTTTTGGATGATCGCAACATTCGTTGTACAGCTGCCTAACAAAAGATCAATAAGAATTTCTTTTAAAGAAGACTCTTTTAAAGATTTTTCTTCCTCGGACATCTTTTGTTTTAATAAACGATTAGCTTCCTCTAAATCATCTATTTTTTTTATGAATATCTCTTTTTCTTTTTCAAGTCCCACAATATTAACTTTGAGTTCAGCCACTTTTCTTCCCCAGAACATCACAAACCACCCAGCAATCTAATTAAATAGATTATTTTTTATTAGATATACATTACAAGCAATAATATTTGGCAAATACTATAGAAACAAAGCAAACAATTGTTTTATTTTATGATTAAAATAAGTAAGATGCATAAAATGAGTAGAAAATACACAAATAAAAAATAAATGAGATAAAAATGAGATAAAATAATACTGAAAGAGGAGATTTGGATTATCTTAGCGTGCTTTTTTTTTACCAATCCAAAT
Organism: Sulfuricurvum sp.; assembly: GCF_041651515.1. Taxonomy (GTDB): domain Bacteria; phylum Campylobacterota; class Campylobacteria; order Campylobacterales; family Sulfurimonadaceae; genus Sulfuricurvum. Next base: position 153,282 of record NZ_JBAZJF010000003.1, read on the forward strand.
ACAAAAAGAGCGATGAGAGAAAGTAGTTCGCTACAAAAATTGCAACAGCCGAATAGACAACCGCGTAAATCGTCGATTGTCCTACTCCGCGAGCACCTCCACTCGTGTGATACCCGATATAACTTCCGATTGAACTCACAATAAATCCAAAAAACGCTGCCTTGATAACCCCGGTCATAATATCATCAAATTCACCAAGACGCATCAGGGTTTCTTGATAAGCGATGGGATTAATCCCAAGAACATGTGTCGAAATCATATAGGCAGATCCTACCGCAATAAAGTCGAACCATATTACCAACAGAGGCAAAGAGATCACCGTAGCAACAATGCGAGGGGTAATAAGATACTCTTTGGAATTGACCCCTAAAATATCAATAGCATCAATCTGTTCAGAAACACGCATAGTACCGAGTTCTGCGGCCATTGCACTGATAGAACGTGAGATAAGCATCAATGAGGCAAAGACCGGCCCCAGTTCTTTGGTTATGGAGAGAAAAATGGTATAGCCTATAAAACTTTCAATACCAAATTGATGGAATCCGCTGTAAAGCTGAATTGCTTCTACCATCCCCGTAAAAAGCGCCGTCAAGGTAACAACACCCATACACCCAAGACCGATCACTTCAATTTGGGTCAGAACTATCTTTGGACGTTTAAAAACTTGGGGATAGAGCCGAAATAGATGGGATTGGAATAATAAAAAAAGACCGAATTTTTCAATACTTGCAAACATAGTGAGAAACGGACGACCAATAGCACCAAATAATCTCTCAACCATATACCGTTCCTCATTTTAATCTTCTAAGTTTACTCAAAACAAACCAAATTTCAAAGGTTTCAAGATACAATAAACAATTATTTTTACGTGAAGGAGCAATGGATGGCTGAAAAAGAAAAAGAACACCACGACGAAGCAACCCCAGAGGGTGGTGAAAAGAAAAAATCGGGGAATATGCTTCTTATCATCATAATCGTTGTTTTAGTTTTGGTTTTAGTCATCGGCGGTGTTGTAGCGGCACTCATGATGGGAAATCATGATGCCGAAGCAGAAGCCGGCAATGGAGCCAAAAAAGAGGCTTCCGCAGGCGGTGCAGAGAAAGCTGCTAAAGGGGATTCATCCGGAGGGGAAGCACATGCTTCTGAAGGGGGAACAGAGGTAGGACTTATGTTCCCGCTTGAACCATTTACCGTCAATCTCTTGTCTGAGAGCGGCCGCCGTTATCTCAAAGTTGAAATGAACTTAGAAATGGAAGGTGAAGAGCTTAGCCCTGAGTTGGAAGAGAAGAAACCGATATTCCGCGATATTATCATCCGACAACTCTCCTCAAAATCGCTTGAAGAGATTTCTACCCTTAAAGGGAAAGAGTCATTGAAAGAGGGGATTGTTAATGAGCTTAATACCCGTCTAAAAGACGGTAAAGTCAAAAATGTCTACTTCACCGACTTTGTGGTGCAATGATCGGAATCGACTTAATTAAAATCGATCGGATGAAGCGTCTCATAGAGCGTTTCGGTGATCGTGGCCTGCACAAATTTTTATCCGAAGATGAGATTTTACTCATTAAAACGCCTCGCAATGCTGCAGGATTTTGGGCGGCCAAAGAGGCATGCGCCAAAGCCCTAGGTTGCGGCATCAGCAGTGAATGCGGATTCCACGATATACGCCTCACTAAAACTCCAAAAGGGGCACCGAGAATCACACTATCTCCGCATGTCATCGAAACATTCGGCGTTACTGGTATGTCGGTATCTATCACCCATGATGGAGAATATGCTATCGCCGTCGTAGCAATAGAACACTTAAAAAGGTAACATCTTGGAACTTATCAGTATTCAAAAATACGCAGCAAAAAATCGTCTCAGTATTCACACCGTCATCAAAAAAACTATGAACGGTGAACTCCCGACTCATCTGCAAGAAGAAAATGGTAAAGAGGTCACTTATATCATTTTATCAAAATCAAAACAGCCTCTTTCACCTACAGCTCAGAGTGATGAAATTGATTATAAAAAAGAGTATGAATCACTTCATAAAGAATATCTTATCCTAAAGACTAAATACGAAAAACTTCTTCAACTCCAACACAGCTAGCGCTTGAGATTTGCGGAGACAAACTCCCAATTGATTACTTTCCACCAATTTTCAAGGTAATTCGGACGCATATTTCGGTAATCAATATAGTATGCGTGTTCCCACACGTCACACGTCAATAACGGTTTTTCTCCATGCCGCATCGGGGTATCTGCATTGGATGTCGCAGTGATCTTGAGTTTACCCTCTTCGCTCAGTACAAGCCATATCCATCCCGAACCGAAATATCCTGCAGCCGCTGCGATAAAAGCCTGTTTAAAAAGATCCATCGATCCAAAATCACGCTCTATTACTGTGGACAGCTCATCCGATGGATGGCTCTGAACACCGCTCAATCCTCTCCAATAAAAATCATGATTATAGACTTGTGCGGCATTATTGAAAATAGCATCTTTGGCATCTAAAATAATCTCTTCTAACGACATATCTGCATACGCGGTCCCCTCTATGAGAGCATTGAGTTTATTAACGTAGGCGGCATGATGCTTACCGTAATGGTAGGAAAGTGTTTCAGAAGAGATATAAGGTTCCAGTGCAGACTGCGCATAGGGAAGTGCCATGAGTTCATGTTTCATTGTAATACTCCTAACAAAGAAAGTCTTGTCAACTATAATAACTCATAATAATAAAATAGTATAAAAAAATATCTGAATGGAATTTTATCTCAGGAGATGTTCAGACTCAGAGAGAAGTTCATCCGCCACCGACAAAATCGAGGAGTTCTATCGTATCACCTTCATTCAATACTGCATTGCCCCATGCGTCTTGTTTAACGATCTCCATATTAAGCGCTGCCGCCATAACACGCTCTTCCAATCCCAAAGATCGAATGAGATCAAGCAGCGTTGATCCCTCTTCGAATTCTCGTATTTCTCCGTTTACTTTGAGCTGCATACTATTTCCCCATCATATAAAGTTTTATCATTTGGGCTACAATCAGATTTTTCTTTGCCATGGCAAAATCATACGGTGTCGCTCCGTCATTATTTCGCGCTTGTGTATCAGCCTTAGCTTTAAGCAAAAAGTCGGCCACCTCTTCGTTACCGCTAAATGCCGCCTGATGCAAAGGGCTGATCCCATCCTTATTAGCAAGATTCACATCCGCACCGTGAAGAACGACAAACGTAACGAGCTCGATATTTTTTTTCTTAACAGCCAAGATAAGCGGAGTATTGCCCTGCAAATCCTGTGCATTGATATCGGCTCCCTTATCCAATAGGAGCTGTGCAATTTTCAAATCTCCCATCTTGATCGCAACATGCAATGCGCTCAGTCCCGCTTCATTTTGCTCATCGACATTAGGGTGAGTTTGGATGTAACTTTGGATTTTTTCGATATTCCCCTCATACGTCGCTTCATGTAAAACTCCTCCGAAAGCCATCACACAGTAGCACCCTAAAATAACTATCCCTCTCATCTCTTATTCCTTAACAAACCGAATCATTTTAAACCGTTCCCCCATTAATGATGGGGTGATCAATATTTTCACTTTTTCAAGTTCTTGGGCATAAATTTCATCCCCTGCATGTTCTTTGAGTATTGCCAAAAGGTCCAAAATCCCCATTTCTACCAATGCCACTAGCTGAGTAGCATATTGGACACATTGTACTCCCTGAGCTTCGTATGCCTCTTTGACGTGGGTAAAATTAACGTCATAGGTAATATCGCACTTTCCGTAAGCCTCTTCAAGCTTTAAATTTTCATCAAAAAGAGGATACACCTGATGATTTTGATATACACGAATCGAAAAATCACTCCGTGCTTCAAGCTCTCCGTAATCAAAACTCATAAATTCAAATTTCTTGGATGTTTGTGCCATCGCTTCTGCAAACGATTCATATCCGGTCGCTATTTCTCCGCGATCTTGCTTGTATTTTCCGGCTAATGCACTAATTGCCGGAGATTCGACATCAAAGATCACTTTATGATTTTCTACGCGCCCGATTTTCCCTTTATAAAGCAGTTCACATCCGAATGCATCAAAAATTTCGTTTGCAATAAAAAACACACATTTCTCATCCAACTCGGAAAGATCACTGTAATGTTCCAAGCATACAGCATTGCCGAACGATTCATCAAAATAGTTTTGCTGTGCCTCTCGCAGTGCACCGAAACGCTCTACGATCCCAAAACGAAGAGTTTGAAGTAACGCCGGACGGAGTGTATGAATAAATTCGATGATATCGGCAAGAAGATATCCGTGATGGGCACCAATTTCACAGATCAGTGCATCGGGTGTTAAAAAACCCTCATCGATACGGGCAAGAATATGCTTTGCAATGGTCCCTCCGAAAAATTTGGAGGTACTGACCGCCGTATAGAAGTCCCCTTTTTTGCCAATGGGATGATAAGAGGCATAATAGCCCTCCGCTCCATAGAGCCAATCGTTCATATAGTGACTAAAATGCACAGGTTCCCTTATAGCGTCGCCATCGCTTTTTCCAAGCGTGCAAACCCCTCATCAATGTCGGCTTTCGTAATCGTAAGCGGAGGGAGGAAGCGGAGGGTATTACGCCCTGCTTTGAGGACAATTACCCCTTCTTCGCGTGCGGCATTAATAATCTTACCCAACGTATCACCATCCACAACACGTAAACCGCGCATCATCCCCAGCCCTACATGCTCCAAAAAGATTGCCGGATGAGACAATGCGAACTTAGCTAATGAGGTTTCAAAATAGAGAAGATGTTCATCCAAGGCACCGCTTTGTTTTAACTCTTCGAGAATATCAAGGACTTCATTTGCCGCAGCGGTTGAAAGATAATTCCCGCCAAATGTCGATCCGTGATCACCGGGAGCAAATATATCTTTTTTGCTTGTCATCACCACACCGATCGGAACACCGCCGCCAAGCCCTTTTGCCAACGTAATGACATCCGGTTCAATGCCGTACAGATTAGAGGCTAAAAATTCTCCCGTACGATAAATTCCCGTTTGAACTTCATCGATCATCAACAATACATCGCGGGATTTTAGCAGTGCAGCTAACGCTTGCACTTTGACACGATCCTGTGGCTGAACTCCCCCCTCCCCTTGAACGAGTTCGATCATCACCGCAATCGTATGTTCATCGATCAGGGATTCAATCTCATCGATATTTTTGGCGTACACAAATCCATCCGGAAACGGTCCGAAATAGTTATGCATCGACTCTTGTCCCGTTGCTTTGAGTGCGGTTATCGTTCGCCCGTGAAAAGAGTGATCGAGTGTAATAATTTTATAACGCTTCGGTTCTCCCTCAACCTCTCCGTATTTGCGAGCAATTTTAATTGCCCCCTCATTCGCTTCAGCACCGCTGTTACCGAAAAAACATTTCATATCATAACCGCTGAGTTCTACAATTTTTTTAGCGCATTCAGCCTGCGGCTCGATGTAATAAAGATTAGAGACATGAATCACTTTAGAGACTTGATCACAAATCGCTTTCGTTAAGCGCTCATTTGCGTGACCTACACTGCACACAGCTATACCGGCAGCAAAATCAATATACTCTTTCCCCTCACTGTCCCATAAAAGGGCATTTTTCCCCTTGGTAAAACTCACATTTTGACGTCCATACGTCGGTAATACATAATTTTCAAAATTTTTTGTCATTTTTTTGTTACCTTTAATTTAAATTCCTGATAAACAGCGCTATCACCCTCATAACTCAATATACTTGGGGTCAAATTATTGACTCCCGGTGTCCCTGAATAAATGAGGATACAATCGCACCTTAACCTCTCATCCCATCGTACTTCCATCTCCACCGAACCGCTTGGTGAGGATAGTACGACCTCTTCCCCCTCTGCAAAACCGCATGAAGGGTGGATATAGGCTCCGTAAGGGCGCCTGAACTGTGAATTGAGCGATTTCGGATATTTTGCGCTAATAAGAAAAAAATCTCCGTCCGCATCAATATTCAGATCAATCTCATCAATAAATTCAAACTCTCCCGTATCCGTCATAAACCCCTCTTTATACGGAAGTGTTGGGCGATTGCGGCGATATCCGATACCTTCTATCATTTCAATCTGTGATTCCAAAAACTCCAATGCCTCTCGTTCGGAGGAAATAGGCTTTTTAAAATGTTCACATAAATACGCCGCAAGCTCATATTCGCTTATTCCGACATCACTCTCCCGAATTTGCGGCATCAACTGCATCGTATAATCCCCGTACGAACTGCGGATATCGTTTTTTTCCGTAAAAATTTTTGCCGGAATAACCAAATCTGCCGCCTTTGATGTCTCATTTTCATGCAGTCCGAAATAAATACTAAATCCTGTTCTAGCAAACTCTGATCTAATTTTAGCGGAATTCGGCAATTGAGCCAACGGATTTCCCCCTTGAATAAATACACACCCATAACGGGAAAAATCGACTGTCGGTTTCGGAACACGTTTAGAGATGGTATTAAACGGTAATTCAATACCGGATAATGAATCCCCCAGATAACTCACGCCGCTTCCGATTTTACCGAATAACCCTAAGATTGCCCCAAATCCATCAATGGCGCGAAGAGCATCTGAGCCGTTACGGTATTTTTGAACCCCTACCCCGACCATAATCGCAGTCTTTTTCCCCTTAATCATCTCCAATACCGCTCCGATTTCTCCCAGCGATACATCAATCATATCCAGTGTCGCTTTGATCCGAACCGTCTGTGTCAACTCGTAAAAATCGTTATAACCGCTTCCTAAAGCCTCTAAAAAGTCGGTATCATGCAGCCCTTCGATGATCGCAAAACGGCTCAAAAGCAATGCCAAATGTAGATCGCAATGAGGTTTAATCTGTATATACACATCAGCTTGTTCGGCCATTTTAGTCTTAATCGGATCGATAACAATAATTTGTTTTCCACTCAGAAAAGGGAGGAGATGCGAATGGGTGACATGGGGATTCCGACCCCAAAAAATGATCACTTCCGATTCTGCAAGCATTTGCGGAGCTAAGACATAATTGACTCCTCTCCCAAGCAAAACTCCCGCTTCACCCGCTCCATCGCATAACGATCCGTGTGTCCCGACAGCATCTATTTCTGCAAAAAAATGCTCAACACTGCGTTGCATAATACCGACATTTCCGCTGCCGCGATAATAGAGTGTTTCTTTACTGCTGTTCAAAGCATCATTCAGGAGAGTCAACGCTTCCTCCATCGTAATTGGAAGCCCTTTGTACGTTGGTTCCAAAAGTCGCGGTGTTGATTTATAATGATTAAGATGAGGGCATAAAAACCCCTGCGTTATAGGGTGTTCTTTATCTCCTCGAAAACGACCGCTATTATCCACGCTAATGCGACATGCATCATAGCAATCTAAAGGACACGCCGTGATTTGATTCATTAATACTCTGCTCAACTTTCATTTAACGCTTTTGGTCGTATTTTACAGTCCACACCCTTTAGAATTTAGTAAAAAAACTCGCTGATTAGGATATGATTAAGGAACATCTAATATTGTAACTAATCCCCACAATACGGGGCTTTCAAATCACCTATTATAGGGTACTTAGTCGGTCGTTGACAATTAAAAATCGACAAGTATGGCAACGGTTGCCACGAAAGTTGCCACATGCTTTTTTATAAAATCACTTTCAAACAACTCTCTTTACCTATATTTTTGAACAATTTTACCAATGCTATCCTCCTATACCTGCATATTTGAATATCTCCTTTAATCAATAAACTATCTTAGTTAATAAACGCATAAGTAAAATCTAAATAAAATGCAATATTAACTAATTTTTAAAGTTAGTAGAAAGGGATATCAATGAATAAACATATGGTTGTGAGTACACTATTGTTGGCTAGTATAGTTAGTGTATTTAGTGGATGCGCGAAATCAGTAACATGTCGAGCTCCAGATAATTCTGAGATCCGAGTATCTGTATTAGAAGATAGTCTTGATCCAACAATAATTACATACCGTTGGAACCCTTTTATTGGAGGTTGGTTCACTGGCGATGTTACATCTGGCAAATCGTTATTAAATGATACAAATGTAATAACTGCAAATATGACTGCACCCGCTCCATTTACAATTTTTGGAGCAAAAAGAATCACACTAAATGGTGATAACGATACCGTTTATCTAGGAGAAGATTCTTACACATGTAATAATGACCTTTCAGTTTTGACAACGCTAATACAAAAAATAAATCGCGCATCTACTGATGATAGCTTAAGAGGTTTAAAAGCTTTAAAAGATAGCAGAAAATATTGATACAGTAAGTGTCACACTTCATCATAATTAAAGTCTCAAAAATAGCTTGAAATGCTAAACATAAGTATTTCAAGTAACCTAAAAGAGGTACAAAGTCAGTTACTGGCAAACTGAAAATGTACTAATATAGCAGCTTTCTTCTTTTTTTAAATACTATGCATAAGCTAATCCGAATTCAAAAAATATCGTAAATACCGTCTTTATCATGAAACTGTGACAGAAATACTATACATTATTAACACCTTATAGTAACCATGATATAAAAAATATCCCAAAATATGCGTAAAATTGGGGTTTTTGGATATGATTAAGGAATACAAATATTTTGAGGTTATTATGTCCCTTTTGGAAAATGTCGATTCCGCCACAAATCTTGCAAAAAACAATGAAGTTCAGCTATTGGTTTTTAAAATCGATGCTGCCGAAGAATCCCCTTATTATGCGATCAATGTTTTTAAAACGCGCGAAGTGGTTGAAGCAAAACGGCATCATCTCACCCTAATTCCCGGCACTCATCCGCTTTTAGAAGGGACAATCGTACTCCGAGAACTCCAAATCCCTATCCTTAATCTTCCGCGATGGCTTGGGGTTGAACTGGATGAGAAAAAGAAAAAGTTATCCAATCTTTTAATCTGCGATTTCAACGGCATTATCATCGGAATTCGGATTATGTTCGCATACCGTGTTGTGAAGAAAAATTGGAATGAGATGCATGCACCCGATTCGTATAGCATTGGGGATGAGGGATTGGTTATCAATGATACCCGCCTTGATGACGGAAGCCTCTGTTTAGTTCTCGATTATGAAAAACTCTTAGCCGATGTCATTCCTCAAGCTATGGTTAATATAACTCACTCCACAGACGCACTGAAAAATCTCCGCCTTCCGGATAAACTTAAAAACGGTGTCGTACTCATCGCCGAAGACTCTAAAACAGCGCAACGTCATCTACGCCAAATATTTGAACACGCTCAAATTGCATTTCAAATGTTCAACAACGGTAAAGACTTGGTTGATTTTATCGCGAAACATCCCAATCCGGCTTCCATTCCGGCTATTATTACCGATATCGAAATGCCCGAGATGTCAGGTTTTACCGTTCTACAGCGTTTAAAAGGCAATCCTCTTACCAAAGCAATTCCGATTATTGTGAACAGCTCTATGACAGGAGATAATAATAAACGCGAAGCAGCAGGATTAGGAGCAGATGGCTTTATCGATAAAACAAAAAGCGAAAATATTTTACCGTTGATTATTCAAAAAATGGAAGAAGCCGAGCAGAATTTACTCCCTCACTAAGAGGGAGTTCATTTAATTATTCAACAACCGCTAACGCTTGTCCTACTTCAACTTTATCATTTGGCTGTACCAGAATTGATGTTACTTTTCCTGCGCGCGGTGCAACCACATCAATTTCCATCTTCATGGCTTCAAGAATCATGATCTTATCACCGGCATTTACCGAAGAGCCTACTTCCGCTACGATTTTAAATACGTTAGCCGGAAGCTCTGCACAAATTGCATTCGCGTTTGCTGCCGGAGCGGCTGCTACTACCGGAGCAGCTACTGCTGCAGGTGCCGCAGCTACGGCTACAGGCGCTGCTTGTTGAACACTGGCGTTTCCACCGATGATTTGTACATTGTATTGTTGTCCGTCTACTACTACTGTGTAAGATCCGTTTGCCATAAATTGATTCTCCTCTAATGTGATTGTTGGTAATTTTGTTTCCGATTTTGGGGCGTTTTTGCGAACATTAACCGTCGCTTCCCCTTTTAAAAATGCAATACCTTTAACGTCGCATGATGCCGCGATAAAAATGTTTTCATCCGTTGCTTCAATGCCTTCTTGTTCAAGACGTGCAGTCCAATAGGCGATTGACTTCGTTTCGTCACGATCGGCAATATCGATCGCATTTTCAGTCGTCGGTTCAAGTTTTAACTGCTCTGCGGCAATATGAACAATTTCGGCATCCGGAGCCGTCGGAGTCTTACCGAAATAGCCCAATACCATTTTGCCATAACCCGGAGCAATTTTTTTCCATGGCCCCATCAACGCATTGTTAAGGGCTTGCTGGAAGTAAAATTGTGAAACCGGAGTAACGGAGGTACCGTATCCCCCTTTTTCAACCACTTCGCGCATCGCACGAATAACTTCCGGATAGCGATCCAACATATTGTTGTCACGCATCATTTGGGTATTAGCCGTCAATGCGCCTCCCGGCATAGGAGAAAATGGAATTAACGGTGAAACTTGTGTCGCTTCAGGCGGGATAAAATAGTCGCTCAAACAATCTTGAAGGGTATCTTCATATTTCAAGATTTTCTCTAATTCTAATCCACCGAGATCGAAATTCTTACCCTTGACCGCATGAAGCATTGTCAAAATATCAGGCTGAGAGGTACCGCCGCTCACAGGGCAAGCAGCCATATCGATACCATCAACTCCGGCTTCGAGTGCTGCAAGATAACACGCAACACTTACCCCTGCCGTTTCATGCGTATGGAGTCGTAAGTGGGTCCCCTCAGGAACCAAACGACGTGCCATTTGAATCGTCTCATACACTTTTTGAGGACTGGATGTTCCGCTTGCATCTTTAAAACAGATGGAATCGTACGGAATACCGGAATCCAAAATGTCTCGTAATGTTTTTTCATAAAATGCTACGTCATGCGCACCGACACAACCCGGAGGAAGATCCATCATCGTAACCACGACTTCGTGCTTTAAACCATGAAATGCAATTCGTTCACCTGAGTATTTTAGGTTTTCGACATCATTAAGTGCATCGAAATTACGAATCGTCGTTGTGCCGTGTTTTTTAAACATTTTGGCATGAAGATCGACCATTTCACGGCTTCCCGTGTCAAGCATAACGGTATTCACCCCGCGAGCAAGCGTTTGAAGATTTGCATCCGGTCCTACGATGGCACGGAATCGGTCCATCATATCAAATGCATTTTCATTTAAATAGAAAAAAAGGCTTTGAAAACGTGCCCCTCCTCCAAATTCAAAATGCCGGATTCCCGCTTCTTTGGCCGCTTCTACCGCAGGGAAAAAATCTTCCATGAGTACTCGTCCGCCAAAAACTGACTGGAACCCGTCACGAAAGGTAGTATCCATCACATCGATGTATTTTTTTGCCATTTACGTGTAACCCTTACTTCTTTAGATTATTATGGTGGTGTATTGCCGCGATTACGGCAGCTACACCGAGCATCCCACCGTTTTGAGCATTCTCAAGTTCATGGTGGTGTAGTGCAGCCGCTATTGCCGCTACTTTTGCTCTTACGTCGTCATTTTCCTGAGCGTGGTGATGAAGTGCCGCAGCAATTGCTGCTACTTTGGCACCCTCATGACGCTGAGACGATTGCGTGTCGGAAGCTCTTACGGCACCCTCATGAGATTCCGGGAGATTCTTGGATTGAAACATTGAAAAATATTTCATTACTTTGGTCAGTAATTCCACTTCTTGCTATCCCCTGTTTAATTTGCACGCGTAATCTTTACACGATGCGTGATTCTAGTATAAAGTTCATTAAAAAAGATTTACTGCATCCTCTTTCAATGAACCTTTTAGGTTCTTTCGTTACAATCCGCCTCATTATTTTATACACGAGGGGTATCTTATGGATCTAAGCAAAATCGGCTACGGCGAAAATCCCGATAAAGTCAAAGCAATTATTGAAATTGCATGCGGTTCAAACATCAAATACGAAGTTGAAAAAGAGAGCGGTGCTTTGGTACTTGACCGTGTTATGCACTCGGCGATGTACTATCCGGCGAACTACGGCTTTGTAAATAAAACCCTTTCACAAGACGGCGATCCGGCGGATATCTTAATTCTTACCGAATATCCTATGGTAGAGGGTTGTGTAACCAACTGTCGTTTAGTCGGTGTTTTGATTATGGAAGACGAAAGCGGTATCGATGAAAAACTTCTTGCTGTTCCGACATCTAAAATTGACCCTACCTTTGAAGAGATTCAAGATCTTGGTGACATTCCTAAACATACTTTAGCGAAAATCAAAAACTTCTTCGAAACCTATAAAATGTTAGAACCTAATAAATGGGTAAAAGTAAAAGGATTTGAAGACAAAGCATCCGCAACCAAAATCCTTGAAGACGCTATCAAAAACTATAAAGAGTAATGAGTGATGATGGATCTATCAACGCAAGATATTTTTGCCTATGCTATATTCGGGTTGATCTTAAACTTTGTCTTTTCGATCGCCTTTGGCCTCTATCTGAGCAAAAACATCGGTGTTGAAGATATGATCCTCACCAAAGGGGAGAAAGAACAACCTTGGTGGATGGGTCTTTCCCTCGCGGTTCCTTTTGCCAAAATGGCGATTACCCTTTATCGGGTCGCTATTTTGCAAATCTACTTTCTGGATCAGGGAAAAAGTCATAAAGAGTTTTGGATTTATCTCACCAGCGACGATTAATCTCTCTGCTCATTTTTCTTCTTTAATACAAAATTTTCGTATCAAGGTTCCGTGCAATCCTGTTGCATGCGTTTCTGAACCTTTTTGGGCATTCTTCAGCCTTATATTCCACTCTACATTATCAAACTTCGGATCAACAATCGCGATACCGTTGCTAAGCAACATTTCACTGTAGGTTTCCAAGCCGTTTGCATAGAGCACGCACCCCCCTTTTATCTGCTCAAAGTGGTACGATTGAGAGATAATTAAATGCTCTTTTGCAAACGCTTTATCATGAGGAGAAGAGCGATACAAGGATTCAATTCTACTCGAGCACTCTTGCGGATTCACGGCTGCGCTCATCATATTTTCCAAAGGTATAATGCCAAACGGTTTGCACACTATAGGTTTACTGTTATACAAAAGATTGACCTTTGCATTATTCTCTATTGAGCTTAATATCCCTATCGAAATTTCACCGTATAACGGCATAATAATAAATGCAAGTCCGATCAACTTAAGAAAATATGTTTCTTTTTTACTCACAGAGTGTTTTTTGACCGATTTTTTTTCTATTTTTTGCCAATTTTGCAGCCTCAACCTTAAAGTAACAGGTGCATTTATAATATATTTTAACATTTTAAATCCATTATATCTTCTAATCTTAATGTACTCTACCCCTGCCTCATGGTAGCTCACACCGCTTTTCTATTACTTTTTCTTAACTGATTCATTTAAAAAGGCGACACCATTGTTGCAGCGCAACTTATACCCTAAAATTTCACATCTAAATTACGAGGTGCAAATATTGAGATTTTTACTATTGATAATCACTATGACTCTATCCCTTTTGGCATCGGATGTCACCCAAAAAATGACTCCGAAACAACTGCACGTTCTTCAGGCAGTTCGAGACGTTGCTAAAAGTATACCTGACAAAAACGGCAAGACATATGAAAATGACCTAAGTGCCATCTGTCTAACTGAAAGCAGCGCGGGCGATCATACCATCGGTGATTTTCGACATAAAAAGTCTTTTACCAAAGCCTCTCTCGGAGCGATGCAGATTCAAGTTGCAACAGCTCGCCATGTATCCCAAAACGTCAAGAAACTGCACTGGCTTAGTACCCTTAGTGATGTACAGCTTGCCGGACGTTTGCTTGGAGATATAAAACTTTCCGCAAATATAGCAACCCATTACGTTATTTTGCTACATGAAAGACGAATCGATCATCTATACGCTATCAGCGGCTACAACGGTGGATCGGTTAACCGACCGTACTATGAACGCGTTATGAAAAATAAAGACATAGTAAATCGTCTTGTCTTATCCGGTAAATTATCCTAAAGTGAATTCTAAAATTTCGTTATAATACTCCTACAGTATCAATGGAGGAGCATTACGATGGATGACGATAAATTAAAACTCATTCTCGCTGTATTAGGCGGAGTCGTTTTTAGTTTGATATTTGTCCTTCTCGCTTTTGTCCTCCCTATTAAAGACTCTATGAGTCAAGAAGAAAAAGTACAACAAACTCTGGAAAAAATTTCTAAAGGGATCAAAGAGGGTGAAGTGCACCCTCCTCCCGGTGAAAAGCACTGATGACATTAGCAGTATCCGCCTGTCTGCTCGGTGAAAGAATCCGTTTTGACGGCGGACATAAACACGATCGTTTCATTACCGATGAGCTTGGAGCGTTTGCCGAGTTTGTCCCCTTTTGTCCTGAACATCTTGCATTTAATACCCCGCGTCCTTCCGTTAGGCTCGTCAAGATTGCCGATGAGATACAGGTCCATTCCAATAAAAGCGGAGAGGATCTAACTACTCCTTTAGTGCAGCAAAGTCATAATGAACTTTTTCGACTCCGAACCCAAAAACTGTGCGGCATTATTTTCAAATCCAAGTCTCCCAGCTGTGGTCTCAAAAGTGCCAAACTTTATCTCGAAAACGGCTACTGTGAAGGGAAAGAGGATGGCGTCTTTGCCCACCTGTGTCGTGAACATTATCCACTCCTTCCGATGGAGGAAGAGGGGCGGCTTGAAGATGCATGGTTGAGAGAAAATTTCATTATGCAACTCTTTGCCTATGATCGCTTTGAACAACTCAAAGCCTCTAATCCTACGTTTAATGATCTCATCCATTTTCACACCATCCATAAATTTATGCTACAAGCCAAAGATGAGCAGCTCTACCGTGCTTTAGGTAATATTACAGGTAACCATGACTCCCTTCCGCTTGAAACGATTTTTGGGATGTATGAGTTTGGATTTAAAACCGCAATCGGACGTAAAAGCTCCATTAAACGTACCCGAAATGTGTTGGAACATATGGCAGGATTTTTCAAAAACGATCTGGACAAAAGCGAAAAAGAGATTCTTCATAGCCATATCCAAGACTATACCGATAAAATCGTCCCACTCATACTCCCCCTCTCTACGATTCATCTGTATGCCAAAAAATACGATACACAATACCTTCTGAACCAAATTTTTCTTGATCCCTACCCCAAATCGCTCGCCTTACGTTCAGCTATTAACAGCGGAAAATAATGAGACGAATTTTATGGTTCCGACGTGATTTGCGCGTTGTTGATAATCCCCTCCTATCTTTTGAAGGAGATGCCCTTCCTATCTTTATCTTTGATCCCTGTATTCTAGATTCGCTTCCATCTAATGATCGGCGAGTAACCTTCATCTTTAACACACTTACACAGCTTAGAATCGCTTTAAAGGCACGAGGACTTAATCTCGCATTATTCTATGGAAAGCCGACCGATGTCTTTAAATGGCTCTTAAAAACCGGTTCCTATACAGAAGTTTGTGCTTCAGGGGATTATGATAAATACGCGCAAGAACGAGATCTAGAGATATCTCATTTAATCGAATTTCATACGCTCCATGACACCTATATATTCCGCCCTGATGAAGTGCTTAAAAATGATGGTACCCCCTATCTCGTTTTTACCCCTTTTTATAACCGTTCAAAACTTCACTTCCGCCCCGAACATATGGCTGAATATTCCCTTGCGGTACAACGTTTAATCCATTTTGACTATGACACACTCCATCATGTTTCCGATGAAGAGCATACCCCCTTAGATATTGCCCTTGAATCAATCAACTTTATCCCTCAAACGCTCTCTTGCCTCTATCTTACATCGCCTCAGGAAAAACTAGCACAATTTACCACGAAGCTTACTCTCTACCCAAAAAATCGAGATGTTATGGCTCTGCATGCCACTTCCGGTCTCAGCAGCGATCTACGATTCGGAACGATATCGATTCGTGAAATATTGAGGTGGATTACTCAACAAAAAAGTCTTGGTATTGATACGGAACCTTTTTTTAGACAACTCATCTTTCGTGATTTTTATGCCATGCTCCTCTATCATTATCCGCATCTTAGTTCTCAAAACTTTCGCTATCCGTTTAAAGGTATTGAAAATGAGAGCTATTTCGAAGCTTTTTGTGCTGCACGTACAGGGGTCCCTATTGTCGATGCGGGGGTCAGAGAATTATTAGAGACCGGCAATATGCACAACCGTGTACGTATGATATGTGCCTCATTTTTTACCAAAAATTTACTGCTCCCGTGGCAATGGGGTGAACAATTTTTTGCAGCACATCTAATGGACTATGATGCAGCCAGCAATATCCTATCATGGCAATGGAGTGCGGGAACCGGGGTTGATCCGCAACCTTATTTTCGAATTTTTAATCCGTACACCCAAACGGAAAGATTTGATAAAGAGGGAATCTATATCAAAAAATACCTTTCTGCGATCAGAGATGTTCCATCAAAGATTTTGCGTGATGAACAGGGATTAAAAGAGTATTCTATAAACAATTATCCGCACCCGATCGTTGATCATAAAATAAGTTCAAAAAAAGCATTGGACTATTTTAAAAGCACGCTTTAAGGGGATGTATTACATTTTTCTCACCCCTTATTATGCACGCTGTACTTGATTTCTCCCATTGGCTTTGGCCTCATACAGAGCCGAATCTATTCTACCGATACATTCATGGACGCTATCGGTAGATAAAAATTCCCCTATCCCGATGCTGATCGTAACCGAATTACTATCTATGAAAGGATATTTTTCTACCTTGTGGCGGAGATTTTCAGCTACATTCATAGCCTCATCCATATTCGTGTGAGGCAAAATCACCATAAATTCTTCACCACCCCAACGTCCGACAATATCGATCGAACGAACATTGTTTTTTAGAACTTCGGCCAACGCTTGAAGAACTTTATCTCCCGTTTGATGCCCCTGCGTATCATTCACTGCTTTGAAAAAATCGACATCAATCATCATCACGCTACAAGAATATGCAGGATAGCGATGCACTTTTTTCTTCTCTTCAATAAGTATTTCATCGGTTTTTTGTCGGTTATATAAACCCGTAAGCTTGTCGGTAGTCGAAAGTTCCAACAATTTAGCATTGTAACGCTTGAGCATAGAATAGCGCCATAAAAACAGTATAAGGAGTGCACTGAGAGCTACAAGAACTTTCCAAACCACTGCACGGTCTATCCATGACACTTCTTCGACTGTCGACACCCAGCGGTTATAAATCTTCTGCATTGTCGGCTCATCCAGATTTTGAACCAATTTTTCAAAAATATCATGGAGAAGAGGTTCATCCTTGCGGGTTCCTACACCGAGGTCAACCTTGTCATCAAGGCGTGATGAGACTTTTAAAACTCCCGGATACTCTTTTTGGATATACGAAGAAATAACGATCAGATTATCAATATAGCCATAAAGCTCTCCGCTTTCTACCCGTTTCAATCCATCCGTTATCGACTGGACCTCTACGATATTCAAATCAGGATTTTGTGACTTAAGTTTCTCGGCAATTGCATACCCTTTGACCACTCCGAGTTTTTTATCGCGTAGCGTCGTAATGTTTTCAGTAAACGGTTTATCCATAGTCGTCGCCATTACAATCGGAAGCGTTACGTACGGTGAAGTAAAATCCATATACACGAGACGTTCAGGGGTACTGGAAGCAAGAGAGAATATATCACACTCCCGTTTTTTGGCCTGTTCAATCGACTCATCCCATGAATCTGCCAATCGAAGTTCAAAAGGAATTCCCAATTTATGTTCAAAATTTTTCATCACGTCGGCTGCGATTCCAATATGTTTCCCCTCACGAATTGCTTCAAACGGATACCACTCCGGATCAACACACACCACTATTTTTTTCTTTTGAAGAAGATACTCTTTTTCCTTCGATGTTAATGAAATACCGCTAGAAGAGGATGCGATGACATCTTTGAACATAAAATGACCCAATTTTTGCCCCGGAAATAAAGAGCCTGCCTGTTCCAGTTGCTTAAAAGAGCGGATGGTCAACTCCTCATTGGCTTGACCGATTGGATAGAAGTCGGTCATCATCAACTTTTTGGTCACTTTTGCTTCATACATGAGTGCATCACGCGATTTTTGTACGTGATATTTACGAAGGAGAAGGGTAATAATTTCATTCGGATGCGCAAGCGCATATTCCCACCCTTTATTGGACGCATTGATAAATTTTTGGGTCTGTTCCGTATGATCCAGTGCCTCTTTTTGTGACGTAAACAAATTAACCGCACTCATGACAAAGCCGTATTCTGCCGGATCAATGACTTCATAAGGAATACCCGCTTGATCGAGAGTATAAAGCTGATTTGAGAGAAAGGCACTCATAACATCTACTTTCCCCTCCATAAAGTCTTTTGAATGGAATGTATGATCTTTAAAACGGGCATTTTGAGAAGAGATGCTGAAATGGTCCAGCAATAGAGCCAATGAACTGTATTTAAGCTCATCCGTTGTCCCCATAATCGTTTTTCCGAGCATATCAATCGGATGTTTTATCCCCTTTTGAGCAACAAAAACGAGTGGTGAACGCTGAAAGTAGGTGGCCAGTAAAACAATCGGCTGAATACGTCCCTCTTCAACAACAATACTGGAATTATAAACACCGTAGGTCGATTTTTGGTTCAGAACATCCGCAACAATATCGGTACCGGCTTGGTATTCGCGTAATTGGACATCCAAGCCGACATCTTTGTAAAATCCTTTCTCTTTTGCAGCAATAAAACCTGCAAATTCAAACTGATATTTCCAATCCAGCTGGAGAGTCACTTTTTGTAAATTACTTTGTCCAAACAATGGATAAATAATAATAAAAATAAAGAAAATAAATTTCATTAATAACCTTTTAATCGCACAATAATTTTACCTACATATCTTTTAAAAACAGTTCTTTAATTTTTCATACGATATAATTATATTAAATTATACTATGGGAATTCAAATGATTAGATTAGAGACTATTAAAGGGAAACTCAGTGCATTGATGGCACTCAGTTTAATTACCTACGTAATTCTCATATACTTATCGTACACCAATATTCAAGAAGCAGACACAACCATTGATAAAATGGTTTTACTAGCCGATATTCGTGCTAATACCAACGGTGCCATAATGGAACTTCGAGGCTATCAATTGCATGCAGGAGACGCTGCCTATTTATCTCGCTATGAAGATCGAAATCAAAAGCTTTCCAAAGCTCTGGAGAAGTTATTAGCCATTACGATCTCCAAAGAGAACCAATCGTCTCTCAAAAATTTAATCTCTCAACATCATGCATGGATGGAGGGGAATGCTCCACGTATCGCAATTATTCAAAAATACGGTAAGAAAATTTTTGATGAAGCGTTTGAAAATTCAACGGAGGGGCAAAAGTTAAAACAGCTCGGAAAAGCAGCCGAAGCATTGCAAACAACTTATATCGATGACTCTATAAAACTCAATACAGAGATGGAAGAATCCAATAAAAATCGACTCAGTAACAATGCAACATGGATGAATACTATCATTCTCCTCTCGGCAGTCATCATATTAACCATGTTTTATCTTCTTATCCGGAATATCACGGCTTCTATCTCCCGTTTAGAAGAAACCATAGAAACCATTGCCCATAATCGTGACTTTACTCGAGACACCAAAATAGAAGGGAATGATGAGCTCTCCCAAATGGGACGTAAACTCAATGAACTTGTAAGTATGCTGCGCCAATCATTTCAAAGAATCCGCTCTGCATCCAGTGAAAACCTATCCGTAGCCGCAGAACTCTCTGCAACTACCCTAAGCATTGGTAAGCTTGCAGAAGAAGAGGCACAAATCGTTGCCCAAACAACCTCTGAATCCGATCACATGAAAATTACCATGCAAAATTCGGCACGCGAAGCACAAAGTGTTCGTGAAAAAGCCCTCAATGCTCGTGAAAACCTCCAAGAAGCTCAAAAAGCACTGCATAATACCATTGAGCAGCTCTCGCTCACCGTTCAAATGGAAGGGGAGATCAACGAGAGACTCAACGCGCTCTCTCAAGAGGCATCTCAAGTAAAACAAGTCCTTACCGTCATCGCCGATATCGCCGATCAAACCAATCTTCTCGCCCTCAATGCTGCAATTGAAGCGGCACGGGCAGGAGAACACGGACGCGGATTTGCCGTTGTTGCCGATGAAGTACGCAAACTTGCCGAACGAACTCAAAAAAGTCTCGTAGAAACCAATGCAACGGTCAATGTCATCGTACAATCGATCAACGATATTACCGATCAGATGAACCATAACACTAACCGTATCGAACAACTAGTAAGTGCCTCAGCCGAAGTGGATAACCACACTGAAACTGCGGTTAATGCACTGGCACACACAGTCGATGCTATCGAAAAACTCTCTGAAGATACGCAGACCAATGCCGATACGACCGATGCAATTATCCGTAAAATCGGTAAAATCAATGAACTCTCAACCTCCAATGCACGAAGTGTTGAAGAGATTGCTTCGGCAGCTGAGCATTTACACCAAATGACAGAACGTTTAACCGATCAGGTCTCCGTATACCGCACTTAGGTGTGATATATCACACCCCGTTCTTTTCGCATTGGAGTAAATAGCTCTCGTGCTTGGATATGATCATCTGCATGCCCTAAAATCAAAAATCCCTCTAAATGATCCCGAAACCGTAGCAGCAATTCTCTATTTTTGGACTTGTCAAAATAAATCATCATGTTACGGCTAAAAATAATCTCAAAATTCCCCAATTCATTCCACAGATACGGATCAAATAAGTTTCCCGAGAGAAATCGGACACTCATACCTTCTAACGCATTAATTTTAAATTCCTGATTTTGCATACGGAAATAACGTTGCACTATTTCCGGCTTTAACGCATGAATGGAACGCTTTGAATAAACCCCTTCTTGTGCACGCCGAATCATCTCAGGAGAGATATCAACTCCAATGATCTCGATCGCTCTGGTCAATCGTAGCGACGATTCCAGAATACGTAATGCTATCGTATACGCTTCTTCACCACTGGAACTTGGGGCACAGAGAATTCGTATCGGCTTGGAGACACCGCTTCGATCGATTTGGGGCAATATCTCATCTATCAAACGGTCAAAATGGTGAGATTCTCTCTCGAAATAGGTCTCATTGGTAGTGATAAGATTAAGCAGAGTGTCGGGGAGCGGTTCATGCGTTTTGGGAAGTATGCCGCCATTATCTAGATAGCGTGAAATACGGGCGCGATCGGTAGCACGTGAAAGGACAATTCCGGTCTCCTGTTGAATCCGCTCCAAAATAGCGCTAATAGTCTCTTCTCGCATACTCTACTGCTTCCCAAACTGAATCATTGCTTCAATCATCTCAACAGGGGAAAGAATATAGCGTGCACCGCCCCTCTCTATTGCCTGACGCGGCATACCGAATACCGCGGAACTGGCTTCATTTTGACAAAGCGTCATCCCCCCCTCGGATGCGATCTTAACCATCCCCTCCGCACCGTCATCTCCGATTCCGCTAAGGAGGATTGCCATGATAGATGAGGGTTCGTACACCTCTAACGCACTTAAAAACATCTCATCGACACTGGGTACAAAATCTTCCCGAGCCCCTTCATGAGCATTTTTGTGGCTCACTATAACCGTCTCTCCCTTCGTACCAAAAGAGAGATGATTTCCGCCGTGAGCGATTACGATCATTTCACCGCTTAGGATTAACCCATCACTGGACTCAACAACACTATTGGCCGTACACGTTTGGAGTCGTGTCGCAAACGAATGGGTCAATTGGGCAGGAAAATGTTGCACGATACAAATGGGATGGGGATAATGTTCCGGCAATGCACGGATAAGTTGCTCAATAACCCCCGGTCCTCCGGTGGATGCTCCGATAAGGACAATTTTAGAACGATACTGTTTCATCGATACCATAACCTCATAATTGCCGCCCCGACAAGGATATAGGCCAATTCGTTTATCCCCCCCATCCATGCACTCATCGCCCCTAAAGATAGGATGAATGCCATAATGATCGGACGCAGAGAGCGTTCAACACTTTGTTTTATACTCTCCAGTTGAAGAGGGGAAAGTTCAACCACTAACTCCCCTCTGCTGGCGCGACGAAGTGTCTCTCGGGCAGCATGTACGTCATCGGGGAGATGCTTAATCTCATCGATAATGCTCTCAAGCAAAGAGTCTTTCATCCCCAACGCACGCGGGATATTGCGTTGTAATATCGGAAGAATATCCTTGATTCCATTAAAATTCTCGATATAGGTCGTCCCAAGACCTTCAATAATTGCACTTACCCGCAAAATATAGATCGCCTCTTGGGGGAGTTTAAAAGGGAGATTACGGGTCTGTTCCAATACTTGAAATGCTAATTCTTGCATACTGCTGCTATCAAGGGCATCGTTGGCAAATATCTCAAACATCCGTTCGGTAAATTCGGCAAGTTCTGCCGTAGGAGCATCATAGGCAACGGTACCTAACCGCTTAGATGCACTTACATAAGCTTCATAATCTTGCTCATTGGCAGCGCGTAAAAGCTCAATAATCGCAATACGGGTCGGGTTGGATACCCTCTTTACCATCCCAAAATCAAGCAATACCAGCTGAGCATTCGGTGTAACGAGGAGATTGCCCGGATGTGGATCGGCATGAAAAAAACCTTGTACAAGCATCTGATCGGTGTAAAAACGGACCAGTTTATCGATAAGGGGGATAATATCAATACCACTTGAGAGAATTGCTTCACGCTCATCAAACCGCCATCCCACCTCATAACTCATTACCAAGGCATCATCACAACTGTACTGAGGATAGGGACGGGGGAAAATAACCCCCGATGAAGCGTACATATGAGAAAATTTCTCCAAATTAGCACGTTCATGGTTGAGACTGCACTCTTGAACAATCATGGTGGAAAATTCAGCAATAACCGACTCGATTGAGTGACGCGTCGTATGGGAAAAAAGGGGGTTAAAAAGGATATTAAACCATGTAACAATTCGGATGTCGGCACGAATACGCTTTTCGATACCGTCACGTCTAAGCTTTACCGCAACTTTGGTATTCTCATCCAGCCACGCTTCATGCACTTGACCGATCGATGCGGAAGCGATAGGATTGGGATTAAAGCGAATAAAAGGGAGTGACGGAAAGGCTCGATTCATCACCCTTTCATACGCATCTATCGGCATCGGAGGAAGGTCATCGTGAAGGGTTTTTAGAGAATCAAGATAGTCAGATTCAAAAAAATCGTTACGAGTAGCGAGCACTTGGGCAAGTTTAATAAAACTGGCACCCAAATCCGTAATGGTATGAGCAAGTGCTTTAGGTGAAAAGGGGGTAACCCCTAAAAAACGGCTCTTTTTTTTGATCAGAAGATAAAATGACAATAGAAGCCGGAATACACTCCACAATCGAGCGGGCGAATAAAGACGACTCACGATTTGAGCGCTTCGATATCCTTTTTAGTCGCAAGTCCCAGTTCTTCAATCACCTCTTTAATAGCGGTTTTAAGTTCCTCTTTGAGACGAGTCTCCTCATTTTCACCGCGTGTCTTTAGGTTCTCCAAAAAACTTTTGGATTCATCGGCATTGAGTTTCCCTTTTTCTTCAAGCTTTTTAAGTTCCTCTTCGACTCTCTCTTTGAGCAATAACGCTCCCCCCATACCTGTGTACAATAACTCTTTTAGCATGACAAACTCCTCTCATTGATATTCCTGTATTATAGACATAAATCGAGAAATATCGCTACTCTATTTTTGTCTCTCTTCGCTTTTAACATCCATAGAGTTCTTCAGAATGTTCCCATCCCCCCTCAACCTCTTCAAACCATGCCAAAAATTGTTGGGCAAATTCTCCTTGAAACACCGATCCATGCTGCGGAGCAATCATATCTACCTCATTAGCTCGGACACATTTTACCCATGCACGGCAAAAACGGTTAGCCGCCATATAACGTCCGTGAAAACTCTCCAAAAAAGGACGATGCTCTTCGAAATTGTCAACTTTTTTATGAAGATTCTGAGGAGAGAGAACCGCTGCACCGATATCACCGGAAAAAAGAATTTTTGATCGGCTATCATAAAGTGAAAAATTGCCCGGAGAATGAAGGAAATGGGCCGGTATAAATTGTAAAAAATCATTCCCGAATTTAATCTTTCCACCGTGATCTTCAAGGGCGACTATACGCCCCATATCCATCAAGCCATAATGTCCCATAAATCGAGTCCAGAGTTTTGATACGACCAACTTCGCCGTTGTCGAAACACTCCATTCCGCAATGGCTCCCGCAACGTCAGGATCTTGGTGTGAAAAGAAGATGTATTTAAGTTTTGAGGGATCTATATGGCGAGCGACTGCATCGTACAACTCACCAAATACAGCTCCGCTCCCAGGATCGATCAAGACGGCATTATCGTGCTGAATAATCAAAAATTGGTTCACCGAGAGAGAATAATCTTGATGGTCTTCATCTTCAAGACTGAACATCACACATTTGTGCATTCCATCATCATACAACAGAGTTTCATTTTTCACTTTGCAATCCTTTAAATTCTCGAATCAGCACCATTTGCCGTTTCGCGACGTAGTCGATCATATTCTTTTGCGCTTGCCCGTGTAACTCATACGTGCAAACCACCTCATAGTTGTGTCTCCCTTCGTCAATTCGATACACCTCCGCACTGGTATTGATAATTATCGGTCGTAGCGCAGTCGATAAAACGATATCAATAACAACCGAGTGTTTTAACTCAAATCCCGATGGAAGGGTTGAGAGTTGAAGCCGAATTGCTTTGATTGAAATATCTAAAATAACAATATCCGTATCAAATTTTCGTCCCTCGTACAGCAGAGTAACTTTTACATCGTCATCCGGTACCACACGAATCGCTTGCCGACGGGTTGGAGAGGTTTGTACCATTTTATAATGGACAAAAGTGACACTCTGCGGATCAAAATCGATCCGCTTGATCGTATTGCAATATATCGCCATCGGAAACAACTCCGAAGAGAGATAAAACTCCTCTTCATGCTGCATCGCTTTGAGCTGAACATAAGGGGTTTTGAGGACAACCTCTTTTTCCCCGACCGCTATAATGATACCGTCATTGGTAATACTAAGCCCCTTATAGAGGTTATGGACACGAATTTTTGCACCGCTGCGCATCGCCATCTCCAATAATCCGCGAACCACTTTTTCATCTTTTGCCAAACGTTCACGTTCCACTGCACTGCTGTCATAAAGTTTTAGCAGATTTAATTCGCTGACGTCATTGAGCGATAAAACCGCATACCCCTCTTTTTCGGGAATACTTTGATAATTGAGGACAAAATGGTGTGATATCCCCTCCGTATCTGCTATCTTGACATTGAACAGTTTACCTTGATGGTGAGAAAGATGATCAAACCACTCCATATCATCGTGATTGTATAAAAAACCGTTGTGTTCCAGCAACAGCTCTCCAAAAGAGACAAATTGTTTACGAAATATCTCTGTACTTGGTACCCCGAAAAAATCGAGACAAGGCTGATTCGCCATCACCACATTCTGTTTGTACAAGAGTAAAACCTGATTGTTTTGATAATTGAAGATGGTATGGAGATTCGTGGTAAAAATACGGCGATGGAGCTCATCTCGAAGCAGCTGAGAACATCGTTCAAGGGTTTCAACAAGGGTTTCAATCCGAAGCGGTTTGACTAAAAAATCAAAAACACCGATCCGAAGTGCGCGATGAAGCAATTTGGGGTCATCATTGGCACTGGTAATAATGATTTTTGCATCGGGATTGATCCGTAAAATAGCTTCCGCCATTGTCAAACCATCCATTTTTGGCATGCCGTAATCCGTAATGACAATATCCGGTCGATGCTGTGTAAAGAGATTTAACCCCTCTTCTCCATCGTATGCCGAGTAAACGGTGTCCACTATTTTTTTAAATAATACACTTGCTTGAGCATTCAAACCACGATTATCTTCAACGTACAATAAAGCATAGGACTGTAATGATACATGCAACTGCTTTAGCGTCTTTGACTCGACCATCCAACCCCATCCACATAAGAGATATTGACTAAGAATATCGAAAAAAATCTTAGGTAAAGTCTTAAAATGAAAAAAAAATGGCTAATTTATCTATTTATTTGTTTTGGTCACAACTTAGTCATTATATAGACACTTTGAAGACACTTTTGGATTACAATAAGGCTATGAATACTCATCACACCCTCAAACTTTGCGATCGATGTTATTGGGATGCGGCCTCTGAAACCGTTAAATTGCATCATGAGATCGTACCGTTAACCTCTAATATGAAAAAGCTTCTTAAATTGTTGATCGGCAATTACAATAAACCGATCAGCAGTGTTGAGATTTTTTTGCATATATGGGATACCTATGAGCAAGAGTATACCCCCCGAAATGTCCGCAACTTAATCAGCAATCTGCGTAAACGTCTCCCATGCCTCACTGTCGTCAACTATTACGGCGGAAGCTATATGCTGAAAAAAAATCGCGAAAGCCATCCTGTCTTTACCGATCATCTCATCGATATTCTCGACCAAGCCAAAAACGGCATCACGATCTCTGATCCCAACCAGCCTGACAATCCGGTTATCTATATCAATCACGCTTTTGCCAATGCCTTCGGCTATTCTCCCGAAGAGATCATCGGAAAAAACTGCCGTTTTTTACAGGGGGATGATCGCGATCAAAGCGCCCTTGAAGAGATACGTCAAGCGATGAAAGAGCAAAAAGATGTCACCGTAATCCTTCGTAATTACCATAAATCGGGAGAACTTATCTATAACGAAGTAACCATCAGCCCGATCTTTGATAAAAATACGGGAAAACTAAAATATTACGTAGGGGTGCAAAAAGATGTCACCTCTATCCAACAATTAATCCAGCAAATCAAAGGGATGGTCTAAACCTTGACGCTTAAAAATTACTCTCTTTTATATCTCGAAAATAATGATGGCGATAGAGAGACCTTTATACGTCTCTTTGAACACCATTTCAAAACTATTTTTATTGCAAAAACCCCGGAAGAGGGACTTCAAATTTTTGAAACCTCCCATCCTGATATGCTCCTGAGTACCCTTCAGCTTCCCGAACTTAAAGAATTAGAGATGATAGCGCGTATGCGAAAACATTCTCCTCATCTTCCCGTGATCATCAACTCTGCCATCGATGATTCCCAAGTACTTCTTAAAAGTATTGCGTTGCACATCGATCATTACATTCTAAAACCTACAAATCCCCATCTTATGCTCCAGGCTTTATACAAAGCGGCAAAAGTATTAACGCTTGAAAAATCGCTAACCCATTCTCGTATTATGATGCAAACCGTCATCGATGAGATTCCTGACCCTGTTTTATATATTGAATTGGATATGAGGGTGAGCATGATGAATAAAGCGGCCAAGGATCTTGGAGGAGAAGGGGTGAATGAACTTTTTCCAAAATGTTACACCGTTTCAAGTCAAACCAGCGGTGCATGTTCCGACGGCACCCATCCCTGCCCGGCAGAATACGTTTCCAAAACCAAAACCCCCTCTACCCTGCGTCATGTCCACACCGATCAAAAGGGCAAGAAACATCATGTCGATATCCACACAAGACCCATTTTTGATCCAGAAGGGACTATGATTGCTTATCTCGAAATTCGGCATGATATCAGTGCTTATCTCGACATCCAAAATCAGCTGCTGCATGAGACCAAAAAACTGACCCATATTTCGATGCATGATCCCCTCACCCGTCTGCCGAATCGTCGTCTGCTAGAGGATCGGATTAATCATGCCATAGAGAAAAAGAGTCGCTCCGGTCAACTGTTCGCACTCTTTTTTATTGACTTAGACCATTTCAAAGAGGTGAATGATTCACTGGGTCATTTGATCGGAGATCAGCTGTTGGTGTACGTTGCTAAACGGATACGGAAAGTAATTCGAAAAGGAGATACCATTGCACGTAATGGAGGGGATGAGTTTGTCCTTATTATCGAGAATGAAGCTTCCGAGGAGCATCTTATAGCCGTTGCCGAAAAAATACAACAGCTCTTCAATGATCCTTTTATCATTAACGGAGAAGAGATCTTCACTACCTGCAGTATCGGGATCAGTATTTTTCCAAAAGACGGAAAAAAAGCAGAGCGTCTACTCAACAGTGCTGATTCGGCGATGTATGCTGCAAAGCAAGCGGGACGCAATCAATTTGGATTTTATTCTGATCTATCGACCCATTAAAGTGATCTCTTATCCCGATGTTTTTTAGGGGTTTAACGTTTGCTTCGTATCTTGATTTATGATACACTCTGCACAACTTCGGATGACACACCCCTCAAAGAGTGTCACCGCATACACGATACTGTGCGGCATAAGGGCAATGAGCGCTATGAATGTCAAAAGATTAATCGATGCGTAATCTAGAACTGCGTGTCACCTCACGTGATTGGCTCAGTATTTTACTGATCGGGATATTGTTTTCCACATTCTTGTCCATTTTAGAATACCATCTCCTCGAATTATCCCTCATAGAGGGGGGGATATTCGGTATAGTCCTCGGATTTTGTATCACCTTTTTTTCCCTATTTTTTATCACGACCATGAACCGTTATCTTCTACCAAATATTTCTCAATCTTTGTGGAATACGAGTGCAGCCCTGTTTTCCTTTTTGTCCGGCTTTTTAGGAACGTTATTTACTTACGGTATCCTTCATTTCACTGCCATCACCTTCATAGAGCATTTTGATACACACCCGTATCAAACGTCATCGATCATCGGTAGTCTCACCTATCTGATCGGTTTGCTCGTCTACCGTTTTGTTAAAATTCGCAATGAAAAAGATCAGAGCCATCGTCTTTTTATCAAAAGCCGCCTGAGCTCTTTAGAGACACAGCTCAATCCCCATTTTCTCTTCAATGCGCTCAATTCTCTCACGGAATTGATCCATCAAGACCCACACAAAGCAGAAGAAACCATCGTTAAAATCTCAACCTTTTTACGCAATACCATGGGTGAAAAATCCCTTATACCGCTGCGCGCAGAGTTGAAAAAGGTTCGTGATTACATCGATTTGGAAAATATCCGTTTTAACGGAGCTATTGCTCTGTCTGTTGAGGTGGAATCGAGTGCTTTAGTGCTCATGGTTCCGAAATTTTCAATCCAGCTTTTAGCCGAAAATGGGATTAAACACGGTTTACAAAGCCCCTCTACCGATTTTACCATCTCGATACACATAGTCCACATCCATAATTCTTTGCACATCCGCGTATCCAATAACGGCAAACCTATCACAAAACCCTCTTTCGGCATCGGTCTTTCCAATCTTCAAGAACGTCTCTCTCACCTCTGTGAGGGTAAATTGACAATAGAGCGTACCGATATCCCAACCTATCTGATCGAACTAAAGGATTGTAATGCGCATTTTGATCGTTGATGATGAGCCTCTCGCCCTTACACGTCTGCAACGTCTCCTCGTTAACTTGGGCTATACCCATATTACCCAAGCATCCAATGGATATGAAGCGTTAAGAATTTCGGCCAAAAAATCTTTTGATATTGCATTTTTAGATATAGCAATGCCGGATATGGACGGGATTGAACTGGGGTATTGCTTACGCTATCAACACGAAAAAATGGCTCTCATCTATCAAAGTGCATATGAGCATTACGCGATAAAAGCTTTCGACGTAGGGGCTGTTGATTATATCCTTAAGCCCTATACTGCCGAAGCTGTTGAACGTTCTATCGAAAGAGCCTTAGCAAAAGAGAGTTCCAAAGAGTTGCGCCTTATTTCAAAGGCAGGAGAAGCCCATTACCTCCTCGCTCCCAAAGATATTCTGTATGTCAAAGCCGATCTCTCCGAAGTGATACTCCGTACACGGGAAGGATTTTCCTACTATCCCAAGAAAATATCCGATGTCGAAGAGATGCTGAAACTGCACGGATTTTTACGAGTCCACCGCTCTTATCTGATCAATCTAAACCAGATCAAGGAGATGAATACCGTTGATCAAAGTCGTCTAAGCTTTATATTTGAGGGGATATCTGAGACGATTGAAAGCAGTAAAGACGGGGCTAAAAACTTTCGAAACCGATTTAAAGTAACGTGATGTATCTCTGATCTCTTTTAGATACAATTCCTCCTACCTCACAGAAAGACTTTGTATGGAAATAAATCATTACGACACTCTTGCCGATTTTTTTAACACCGTTTGGCATTTTTCCGACGAATACAAAGAGTTTGTCCATTCGCATATCATGTCTGATCTTGCCCTCACCAGTACCGATATATTAGTCGATATCGGGGGGGGAACAGGGACGTTTACCAGTAAATTGGCCTCCGATGCAGATCTTAAATGCGCCTACTGTATCGAACCCTCAAAGGCAATGTGTGATGAGGCTTCCAAAATTGATAATATCATATCAATTTGCACCGATGCCTCTGGATTTTGCGCATTGAATCTCCCCTACACCAAACTCTTACTCAAAGAGGTGATTCACCACATTAGCGATAGAGAACCCTTTTGGAACAATATATATCATCAGCTTCCCCCCAATGGCAAACTCCTTATTATTACCCGCCCTCAATCTATTGATTTCCCCTTTTTTGATGCGGCGAAGGAAGCTTTCGCACGCAATCAACCACCGTATGAAGCACTCGAATCAGAGCTGCATGAGGCGGGATTTTTTGTGGATACACAATGCCGAAGCCATACCTTCACCCTTCCAAAACAGCAGTGGTACCTCATGCTGCGTCACCGTTTCATGTCCGATTTAAGCTCTTTCAGCGATCAAGAGATCGACGAAGGGATAGAAGAAATTGAAAAAAATCATCCTGACACTATGGTCAAGATGGTTGATAATCTTATCTTTATTACTGCCACCAAAAAGAGTTAATTACCACTCTAAAGAAAGGTATTTAGTAAAAAAACGATACAATTAAAATTACTAAAATTAATAACTATAGAAAGGTTTTCATGCCAAACTTTTCTCCCTTAAATGATCGAAAAAGCATCTTCTACAACGGATGGGCGGCAGGTCTGTTGATTTTCTTAACTACCGCCCTCACATCAGCAGCCGTAATCTGGCATTTAGAAGGGATGCACTCGGAAAAAATGCATGCCGAAGCAACTGCAATCGCGCATGATTCCGTCAATCTTTTACGCAAAAAGATTGACCAAAAACTCGCACTCACCTATCCTCTTGCCGCGATGATTGAGCAAGAGGGGACTATCCCGAACTTTGAGTCTATCGGGAATAAACTTATAACATTTTATCCCATGATCTCCGAAATTGCACTCGTTCCGGATGGGGTTATTCGCCGTGTGGTTCCCCGTTCCACCAATAAAAAAGCGTTGGGGTTCAATCTGTTCACCGATCCAGAACAGCAAGCTGAAGCCCTATTGGCACGTCAATCGGGGAAACTTACCCTCGCCGGTCCTTTGAATCTCGTTCAAGGAGGCAAAGGAATTGTCGGTCGCTTACCTATTTTTACCAAAGAGAATAAATTTTGGGGATTCGTTCTTGTCGTCATCCGTTTTCCCGATATTCTCAATGCTACTGCCCTTAACACACTGAAAAAAGAGGGGTATCAATATACCCTAAGCCGTATCAATCCCCAAACAAAAAGAGAAGAAATTATTGCGGCATCGGGTAAAATGAGTCTAACGCTTCCGGTGGAACAAACCATCGATCTCCCCAATGCCATATGGATGCTACGTATTGCACCGATCAATGGGTGGCATCATCATTGGTTATTATCCTTTGAGATTGCGATCGGCCTTCTTATGAGTATACTTTTGGGATACATTGCAAAACAGTACAGCGAACTTAAAAATTACCGTTTTTCACTTGAAAAACTCGTAGAACAGCGTACAGCCGAGATCGCACAAACGAAAAATCAGCTCCATACCCTTCTAGACACAATCCCCGATCTGATATGGCTTAAAGATAAAGAGGGGATTTATCTGCTCTGCAACCCGATGTTTGAGCGTTTTTTCGGTGCCAAAGAGGAAGAGATCGTCGGCAAAACCGATTATGACTTTGTCGATAAAGAACTCGCCGATTTTTTCCGCCGCAATGACCGTGTTGCCATGGAAGCCCACTCCCCAAGTATCAACGAAGAGTGGATTACTTTTGCCGACGACGGACATGCAGCCCTCCTCGAAACAGTCAAAATCCCAATGATGGATGAAAATAAGAATCTCATCGGTATCTTAGGGGTAGCGCACGATATCACTGAACGCCATTCCAATGAAAATCGTATCCATCAACTCACTCAAACGTATGCTACTCTGAGCCAATGCAATCATGCTATTGTCCACTCCGACTCTCCCAAAGAGCTTTTTGACAAGATTTGCAAAAGCAGTGTGGTTCATGGGGGGATGAGTATGGCATGGATCGGACTCATTGATCCGGAAAAACATCATATCTATCCAACCGCATCGTACGGAGATCATCTGCAATATCTTGAGGGACTTGAAATCTCCACCCAAGAAGATCTCCCCTCCGGCAAAGGTCCTACCGGTACATCCGTCCGTGAGAATCGCCCTTTTTGGTGTCAGGATTTTTTAAATGACCCCGCAACAGAGCTTTGGCATGAACGGGGCAAAGCCATGGGCTGGAGATCGTCCGCCGCCCTTCCGATTCATTTATACGATGATGTGATCGGTGTTTTTACGATCTATTCTCAAACCCTCAATGCGTTTGAGCCGTTAATCCAAGAACTTATGATAGAAATGGCAATGGATATCAGTTTTGCGATGGAAAATTTTGATCGTGAAACCAAACGCAAAGAGGCAGAAATTCATTTACTCCATACCGAAAAGCTCCTCGAAGAGATGAGTTCCATGGCACATGTCGGGGGATGGGAATTTGATCCTGAAACAGGATTGGGACACTGGACGAAAGAGGTGGCCCTTATTCACGATGTAGACCCGAATGATCCGACCACAATGACACTGGGACTCAGTGTCTATGAGGGCGAATCACTCGAAAAAATAACCACAGCTTTGGAGGATACAATCCACAGCTTTAAGCCCTACGATCTGATACTTCAGATGAAAACCCCGAAGGGAAATCTAAAATGGGTACGTACTATCGGTGCACCGGTTATTGAAGAAGGAAAAGTCGTTCGGATACGGGGTTCCATACAAGATATTACCGCTCAAAAGCTTGCCGAAGAAAAAGTACAATGGCTCGCGCATTATGACCCCCTTACCGAATTGCCAAACCGTATCCTCCTTAATGACCGGATAAAATACGCTATCAGCATCGCCTATCGTGCAAAAGAGTCCATCTCCTTCCTCTTTTTAGATCTGGATCATTTTAAAAACATCAACGACTCGCTGGGACATACCATCGGAGATGAACTTCTCATTGAGGTCTCGAAACGGATGCAATCGGTTATTCGCGATGAAGATACCCTCTCTCGACAAGGGGGAGATGAATTCATCATCATACTTCCCGGTGCGGATGCCGACGGTGCGGCCCACGTTGCCGAAAAACTGATTGATACTATTTCACAGCCCTATCATATTCATAACCATGAGTTCAGTGTCACCCCATCGATCGGAATTTCCCTCTATCCCATCGACGGGAATAAGGCAGAGACACTGCTGCAAGCTGCCGACGTCGCCATGTACCGCGCTAAGCATGACGGACGAAACTGCTACCGTTTTGTCACCCCTGAAATACAAGCGCGCTCTGCTCGTAATCTTGAACTGGAAAGTGCCCTTCGGTATGCACTCAAGCGTGATGAGCTTGAAGTGTACTACCAACCGCAAATCTCCATCGAAAGCGGAGATATTATCGGTGCTGAAGCACTTTTACGCTGGAATCATCCCTCTATGGGCATGGTCTCTCCCGCAGAATTTATCTCGATTGCCGAAGACAGCGGACAAATTGTTAGTATCGGAGAATGGGTACTCCGCCGTGCCCTTGGACAGCTAAAAGTATGGATGAGTGAGGGGATGAAACCTTTTATTATGGCGGTCAATCTCTCCGCCATCCAATTTCGCCATCCAACCTTGGTGTCAATGGTATTAGGTATCCTCGAAGAGCTCGACCTTCCGGCAGAGTATCTCGAACTTGAACTTACCGAGGGAATTGCCATGGAAGATCCTCTCCATGCCATTGAGCTGATGGAGGAGCTTTACAGTCACGGTATACGGATGTCCATTGATGATTTTGGAACCGGATACTCTTCGCTCAATTATCTTAAAAGATTCCGTGTCTATAAACTCAAAATTGATCAATCCTTTATTCGCGATATTACCGAAAATACCGAAGACCAAACCATCGTCAATACCATTATCAATATGGCACACTCTCTTAAAATGATAACCATCGCAGAGGGTGTTGAGACGGCCGAGCAACTTGCTTTACTGAAGGAAAACGGCTGTAATGAAGTGCAGGGGTATTATTTTAGCAAACCGCTCCCCCCGAAAGAGTTTGAAGCGTATGTACACCGATCCCTATAATTCAAGGGAGTCTTTAGAATTCATTTGCATCAATATGAACACTGCTCAATTCCAATGCATAGATTAGAAGGGTAATATCGATCTTATCAAAGTTATCGCATAAGAGTTTTTTTAAATAGGTTCTCTCCAAGTGTTCGGCTCGTCTAAAGCTTGATATAAATTTCCCTTTTTTATCAAGGACAAGGTCCGTTACGTCCTTGTCCACTTTAATCCCCTTCATGACTTCTTTAATATCCGTATCAAAAAGGGCATCCAGCATCGAGAACATACCTGACATATAGGCTTTGTCTTTTTCACGCGGTGCAGCTTCAGCCTCCATTTTTTCGGCTCTTTTAGTCGCGACACTCATCATGGCTTCCGATACCGGATTATTCGACATTTCAGCGTACAGATATAAAAGGAGCCAACGTAAGAGTTTATCCCTTCCAAGCAGCGTAATGATCTGTGAAATCGATTCGACCTCCGTATCAAATCTCGCTTGGTTATTAATAAACTTAATCAATTTATAGGAGAGATCCGCCCGTTGTTTGATATAAAATTCAATTTCGGAGGTAGCCCCATCATTTTTAATCAATTTTATCAGGTTTAAAATAATGAGCTGCGTTGCATCTTTATACCGGTCAATTTCAACCACTTCGGGCTTATGGAGATAATATCCCTGAAACAGATCAAATCCCATTTCAAGATAACGGTTATAATCTTTTTCGGTTTCAACTTTTTCAGCCAGTACTTTTATCCCCAATTTTTTAATTTTGGCCATGACATTTTTTAAATTCTCTTCTTCCGCCGCCAAAACATCCATTTTGACTATATGCACATACTTCAATAAAGGGGTAAACTTTTTAATCATTTCAACACTGCAATCGAAATCATCAATGGCAATTTTGAAGCCTCTTTTGTGATACCGCTTTATATTGGCAACAACTTTTTCATTCAAATCCGTTGTCTCTAAAATCTCTAAAATAAATCTGTTTTTATCTAAGATATCAATGATTCCGGATGTCAGTGCATGCTCATCCAGATTTATAAACGCAATCCCCTCATCTCCCAACAATTCATTAGTATCCACATTGGTAAGCGTATTTAAAACCACATGGGAAGTGGCCTGAATATTTGAAGGAAATTTTTTTATTCCAAATTCATGGTCTCGAAAAAGCAGTTCATAAGCAAAAAGCTTGCCATGCCGATTAAAAATTTTTTGTTTGGCTAAATAAACCGCATTCACAATCAGATTCCTTGTTTATAATGTATCAAATAACTCATATCAATTTTCCAAATTAGCGTTGAGTATACATTCTTTGTTGTATTGTATCGTAACCATAGTACACCAACCGGTCACATTACAACGCATTATTGTCCATTTAACGCTACTATTGCATTTACCTTTTAACCTATGAGGATACTATGAGTCAACTGTTACTTGTCGCCGTTTTATTCGCCGTTTTTTATTGGATCAGCAAAAGCTATTCGCGTTATGAAAAGAGTGAATACTCCCCAAAACAATTTCGAAGTTTTGTCTTAAACAAAGAGGCTTTAGCCAACAGTGAGTTGGGACTTTTTGTCGCCTTGGTGGCAAAAGTGGCAAAAGCTGACGGGCGTGTCGATGAGCTTGAAGCCGAACTTGTCGGAAACATGTTTACCGATATCAGTACCCTCTTCCCCGATCCTGAAGCAACTAAACAACTCCTAAAAGAGATTTTCAGTATTGAAAAAGAGATCAGTACCAATGTCGATACCGTAGCTCTGGCACTCAATACACTCATCAAAAACGATCCGCACAAACGTATACAGATGATGCAGTTTATGGTCAATCTTGCCTATATTGACGGGACGTTGAGCAAATCCGAAGAAGCGATGCTCCATAGAATCGGATGGTATTTGCAGTTTAGCGATGATGAATTCACCGAAATGCTCCACCAATTTGATTCTATGCATCAGAAAAGTGTTAAAGAGAGTTCCATTGATCAAGCCTACATGCTGTTAGGAATCACCCAAGAGGCCTCGGTAGATGAGATCAAAAAAGCGTACCGTGCCCTCGTCAAACAATACCATCCCGATATCATCAAAGCCCAAGGGGCAAATGAAGAGTATATCCAACTCTCCACCGCAAAAGTCCAAGAGATCAACGGTGCGTATGAAATGATAAAAAAATCGCGAGGGATGTAAGGTAAACCTTACGCGCTGAAGCGTTTTAACATTTCATCCAGTTTACTTGCCGTCTGTTTCAGATGTTCGGCAGAGAGCGTAATATCATTTATATCTCGTGCACTCGTTTGTACACTGCTAACCATTTCGTCCATTCGTGTTGCAATAGAATCGACCCCTTTTGCATCTGTATCGGCATTGGCAGCAAGATTTTCAATCACAGAGAAACTAATCTGTATCGTATCAACGGTTATCGCAATCGCATCTTCCAGCTTTTGTGAATGATTACTGAGTTCTTTAATACTTTTCGAATTAATCCCCATTTGTTCAACCGCATCATTGATCGATTGAACAATCGTATTGATCGTGACATTCGTTTCGACCAAACTGTTTTGCGTACGTTCAGCCAACTTACGTACTTCATCCGCTACAACCGCAAACCCGCGCCCGTGCTCACCCGCACGAGCAGCTTCAATCGCAGCATTCAATGCCAATAAATTGGTTTGGTTGGCAATATCCCCAATAACGGAAAGAACCTCTTTTATGCGCTGTGCATCATCCGTCAGATGACGCAACCGTACTAAAAATTCCTCTTCGACTTCTGCGCTTTCTTGCAAAGAGGTAATCATCCCTTGAATTTCAATTTGGGCTTTTTGAAGTGTTTTATTTGCTTCCTGTGCACTTCTTTGACTCTCTTTGGTCGTATTTGCAGATTGACGGATATGAGAACTAACCTCCGTTGCTTCAACCGCTGTATTTTGGGTCATAGTCACTTCATGCCCTATTCTATCGCTCATACTACTGGCTGTACGTGAAAGCTGAACGGCCATAACAGCATTCATCTGCGCAACCTCTTTTGTCTCAAGCACAATCTGCTCAGTCACCTCAATAAACTCATTCATAGCACGCGTTACGCCCGATAATTCATCATTCCCTAGAACAAGAATCCGTTTACTCAAATCTCCGCTGCCGTTACGAATCGCCTCGGCAAAAGAGGCAATTTTAGCCATATTATCAACGGAACGCAAAATAGAAAGAGTAACCATAATAATCAACCCGCTGACAGCGGCAATGACACCAAAAGCCGATAGGATGATAATCCAAGTCAATGTCTTTTGACGACTTTGGATCTCGGCTTCGGCTTTCCCATACTCAGCTTGCACCTCCACGACAATTTGATCTAAATCTTTGGTAGGTTGCCGATCGATCCCTTTTACCGCTTTATCTCCCACTTTATATTTATCCGC
Organism: Sulfuricurvum sp.; assembly: GCF_041651515.1. GTDB lineage: Bacteria > Campylobacterota > Campylobacteria > Campylobacterales > Sulfurimonadaceae > Sulfuricurvum. Next base: position 191,250 of record NZ_JBAZJF010000003.1, read on the forward strand.
AGAAGCATTTTTATAGCTGTTCATACCGCTGCGGTATTGTTCGCCCATACGTTTGTGACTTTCTAAAAAATCATCTATTTTGCCCTTGATAGTTGTATTGGACGTTAGATTTTTGAGTTCTTGAAGTGATTTTACGACCTCGGCTTCCTCTTCAATAAATCCTTTTGTGTAGTGTGCTAATTTTTCGGGATCTTCCCCTCGCAACAAAATATCTTTCCATTCTTGAACCTGTTTTTTAAAAGATACTTGTGCTGAACGGGCTGAATCAACGGCAGTTATTGTTGCCCTAGATTCTGAAAGAATATCTCTTTCAAGAGAGGTGTAACCGTAGATCGCCAGTGAAATTGCAATCACGATACCTATCAATGCAATTATATTGACCGTAATAAGACGGGCTTTAATGGAGTAGTTCATAAGTAATCCTTTTTCAGATTTAAAGATCATGAATCAAGGGAGAGGAGTGCTATAAAAAAATATAATACAACAATTATACGATAAAATCATTAGCACCGTTGTTTTTGCATTATTTTAATTTTTAATGTATCGGAACTACTCAAAAAAAATTTAAAACTCTATGCTATAGTACCAGTATGATAAACGTAACGACCGATACACGGCTCAGTATTGTCCTCCCTAATACCAATAAAGCGCTGGCCGAGGCGATCAGAACCGCTACCCCCGAACAACTGACTCAGCTCAAAGAGGGAAAGGACATAAAATCGCTCCTTAGCGGCGTCTTTCAGGACAAAATCACCGCATCAAAATCCGATCAAACCCTCCTCGATATTCTCAAAAATGGAGCGGCCTTTAAAAATATGGGGAATTTTACGGAGAATTTAAAATCTCTCCTAAGCGAATTAAAAAATGCCCCGCTCCTCACCCAAAAAGTAGAGAGTATCGAGGGATTTTTCAAAAATATCACCTCTATGAATACCGCTACGCTCAAGTCACAGCTTTCCAACAGCGGCGTATTTATGGAATCCAAAATTGCTGCTGCCGTCCAAATACTTCCTACCCTAAAAGAGACATTGACCTCACTCCAAAATCTCCTCTCCAAGAGTCCCCTTCCCGAGGCCAAAACATTGAGTAGCACAATAGGTTCACTTATAGAGAGTTCGGCACTTACTCATCCCCCTCAGGATATTAAGGGTGCCGCAGTCATTGCCGATACCTTAAAACACATTACCGACTCCCTAAAAAATATTGTTGCCAAGAGTGATGTCCTCTATTCCAAAGAGATCACCCAGTTTTCACAGAAAATCGATCAGCTTGCTTCTGCACCCCAAGCCGCTGTTGCAGAGATAAAAACAACCCTCTCACAGCTCTACGGCGCACTCCTATCCAGTAAAGCCGATGGGGTTAACCCCTTACTCGATTCCATCGAGCTGCTTCTTAAAAATATCAACAATACTACCCAAGATCCCATAGTACCGCTAAAAGAACTCTCCAATCAGCTCCAAGAGGCTATCAGTTCGGGAGATGTTATGGTTTCTCATGAAACCTCGGTACTGATTGCTAAACTGGATGAATTCACCAATCCAAAGTCGCTACTGCTCGATCATGCTCTCCAAGAATCCATGAGTGATGATCTCAAATCGGGATTAATGAACCTTTCAGAATCGTTGCAGGAGAGTAGTGATCCCTCCGCTAAAGTACTCTTAGAACATGTTGATAAGCTCCTCACCCAAATTGATTATCAACAACTCGTATCGCATCTAAATCATTCCAATTCAATCTATTTCCCCTTCGCATGGGATCAGCTTGATGAGGGATCTATGACCTTTAAAAAAAACAATAATAAAAAGTTTTACTGTGAAATCAATCTCCGCCTCAAAGAGTATGGGGAGCTCGATTTGATGATGGGTCTTTATGAGGGAAACCAAATCGAGATTCAGGCGCATACACAACTGCCCCAGCTAAAAGAGCTGATACAAGAGAATATCGCTCAATTACGCACCCTCCTTATCAATGCGGGGCTAACTCCGCGTTCCATACGGGTCTATGAGACAAAAGAATCACCCCAAAGCATATCGGATTCGTACGGTTCACAGGATTTCGGCTCGGATCTGGGATTTGAGGTAAAAGTATGAAAAAAGCGGTTGCACTGCGCTATAACCCCGACCAAGAAAATGCACCGCGTGTCGTCGCATCCGGAAAAGGGGCTACCGCTGAGAATATCATCAAAGTCGCCGAACTGCACAACCTACCGATCCAAAAAGACGAAGATCTCGTCGAACTGCTGAGCAAAGTGGAAATAGACCGTGAAATCCCCGAAAAACTCTATACGGCCGTCGTCGAAGTATTTAGCTTTGTGTATAAAATCACCAATACTATGAAAAACTAATTATTTAAACAACCCTTTTTATGCTATAATAATTTTTTATATTTTTTATATTTATATCACTAGAAGAAAGTATCTTTAATGAAAAAAGTCATTATACTCTTCACACTTCTTTTAGCCTTGAGCAGTGTCGTAGTATGGATATTTTTACCTAAAAAACTCTCCGTTATTCGCGTCGGGATATTGCATTCACTCAGCGGAACCATGGCAATCAGTGAAAAAGATGTAGCCCAAGTGACGATGGCCGCATTTCAAGAAATCAATGCACAGGGGGGCATTTTAGGGCACCGAATCGAGCCTATTATCGCCGATGGAAGATCCGATCCGATAATATTTGCACAACAAGCAAAAAAACTTATTGAACTCACGGGTGTACAAGCCATTTTTGGATGCTGGACCTCCTCAAGCCGTAAAGAGGTAAAACCGGTTATCGAAGCACATAAGTCTCTTTTATTTTATCCGGTACAGTATGAGGGATTTGAAGCATCCCCCAATATCATTTATCTGGGTCAAACCCCCAATCAACAAATCCGTCCGGCGATCAAATACGCTATTGACCACTTCGGCAAAGATTTTTTTCTAGTAGGCAGTGACTATATTTTCCCGCGTGCCGCGAATTTATACATCAAAGATATGGCCTCGCTTTTAGGGGTAAGGATAAAAGGGGAAGCGTATATACCGCTAGGTGGGAGCGATTTCAAAGCCATCGTGCACGCCATCAAAACCCAAAAACCAAATGTCATTTTAAATACTCTCAACGGAGACAGCAATCTCTACTTTTTTCGTGAATTGCACGATCAAGGAATACACCCCTCGGATATTCCCGTTATCTCATTTAGTATTGCCGAGAGTGAAAACCAAAAAATGGGGAAAATTATCCCTTCTGATGCCCTGATAGGAGATTATGCTGCTTGGAGTTATTTCGGATCACTCACATCACCCGAAAACACTGCTTTTAAAGCATTCTTGAAAAAATACCAGATTAATGCACTTCCAACCGATGCTATGGAAGCGGCGTATAACGGTGTCCATATCTACAAACAAGCGGTTGAAGAATGCGGAAGTTTTGACCCACAAATTGTCATGCGATGTATCCCTATGCAAAGTTACAACGGTGCAGGAGGGATACTTTACATCGATCCGAATAATAACCATTCATGGAAAAACAGCCGCATCGGGCGTATCAATAACGCACTTGGATTTGATATCGTTTATGATTCCATGACCCCTATCCAACCTGAAAACTATCCTGCTTACAAATCGGTGCAGGAGTGGAATGAGCAAATGCAGTTGTATCACCCCTTATCAACTCCTGTTAATAGCGATAACCGATGAAATATTTTTTTCAGAGTATTACTACCCGTATTGCACTCTCCATGATATTCATTGCGATTCTCCCCCTATTGGTCATCGCCTACAGCCTCCAATATCAAAAAAAAGAAGAGATTTCAGCGCAACATCTCTCCCATTTGCAAGTCATCTTCAAGCAAACTATCAGTACGATCAATACCAATGTCCAATACCAAAAGCAACTGTTGGTCAATATTGCTTCAATGCCAAAAATTATCGAGAAGCTAAGAGATCGTCATCCCAATCAAAAACTCCACCTTGACCCTTCTATTCAAGCGTATGTGACTAATGTCATCTATAAATACGGTTATTATGATTTTTTTATTATTACCAACACCGGAGAGGTTGTTTATACCTTTAAAAAAGAGAGCGATTACGGTAAAAATGTCAACTGCTCTCTTTTAAAAAACACTGGATTAGCGTACGTCTACGATCAAGCCTCAAGTCTCCTCGATACCTCTATAAGTCCACTTGAATATTATCTCCCTTCCAAACGTAAAGCCAGTTTTATCGCCACACCCATCATTGTCGATCATAAAATATTAGGGGTCGTAGCCGCCCAACTGAATGAAAATTATATTTTCGATCTGATCAAAAATTATAACGGGTTGGGTCAAAGCGGTGAAGTGGTCGCAGGGGCGCTAATGAAAAATGGACAGGTACTAGCCGCCATACCACTCAAATACGATCCTGATGCTTTTAAAAACGAACGAGTGCTTAATGTAAACCATTATGCCACCGGAATGGTCCAAGCAGTAAAGGGACATGCCGGAAAAGGTGAAATTATCGATTATAGAGGGGTGAAAAGTTTGGCCGTTTGGGGGTATGAGCCAACGCTTAAATGGGGAATCGTGGTCAAGACGGATGAGGCGGAAGTCTTCTCTGGGATTTTAAAAGATCAACAAAACCTCTACCTCATTTTATTTTTTGTCGCTTTAGCAGTTATTGTAGCCATCATACTCACGGTCAAATCAATCACGGGATCCATCAATAAACTCATACTATCGATACGGAAATTTCGCACCGAGGGGGAGTTTGATTTGGATCAAATCGATTGTTCGGGTGAGATATGTTATCTCTCTGAAGAGTTTAACGCGATGGCCAAAGAGATTGATTCCTACAATCGAGACCTTGAAATCAAAATTCTTGAACGGACTCAAGAGCTAGAGATTGCCAAACAAACACTCGAAACCCTTGCCATAACCGATCAACTCACAGGACTGTACAACCGACGCCATTTAGACTCTGCACTAGAAACAAATGCTGAGCTTTTTGAACGCTATCACACCCAATTTAGTGTATGTATTATCGATATTGACTATTTTAAATCAATCAACGACACCTACGGTCATCAAGTTGGAGACCATGTTTTGCAAAGTATCGCCGAAATTTTCAAGCAGCAATGCCGATCCATCGATATTATAGGACGATGGGGAGGGGAAGAATTTTTAATCATCTTCCCCAATACCGATAAAAATGAATCCGCTGCGGCGGCGGAAAAACTGCGTATCGCTATCGAAATGTATCCTTTCGACGTCATCGGAAACAAGACCGCCAGTTTCGGAGTAAGCGAATATCGTACTGGCGTACAAGAGCTTCTAAAAAACGCAGATGATGCCCTCTATCAGGCAAAAGAAAAAGGGCGTAACCGGGTTTGTGTTCTTTAACATAATTCAGTATGTCCCCTCACCTACCGTAATGACATAGTTCTCATCCACTTCTACAACGCCGAACGAATGCTGGCCGCAAAAACTCTCGTTCAGTTCTTGCGCCCATGCGCGGGCAATTCGCAGTGCATTTTCTTTATCATCGAATGTTTTGATCTGAGGCATACCTTTACGGAGTGCGCATTTACAGAGTTTTTCAACTACAACATGATATTCCATAATTTACCCCTTACAGCCGCAGCCGCCGACCATCCCGATGACATAATTGTCGTTTACTTCGACAAGCTGAAATTCGTGTTTACCGCAAAAATGTCCCTGCATATACGCCAATTGGGTTTGTGCCGCTTCATGTGCAGATTCTTTCGCATCATAGGTAGTGATTTGAGACATCTCCTCTTTTTTTGCACAGCTGCAAAGTTTTTCGATAACGACGTGGTGCTCCATGGTGTTTCTCCAAGATTGATTTGAAAAACATCTGCATAAGATGTTCTAGAACGATCTTTTTGATTATCCCTTTTAATTCACTAGTATTAATAATAAGAGTGTTATAATATTCTTAGCTTGCAAAAGAGGGTGAAATATGGGAATAAAAGATTCACAAAGTTTTAAAAGTGCTTTGAAAATCTCTGTTTTTTATCTCATTTTCGGAATGTTATGGATTTACTTTTCCGATATTGCAGTAGAACTCCTCTCGTCAAAAAGTTCTCATGAACTCACCCTGATTCAAGATTATAAAGGTTGGTTGTTTATTGCCATTACCGCTTTTTTTCTATTCCTACTATGCTATCGGTTTTTGCACAAAGGGTTTATTGACTATATAGAACGTACCAATGAACAAAAAACGGCACAAATGCTTTTAGAACAAAAGAATGCTTTATTAAACTCGATCATAGACAGTTCTTCCGATGCCATTGTTATAAAAGGGCTGGATAGACGATATATCCTTCTCAATGATGCGGCAGCAAAACTTTCAGGACTTCCAATACTCGAAGCTCTGGGAAAAACAGCGGATCAGATTTTCCCTCCGGAAACGGCGCAGATGATCAATACTGATGATACGGAACTACTGGAAAAAAAATCTTTTGCAGAACGTGAAGAACTCATGGTAATGCCCAATGGATCCAAACGGATCAATTGTGTCACTAAAGGGTTGCTTACAACCGAAGACGGTGAGGTATTCGGTACCTATGGAATCTATCGCGATATTACGAAAATCAGAGAAAATGAGTTAGCAATACTCAAGGCAAAAGAACATTTTGATTATCTAGCCCACCATGATCCTCTGACCAACCTCCCAAATCGGCTCAGTTTAATTGAAACATTAACCCAAAAGACCTCCACAACACAAAGGGATCCGTTTGCCCTCTTCTTCCTCGATTTGGATCGTTTCAAAGAGATTAACGACTCGTATGGTCATCGATTCGGTGACACACTTTTAATCCGTATGACCCATTTACTGCAAACGGTTTTTCCACCCGATACCTTTATTGTCCGTACGGGAGGGGATGAGTTTGTAATGCTCATGTCGTGTCACCAAGACAAAAATGAAATTGACCGAATTATGCACCGTCTTGTCAATGGGCTCAACCTTCCGTTTCATATTGAGAAACGAGATGTCTATATCACTGCCAGTATCGGTATCGCTATGTATCCAAGCGACACGGATAATGCAGAAGCTCTGCTCCAAAAAGCCGATGTAGCGATGTACAATGCAAAAAATATGGGAAAAAATACCTACAGTTTTTACGAATCACGATTTACCGAAAGATCACTTCAACGGACAACACTCTCTACCCAACTCAAAAAAGCCCTTCAGAATAATGAACTTGAACTCTATTTTCAACCTCAAATTGATATACATTCAGCTGCTATTATCGGGGTAGAAGCGCTCTTACGATGGCATACACCTGAGGGGATGGTCTCGCCAACCGTATTTATCCCAATCGCTGAAGAGAGTGGATTAATCCTCGAAGTGGGTGAATTTGTTCTACGACAGGGATGCTTAATTGCAGCAGAGTGGTCCAAGGAGGGATTATGGCCGGGAAGAGTTGCCATCAATGTATCGGCTCGTCAGCTGACCCATATTGACTTCTTAAAAACTCTGGATCGAATCATTCTAGAGACCCATTGCAATCCATCCTTAATCGAACTTGAAATAACAGAAAGCTCCATTATCGACAATCCGACCAAAACAATTCTTCTGTTAGAGACCATAAAAACAAAAGGGTTCCATATTTCCATCGATGATTTTGGAACAGGATATTCCTCACTTTCCTATCTCAAGAATCTCCCCATCGATAAACTCAAAATCGATATCTCATTTGTCCGCGATGTGACCCATGAACCTAAAAATCAGACCATTGTTAAAACTATCATAGCATTGGCTAAAGGATTAAACATGGAGGTATTGGCTGAGGGGGTAGAATCGCAAGAAGAGCTGGAGTTTTTACGCCAAAACGGTATTGATTCCATTCAAGGATACTATTATCACATGCCAATGCCGCTTGCAGCAATTGAAGCCCTGTTCCGTAGAGAGTTCTAAGTCTCCCTCTTTTATCGCCCTTGATATCTCAACCAATCTTCCCTATAATGCCGCCCATTAAAAGAGGCGGTGAACCATGGATTTAAAACAGCAACTGATCGATTTTGGATGCGGATTGGAATTTGTAGATATTGCTTTAGGATATGCCCCGTTTTATAAGCCTGAGCAAGAGATCGAAAAATTTATAGAATACGTCGAAGAAGAGCATGCCAAAGTTGAAGAAGCAGAAGAGTTAAAAAGGAGAGAAGAAGAGGTTGTAAAACCATCGGATCTTACGGAAGCATTTAAAGTTTTTGAAGACGAAGATACCCTTTAAGGAAAAGAGTCCCTCTACGGTTTAGTAATTCCGATAACGTGCTATAATTATTGCACATGCTATTTCAACAATTTTAATCCTAAGAAAGAGTCAAATTGTGAACGAAGAGATGATCGATAAAATCAAGTACGCCCATCAAGAGTGGTTGTGCGCTTTAGATGCTGTTTCATCTCCGATATTTTTACATGATAAAGACTTTCGTATCCTCCGCTGTAACAAGGCGTACAGTCAATATGCCGGCATCCCCTATGCCGAGATTATCGGCCGAGCATATTATGAACTCTTCCCTAAAAACGACGGTCCCCTTCCCCACTGTACCGAAGCGCTCGAAGATCCCCTAAGTGAGGGAAGCGAGGAAGACGTTAAGATAGAAGATAAACTTTTTCATTCAAAAGGGTTCATCATCAAAGATGAGCACGGCAATTATCTTTACTCTTTACACATTCTCGAAGATATCACCGAACAACGTCAAATTGAAGAAGCCCTTCGCACAAGCGAAGAAAAATTCCGTGCCCTTGTCGAATCTACGAATGACTGGATATGGGAGATTGATCGAAACGGCAACTATACCTATGCCAGTCCAAGGGTAGAATCACTGCTTGGATATACACCCGAAGAGGTAGTGGGGAAATCTCCTTTTGATTTTATGCCTCTTGAAGATGCACAACGACTCAGAGGTGAATTTCAAAAACTGATTACTAAACACACCCCACTGTTTGGATTAGAAAATACCAATGTGTGCAAAGACGGAACCATCAAAATTCTTGAAACGAGCGGTCTCCCCTTCTTTGATAAAAATGGGGTATTCGCAGGCTATCGCGGAATTGATCGGGATATTACCGAACGAAAGCAATCTGAAGTATCGTTACATCAAGCCAACCGTGCGCTTAAAACCCTTTCTGCTGTAAATACAGCACTCGTACGTGCTGCCAATGAGGGCGAATTGCTAAAAAATGTAACCGACATTATTGTTCAGCAGGCAAGCTATCAACTCGCGGTTGTTGTCTACGCGGATGAAAACCCGCAAAAAAGTATAAGACCTGTATCCGCTGCAGGGATGGATATCACTCATTACTGGGCAGAAGATATCACTTGGGATGACACTGAAAAGGGGCAATTACCTGTCTGCGAAGCGATTCGCAGCGGAAAAACACAGATTTGCCATAATATAGCCTGTGCAATCGGTTTTAAGGGGTGGAAAGAGTCCACCCTCTCTAAAGGCTTTGCTTCTAATATAGCTCTTCCACTAAATAATACCCATCGGACTTTTGGAGCATTGTGTATCTATTCTACTGAAGAAAATACGTTTGATAAGGAAGAGATTCGATTGCTCGAAGAGCTGGCAAATGACCTCGCATACGGTATTATGAATCTCCGTGCCCGTGTCGAACAAGAGCAGCATGCAACACTTCTTCGACAAAGTTTGGAACAGTCCATTCAAACCATTGCCGCCACGGTAGAAGCACGTGATCCTTACACTGCCGGTCATCAGCATCGTGTCAGTGAATTAGCAACAGCGATTGCTCGGGAAATGAACTTGAGCAAAGAACAGATTCAGGGGATACATCTCGCGTCCATCATTCACGATTTGGGCAAAATTCATATCCCTGCAGAAATTCTGTCCAAACCCGGTAAACTGAATACTATTGAGTTCATGCTGATACAAACACATCCGCAGGAGGGGTACAATATCCTCAAAGAGGTCAAATTTCCATGGCCGATTGCCGACATCATCTTGCAGCACCATGAAAAACTCGACGGATCCGGCTATCCGCAAGGGCTAAAAGGAGATAAGATACTGCTCGAAGCAAAAATTATCTGCGTTGCCGATGTCGTTGAAGCGATGTCATCGCATCGTCCCTATCGCGCTTCATTAGGAATTAAACCAGCCCTTAATGAAATCAAGCGTGGACGGGGAAGCTGGTACGATCCTTCGGTTGTCGATGCCTGCTTAAAATTATTCGAAGAGAAACGATTTAAATTCAGTACGACACATTCGTAAATCGGCTTGAACCATACCATTACGATAACGGTGTCGTCTGTACTACAAAATAGAGCTCGTCTTTGAGAATATTAAGATGTTTAATAACATTGTCTCGACGGGTCTCATCCATCTCAAAATGCTGCTCAATCGAATCGTAAATCCGATCGATATTGGCATACACTTCCACCAATAATTCCGCTTTGATTTTATCGTGAACAGCCGCCATAAATCATCCTATTTGTTTGACTAAGTCTTTCGTTAAAAACTCAACCAAAAAAATCTCCCATCCGGGAGAAATTGACGAGAAACAATGAAGTTTGCCCCCGCAAATGGGGACAGATTCTGCCTCTAAGAGGCAAGCTTTAGTGCCATAGCGGCAAGCGTAGCCAAGCGGGGCTTTTGCTCCGTTGGCGTTTGAATCAAATAGTTAGCGAACGAGGTCGAAGAAGTAATCCGTGGTTGCGATACCTTTGGTATCTTCATCCAATTGGTCAAGAACTTTGTTCGTGATCCAAGTAAGAAGATTCAACGCTCCATCGTATCCGCTGATAGAGTAGCGGTGTAGGTGATGACGGTCGAAAATCGGGAATCCGATGTAAATCAACGGAGTACCGGTGTCGCGCATCAACTCTTTACCGTAGCTGTTACCGATCATGAAATCGACAGGTTCCGTAAACAAGAGTGAACGCATGTGCCACAAGTCTTTACCGGCCCATACGTTTAAGCTGTCTTTAGCCGGAGATGTATCAAGCAATGCTCTCATCTCAGCTTCCCAACCGTTCGGTGCATTGTGGCAAAGAACGTGAGTCGGCTCAGCACCCATCTCAAGAAGGAAGGATACGGCACCGATTAGGAAGTCAGGATCGCCCCAGATTGCGAATTTTTTACCGTGCATATACGGATAGCTGTCTTGCATAGCATCGACAAGGCGACCGCGCTCAGTTTTAAGTTTTTGTGGAACTTCAGTTCCAGTAAGTTCTGCAAGTTTCATTACAAACTCATCGGTACCTTTAAGACCGATTGGGTTGCTATGTCCACCAGCATGTTTCCAACGTTTTTCTACCATTTTCATAGTTTTAGACGTTGCATATTTTTGCAAAGAGATCGTTGCACTGGAGTTGATACAATCTTTTGCATCTTCGAGTTTTGTTCCGCCTTGGAACATTTCGTAGTTACCGGCCGGCATATCCCATTGATCAGAGTGGTCACCCAACATGATATAGTCTGTGCCGAACGCTTCTACGATGCTTTTTACGGAGCGGAGACTTCCGATATACGTTTCAAAACCGGGAATGATATTGATACGTTGTTTCGTTTCGCCTTTGTTTCCTTCGGTTAGTTGAGACATGATACCGTGCATCATGTTGTCATAACCTGTGATATGGCTGCCTACGAATGAAGGAGTGTGCGCATAGGGAATCGGATAATCCGCAGCCAAATACTTTCCGCCATCCTCTTCTTTTGCAGCAAGGATAAACGCCATCAAGTCGTCACCGATAACTTCTGCCATACAGGTAGTAGAAACCGCGATCATTTTAGGTTTATAAACCGCAGCGCAGTTTTTAAGACCCTCTTTCATATTTACCAAACCACCGAATACCGCAGCATCTTCAGTCATAGAGTCAGAAACACAAGGAGTCGGCTCTTTGAAGTGTTTGGTAAAGTAGGATCGGAAATACGCTACACATCCGTGGCTTCCATGAACGTAAGGCATAGTACCCTCAAATCCGAGTGCAACCATAACAGCCCCAAGAGGCTGACATGCTTTTGCAGGGTTGACGGTGATCGCTTCACGAGCAAGGTTTTTCTCACGGTAATCCCATGATTTGGTCCACTCAGCGATCTCTTCTACTTTCGCAGGATTAATTGCGAGCATTGAAGATTCGAATTGTTTTTTGTTTGCGAGTAACTCAGTGTACTCAGGGCGTTTAAACAGGTCTTTCCCGTTTACAATTTTTTCTACTTCTTGCATCGTATTATCCTTCCATTTCCCATGGTGCTTTTGAGTGCGCCCATACTGGTGAGTTAATTGCTAAATCCATATCTTGTGCGAAAATCGCGAATCCATCGTATCCGTGGTATGGACCGCTGTAATCCCATGAGTGCATTTGGCGATACGGAAGACCCATTTTTTGGAATACATACTTCTCTTTGATCCCTGAAGCTACAAGGTCAGGTTGAAGTTTTTTAACAAACGCTTCAAGCTCATACTCGTTGACGTCATCGTAGATGATCGTTGAGCGGAAAATCTCTTCTTTGGTACGTTTGTAGTCATCATCATGAGCGAACTCATACCCTGTTCCGATTACTTCCATACCCAAATCTTCATAGGCACCGATAACGTGGCGAGGGCGAAGTCCGCCGACGAACAACATGACGGTTTTACCTTCAAGACGTGGTTTGTATTTTGCGATAACCGCATCGATCATCGGCTGATACTTCGCGATAACTTCTTCACATTTTGCTTGGATACTTTCGTCGAAGAAAGCAGCAATTTTGCGAAGTGATTTGATCGTTTGGCTCGGTCCGAAGAAGTTATACTCGATCCAAGGAATCCCGAACTCTTTTTCCATATGACGGCTGATATAGTTCATTGAACGGTAGCAGTGAAGCAAGTTCAATTTTACTTTCGGTGTCAATGCCATCTCTTTAAGCGTCGCATCACCTGACCATTGAGCTACAACACGAAGACCCATCTCCTCAAGGAGGATACGGCTTGACCATGTGTCACCACCGATGTTGTAGTCCCCGATGATCGCTACGTCATACTCAGTGGCAGTAACATCAGTCGTGTCGATGTGGCTAAGATCGCCTTCAAAGATGTAGTCACGAACCGCGTCATTAGCGATGTGGTGACCGAGTGATTGAGAAACCCCACGGAAACCTTCACAGTTTACCGGAACGATCGTTTTACCGATCTCTTTTGCTTTGGTTTTAGCAACCGCAGCGATATCATCCCCGATCAAACCGATCGGACATTCTGATTGAACCGTGATACCGTTATTAAGTGGGAAAAGAGTTTCGATTTCATCGATACACACACCCAATTTTTTGTCTCCACCGAAAACGATGTTGTTTTCTTGGAAATCCGAACAGAAGTTCATCGTAACGAACGTATCAACACCGGTTACACCGATATAATAGTTACGACGACCTGCACGACTGTATTGACCGCATCCGATAGGACCATGAGAAATATGGATCATGTCTTTGACCGGACCCCATACAACCCCTTTAGACCCTGCATAGGCACAACCGCGTTGGCTCATTACACCCGGAACGGTTTTTTTGTTTGAACGGACATCGCCGCACGTTTTTTGATTTTCATCATTGGGAGACCCGACACCGAGGTGTTTTTCACGGCTTTTTGCCGCTTTTTCAGGATATACTTTTAAGATCTCTTCAATGGCCGCTTTTTGTTTGGCTTCTAGTGTTTCTGGACCCATAATACACCTCTTCCTTACGCGATTTCGATGCGGAATTGTTCCATCGAATCTAAATTGTGACATAATTTCATTGTTTCATCATCTGCCGCGTCAACGCGTTTAGAGATAGCGGACATTTGGTAACGGTTCATGTAGATCATGTACTTTTGTAATTTCTCAGGGTTCTCTTCTTTGAAATAGTGGATCAAAGCTCTGAACAAGAAAGTCTCTTTGTTCGTGTAGCTCAACCACTCTTTATCTTTGTCTTTTGTACCCATCAAAAGTTTGATCTCTTTGACATCGCTGATATCAACGCCGGCAATTTTTTCTGCAACCAATTCGTCTGGAATGATATTCCCCATTGAAGCTGGGAAGTGAAAACCTAATACAAACATCTAATCTCCTTTTTCTGTTCTTTTCTTTTCATTATTAACAAGATGTTAAACGTCACAGTCACCCATGACAGCCATTGAAGATCCCTCCAAAGAGGAACCTCCGGGGTTAACTAATTAGGCCTCGTGAGCCGCTTTACCGACTTGTGACTCATCGATTTCATCTTCAAGACCGAATGCAAGAAGTAACTCTTCAAGCTCATCCATACTGATCGGAGTAGGGATAATTTTCATGTCGTTGTAAACGATTTTACGAGCGAGCTCTTTGTATTCGCGAGCTTGGTCAGAATATGGGCTGTACTCAACAACCGTCATACGGCGAAGTTCAGCATGCTGAACGATGTTGTTACGTGGTACGAAGTGGATCAATTGAGTTCCAAGGCGTTGAGCAAGCTCTAGTGCCAAATCGTACTCTTTGTCTGTCATACGAGCGTTACATACAAGACCAGCAAGACGAACTCCACCGGTGTTTGCGTACTTCAAGATCCCTTTAGAGATATTGTTAGCCGCGTACATCGCCATCATTTCACCTGACATTACGATGTAAATTTCTTGTGCTTTACCTTCACGAATCGGCATTGCAAATCCGCCGCAAACAACGTCACCAAGAACGTCATAAGAAACGAAATCCAAACCTTCTTCATCGTAAGCACCCTCTTCTTCGAGGAAGTTAATCGCTGTAATAACACCGCGACCTGCACAACCTACTCCTGGCTCTGGTCCGCCTGATTCTGTACAGTTGATCCAACCGCCCGGAGTTTCTTTATCAAAAAGACCTTTACCCCAAAGACGAGCTTGTTCCATCTCAACATCTTCGATGGTTCCAAGTTCCGCTGCAAGAGAAAGGATAGTATCTTGTGCTTTCTCGTGAAGAATCAAACGAGTTGAATCCGCTTTCGGATCACATCCGACGATCATAATATTTTTATCGAAATAGTGTGCCATTGCTGCCAATGTATTTTGAGATGTAGTAGATTTACCAATCCCACCTTTTCCGTAGAACGCGATTTGACGCAAGCTAGCTGCTCCAGCCATGTTAACCCCTTTTTGTGAACTTCACTTAGGTTGGTGCAAAGGGTGTTCTATCCTTTTTGGGACATTTAGCAAATGGGGTGCGACAAAATGACACGTGAGCAACAAATTTGTAGGAATAGGGATTGCAGGGGTATACAAACGTTATGAAACAACATAAAAAACATCTTAATATTTAGAATGCTAAGTTTTATGAACGAATGTACGTTAGCCGCTAACCAAGCAGTTCTTCGAGAGCTTCTATGGAAACCGGTTTATAATAATAGTATCCTTGTATTGAATCGACATCATTCATACGTAAGAACTCCATCTCTTCATGCGTTTCTACCCCTTCAGCGAGTACTTCCATATCCAAACCTTTTGCCAAAGCGATGATTGTTTTGACAATAGTCTGGTTTTTAGGCTGGTGCATAATATCTCTGACAAACGATATATCGATTTTTAGTTTATTGACCGGGAGGTTTTTAAGATATGACAATGATGAATATCCGGTTCCGAAATCATCAATCGATACATGAAATCCTTTATTACGCAACTCCTCTAAAATCATAATCACTTTTTCAGGGTTAGAGAGAATCGAACGCTCCGTAATTTCAAGTTCGATCCATTCAGGTTTACAGTGTGTATTTTCTAAAATCCGTTCAAGCACAGCCATAAAATTGGTATGGATAAACTGATGCGCTGAAACATTGACCGCTATTCGTCCCTTGAGAAGATTAGCATCAGCCCACCGTTTAGCTGTTTTAAAACTCTCCATCAAAACAAATTCCCCAATTTCAATGATAAGTCCGCTCTCCTCGGCAATAGGGATAAAATCGGACGGTGAAATTGCGCCTTGCGGAGAAAACCATCTCAGCAAGGATTCGAATCCTATAATCAAGCCGCTTTTGGGATCAACCTGAGGCTGAAAATAGAGTTTTAATTCATGATTTGGTATGGCTTTTTTGAGCTGAGTCATTATTGTCATTCGGTAAAGCGTCTGTTCGGTCAAATCACGATTGTAAAAACTAAAGGTATTTTTCCCCAGATTTTTCGCATTGTACATTGCGGCATCCGCACATTGTAATAGCTCCTCCGTCGTCTGCGCATCTTCAGGAGACATGGCGATACCGATACTGGCAGTAATATAAACATCCCTCTCTTCTATCGAAAAAGGGTGATTAAACATCCCTGAGAGTCGCTTCATCGCTGTATTAATCAGATTTTTTCCTTCTTTACATAAAACAACAATGATAAACTCGTCTCCTCCGCTCCGCACAATAAATGAGTCTGCAGGGAACGATTTTTTGAGCAACAGAGTTACGTTAATCAATACTTTATCTCCAAACCCATGTCCGTATGAATCATTAATCTCTTTGAAGCCATCCAAATCAAGAAACATAAAGGCCAATTTGGTATTTTCAGAGATTTTTTTCTCCATAAATTCATTCAAACTGAGATGGTTGGGCAGACCGGTAAGTTCATCATGGTGTGCCAAATGATCATATCGCTCTTTTTCCATTATGATCCTAATTTGATCCTCTTTTTGTCGTGTTATATCTTGCATGACCCCTTGGATTTTGATCACTTTTCCTTCATCTATGACCGGAGAGCCAACGGTTCTTACCCATTTATGTGTGCCTATTGCCGTGATAATTTCGAGTTCTAAATCATACGGTTTAGCAAAAGTAATAACATCATATATCGCTTGTTCTATAATCGGTCGTGATTGCGGCGCATAGAATTCAAGCCCCTTGCTTACGTCTATGGTCGCCCCCGGAGAGAGCTCATGTATCCGAATGAGCTCATCCGTCCATTCCCCTTTCATGGTTGCAATATCGAAGCTCCATCCACCGATTTTAGCAATATGATTCGTTTGAGACAGGAGTTGTTCATGCGCTTTTTTACGGTATTTTCCCAATTTGACCGCACCGTCGACCCTGGCGATCAATTCACCGCTGTGAAACGGTTTTGAGAGATAATCATCTGCGCCTGACGTCAATCCTTCAGCCTTATCGATCTCTCCTGCACGTGCTGAGAGTAAAATAATCGGCAAGGAATACGTATATTCGGCCGAGCGGATTTTCTTTAAAAATTCAAAACCGTTTAACCGGGGCATCATGACATCACTAATGACCAAATCGGGCAAACTCTTTTGACACATCTCCCATGCATCTTCTCCATCAACGGCCAATGAGACACTGTATCCGGCATCTCTGAGGAGTCTAGCGATGAATTCTCTCATATCCGCATTGTCGTCTGCGATAATAACATGACCTTTGGTATTCTCGTTGGGCTGTTGAATCTCGGATATTTTAGTGTCGTTACTCCAACGTGCCGCTTCGGCAAGATAGGTTTGTGTATGAAGCGATTTATTCTCCGTCCCCTTATCAATACGCTTGGTCGGTTTAATATCAGAATCCGTTTCGTGCATTCCAAGCGGCATAAAAACCGTAAACGTTGTCCCCTCTCCCACTTTACTTGTGACCTCGATACTTCCTCCTTGAAGTTTCACAAGCTCTTGAACCAGCGAAAGACCTATCCCCGTCCCCTCATACGATCTTCCTTGAGAATTTTCAACCCGATAAAAGCGTTCAAACAATTTTGGAAGCTCCTCTTCCTCTATCCCTATTCCGGTATCGTGCACTCTCAATACCGCCTTGTTGTTCTCTGATCGGGTCGATACCGTAATGGATCCGTTATGGGTGAATTTGAACGCATTTGAGAGGAGATTCAAAACGATTTTTTCCCACATCTCTCGGTCGATTTCGACCCATTCAGGAAGAGGTGGACAATCGACGACGAGTTGCACATTAGCAAGTTCCGATGCCGATGAAAAATTACTCGCCAAATCGGCTGTCAATGCCGAAAGATCTGTAGCTTCATACGCCGCTCTCACCCGTCCCGCTTCGATACGGGAAAAATCGAGCAAAGTATTGACCAATTTTAATAATCGTAAGGCATTTCGATGAATAATCGCAATATCAGCGCTAAATCTATCCGTTGCGAGATTCTGGCGATTGGATAGCAACTCTTCCACAGGGGCTATCATGAGCGTCAATGGGGTCCTGAATTCATGCGAGATATTGGAAAAAAATTCTGTTTTAAGTCGATCGAGTTCTTTGAGTTTGTCGTTGAGAGCGGCAACCTCTTTTTCTCTGGCTTTAATCATACGGTTGGCGTCTTTGACCTCATTCGCCCGTTTCAATACCTCGGCTTCAAGTCTGTTTGTTTTCAAATCCGATGATTGGCCGACTGTTTTATTAGCTTCTTTGAGCAAAACAAAATCGGTGACATCTTCAACATGATGAATAATATACTCTACCTTCCCCTCTTTTCCGAATATCGGTACATTTACAGGACTCCAGTATTTGACTTCAAAGCCGTCACTGCCGTCTCGAAGGGGAATATCATATTTTTGCACTCCCATAGTATCGGTTTGAGCGTATCGAACGACACTGTCCAATGAGATATGCAGATCACTTACACCACTGACAGAAGCATCCCTAGGGTTATCCGGAAAAACGTCAAAAAGCGGTTTTCCGATGACAATATCCCTTCGAATTCCCGTTGCTTCCAGATAATAATCGTTAACCGCAACAATCGTGTAATTATCATCGGCAGAGAGGATGAGATAAGGGTGAGGGCTTGCTTCAAACAGTTGTTGAAAAAAAAATTCAGAGTAATGCATTGATGCCTCCAATGAAACTGATTTTATTTCATTTAATTATAACAGCAAATAGTAACTTTGTACCTCTCAGCTCTTTTAGTGCTTTATAGATGGTAACATTTCAGAAATTTTAAGCGTTCCAACCTGTTCTTTTACCGCTCAATACAGCTTAAAATATTATAATAAATCATAATTCTTTATGCGTATTACGTATAACCGGAGCACCTATTGCACTTTATTGACTACATCTATTTTTTCTACGGTCTTGCTTTTTTCCTGTTCGGATTTAGCATTCTCCACTATCCGATGGAAAACTCTATTTTTAAATTTGTCCGTGAATTAAAGTATCTGGGAATTTTCGGAATTCTTCACGGCGTATCCGAATGGCTGAGCATGTTTGCATTGTTGGACTCAGGATCAGGCAAGGGACTACTGAATCTTGCCAGTATTATTACTATGGGACTATCCTATATAGTACTTCTCTATTTCGCTTTGCGTATTATATGGAGTCGAAAATTGGCAACGAAACTCCTTGCCCTAATTATGCTAGGATCCCTTGCTCTGCTGATAACTTTTCATGATCTGTCCTTGAATAATGTCAATATTACAATTCGTTATTTTCTCGGAGTTCCGGGAATTTTCTTGTCCGCTTATATATTTGCCAACCCTTTCTATCTTGTCCAAGGATCGGTTTTTGACTCTGTCAAACGGTGTGCATATACCCTTTCGGTCACTTTTTTTCTCTATGGTATCTTCGCCGGATTCATTGTCCCCTCAGGAACATTTTTTCCTGCATCCGTACTCAACGGAGACTCCTTTCAAGCATTAACCGATTTGCCTGTCCAGTTATTCCGGGCTTTGTGTGCCATTATCGCCAGCTACGCCATCACACAGATACTTAGAGTATTTAAGCATCAGACAGACTACCATATTCTGAAACTTTCCAAAGCGCTTGAAGAGAGCGGAGACACCGTAGTTATTACCGATATCGAGGGTAAAATAGAATATGTCAACCGTGCATTTGAACAGCAATCAGGATTTCTGGCTCAGGAGGTTATTGGTAATAAACCCAATATTCTCCGTTCCGGCGAACATCAGACCCCCTTTTATGAATATTTATGGAATACGATCCTCGCAGGGAATACCTATCGGGGTGTAGTGACCAATAAACGAAAAGACACAACCCTGTATCATGAATTTAAAACCATCGTCCCATTGAGAAACAAACGCCAAGAACTCACCAATTTTATCTCTACCGGTAAAGACATCACCTCCCGAGTCGTCTTGGAACATGAATTAGAAAAAGCGGCAGCTACCGATCCTCTGACCAATGCAGCAAACCGCTTGCAGTGCAACCAATGGCTTAAATTGGCAATCGATCAGGCCCACCTCTCCAATACTCCGGTTACGTTAATACTCTTTGATATCGACGATTTCAAAAAAGTCAACGATACCTTCGGACATAACGCAGGAGATGATGTTTTAGTCCAAATCGCCGACATTGTCCGTACTATGGTGCGCAGCAGCGATATGTTTGCACGATGGGGTGGAGAAGAATTTGTCATTCTACAAATAGACACCCCTTATGAGGGGACAATAGCCCTTGCGGAGCGACTGAGAAAAGAGATTGAACAAAGCGTCTTTAAAAATGTCGGTCAAATTACCATCAGCATCGGTGTCGCACAATACGATAACATTGGAAGTATCGAGGCGTTTGTCAAAAAGGCAGATGATGCGATGTATGACGCAAAAGTAGCAGGAAAAAACAAAGTTGTAGTACATAAAGGGTAATCGATCACTCGATGATTCGATACATCAACCCCATGTTACTTGTCTCAAATCCAAACGTTCGATAAAAAGCAAGTGCCGAATCATTTCGTCTGTCGGCCCCGAGGCTAAGCCTTCTATATCCCAACCGCTCACTTTCTTCAATCATTGCACTCAATAATAATCGTCCGACACCCTGCCCCCGAAAAGGGGCCGTGACAATCATATCCTCGATTAATCCTACCTTTGCTCCGATAGCGGTAGAGATCAACCCTTGCATCGATACCATTCCGATCACGCAACCGGATATCTCAGCCACCAAGAGTGTCGCATCGGCATCTTGAAGAAGTAAGTACAAGGCATGTAGTTGTTTCTGCTGATCAATCGCAAAATCATCCTCGATAGTAAAAAGTTCCGAAAGCAACCCTGCCATGGCAAGTGTATCACCACTATGAGCCTTGCGAATATTAACCTTATCGTCCACTCTTCATCCTCTCAAGAATTTCTCCGAGTTTGTCGTTACGAAGCTGAATTAAGCGATCAATTTCGTCATAATCAAATTTACCGAAATAAGTCATATCGAAAATACGAATAAGAGCCGCGCGACAGCAGTTTTTATCACATTCGGTAACCAGCTTCTTCGCTTTTTTATAAGGTAAATCGGTCTCTTGAAATATCTTGATCGCATCGGCGACGCTTTTGCCGCCGCATTCGCATATTTCCATAGATAACACGTCTTCTTGGGTCGGCATGATAGCCCCCTTTTAGAGAGAATGTTCTGCTTTGTAACGGTTTGCTTTCTCGACCGCATTGTAAAGTTTTTCAGCCAATTGCGGCATTTTAACATGATTCGTCCAAACCGTATCTTCAACGATATCATGGATCTCAGAGGCTATTTCAACGGCTAAGCGTTTGAGTTTTGCCAACTCTTTTTTGTGGTCTTGTTCAGTCATTTCGGACATAATAGATTCCTTTTTTTAGATTTATTTACAAATTTTATTCACAGAGAAAATGCGTAGATGTTCTCAAATTTGACGTTACGCTGCTCACCGTATGTCATATGTAAAAACGTCCCTTTTTGCTGAAAGTGATACCGTTCAAACAATTCAACGGCTTTGGTATTTCCCATCGGCACATCCGCCATCACTTTTTTCAATCCGCGAAAATAAAGGACCCCCTGCATCATTTTCTCCGCTTCCTCCTCAAACCCTTCACGGCACTGCCACGGGCCCAGATAAACCCCTCGTGCATTGATGACACTGGAGTGTTGAAAAGAGTTTGGAAGAGCAAATTTGAGAGAGCTGTTGCGCTCCATCTCATCAAGCATGAAATCCATTCGATCTTCTCCGAACGTCTCTAAATCTATTTTGCGGATAATGGCATCAAAATTACCGCCGTCAAGCTCTTTTGCCTGAGCGTTGGTAAAACTAAACGGAGGAACTTTGCCGACATTGAGATATCGCCCTACCTCCATCACAGCCTTAAAACCATTTTGTTCAAAAAAAGATTTTAGCTGCGGATTCGCATGCAGATAAATCGATGGGTGTTCATCTTTTATGACACCGAATAAGGTATTGAACAGCCGTCTGCCGATCCCCTGTTTTTGGTGCGTCGGTTTGACCATAAAGTACTTGATCATTGCCGAGGTTTCAAATTCGATAGCCATAACCGCTCCGACCAATACCCCCTCATCGTAGGCACCGTAGCACAAATGGGGGGCATGCATCATCATGAGTTTTACATGGTACCCGTCCAGCAGCCATCCCGTCTCTTCGGCAATTTTAACGAGTTCAGGAACATCAACAAATTTCAGCCACCCTATATACATGCCGCATCCTGATAGAGAGATTTTAACTCTATCGAATCCAATACCCGCTTGCGCGAGGTGACGATCTCTCGTATTTTGGGGAGAAGATCTCTCAAAATACCAGTATCCGCACTGATCCCCATTCGTTTGAGATGATAGCGGATAGTTGCACTGCCGGAGTGTTTTCCGATAGGGTAAGAACTTTCCAACCCCACTTCACACGCTTCATACGGTTCGTAGGCATGGGAATTTTTCATCATTCCATCGGCATGTATGCCGCTCTCATGGGCAAATATCCGTTCGCCCACGATAGGGGCATTGGAAGCGAGCGCCATATTGGCCGCTCCTGCAACCGTCTGCACTAAATTCCGGATCAAAAGAGGATCGATGGGGCGTGCCTCACCGTAAAGATGTTTCAATGTCATAAGGATCTGCTCAAACGAGGCATTGCCTGCCCTCTCTCCCAATCCGATAACAGTGGTGTTCATACTGATTGCACCTGCATCGATACCGCTGAGGGCATTCGCGTTAGCCAGTCCAAAATCGTTGTGCGTGTGCATTTCGATTGGGAGGAGATTTAAGTCCGTCAGCAACTTGACCGAAGCATACGTTTGCGTCGGTGTCATGATGCCGATCGTATCGCAATAACGAAAACGGTGCGCCCCGCATTCACGGGCGAGTTGCATCACATCCCGGATGAATTCATAACTTCCTCGCGAGCTGTCTTCACCGCCGATACAGATAAAAAGCCCCTCACGCGATGCAGCACTAACAACCCGTTCAAGTTCTTGCAATACCTTGGTTTTGCTACCGCCGAATTTAACATCTATCAAAATATCCGAAATGGGAATTGAGAGATCAACCGCTTTAATTCCGCACGACAATGAGGCCTCTAAATCGTCCATCTTCATTCGGTTCCATGTCATCATCCGAGCTTTCAAACCAAGAGAAAGGAGGGCTTTTATATCCTCTCGCTCTTTGACACCCATTGCCGCAATACCGATTTCGAGTTCATCTGCACCGCACGCATCCAGAAGTGTAGCGATACGGAGTTTTTCCTCGGTATTGAACGCGACATACGGAGCCTGCTCCCCGTCGCGCAATGTAGTGTCGTTAATGAGTGCCATAGTCTTAATTCACTTCCGCGTTTTCATCCATACCAAAATATTTACGAGACGCTTTAAGAACCGAAATCTCGATCGGCTCATACGCATAGCTTTGATCGGCGATGATGCCGGCAGCCTTAAGATCATCTTGCGGACATCCACCGATTTTTGCCGTTAGGATCAACTGCACGTCTTTGAGTTTTTCTAAGATCGGAGCGAGTGGATTCGTCCCATCCGGTCCTGCGCAGTATTCCGCTTCCACTTTACGGTGATGGATAAATCGGATTCCCTTGTCCCCTGCTTCATAGATCAAAAATTCTCTCACACTTCCGAAGTGTTGGTTGATCATCCCCTCACCCGCAGTCGTTACTGCGACAAGGATTGTTACACCCGTAGAGCTGAGTTCTTCTTTCTCTTTTCTCACACGATCGTTTGCACGATCTAAGAAGAATCGGAACTCTTCGATTTTTGCCTGAGCCGCTTGACGTGCTTCCAAATCGTATTTGATTTGCAGCTCGTCAAAACTGAGTCCCGCAAAGGTGTCTTTGGTAAACTCGGCTCCACGATCTTCACCGATAAGTCCGACCGCATCCGCACGGCATTGGCGACAGTGCTGCATAAGCTTCATATCCATACCGCACGCTTCTTGAACCGCCATCTGCTCTTGATCCGTTGCACTCGGTACTCCGGCTAAGGCAAATGCTGTTCCGAATTCGGGTTCAGAGAGGATCGGCATGATGTTATGCAAGAATACACCGATCTCTTTGAGTTTTTTCGAAACTTCTTGGAGATGTTTATCGTTGATTCCCGGGATTAAAACCGAATTGGCTTTAATCAATATCCCTTTTTCAACGCATTTTTTCATCCCATCGAGCTGATTTTTCAAAAGGATTTGTGCCGCCTCTTTTCCATAAATACGTTTGTTGTTATGAAAAATCCACGGATAAATTTGACTTCCGATCTCTCCGGTCTCATCCACACTGTTGATAGTGACGGTGATATGATCGATGTTGTATTCCACCATCTCATCGATGAAATTCGGTAGTTCCAAACCGTTGGTCGAGAGACACAGTTTCAAATCCGGTGCGAATTCACGAACCAGTCCAAAGGTCTCAAAGGTTTTTGCAGGATTAGCTAATGCATCGCCGGGACCCGCAATCCCTAGGACACTCATACGTTGTACTTCACCGCCGACGAGAAGCACTTTTTTAGCCGCTTCTTCCGGTGTCAGGCGCTCAGAGGTTACACCGGGACGGCTTTCATTCGAACAATCGTATTTACGGTTACAATAATTGCATTGGATATTACACGCCGGAGCTACCGCAACGTGAATACGGGCATAGTGATGGTGTGCCCCCTCAGAGTAGCATGGATGATTGTGGATTTTTTCCTTGATGTCATCGGGCATAAAAGCTTCGGTTCCGCTAGACGAACAGCTCATAATAGTCTCCTATGTAGTTTTATTCATGATCCTGCTTCATCCAGCATCAACCATTTTCTAGAGAGTGTTATGCAAATGACGTTCTAGTGATTTAAGCGATTATACGTGTGTGCATACAGACAAAAAGAGACGTTTTTGTCGGAATGCTACTAAAAAAGGGGAAAAGGGAAGGAGAAATTAGACGTTAATACTCGGGGATGGTTGTGAAAAGAGATACCCTTGAGAATACTCAATACCCAATTCTACGAGCGTTTTGAAAATTGCTTCATCTTCGACAAACTCCGCAATTACTTCAATCCCTTTTTTACGGGCGAAAAAGAGGATACTCTCTACCGTCAAAAGATGATCGGCATCGAAATTAATGTTTTTGATGAGTGAACCGTCGAGTTTAATGTAGTCTACGTCGAGTTTACTCAAATAACTAAAGTTCGAATATCCCGTACCAAAATCGTCAATAGCAATTTTGCAACCGTATCCCTTGAGCACTTTAATAAACTTTGCAACCTCATCAAAATTTTCGATCCCCTCAGATTCTACGATCTCAAAAACTGCACGCTTTGCAGCACTTGAATGTTCCAGTGTTTCATATAACAGTTGGCGCGTTTTCTCAGAGACAATATCCTGTAACGTCAAATTGATGGAAAACTCATACTCTGTATCTTCAAACACTTTAAAAGTCTTAGCAATCATAATGCGGGTTAATTTATCATAGAGCTTTGAGCGTTTTGCATGTTCCAAAAAGAAAAAAGGGCTAATAACGCTTCCATCCGGGGTGATCAAACGGATCAGGGACTCATACTTTACAATAGCACGCGTATCATTATCTACGATCCCCTGAAAATAAGGGACAATACGATCCTCTTCGATCGCCGATCTGATTTTATCAAACATCAAAATATTATTATGGGTTTTCTCTTTCAAGGCTTTATTATCATTAAAAAAGACTACTTTAACCCGCTGTTCTTTTGCTTCTTTAAGTGCAATATGGGCGAGATTATACACTTCTGCTTTATCCGCATGCGCCAAACCGCCGGAGACGTTCACGGTGATATCATTAATACCGATCTTAAACTTCTTTTTCTCCAAATTGCTGACATGATCATTAATCCGCTCGACAAACTGATCATCAAACTCTGTTGCAATACAAATAATAGCAAATTCATCCCCGCTGATGCGATAGATATGATCATGCCCGAACTCACGGCTGAGCATTCCCGAAAATGCTTTGAGCAAACTGTCTCCCACCTCATAGCCGAAGTAGTCGTTGATATTGGAAAAACGGTCAATATTAAACAAGACCAATGCAACTTCATCCCCGCCGTTTTCAAGATCACTCACCAGCGCCGTACGGTTTTTCAATCCGCTCAACGTATCGATCAGCTGACGCTGGATAATCTCCTCTTTGGCGATAAGCTCGGTTACATCGACACGTGAAGCGATGTACTCGACAATTTCTCCCTGATCATTAAGAATCGGGACAATCACCGTTTTAACATAATAGGTCTCACCGCTTTTCGAGAGATTTTTAAACGTCTCTTTCCAAATATGCCCTGCCGTTATAGTGCTCCAAAGGTCTTTGAAAAGCTCCTTCGGTGTATCCGGATGACGAATAACATTATGCATTTTACCGATCAACTCATCGCGCGAAAATCCGGATATCTCGCAAAAAGCGTCATTTACATAAGTAATAAATCCCTTTGCATCGGTCTTAGAGACAATGGAACTTTCATCCAGCGCTACTTTATATTGGTCAAGAAGCCGGATATTATCGTCAAGCTCATCTTGAGTCACATTGATAAGATACGTAAGCGATTTGAGCATCGAATGACGGTATTCGTCGGCGCTGTTCTTGTCCGGAGAAGCGAGGACTTTCATCTCACTCAAAGAGAGGGTTGTCGTAGTGATATTGAGCAATTGATTGTTCGAAGGGGAGTGAAAAAACTCTCCATACGTAAAAAATCCTACCGTCGGGGCAATTTCATTGATAAGTCCAAACTCATAATTAAGCTGTTCTTGGACAAAGAGTTTACGCACCGAGCAGGAGTAAATATAGGTGGCTTCTACCGGAGCGGAAGCAACACTATCTCGGATATCAACCGCATGATTAAGAATCTCATCGATATTTCCGATCGCAAAGCGAACCGTATCCCCCTCATGAAAGTGACCCGCATACACAAAACCGCCATCCTCCGTCTTAGCAATAATAGAACGGGCGATACGAACGCCGTCTTCAACCTTTACGAGAGGAAATTCAATAGCACTTGCCGGTACCCGAGCAACCGTTTCAGCACCCAGATAATGGGTATACAACTCCCTCACCGGACGTCCGTCAATCTCGTAAATGACATTTTTGTCCGCTTTGGTAATATGCATCTCTTTACCCACAGAGGTCCAGTTGAGCGAATAGGCATTATGCACCTGAAGCACATCACTGTCCAATACAGCAATAACGATCCCCTCATCGTAGATCGTATTCTCTTTGATGACATAAGTACGGGTAAATGTCAAATCATCTCCGGCATTACCACCGGCAACGATCACATCGTTTCGAACCGACGTAAATCCGTCCAGAAACGATTCCGAATCACTTTTGAGCCCTTCGCTAAATGCGATGCACACTTTGGTCCGATCACTTAAAATCTCTTGCGCCGTACGAACGCCGTGTTCAAAATCCGATTGAGGATAAAAATAGGTGGAAATATCAGTTGCTTCAAAAAGGGAAAAAGAGAGGATAATTTGCGACGAGCTCATAACCCCGTCCATGATCTCACCCGCCGTTGTGGCACCGATCATTGTGGCATTCGGAAGAGATTCTACAAGAATATCCAATATGGGTTGCAAGACTTTTTTGTCCATAACACCGCTAAAAAACTGAATCAAAATAGAATCAGATCGATTAGGAAAAATCATCTCATTTAAAAAAATTTCAAGCTGATCTTTGTTTTCGTAGCGATGATTAATTAGCTGCATCCAAACTCCCGACGTCTATATTGATTTTTTTAATTCTCTATAAGTTTAACTAAATTTTAGTAATTAATGCATTTTTGCATATATTGTTCACAGTTTATACTTTATCATAAAAATATTACAGAATACAAATTGCATTGTCAAACCAATACAAGGAGTACATCATGATGGTTGCCATACCCATGGATGCAATGATGCGTGTCTATCACCAAAACCCGTGCAGTGCAACCCTGTTTGCCCTCTATCGACTTACAGGGGATCGTACCGATGTGCGTTATGCCCATGTGGAAACGAAACTCAACCCGTGGGAAAGATCCGGAGGGGAGATGGTGCGTGATCTAAACGTAAAAAGCTGCAGCTGTGACACTGAAAAAAGCAAAGATCCCCATCACATCAGCGAACACTACGCCCTCCTTGAAGTGATCGGAAAATGCAATTACCTCCTCGTCAATAAATACTGTCTAAATACCCTCTATGCCATGCGCAATGTCGGTATCAAAATCCACAAACTCCCCCCCTTTATCAAAACGGCGCATGAAGCGATGGCACACTTTATCATCGGTTCGGAAATCACCGACAATCTGCGCTGTATCCATCCTGCCTCGTAATCTTTCCCTCTTACAAGAACACTAAATGCAATTTTGATGACAATAGCCTACCAAGGAGTCTGTTGTGCAGATCATCTATAACTCTTCCACCCTCACCCTCGAAGATATGCCGCTCGATGTCGGATACGCCTCGGAAAGAGTAACCCTAAAAAACAATGCAGGAGAGACCTTTATCATCGGGGGGCAAAATGGGGCAACCCAACTCCTCATCAGCGTCCCCTTTATCGATGATCCCCTCATCACTCAGTTGCGCAAGATAGACACCCTCCTCTCCCTCAACGCGCTCGGAGGAATCACCCAAGCCCTCATCGTCGCAAACGATAAACATGAATTGCCTGCACTGGAAGAGTGGCTGGTCGGATATGACTATGACGAAGCATTCGGAGACTACTACGGCATCCGCCTATCCAACAAAGAACTCGCCAAATCGCTCTTTATTATCTCTAAAGATGGAGCGGTGTTTTACCATGAGATTTTAAACGATCTAAACGCACCGTTTAGTTTTGATAAAGCACTTGTCAAGATTTCTGCTGCGCAAAGTTGTTATACGGGAAAAGGGTGTCACGGGTAAGTAGAGATGACATTTTTGTCTCTTTTCTCCCCCCTATCTCCACAATCCTACAAATAAGACTAAATTACTCCTATTTAATACAAGAACGCAAAATGCAATCCTCTATCTAAAGTTCCAAAAGGGATCACGATGGACACACGAATAGAGACGATCAAAAAAGAGTTGCGCAACCAAACGACCATCCCTTATTTCGGATTGGGCGTGTTTGAGGGAATAATGACCAAAGAGGGTGAAGCGGTGCCGCATGACAGTGATTCACTCATCTTGGCGATGAACGGCGGTCGGGCAATGGCTCCGAGACTGATGTTTGAATATTCACGCGCCGCGATGCATTTGGAACAACGACGCGGTGTCGAGTACATGACACAGCTGATCAACCATATCTATACCAAACCGTTCGAGCCGACACCGCTTCACAAAGCGATCGTCGATATGTCACCGCGCTATATCATCGATACCAACCGTGATACCAAATTACAAGAGCTATTAGCCTACACCCCCCACGTACTTATTATCGGTAAATCGCGCATCATGGGTCATTTAAACCGCTATGAAGTGTACGAGTACGATGTCGAAAACCAAAAATATTTTCTCGTAGAGGATGAAGTGCTCGACAATGCCGAAAAAATCCTCTTTAAACCAATGGGCTCACCGTTCCCCAATCCGAGCTTCGTTATCAGCGATGCCGATTATGTCGATTGGCTCACCGAAGCGATGAGCGGATTTGCCGTTCCAAAAATACTCAAAACCTACCGTAAAGCGAAAAAATATCTCTTTTTAGGAACCTCATTCGACCACGATACGGATCGTATGGTTGCCAATGAATTGAGTTTGGATTTGGAAGGCGGTTACGTCATTACTGACAAAGAGCTGGGTAAAAAAGAGAAAAAGTTCATTGAAAAACATAACCTCGAAGTGATCCCTATGTCACTTCCCGAATTCATCAAAGCATTTGTCTAAAAGGAGAATTTCATGCCGTTTATCCCAACCGTCAAAGATGTTTCACCGCGTGGAGAGCGTTATTTTGATCTCTTCTCCAAACTCCTCGGAGACCGTGTTATCGTTATCACCGAAGCGATCGATGACCAGATGATGGGAGTTATCGTCTCTCAGTTGCTCTACCTCGAAGCGATGGACCCTGAAGAGCCGATCCACATGTATATCAGCTCTCCCGGCGGCTCAGTCATGTCGGGGCTGGCGATACTCGATACGATGAATCTGATCAACGCCCCAGTCTATACCTATGCGATGGGACTTGTCGCATCGATGGCGGCAGTGTTGTTTACCTGCGGCGAAAAAGGGCACCGTTACATGCTCCCCAACGCCGAAGTGATGATCCATCAACCCCTCGGAGGGTATTCGGGTCAGGCGAGCGACATCGAGATCCACACCAAACATATCCTGAACCTCAAACGACGGCTGTATGTGATCCTCTCCGAGGCTACGGGCAACAGTGCCAAAGTGATCGAAAAAGAGTCCGACCGTGACAATTACATGGAGGCCAAAGAAGCGATAGCGTTCGGCCTCGCTGATGAGATTCTCACTAAATTCACCGCTAAGGATGTCTGAGATGAGTACCGAAAAAACCTGTTCATTTTGCGGTCGTAAACAAAGCGAAGTGAAAAAAATGTTCTCCTCGGAGACGACCCATATCTGTAACGAGTGTGTCACCACCTGCTCTAGTATTTTGCAAAAAGAGGTACGTTTTGAGCAGCGCTCCGCCATGCAGCAACAGCTCCCTACCCCTGAGAAGATCGTAGAGTTTTTGGATAAATACATCATCGGTCAGTATGATGCGAAAAAAGTGCTCGCCGTCGCCCTCTACAACCACTACAAACGGATCGAAAATCCGGTCTATAACAACGTCGAGTTGGAAAAAAGCAACATCATGCTCGTAGGGCCAACGGGGAGCGGTAAAACTTTGCTCGCCAAATCGCTCTCCAAGATCATGCAGGTCCCCTTCGCCGTCGCCGATGCGACCGCATTGACCGAAGCGGGTTACGTCGGTGAAGATGTCGAGAGCATCCTCAGCCGCCTCCTCGCCGCCGCTAATTACGACATCGACCTCGCACAGCGGGGGATCATCTATATCGACGAAGTGGACAAAATCGCCCGTAAGGGTGAAAGCTCGACGATGGGGCGCGATGTCTCAGGTGAGGGAGTACAGCAAGGGTTGCTCAAAATCCTAGAGGGTGCCGAAGTCTACGTTCCCGTCAAAGGGAGCCGTAAAAACTCCACCACCGAGACGGTGCTCTTTAACACCTCTCACGTCCTCTTCGTCTGCGGAGGAGCATTCGTCGGTCTCGTCCCCGACACCCACACGAAAAAAACCAACAAAGTGGGATTCAGCAAAAGTGCCTCTGCCGATGCGAAAGTGAAAAAAATCGATGCCAAAGCGCTCGTCCATTACGGGATGATCCCCGAGTTTATCGGGCGTATCCCCGTCGTCGCACAGCTGGGTGAACTCACAAAAGATCAAATGATCCAAATCCTCCAAGAACCGGACAACGCCCTCATCAAACAGTTCCAAGCATTGTTCGATATGGACGGTATCGAGCTGAATTTTGAGCACAAAGCGCTCGAAGCGGTGGCGCAAAAAGCGATTGATCGCGGTGTCGGAGCGCGGGGATTACGTGGGATTATCGAAGAGGCGATGCTGCCATTGCAGTTTAGCTGTCCGTCAAAGAAAAACTTACAGAGTCTCACCGTCACCGAAGCGGTGATCGACGATCCGACCAATGAAGCGATCTATGTTTATAAAGAAGAACATGCGGAAGGCTAACTGGCACACTCTCCCGAGTGGGAGTGTATAGCTATACTTCAATTCTCATCAAATCAATTAAAATCTGACTGATCCAAAAGTTCAATTTTTGCTTTTAAAATCGGAAGTTCCTGCGTCGTCAAATCCCATACAATTCGGGGATCAACTCCGAAATATTCGTGTACGATAAAATTGCGGAAATCTTTTACCAATCGCCATTCATAATCGGGAAAACGTTTTTCTAACAAATCGATGATCGCGTTGATCGCTTCGCCGATAACGATATATTCACGCAGTGTCGCACTATACGTTTTTCGATCATTCAAAAATCCCTCAAAATTGAGTCCGCTCACATAACTTTCTATCGCTTCCATCGATTCGAGCATATCACTCACGTAAAGATAATAATCACGTTTAGACATAAATGATTTCTTTACTCACAAACTCTTTGGCAATGGGTTTTAGGGTACTTTCGATTCCGAGGTCAATTTTGGGGTAAAGATTGGTTTCCAAGTAATGTTTCAACCCGAAAAAGCTTCTAAATTTGTTGGGTGCATCGATCTCGACGGCAATATCCACATCGCTCTCTTCAGTTGCTTCGCCTCGTGCATAACTGCCAAATAACCCGATTTGTGTGACTCCGAAACGCTCACGTAATGTCTCTTTATGATCCAACAGAAAAGTGAGAATTTTCATTTGTGTGATCATAGTGCACTCCTCTATCCAAGATTTAGAAATTATAGCCCGATTTCGTATCACATATTATAGCAATATAGTTTTAAACCTATTTTTTATGACAATCTGTCATTTCTATCCCCTTCTCGAACAAATCTTGCATTCTCTCCTCATAATAACCTACATTATGAGGACTATCTATGAAACGCGTCTATTTAGATAACAATGCCACCACAAAACTCGATCCTATCGTAAAAGTAAAAATGCAGCCATTTTTTGAAGAGCTTTACGGCAACCCGAACTCCCTCCACCAGTACGGGATCGAAGTACGCCCTTATCTAAACGAAGCGATGGGATACATGTACGACACTCTTAATGCCCCCGATGCGGACGACATCCTCATTACCTCATGTGCGACAGAGAGCAACAATACCGTCCTTAAAGGGGTCTTTTTCAAACACATTCTCCGCGACCCATCCAAAAACCATATCATCGCCTCTGCTGTCGAGCACCCTTCTGTCCTTGAAACCCTCCACTTTCTCGAAGATAACGGTGCGGAGATCACGTTTGTCGATGTCGATGCTTACGGTTATGTGAGTGCCGAACGTGTCGCCGCGGCGATCACCGACAAAACGATCCTCATCTCTATGATGTGGGCGAACAACGAAACGGGGATGATCTTCCCTGTCGAAGAAGTCGCGCAAATCGCGAAAGAGCGGGGGATTTTGTTCCACACCGATGCGGTTCAAGCGATCGGAAAAGTCAAAGTCGATCTCACCGCTACACCGATCGATTATCTAACATTCTCCGCCCACAAATTCCACGGCCCAAAAGGGATCGGCGGATTGTACGTCCGCAAAGGCTCTGAACTTCCGAATCTCCTCCACGGCGGGGAACAAATGGGGGGCAAGCGTGCCGGAACCCTCAACGTCGCTTACATCATCGGAATGGGCTTGGCGATGAAACAATCGGTCGGCCACCTGGAAAAAATGAACAGCGATGTACGAGCGTTACGTGACCGTCTCGAAGATGCACTTTCCCTCATCCCCGACACGATTATCGTCGGAGACCGTGCACGCCGCACCCCAAATACTATCCTTATCTCACTTCGCGGTATCGAGGGGGAATCGATGCTGTGGGATCTCAACCGTGCCGGTATCGCCGCTTCTACTGGAAGTGCCTGTGCCTCCGAATCGCTCGAAGCGAATCCTGTTATGACCGCTATCGGCGAAGATCCCGAACTCGCCCACACGGCGATTCGCCTCAGCCTCAGCCGTTTTACCACCGCTGATGAGATTGATTACACGATAGACGTCTTCACCAAAGCGGCGGAACGTCTACGCTCTATTTCCTCAACGTATGCCTACACGAACGAAAAAATGGCTGGATAAGGCCATTTTTCCTTTTCAATATGTTATCATTATGCGATACACCTACTAAAGGGTTTGAATGAGTCTATCAAGTGATGTTTTGTTTATAACTGAAGACAATGTATGCAGCAAGCTTTTTCAAGCGGCTATTGATACCCAAAAGAATTTAATTATCCTTCTTCACAATAATATCCCTATTCTTTTTAACAAAGCATTTCAAGATTTCACTAACCTTCCAACGGTTAGAGAATTTCTCCGTGAGTTTGGTTCACTCCCCAACCGTTTTGTCCCCCATGACGCCTATTTTCATGCCGGAAAAGCCGAAAATCCCGATGAATGGATAACTGCACTTGCAGCTCTTCCCGAACAAGACAGAATTGTTAGTATGATCAATTTTCGTGCGGATCCTTTTGCCTTTTCCGTCTCTCTGGATAGGGTTGAGGAGTACACTATTGTCTCATTTACCGATATCTCACAAGACCTTATCAAACGGATTATGATCGAAAACGATGTCAGTATCGACAAAGAGAGCGGTGCATACAACAAAGATTATTTTATTCATACCGCAAAAAGCTTTCACGATGCGGCAGAATTCAATGAAAAAGAAATCGGTATCACCCTAATCGAAATGATGTCCTCCGATGCCGATGCAGATAAATACCTGCATGATTTTTCATCCAGCATCAAATGCAATATCCGACAAAGCGATATGCTTGTCCGCTGGGGAAAAAAGATTTTTCTATTGGCCTATCTCATCGATACTCCCGATAATGCCATGAAATTCAGCCGGAAACTCCTTAGCGTGATGCGAGAAGAACCGTTTGAAGATCTAAACACCATCAGTATGCGGATAGGAACAACCGTCCAAAAAAATAAAGAAGATACTGCCAGTATTATCACACGCGCAGAAAATGCCCTCAAAGAATCTTTAAGTTCCGAAGTTACCCTTCTCTAACGTATTCTAGAACCGTATATGCATGTATTTTTGCAATAAATGCATATACGGAGAAGTTATCTATGCGTCCTTACCGTAATATCACTGACAGTGAACTCGAAACGCTCGGAGCAATGCGTGAATGGAACTCCCAAAAAGCGCTCACTCTCCCTATCCCATCAACTCTTTTATGGGTCCATTCATCACGAGAAAAATATCATCGCCTTGATCCCATGGACGCATGTTTGATTAAAACCATCACCATCCAACGGATACAAGGGGACGTTATCAAAACCAATTTCGGGAGCTATTCGCTCGATACAGGGAAAAATCTCTTTTACGCTTGCGGGTGCAAAAAATTCTGCGACTGCTACGGGCAGCTTTATCTACCGATTGCCCTTAATCAACACGCTCATGAGGTTGGATAATCCCGTCTTCTTTCCTCAGATTACGACGCATCGTCTCACGGACATAATCCATCCCATTGTAAAACTCCCGCATCATCACGGAAGAGAGGTACGATCCTGCGGCGCTTACTTTTCCGTTGCGATATCCGCCAAAAAGGGCTAGAAGGGTGTTTTCAAGCCACAAATGCTCTGTTGCAGCGGAAAAACCGAACAGCTCCACCATCATACGATATTGACGAATGGCACGAAATGGAAAGGTAATTGTATGGGTGATCGGCAAATCTCCTTTGAACAACATCTCAGTGTAAGTGGGTAATGAAAAGGTATTGGCATAGAGGGTATCGCCGATAAAACTGAATGCGCCGCTCCCGATACCGACGTATTCGCTCCTCTCGATCACATACTCATCGATAATCCCCTCTTTTTCAAGCGACCATGCCCATGAGGAGCGTTGGATATAAACACTCCGCATACGTTCCATGATGATACGGTAAAATTTAGCCTCTTTGGTATCGCTGAGCATTCCCCATCGCTTGTTCAAAGACTCTCGGATTCCCGGAGCGTACATCAGCGGATAAAAAGTTACTTGAGGCGGTCGAAGTTTGAGTATCGTATCGATCTCGCGGTGCAGATCCTCTTCGCTTTGGTTTGGGAAATTGTAAATCATATCAATATTGACGATAGAAAAATGGGAGATGGCCTGTTCTATTTTTTTATACTGCGCTTCACCGGAGCCGTATTTTTTGTATCGAGCGATCTGTTTGAGGGTATCATCGTTAAAACTCTGTATTCCGATGGAGAGGCGATCGATTTTACCAATCAAATGGGCATCTTCAAGATCATTCAAATGTTGAGGGTCACTCTCACACGACACTTCGCGGATAGCAAATAACGATTTTGCCAAATCGATCGTCTCGCCTAATTCATAAGGGAGAATCGTCGTCGTCCCCCCTCCAAAATAGATTGAATCAAACCGATACCCCAGTGCATGTACCATCCGCATCTCCTGATGCAGCAGTTCAAAATAGCGCTTCGCACTCGGTTCATCAAATCGAAATTTGTGAAAGGAACAATAAGGACACAGCGTCAGACAAAAAGGGATATGAATATACAACAAGCGCGAAGTTTGATCGGGTGCGCTAGGTAATGTTTTTTGAGTAGGTTTTAGATGAAGATACCTCTTTACCGCCCATCGCATTGTTGCCGAAGCTATCTGTTCAGCAATGCCCCAACGGATATCTGAGATATCATGGTAATCAATCATAGATGCTATACCCCTCTCATTGGTCATATTATAACATGGGCGAGGTGCTTAGTTGACTCAAAAAAACCTCAATCAAACTCCTG
This sequence comes from Sulfuricurvum sp., assembly GCF_041651515.1. Taxonomy (GTDB): domain Bacteria; phylum Campylobacterota; class Campylobacteria; order Campylobacterales; family Sulfurimonadaceae; genus Sulfuricurvum. The sequence continues at coordinate 227,709 of NZ_JBAZJF010000003.1, forward strand.
CTATACTTTCACCACTTTTATCAAAGATACCTCTATGACCTTAAACGATTTACAACAACTATTACTAACCAATGCGCACAACTGCACCGAGGAGTATACCCGTCTCTTTCACGGTCGGGGCAATACGTATGAGGAATACCGCTTTCTCACCGTAGACAGCGTCGATAAAGTTCTTTTTGCCGTATTGTTTGATGAGAACGAAGAAGAAGAATCGATTGTCTCGATGTTACATGATTTCTATACTGCCGAAGCCAAATGGAAGGTATTAATAGTTCAACAACGCTATCTTCCATCATCCCCCTCTACTATCCTTGCTGGAGAATTGCCACAGGAAACTTTTGCTATCGAAAACGGGCTCAAATACCATGTCAATTTCCTCAATGCACAGAACATCGGTTTTTTCCCAGACATGAAAATAGGACGTGACTTTATCCGAACGCAAGCAAAGGGCAAAAACGTCTTAAACCTCTTCTCCTATACCTGTTCTTTTTCGCTCAGCGCTATCGCAGGGGGTGCAGCCTCAGTTGTCAACGTCGATATGAACAAAAACGTCCTCACCGTCGGACGGGAAAATCACCGCCTCAACAGACTCGATACCAAAAAAGTGGAATTTATGCCCTACAATATCCTCAAATCGTGGAGTCGCATCCGCAAATCGGGACCGTATGATCTGATCATCATTGATCCTCCCAGCTTTCAGAAAGGATCATTTGCGGCGACGTCCGACTACGCCAAGATTATTAAAAGACTCAATGAGTTCGCAGCAAAGGAGTGCACCGTCTTATCGGCACTCAATGCTCCCGAATTGGAGAGTGGGTTTATCAAAAGACTTTTTAGCGAGAATGCTCCCGAATTTCATTATGTCGAGAGGCTGGAAAATCTTGAGACCTTCCCCTCTAATGATGCAGAACGAAGTCTTAAAAATTTAATTTTCAAGAAAGAAGCTTAACAAATTCAACCATATTTGCAATTTAGATAGATAAGATGAATTTATCATACCTACCTCCATTTTCAGCCAGCAGATCATTTAGCATTTTTTCAGATGCTTTTATACCATCATATTTTTCAGCGTTTAGTAGCTGTTTATAAAGCGGTTTTATAATATCAAGTGCTTTTTGTGATGGACTTCTTCGAACAGAATGGTATCCCACGATATTCCCTTGATTATCAAAAGAGGGTGTAACATTTGCAAAAACCCAATAATAATCACCATTTTTAGCTTTATTAATGACATACGCATAAATTTCTTTACCTTGGCGCACTGTATCCCATAGCAATTTGAAAACTATTTTTGGCATATCCGGATGACGGATGATATTGTGCGGTGCATTAAGTAACTCTTTTTCTGTATAACCTGCTAGTTTTAAAAAAAGAGCATTGCTGTATGTTATTTTTCCTTTTGTGTCTGTTTTGGAAACAATTATTTCATTGTTATCAAACGTTAGTTCTTTCAAAGTTTATCCCTTTAAATTAAACTTTCCGAGCCTTATAGAACACAATCTTAGCATTCATGTATCATCGGTTTATCATCAGAATTAACAAATTAATATCAAATTTAAGAGTTATCCATTTTAAACGTGGAATCGAAAGCTTGTTATCCTAGTGCAGTGTCGGATAATCCAAATACCCCTTTTTATCCTGCGTATAAAAGCTATGAGGATCAGGAGTATTGAGTTCGGTGTTGCTTTTAAAACGTTCGGGAAGATCAGGATTGGCCAAATAAAGAGCTCCAAATGCTACCGCATCGGCTAATCCGCTTTGTATTACCAAATTTCCTTTCTCAAAAGTGTACCCACCATTCACGATCAAAATACCCTTATACGACTTTCTAAGCGTACTCAGCTCAACAACATTCGCACCGTGTCGAATATCTCCGTCCAAAGCATCGATAATATGCAAATAAGCGAGATTGTATCCATTGAGTCTTTCGCATATGTAGGAAAAATGGTTTTGCGGATCGGAATCTTTCATATCATTAAACGTTCCGCTTGGAGATAGCCGGACACCCGTATTTTCTGATCCGATAGCAGCACAAATTCCTTCGATAATCTCAATAAGAAACCGTGCTCTATTTTCGATAGAACCTCCATATATATCGTCCCTCTGATTTGTCCCATCGCGCAAAAACTGATCGATCAAATAACCGTTAGCTCCATGTATTTCTACTCCGTCGAATCCAGCTTCCATCGCATTCTTTGCACCCATGACATACTCTTGTACAACACGTGAAATCTCTTCTATACTAAGAGGATGTGGCGTAACAAACTCTTGCATCCCCTCATAAGTATAAATACTCCCTGTGGGTTTGATAGCAGATGGGGCAACGGGTAGTTCGCCGTTATGAAATGCCGGATGAGAAATTCGCCCGACATGCCAAAGCTGTAAAAAAATTCTCCCCCCTTTATCATGCACTGCTTTGGTCACTTTTTTCCACTCTTGCACTTGCATAGCGGTATGAATTCCCGGGGTATAGGGATAACCGATACCTTTGGGTGAAATTTGAGTAGCTTCGGTGATGATTAAACCGGCAGAAGCTCTTTGCCCATAGTATTGAGCCATCATTTCATTGGCAGCATTACTTTCTACACTTCTGCACCGTGTCATCGGTGCCATAAATATCCTATTTTTCAAAAGGTAATTGCCGATTTTAATAGGAGAAAACAGATCCATATCATACTCCTCTAGCGAGATAATAGGATCATTGTTCCACAATCCGATTTATATAATAATGAATAATTTTTAGTAATATTAAAAAGAAATGAGATATCGAGATTTAAGGCTTTGCCGCAATCTTCATGGCCAACTTTCGAGCAAATGGAAACACGAGAAGAATGGTCGGAAATGCAATCGCATACGCCACCAGCCACGCATGAAGCCATATCGAAATAAACCCCTGCACAAATCCGAGATTAATAAAGGTAATCGCCCCCGACATAATAAAGCTCATAAACCCCGAAAGCAACGCCGCCTGTACCTGATGAAGATATTTAACTGAAACCATATTTTTTCCTTTATTTATTGCCGCAGGCAATCGTAATCTTGTTATCCTGCGCATACACCAATCCCCACTCGATCATCTGATCGAGTATTGGGCGGAGTGCTTCACCGTGCATCGTGAGACTGTACTCGACCTTTGGCGGTACCTGCTCATAAATTTCACGGTTAATCAGTCCATTCTCCTCCATCTCACGAAGCTGTTGTGTAAGCATCTTTTGGGTGATACGGGGCATAAGACGGAGCATCTCTCCGTTGCGCAATACTCTTTTATCGAGTAGATGCCACAAAATTAGCCCTTTCCACTTCCCGCCGATCAGTTCGATGGTGAGTTCAAACGGACAGTTAAAACGTACTTCATCCTTCTTCACATAGTTACCTTTTAGTATGTACATTACTTTTTAGTATGTTCTTGACAGTTAATACCGTATGCTATAGAATCTCACCTGATAAAACCCTAAAGGAGCCTTTTTATGCGAAACGATTTTGAAAAAGCAATGCACTTCCGTCATGCATGCAAACTGTTTGATACCACCAAAGCAATGAGTTCGGAAGATTTGACCTTTATCCTCGAAGCGGGACGCCTCAGCCCAAGTTCGTTCGGGATGGAGCAGTGGCAGTTTTTTGTCATTCGTGATCAAGCAATGCGCGAAGAAATTCAAGCCGTAGCATGGAACCAGCCTCAGATCACAACATCTTCGGAACTGATAGCAATTGCCTATAAAAAAAATGTCCGCAGTACCGACAGCTACATCCAAAACGAATTTGACAAGTTTCACTACCCAGAGGGACTTCGCGGAATGTACAGCCAATGGGTCGATCCGCGTGATCAAGAGACATTAGAGTGCTGGTCATCACGTCAGGTTTACATCGCTGCCGCCAATATGATGAGTGCCGCCGCATCCATTGGGATCGATTCGTGTCCGATGGAGGGGTTTGATCGTAATGCGGTAGAGAAAATCATGGGAATCGATACCGATACCTACGGTATTGTATTATTACTACCGTTTGGCTATCGTGTCAACGAACAGCCATCGCTACACAGATCCGAATTAAGTGATATCGTAACGTATATTTAAAAGGAACCCAATGAACGCATTTACCTATTACAATCCGACCCGAATCGAATTCGGACGGGACAAAGAAAACAACATCGGGCAAATGATCGCCGAGCAAGGCGTCAAAAAGCTTCTCATCGTCTACGGAACCGGTTCGATCAAAAAAAACGGTTTATACAACCGGGTAATCGAGAGTTTAAAATCAGCAGGGATCGCCTATGAAGAGTTAGACGGCGTAGTGAGCAACCCTCTCCTCTCACGCGTACAGGACGGAATCGATCTCGTCAAATCGCATAATCTTCAAGCGGTTTTGGGTGTCGGCGGAGGCTCTGTCGTCGATTCGGCCAAAGCGATCGCGGCAGGGGCACTTTACAGCGGAAATGTATGGGATTTTTTCATCCAGAAAGCCTCTATCACGGCTGCACTCCCCGTCTATACGATCATGACCCTCGCAGCAACTGCCAGTGAGATGAACGGTAACTCGGTCGTGATGAACGATACGACCCACCAAAAATATTCGATCGCATCCGTTTTGGTCAACCCAAAAATATCCATTATCAATCCCGAACTGATGATGAGTGTCCCCCCGGAGTATCTCGCCTATTCGGCAACCGACATCATCGCCCATACGATCGAAGTCTATTTCACGGCGACTGACCATCCCCATTTTCAATCCCGTCTAGTCGAATCGATCATCAAAACCGTCATCGAAACGACCGAAATTCTCCTCAAAGACCCCCTCAATTACGATGCACGTGCCGAATTCGCATGGGCCTCTACCCAAGCGCTCAATGGCCTGACAAACTCGGGAACGGGAGGAGGAAACTTCCCGAACCACATGATCGAACATGCCCTCTCGGCACTCTTTAACATCGCCCACGGTGCAGGTCTCTCCATCGTCATTCCGGCATGGATGAAATGGTACAAAGCAAAAAATACGCCTCAGTTTGAGCGGTTTGCCAAAGAGGTTTTCGCCCTTGACACTGCCGATGAGGGGATTGCCGCGTTGGAACAATGGTTTCGCTCCATCAAAACACCGACCACTCTGGCAGAAGCGGATATCCCGCGAGAGCGAATTGCCGAGATTGCCGAAAACGCACATGGATTGGCCGTATTGTGGGGGATGGGGGAAACGTATTCTGCTGCAACGATCGCAGAGATACTCCAAAATGGCTAGAGTCTGATCTTATCTCCGTAGCGTGCCTTACGCTCGGCGGTATAATCCCACCAGACACGCGGCTCTCCGCCATCCATAAAATCGGTGATCGACATCAGTACATCAAGCATACACGGATCTTGCTTCTCTCCAAACGCTTCGCAGAATCGGACATAAAGATCGTAGGGATCTTCCCCTCGCAGCTGATCGGGACGGGTAATGCCGATACGTGTAAGATCATGAGCCACTGTCTTGCCGATGTTGGGAAGATCGGTGAGTTTTTCGATTTTTTCTCGGATCACTTTTGAGGGATTCATGAAACGACCTTTCTATCAATGTTTATTTCGGACGTATCGAATAACGGCCCCGTTGCTTTTGTATTTCAAGCGACGTATTAAATATCTCCGACAAGTTTATACTATTGAGCACTTCATCTTTGTTTCCCGATGCATAAATAATCCCGTCTTTGATTAATACGGCTTTTTGTATCTCTTCGAAAACCTCTTCAATATGGTGTGTTACCAAAATTACTGTCGTACCGCTCTTAGCAAGAGATCGCATCATCTCTATAAAATCGAGTTGCGCTTTGATATCCAACCCCACGGTAGGTTCATCGAGTAATATCGCTTTTACGGGATGAACAAGTGCTCGTGCCACGATGCATTTGCGCAGTTCTCCCGTCGACATTTGATCCACCCGTTTATCGTGCAGATGGTGAATCCCTAAACGCTCCATCGCGCCCTCAGCCGCATTCATCTGATCCGTTGTATTCTCTAAATGATCGAATAACCCTATCGTTCCGTTAAATCCGCTCAATACCGTTTCAAAACCGCTTAGATAACTCCCATCGAGTGAAAATCGGGTATGCAGATCATTCGTCACAACCCCTAAATGTTTACGCAGTTCTGTAACGACCCATCGCTCGTTACCCAATATCTCACGTTTAAACAGCTCATCTTTGTAGGATGGATAGAGTTCACAATTGATGAGTTTAATGAGTGTCGATTTCCCAGAACCGTTTGCTCCTAATATAACACAATGTTCCCCTTGCTCAATCTTGAGTGAAATATCTTTAAGGACAGGAAGATTATCGTATCGAAGTTCAACATTTTCAAAAAAAACTATCGACTTTCTTAGCTCTTGCATGCACATCCATTCTCATGATCATTGACCATCCCGCACGCCTGCATAAACGCATAGAGGGTTGTCGACCCTATAAATTTAAATCCCCGTTTTTTGAGCTCTTTGGTCATCGTATCGGAAATCTCTGAGGTGCATGCTGCCTTTTTATAATCAGAGACATCATTAACAATCGGACTTCCATCGACTTTTTCCCAAAAATAGTTATCCAAAGAACCGAACTCTTGTTGAATTTCTAAAAACCCTTTCGCATTTGCAATAATCGCTTCGATTTTCGGACGGCTTTTAATAACCGTTCCGCTCTGTACAATACGATCGATATCCGCCTCGGTATACAAAGCTACTTTCGAGAGATCAAATCCTTCAAACGCTTCTCGATATCCTTCCCTCTTTTTCAGTATCGTCAGCCAACTCAAACCTGCCGACTGTGTTTCCAAACAAAACAGTTCAAAAAGAGCTCGATCATTATGCAAAGGCTTGCCCCACTCTTCATCGTGATAGGCCACATATACAGGATCACTCAATTTGACCCATCCGCAACGTGAAACAGACATTATTATCTCCACTTTTTACATTAAACTATCATAGCATAAACCGTTCAACAACACTTTTTTATGACGAAGTGAAATACTCTCGTCTTATTGAGAAAATATCACTATAATTTATACATGAAAAGCTATGTTCGTCTCATCCATACCCCCATCGGCAAAATGATTGCAGCTGCCGATGAGAACGCAATCCTCTCGCTAGATTTCACCCCTTAGTCTGTGCTAGTCCAAAACTCCGATACCCCTCTTCTGATCCGCTTAGAAGAAGAACTGCGTGAATACTTTGAGGGAAAACGGAAAATATTTACCCTCCCTCTCGCTCCGGATGGAACTCCATTTCAAAAAAAAGTTTGGGAAACACTGCGGATAATCCCCTACGGCGAAACGATCTCATACGCGGAAGAAGCCAAACTATTCGGCAACGCCAAAGCCGTCCGTGCCGTCGCCAGTGCCAACGGCCGTAATCCTATTTCTATCCTTATCCCCTGCCACCGTGTCATCGCGACGGGAGGTGGACTCGGAGGATACAGCGGAGGGCTGTGGAGAAAAGAATTTTTGTTGGCAGTAGAAAAAAAAAGTGACTAAAAAAGTCTAATCTACCAGTACGATTCCCATCGATTCGAGTAAAAACAGTGCCTCATAACGATTGAAAATCGCCCCCTTGAGGTGGTTGGAACGTATATCGATCATGGTATTGTTCGCATCGGTAAAGTTGGCACCTTCAAGGTGGGTATTGCCGAACAATGCCCCCTTGAAATCGCTAAGGGTAAAATCGGCTTTTTGAAACATCCCGTTACGAAAATCAACCTCTTTCGCTCGGCATTCTCTCATTACCATTCCCTCTAAGCTCAAACCGAAAAAATTACTGTCGTTGAGAATACACTCACGAAAGTGGAGAGGATCGGCATTGAGCAAACTCTTCCAATCCGCCATCGTCCAATCGATACCGATCATCTTGCACGATACAAATTCGACATCGCTCATTTTGGTATTGGTCAGCTTTATCAGGCTCAAATTACAGTTTTCGAAACGGCATTCGGTAAATTTGCAGGAGGAAAAAAAGGTTTCACTGAAATCACAGGAGACAAACGTACAGTCATCAAATTCGGCTTTGGTGATCTTTTTGCCGTGCAGATCAATGCCCTCGAATTTCTCGGCGAATACGTCCATGGCGTCGGTGATGGGATCGCGAGTCACGGCAAATTTTCCCTATAGAGGGTCAAAATCCAAATCTGATCTTTTTCGAGTGTATAGATTATCGAGTACCCCTGATAAACGAGTTTGCGCGAACCGCTAATCAACTCTTCCGAACTTCGCCCCGCATAGGGAAAAACACTCAATGTGACTACGATAAACTCGCGAAGACGTTGTAAATACTCTCGGGTAAGTTTTTTGGACTTCGTCTGCTCGTAGATGTATTCGGCGATCATCTCCAACCGACTATGCGCTTTGGGAGAGAAATCAATCCGCATATTTCGCGATCACCCGATCAAACGCCTCATCGATCCCCATGTATTCACCCCGCTCGATCTGCTCCATCGCCTCTTTGACTTCACGTTTGAGCTGTGCATGGGTGCGGTTGTATTCATCAAGCGACATAATCACGACGCTCTTGTCATTTTTGGTCGTGACAATCACCTCTTCATTATTATCACACACTTCATCGATAATCGTTTTGAGAGAGTTGCGCGCTGTAGTGTAATTTAATGCTTGCATAGGATACCCTTTATGACAGCTTTCTGTCATTATAGCAAAATATTACAGAAATTATTTCATCGCCATCATTAAAAAGCCGGTAAATCCGGCATTATCTTGACTGATCATAGGAGATACCTGTGATTTCATCTCTAAGAGTACCTTTTTATACCGCGTGTAAAATGCATACGTCGGTTTAGGTTTATATTCCAAACCGCTGATTTCAAAGAACTTGATAATGTCCTTTGTAGTGGTCGGTTTGATAAAAAAGTCTTTGTCCCTTGCGTAATAATAGGGGATCAGCGTCACAATCGACCATTTTGCGAGTTTATAGGTCGATAAAATATCTACCAAAATTTCAAAACCTTTCTCTTGATTCGCGTGCAAGAGTTCAAACAATCCGATGGAGAGCATATCTTGTTGCTCCATACTCAATTGCTTTACCATGTCTCTTACTTTGGGTTTTTCGAAAAGCGATACCAGTGAGGATTTGGAGACAATTTTTGCAAAACTCTCACAAATCTGTTCAGTTTTAGCAAAATTATCGGGAGCGAACATCTCCCGTACACTTTGACCTATTTTTGCCGTATTGTGCCGTTTGATGATCGGCAGAAGTGCTTCGTCTTCGAACCCTTTGGGATAAAATGCGAAGAAACTTGCCTCGGCTTCTTTTAGTTTATTTAGATTCATTGTCTCTTTCTCCTTATATATCTATTTCTGATCAAGATTCATAAACCGTTGCCAGATTTCATTCGGCTCCCATGATGGAAGTATCGCTTTTTGTGCCTCTGTTACACTAAAACCTTGTGATTTATATAAGTAATGGTATAAAAATGCCGATGCTCTGTAGTTTTTCACGCAATGTACCCAGACTTTCTGATCCGAAAAACTCTCCATGATTTTTATAAATGATTGTAGATGAAAAAGTTCGGGTACATCAAACGGAATTGGAATATGAATATAAATCATGTTATTAGCAGTAACCAAATGACCTTCGGAGGGTATTGCATTTTCCGAATTTGGCATAGCGAGATTGATGACTACATTATATCCGGCATCTGTGATTACAGCGAACTCAGAATCACTAGGCTGTCCCGATGAAGCTATGCTCTCCGTAATTTGCATATAATTTAGAATCTTATTTAACATTGTAAGTATCAGTTAGCATGTAATCACACTTTTTTTCTTATTTTACCGTTTTATCCTCAACATATACGCTCCATTCTTTTGAAACTCAAAGCCGACTTTAACGATCTCTCCGCCAAATTTTTCTGCAATCTGATATGTAAATGGACTGAGATTATCCGATTCATCCGCGCGGGAGTTTTTATAATCGACCAAAGGGAAAATGCGTACTTCTCTCCCGATCCGCAGCATCTCGGTTATCGATGCTTCATGAAATGTCAAATTCAGTCTATCGTCATAGACAAAAAGGAGATGCGAACTCAGCACCAGATCAAAACTATCATCCTTATATGGCAATTTTGGAAGTTCAGCGAACCAATAATCCGTTGTGTTGTAATCTGCATAAAATGCTTCTAATGCACCCACTCGGTGCTCTTTATGTCTCTCTATTGACTGATAAAATGCAAAATTATTATCCACCATCCAGCTCGTATCAGCATAGATCTTTTCGATACTTTTTTCCCCTTGCACACGCAACGCATCGCGATCATAACAGTACAAAATATCGCACCCTGACGCCGCTATCCCTCTGCTTTTGGCTTCGGCTATAAATGAACTCGCTCCGATTGGGCAGTCCAAAACTCTCATATTTTTCATCGTCTCGGCATTCAAATCGAAAAATGCCACATACTCCTCAAAAGTACGACCCGTAATGAGGAAATCGTCTAATTGCAACGACATAGGTATCCTTATGGTGTGTAGTAATAAATGTTATGGGGTTAGGTTAAAAAGAAAGTGTTATGGCAGACGCCAAAAGAGAGCGACTCGGACAAGAGGGGTATTGTCGATAGTGCGATAATGTGTCATCTGCTCTCCTTTGTAAAGTTGTGGAAGTATAGCGAAAGATCGGTTACAAAAGTTTTTTCTCAAATAAACATGCATCCGCTAGAGCATAATGATCGGGAAGCCCTTCTATAGAATCCAGTTTGAAATACCCAAGATACTCGAACCCACATTTTTTATAATACTCAATCAGTCCTCTGTTCTCACCGATTGTATCCATCCGAATGTATTCTTTGGCATTTTCTCGCGCGTATTGTTCCGCCCACGCTACAATTTGAGCGACTAAATTATTTCCTCTAAAATCGGGATTGGTCGCGATGCGATGGATATAGAGGGCAGAGTCACGGTCACCCCATATCTGAGGATCGCTAAACGTCGTCGCCCAGATACAGGCTATACGTCCATCGATCATCATTTTCCATTGTCGGTTTTTCATTATCTCCGTCTCTATCAACTCGCGTTTAAACTCCGGCCAATGGACGAAGAATTTGGACTTTTGGAAATCGGTCGCTATTTTGTAGAATCGGAAAATCTCGTCGATGTCATTTATAGTGCTCTTATGAATATTTATTGAATTAATCATGATGCCCCATACGCTAAAAGAGCGAAAACCAATCCCATAGATAATGCAAACGGCGTATAGAAACGGGTATCATAGTATGCAAATTCGGATGATTTTATTTTTTTGAACAAACCGACCGCATTAAACTCACCGATACCTCGAAGGGTAAATATCCCCGATAGTATCCATCCGGCATTTAGTATATAATCACGATATGACGTCAATTGTAAATCATAAAAATACAATAAATAAGCAACCGAAGCAAATCCGAACAAAGCTACCCCTACGATAACTGTTGCAACTTTTCCCGGATTAATTAATGGCTTGCCATCCTCTGTCGGTACAGCGATATTCATACCGATCACTCCACCCAATGCCCAATAAAAATGGAGCAATCCGATCAAACTCAACGCGACAATAGCAAGAATGGTTATAACACTCATTTTTTCTCGCTATGTATAAATTTTTCTTTAACCATCCAAAGAGGAACTAAAAAAAGCAATCCAAGCAAAAACGCTAATGGAAGGATTAACAGTGTCGGATTTGAGATAAATAATAAAGGTATTTTAACAGGAAGTATTAGCTCAAACAGTGTTCTCATTTCCCATATTAACCCTTGTGAAATTCCATAAATCCATGCGCTTCTCTCATCAAAAAGCAACCTTTTTGAAAAATAGATAGACAATAATCCAAAAACACTGAGACAAAGAGCGATAGAGAGTGAACTCAGAAAGAGTAGATTCATATAATCCGCTGATAAATGCACATATTCGCCCGTTTTTATCAGCTGAAATGGCCAAATGAAGTGAAGAATTCCAAGAAAAATTTCAACCAACCCTCCTATCAACATTAATTTACTGGCTAATTGTTTTTTGTTCATTTAATATCCATTTTTTCAATATCCGGAAAATGCCCGACCATTTCAGCATAATTTTTTCGGGTTCTTAGAGCTTCGACAACAACTTCCAAAGGTTCAGCATAACGTTCGGACAAATCGTATTCATTCTCACCCAGTTCAAATGCCAACTTCTCATGCGGCGGGTTAAATTGCGCATCCACTCCCTCTTTGTTTCCCCTTGCGTCAATACGATACCAGCCGAAATCTGCCAGATACACCGCATTGAGTCCATGAAGACAATAAATACCTTCGACGTATTCCGAACAGCTGAGCCGCTGATAACACAATGCCGCAGGAATTCCGTTTGCACGGAGCAATGCCGCCAAAAGATGACTTTTTGCATAGCACCACCCGCTCCCCTGTTCGAGGACTTCACTCGCTTTGAGCGTCGTGATCCCCTCACCCGCATCGCCCGTGTGGCGAATCTCATCACGGACGAATTCAAAACAGCGTTTAGCAATCTGCGTATCGTTTATACATCCATCCGCTAATTCACGCGCTTTTTCCGCAACACTTGGATGGGTATAATCGATAATATCAGTGGATTCTAAAAACGGCTTCATCGTTTAGAATAACTCCAGAGCAAAATACTCTTTTAACGCTCTCTCGTAATCAACTTCGAGTTTTTCCAATCTCCCCTCTTCGATCAACTTCAACTCATTATCCACGAGAATCATTCGCCCGTTAGGTGTTTGCATAACGGCAAGTCTCTTTTGGGTGAAAATGGTGTCGGGATGCGTAGCATTAAAATAGTTTGCGAGACTAAACTCGATCCACTCCTGAGGTTGCAGAGCAAAACCATATTGTCGCTGCCACTCCTCCTGCACGAGAGAGTTGAGCACGTATTCCCCATCGATCAACTCCAGTCGAAATCGATCACCGTCTTGAGTCACTTCGCCCTCTTCTATCGCTATCGGAGCGCGCAGAGCGTATCCGCCGAATCCCGTATCACAGAGATAGTCTTTCCCTTCGATACGCACAACTACCACCATGTGCGTTTTAGGTCGGCGAGCAGGATAAAACATCGGTCGCGCCCCTACAAAATACCACTCGAACCCGATCTCTGTGAGTGCCATCGCGAACAGACCGTTGACTTCATAGCAATACCCGCCGCGAGCGTTTGTAACGATTTTCGTATAAATATCCTCTGGGATAAGCGAAGGAATACGACCGGATTGCACCTCGGTATTTTCGAATGGGACACTTTGCAGCTGTTTAGCGACAAGTTTCTCCAGTGTCGCTAAATCATTTGAAACCGCACCTTCATATCCGATACGCGCTAAATACTCAGAGAGATTAAAATTCGTAGCTTTCATTATTTTCCTTTTAATTCTTATTCTCTCAAAAACGTCAATTCAGCTACTGTCATCGTCGGAGTAAATTCAGTGATCTCATACTCTGCTGCACCATGCCGATAAAACGGATCGAGGCTGATAATAGTCTCAACCTCTTCGCGAGATTTGATATAGGCGAGTGAGATAATAAACATTGTTACGCCTCTTTATCTTGGTTAATCTGTACAATTCATAGTCATTTATAATATCGACCTATGCATTCTACAATATCGATTCTTATGACTGCCGTTCCGTTAATCATAGGAACAGGTAACTCTTTTTCCATCAGATGCGGTGTAAATTTCTCCACAATACTAGATAACGCCTCTCTCTTTTCGTCAAAATCATCCACAATACTAGCCGTTCCGTAAAGGATAATACTATTAAATTCGGTGTTAACGTCACAAGGATCTTCAATCCCTTCACTAATTAATGAAATCATTTCATCAATCTCAAAACATACTTTTGGATTTGCCTTGATATTGTCAATCTTTTTTCCTTTCGGTAATCCATGCAAATATACTTTTGAATTAAAATATACAAAGTGCATCGGTAAAACATAGGGGTAACCGTCTTTATTCAAAGTCGCTATTCTCCCGACTTCGGCTCTTTTAAACAACGCTTCTATCTGCTCTTGTGTCAGCAGATGGTTCTTGGTTCTGTGTCTCATGATTCATCCTTTTTTTTGGTGAATTCTAGTTCAAAAAATAATCAAAAACAATCCAAAAATTGCTCAGTTTCTCCTCTATTCAGCAAGATTTGGATTGCCAATATCTACTCAGAGAGATAAACTTTGACGAACCATTCAAAAAGGAGACGCGATGAGTTTTATACGTGAAGAGAGTTTATCGGTTGCGGATTCGGAAGTTTTCGCCATTATTGAAAATGAGTTCGACCGACAGTCAACGCATCTGGAAATGATCGCGAGTGAGAACTTTACCTCTCCTGCTGTTATGGAGGCAATGGGTAGTATTTTTACCAACAAATACGCAGAGGGGTATCCGAACAAACGATACTACGGCGGATGTCAATTTGCCGATCAGGTAGAACAGCTAGCAAAAGATCGACTTTGCGAAATTTTCGACTGTCGCTATGCAAACGTACAGCCCCATTCGGGCAGTCAGGCAAACGGAGCCGTTTATGCGGCGTTGCTGAATGCCGGAGATAAAATATTGGGGATGGATTTACGCCACGGAGGACATTTGACCCATGGTGCAAAACCCAACTTTTCGGGAAAAAACTATCACTCCTTTACCTACGGTGTAGCATCTAACGGCCGCATCAATTATGATAATGTCTTAGAAATCGCAAAAATAGTTCAACCCAAAATTATCGTGTGCGGGGCTTCTGCCTATGCTCGCGAAATTGATTTTGCCCTATTCCGAGAAATCGCCGACGCAGTAGGTGCAATACTCTTTGCCGATATCGCCCATATCGCCGGATTGGTTGCGGCGGGAGAGCACATGAGCCCGTTTCCCTACGCCGACATCGTCACCTCCACGACCCACAAAACACTTAGAGGTCCTCGCGGCGGTATCATTATGACAAACAACGAAGAGATCGCTAAAAAAATCGACAGCGCCATTTTCCCCGGAACACAAGGGGGACCGCTGGTGCATGTTATCGCCGCAAAAGCGGTGGCGTTTAGAGAAGTTTTGCACCCCTCGTGGAGAGAGTATGCCAAAGCCATCAAATCCAATGCAAAAGTTTTAGCGGAGGTGCTGATCCAACGAGGCTATGAGCTCATCAGCGGAGGAACTGATAACCATCTGGTACTCATATCACTGATGGAGAGAGATTTTTCCGGCGAAGAAGCAAGTGTGGCATTGGAAAATGCCGGTATCACCGTCAACAAAAATTCTATTCCCTCAGATCCCCGCCCTGCTTCGTCTACGTCAGGAGTACGCCTAGGCTCTGCGGCGTTGAGTACATTGGGGATGAAGGAAAAAGAGTTTATCCTGATCGCGCATAGAATCTGCGATGTTTTAGATGACATACAAAACATCCCTCTTCAAATACAGATTAAAGCGGAGCTCGAAACTCTTTTGAAGGGTTTTAGAGTCTATAATTATGCAACCTATTAAAGGTGATCGTATGCAAGATATCGAGATATTAAATCAGAATTATCAGCTTATTGCCAAAGCCATTACCTATATCGACACCCATTTCAAAGATCAGCCCTCGATCGATGAGATAGCTCGAAACATAGGGATGAGCAAATACCATTTTATGCGGGTGTTTAAAGAGTATGTCGGAGTAACGCCTAAACAGTTTCTCCACTCAGTGACGCTGAACTACGCCAAAGAGCATATCAAAGAGTCCAAATCTCTGCTAGACAGCACTCTGGACATCGGATTATCCAGTTCCAGCAGACTGCACGAACTGTTTGTCAATCTCATAGGAGTTACCCCAAAAGAGTGGCGCGAAAAAGGGAAAGACGTCACCATCACCTACGGTTTCGGTCTCACACCTTTCGGTGAAGCACTGATCGCCTATACTGACAAAGGGGTCTGTTATTTAGGGTTTATCGATAAAAACAAAGAGGCTATTTTTACACGATTTAGTGAACTGTGGGAAAATGCAAATTTGCAACACGATGATGAAAAAGCGCAAACCTACTTGGAAAATATTTTCATCAAAAACAAAAAATACAACCTGATGGTCAAAGGGACAAACCTCCAAATCAATGTGTGGAAAGCCCTCATCAATCTCCCAGATGGTGCGGTAACAACCTATCAAGATATCGCAAATACTATCGATAATCCTAAAGCGGTGCGTGCAGTAGCCAGTGCAATCGGGGAGAACCACATCGGCTATCTCATCCCTTGTCATCGCGTCATCGCCAAAAGCGGTGCTATGAGTGGATATCGCTGGGGGATTGAGCGCAAAAAGATCCTCATCGCCTATGAGTCTGTCTCTAAA
Source organism: Sulfuricurvum sp. (assembly GCF_041651515.1). Taxonomy (GTDB): domain Bacteria; phylum Campylobacterota; class Campylobacteria; order Campylobacterales; family Sulfurimonadaceae; genus Sulfuricurvum. Next base: position 243,984 of record NZ_JBAZJF010000003.1, read on the forward strand.
GAGACCCTAATCACGTACCGAACGGCAACACTAGAGGATATTCCGAGACTTTGTCATCTTTTAGATCAGCTCTTCTCCCAAGAAGCCGAATTCACCCCCGATAGTGCAAATCAGACGAAGGCGTTGAAAAAAATCATCGACGATGAGAATATCGGTGAGATATACGTTGCATCCAAAGAGGGCGAGATTGTGGGGATGGTGAATCTGCTCTACACCGTTTCAACGGCATTGGGAGGAAGAGTCGCCATTCTCGAAGATATGGTTATCGATGAGAATCACAGAGGAGAGGATATCGGCTCATCTTTACTCGAATATGTTCTCACAATCAGCAAAGAAAAAGGAGTTCAACGACTTACCCTCCTCACCGACGGAGACAATATCGCCGCTCACCGCTTTTACGAGGGGATGGGGTTTGAAAAGTCCTCCATGATTCCGTTACGAATTCAACTCTAACCTAAACAACGCAGGAGCGTATTATGACAATTTGGCAACATGTACCGTTTGAAAACGAAGCGGCAATCGGTGAGTGGTCGCGTAGTCGCGGTATCTCATACCGCATCATCCGATGTTGGGAAAACGAACCCTTGGAAGCGGATGATTTACTGGTGGTATTGGGCGGATCGATGAGTGCGTATGATGATCTCGATTTTATCCGTAACGAGATCGAGTTTCTACGCCGACGTATCCGTGAGGGTGGCAAAGTATTCGGTATCTGTCTGGGTGCGCAATTGTTGGCAAGCGCGATGGGCTCACGCGTCTATTCTTCCGGAACACGCGAGGCAGGATGGAGAAATATCGAACTATTGCCTCATCCACTCACCGATTTACTGGATAAAACCCAATGCGTCTTTCATTGGCATGGGGATACGTTTGATCTGCCAAATAATGTTGTCCGTATCGCACGTAATGATGCTTATGAGAATCAGGCATTTGCCACGGAGAATGGACGGATTATCGCTACCCAATTTCATTTTGAGACGACAGCGGAGAGTATGGAAAAACTTTTAAATGCTGATGGTGAGTATCTTCGATCTGACTCTGTGTACGTTAGCGACCCCCAAACAATACGCCAAGGGGTATCCAATATCTTTAAAAGCAATCAAGCACTATTCACTCTTTTGGATAAGTGGGTAAAAAGCTAAAATCATACCCTCAAATCATACCCTCAAATCATAAAACTCAGCCGAACAGACTATTTTTAAATCATTCGGCGAGAGTTCTATCTCCAGCCCTCTTCGTCCTGCACTCACATGGATCGTAGGAAAATTTCATACCGTTGTTTTCTCCCAAATAAACAGCTAAATTTATATTGATTTTCATCATACTCGATATGCCAAAGTAGCGAAAATCAATCCCATAGATAATGCAAACGGGGTATAAAAATGGGTATCATAATATGCGAACTCAGATGATTTTATTTTTTTAAACAACCCAACCGCATTAAACTCACCGATACCTCGAAGTGTAAATATCACCGATAGTATCCATCCGCTAATGATGAAATAATTCCGATAGTGTGACGAAGACAAATCATAGAAATAGAGTATATAAGCGACAAAAGCGAAACAAAATAAAGCTATTCCTACCATAACGGTAGCTATTTTTCCTGGGTTAATTAATCGCTGTCCGTTCTCTGTCGGTATCGCTTGTTCAGCTGCGAATTTTCCGCCAAATGCCCAATAAAAATGGAGCAATCCGATCAGGCACAATACAACAATAACAAGAATTGCTAGAATACTCATATTTTTCTAACCTGCTTGAGTCTGTACTTCACCATTTCTGAACATTTCATCATATCACTTGTGTTGCAAAGGCTAAAACATACCCGTTGATGTCACGGATATAAAATTCTCGCATCCCATACCATGTTGTCTCTATAGGTTTGATAATCTCCACTTTGAGTGCAATCGTCTCATACCATCCATCGACATCATCAACACGGATGTAAAACGTCACCGATGCACCGATGTCTGTAAAAAAGTCACCCACATCTTCACGTAAACTCTCATCTTGCTGGAGCATTATTTCCACCCCGCCTGATTGTACCATTGCAAAAAGGTAGCGTTTGCCCTCTTCCAACTCAGGGCTAAAACTGCTTTTATCCTCAGGAACCGCCATAATGGGGGTAAATCCCAAAATATCTCGATAATACGCGATGCTTTCACCTATATCTCTCACTGCTAGATTGACAATCAAGTTTTGCATGGATTCCCTTTTTTCACAATTATAATACAGATTTAATGTGACTTTAGTCACAGAACTCCCCCACCATTCTGTCTTACAATTCAACTGCATCAAAAATGCTAAATTCAAATAGGAGGGGTACTATGAACCTCAAAATGTTAATGACGGGAATGTTGGGGATGATGTTGGCGATTTCAAGCGCTGAAGCAGGTGGATGTAATACTGACGCGCCAAAGAGTATGGTAATCACCATTACTGAGGGATCAATCGTTAAAGCCGGATTTGGTTTAGCTGTCGCTAATGCCATGCAAGATGCGGGGGTTCAAAGTACTGTTTTTATCGCAGCCGATGCGGTCAATTTCGCTCTCAATAAAGGAACTCAGCCTAAATTTGCCGGTGCAACGCCTAAAGAACTTATGACCGGATTGATTCGCAAAGGGGGGCACGTCAAAATCTGTGAAGGTTTTGTTAAACTAGGAGGAATCAAAAAGTCAGATATTGTTGAAGGCGTTGAGATCGCTGCTCCGGCTGATCTTGCAGGTGCTTTATACGCTCCAAACGCACAATCAATGACATTTTAATCACACTAAGCTATACTTTTTCAAAGTGAAAGGGGAAATCATGGAGCTGGATCATTATCAGTTTTTTCAGTCATTAGAGCCTGAATCGCTTGAAAAAGTATGCTCAGAAGCCAAAAAAGTCTCTTTGGGTGTCGGAACGTTTCTCTATTACCAAGGCGATATTAATCAAGGGATTCTTTTTCTGACAAAAGGGTGTGTTAAAGTCTTCCTCCATGCCGACGAAATCGGCAAAGGGGAAATTACTCTTTACTACATTACACCTGGGGAGCAGTGCTTAGTTAATACACTCAGCACCATTTCCCAAACTCCGGCCACTGCTACTGCTATTGTCGATGAGAGTATCGAAGGATGGCTTGTACCTACCGACACAATCCGCTGGCTCATCAATAATTCTCCTGCATATCGTGATTTTAAAATCTCATTTTGTGCTGAACGGCTTACTCAAATCATGCATCTCGTCGAAGAACTCCGATTCAAACGGATGGATCAACGTCTGCTTAACTGGCTGTTCGTTCAGGGTAGAGACACGATTCGCACGACGCATGAACAAATTGCTCAAATACTTGGGACATCACGTGAAGTGATCAGTCGTATTCTGAAAAATTTGGAAAAAGAGGGAGTTATCTCCATGGGGAGAGGCTTTATTAAAATAATTTCATCCTAAAGGATATACAATGAAACAAACCTTTGAAGTTCTTAATGTCAAATGCGAAGGGTGTGCCAATACTCTGATAAAAAGTTTGGCTGACGATTTTGGGGAAGTCAGTGTCGATCTTCAATCACAACCAAGAAAAATAACTCTCAGTATTGAAACCGATCAGCTTGAAAAACTAAAATTAACACTAAGAAGTCTTGGATATCCGCTCTCTACTGATGAGCTCAATACCCTGCAATCTTTTGCCACCAATGCAAAAAGCTTTGTATCGTGTGCCATTGGAAAAATGGATAAATAGATGTATGCCAAGTACTTTTAATTTCTGTAAGGGTAATTTGATAATTACCCTTGTGACTTTATTTTAACAATAAATCTGCCGGAGAAATAGTACTCACTTCCGTGATGGTATCAAACGGTAATCCGACTCTTTGGTGAACTTTAAAAACCGCGTTGATACTTGGTGCCATGTTTAGACAAAATGCCCGTCCTTCATTAAATCCAACATGAATTTTGAGCGAAATCACCCCCTCTTCTTCACACGCTTTTTCGTACTGTTTATAAAACTCTGCTAATGCTTCGGGGGTGATCCCTTCCGGGAATGTACCATTTGTTTTATCATGGGTATCCATGTAAAAATGCATTGCTTGACTCATTGAAGACTCCTTATTTGTGTATGTGAACGTACCGAAACGCTCAGCATTCATAGTGTAACTGTTTACACAATCTCATATCTGTGACTTAACTCACACAACGCGTTAGTTCACTGTCTATTTTTATATTTCCAAAAAACAAGTAGTACAATGAAATGTCCCAATAAAATGATGATAGCAGAACTGAATATCTCAAATGTCACTATCATCATCTTTCAGTGAAATTTCATTTTTCTGAATCCACAGCTTTTAGAAAAGCAACTATGTGAGAAATTTGCTTTTCGCTCACTTTTGAGCGGCTTTGATAGGTCACCATAATTTGTACGGCCTCTTCGAGTGTTTTCACGCTTCCGTTGTGAAAATAGGGAGCGGTGCGAATAACATTACGGAGCAAAGGTGCACGAAAATAACGCCCCGGTTTGTCTTTACCCAGAAAACCTCCCGTATTTTTAAACGCAAATGCTTTTTCTTTTAATACCTGTTTATTAACGCCGAAGTTTGGTTCGGTATGGCATATATAGCATCCTTGCGTACTCATTACTCTATATTTTTCAGGTGCAGTGTATGCTTGAAAATAGCCCTCACTAAGTAATGTAATCTCTTTTTCACCCAATGATTTCATCAAGTAAGCATAACGTTCAATTTCATCTTTAAACGTTTGAGTCCGCTTTTCATTAGCTAAAAAATCTAGATATGAAATTCGGATTTTATTAATTGTTTTTTGATCTGCCATACTCCAAATAGGATGATGAAGCAATGGAAATTTACGCATCTCCTGTCCACCCAATCCGATTCCGTTGTGACAGCCAATACATCCTTTGTCAATAAAGAGTTTTAGTCCCTCTTTTTCCACTTGATTCAATGCACTCACATCTCCTTCCAAAAATCGGTCATATCGTCCACTGGTTGTGAGGGTATGCTCATACGCACCGATTGCCTCGGCTGTTCGTTCAAAAGTGATATTGCTATCTCCGAATGCTTTGACAAATAAGCTCTTGTATCGACTATCGGATTTAAGCCTCTTTTCGATCAATTCGGGAGTTGAAGCCATCTCAAACGGTGCTTGAAGAGGTCCTTTAGCCTGATCTTGCAACGATTTGCTCCGCCCATCCCAAAAGAAATGTTTAGAAAAAGCGGTATTGAGGACTGTCGGTGTATTGAGATGACTCGGATTTTTTTGTCCTCGATCACCCACAGCCGTAGATCGGCCATCTGCTCCACCCTTGTTTACCGCATGACAACTCGCACAGCTTATATCCCGGTTTAGAGATAGCTTTTTCTCAAAAAACAGCTTCTCCCCTAGTTGAATCATCTCCTTTTTGTACTTTTGGCTCACTATGATAGACGTCATAGGTATAAGCCCGTGTTTTAGTGCCTTTGATCGTAATGTTTCATTTCCATACAAAGATGAGATGAGTACCAATGTACTAAAGATGACGATAGCCCTCATAGTTCACCTCGTGAGCATGGAGCACATACGTTATTTTTAACGAGGGTGTTACAGATAAGTGCACCTGATGCTATAAACACAAGATTTTTGATGATGTATTGACCAACAATCGTCAATCCTAGCGGTACAACTGTAAAGCAAAGTTCGGGAAATAAGAACAGAGGTGAAAACGTCAAAACCATATGGAGCATAAAAATGCGCACAAAGAATTTGGGGTACATTCCTATAATAAATCCTGTACCAATCAAAACCTCCCATATCGCCAACAACTTTATCGATATGTGAGGAGCTATAAGCCCAAACGTTAACTTTTCAATCGTCATGATTGCCAGCGATTCAGCCGGGCTCATCCCGGGAAACATTTTAAGCATTCCAAACCAAAGGAAATTTATCCCTATTGCGATCTGAATGATTCGCACCATTTTTTCTACTTTCATACTATCGCCTCCTTTTTAGAGACAATTGTAAAAAAAATGACTATGACACGTATGTGACTTTGATCACATAAAAAAGTTTCTACTCTATTTTTATTTCAATGTCGGGAAAATGCCCGACCATTTCACCATAATTTTTATAGGTTTTAAGTGCTACAACGACAACTTGCAAAGGCTCGGCATACAAATCGGGTAAGTCATATTCATTCTCTCCCAATTCAAATGCCAGTTTTTCATGCGGCGGGTTAAACTGCGCATCTACTCCCTCTTTGTTCCCTCGTGCATCGACTCGACACCAGCCGAACTCTTTGAGATAAATGGCGTTTAGCCCATGCAGACAATAAATACCCTCGACGTATTCCGAACAACTGAGACGTTGATAACATAGAGCCGTCGGAATACTGTTAGCACGGAGTAACGCGGCTAGCAGATGGCTTTTGGCATAGCACCACCCCTGTCCTTGTTCGAGCACTTCACTAGCACGCAGTGTCGTTATCCCCTCACCCGCATCGCCCGTATGGCGTATCTCGTCACGGACGAACTCGAAACACCGCTTGGCGATCTCGGTGTCGCTATTGCACCCTTGAGCCAGTTCTCGGGCTTTTACGGCTACAGACGGATAAGTAAAATCGATGATCTCCGAAGAGGCTAAAAATTCTTCCATATTATTTCCCCGTAAGCAGTCATAAGGATTTCTATATCTGATAATGGGAAATTGTCCTCTTTTTTCGCTTTGCCTGCTGTTAAAGCGATTACGGAAATGATTTTAAGAAAAACGGTGTAAAATGTTTAAAAATATGTCAATTTGTAAGATTTTTTCTGGATGTTTCTAATATCAGGACATTTTTAATGTCTGCTTATCAGAGGAATTCCTGGCAAAATAGTATATTTTGGGTATAAATAAACAGTTATGCATAAGGTAGAAAAGTGATAACGACCAATGTAATTCAAAGAACATTCCATATTCGCATAGGTGATTCTATAGGCACCTGCTTTACGATAGATGTTGATGGCAGACAATACTTGGTAACAGCTAGGCATGTAGTTTCAGCTATTATTGGAACGCAACAAGTGTCTATATATCATGACAATCAATGGAAAAATGTACATGTAACGTTGGTCGGTCATTGTAATGGCGAAATAGATATATCTGTACTCACTACCAATGTACGTCTCTCTCCAAATTACCCATTACCACCTACAATGGCAGATATTGTTTATGGTCAAGATGTCTATTTCCTTGGGTTTCCCTATGGAATGACAGGTGAAATTGGCCAAATAAACCGTGATTTTCCTCTTCCTTTTGTCAAAAAGGCCATTGTTTCTTGTCTTCATACTACACCTACAAATGCACAATTATTATTCCTTGATGGCCATAATAACCCAGGCTTTTCCGGTGGCCCTGTTATTTTCAAAGAGCCAAGTAGCAACGAATTTAAAGTTGCAGGTGTTATTTCAGCATACAGATATAATGAAGAACCTATATACCAAGGTGCTCAAGAGTTACCACTAGCGTATCGATACAATACGGGAATCATTATTTCTTATGGTATTATGCATGCAGTCGACTTAATCAAGTCTAACCCTATTGGCTTAGAACTAAATGCATAACAAATCAGAGGAGCCAATCAGTAACCCGCGTGCGGGTTGCTGATTGCTCATTTTAAACGTTATCCTAATATAACTTCAACACAAATATATACTAAGGAGTATAATGATTCAGAATAAATCAGTACTAGAAAAATATTTATATATAATGAATGATTTAAAAAATAAAACTATTTCTGCTGAAGCATTATCAAAAGAAAGAAATCAAATTATGGTTGAATCAACATCATTACAACTCAGAATGATATTAGAATTAATATCATATTTGTTCGTAGTAGTTAATCAAGATAAATTTAATAGCAAACAAAAAGGAGAATGGAGTCCAACTAAATTTATTGAAAATTTACAAGACAAAGTTTCTATATATTATCCAACCCCTTGTTATCTTGTAGAAGATGAAACAGGAGAACCAACAGTTATTCCAAGAGGTTTTCAACATGCTTTAAATATATCCGAATTAAAAGAAGCCTACAAAAACTACAATAATGCTCTTCATGCCTTTCATCCATTCAAAACAAAGAAATTGACTAATGATGAATTATGGGTACTTAATACAAATATTCTAAGACAAGTCAAGGAGTTATTAGCTAATCATATTATAACTATAAAAGAATCAGACAACCTATATAGTTTTTTACATACTGAAATTGATTTTAATGATAATGAAAAAGTAAAACCAATATACATGAAACAATATAAAGTCAATATTACTAATGAAGAAACATTATTAAAAATATTTACTCATCAATTAAAATAAATTTCCATCGTTCCAAACGTCCTCGTTGGGAATGCAGACTAATACATACAAAGATCACAACGCTAAATCCATCGCCTTACCAATATGAATTTTCATTGAATCAAATATCGGATACTTCAACTCTTCAGGAGAAACAATCAAAGGCAGTTCGGTATTTGCCAAAACAATTCCCTCAGCTCCCATAGAGATCATCTCTTCGATAATTTCAACCATTTTTTCTTTGGAAGAAGCTCGGATTTCACCCCGTGCTAGTTCATGATAAATCATATTATGGATAAATTCTCTTGCTTCTTGTGAGAGAATCAGAATATCGATTCCTGCTTTTTCCAATCTCTCTTTATAAAAACTCTCTTCCATCACAAATCGCGTCCCCAAAAGAGCTACGGTAGATATTTCTGCCTCTTGGATAGTTTTTGCTACGGCATCGGCGATATGTACAATCGGAATACTCAATCGAGATTCGATTTCCGGCACAATTTTATGTAGTGTATTCGATGCAATGAGTATGAAATCGGCTCCGGCTGATTGTAATTTTTGGGATGTTTCAAGGATGCAAGAGGCGATTTGATCCCACTGCCCTTCATGTTCCCACTGAGAAATAAGCTCAAAATCCAAACTGTAGAGGATTAGCTCAGCCGAATGGAGACCCCCTAAACGTTCTTTTACTTTTTGATTGATAAGACGGTAATATTCTGCCGATGACTCCCAGCTGACACCGCCGATAATTCCGATAACTTTCATCACTCCTCCAACATCAAAAGTAAATTAATTATAATGCGCCACTGCTTTAAAAACCTTACCATTCTCATCGAAAAAGAAAACCTCTACCGCCTTTTTATCCAACACCGACGTATACGTGAGGGCGATAGAGTCCGCCCCGACAAATATACTATCCAATATGAAATGCAGATCGCTGAATTTCTCCAATGCCGCTGCCCAATAAGCACCTACCGCTTCTTTGCCTCTGAGCGTCCCACCCGATTCAGGACTGAATGCGATGATAAACGGCGAACTCATCTCGAAATCATCACTGTAATGCGATAGTACCGCTTCCAAATCGTGACTATTCCACGCCTCTACCCACTCATGGGCGAAGCGCTCTGCAAATACGGTATCAATCATAGTATTCCTCCTGTGTTAAATAACCGAAAAAAGCATTTTAATACTTAATATTACCGCCAATAGTCCAAAAACCTTTTTAAGTATGTCGGTCGGAAGCTGTGTCGCGTATTTAACCCCAAGAGGAGCTGTAAATGCACTGCTAATCGCGACCAATACCACTGCAGGTACATAAATATACCCGATAATGTAATGATTCCAATCGGTAAGGCTCCATCCGTTAATCAAATATCCCATCGTCCCTGAAATCGCAATGGGAAACCCTATTGCCGCTGACGTTCCGATAGCGCGTTTAATATCGAAATTTTGATGCATCAAATACGGTACGCTAAGTGAGCCTCCTCCGATAGAGACCAGTGCCGAAATCGCTCCGATAAATGTACCGCTGGCGATGTTTCCAACGATGCCATGCGGATTTTCATTATGGTAATAGTGTGCTTTTCTGAACATTTTGTAGGCGACGTAACTCATAAATGCACTAAAAAAGAGAGCGAGATAGACCCCCTTGAGATACGATGCAACGAACGTCGCTGTAAACGTCCCCGCAAAAACGCCGATTGCAATCCGAAGAGCCATCGATACCTCGATATTATCCTTTTTATAGTGCGCCCTCATGCTCGAAAACGAGGTGAAGATGATCGTTGCCATTGACGTCCCTAGTGCCATGTGCATGATCACCTCACTTGTAAACCCCTGCATCGCAAAAAGCATGGCAAATATCGGCACCATGATCCCACCTCCGCCAACTCCCAGCAATCCAGCCATAAATCCGACCAGTAAACCTAAAGCGATGTAATCAATGATAAAAATCGTTTCCATACTTATCCCCTCACCGCTTTAACTCTCAACCTGACATAATCAACATGCCAACCGTCGTTTTCATCATACAATGCGGGTTTCACTATCGCTCTAACTTCCTCTTTAAACACACTAAACTCTTCGCGACTCAAATGAGCCGTTACACCGTTCGCGAACAAATCAAGCCAGTTGGCGATATCATCCACAGGGGTCGGTCGAGGGATTAATTCGATGTATTCGACTCTAAAACCGCACGACTCCAAGAGGGTACGATACTCTTCAATACTCGGAAAGTACCACGGGTCTTCAAACACTCCAAATTCAGAGTGATTTTTAAACACCTCTTTCATCGCATCGACGGCTATTTTACAATTACCTGCCCCTCCAAACTCTGCGACAAATCTCCCATTAGGCTTCAATGCTTTATAAATGTTTCTAACGGCGGTTTCACTCTCTTTGACCCAATGAAGCACGGCATTAGAAAAGACCGCATCAAATCGATTTTTAAACTCCAACTCCGTAGCGCTCATTACCGTTGCATCAATCCCTTTGTTTCTTGCATTTTTCACCATCTCGTGACTCAAATCGACTCCCGTTACTTTCGCACCGCTCTTTTGGATTTCAAGTGCCAATGTCCCCTCACCGCATCCCAAATCCAATATTTCCTCCCCCTCTATCGGAGCAAGTAAGTCAACGACGGGCAATGCCAAATTTGAGACGAACGACGCATGTTTGTTGTATTCCTGCGCATTCCAACTGTTTTCATGACGTTTCATCATCCCCTCATAAATCCCAAGCACCTCGTCACTGCTGATTTCACCACCTCTTTTTTGCGAAATACGTTTTACCTCTTCAGCAAGCTTCGTCTGCATCTCACTAGGAACTTCGATGCCGTAGATCTCTTTTAACACATACGCCACTCCCCCTTTACCCGATTGGGAGTTGATGCGGATCGAGTCTTTGTACTCTCTGCCGATGTCGCGCGGATCGATCGCCAAATACGGTACTTCCCAGATAGAACTGTTTTTCTCTCTATGATGCTCCATCCCTTTTTTGATCGCGTCTTGGTGAGTGCCTGAAAATGCCGTATAGATCATCGATCCTACATAGGGATGACGCTCGGCGACACTCATCCCTGTGATGCTCGTGATACGTCTTAATATCTCATCCACTTTGTCTACCCTCAAACACGGATTAATCCCCTGCGAAAAATAGTTGAACGCCAACGTGATCAAATCGACGTTCCCTGCCCTCTCACCGTTTCCAAGGATCGTCCCCTCTACCCTTTGCGCCCCTGCCAAGACCGCCAACTCCGCACTTGCTACCGCGCATCCTCGATCATTGTGAGGATGGACACTGATGATAACGCTCTCACGGTTTTTTATATGCTTGGACATCCACTCGATACGATCGGCATAGATGTTCGGTGAACATGCTTCCAACGTATTGGGTAAGTTCAAGATCATCGGATGCTCCGATGTCGGTTCCCACGCGCTAATCACCGCATTGGAGATATCACGGGCGAAATCCAATTCGGTCTGCGAAAAGCTCTCCGGTGAATACTCGAATACCACTTCTCCCTCAGACCTCTCTGCCTCGTTTTTGATGCACTCGACCCCTTGCAATGCCAACTCAATGATCTGCTCACGGCTTCGGCGAAAGACGACACTGCGTTGATTGGCTGCGGTGGGATTGTACAAATGCATCGTGATCCGTTTCGCTCCGCGCAATGCTTCAAAACTTCGCACGATATGACGCTCTATCGAAGGGACAAGCACTCCGATGGTGACATCCTCAGGAATCAACCCCTCTTCGATCAAACGGCGGCAAAAATCAAACTCCGTCTGCGATGCGCTGGGATAGGCGACTTCGATCTCTTTGAACCCGAACTCGACCAATGCTTTGAAATAGGGAATTTTTTGTTCACACCCCATCGGATTGGCAAGTGCCTGATTCCCATCACGTAAATCGGTACTAACCCATCGCGGGGCAACTGTGGCAGATTTATCCGCCCACTCTCTTTTATCCAATTTTACCGTCGGATACGGTGTGTATTTTGTATGCGTATGCATAGAGATATCCTTAATATGACAATAGTAATGAAAATGCCGATGTGCGGACGCATTGCGCCCGATGTGGCAAAACTAAAAATGTAAAAAAGAAAACGAAAAAAGGAAAATTACAGCAGGTTCAGCAGGAGGAGAGAGAGGCTCGCGATACGGTTATCCGTAATGGGTTGTGAAATAGGCATAGTATGACTTTTCATGGTCTCTCCTTTATATGTATTGTTGAAATTGTAACGGATAATGATACGGAATGCAACATCATTCGATATATTATTTTCCTTGACACCCTCACCAAAACAGAGTACACTTTTATCAAACCATCGTTTGGATAAATATATGCCCATCATCAAAACCGACAAAGAGACGATTCTCAAAGACTCCATCGCCCTCTTCAAACTTCACGGCTACCACAACACGACGATGGCAAAGATCGGTGAAGCATGCGGACTGATCAAGGGGAGTATTTACCACTATTTCAAAAGCAAAGAGGAGTTGGGATTAGAGTCACTCCGATACATCCACCGCTATTTCGAAGAGCATATTTTCTCCATCGCGTACCGTAACGATCTATCCGACCGCGAAAAAATAGCCCTCTTCGTCCAAAAAACCGATGAATACTTTCTGAACAGTGCAGGAGGGTGTCTACTGGGTAATCTCGCACTCGAAGCGTCACATGATCTACCGTTGTTCAAAGAGGAAATACTCGCTTACTTCGACAACTGGGAGAAGGCAGTGAGCCACATCATGGAAAATCGCTACGGAGCAGAAAAGGCAAAAGAGATTGCCGTTGAATCGGTTGCGTCGGTTCAGGGGGCGATTATGATGATGAATCTCTATAACGATTCGACCCTTTATCTGAAAATCGAACAAAAATTGATCGCTTTGCTCGATTGATTTTTTTTACTTATCTTATCAAACAACCGTTTGTTTAGTAAATATACAAAGAGAATTCTAAAGTGGAAAACCAACATACCAAGGAGCTATCGTGAGAAGCTATTTTCAAAAGTTTAGAGGAGAACATGCACCGCTTGCAACCAAAGCAAATATCAACGAGATTGCATTCGCATGGGGCGGAGGATTTATCGCGATTGCGCTGATCGGTTATTTAACTCAGTCATTACACCATCCGCTCGTGCTCGGCTCATTCGGTGCCTCATGCGTACTGTTGTTCGGATTTCCAAAAAGCCCATTTTCCCAACCGCGCAATGTTATTGCAGGTCATTTTCTCTCGACGTTAATCGGTTTGCTATTCTTCCACATCATCGGAGATATGTGGTGGAGTATGGGATTAGCCCTCGCTACCGCTATCGCCGTCATGCTTGCAACCAATACCGTCCATCCCCCCGCTGGATCAAACCCCATCATCGTTTTCTTGCTGGGCGCGCCATGGACGTTTTTGATCACACCGACGCTAATCGGAGCCGTGATATTGGTGATCTTGGCGCTGTTTTATCTCAATCTCAAAAAATCGCTGGTGTATCCGTCGTATTGGATTTAACCCAAAGTATTATTCTCGTAAAAATACCAATTCATTAGTAGTCATCGTCGGACTAAATTCGGTGATTTCATACTCTGCCACATGATGCCGATAAAATGGGTCAAGGGCAATAATCGTTTCAATCTCTTCGCGAGATGCCCCTCGTGCCAAAATTATCCCTCCAGTTCGGGGAACTTTACGTCCTGATGCGAGGAAATTTCCAAGAGAATACTGCTCTTTGAGATAGTCAACATGATCTTCTAACAGAGTGTCCACCTCCTCAAGCGGTTTGATGTAAGTTAATGAAATGATAAACATAAGTGCTCCAATTTATTTTTATCTCACATAAAAGTGTCAGGCACTTTTAGTAAGCTTATTTAATTTATAAATTTTTTGCCATTAAGAACTCATTCGTACTTAATAAAGCACCAAAATGATGAACAATATTTTTCTCAACAAACTCTTTTTGTTCTTTTGTAAAAGCACTTGTCGCATCACTTATAATATAAGTGTTATACCCTTTGTCATGTGCTTCTCTTAAAGTCGACTCAACACATACATGAGTGGCATACCCTATTAAAAATAGATTTTCTATTTTATTGTTTCTTAGTATCGCATCTAAATTTGAACCAGCAAATCCACTAGCTCCAACTCTACCGCCTATTATAAACTCATCTTTTTCTGGTTCAAAATCTTTATAAAAATTTCTACTCTCATCTTGCCATGTTTTCACTTTTTGAATGACTGCTCTAAGCCCTAGTTTAGCTTTATCTTTACCAAACTCTCTATAATCATTATTAACAATTAACGGAATATGCACAATGTGAATATCATGTTTTCGAGCATATTCTAAAACCAATTTAGAGTTTCTTTTAGAATCTTCAAATTGGATTTTATCTTCCATTAAAGCGTTTAATTTTGCATTTTTTCCTAACCACTCATTTTGATACTCGATGAGGATCAAAGCACTTTTTTTAGCATCAATTACCATCATTAAAAACTTCCTTAGCCACAAATAAAGCATTTAAAGCACAAGGAAAACCTCCATATACTGACATTTGCATGATGATTTCAACAATCTCTTCTTTACTACATCCTACATTTAAAGCCGCATGTATATGTACTTTTAGCTGTGGTGCAGCATTTCCCATAACTGTTAATGCTGCCACAGTTGCGATTTCTCTTGATTTTAAATCCAAAGCATCTCTTGTATAAATATCTCCGAATGGAAATTCTATAAGTAAATCTGCAAACTCCGGTGCTATATCTTTTAAAGAATTAATCACATTCTCTCCAGCACTACCGTCTACCTCTTTTAATTTCTCCCAACCCTTTTTAAATCTTTGAGATTTCATTTTATCTCCTTTGTTTAATGTGTTAGGATTATAAATGAAACGAAGATTTTAAAGTATAAGGAAATTGCCTTTTTTTATAAGTTTTGTTTCCTATATGATTGTGGTGTAATTTTATGATATTTTTTAAACTGAGAGATAAACCAAGACACACTTGAATAACCACACATTGTTGCTATTTGAGAAACACTATCTTCACTATTTTTAAGTAAAGCTGTAGCTTGAGAAAGTCTCTTTACATCTAGCCATTCTTTTGGATTTTGCTTATAAAGTCTCAACATCTCTTTTCTTAAAGCCTTTGCATTGAGCCTTGTTATTTTACACATATCTTCTAGACTACTTATAATATCAAGATTTGATTCTAAAATGTATTTGATTCTCGAGGATTTTGTAGTGATGATATTGTTTAAAAAAGTACCAAATTGCTGTTTGTCTTTTTCAAGCGAATATAAAAAAAGTTCATCTAGTTTTAGTTTAACCAAATCAATGCCGTTTTCCATATTCACCTTAAAATACCCATCTATAGTAGTGATACATGAACTTATAAAAGCGTCCCTTTTTAGAGCTAAGACATCCTTTTCTTCTTTGGTATTCAACTCTATTTTGTATCGCTTGATAAAGTCCAAGATATATTCATCATCAAAAAATATCAAAATCGATTCAAAGTTATTTTTATCTCCCATAATTTCACTCATAAAATAGTTCCCTTGAGACAAATACAAAATATCGCTTGTATCTATACTCACATCGCCCTCTTTTAAATGAAGAACTTTCCCGCCTTTTACAAGTAAAATAACAAGATGCAAACTATTACGCAGCGATAACATATCTTTTTTAAATCTTGAAGATTTAGACACTATTATCTTATCATCGTTTATGATTTGATATAACTCTTTATTGTCAAATATATAATTCGGCAAGTTAACGGTCATATGTTTACCTCTTTTAAGTTCATTTCATCAATGCATTATGCTCAAACAAAAACATCAAAGTCTCGTGAGTATAGTATTTTATGGCATCGCGTGTTGGCTTATCTAGCATATAGATTTTTTGCCCTCGTATGGTCTTGCCTTTTCCAAATAGCAGATTGTATTTATCGTCTATATGTCTGCCTCGAAACCAACCAATGTGGATATAGTCATCTTTGACTCGTATGTAGCAAAATCCACCCTCTTTTGAGTACAAGGTCGTAATGTTTTGCTGTACTTCTCTTTGGCATCGTTGTCTATGCAGATCTTTATGAAGTCTCTTACATGTAAGAAAAGTTCAGCATATTCGCCAGTGCTATCTTTTTCAAAAGAGGTTCTCTTCATTTTTCTACCTCGGAAACGAACCGTTATTGATATCGATCACACTTCCGTTAATGTATTCAGGTGATTCGGTGGCGAGCCAGACCATCGTTTTGGCTATCTCTTGCGGATAAGCGAAACGTTTGGTTATGACCGACTTTAAAAATGCTTCTTGCCGCTCTTTGGGTATTACATCAAGCATATCGGTTTCAACGGGACTGGGCGCTACTGCATTAATGATAATTTTACCCTCAAAGATTTTCGAAAAACTCTTGGTAGCATTGATTAGAGCCGCTTTGGTCATCCCGTACCAAATATCGGGATGTCCGATTTGTCCGGCAATCGAAGCATTATTAACAATACGACCGCCAAGTGGCATCTTTTTGGTAACCTCTTCGATCAGTTTGATGGGAGCATGAAGATTTAACTTCATTATCGAATCGATCTTCTCCGCACTATAGCTGTGATAGGGGATCGAATACATTACCCCAGCATTATTGATCAGAATATCAATGGGAGGAAGCGATGCGATAAGCGTGGGAATTTCATCCACTTGTGTTAAATCAAATATAACCTTCCGTATCGCCGCATGATCTTCAAAACTGCTAAAATCTCGTGCCAAAACAATGACTTCGTAGCCTAATACCACAAAAGCTTTGGTTGCTTCTAATCCTATCCCTTTGTTGCCACCGGTTATCAAAACAGTTTTTTTCATCTTTAGTCCTCTTGTACATTACTTTTTTTCATATTAAACAAGATGACTGCAGCAAATGCCAACAGACACCCTATGAGCGTCGAGAGAGCCAGTGCTTCGCCGTACACAACCCAACTTGACACAATCGCCCCGACAGGGACAATAAACATAAACACTCCCGTCCGGTGCGCACCGACTTTACCGGCTGAGACAAAATACAAAGCGGTACTGAATGTTCCGGGAATGACCCCTATAAAAAGAATTGTCCACCAAAATACCGCATCATATGCCCCGAAATCAAACGGATGGTGCGGCAGGGCAAAAAGCATATTGATAAATGTCGTGATACCGAAAACGACCAAGGTATAAAACATCAGATGAGCCCGTGCCGCCGCTTTTTGGGAGACGACCGTGACCAATGCCCACACAACCGCACACCCGAGAAAATAGGCACTATCGACGTTCAAGAATGCGAACCCTTCTAACGGTACACGAAGCAGTATCAACGCTCCGAAAATACCGATGATGAGTGCCCCGAGTTGACGGGACGAGACCTTGGTTCCCAAAAATGAGATTGAGAGAATGTAGGTGATAATCGGAGCAAGTGAGGTTACCATCGTCCCTCCATACCCCGCATTTCCGTGTGAAAGTCCCGCGAAAAAGAGATAATTAAACAGCGATGTCAGCACCCCAGCGATCACCATATAGATTAACCCCGTTCTATCGGTGATGAGAGGTGTTTTCATATACCAAATCACGGGGATAATACTGATAAACGAGATCGCATAACGCCAAAAAGCGGCAACTTGGGCATTGGAGTGCTCCTCCGCGACTTTACCCGCTGTCCACGCAACCCCCCAAAAGAGCATCGCGATAATCATCAAAATAATATACTTGTTTGTATTCTTTGTATTATTCATGTTTGTAACTTTCAATGTAACTGATCAAGCATTCCACACAATCGAGATAGTCTTGAGGCTCCCCCGACGCTTTCGCCGAGAGGATTGCCCCCTCTAATGTGGATGTCGTAAAAAGGGCAAGTTTGGCCGTATCACAAGATCGCAATTCGCCGACACTCACCGCTTTATCGAAAATGATTTTTACACTTTGACGAAACTTTGCGTATATCTCCTTCATCGCCATATTAAAATCTTCATCGATATTGGACATCTCTTGAACGATGTTTGCGACCGGACATCCGCGACGAAAATCTCGTTGTTTAAGATCCCGCAAACCCTCAAAAAAATGCACTAAATAATCGCCATCCCCTTGGGCTATTGCCAAATAACGGGTTCCGAACCGCTCCGCAATCTTCTCTTTTATCGCGGAGAGTGCCATCTCTTTTTTGTTGGGGAAAAAGTGGTACATAGAGCCTTTATGCACCCCCGCATTGGCAAGTATATCGGCTAGTGCCGCACCTTGATAGCCGTGAGAGTATACCTCTTCATACGTGGCATCGATCAGTTTTTGTCGTGTATTTTCTTTCATTTTATTGCTATCACCTAAACGAGCAAAGCCCGCTTTGATGGCAGGGACATTCTTGTCCCTTGCATCCCCCTAAAGCTTTCCGCATGAATGCGGAAGATATATAAATGCTATTGTATCACAACCTCTTGACTATTCGGTCAAATCGTTTTATAATGCCACTTGACCAAACAGTCAACATCATCCAAAAGGATTCTCATGCCACTCATTCAAACCATAGCACCCGAAGAAGCAACCGGTGAGTTAGCCAAACTCTATGAAATTATCACGACCATGCGCGGGAGTGTCGGCAACAATGCCAAACTTTTCAGTATTAGCCCTGAGTTGTTGCGTCAGCAGATGGATTTCATCAAATTTTATATGAACCACCCGACCCTATCGATGCCTCTGCTCGCCGCTATCCGCATTATGGTTTCCAGTGGCGAAGAGTGCCAGTTTTGTATCGATTACAATACGGGAATGTTGATAAATCTAGCGGGATGGACGTTTGATCAAGTGGCAGAAATGCGCAAAGATCCAACATCGGCAAACTTGCCTGAACGTGAAATTGCCATGCTGTTATTGGCGATCAAAGCCATTCGTAACGCACACGGTGTCACCGCGAATGATCTCGATACGTTGCGTGAGATGGGATGGAGTGATAGTGATATTCTCGATGCGGTAAACCATGCGACGCGGATGTTGGCGACCGATATTATTTTTAATACGTTCAAGATTGAGAATAACGGATGAATCGCAGAGATGCACTAAAAATAGCGGCACTGTTTGCCGCGAGCGGTGTCATCGCCGATACGGTTCCGATCAAAAGTCAAAATAGCAAAAAGCGAGCATTACTCGTCATCGATGTCCAAAACGAATATTTTACGGGGCTTCTCCCCGTGACCTATCCGAAAAACAGCGCTTCCAACATCGTCACGGCGATCCAAGCGGCGACGGATTCACGTATCCCCATCGTCATGGTACAACATACATCAAAAGCGAAAGCGTTTGTAAAAGGGACACACGGATGGGAATTACACGAGAGTGTGAAAAATGCCAAAACGGCACATACGATTGAAAAAACGATGGCGAGTTCGTTCGTCGGCACCGATCTGGAAGCGTGGCTACGCAACAACGGGATCGATACCATCGTCATCAGCGGCTATATGACGCAACACTGCTGTGATACGACGGCGCGATACGCTCATCATTTGGGTTTTAACGTCGAGTTTTTATCGGATGCGACAGGAACGCTGGCATTTGAGAATGCAGGAGGAAAAGCTACCGCAGAAGAGTTACACCGAACCACGCTTGTGGAGCAAGCGTTTCGATTTAGCACGGTTATGAGTACGCAAGAGTGGATTGATACGATAAATTCCTAAACTATTCGTTCCCACTTGGGAGAGTAGGAGCGATAAAAAGACTTCATTCCTTTTCTGCTAAATATTTTTCCATTTCTTCTTTTGTTAATAAAGACATATGAGTTGGCTCTCTATCTCTTAAAATACGATCATAATGATCTTCTAGCTTAGTTTTATTGTTTTGAGGATATCTAATATCAACACACGTTAATATATTCACTTTTCCAGTAAGTTTATTTTCATCATTAGCATCCTCCAGACTATCTGGCGTATATTGTTCGTACACTTTTTCTAAAGTGATCGGTGCAATAATTCGAAGATCCTCAAGATTAGTTAAGATAATTTTCATAACAGCATCACCAAATAATGTAGCTTCATCTTTTGTTGGTATATATCCATTGTGAATCACATTATTTCTAAATGGAACTTCCTTGTTTGAGTTAAGTAATAAAGCAGGCTTCCCTGTGAGTAATAATACGGCAGTTGAGTACGCACCAATTTGGCGTTCAGACAACTTAGACATTGGTTTCCAAGTTTGTGATATATCTTTTATATCTTGATCGAAATGTATCATCGTTACATGCCAATAAAATTCATAAAATCGTTCAAGCGAGGAAGCAAATGATGATACAGCTTCTCGATAATAACCATCAATTAATGCGTTTGCTCCCATTTCAAATAAGAGTTCTAATTTTATATTGTCTAAAATTACCTCATTTATATGACCAGCCTCACATTCAACCAAATATTTACCATCATCTTTGATTTGTTCAATAGGGACGGGGACATCAATAGTTATTTTACTGTTTAGAATTTTTGATGCTTCATATGCACAAGAAGGACAAAAGAGTTTTATGATCATATGCGTGTTACCTTAATGTAGAAATAAATAAAAATAGACACTTTAGCCTCTCTTATCCATTGGCGACCTATTTAACTTTGATGTTGTTCCCAATAATATTTTGATAACAAAGAAACTGCAATAAATAATACCAGTAATACTTATTGCATACAAAATTGAAAATAAATATTTAATACTATTTATATTAGAAATAACTGAGCTAACTGTCCAAAATAAAACTATTAGTAATAAAGAAAGATTCTAATCTCTGGTACACTTCTTTTCTGATTAGCTGCTATTTAATCAAGCATTATGCTCTTTCTTATCCGTTTCAGTACATACCGTATTAATCATCAATTCCAAAAGATCAACACTCTTTTTATTCGAAGAGTTGAACGCACTCTCTTTAACGCTTCCAAGAATATCTGCTGTTGAGAGAGCCGGCGACTCTGAAGTTTTTGCGTTTTGAGCTTCTTTTTTCTGTTCTTGTTCTGCTTTTTGCGCTTCAATCATCTCTTTGAGCAAGAGTTTTCGGTAATCGCTTACCATCTGGTTTATGTCCATTGGCTTTTCAGGATTTGCCTCTTTTTCCTTTAATAACTTTTGGCGATACGCTTCGACAAGGGTCTTTATTTTGTCTTCATTCAGATCATGCAGAAACTGTGCCGCCCCTTTTGTGGATATATCTTTTTTAAATTGTCCCAATGCCGCATCGTTACTATTGATCTCATCACGCGTCTGAGCAGCAACGAAAGGATACGATTTGTAGATAGAATCAATATACTCTTGGGAGACACTGGTATCTTTAAAGGCCGTCGGGGCAATGGTGCTTGCCGAGTTTAATGCAGCTGTTACATTCATTACGATTTCCTCCTACACAGTAAAAACTTTAATAAGCAAAAATCGTTCTCTAATAGGGTCAAGGTTCTTGATCTATGGTCTGTCCATCGGTACATCAAACAAGATCAAATGGGCATCTCTCTCTACCGTAATTTCAAAGGCTTCATCCCCAATCACTTGCAGTTCATCCCGGCGCTTAAGTGTATGCCCGCATGCATTTACTTCGCCATCAATGACCAACAATAATCGGCCATGTCCTTTTTTGATCGGATCGGAAACAAGGGTATGTCCCGGATACAGACGCGCCGTCTTAATACTCGCATCCTGAGAAATTTGCATCGATTTTTTCCGTCCGTCACCGCTCACAATAAGCGACCAGCGGTTAATCGTATCCAAATCATTACAGTCGCGTTGTTTATAGCGCGGTGGAAGCCCTTTTGCATCGGGAGTAATCCATATTTGAAACAGTTCGACACGCTCATGCGAGGATCGATTAAACTCAGAATGTTCTATACCGCTCCCCGCCGACATATACTGTATTTGCCCTGCACTGATAATGCCGTGATTGCCTTCGGAGTCTTCGTGTTCAAGCGAGCCTTTCATGACAATCGTAATAATCTCCATGTCACGATGGGGATGCATTCCAAATCTCCCATCAGGTTCAATAATATCATCATTTATAGCACGCAGAGCACCAAATCCCATTCGCTCCGAGTTATGGTAATCGGCGAAACTAAAACTAAATTTACTGTGCAACCATCCGTGTTCAGCAGATCCGCGTTGATCGGCTTTATGAAGAAATGTTTTCATGTGAACCCCCTTTTTGAAAAGAGTCTATTCTCCTTTCTCTAACTATGAATTGGTTATTTTCTACACAGATTTTATCATACTTGTTTTAATTCATTCATGCAAAAATCAATTGAAAGTAACCGTTTATCTCAAAATGTTACAATATGAGCATAACAATCAAAGGAGTTGCCTATGCGTCTTTTATCTCTTATGACAAGTATCTTTTTGGCAGGTACAACCTCGCTTGGAGCAGGAGAATTTACCCTTCAAAGCAATGATCTTGCCGGCCAGTTAACCAAAACACAGGAATTTTCCGGATTCGGATGCAACGGGCAAAACATCTCTCCCGAACTGCACTGGAAAGATGCCCCAAAAGGGACAAAAAGCTTTGCCGTGACCGTATACGATCCGGATGCTCCGACGGGAAGCGGATGGTGGCACTGGGTCGTTTTTAATATCCCCTCCTCTGTGACATCCCTTCCGGCTGATTTCGGAAATATGGCAAAATCGCATACGATCAGTGCCTTGCAAAGTATGACGGACTACGGCAAGGCTGGATTCGGCGGAGCCTGTCCTCCCAAAGGAGATAAACCTCATCGATATATGTTTACGGTTCATGCTCTCAATATCGAGCACCTCGATCTGGATGACAAAGCCTCCCCTGCTTTGGCGGGATATATGATAAATGCCCATTCGCTAGGGAAAGCGGCGATGGTATCGTATTACGGAAGATAAAACTTATACGTCGTATTCCGCACCCAATTCTGATCGTGTCAAGCGAAGTCTCTCTGCCAGTACGGTAGCAAGACTTTGCATAAAATGGAATGCGGCCTTTTTGTGATGTATTGAAAAAAGATCAAACGATTCTCGTGTAATCGCATATAAATCGGTATCGCTCCCCGCTATAGCATCCGTATAGTGTGGACTCCCTTCCAAAAATGAAAATTCTCCGAAAAAGTCATTCTGCCCAAGTGTACTCAGATGTACACTCTTTCTGTCCGGAAAAGGGAGCATAATCCGCACAGAACCCCGTCGTATTAGAAAAATTTCCCCTTGCGATGCCCCTTCGGAATAGATTATTTCCCCTTTTTTAACCGATCGGCTCTCCACAAGGCTTTGGATCTCTTGTATGGTATCTTCATGACGTTCTTTGAACAGATCAAAATCATGAAGTTCAAGCAGACGTTCCCCATTTTCTTCAAGAAGTCCCTCGTTAATGATAAGATTTTCCGTCCATTCGATTGCATCGTCAAGGTCATCAAATACCATGATAGGACTTAAGTGTTTAAGGAGTCCGACGTGGTTGAAATAACTTTCCAAATCATCTCCGGTAGGGAGTTTATGCGGCAATCGGCATACCATCAGATATCCCCCTCTATCATGAAGGATGTCTTTGATCTGAAGAAGAATATGGGCTGCCGTCAAATCAACGGTTTGGACACGCTTCATATCCATGATAATGTATTTCTTCTGCTTTAAATCCTCTTGAAGTATCGAATAGAGTTGATTCGCCGTTCCAAAAAAGAGGCTGCCGTGTAATTCATACACCGAAAAGCAACTCCCCTTTTCACGTAAAAGAGCGCTCTCTTCTCTCGTCCGTACTATTTTACTTTTTACTTCCGTCCCATCCATATGACGATACACTACCGATGTGCCGATTTGCTGAACTATATATAATACGATAGCTAACATCAACCCCACTCCGGCTGCGGCAATAAGGCTTACAAGGATTGCAGTCAATGCAACGGCTATAATAATGAGAAAATCAAGTGCTGTTTTACGGGATTCGAGAAGCTCAATACTCCGCTTATCTATCATACGAACACCGATTACAATCAAAATTCCGGCCAATGCGGCAACCGGTATCCATGCAATAAAATTCCCTAAAACAACAAAAGCGATAATGGCCATTAACCCTTCAATGAAACCGGATACTCGGGATGAAGCACCGCTGGAGATATTGACCATCGTCGCCCCCATCATCCCCGAACCTGGCATCCCTCCAATTAGGGCGGAAGCAATATTTCCAGAACCTTGCGCGATCAGCTCTTTATTCGGATTATGGTACGAACGGGTTATCGAATCAACCACAACACAGGTTTTAAGGGTATCAATCGATAAAAGTGCCGCCATCGTCAATGCAGGAAACAGCAACGTAGTCACATTTTCCCAAGAGAGCTTTGACAACTCTTCAAAACGCCCTGTAAATATTTGAAGAAAATCAACTCCTCCGCTTCCTCCAAGC
The DNA here is from genome assembly GCF_041651515.1 of Sulfuricurvum sp. Taxonomy (GTDB): domain Bacteria; phylum Campylobacterota; class Campylobacteria; order Campylobacterales; family Sulfurimonadaceae; genus Sulfuricurvum. The sequence goes on from NZ_JBAZJF010000003.1 coordinate 268,638, forward strand.
TCACCGATGACATAACGATTATTCGGATGTAAAAGAGAGGGATCGATCAAGGCTAAAAGAAAATAGATTCCGATACCGATGATTAATGCACCGATCACCGCAGGGATAAATCGAAATATTTTATCGGCAAAAAGCATTGCAAGTATGGTGGAGAAACCGACAACAATACTTTGCCATTGCCACAATATCGGGTTCTGAAGGCTTTCCCAAAAATGCAATTCGGGGGATACTCCTAAAAACTTAGGGAATTGCGAAGCTATAATATAAAGACCCACCCCGCTGAGGTAGCCACTGACAACCGGAAAAGGCATATATTTTATCAACCGTCCCAGTCCGATAACGCCAAATGCTACCTGTATCATACCCGACAGCAAGGCAACCACCATCAATAAGATAAAAACGGTATCCGCGCTGACTCCTCTCGTTATATATTCGAGTGCAAATGCCGACATAACTGCCGCAGCGGGTGCACTCGGAGCCGAAATCAATTTATTCGTCCCCCCCATCAAGGCGGCAATGATTCCGATAGTAGCAACTCCTAAAATACCGGCTATTGCACCATAAGCACCGTAATGTCCTCCAATCGGAGCATATATCGTTACCCCAAATGCAATAGCAGAGGGTAACGCCACCAACATGGCTGCCGTTCCGCCCCAAAAATCCCCTAATAAATTATCCGTTTTAAGCATATAAACAATTCCCAATATTATTCATCATATCTGATTTCTCCATTGTATCTAAAAATAGGATTGTCATACCAGTAAAAATCATTGCTGAGAAATATCATGCTACAATCGTATTTATGATTATCTCCCCTTCCCACATAACCAATACGCAACGCGGTATTCTTTTGATGCTCGCAGCGTCATTTTTATTTTCCCTCACGATGCTTACCGCCAAACTTCTCGCCGGTTCGATGGGTGCGGTCGAGGTGACGTTTTGGCGCAATGCCGTCGGACTGGGAGTGCTTTTTGTATTCCTTTATCGTAAACCGATCCACAACATCGGAGGACGCCCCTATACTCTCATCTTTCGAGGGGTGATCGGTACTATAGCTCTGCTCACTTTTTTTTACACCATCAGTGCGACATCTCTGTCCAATGCTATCATTTATGCAAAAACCGAACCCATTTTTACGGCTATTCTCGCATTCGTCTTACTCGGCGAAAAACTCAAATTAAGAGCTGTTTTTGCCATTATCATCGGATTTATCGGAGTTGTTACTCTCAGTGGATTAGAGATAAGTTATTTGCATATCATGGGAATTCTAACCGGTTTTTTATCGGCACTCGCCTATACCAGTGTCCGAAGTCTAAAAGCCCATTACGATGAACGTACCGTTGTCCTCTCGTTTATGTTTTTTGGGGTACTTATCCCCTTATTGCTGATGATCGGTGCAGAATTTATTACCTCAGAAGCATTTGCTTTTGCCCTCAACGTATTTGTGATGCCGCATGGACTTGCATGGCTTTGGATTGTCTTGATGGGATTTGCGGCAGCGTTCGGACAACTGTATATGACACGCGCCTATTATTATGCCAAAGCAGGACTCGTAAGTACAATCAGCTACTCCGTTATCCTTTTCGCCTCCTTTTTTGGAGTACTACTAGGAGATGTATTACCGAGTCCGTTGATCATGGCAGGCGGATTGCTCATTATAATGAGCGGCATCCTCCTTGCAAGAGAAAAATAAGAGCTAGAGTTTAATGTGTTTAGACAAATCATCTCCTAATTTATCCAAAGGCATCTCTTCTTTGGATTTTTCAACACTTTTTTCTTTTGAAATCGGTGGTACTGTTCCCGATACAGATTTTTCTTGCGTCACCTCAACCGAGTTATTTGACTCAGATACCCTCTGTTCTTTCAAATAAGAATCTAAAAAAAATGCTTTAAAAATCAAAAAAGCAACCGCAAAAATTACAAGATATACAAATGGACGCATAACAACTCCTTTTAATAAAAATAAAAATTTATATAACCTATAGTATCGAAAAATTGTGAATACTATGTGAACACAGCTATAATCGGTTTCTTATGAAAATACTAAAGCTTTCTATCCCAAATGGTTAAATATAATACAGCTCGACCTACAGCACCGTGATATTGAATGCTATAATAGGATAAAGATTAAAAGGTTTCTTATCACCACCCATATTTGCACGCTCAATCGTGCCGAATACATCATCTCGATCGAATCAATACTCGACCCTGAAAGCCGCCGCTTTGCCGATCAGGCACTCGCATGGTGGGATCGTCATTTCAGCTGGAGCGCACAGGGATGTGATGTGTTGGTAAATGAAGAGGATACCCATCTGTGTTATCTGTTTTCCAAAATCGACCGTTACAGCGAGTATCTCACCGTTTATAATCTTTTTACTCCGTTGGATGAACGTCGCCGTGGATACGCCCATAAATTGCTACACTTGATCATTAATCGTGCAAAAAAACATCATGTGAAACGAATCAATTTTTCCTCCGTATCGGATTCCCTCGATTTTTATCTTGAACTCGGTTTTGTTTTTTGGGGTGTCAATAATATCGGCGACTATTATTGTGATCTCCCTATCCCAACTCAAGGGTTGGATGGATTTGAAGAGATGATACAAACAGATACCTTGGAGACTTTAATCGGAAGAAACATAGAAAAAATCTATGCCAAAGTACACGGTAATGCCATCAACTTCACGCCAAAGCAATTGGTACGGTATGAAAATGATCGAATCAAGCTCCTCTCTAAATGCAATTTTGAAGCATTATCGGCACTACGGACTTAATAGCGATACGTCAAGGTCAAACGTGCGGAACGCGGTTCGCCCGGATGAACCATATGATCCATTATCGGAGTACTTTCAGCCGCTAAGCGTGACGTATAATAATACTCGATGTCGTACGTTTTACGATCAAATAGGTTATACACATCAACACTCAGATCAAGATTTTTAGCCAAATGACGCCCCACTTTGAGATTAACAAGCGTCGAGGGTTTCGAGCGGACCGAGTTATCCTCGATTAAAGCACGACTGCCGAAATATCGGAGTCTCAGCCCCCCGAAATAATTATCATACTCTGTAACCGCTGCCCCGATCGATACCGTCTGTTCAATCGCTTCAGGGACATAGACTCCACCCGATAATACTGGATCTTTGTACCGTGCACGAGAGAGTGTCATATCAGCATCAAGAATAAACCACGGTGTCGGTGTCCAATAATTCGCCCATTCTATTCCTGTTCGGCGTGATGGTCCGGTCGGCTCTGTCCCCCCCGTATCACCGGCGAAAACCAATTCTGAATCACTGTCCATCATCCATAATGCCAGTGAGCTTTGCAGATGATCCACTGCACGTGTCCGTACACCGATCTCTCCCCCTTTGGTTCGTACTAACGGTGTCGCCGAAGAAATCGCATGGGCTATCCCCCTCGCATCATTGCTGTGAAAACCGTACCCGCTGTTTAAAAACAGCTCCGTATCTGCCCATGGGCCGAAGATAAAACTGAGTTTTGGGCTGGCAATAGCAGCCATTTTTACCGCTGAATCGGCCGAATTGACATCGCTTATAACATCAAACCGATATAAATCCCCGCGTATTCCGGCAATCAAGCGGACTTTATCGCTTAAGGTCAGCTCATTTTGGTAATAGAGGGCACCATCGGTGACATTGACCCGATCCGAACTAATTGTATTGAAACGGAACCTATCTTGTGTATTGTAAAGCCCCACTCCACGGATCGCATCATTACGCAGTTGGAAACCGTACGATTGTACGGAATTTAATCCCCACACCGATACACGCCCTACATTACCGCCTATAACCGTACGGGCATCATTTTGCTCAAATTGATCTCCACGGACTGCATCATTGAGATAATAGGTGAAATTGGAAAATAAATCGAGTCCGTAATCAATCATATAGGCATTTGCACATGTCGTACCATCATTATCCCGATGGGTATATTCCCCGGATAGACTATAGCGATGGGTATTGCCTCCATCACTCGGATCAAGCGAACCGTAGGTTCCGATGATGCCGCTGCTAATAGCACGTAGTGGCACTTGGTTCGTTGCCTCCCAATTCCCTTTATATCCCATTGCAGTGATTTTATAACTATCACGCCCCTCCTCTTTGGCATAGCTTACGACACCGTTGAGCCGCTGATACCCTTCAGGGTTTTCCCACGGGCCGTCGTTATGGAAGTATTCAAGGGCGTATAAAAGTTTCCCCCCCTTCACATCAAATGCATTGGCATTAAGGAAGCGTTTCTGGCCGAAACTTCCCACCGTGACACTGGCGATTCCCGACGACAAACTATCGGCGTAATGGATATGGGCGCTCCCCGTCGAAGCAAAATCCCCCTCGGTCGCATAATAGGGCCCTTTTTTGTACATCACGCTTGAAATCAGTTCGGGTATCAAGAAATTAAGATCGTTGTACCCCTGCCCATGGGCATGGGTGGTAAGGTTGGTCGGCATCCCCTCTACCGTCGTGTAAAAATCGGTCCCGTGATCGAGACTGAATCCGCGTAAAAAATACTGATTGGCTTTGCCGTCACCGCTGTGTTGTGTAACAATGAGTCCCGGAACACTTTCCAAAACTTCGGCAGGACGAAGCAGCGGTCGATTAGCCAACTGGCGTGCCGTGACTGTACCCTCAGTTGCCGCATCGGTTATATCCGAGTAGTCCACTTCCCCTTCAATACTGATCGGCGAGAGGGTTACCTCTTTAAGCGTTTGTTCACCCCCTCCATACACGGAGGAGGATAAAATCAATCCGATCATCACGTTGTTGAACGTCGGATAGTTCATGTTTGCCCCCTGATAATCATCAGTATTACTTTTTTACTTTTAGTATTATTGCTGCATTGGTTTAAATGCTCCTTAAATTGAACGATTATTCATTTCGTTTTTATGGTTAGGGAGAGGAGAGATAAAATTTTGGATAAAATAACAGATATATCTCCAGAGGAAGCCCCATGGCCAATGACGCGATCATCCGTTTCAGTATCTCACTCCCCGAAGATCTTTTAGTTTCGTTGGATCATCAGATTATCAATCAAGGGTATGTTTCGCGCTCAGAATTTGTCCGTGATTTGATTCGCGAACAATTGGTAGAAGATCGGTGGAATAGCAGTGAAGAAACGGTGATCGGAGTATTGACTCTCATTTACGATCATCATCAGCGGGATCTGTTGCAGCGGATGACTGATCTACAGCATGAGGGGGATGCGCAGATACTCTGTAATACTCATGTCCATATCGACCATCATAACTGCCTAGAGACGATCATGATCAAAGGGACACCATCACAGGTCGAAGGAATTGCGAGTAAAATCGGCGGACTCAAAGGAATTAACTTCTCCAAGCTGACCAAAACGGCCTCTTTTTAACCCACTTCTTCTAAATTTTCAGGCTCTTCTTGGACGAGCTTCCCGATACCGCGATCGGAGAGTGGAATATCTTTACGATATTTTTTCTCTCGGAATGATGGCGATTTAGGAACACCGTTTTTCTCTCCGAGTTTATAGATCTCTTCGTTTAAAAAGTAGCCATCAAACTCTTTGGTAAAAGGCATATCCCATGTGATACATCCGATACTCGGACAAATCGCGGCACATTGCGGATCATCAAACACACCCACGCATTCGATACACTTCTCAGGCTGAACATAATACCGTTTGTTACCGGTAGGATTGTTCATATCATCCACGATCGCATTAACAGGACATTGTTGCAAACAGGCATCACACGTGATGCAGGTATCATCGATAATTACAGACATTTTTTAAATCTCCCTATCTTTTGAAGTGTGTACGATTCTGAGTAACCATGGCGGTGGATTTCCCAATAACAGCTCTTGAAGTTTTTTAATCGCTTCATCGATCCGTTCATTTTCAGCCGAGCGCATCGGATATATTTTAGCTGCAAGAACCAACTTTGAGGCCGTCGGTCCGATTTGAGAGCAAAACATGATGTCTGCCTCTTTTACGGTGCCGATTTTATAGGCGAGTTTTTCGTGTTCGTCTTCGATCGCATCCTCTGAACTGTCCAGAGTTTTTACATATTCGGCACTGTGCTCATGTACACGATAGAGCTCGAATTGTTTCGACCACCCAAAGTGCTGATTAACATGAATGCCATCCGATGAAGCGAACGCGATTAGCACCCTCTATCCTTTAAACTGCTACGGCTTCGCGAGATTCGCGGGCAGCAATAGAGATATCATCACGGAAGGTTTGCGGAGAAACTTCCGGAGTGAGAACACCGCGTTTTTTGCTTGAACCGATCACATACTCTGCACTGTTGGCATAATAGTCATTGAATTCCGCCGTATATGGCATATCCCAAACGATACACCCTTCCGTAGGACACGCTGCAGCACAGGCAGGAACTTCGGCATGACCGACACACTCGATACATTTTTCAGGTTTGACGTAGGTATATTCCCAATCATCACGCGGTGAATCACCCTCACTCGCGATCGCGCTTACAGGACACTCGTCAATACAAGCATCACAGTTAATACAAGAATCAGTAATCATTACGGCCATAATTTTCTCCTTAGTTGGCTTGATACAATTTGTCTTTGCATTTTTCATACGAGGTTGAATCGATTATCGGTAGTAATTTGATATCCACCGCTTTGAGCAGCAATGTCACGGCGCACCCCTCGCATAACTCCATCCGCTCGAAAGCATCAGTTGTTATCAGTGAATTGAGTACACCGCAAGGGGTATCGACACTTACTTCACTTAAAACCAAACCCTTACGAAAATGTTGCAGTTCTCCGCCCAGATGGTTCTCAATCGAAACATTCCCCTCATGGACTCCCGTGCAGATCGCAATCGCCGCTTCTTGAATACGGCACTCCACTTCATCGCCGATTCGGAGCCATTTAGGTGTTTCGGTTTTAAGAAGCTTAAACGTCATATCTTTTATCCGTATCGTAATACAAGTGAAAAAATCATCGCTTTTGATATCTTCAACCTGTGCTGCAAAAGCATTCATATGAAACTCCTATTACCAGAGATAAATCACAATTCTTTTATCAATGACATTTTCAAACTGTTCTAAAATCATCCCCGCTGTCGAAGTCGGTCCGAGATGGCATCCCGAACATGCACCCAAATAGCGGAGCCATATTTCGGGAGTATCGCCGCTGAGATAATTGACCAATTCAACCCCGCCCCCATCGCTCGCTAAAACAGCCGAAATATTTTGTTCGATGATCGATTCAACTTTTGCCCGCTGCGAAGATTCATCCATCATCCGAAATGTGACATTTATGTCGGATGCGTCATTTTGATTGCTCACATAGGTCAATAAAGAATGGGCTTGTGCTTCTCCCGCATGCGCCGCTTTGATCATCCATTTCATAGAGGTTAAGACATCGTCATTACGAAGCAATATCCCCAGTTTTAACTGTGCAGAGGCCATATTAGCCTCAGCCGCTATCGTATAGTGACGGACAGATTCATTTTTATCCGCACGCACACCGATCCCGTTTTCATACATCCCCCCCAGATAAAACGAGGCTACTTCATGCCCCAGTGATGCCGCACGTTCGAAAAGAGAAAATGCGGTGCTTATATTTTTAGCGACGCCGAATCCTTTGGCATACATAGTTCCGAGATTCACCATCGCATCGGAATTCGAAGAGCTAAGAGATTCCCAAATAGATTTTGCACTCATAAAATCTTTTGCATCATAAGCTTTGATTGCCTGTTGCATCATTGTCTCTTCTTCCATCTTTTTCCCCTCATTTCGTTTCAAATTTACTCGCAAATCCGACATTGCCTCTTCATACGTTTCTCCGAATCCTTTTACATCGGGAAAATCACAGCTATAAATTTCATAGCCATCCCCCTCTTCATTGCTGAAATAATGATAGTGGGTACGCAACTCTTCCATGTTCGCTCTTTTTAAAACGACTGGTGCAATTGCCGTTCTCAATGAGAGAATAAAAAATGCATAAGAGATGGAAAGAACCTCACATAAGGAAAAGCGATGATAGCCACGACTGAAACCATCACTTCCGAAATGGATGAAATTCGTCATCTTATAGCCGAAACCGTGGTCAAGCGTAATTTTTTGAAGCTTGAAATGGAGAAATGGTACGAAAGCAATACCCAACGGTTTGATCGAACCAATGAACTCATTACCGTTGATTCAACTTTATCCGAACTCGATAGCCATTACAAGCGGCTATGGGACTATCATAACATTAAATCAAATGCATCTTAAGGAGTTAACATGAATGAAAATTTACGAAGCGAAATAGTTAAACACGCCAAAGCGGCCTTTGAACGAGCCTGTACCCTACGGGAAAATGAGCGGATTGAAGTGTATTTGTATGACGGGTCAGTTAAAACGTCCGATGTGCTGAACGAAGATGAGAAAATCGTCTACAGTCCGAACCGTATTTTATGTTACCAAGTGTGGGGGCATGACTATCTCGAAGAGGAGATCCGAGCGTGGATCGATCACGCCCGGTTGGAAGTGAGTCCCAAACCCCTCGAAGAGAGCATTATCGAAACACTGAATAAAGTAGCCGCATCCAAAGGGGTAACCCCGGAAGAGATCACGTCGTATGAAGTATTCGCCAATCTCAAAATGGATCAGCTCGAACAAATTGAACACGCTATCATCGAATACTGGTGGGATAACAAAGAGGTGGAAAATGCAAAATCGCTCGCATTGGTACAAATCAATGAAGCCTTAGCGAGTATGGAGGGATGATACTCACCCTCTGTTCCGCCACCGAGACGGTTCATATCGAAATCAGTGCCGATCAGTTTATGCAACTTCGTACTCCGAATGTCAGCAGTGAAGTGATCGAAAAAATTGCGTCCGCATGTGGAGTTTCAAGGGATTTGTTGTCAAAGTATGTGGAAGATTTAAAGAAAGAGGCTCAAGAGATGATTGAAATAGACGGATTGTGCGATTACAGCGATCATCTCTAAATCATATATCCGCAATCAATCGATTGCGTCCGCTCTTTTTAGCTTCATACAATACCGTATCAACCCTTTTTAAAATCTCTTCAAAACTCTCATTTTCTCTGTATGCAACCACGCCTAAACTAATGGTAGTATTTTCAATCATTTCAAAAAAGTAGTTTTCGATACTTTTTCGTATCCTATCTCCAATTTCAATGGCAGATTCAAGTGTCGTTTGAGGCAAGATAATTATAAATTCTTCTCCGCCGATCCGGGCAAAAATGTCGCTCTCCCTCAAACAACTGCTAACGATATCAACAATTTTTCGTAAAACATTATCGCCGACATCATGCCCATACGTATCATTTACCTGCTTAAAATGGTCAATATCAAACATTATAAGGGAGAAAAAGCTGTCATATCGGATTGCTCTGTTGATTTCATTTTGCAGTGCATTGTTAAAATAATATCGATTGTTGATATTGGTAAGACTATCGGTAATCGCTATCTTTTCCATTTTTTCATACGCTTCATGCAGTTTTGCTGTCCGATCTATGACAATATTCTCCAATTCTGCATTTAAAACCGTCAACTCACGGTTTTTCAGTTCAATCATCCCTGAATAGTCGACAAATCTCTTTCGTATCCTATTTGATATCATATAAGAAATAATCAGTGAAATCAAAAGTATCATAAGGGAGAAAATTAGGATATTATTGAATTGTTTTTTATTGATTCTCGACAACTCCATTTTTTTATCCGCTATTTTCTTATTGAGTTCTTCCACGTAGAATCCGCTTCCAATGACCCAGTTCGTGTTCGGAATTCTCTTAACATAGGTGTGCTTCAGTTCTATGTGCATATTGGCAGGATTTTTCCACTTGTAGGTTATCCAGAATGGGTGATCGGAAGCAGCACTTTTGAGCAGCTCTTTAATAAATTCCTTCCCATCGGCATCCTTCAGCGATAAAACATTTTTACCTACCAAATCAGAATTTTTCCCTGCTGATATAAAATTTCCCGCTTGATCCAATACAAAAAAATACTCACTGTCGCTGGCAGCACTGTTATTGATAATCTCCAAAGTGCTTTTTTCCATCTCTTTCGTCGTGGTATCCAAATACTCTGCCGAACCGATATACCAATTATATAAACCCAAATTTTTTACATAGGCTAATTGTCTGAATTGTTTCTTCGGATCAAACTTGGGACGCGTAAAGGTATCCCATAAATAGCCTTCACCGGTGTTTTTTACTTTTGCGATTTCTTCACGGATTACATACCTTTTTGTAGCATCTTGGAAATCAATAATACTGTGCCCTTCTAAGTGCCTCAGATAATTCGGCGCCAAATGAAAAACTCCATCAAAATCCAGAATAAATATAAAACTCTCTCCACCATTCCAGACAAGAGGACGAAGCGAATCGGTGATCATTTTTTGAATCTCTTGGGGGCTTTTGGTGTTTTTGTTTTGGGTATATATATTTTGCGCTACCGAATAGGCGGTATCAACACGCGATTTAACTTTCTCCTGCAACATCCTCTCTGTGATCGATTGTTGATATTCCATCAGTTTTATGGAGCTATCTATTTTGGAAAGAATGACATTTTTTTGCGTATTGATGTAGGAATTTTCTATTTCTGCAATAGAACGTTTATAATATTGCTGATTTTGATAAATAACAACCGAGGATATAACGATCACAACAAACGGTATAAATATGAAAGGGCCGAGGGCAATCAGTCGTATTAGATTTTTTTCAAGTGAAAAGTTCAACAAACTACCTTCTCTGTAAATATCAATGATTATAAATTTTATATTTCACTAATACTTCATTATTATATAACATTATATCAAATTCAAAATAACAACAAATTAAATTCTCTTTTCCATGCATCCTTTTTCCATACAGGTAATGTTAGGCATTGGTTCGACATAACGTTCCAGAACGTCCGAAACTTTCTTCACATCAAATCCACACAGTTTTTCAGAACCGATAATCATAAGCGGACGGCGGATCAGAATCGGATCATCCATCAGTAATTCCATCGCACTTTCCTCATTCAATGTTTCGGGCAAGATAAGGCTGTTTTTGATAGCGGGGGCAGCGGGGTTAAACCACTCATGCACCGCCTTATCGCCCATGAAACTGCGAAGCGTCTCCGCATCCAGTCCGTGTTCAAGAAGATTGCGCTCGATCAGCGTGCATCCGCTCTCCCGAAGAATTTGCTTTTGCTTAGCATTTGCGGCGCAAAAAGGTTTTTCATAAAATACGACGAGTTTATGCATCACTCCACACCTATCAGGGCTCGCCCTTTACGGTTGAGATAAAAGGTATCGAATCCATCATCGCCTACCGTCATACACTCCCCTAAATATCCCTCAGCATAAAGCTCTTTCATCACCACTTCAACCGTTTCAATATCCATGCACGCATACTCAGCAATATCGGGAGAATCGTAGATGTTGTATTCGATCTCGTCACTTAGGGCGAAAAGTGCCTTCATCACTTTGAGTTTGGTCTCATTCATGCGATTCCTTCAATAGAACAATTTGCTTGGTCAGTACGATAAGTTGGAGAGGATGAAGCTTTTCGCTCTTCATCCACCGCTCAAACTCATCCACATAGTGCGCTTTGATCTCTGAATGCAACTTTTGTACTTGACAGATCAATTCACTTAAAAGCCTTTTCGCTTCATCAAACGTTTGGTGTTTAAGCGGTCGCAGACGGTGAATTACCCCCTCGATCAGTTTATCATTGAGATGGTTATGTGCCAGCTCTAAAAACTGCGACGCACGCAACGGTGAAGCATACTCTTCATTCCATATGCGCCCGTTGATCATCTGATCGCAAGCTAGATCGATAAAGACGGGGGCAAAAGCTAAAACGTCTAACAATTCGGTGAAATCATTATCAACCAGGGCACGAAAGAGCATCCGGCTACGATTACGAATATGACGGCGTAAATCGGAGTCACTGATCACGGTAGGATTCAATCGATGGTACCGCTCCAATGCTCCCAAACGAGAGTGATTGAATGCCATAATCGCTACGTCGGTATTTGGGTCGCCCACCTGTACCGGATGTGAACCGCTTGGACGATGAAAAGCCCACAGTAACCGCGCCTCATCGTCCTCATGATACAGATAAAGTCTATCCCCCTGCTCTTCAAAATCCAAATCGTCTTTCAACGCTTCGATATGTTCACGGTAAGTCAAAGTAGACGACGTCTCCATAACGTTCAAACCTTTTCAAATTTTTTTTCTCACTGAGGAGAAAGAGTGTCTGCATCGCCGGAGCTTTTTCCACCGTAAAATATCCATCACTAAGGATCACCGCCAGACTCTTTTCCCCTGCATGGGTGTTTAGATACTCTAAAACCGGTTCAAACTGCGTTCCGCCGTTCCCTTTCGCAAAACGTATCTCAGGCAATATCCCCTGTGCATCGTAACTCTTTTTCTCCTCGGCGTATACCCGCTCATCAAAAGGGATCACGCTCACCTCGAAATCGTGACTCATGCGAACAATAGAGTCAATAATTCCTAAAAAGCGCCCGAATACCTCAGCTGTGATACTCATAGATCGATCCAAAAAGATAAAAAAACTCAAACGATTACGATCATACCGGTATCCCGGAAGATAAAGCCCCTGATCTATAAAACGGCGATTGGGGTGAGAAAAATCGGACTCTTTATCGAAAAAACTCTCTGACATATAGGCATGTAACAACGTGTGTAAATCGATAGATGGTTTCGTGATCTCATCAAACATCTCCAGTAGCGAGGAGGGAATATTCCCCTGCTTCCGTGCCGCACCCATTGCCTGAATAATCAGTGCATCGAGTTCTTCCTCCGCTACCTTTGTATCCCCCTCGTGCTCGATAATATCCATCTTTTGCTCAGTTGGATTATCCTCACTCTGCTTCCCCTCCCCCTCATCACTCTCTTTATAGAGGGCATAGTACACCTCCTCGACACTTTTGTCGCGAAAAGATTCGATCACCATCGCCTCTTCATCAGCACTTCCGACGCGCAGAAAATCACTGAGGAGCAACCCGATAACAATATCACAGCTGTGATTCCATGTTGGCTTTTCCCGATCCTTCATCCGAAACGGGTGTTTGAGGAGAATGTGGAGAAGCACATGGGCATAAAGATATTTGAGAGCCGCATCATCGTATCCCAAAACCTTGCTCTCATCAACACGGATACTAACACCGTCAGTCTCGAAGAGCATGTGAGAATTGCTCTGGTATTTATGATGGATAGAGAGGGCTAGGACGCTTAAAAAAGGGTGATCGAATAGGAATTGAACTCTAATCTTTTCAAGACGCTCGTTAAAGGATATAGTCGCCATAGCACTTAATCCATGCATCAAACTCAGCACACTCCGCGATCAAAGCATCTTTGACGATGGTATCTTTGATCAGCATTACCCCAAACTCGGTCGGTAAATTTTGAGCAAAACCAAATAGATGTTTCGACGCCTCTTCACCACCTCGATAGAGTTCTACCATTGCTGAAACGAGCGCATAGAGCAATGCCGGTTCACTTTTGTCAATACTCGGATACACACCTTTATATATCGCCTGTACATTTGGAAGTTTTTTATACACCTTGACATACGAGAGAAACTCGATTCCTGCCCCGTATCCGATCAATCCGTAGATAATCGGAGCAATATGTGCTGTATTATCATTGTGTTTGAGGATGGAGGAGAGCATATGATAGCTTCGAGGGGTTGCAAAAGCCGGATTACTATCATCTTCACTAATGGGTTCAGAGGTGAGAAGATCGGGACGAAATCCTAAAAATCCGATCACATAAGAGTGCAGTCCCTCACGAATCGCGAAGAGTTTAAAATCTTCAAACCGTGCTTCAACATTCAAATGCACCATCCGATTCGCCAATGGAGTCGGGAGACGAAACACAACACCGCGATCAGAGATGCGATTCCCCGCACAGATAATCCGCCATCCGCGAGGGAGTTCATACTCTCCCATTTTACGGTTCAATACCAATTGATAGATCGCTGCTTGTACCGAAGGGGGTGCGGAGTTTAGTTCATCGAGGAAGAGAATACCGCTCGACTCGGTATCTTTCGGAAAAAATACGGGGCTCATCCACACCGTCTGTTCATCTCGTATCGCAGGGACACCGCGCAGATCGACGGGATCCATTTGTGAAAGGCGTACATCAACCAATTCAAAACCATGTTTTTTAGCCACTTCGGCAACAATATACGATTTTCCGATTCCGGGACTTCCGTGGATAAAGACAGGGATATCGGCACCGATGAGGGTATCAAGATGGATATAGAGTTCGCTAGTCGTTATCGAGGGGGTCTTCACGCACTCGCCTCGGCGATCAAACAGCTAAAACAGTGTTCCTGATCATTACAGCTCGCGCATGCGGGTGCAACTTTCCCTATGGCATCATAGAGAAATTTTTTCCAGAGTTTATCTTTGGGTTTAAGCTCGGCAAGACGGGGAAAATGGTGTGCCATATAGGTACCCATCTGAACACGGCTTTTAAAGCCCAGATCTTCATAGAGATGATTCATCTCCAGCGATTTAAGTGCAACGAGTGGTGCTATTACGTATCGTGATTCATCATCAATCGCGTATTTTTTTAGATAGCCTTCGATTTCATACCGTAATGCGTCACGTTCACTCATTGCGTTTCTCCTAATATATAGACAATCAATGCAATTTATATTCGCGATATAACCGATCCAAGATGAATAACTATGATTAAATAATAACCATAGATAAGAATAATTAATAGATATAAAAATTTGTATACCTGCTATATTTTCATAATAAAAATACCGATAATTTATTACCTAACAATATAATGGATACAACCGTATGGATAGTACAAAATTTTTAGAAATATTCCCGTTTATTCGCAACAGTGTAAATCTTTTCGATGATCAAAACAGATTTCTTAAAAAAATCATCCTAACCGGAAAAATTTGTGCTCTCGAAAAAGCGGCCAACCTATTCTCGTTTACCGAAAAAACCATTGAGACTTTTAGTAATCTCAAAGAAGAGCTAATCCCTCTGCTTATCCGAGAGAACTTGAAAAAATACACCGAAGAACTAAATTCAAAAGCTCAAATCAGTATCGATATCCTGATCCGAAATTTGTTTGAGCGCACGGCAGATGTCGGATTTTTGGCTACGGATACCGCTATAATCGATTTCTTAAATGATCGTTTTTCTATAGAAGATCTTAAAAATCGCCTAATCGAATATACGATGAAATACAGCGTTTATAACGAAATCATCATCGCAGACACACAAGGAAATATCCGTCTCAATATCAATCCAAACAATACGCTCACCCCATCAACATCGGATTCTATTATTCGCGATGCATTACAGAGCGACGGCTATGTTGAACGCTATGCCCATACCGATTTGTTTGCTTCACAGCAAAAAACGCTCATTTTTGCCCAAAGAATCATGGATAATAAAAAACCGATCGGAGTGCTGATTTTATGTTTTCGTTTTGACGATGAGATGAACTATATATTTTCATCCCTTTTAAACCCTTCAGAACACATTATTTTTACCGATGGCAAAGAGATTATCACCGCATCATCAGAATCACTCCAAACAAACAAAGAGGTTCATAAACTTTCATTCGATGATGACATCATCTACCGTAACGGATATCTCTATGTCTCGGCAAAAACAAAAGGGTATGAAGGCTATTACGGCGCTCCGTGGAGAAGTATCGCCTTTATTAATGCACAAAAATGTTCAAAAAATCCTCCGATTCAAGACCCTATCAGTGCCAAATGTACTTTGGATGAGAATATCAAAGCCATTATCTGCAAAGCAGATGACGTCATCGAAGATCTAAGCGATGTGATTATTAATGGTGAGCTGATTGCTTCAAAAGAGAAGGTGTATGTTTTAACACCCGTACTCGATAACCTTCGCACGGTAAGCACTGCCATACTCAGTACGATAAAAGATACCGTGACCAATCTTGAAAATACCATTATGGAAGGGTTGATTTACGATGTTCAAGCATCGGCTAAATTAGCAATCGACATTATGGATAGAAATCTCTATGAACGGGCGAATGATAGCCGCTGGTGGGCAATGACTCCTATATTTGAAGAAGAACTCTCCAAAGAGACCCCAGATAGAAAAGTCATGACAGATGTATTGCAGTACATTAATAGCCTCTATACGGTATATACCAATCTGTTTGTTTATGATAAAAATTCTACCGTTATCGCAACATCCAACGATTCCACGATCATAGGGAAAAAAGTTTCCGAGGAATATGTCTCAAGAACACTCAATAATCACAATAGCCAGAACTATTTTGTCAGTAAATTTGATAATACGCCGTTTTATGATGCTCAATCGACCTACATTTACAGCGCTACAATTCGTCAAAATAATAAAACATTGGGGGGAATCGGTATCGTATTTGATGCCTATCCGCAATTTAAAGCCATGTTAAACGACAGCTTTCCCCCCTCTAAAAACGGATTTTCGTGTTTTGTCGATCGTAAAGGGATTATTATCTCTACGACTCATCCCCATCTTAACCCTATGGATAGCATCGAATTAGATGATGAAATTTTACGTTTTAACTCGGATCAAGCAACCCATCGTTTTATCACCCATGAGGGGAAAAAATATTTGATCGGTATTGCATTATCACACGGATATCGAGAATATAAACGCCAAGATAATTATAAGAATGATGTCTTGTCACTCACTTTTATCGAGTATTAGTACTATTATTGCTACTTACAAGATAATACTTTCAACCAATCGCGTACTTTTTCAGATAGGCTTCAATGTCATACCATAATGTATCAAGGCAATTTATATTCGCACTATAATCAATTTCGTTAGAGATAATTTTCTGTATTTACTAATACTTTGGAAAACGTATCAAGGTAGTTCCAAAACGATTGGATGTTCTCTTTTGAAATCCCTTCACGTTCAATTTCCTGTAATAACGTTGCGTAACACTCCAGCCACACCTTGCGACCTTTTTCATCAATCCGAAACCGCGCATGTCGGGCAAGCATCCTCGGATCCCCCCGTGTTTGCGCGTAATAATCAGGTCCTCCGCACATTTGGATCAGAAAATCGGCAGCGTGTTTTTTGACCTTGTCAAAATCTTCTTTGTAATCGATCGGAAACATGAAGGAGATGGGTGTTTGACGAATTAGCTCGTAATGGTCATTCACCAATTTACGAAATCGTTCTTCTCCGACTTGTTGGAAAAACTCTGGATTTGGTTTTGTGATTGTAGAGTATACTTGCCCCAATGTCCCATCTGAAATGATAAGATTCATTTACTCACCCTTTCTCTTTTGCTATAGAGTGTAAGTATACAGAGGCATGCCTGAAAAATATAGACGAAAATTTACCGTTTCACCCTACCCGCAGTTTCGTCCGTCCCGTAAAGAGCTTCAAGAAATCGTAAATATCGCTAAGAAAAAAAGCTCGGGTGTCTTTATGTTCAAACCGCTGCAGCCATGCACGCTCACGATTTAGCAATCCGCGACACGGGATAACGAACTCCTCTTTAGGAAGGAGCGGTTTGAGGATACCGCACTCATTGATCGCCATTACAACCGCATCGAAAAGCTCATCAAGGCGATCATCTTCATCGTAATCATAAAGTTTACCGTCCATTTTGTAAAAACGATAAATGGCTAATATCTCGTGCGCTTTGTCCATTTCGTTCATGAGAATGCCTTATATGCCATCGCATGTGCCTCTGCAACCGCTTGATTGGTCACATATCCGTTATACGTGTTGAGCGCACCGGTATAGATTTCATCTTTTAACAGCGTATCCAACGGTGTCGAAGCGATCTTCAGCACATACGGCAAGGTCGCATTGGTGAGAGCTATCGTCGAAGTGCGCGGATACATCCCCGGCATATTGGCTACACAGTAGTGAACGATCCCCTCCACTTCAAACGTCGGATGAGAATGGGTTGTCGGATGAGAGGTCTCAAAACACCCCCCCTGATCGATAGAAACATCGACGAGGACGGAACCTTTCTTCATCCATGAAAGCATATCGTTGGTGATAAGTTTCGGAGCTTTGGCTCCGGTGACGAGTACCGTTCCGATGACGAGATCGGCCTCTTTGATACTGTGTTCAATCGCTTCATGGATCGAATACATCATCGTCACACGCGGACTCATCACATCGCGCAGATAAGTCAGCCGTTCGGTATTGATATCAAACATCGTAACTTCCGCACCCAAACCCGCCGCAGCGTCCGCTGCCGATTTCCCAGCGACTCCGGCTCCGAGGATGACGACACGATTTGTCTCAACACCCACCGCACCGCCGAGAAGCCGTCCGCTCCCGCCGTTGTATCGTCCCAACTGCACTGCTCCGAAGAGTGTCGCCATCCGCCCCGCGATCTCGCTCATCGGCTCCAACAGCGGAAGCCGTCTCCCCACACGTAACGTCTCGTACGCCAATGCCGTGATCTTCTTCTCGCACAACACTTCTGTCAAACGCTTATCCGCAGCAAGATGGAGATAGGTAAAGAGGATCTGCCCTTCACGCAAGCGGCCGTATTCGATTTCGATAGGCTCTTTTACTTTCAGTATCATCTGTGAGCGCTCATACACGGCATCGGCGTTTTCAATAATCGTACCGCCAGCATTCCTATAGGCTTCATCTTCAAATCCGCTTCCCAGACCCGCACCGGCCTCAATGAAAACCGTATGTGAGTGTTTTACAAGCTCTCGTACCCCGGATGGGGTAATACCGACACGGAACTCATCCGTTTTGATCTCTTTGGGTACACCGATAATCATAATTTGCCTCCTATTGCGACTGCATACAGCAGTGCATTATCCGACCAGGGAGACGCTTCATCATCATAGAAAGCGCCGATTCCGCTGCATCCGATTCCAAGTTCCTCACACGCCAGATAAAGATCCTGCGCATAGACCCCCGCTTCAATATGGGTTTCTGCACTAAAAATCTCTGCATAGATTAATACTACCATATTTGATCCTGAAATAAAACGCTGATCTAAAAGCAGATGGACTATTTCAGAATTAAAATTTTCGCTCACAGCACATTTTCCGTTACGATACACTCCAGGTTGCATAGAGTGTGCTTGCAAGAGTATTGCGACAACTTCTAACGACAGCGGAGCTTTCCGTTGCAGCAACACTTCGATCGCGCCATCCTTCATGGCGTGCAGATAAAACTCCCGTGCACTTCGGCGGGTACGATTGAGTGTTATAAAATTCTCCCATCGTTGAGCAGTGGGAATCTCACTGTAGAGAGGGCTGTTTTTAACACTCGTTACCAGCAGATCATTACTAATCGTGTAATCGGTCGGCTGAACATTCTTCAACGGTTTTTGCAGCAGTTTTACCGGTCTCTCCGACATCTCCCCAACTCCATAGAGTGCAACGATCCGTTCATCCTCTCCCATCCCCATGACACGATTAAGGGCATTTAAATCATTCGTAAACATTTTTGTCAGATGAAACCCAAAATGTTCTACCGATGCGCTAAGTGCTCCGATCTGATGTCCGAGATCGAGATAGAGGTATCGCCATGCACGCAGAGCGTACTTCCAGGATGAACGAAAAGGGACGAGTGAGAGCATCACAATGCATCCGCTAAAACGCCGATCCAATCCCAGAAGCGGTTCAATCCCCTCTGAGCCTAGCTCGACTATCATCACAAGCTCATCTCTCACTACGTCGAGATGATAAATACCGCTAAGCAGTCCCGATACATTACGGATCTGAACATAAATTTCGAGAGGGTGAAGATTTCCGGCAGAGGGTACATTAAGGCGATGATACGGTTTATATGCAATACGCTGCTCATCCGTGATACATCTTGTCTCTCTAAGCCATTGGAGGGAGGGATGATCACATAAAGGTACACGATAACAAAAATGGGGATAGTGTTTAAAAAGTGAGGGCTGAGAGTCCCAATCCAAGAATGATTGATTAGAAGCAACCCCCTGAGGGGTTAGAAGGGTTTCTTCACGCACTACGAAGTTGTCGGAAGACGTCACGATTACTGGTGAGTTCGATAGCACTGAAACCGTCTTCGTTGTGAAGAGATGGATCCGCACCGAGGCTAAGAAGCATTTTGACACACTCCACGCGCGAAGCTGATGCCGCATACATCAAAGCCGTCGTCCCCTCTTCGTTCGTATCATTGATATCAGCACCCGCTTCCACAAGGAGACGGATCACTTCGGGTGATGCAGCATAACAAGCATTAAACAATACCCCGTTGAAATCGCCGTTGATCGCATAGAGATTTGCCCCTGCCTCGATCAGACGTGAGACCATCATGGCATTCCCTTCCAAGGCGGCAAGCAACAAGGGGGTATTGCCGTTAAACCCTTTGGATTCTAAATCATCGGGATGAAATCCCCGCCCGTTTAACCACATAATGTATTGCTCGACCATACATATTCCTCATAATCACTGATAATAAAATACATGCAAAATACGTTCTATCCCTTTACTAAATACTAATTCTTATCCTGAATATAAAATTATATTCATTAACTATTTTTTAATAATCATGACTATTTTATAACCAAGAATCTGTTATAATTTTAGATTAGCGAGCAAAATAGAAGAGGAAGCGGTTATGTCGAAAGAAAGTACAACTAAAAAGCCTCTCATTATCGTTGGACTCGGTTCCAGCGCTGGCGGCTTGGAAGCATTACGACTCTTTCTCTCCAATGTTCCTGCGGAAAAAGGGGAGATTGCTTACGTCGTCGTACAACATCTCAGCCCCAATCATAAAAGCATGATGCTCGAACTCCTCTCTCGTGAAACACCTTTTGACGTTATGGAAGTCAAAAGCGGTCTCCTACCAAAACCTAATACTATTTATATTACCCCGCCAGATCGTGATGTGTTTATCTCCAACGGTCTTTTTCATTTAGAAAAGCCACCCGAAAATCGTATCGGGCCAAAACCTTCTATTGATAAATTTTTCATCTCCCTCGCCCAAGAACAAGGGGAACATGCCGTCGGTGTTATATTATCAGGGACAGGTTCGGATGGTTCGCAAGGAATCCGTGCTATCCGCGCTGAGGGTGGTATTACCATCGCACAAAAACCTGAAGAGGCGAAATTTGATGGAATGCCAATGTCAGCGATTCATACCAAAGGGGTCGATTACATCCTCTCTGCCGAAGATATGGCAAAAGAGATTATCCATCTTCTACGCTATCCAAAATCACTACGGGTTGAAAAAGAGGAAGAAAATAAGCTTTTTGACATTTTTGACATTTTACAAGAGCGTATCGGCGTTGATTTTAGCCAATACAAAAAAAGCACCATTACCCGCCGGATAGAGCGTCGTATGGCAGCAATCAAATCCTCTGATTTAGAAGATTACACCCGATATCTCCAAGAGAATCCCGAAGAGATTGAGTTACTGTACCGCGATATGCTCATCGGTGTAACCGCATTTTTTAGAGACCATGAGGCATTCGAAGCCTTAAGTACCCATATACAAGAGTACATTCATACTCAGCCGATCACCGATACGTTTCGCGTTTGGATAACAGCATGTGCCACAGGGGAAGAAGCTTACACCATTGCGATTTTACTCGATGAAATTATCGGAACTCACAGTGCGGTACATATCAAAATTTTTGCCACTGATATCGATGAAGAAGCAATTAAAAAAGCGCGCGAGGGGATATACCCTGAGATCTTGGTCGGCAACCTATCCGAAGCACGGTTAAAACGTTACTTTAACCAAAGAGGGAATGAGTTTGAGGTGAAACCGTTTCTTAAAGAGCGGGTTATTTTTTCACGCCATAACATCATGGTTGATCCGCCGTTTGTCAATCTCGATCTTATTTCGTGCCGTAATCTTTTAATCTATTTTGAAAATGATCTCCAAAAGAGAATTTTCACCACCTTTGCCTATGCGCTCAAATCCCATGCAACAATGTTTTTGGGCAAATCTGAAACGGTAAGTGCATCGAGCGATTATTTTGCAACCATTGATACAAAAAGCAAAATTTTTCAAGCGCGAACCACCGCAGAATCACGTAAAATGCTCTATCCTCAGATGATCAATCGTCCAAAATATCTCAAACCAACCCAAATCACCCCTAAACGTCAACTGGGCACTATTGAAGATGCGATACGCCAAACGCTGTTTGATTTTTATGAAGATAAATGTGTGGTTATCGACAACGATTTTAACATCCATTACATCAAAGGAAATCTAAACGATTTACTAAAATTTCCTAGTGGAATGGTTCAAAACAATATCCTCAAAATGCTACCCGATGGGATTAGTTTAGAGATACGTTCACTGGTTTATAAAGCCAATAAAGAAGAGACAAACCTTGTTTTCCCTGTCATCGCTGAACGTACCGAGGGAGATAGTATAATCCGTCTAAAACTCTCTCCATTAGAGGGTTATCGCGGTAATTATCTGATGTTTTTACTCTCATTTGAGCTACAAGAAGCGCGAAAAAATGAGATTGTTCTCGATGCGGTAGAAGCGACCAATACCCGCATTGTCTATCTTGAACAAGAGCTGATTGCGACACGTGAACATCTACAAACTGTAGTCGAAGAGCTCGAAACCTCCAATGAGGAATTGCAAGCTTCCAACGAAGAGTTGCAAGCCTCCAACGAAGAGTTGCAAGCCTCCAATGAAGAGCTCGAAACCACGAATGAAGAGTTGCAATCGACCAATGAAGAGCTCCAAACCGCCTATTCCGAAATACGGGCATTGTATGAAAAACAAAATATTCAAAAAAATCACTTAGCCGACAAAGCAGATGAACTCAACGCACTGCGCGATGAGCTAGAGGTACAGTATCAATTTATCAAGCAAATCCTCGATACGGAGAGCAATATTGTTATCGTAACCGACGGCAAAGAACTCAACTCTGCCAATCAAGCGTTCTTACATCTTTTCAGCGAATACGAGTCGTTGGAAGATTTCAAAAAAGAGCACGCATGCATTTGTGACTTTTTCGAAAAAATCGATGAAGACGGTTTTATTTACGATAAAAAAAGCGGTTCCAACTGGCTTCAGCTCATCTTGCATTCATCACGCAGTGATCTAAAAGTTAAAATCAAACGTAATAATGAATTGCGTACCTTTCATATTATTGCCAATGCGTTGGATAGTGATGAAGCTCTCTATGTTGTCACGTTAACCGATATTTCAGCCATCGATGAAGCCAAAGAGAAACTCAGACAAGCACTAACCGATGAGATACAGTACAAAGTGAGCAGTTCACGGGTCATTCATCAATTCTCTAGCGTATTAGGGGTTGATGTTTTCGTACGGCAGTTAATGGATCAGATGAAACGACCACTCAACTCGATCAACCATTTATATCATCAGATCGTCGAAAATATCCCTGATAGCAATGAACACCATCTTTATATTCAGCAGTTTCAAATCGAAAAAGAGAATGTTTTAAACGACATACAGTTTCTAAAAGAGTTTTTTATTCCGCAAAAAGAGGAAGTGATCAATACCTTCGGTGCCACCGAAAAGATTGGACTTTTACTGACGCAGTCCAAAACCTTTCCGATAGAGATTGAAGTGATAGGGGATCAAGATGCCACGTATCTCGATAAAACAGGGCAATTTCACCAATTGAGTTTACTGTGGATGATGTTTTTCGTTCGGGTCGCTCAAAGTACGCAACTCAAAAATATGAAATTACAGGTTGAAGTCAAAAAAGAAGAGGGATACATCCTTCTAAACATCACCCATCCGGGGAGTGAGTTGCTATGTCAAGAAATTATGAAGTGTGAATCTGCGGTTGTCGATCCATCAGGACAAACACATATGTTGAACGATACGTTTCACGTCTTTAAAGGGTTCCTCGAAGAGATATACCGTGGCACTTTCCAAATTAACGCCGATGAGTGTAAGTTGATTATACGCTGATGCAAAATTCACTCTTATTAAAAAATGTATCCGAGTGGTTTGAGCATTGGATGATGCCTTTGCCTGTGCCTGTCATCATCACCGATCAAGATCTCAAAGTACAGCGTATCAATGAAAAAGCCAAATCGGTTTGTCACGTCAATGATTTTCAACCCAACTATCTCGAAAATCATTTTAAACCCGTTTTTCTCCCAATGCTTCTTAACTTTAAAGCGCAACTTTCACAACAATTTTATGCCCAAGTCGATCTAAAATTAGATGGTATAGGGGAAAGCAGACTCATAGGGCACCGCTTTGAGGGGGATAAACCCTTTTTTATGATTATTATCTTCCCTGACTTTTACAAAGAGCGTTACAATGCACTTAACTCAAAGCTCCATCTACTGCTTGAGCATTTCAATGCAGGTGTTCTGATTACCGACAGGGATTACAAAATCATAGAGGTAAATACGGCTTTTAAAAAAATGACCGGATTCGATGCCGAAGATGTGATCGGTAAAATGCCCTCCATTTTAAAATCGGGCAAACAAGGGGTCGATTTTTATAAAAAGATGCACGCTGACATCCATGAGAAAGGGATTTTTCAGGATGAGCTCGTTGATCGTACTAAAAGCGGTGAGCTTATACAGGTTCGTTCCACCATCTTTCCACTCCAAAATGATTATAAAGATGTGACCAATTACGTCGGAATACTCGAAGACATCACTGAACTCAAATTTTTAAGAACCAAACTCTTATCTACCTCTTTTAAAGACCCTTTAACCGGTGTTTATAATCGAGAATCATTTTTGAACGTTTTGGAGATCAAAATCGATGTGGCGAGCGAAGAGAATCAAATTGCACTCCTCTTTATCGATCTCAATAAGTTCAAACAGGTTAACGACACCTACGGTCATCAATACGGAGATCTAGTTTTATCCAAAGCCGCCAACCGAATCAAAAAGATTCTACGTTCCAATGATATGATCGGTCGCTACGGTGGGGATGAGTTTCTCATTCTTCTTGAGCGAATCAATGAAGAGACAGCAAAAGCGATAGCTCAAAAAATCGATGAAGCCCTGAGCCGCCCCTATGAAGTGGATGAGCAAATTATTGATTTTACCTCGGCGAGTATCGGTATCGCACTCGCGCCTAGAGATGCCAAAAAAATGTCTGAACTCATCGAGCGTGCGGACGCCGCCATGTACGAAGCAAAAAAATCGTCTCACTCTAGCCGTGTCTTTATGGCAAAAGATTTTATTGTCGACAAAGCCAAAGATAAATCGATTCGGACAGAGCTCTTGAGCGCCGTAGGAGGGGAAGAGTTCTTTATACGGATACAGCCTATTATCGACATGGAAACCACTAAAGTCGTGGGTGGAGAAGTATTAGCACGATGGCTAAATCTGACTTTTAACAACGTTCGTCCCGATATCTTTTTTGCCTTGGCTGAAAAATTGGGGGTCGAGAAAAAAATTGATTCCCATATTCTCAGCTTAACAGTCGATTTTTTACAAAACAACCCCTTAGACGAAGCAATATTTATAAACGTCAATTTCTCAGGCAATCAGTTTGGAGACATCCATCTGATAGATAATATGCGCGCGCTGTTGGAAGCCACTCCCGCACTGAAGAATCATTTAGTCGTTGAGATTACCGAACACGTTATGATGAAAAATATGGAATTAACCTCTGAGTATCTGTACGCACTTCGGGAGATGGGGATTCGGATCGCGATTGATGATTTCGGAACCGGATTTTCATCTTTGGCGTATCTCAAACACTTTGAAATTGATTTTTTAAAGATTGACATCAGTTTTATTCAGCAGATCGAAGATAACCACAAAGACAGAGAGATTGTCCAAACCATTGTGACCTTAGCCAATGCCATCGGTGCTAAAACGATTGTAGAGGGAATTGAGCGACTAACACAATATGAGATATTGAAAAAGATGGGGGCAACCTATGCCCAAGGGTTTTATTTTGACAAACCCCTCTACCCCAATCAGTTTTATAAGAGATTGGGGTAAAGAAATTAAACGCCCATCCAGTTTTCGTGGTCGTGCCCTTTTTTCTTGAAGTTGGCCGCTTTATCCACCGCTTCGATACATTTATCGTAATCCACTTCATCCGTAATCTCAGGAACAACTTCGACGTAACTGATCATCCCTTCTTGGTCGATGACAAATACCGCACGGGCAAGGCGGTCTTTGAGCTTCCCCTCACTGATCAAAAGACCGAATTTTTTGGCAAAATCACGCGCCGTATCAATCACCACTTCGGCACTGTCGATCCCTTCACGAGTGACAAAATCGTTCACAAACTCGATATCATCGGTTGTAATCATCACCGTTTTGAGTTTTTTGAACTGTTTGATAAGATCATTGAATTTTTTAGCTCCCAATGAACACACTTCCGTTTTGAGCGAAGGGATTGCAATAAGCAGCTGCGCGCTCGGAGCAATCATCCCGATTACATTTTGGCTTCCATCCAAAGCCGTGACGCGCGCGGCAGGTGCTTCACGCCAAATTGTCATCTCTTTTCCCTCTAATGCGGTAAGTGTTCCGTGTACAGTAATGTGCATTTGTTCTCCTTGTCGGAATTTTGTAAGAGTGAATGCAAATCATGTTCTACAAACTGCCTATTTTTTAGACATAGGTAATGATTAAAATTAGTATACAATTACTTTACTATTTAATTGAAAGAGCATTCATGATGACGTATGAACCTAAACTACCTAACAATGAAGAGTGCCAGACCTGTGCACTGACATTCGCGTACAAAGAGATTCATCTTCTGTATGACGTAGCCGTCTTACTGACCAGTACTACTGATATTCATGACAGTATTGAAAAAGCGATACGTAAACTCAAACAACACGGATATCTCGAACGGTGTGCCCTCTTTCGTAAAAAAGAGGATGTCGATGAGCTTGAGTTGCTCGTCTCCATCGATCTTGAACCTCATCAAAAAAAAATGGCAACCTACCGTTTCGGGGAGGGGGCTACGGGACTTGCGGCTAAGAGCCGCGAGCCTATTGTTATCGAAAATATCCACAACAATATCAATTACCTCAACAAAATGGGAAATATCTCGACACAAATGGTCTCCTATGTCGCGGTACCGCTTCTCCAAGATGATGAGGTCATCGGTGTCATCTCAGCCAATATCGGTAAAAACAGCCCTCTGAATTTTGACGAAATTGTCCGTATGCTCACCATCGTCGGAACGCTGTTTGTCGGATCGATGAAAGTCCAGCAAACCATCGTACAAGAAAAAGAGTCCATCAGCGAACTGAAAACCTATTACAAAGAAGAGCTGCAAAAAGATTATAAATTTGAAAATATTGTCGGACGCTCTACTCGAATGCAGCAGGTTTTCAGCATGATCAACACCGTTGCCCCTACCGATGCAACTATTCTAATTCGGGGTGAAACGGGTACCGGGAAGGAGTTGATTGCAACTGCCGTACATAACCTCAGCCGTCGTCAAAATGGTCCCTTTATTAAACTAAACTGTGCCGCCATCAGTGAAACGCTCCTAGAATCGGAACTCTTCGGGCATGAAAAAGGGGCGTTTACCGATGCGAGAGAGATGCGTAAAGGGCGTTTTGAACTGGCAGATGGCGGTACGCTGTTTCTCGATGAGATCGGGGATATCACCCCCTCATTGCAAGTCAAATTACTCCGTATCTTGCAAGAGCAGGAGTTCGAACGGGTCGGCGGAAATAAAACCATTAAAACCAATGTTCGGCTTGTCGCTGCAACCAATCGCAATCTCGAAGAGATGGTACGAAAGGGAGAGTTCCGAGAGGATCTATTTTATCGTCTCAACGTCATCCCTATCAATCTCCCCCCTTTACGGGAGCGGTACGAAGACGTCAAACTCCTCATCGAACACTATCTGCATCGTTTCATGAAAGAGCACCGCAAAAATATGCACTTCACCAAACCGGCGATGGAGTTGTTACTTGATTATCCGTGGCCGGGAAATATCCGTGAGCTGCAAAATACTATGGAGCGAATCGTCCTTATCTGTCCGGATGGTGAAATACAGCCGGAAATGCTCAGTCATGTATTGCCGTTTAATTATCAAAAACTCTATATGCAGCCTGAACCCGCTCCCGCAGCACAACCCGTATATATGAGTGCACCTGCACACCTACCGCATGTCGAGACTCATTCCGGCGGACCGATGACGAAAAAAAGTCTTCAAGAATTAGAGAAAGAATCCATCATGCAAGCGCTGATCGATTCGCACGGCATTCAAACGAAAGCGGCACGCTTGCTCGGAATGACGGCCCGTCAAATTGGGTATAAGATTAAACAGTACGGAATTGAATTGTAACACTTATACCTCTTCGATTCGAACCGTATTCTTTCCGTCTGTTTTTGCACGATAGAGCGCCTTATCCGCACGTTCAATTACATTTTCAAGGCTTTCATTCGCTTTAATGGATGTCAATCCGAAGCTACACGTCATATGACTTATAGTCTCAAAATGATAGTTATCAATACGCATACGGATCTGCTCGGCAATTTTTACAACGCTTTCAGAATCAGAATATCGCAACAATATCATAAATTCTTCTCCACCCCATCGGATAAATATATCAGATTTTCGAATCGAATTACTAACCAATTTTGTCAATTCTTTTAGGACTAAATCCCCAACATTGTGTCCGAATGTATCGTTAATATCTTTGAATCCATCTATATCGAACATCAGCAAAAACATATCAACGGCATACCGTTCTTCAAGGCGCTGATGTGCATTGAAAACTTCTTCTAACAAACGACGATTACCTATTCCTGTTAACGCATCTGTTGTAGCCATTTTTAACAGTCCGTGCTCTCCTTCACCCACTAATCTTATAAGTGAATGGAGCATATTGTATTCATGCTTAATCATAGGAGTAAGTTGATTATAACAGAAGGACAAGAGATGACGTCTGTCTATCACATCAATAACACCTGTATCATACGTTACAACAATTTTGTCAAATAAAGCATTTTTCATCCCATCCAAAACTTCTGCAATACTCATAGAAGCGTGAAAGGTATGTAAAGGTGTCGTCATAAATTCTTTGACTGGACGTATCAGATTATCACAATTGTGAAGTATACGTATCAAATCTTTGAGTGTTATGATACCGATCGAGATCGCTTCATCTACAATTATGACGACATCAGCAGCAAAGGTAGTGAAATGAGTAAACACTTCTTTCATTAAAGTGTTACTTTCAAATGTATGAACTCTATATTCTTCAGTAAATAAATTTCCGATTGGTGTCGAATGATTAATAGCCAGCACTTCTGAGATCATCATATACTACTCTGAATATTACAATGGTATAAAAAATGCATCAAATCCGGTGCATGGTTCCGCATCAATTGAATATTACTAAAATACTCTTTTAGCGGGACACCATATAATCGTTTAAAATCGTTTAGAAAGTGGGATTGATCATAATAACCGTTTTCTCGTACACTTAATGAGTCATAATTGTTTTCATAAAGGGCTTGAATCATCTTTTTTCGTTTAATGGTAATAATGTAGGTAGAGAGGTTAATTCCAAGATATTTTTTAAAATATCGGCGTAATGAATTTTCAGAAATTCCAAAATGTTCCGCTACAGTTTTAGTAGGATTAGTAGGAAGCTCCGTAAAATTGGCATTGACATAACGTATAATTTGGCGTGTAAGTACATAAGAAGCTTCTTGAGACTCCGCATTCATAATTGATTCGACAGATCGAATATATTGTTCCGGGCTTTGTTCAGTTTCCAATTGCATATCTATTATTGAACCAGGTGCAATTTTGTTTACCATCGAGGCTATTGAAGTATTAGTCAGTCTAAACATGCCACATGCACTGAGACGAATAATCGTCAGTTTTTGACACGTATTTTTAAATACAATTTTGATCTTTGGAGCATGAGTAAATTTACCGCAAACTAAATCACCGTCAAATTCATACTTTTTTCCAGCAATTTCAAACATCAGTACAGCGCATCCATTATTTAAAATAATATGTTCATGTACAGAGGGAGCACCAATAAATTCAAAATCTTGCTCTTTTTTATATTGATATGTCGGAATGTGATAGATTGAATCAATAGAAGGACTTTGATGGCAAATAATATTCATTTATGTAATCCTTTAACTAGCGCAATGATAGGCTAGAAAGGGAAACATGTATTGTAAAATTCCGCCAATTAAACAAATAAGAATATTTTATAAGCAAATCAAGGAAAATATCCATTCAAAGAATGAATGGATAAACTATTATTCTCCCCGTCTAATTGCTACTACTTCAGAAGGGAACTTTTTCGCACCTGGCTCAATAAACCATGTTTCACCGTTTGATAGTTCAACTTCACCGCCCCATTTTTCATCCGTATCAAACTCACTTTTAACGATAGTCTCTTCCATATCTTTTTTAGCGACATAAAAAGAGATTGATCCTTTTGAATCGTAACGTAACATAACTTTTGCCATAACCTACTCCTTGTGTAAAATTACCTATTCAATTCACCGCACTACTGTGCGTGAAAAAACTTCCGAATACGATGCCTCCAGTCCGAAACGAGGTGACTTTCAAAACTGATTCGCAAAAATGTCCCGGCAAGCCGTCGTATAACGGTATCAACCTTATAATTGCGATCATCTCTTTGCGGGAAATCCTCTCGATAATGGACACCGCGGCTCTCTTCACGAGCCAATGCGCTCATCACCATCGCTTCGGCAACGGTGAGGGAGTTACGAAACTCAATAATGGACATCAACTCGACGTTATCGCTACGCTCTTTGTTGATACAACACAGACCCGATGACATTTTCATCAGATAATGAATATATTCGAGTGCACCTGCGAGGGAGTCGTGATGGCGGAATACCCCTACGTTTTTATAAAGGATATTTCCCAAATTACGGCGCATGGTATTGATATTAAAGCGGTTTTCCCCCTCTAAGATCATATCAACATAACGGAACTCTTTAGCTACCAGGGCATAATCGATCGGGTGGAATACCCCTTTCTTCGCCGCACGAGCCGCTTGTATACCGGCTACTTTGCCAAAATATGCCCCCTCCAGCAAACTGTTACCCCCTAAACGGTTGGCGCCGTGTACACCACTGTAGGCACACTCTCCACAGACAAAAAGGTTATCAATATCGGTGGAGGTATCGTCACGGCTCCAAATTCCCCCCATTGTGTAGTGCGCCGAGGGGGTAATAGGAAGCAGTTCGGTAAGAATATCGATCCCCGCTCCGTTAAGAGCATGTTTACGGGCAGAGGGGAGTTTTTTGTCGATTAATTCCTCCCCCAAATGGCGGAAGTCGAGATAAACGCTATGCCCTGCCATCTGATGGCGGACAATATCACGGGAAAGTTTGTCCCTCGTTTGGAGTTCATCGGTAAATCGAAATCCATTTTCATCGACAATATAAGCCCCCTCCCCCCGTGCTGCCTCACTGATTAAGGTTCCGCTGTTTAAAAGGGTCGTTGGATGAAACTGTACAAACTCCATATTGACCAGCCGCATTTTGGCCCGCAAAGCAATCGCCAGTATATCCCCGCTGGATTCTTGGGAGTTGGTCGAATGTCCTCGATAAATCCCCGCATACCCCCCACCGGCAAGTACCAGTGATTTGCACGCAAAAGCTATGACTTGCGAATCACGCCGCCGAAGCATCGTAATCCCCGAAAGCTTATTTTTAAAGGTTGCGATACCGAGCATAAGGTGGTTTGGAAACATTTCCACCCCCTCTTTGCGACACTGCACAAGCAATGTTTGGGTAATTGCTGCTCCGGTACGATCGGCGATATAGCAGGTACGTTTTGCCGCCGTCCCGCCAAAAGGTCGTTGAGCCACATCTCCTGACTCACTGACATCAAAATTGACCCCCATGGCTTGAAGATCCTCGATGATCTCCCGAGCGCCGCACACCATCGCATTGATCGCGGAAAATCGTCCAAGCTTGTCTGCTCCGTTAATCGTATCGGAAATATGCACTCGCACGGAATCGTTACGAGTGGTTTTGAGCACCGCATTGATTCCGCCCGAGGCTACCGCTGAATTCGAACGGAGTTGATTGCTCTTTGAAATCAGGGCAACATGAAGCCCTGCACGTCGTGCTTGAAGTGCTGCATTCAGCCCTGCGATACCGCTACCGACGACAATCACATCATACAGCATACGAATCGCTCATTAGGCTTTCCATGGCCTCTGTTGTGGCATTGGGCAGATAAGCCAAAATAGTGTTATCAATAACATGAGACGGTGCAACGGCACCAAAAATAGCCGTGATGGCTCCCGCACTTCGGGCAAACTGGAGGGCACTTGCCACATCACTCAAATCACTGGTTTGCATTAATTCACCGATCTTCGGCGTAAACGGTCGTTTGAAAAGATTTTTTTGCAACAGCGGTGACGAGCCTAAAAAACTAAGACCGAATCGGGCACAGGCATGCATCAGCGGATAATAAAATCCGTCTTCACACTGCTGATTGGCATATCCGTAAGCGTGGGGTTTGGCCATATTAAACGGACTTTGAAGGTATTTAAACCCATGCTCACCCCCTCCGATACGTCGTGCAATCTCCATGACTTTGGTAAGTGAAATATACTCCGTATGATCCTCTTCATATAAAAACCCGTTCCACGATGCAATCCCGTAAGCAATAATTTTATCTTCACTACGCAAGGTTTCGAAAAGCTCGAAGGCAGCTTCGATACGGGCATAAAAGGTCTCTTGGTCCACATACCCCAACTGCGTCTCAGGATTATGGAGAAACAAAATATCAATGGTATCAAGTCCAAGATTTTTCAGCGACTGTTCACAACTCCAGCGCAAATACTTGGGACTCATACAGTGCTGATCAATAATAATCTCATCCGCAGCCGCCAACTCTTTGTTGATAATATTCTCTTTTATCCAACCGTACGGGTTTTCGGGAAACGGAAAATCAAGCGGTATAAACCCGGCTTTGGAAGCGACAATCACCTCTTCACGCTTGATCTCACCCGATTGTATCATCTCACTCAATGCTTCGGCTATTTCACGCTCCGACATCTGATAGCGATAGTTAATTGCCGTATCGATAAAGTGGATACCGTTTCGCAATGCCGTTTTAATCGCTGAGCCATAGTTGATAATATAATTATCCTCTTTGTACGGCTCCGGTTTATAGGTTCCAATTCCGAGGGAAGGGAAAAACAGCTCTCCGTTAAAGCGGTAAAAATCTTTCGAATATTTACCAAACTTCTTTAGATACGAAAATGTCCCCTCTTTGGTTGCGTGTGACATTAGACCACCATCACTCGCAAATTGGATTTGAGTTTAAAATTGAGCATATCCTGCATACCGGCTAATGTTGTCGTCGTGTTCATGGAGCAGCTCATACACTCTCCCTTATACTGAATGTAGAGTTCATGTCCCTCTTCGGTCTCTTTGAGGTCGATTACTTCCACATCGCCGTGGTCGGCTTTGAGAGTTGGTCGAATGTACTCTTCGAGGATCGATTCGATACTGCGAAGTTTTTGTACCAAACTCATCGCATTAAAATTACCGTCCCCTTTTGCCTCTTTGATCTTTTTGCTGATCGCCTCTTTTTCGAGTTCAGCGGTAATCTCGGCCAACATGTCGATGAGATAAACATCTTTTTTCTCATGGCCGCCCGGTTTGATACACGATTTACAAAAGCCCCCTGCTTTGGTGTAATCGGTGATGCTTTCGATAGAGTCGAGTTTGTTAAGACGAATAACCTCTTTAAGAGTATCAAGGCTAACGCGGGCACATTCGCAGACGATATATTCCGTCTCAAACTCGCTCATATCGACCCCTTTATAGATCGATGCCGCTTTTTTGATTACATCATACGCCATAACCGAACAGTGCATTTTTTGCCCCGGAACGGCGGGGATATCTGCCTCATCACGAAGCGCTTTTTCGACGTCGATATTGGTAATTTTTAACGCCTCATCAACGGTTTTATCCATGCACAATTCTGCCATCATATCCGAACTGGCAATCGCTGTACCGCATCCGAAACTTTTAAATCGACTTTTAATGATCACGTCGTTTTTAGGATCAATCATCCAATACAATCGCACGGCATCCCCACAGCTCTCTGCACCGAAATCGGCAATAATAAGTTGCTTTTGCGCAGCATCGGCCTCCTCTTGGGTAATCTCTCCCATATTGATCGGATCGTTCATACGTCGTTGTACTTCTAATGAGTACTCTTCCCATAATGCTCCGCCGATTAATGTGTCTCGTGCCATTGATAGCTCCTTGGAATGGATATTTGCCAAAGGAATGCAAATGGTGTTCTCGCAGCGATGTAACATTTTTGTCATACTTTTTTACGGGAATACTCTATGCAAGGGCTTTTCTATAAGCTGCTTATAAAATAATCAGTTGGTTGGTGCGTGCTCACCTTAATTCAGCCTATAATGGCATATCAACAAACTTCAAAGGGGTTCCAAATGGTCCAGATTACCGCTGTATTCAACCGTCACTGTTTAAATGATGTTCTTCGTGAACTGTTTGATAATGAAATCGAGGGGGTAACTGTTACGGAAGTAATAGGAAAAGGTTCTCTCGGTATTGCAGAAAAAAACAACGCACCCGACTTGTATCCGAAAGTTATGCTTTTCATCGTTGTATCCAACGATAAAACAAAAGAGATAGCCATGGAAGCGATTCGTGCGCATACGCAAGATTTGGGTCACGGTGCAGGTAAAATGTGGGTCACCCCCGTCTTGGAAGTCGAACGTATCCGTACAGGAGAAAAAGATGAAGTTGCTCTTACTCAACCGATTCCGCGAGCTACGACCAAAAGCAACACCTTTTTCACCGCCGTCGACACCCCATCAAGCTAAGAGTTGTCTCTTAGCAATTATTCTGCGGATACCTTTTCGCCTCGCTCGATCTTCTCTTTTTTCTTAAAGCTCTTCATTTGCTTTTTGATCTCTTGCTTTAACTCTTTTTTGAGCAAATTTTTCACTTGCTTTTTGACAATTTTCTTAATCTTGCTACTCATTTTGGAATCCTTTAGTTTAACATCCGCTCATCATAGAGCACATTGCCTTGTTCCAATATTAACTGAATAAATACTAAAAAAAACAGAACGGTCACTTCAGACGAGAAGTGACCTAGAGCAATTCGAGTTTGTAAAGAAACTGTCGCTCTTTATAAGAGGGAATATCAAGTTCTTGTCGATATTTGGCAATAAGACGACGAACCATTTTAACGCCAAAACGCTCTTCAATCATCTCATGCAACGTTTTATCACTAAACGGGTCCTCTTTCTTTTCGCTTCCGACCAGCCGTTTCAAAAAGTGTTTAATCTCTGACGTCGAGACTTCGCCGATAGAGTTGGAGAAAAACTCTTTAAATGCATACAATCCGCGCTCCGTTTGGATATATTTATCCGCAATGGCGCGTGAGATCGTCGATTCGTTAAATCCCAACTCATCCGCCACATCTTGGAGTCGGAGCGGTTTAAGTTCTCCCCCCATGAAAAAGGTGTACTGCTTCTCAATCAAAACCAGCGCGACATTGTACAGTGTCGCTTTACGCAGATCGAGGAGCTTTACGAGTTCGCGCGCCTCTTTGAATTTTTGTTTGGCGAAATTATCGTATTTATCAATCATGCTTACTTTCAAGTCGGGATAAAACGCATGATTTATACGAATATCCAATTCTGAACCTGCAAACTCGACGAAAAGATCAGGGGTTATCTGCGCTTCGGGTTCCATATATTCCAGTGCCGGAGGATTTTTAAGATGTTGCAAAACATGTTTGGCGTCATGGAGTCTGGGATGATTAATGAATTTTTCCATCTTATCAAACTGCAAAATCATCGCACCGAGTAAAATACTCAGTTCATCATCCAAATCATGATCGCTCAATTGAAATAAAAAGGACTCTTTATAATCCATTGCACCGACACCGGAGGGTTCTAAGTGGGCAAAGCGCTGGCGCACCCGTTCTACCGTATGAGCATCGGTGTCACACTGCTGTGCTACCTCTTCTACAGACCCCTCAAAATACCCCTCATCGCTAATATAGTAGACAATCTGACGGGCAATTTTTTGGGATATCGGTGTCGGAAACAACGGTGCTACAATCTGCTCATCGAGTTTTTCATACAACGAGGTAGAGGAGATGCTGAGCCATTCGATTTGATCCGATGACGCATTCGAGACATAATTTTGAAAGGCACCGTAGGCTGCAGATCCTCCCGCTTGGGCATTCGATTCTTCAAACCCTGATCTCACTTCGATGCAAGGATTTTCATTGGTAATGACTTGTAAATGTTTTTCGAGGTCGTTGAGTGAGCATTGTAAAAGAGGCAGCCACGTCTGCATCGACAATCTTGGGAGTTGTTTTTGTTTATAAGAGAGTGATGTTTGCATAATAATCCGCCTAAAAAAATACACATTTACGCAATAAAATGCATATTTTGTTCTTATGAAAATTATAGGCTTTTTCTAGGCAATTATATGATTAAATAATAGACAACTCAGCAAAAACTGAGTTGTGAAGAGGCATTAGTATTTGATACGTACCAATCCGTTTGGCGCGACAACTTTCATTTGACACGCAAGGCGTGCTTTCGGGCTAGTTTCACCGACCGTTTTCAATACAGCTTTCTCTTTTGCATTGATTTCGCTCATAAATTCCATACCTGATTCGATCATTACGACACAAGTGCCGCATTCGCCATCACGGCATCCAAATGGCAATGCAGAACCTGAAGCTTCTACGATATCTTGGATCGTTTTGCCCGGTATGACGTTGATCGCCAAAAAGTCATTCATAATTTCTACACGTGTTGTCATCCCAACTCCTTTGTTGATTACGATTATTTAGCCGCAAGGGCACCAATTCCGCTTGATACGGTATGCAAAAATCTCAGAAGATGTTGATATTACTCCCCCTCTTCTTGAGATTGCGCCGCTTTCTCTGCGGCTCTTTGGGCACGATGTTCTTTGATCCATTTCAGCTCTTCGGCGACCTCATCGTATCCGTCATCTTCGAGTGCGCTTTCCAATTCCGCTTCGCGGCATCCAAAGACAAACCCCTCTTCGATAAAATTGACCTCATAGACCCGAATCGTCTGTAAAAAATCGCCGATCGCCCGAACATACCCTTCTGATCCCGCTTCGATGAGGACATCTCCCACTTTTGCATGCGGAAAAGTTCCGTCATTACGGATCGCTTTTATCAGACGTACACGTTCTCCTACCCTGAATAGGGAGAGAATTTCATCTTTGGTTGACATTTTATAGAGGTTCGTTTTACGTGCCTCATCATTAATGGGCATATTCTCTTCAATTTTAGGTTTATTATCTGCCTCTTCAGAGGCAAGCTTCAGTGCCATAGCGGCCAGCGTAGAATCGAGGGCTTTGCTCTCGATTCGCTCAGAACTGGATGGTTGCTTGGCTGACACAGGCGTGGACTCCATTGCTGACCTCCTCAACAGTGCTGCAGCTCGTTGACGTAGAACAGGTACCGCATGCACTTGGCTTATCAAACATTTCCCATACATCAGCAGCCGATGGGCTATAACCGTTTTCAAAGTTTTTGTACACGGTAATCAGAGCAAATTTATAATACTCAAGCAATTTTTCATCGCTTTTGAAATCATGCCCTTTTGCCTTTTCAACCAATTCGCCAAATTTTTTCATCATGTGGAACCGTTTGACCTGAACCAAACGTTCATCGTATTCAAGATTGAAAAAATCAAAGAAATCTTCGGTATCGCTTATTTGTTCAAATTCGCCCAACGTTCCCATTGTGTTCTCCTTATAATCCCATCTCGCTTTTGAGCTGACCAGCCCACTCTACAACCCGTTCTTCAGTCAAATCTTCTTGATTCACATCGTCGATCCCAAGACCGCAAAATTTCCCCTCACGCTCTGCCAGAGAAAATTTATACTCATACCCGCTAGTCGGGATAAATCCGTGTGCTTCCGCCCCAAGGGATACAAACAGATCATGCATTTTCCCCAGTGCGCTCAAAAAGTGTTCACCGTGCGTTTTTTGATCGCCCGCACCGAAGAACGCCACTTTTTTACCACTCAAATCAGGACGGTCATTGTCCAGTTCATACAAAGGATCAACCCAGTCACGTTGAGGATCACCTTGCCCCCAGGTAGAAGAACCGATAAGCAAGACATCAAAATCATCAAATTGCTCGATACCATCAAAATCTTCTTCCATATCGATCAATTCCGCACCGGAGAGTTGCTCTGCTAAAAGTTCTGCCGCTCCGCGCGTCACACCACTGCTGCTACCGAAAAAAATACCTACCTTTGCCATTTCACCCCTCCTGTGTACACGGTTTATATTGCTCATATATGGCAATTGCATTTGCTAAATGTTTATCTCCGTCTTCGAATAACCCCTCTAAGGTACGGAATCCAAAACGGTGTGCGTCTTTAAAATACTTATCGACGATACAAATACGCCCTGCGATAACTGCACATCGGCCGAACCCCTCGTGGCTCATCTCCATAATAACATTACAGACAATCCCCGTTTTACGTTCAAACGCCAACGCGATCGCTTTATAGATCATCTTTATATCGTTTATGAGCATCTCGTCAATATCCGCGATCAAAGGGATCGTTTTTAGATCCTCTTTGGTTTTGACATACTTTTTGACCAACAGCTCTTCATCACTGGTTTTAGCCCAGTTTCCAAACTGATCGAGTGCACGGATTTGACGTATCAACTCCACACCGTATTCATTCATTTTTTTCTCTGCTTCCATTATCTTATTCTCCCTATCTTATTTCATACGCCAACGGAATAAAACCCCTTTTGGCTACGCTAACGCTGAGTTCGCTTAGGCAGCGAGCCCACGCGCTCTAGCGCTTCAGCTTTCAGCTTGCCATCGATCTTGTCGCACATCGTGCTCGGTTTTCATTTGGATAATATTCTTGATCCACGGGGGAGGATTGCCGTTGATCATCGTTACCAAGGTTTTCAAAATATCTTCAATCGGTGTCGGCTCTGACACTTTCATCGGATGAATCCCTGCACGAATCACTTTTGCCGCCGCCGTACCGCCGATACTCTCGCAATACATAATGTTGACACCCTTGAGTGCACGCACACGGTAATCGGTTTTATCATCATCTTCCGGATCGGCACTGTCCGTTTTAATCACTTCGGATACTTCATAGCCGTCTTTAGAAACGTTGTAAACGACGAACTCTTTCGCTCCGCCGAAGTGAGCGTTAATCTCTTCCATATCTTTGGTTGCAAACGCAACTCTCAAAGCGCTATTCATCGTACCGTTCCCCTCTATGCTGATTTTAGTGTTCATGTTTAACCTTTCTCAATTCGTTGGCTATTTCAAACAAAAAGTACGTGCTTCCTTCATACAGTTGATCGTTTTTGAGTTGGTTCCCTAACTCTTCATAGTTCGGAAATCCTCGGATAACGAGCGCCGTATGATGAACACTATGCAAGATTCGTTCTGCATGGAAATTACTAATGACCATATCCGCTTTATCAAAAAAGCGACGCGCATCTTCCAAATCTCCGACGAATACATTCTCTGCTTCAATCATATGCAACGCATCGCTAAATGTTGTAGATACCGCTGCATCGATGGTTCCGCCGACACTTCGGATCAGTGCGCACATACCGACGAGCATATCCGGTTCACCCGTGATAACAAAATGGGAACTCCCGATAAGAAAGTGGGAATCCAGCATCGCATCTTGCAACCGCGAGCGCCAACGCTTCATAAACGGTTTTGGATCCATATGTCGGATTTTCATCAATGCACTGACAAAATTGTCGCACCCATCCAATCCCATCAAATGATCAAAATGGAGATGTACCATCGCGGGATTCTTTTTTTGAAGTGCCAATGCCGATTTTTTCATTGATGTACCGATACTGACCACGACCGCAGAGGTACCCAAATCACGAATCTGTTCCACCGTGATTCCGCCATTGGCAAGTTTCCCCTGCCCTGCTTCCCAATACCCGTCCAATGAGGTGGAGAGATCGGGCAGTGCATAGGTCTCAAACCCGAAATCCTCGCACACCGCTTTAATCTTTTCCACCTCGATCGGCTGCATACTCAGATGGGGTAAAAAAACAAGCTTATTCGGTTTTATTTCAGTTGCAGCAACGGTTAGTTGTTCGATCATTGCCGTGACGGTCAACGCCCAGCCGCTCTCCATCCCCCCCTCATAATCGGGAGTATTGACAAACACGTAGGGGATTTCGATGTGCATCCCCACTCCGCGAACATCATCCCCTTTGGTCTCGGTCAGACCCGTCGTATGGAGACCGATCATGCTCGGTTTGAGATTTTTCTCTTTGTTTTGGATATTTTCAATCGCCATAAGAATCGAGTAATCACCCCCGTCAAGGACGGCGGTGATATCGCTCACGGAAGTATTGTTAATCGCGATAGGTTCGTTGAAATGGCGGGTAAAAAACACTTTCGTATACGAAGCGCACCCTTGGGCGCTGTGCATCAGAGGCATACAATCCTTGACACCCAAGTATGCGAGAGTTGCCCCCATCGGCTGGGAATGTTTGATCGGGTTGACTTGAAGCGGTTTGTGCTCATGACGGGAAAGGGAGAATTCCATGGCAACTCCTTATGAAAGGAGTATTGCAAGATTTGTACGAGGAGAGGGTTTTAAAGAGTTAATCGGTGATTTTTTAGGGTTGGTGTATAATAACCCTATTCTAAATCGGAGAGGTCGCTATGACACAACAGTACATCATCGATTATCTCAAAAGCAAAAAAGACGAATTTCGCAATAAATACGGTATTACGACATTGGGACTGTACGGAAGCTATGCTCGCAACGAAGCAAAAGATAGCAGTGACGTAGATATATTTTATGAACGAGACAGTTCTGTCGAATTACAAAGCGGCTTTGAATTCTTACGAATCTCCGATGAGATAGCAAAATCTTTACATGTAGCAAAAGTTGATTTTGTACCGCTTAAATACATGAATCCGATCATCAAACATTACGCTAAAAAAGATTTTATCTATGTATAACGATGGAAATCTGATATATATTTTTACAATGCTTGAATGTACCGAAAAGTGCTGGGTATATTCAGCAGGTTTTGATAATCCAAACGATTTTGTCTGGGCAGATTCGCAAATACATCTCAATGCTGTAATCTCGATGTTTATTGCTATCGGCGAAGAATCCAAAAAAATAGACCAAGTATTGAAAGATGCTCTTGTGAGCAAACTAGACTGGTCGGATGTAGCAGGGATACGAGATAAAATATCTCACGATTATCGCGGTACGGATGCTGAAATTCTTTGGGCAGTTTTACCAAAACTCAAACAAGCACTTCTCGAAATGATCGAGTTAATCGATCCCTCAATCGAACTGTTAAACGAATTTTTGGATTCGCCATACTATCAACATCTTCAGTATTTGCGGAAATAGTTTACTTTTCCCTCACCGTATAATAAACCGTTCGTTCGCTTCCGTAACTCAAACAATATCTCTCTTAGATTTATTTATACCCTCTAATCGTATCAATAATTGATACGATTAATGTAAATCTCCTCAAAAATGATATGATAAATCTAAATAATTCCCCTAATCTTCCGTTTACCCTATCGGAGTACAATCCATCCTAATATACTATACGTAGGGAAACTACCATGAAACACGTCCTCCTCCTCAACCTCCACCAAAAATATGAAGGGTTTGCCAACGGCAATCTGACCCATGATCTCATGAACGAAGCCAAAACGTTTTTTCTAGAACACGGCTATGAAGTGCGGGAAACCACTATCGATAACGGCTACGATGTCGCCGTAGAGCTGGAAAATTTCACGTGGGCAAATGTTTTTTTCGTCCAATCTCCCGTCTACTGGATGGGGCTTCCGTGGCTGGCTAAAAAATACGTCGATGAAATTTTTTCAGCCGGAAACAACACAGTCACCTATACCAGCGACGGAAGAAGCCGTGACGATGCGTCCAAAAAATACGGAAGTGGCGGATTGATGCAGGGAAAAGAGTATATGCTCAGTTTCACCTACAACTGTCCGACGAGCGAGTTTGACAATCCGAACGGATTTTTCGAAGGGATGAGCGTCGATCAGGCCAATGTCGCTTTGCACAAAACGTTTCAATTTTGCGGAGCAAAACCGCTAAAAACGTACTCTGTCCATGATGTCTACAAATCAGACTTCAATCTGGACAAAGCACTTCTTGGATTACAAGACACATTAGCGAAAAACTTTTAGGACTAAGTTTTTAGCAGCTATTTAAAAGTACAAATCTGTTTTAGATATAATCACTTTTAAAATTAGTAATATAAGGTTATTTTATGAAAAAGAACATTTTAGTAATATCTATTATTTGTATAGGATTACTTATGACAGGATGTGTCTCTAAAATGATTGGAGGCGCAGTAGATATTGTAACTTTAGGCATTGTCAAAAACGATGTCAAAGAAACAAAAACTACACACAACAAACCTATCCTTCAAACACAGAGTTGAATTTCTCTAATTTTTTTAATGTAAACGTATCAATATTTGATACCTCTACAACTCCCATGGAGCTGGTTTTCCGACATTGGCGAAGACGGGATTACGAAAAGCATACTTCAAATCTTCCGCAAGATTGAGCAATCCGCCGTATCCGCCATAGCTCGTTTTCTTCTCCTGATTAACGTCGATAAAGGAGATCTTTTTCTTAATCGCGGTGTAGAGACTTCGCCCTCCGGCGAGGAGGATATGCGCACCCGTAGAATCAATTATTTTCCCCTGCTCGGAGGCGGGTTTCGTCATCAAAACTCCGTTTTCACCCAGATATTCCCGCGCTTTGTCGATATCATCCTGCGTCGATTTTGCCACACTCGTAGCAACCACTTCGATACCCAAATCCTGCAATCCTGACGCGATAGACCACGCTTTGTTTCCGCCCGTGTTAAGTACCGCTTTTTTCCCTGCGAAGAGGGCTTTGTAGGGGGCAAGTTTCTCTTCCAATGCCGCCTCTTCCTCCGCGATCACCGCTTCAGCACGTGCGATAAGCTCCGGACATCCCAAAGCATTAACGATCTCACGAATAGCAAACGTCGTATCACGCTTCCCGTAAAACGAGACCGAAATCCACGGGATACCGTATTGCTCCTGCATCTTACGAGTTAATGTAATCAATGATTTGGCACAGACGATGACGTTAAGCTTGGCTCGATGGGCGCATCGGATATCTCCGACGCGTCCGTCACCGCTCATGGAGCTGAGGATGCGAAGTCCGATCTTCTCAAAGATGGGGAGATACTGCCACATGTCCCCCGTGACGTTGTAGTCCCCAATCAGATTAATGTCATACGGAGTTGTCTGTTCAGGCTCTTTGGTACCGATCAAATGCTCTAAAACTGCTTCACCCGCAAGGCGAGAACCGAGATTTTTGCTCCCCACAAATCCTGCGGCATGAACAGGGACAACGGGGACGCCGTGTTTATCCGCAGCCAATTTACAGGTCATATCGATGTCAT
Source organism: Sulfuricurvum sp. (assembly GCF_041651515.1). Lineage (GTDB taxonomy): Bacteria > Campylobacterota > Campylobacteria > Campylobacterales > Sulfurimonadaceae > Sulfuricurvum. The sequence continues at coordinate 312,025 of NZ_JBAZJF010000003.1, forward strand.
CCCCTACGAGTGCCGTCACACAGGTCGAATAAACAAAAATCGCTTCGGGTTTGTAGTGTTCCATAATGTAGTCGATCGACGCATCAAGCCGTTTGTCGCCGCCGAAGATGACATCGTTGGTGTTAATCCCTGTCGTAAACCCCATCTGCGTATGATCACGCCCCTTGTACGACGTTTTTGTCTCACGGGTCTCCCATGATGCACCCAGACAGGTTTGTGGACCGTGGACGAGATGGACGGCATCAGCATAGGGAAAAAGGGAGATTTGAGCGCCGTCAAAAGCGCATCCCCCTGCGGCAAGACCGGGTTTAGGCTTATCACACCCCTCTCCGGGTTTTTTATCTTTGCTGTGAGAGCAGGCACTCTCGTTCATGAGTTCTTTGATTTTAGCTCGGCTTACCACGGAAAACTCCTAGGGAGTGAATTACCGACAGTATGCAAGATTCATGCAAGTAGAAGTATTTTTATACTTTGATTGCCGTTACAACGAAAATCGGATAGCTTTTATCCTCTCGAACAACCGTATAGGCTTCGTGAAATCGAACACTTATAAAACCGCACTTCTCGATCGTCTGACGCAGCGCATCACGCTCAAATCCAAAATGGTAAACGCCCTCATTACCGTGGCTGTGAAAACTCCCGTCTTCCGCTTCGAGATCGGCAATGGCAACAAATCCGTCACGTTTGAGATGTTTATGAAAGGTCTCAAAAAGTGTGGCGGTATCTTTGACATGGTGCATTGCCATAGAGCTGACGATTCCATGAAACTTCTGATCTAACGGCTCATTCATGATATCTTGACATATCGGTGTAACCGATACGGTATCGCTGTTTTTAGCCTCGATTTGTTCCAACATTTTTTCGGATAGATCAATCCCGACAACCGATTTAACCTGCAGTGCGATTTTAAAACTGAGAAGTCCCGTTCCCGCTCCGAAATCGAGTATATCCATATGGGGCAACAGTGCGATGCGGCTTGCGATGGTCTCAAAAGTGGAGTGGGCAATATTTTGACGCATATCACCGCTATCCCACTGAGCGGCAGCTTCATTAAAACGTTCTGTCATGATTTCTCTTTTTTTGAACGTATTATGAACAAAATTTCTAAAAAAAAGATTTGATAAAAAGAAAAAGATTAGCTAAAAGTAGAAGATAAGAAAGTGAGCTCCTGCCGTAGCAAGAGCTCATAGTCGAAAGGAGATTACGGATTTGGTCCGTTGTGACAATCGTAACAACTGACCTTTTGTTTGGCAGCAAAGGTTTTAATTCCATGTTCAACACTTAGCGTTCGCGCTTGAGAGGTTGCGGACAATATCGTTCCTCGATAATCTGAACCGTGACACACGGTACAGCTCGCCCGATTACTCTCAGCAGCATGTTGATGTGAGCTAACAGCACTCTGTCCGGTAACGTGCATCCCGTGAGGTCCACCGGTAAAAGAAGTCGGTGTTGTCGTATGACACGTTGAACATTCCGCGATCGTTCCTGTGTGTCCTTGCAAGGCGATACTTTGTACATTATCGTTCGCATGACTACTTGGGTATTCCGCATGGGTTGAACCATGACACGCTTCACATTGAAGATCACCGTGCCCTTTGCTAAATCGGTAGAGTGATTTACCGGAAGCAGGAGCATTTGCCGTAGTGGCAAATTTTGGATCTACAATCGTTCGCAATGTACTTCCGCTAGAGAAAACACTGGTGAATCGTGTAAAGTTAGCCGTAGATGATCCGTTACGATCATGACACATTTGGCAGTTTGGTTGGTCCAACCACCCCTCACGCCCTGTTCGGCCTACATCAGACATTTTACCGTGACAGCTTTGACAATCGATAGCATTCGCACCACTGGTTGTTTTAGCATTACCCATAGCACCGCGTAGACATTTGGTCACGGATCCCGGGTGACATTTATAGCATGAATCGCGATTTGTACTGCTGTCCATCGAAAGACCCGTAGTCGGATCGGTCACAGTAGCATGTTTGCTGTGTAACGCTTCGGTCAACGGTTTAATACCGGTTTTCAAGCCCGTACCCAAGGCATTGGACTTATGACACGCTGCACACAATACCGGTTGTCCTGCATTGGCCGTAGCCAAAAGAGTTCCTCCCGTATAGGACGCACCCATACCCGCATCGGCAATCGCACTCGGATGTTTTTCATCATGAAGACGGAGAATATTTTGCTTCCAATCTTTTTCTACTGTCGCATTATTGACCCATCCGGCAGTTGGTTTTGCCGCAGCAACACTGTTGGAGGCGTGACAGGTCGTACAACTCATCTCATCCGAGACGGGAAGTACCACTTTGGTCGTTGCCAATACGGTACCGGCTGAATCTTTTGCAACCACTTTGACCATCGGATAGTAGTTTTTAATATTATTGTCATCATACGGAGTTACAGGGATCCCCTCGGCTTCCCACCATCCTTGAGTACTATTGTAATTCATTGCCGCAGGGGTTAAATTCGGCGTTGGATTCGAAATAGATGGGTTCGAAAGGTTAAGCCCGTGATCCGGTGCCGGAGAGCCGCCAAATAAAGAATAGACCCATGTCCAAAAATTGGTTTTCGTTTTACTCGTTGTATTGATAGATCCATTGGCATCCGCAACTGCTTCATAGGTCAGAGTCACTCCACTGATGATATTTTTTCCGCTCGTTACCGTTTTGCTAATAAGATGGGCATGAAGATTGTTATAAGGGGGAAGGATACTAAAGACCGAGTAGTCTTTGCCGTCCACACAGTGCATACCTAAGTCATTCCACGCCACAAGAGTGTAATTTCCAGTATTGGTACTTCCTGTTCCTATTGTTGTACCTGCTCCAATGGTTGGTGGTATATAACCCTTAGCGGCATTAGATGGTGTATCAGGTTTAAAATTACTTTGCGCTGTTGTTGAAGAAACTGAATAAGCATTTTTATTAATCATACTCAATACATCAGAATCAGTTATTGTTGAACTACTTAAATCAATACGAGATTTTGTTTTGAGCATAGCCACAACTGCTGGATCAATAGTGATACCGTTTGACGGATTTCCATCACTATCTAATGTTTGAAGTGTTTGAAGCATGCGAACAACTTTCGCATCTGAAATATTGCCTGTTTTTACAATATCCAATGGGGTGACTTTTCCATTTTTTACTGTTGAAGAACCTAAATAAAGATTACCGATATGAAAAGTGATCAACTCACCCTCTTTATAGATAAAATTACCATTGGAATCAGTTATACCGTGCTGCGTAGCACTCTCGAATTCCAATCCTGATACAGCAGCATCGATAAATGTTGCTGTTGATACCCCACTACCGCCGCATCCTGTGAGGATAAATGCCGCAAGTACCGATGAAACCAGTCCAATTGCTTGACGCATATTGACTCCTTTAGTTGATATTTAAGCGTTATGGTAAACTACCATTGTGAAAATTTGATGAACGAAGGTAACCCATGCATCTTTTAATTATTGATGACAATGAAGAATTATTGTATGCACTCCAACAACTCCTGATCGATGCTCATTATCATGTGGATATTGCTAAAACATTAGGGGAAGGGGATGAATGTATTACTCAAAAAAAATATGATTTGATTTTGCTCGACTGGATGTTGCCCGACGGAAGCGGCATTGATCTGCTGATACAATTGCGAAAAGAAAAAATGAGAACCCCTATTTTATTATTCTCCTCTAAAAAAGAGGTCGAAGATAAAGTCGAAGCACTCGATGGGGGGGCGGACGATTATTTGGAAAAACCGTTCTCCAATATCGAACTTTTGGCCCGCATTCGTGCACTTCTTCGTCGTGAAAGCGTTCAAAAACAGACCCTGCTAGAAATCGGGAATTTAAGTATTGATTTTTCTTCTCGTAGTGTACTGATTGATAATACCCCCGCAAAACTCTCGGCCAAAGAGTTTGAATTACTCGAATTACTTATCCTAAATGCCAATACCGTACTCACCCGGTATCAGATATCAGAACATCTAAGCAGGGATTTCGACCACGTAAGTGCCAGCAATATTGTCGATGCCCATATTAAGAATCTTCGAAAAAAGCTTAATGCCGATGAACTGATCCAAACGGTAAGAGGGGTAGGGTATATGATCGCACAATAAGGTTAGAAGGTTCTAAAATGAAACGAAGCCGTTGTCCCCTTCCCTTCCCCTTCACTGATAATATGCAAATCTCCCCGAAGCAGCAGTGCAATCCGTTTACTCAGGGCAAGCCCCAATCCGCTCCCCTCTGCCTGATCCTGTTCTGTCGTACGTACCCGATAAAATTCATCAAAAATATGGGATAATGCTTCATGTGCAATGCCGCGTCCTGTGTCTTTTACCTCTAATATAAATATCCCCTCACTGTAGCGAAGGGTTACATCTATACTGCCAAAAGCGGTGTATTTAATCGCATTGGAGAGTAAATTAATCACCACTTGACCAAACAAGCGCGGATCACTGATAAACGTATCTTTCACCGACACATACGACGTCGTAATACTCAGCTCTTTATCCTCTGCCAAAGGATATACCAACTCTATTGCTTCGCGTATCAATCCAATAGGATCGCAAGGCTCCATATGAGGTTCCATTTTCCCCGATTCTGCTTTGGCTAAATCTAAAATATTATTGATAACACCCAGCAAATGGTAGGCCGAATTTTCAATTTTTCCCAATGTTTCAGCTATTGCTTGGGGCGTTGAGGGTTGTATCATCATATACTGGGTCAAACTTAATACCGATCCCAATGGAGTACGCAATTCATGCGACATTGCCGATAAAAATGCCGATTTTGCGCTGAGAGCAGCCTGCGTTTTGCCCAGTAATTCAATACGTTGCATCTGTAATGCCAACATACGCTCCAATGCAGCATAAAAACGCTCATTGGCTTCTTTCGTCAATTGCGGATCAATAATGCAGATAGCCCCGTGAGTCTCATTGCCAACAGCGTCCAAAGCAATAGATACCCCCTTGATTTTAGATTGATCTTCACTAAAATAAACCTCTTTGGCATTACTGAAACGGCGAATTTCACTCATAGCAATCTCAATGGTCGATTCTTTGGTATCGGATCTGGTAATTGCATTGAAAAAAACGATCAGACTGACCAATTTATCCCAATGTTTTTCACGCTCAATCTCCAACCGCTTCATACTCATTCGAGTGGTAAACATCAGAGCATTAAAGGAATGAGCCATAATCCCCACTTCATCATTTCCCGTTTCAGGAACCGTTTGGGTATAGTCTCCCGTCGTCGCAATTGCCATTGCCGTATCGGAAAGGGAACGAAGCGGTTTGATAATGCGAAGAACAATAATCCAAACTAAAAAGGAAATTAATACGAGACCTACTCCAAACCCCACTAAAAAAAGCATTTGGAAATGGTACAACAGAGAAAGTGCTTCATTTTTAGGCATCGCGTAATGCAATACCCATCCCTCCAATATCCCGCTAAGGGTGTAGCTATCATGTAAATAAGCATTGGCATTATGGAGGGGATTAGTGTATTTGTACACTATGGATGTGGCTGAGGGAGGGGTTAACCACCGATAAAAGGTTTGATCGGTTTTTAATTGGTGTGAAAAATTTTCTAACGGATAGGAGAGTACCAAATATCCCAATAAATCCTGAGTGTAAAATGAGCCGTAAATAGGGGTAAATAGATAAAGTTTATCTCTCAAAAAAAGATACGTTTTTTTAGTATTAACAGCAGTAGCAATCCTCTTTATATCCTTCGACACGGTATTTATTTTAGATGCTTTGGAGGCGGCATAGATCATTCCGTTCGGAGTAATCGTGAAGAGGACAATGGACTCCCCTAAATCGGTCGCTTTTTGTTCAAGTACACTCGTAATACGCCGATCCATATCGCGAGCAACAATATCATCCATCACTTCAAGATGAGACAAAAAAAGGATCTCTTTATACAGTATATTCAAATGTGTATTCAGATCCTTTGCAACCAAAACCGACTGAGAATGAAGGCTGTCCTGCTCTTTTTTAAGCATCAGTTCTGACTCATGCACCCATAAATAGGTAAGTAAAATAATAACAATAAGTGCGATTCCTCCGACAATGGTCGTGAAAAGCTTGAAAGCTATTGATAATCGGTTCCAACGATGTTTCATCGATTACTCTTTTAAACGAAAAAGGATTTTTAAGTGATATTTCAATGCTGTATCTTCGTCTAAATACCCCATAGAATTATCTATTTTAGTCAAAAATTCAGCAACGGTTTCGGGACTTTTTAATACTTTTGGTGCATGATGTCCAAGGTAATGGGCTTGAAGCCAATTATGTGCCAGAGTATCCCTGTCTTCTCCCAGAACTTGTTGTTCAAACTTATTACGAAGCGGATTATCTATCCCTAAATTAAGGGGGAATAGTTTCTGATTTCCCAGACGGAATTTTTTACCCAGATAGATCGAACGTATCTCATCGATCCCTAAGACATTGACACCAAAACTTTCCCCTGCAGCAATGACGAGCGTTTCAGACTGCAGTTGTACTATTCCACTGAAAAGGAGCCAAAAAACCAATGCCATTTTCATCCTATTCACCTAAAAAAGGACCGAGAATGAAAAGAGCCAGCGATTGAGAAGGGTGTTTTGATGCGCTTCATACTCACTTTTTAAAGCAATATTATTCAACGGTCGATAGGTATACCCTACAATAGCACTTCCATCATGCGCATAGGTCAACGGTGTTTTTTCAATTTCACTACGAAAAATCAGATCATGTGCGGGTCGCATATGCCATACTCCTTGTGCATACACATCGTATGCTACACGCCCTTCACCACTATCGCGTCTTAGGATGGATTCGAGAAGAAATGTCCACCTCTTTTGTTCTGTTTTCATCGCACCCGAAAGATAATAAGCCTCCCTCCAAGGCTCATATTGAAAATATCCGCCACTAAAACGCCACAACGCCTCTTGATCTATGATATCACAGGTCGCGGCGTAATGCCGATAGGTATCAAAATTATTAAACCCGATATCTAGGTCACGATTGTTCTGCAGCGTCACTGAAATACGACGTACCGCACCAATGGACTGGCGTGACTCATACTGGATACCGGTGGTAAGTTTTGGAAAAAAATCACTTACAAGGCGAGGGCTTGAGGTCGTATCACGCAATACATTGATAGGGATTTGATTCCAAAACCCGATATCGGAATTAAATTTTCCGATCCGAAGCCGTTCGTTATGACCAAAAAAATAGTCTCCGTAGAGCCGCTCAACATGAATCGCACCGCTGCTGTTCTCATCGCGACGGTTTGAAAACTCTTTTTTATACAAATCCACCGTTTCAAGCTCTGCCAAAAAATCCATATGATCGTATTCACCGTATGCTAACAGTGCCACATCATCCACACTTACCATGCGGTTATTTTTATTTAGATCCATAATCGACGAGGCATATCCCCCCACAATCAAGGGAGAATCAGCCACCTGTACTCCGTTTCCAAAGCTATACTCTTCGGCATGAGTAAGAGTAAAAGTCATGATTGACACAATTATTATTATTTTTAATGCTTTCATGTCGTAATTATAATCTTCTTTGAATAAAACTATTTCCAGTGTGCTACAATTTTACAATTGTACGGAGGGGAAGAAATGTTAAAAAATTGTTTTATCGCACTTCTCTTCAGCACTTCTCTCCTCGCGAACGTATCGGAGTATGAACCCTACTTTCAAAAAGCGGGAAGTTATTATAATATTCCCCCTCTACTCCTCAAGAATATCGCAACCATCGAAAGTGCAGGCAATCCCAATGCCATTCGGATCAACGATAACGGAACCAAAGATTACGGTTTAATGCAGATCAATTCGATCCATTTTCATAAGTTATCGGCGTGGGGAATCAATGAACGTAACATACTCAATCCCCAAATCAATATCTTCGCCGGAAGCTGGCTCCTCTCGGAACATATCAAAGAACGGGGATTTAACCTCCAAGCTATCGGAAACTACCACTCTAAAACCCAAGCCCACAAAGAGAAATGGCTTCACAGACTCATTATCGCGTTAAAAACATCACCATAAGTTCTAAACTATTATTGCAAATTTAACGAGAAAATAGGCAATAGCATTGCGGTGACCATCACCCCGATTATCCCTCCGATAACAAGCATTAATGAGGGTTCCAGTACCGATAAGAAAAGGGTGATTTTGTCTTTGTTCGTATCGATGTAAAATGATGAAAGGTGCTCTAACATCGAAGCGAGTTCACTGGTCTCTTCGCCGATTGCCACCGCTTCGATAAATGAATCGTCAATCGTATATCCCACCTCTTGTCTTAGTGCCTTGGAGAGCGATGATCCCTCGACAACTTTTACGGAGGCTTGTTCGAAAAGCGATTTTATCACTTCGGATGAGAGGGTGATGCAGGAGAGTTTGATCGTATTAACGACCGGAATTCCTGAGCGGATCAGTAGCGAAGAGATCGTACAAAAGCGAGCCAAATCACTGGTCTCGACCATTTTTCCGACAATAGGCAGATTCAGAATAAAGGCATGAACCCCTTTTTTGAAGTCGTAGCTGGTCGCCATTTTATAGGAAAACAGCCCCACGGCGCTCAACACGCCTAGCGCCATCACAAACCAATACTGGGCAAAAAAATGGGCCATTGCAATAACAATCTGTGTTAACAATGGAAGAGCCTGCCCCGTAGACTCGAAAATAGAGGTGATTTTCGGAACCACAACGGTGAGCATAAATGAAATCATCAGTATCGATACTACTACGATAAACGAGGGATAGACCAATGCTTGAGCCAGCTGTTTTTTGATTTTTTCCTGTAGCGCCAAATAGAGGGAGAGTTCATTTAAAACTTCCGCTAATATCCCTCTGTCTTCCGATATTTTGAGTGTTCCGGTGTAAAAAATAGGGAGGGTATAGTGCTCTTGAGATTCAAGCGCTTGTGCAAAGCTTTTCCCCTCATTAATAAGGGCAATCACGGTTTCAAAAAAACGTTCCAGTCGGATATTCGCATGATTTTGATGTTTTAAAAGGGTCAATGAACGGATCAGCGGGATTCCGGCATTCAGATAGACGGCGAGATCACGGCTCAGTGTTGCCAGTACGCTGTCGGGGAATTTTTTTTGTTTAAACAGAGCAAGAACACCGAAAAAAGATTGCTCGCGTGTGGAGATGTCCGAGTACAAAATACCCAGAGCTTTGAGCTTCATCTTCGCTTCATCACTGTTTACCGCTTCGATCGTTGATTTTAGCGGTTTCCCTGTGCTGTCTATCCCTTTGTAATGAAACTCCATTACGCCTCTTTCACTCCCACACGGATAATTTCATCAAGACCGGTCGTGTGATCCAGAAGAAGTGCAATAAGTTGATTGGAGAGAAATTGCATCCCCCTCTCTCGCATAATTTCACGAATTTCAAAATCGTTTTCACTGTTTTTCAACAGTGGCCGTAACGAATCATCCAGCATAAAAAACTCACCGATGGCAACACGTCCCTGATACCCCGTATAATGACACTTGACACACCCTTTGGGTTGTGCCACGCTATGCCCGTGCGCAATCTTCAATTCATCGGCATCTTCATTCGACAAACTAACGATCTCTTTGCAGGAGGGGCACAAACGCCGTACAAGCCGCTGCGCCAATACTCCGATCAAGGTCGAAGTGATCAAAAATTTATCGATCCCCATATCCGCCAGTCGAGTCAATGCAGCAGTTGCGTTATTGGTATGAAGCGTCGAGAGTACGAGGTGTCCCGTCATCGCTGCTTGAATCGCGATATGGGCGGTCTCGGTATCACGAATCTCACCGATCATGATAATATCGGGGTCTTGACGTAAAATGGAGCGCAATCCCCCCGCAAAGGTCAATCCGGCTTTCGTATTAACGGCAATTTGACTGACATGAGGGGCATCGTACTCGACCGGGTCTTCAATGGATATGATATTTTTTTCCGGACTTGCGAGTTGCTGCAAAAAAGAGTGCAATGTCGTCGATTTACCGCTCCCCGTAGGCCCAGTGACCAAGATGATACCGTGTGAATATTTGAGAAGCTCTTCAAACTCTGAGGTCGTTTTCTCATCAAATCCAAGTTCCCGTAAGGCAGGAATCGAAGCCGCCTGCATTAAAAGCCGTAACACAACCCGCTCTCCGTGATACGTCGGAAGAACCGATACCCTTACATCAAGATTTTTTCCGGCTACTTTTACCTGAGTACGCCCATCTTGGGGAAGCCGTTTTTCCGAAATATCCAACGCCGAAATAACTTTAATACGACTGATAATCAAATCGATGATATTTTTATCCAAATCGATATGTTTTATGAGCGCTCCGTCAATCCGAAAACGTACTTCCCCTTTTTTCTCATGGGTTTCGATATGGATATCGCTCGCTTTACGCTTGATCGCCTGATAAAAAATCGTGTTAACAAATTTGATGATAGGGGCTGATTCTTCGCTGGTCAGCAAATCCGCCGAATTTTTAATAAAATCGATCAACGATAGCTCTTCATCGATAAATTCGCTGCTGCTCGGAGCCGTTGCAGAGATATCAAGATCAGTTTTCAGCTCTAAAAATTTCAAATAGAGATTTTCATACCCTGATTGACCTAAATAGGCTATCGGGTAGCTGAGTGAAAGTTTATTGTAAAGCTGAAGGGCTGTTAATCGCTGTCCCTCAGGGATAATGGCATACGTCTCCCCCTCAAAAGTACAAAACAAAAGGGAGTGGCGAATGCATAACGCAAGATCAATACTTTCAGGATGGGTGAATTCAATGCGCGTTTCATCCAACAGGGGGAATTGAATCATGGCTTGAGCTCTTTTTTAGCTTCAAAGTTTTTGGTTATGTTGGCAATATAACGATCTTGTATCGCATCAAGTTCACTCAACTGCACTCGAAGTGCGCTCAAATCACTGCTTTTTTCAATGATATAGGGAGTCAGTATAATGACGAGATTGATTTTATCGTGGGCTGTCACCTTGTCTTTAAAAAGATATCCGACTACAGGAATGTCACCCAAAAGGGGGATTTTTGTATTGGTTTCATCGATTTTTTCCCGAATTAACCCCCCGATAATAACGCTCTCTCCGTTATTGACGATAGCGGAAGTAATTACCTCTCGTTTGGTGGTGCTTGGACGATCGGCTATGGAATTGGGCTCAATATCTTCGAGTTTTGCACTCACCCCTAAAAGAACTTTATTATCATTGGAAAGACGCGGTTTGATTTTTAGCGTCAGTCCGATGTCCTGACGAGTATAATTTTGCGTTATCCCTGTTCCCACTCCCTGAGTTACCCCTGAGCTGATTGACTCTGTTTTCCCTACATAAATTGACGATTCTTGGTTATCAATACACAGAATAGAAGGTTCCGATAAAACATTTGCTGCACCGTTCGAATTTAAAAGGGCAATATTGGCACCTAGCGCAATCCCGCTTGTAAGACTTGGAAGGGTGATCGCACCCAAAAGAGTCGAATCAAGGGATACTGCCGATGTTTTGCCATCTCCCAAAAGAGAGTTAAAGGTAAAAAGCCCGTTTGACCCTACTTTGCCGCCGGAAAGACCGTATTTTATCCCGACTTCCTGAGATTTATTTTCACTGATTTCAATAATTTTCGCTCGCACATAGACTTGCTGTCGATTATGATCTAAGTCATGTATCGTTGATTCAAGACTTTTGAATAAATCATCGCTTGTTATAATAATCAGCGAATTGGTCGAATCATCACTTGTAATACTCGGCGGCTGCTGCCCCGGAATCAATGTCATTTTTCCAAGAATCGTATTGAGAGTGGCCACAATGGATTTAGCATCTGCATTCTTTAGAGAAATGATATGGGTAGTATTTGCTATCGTCTCATCACGCGCGTCAAGGATAACCATCGCTTTTTTGATAGTAGCAATATTTTCAGGAAAATCGGTCACAATAACCGAATTTGACTCCTTGGATGCAGTGATTTTGCCATTTTTACTGCTGAAGTGCTTAATCTTGGTTCCCATCGTTTCAGCGGAAGAAAAATGGAACGTAAAAATGTGGGTTTGCATTTGCGGGATGTCACTTTTTTCCATAAGTGGAAGATTCATTTGGATCGCATCCGCTGTCTTGACCACACTTAAATACCCACCTCCGGTATCCACCAGAGTATACCCACGCGCATCCAGTGTACTTTGCAAGATCCCGAAAAGATCCTTTTGCTGAATCGGTTTGTTACCGGCATAGCTGATTGTTCCGGGTATCTCATCCCCGATAAAAATATTTTTATGTGTCGATGCGGCAACCAGTTTAATAAAGTCGGAAATTCCCATTCCATCAATTGCGAGAGAGACCTTTTCCGTATGGATAGGAGACGCTATCAAAAGCGCCGCGAGTGACATCGAGAAGAGCAAAATTTTAACGGGTGATTTCATAGACGATATCCTTTTGGAGATTATTTCGGTTAACAGAGATGCGGATACTTCGCAGATGCGGTATAAGACCATACACTGCAAGCGCGTCGGCATAGGAGGAGAGTTTTTTATTATTGACGGAGAGGATGACATCTCCATTCATAATACCCAGTTGCGCAAATATTGATTCCGGAGCAATGGTATTGACTCGAAACCCGGTAATTTTATCTCCATTAGCAACTTCAGAGATATCAATATTTTTCCCGATATTTTGCAGATCGCTCATCTGATTCATAATGACTTGATACGCAATCGTGTGCCGTTCATTTGTACCCCCACTCTCTTGAGCAGGATCCGATATTGATTCGTTCATCACTTCTTGACGCGCCAGAGGATCGTCATGTCCCAATCTCAGCGTATAGCTCTTACCGAATCCGCGAAACGTTGCCGTCGTATCACGCAGGGCTGTAAGACGGAATACTTTTTTATAGATGCCGCCCAATGGGACAATAAGGGTTTTTTGCGCATCGCTGATACTCACAAACGAACCGGAGTTTGAGCGATAAATCGCTTTGATACGGTGCGGATCGGGAACAAGAGAGGTAGTGGTAACGGTTTTGGTATGTATCGCACCCTCAAAATGTTCTGCAATACCGAATTTTTCTCCAAAATGAAAAATTTCAAAAAAGGGATCAAAGGCAGAGGCAAACCCCTCGGTAGTGTAATGGGATAAAAACACTCCTCCGACACTTGATAAACTCCATACTATAACCAATGGCAAAGCCAAGAGATTGAATCTCTGAAAGAGGGCTTCATTAAAAAGTGCTTTCATATACCAATCCCCCTTTCTCCTGATGCAATTTACTCACAAGCAGCCCATAAGCGCGAAGTTGTGGTGTAGGATCAAAAACAACCCTAACCTTTTGATCGATCAGATCCACAGTACCCTCATAATGACCGAAATCGCCCTCTCCCTCGATCTCAACATGCAAAGGGTGAAGAAGAGAATAGGTAAAAGCGATAGTCTCAATTTTACCCGGAAAAAAGTTTCGATACAGCGGTGAAAAAGAGATATTTGAGAGCGTTAGTCGATTGATCAAAATCCACGGTGCAATTCGGATATGTTCCACCGAAGCAAACTCTTGGTTGTCAAGTAATACCACCCCGTTATCGGCATCAAAATAAACAAGTGCATTCGTAAACTCTTCATTGCTGATAAAAAGATGGTAGTGTGAAAGGATCGATTCAAACGTGAAATAAAGTTTTTCTTTCGGAATCATCACGATTATGACCAACAGAATGTACAAAGTGTAAAAAAAACGTTTCATGATTCAATCTCCACCGTAATGTACCCTTTTGAAGCACCGTTACGTTGAAGCGTTAGTTTTTTGATCACCAACATGGAATTAAGAAGTTTATTAGTGAGAATATTAAACTCGCTTGAGGAGAGATTATCATATTCAAAATAGACGTTCCCCCCCCGTTTTTCTTGTTTGATTAAGTTGGGATGATTTTTCAAATACTCAAAATCACGTTGTGACTCTTGGATTGACCAACGTCTTTTTAAAAGATCGATTGACTTAACCTGTTGTAAGAGAAGTGTATGTTCCTCATTTAATTCCTGTGCAAGTGAGTGTTCTCTAGCCCCTATTCCGGCAAGAACAATCAGAGCCACCATAACGTATAGGGTAAATATCAATGATTTAGGCTTCATTTTAACCGAACCTCTAATTGGGTGTCATGATCATTGATCTGCGCATGATTAAAATGTTTGGAAATCTCGCGCTTTAGAGATTCATTGGACGCAGAATCGTGTGTTTCTATTATCAAGTTAACGGCGTTTCCATCATAATTAAATGTCTCTATCCCCTCACCGTGAACATTGATATTCGCAGCCGATGCGGTATGTTCGATCAAAAGACGGTTCGGTTCACCCGGTTTTGAACCCGGAATAAGGACAATCCCCTCCGGCGTTGCATTCACAGCCGCAGAGATATTCGGAACCTTGGGATTAACAAGACTTTTCCCTTCTATAGGAAGGTCGCTGATCGCTTTACAAAGCTGACGAAAATGGAGTTGTTTGGCCTCTTTAACCTTTAAATTAGCCAGAATCGCGTCTCGCTCAATCGAGGTTTCGGGTAATTTGGATAATTCCAACACGCTTTGCATCTCTTGGCTCAGATGCTCTGAATTTTGATAACTCAAAAATGTTTCTGCGACAAGATTTGCCAAAAGGATCCCTAAAATAACTAGGGTTATTGTGAGTGTTTTTGGGGTGAGTTCAGCGGTTGATAACCCCTCTATCGGAATTGTTTTTAAAAAAGGTCTTGGATGAGAAAGCACTTCATCCAATGTAACGGAAGGTTTTGTGTCAATATATAAGGGATCTATTTCAACAATAATCCCCTCAAGCGTAGTTAAATATTTCCCGTTAGGAAGATAAATCGGGCGCGGCTCTTCGGCGAATACCCATTGGGCAAACGTCATTTTCTTGATCACTGAAAGGTGCGGCAGGAGATTGAAGCGTTGAGCGAGTTCATCGGGGCTGTAGGCAATGAGAATATAGCTATTCTCTCCCACTTTTTGTGCCTCGTAGCGATACTCCTTACCCAAATCAAACAATGCGGCACCATAACTTGCCGCCTCTTTGGGCGTTTTTACATTAAGGTTAACTGCTAATGCCCAATAATCACTCGGAGAGAGGATCAAAACCGATTCACTCGAAACAGACAAATCCCCCTTACTATAAATTAGATGGGCCGAGGGACAGAACAAACGGCTAACGCGCGGAAATGTATCACAAAAAAATCGGCCAAAACGCGTCATATTAAAGAAACTCAACACGTTGTACTTTTTTGTCCAAGAGATTGTATTGAAACCGTACATGTTCTTCATGTCCATTTTCACTTACTCGTACATCGTATACAAGATTGTAAGAAACTCCCGGCTTGTAAATGAAAAAATAGTTGTCAAATACAGGACCCAATGCAGGTTCTGCCAAAATTGCCTCTTCTTTTGACGCGTACGCTTTGGTGCGGAAGAGGGTCAGAGAACGGATTTTTTCAGCAGAAATCTTAGGTAATACCAAGGAGAGCGTTTCAGGGTTGAGGGCATTGAAATCCATCTTCTCTCCATCATATCCGATATACCGGTCCCATGGAATTGATAAAATCGTCGTATCTCGTGTCAGTTCTATGTAACGTTCCAATATGCGGTTAAACGCTCTAGCATCCGCGATCACACCGTTTTTAAAATCGGTGGATGTCCATGCTATCTCTGTATCCGTCCCACGTTCTACGGTATCAGTATCGATTGTATCAAAAAGGAGCTTAATAAAAATATCAGCGTCAGCAATCGGATACACAGCAAATATCCGCATTAATAATGCCACATTCATGTCATTAACTTGCCCCTCAGGGCTCATAAGACGATTGATATTTAATCGACCGTAGGGGGAAGAGAGTCGTGCTTTAAGAGAAAAGTCCCTTTTTTTACTCTCCAACTGCAACGGTAGGCGTATTGCCAAATCGAGTTGTTCCGCTCCGCTAATAACACTCAGCAAAGCAGGAAGTTGTTTTTCTAAATCATTTACAATCCCAAACGACGAACTTTGATAAAACGCATTATTCCCCACCCGTGACAAACGTTCACTCTGCGTCAATACCAAAGCGACGATTCCCATCAGCATTGTTATCAGGACCAACGTCATCATCAAAACCATGCCACGTCTTTTCATTCACATTCTTCAGTTTCATATATTTTTATTTATGAAGATAAGTATATCTGGTACAGATGAATTTTTTATGAATATAAAAAGGATCCAAAATATGAACCTTAAGTCACCTTTTCTTATATTTCAAATACAATCCTACAACTATTACAGACAACAGGAGCGATGAAATGCCGTTTTCTACCCAAAAAAAAGCGTTCACACTGATTGAAATCATGGTCGTTATCATTATCTTAGGGCTTTTGGCAGCCTTCGTCATCCCCAATATCACCGGCAAAAGCGGAGAGGCCAAACAAAAATTGGTCTGTATTCAGATGAAAAGTTTGAATGAAAGCCTCAAAATGTTCAAAGTAGACAATGGCTCGTATCCGACAAGTGAAGAGGGATTAAAAGCCCTCATCACGAATCCGAACGTTGATGCGTACACATCGTATGCCCCAAGCGGCTACATTGAGGGAAAAAACATCCCTAAAGATCCGTGGAATAAACCTTATCTTTATCTCAATCTTGATGGTGTGGTTGAACTGATCTCTTTAGGAAGCGATGGTAAAGAGGGTGGAAAAGACGAAGAGAAGGATCAAAAACTCTCTGAGTGCCGCTAATGAAAACAGCGCGTTCAGGGATGACCCTCTTTGAATTGCTCATCGTTATGACGATTATAGGGATCGTCTATTCGATCGGACTCTTTACGTTAAAAAGAGAGAAAGTCACCGCTGCGACGCTCAGTGCATCCACCTTGAAAACGACCCTCTTAGCCCTTTCCCAATCCAGTACCATTCGGTTGCTCTGCGATGTACCCTGCCAAGAGTGCCGAATATTCTCCAATGAGGGTAAACTCCTTACGACGGCACATCTACACTCGGATACTCCGGTGCTGCGCTATGGTTTTAACCGTTTCGGCGAACTTCGTGTATTGGGAAAGGTGGTTGCGCGGACGGATAATGGCTTGAGCCAAGGGTGTTTCGAGATGTCCCTTCTTCCCGATGGCTCAGTCACTCCGTTGATTCTAAAGAGCAACAACAAATTTTATGCTTATGCACCACTGGGAGGGGATAAACCCTATATCACTTACAGTGAAGAGAGTTTACGTAAATTTGTCTTTGATGAAACACTCTATCCTCAAAGAGGAGATGATATCTATGGCACTCACTAAAGGGTTTTCTCTGATTGAAACACTCGTCGCCATTACCATTGCTTCTATCGCGACGATGGCATTGATGAAAGTTATTTCCCACGCTTCCACTACTTCTGCCAATGCTTTAAAACGTTTTAACTCTTCTATTATGATGGGATTAGTCGCTGGAGAAGTCAATGATACCTTTCACGGCAGAACGCTTAGTGTAGATGAGATACTTCGTAATCGTTATAGCATCGATCATCCCGTTATTAGAGAATCTCTGCAATCAGCCACGTATGAGATTCGTCTACTGCCCAAAGAGATCATCAACCCCCTTATGAACACTCCGGTAAACGGTATGGGTTCTAGCGTGGCGCTCAGCTCTATCGCCATCCAAAAAGTGATCCTCCAAAATCCCAACGAAAAAAGATCATTTTTTACCATCACGTCGGGGCTCCAATGAGACGCAATGCCTTTACCCTTGTAGAGTTAGTCGTTTCCATCGCCCTTTTTGGTCTTATCACCGTTTTTTTATTCGGAGCGATTGATGAGTTGCGCAAGCAACAGAGCTTTTTTCAACAAAAAGAGGCTCTCATTTCCAAAAAAAACCAAATTATTTCACTGTTGCGAACCGATGTAGACCGCGCTCAAGCAATAAACGTAACGGCAAGCACGAGCAAAGATTTTGATCAAATATCGATTAGCGGTTCCAACCGATCGTTGTACGGGATAGATCGCCCTTTTGTCGTTTGGGTCGTACTTAAAGCACACAATACTCTAGTCCGACTCGAATCGGCTTACCCCATCACTTTGCCGATACGTCCCGAAGCACTCTATCTGATCCACAGTGATCTTATCGGCAAACGGTGTGAATTGTTTCGCCTTTATGACTCCCCAAAGCACCGGCTTATCTACCTAAAATTTGAAAATCAATCGCCGCTCATTGTCGAAACGGCTAAATAGTACCCGTTTGAATAAAGAGGCAAAGTTCTAAAAATGCCTCTCCGTATCGATCAAATTTCACCTCTCCGATTCCACCGATCTGCAACATTTCAGATCGGTTTTGCGGCAGTTTAGCTGCCATCTCCTGAAGTGTTTTATCGCTAAAAACAACATAAGGCGGGACATTTGAGCGCTTGGCAATTTCCGTTCTCAATCCCCTTAATTGCTCAAAAACCGTATGATTTTCTTCAGATCCGTAAGCTGTTTTTCTACCCTTTACGCCTCGCTGTTTCTCTTCCAACCGCTCTTTACGAATCGTTACAGCGAGGGAATTTTTAAGGATATGCAACCCGTATTCATCGATTGCAACCACACGAAACTCTCCTTGTGCCAATGCCCCGAGTTCCATAAGACGATCTCCGATGCTAAGCCATTGCCGGCGGCTTTTATCTTTACCTATCCCGTAAACCGAAAGGCGCTCATGAGCGTTTTGCTCTATTTTTTCATTTTTGGAACCGAGGAGAATATCAATTACATAATGGAGTCCAAACCGCTGACCGCTGCGATAAACGGCCGAGAGGAGTTTAAGCGACTCTTGGGTGATATCGATACTCTCTTTGTCCGGTTCCAGACAATTATCGCATCGTACGCCGCACGCAGTGGCACTATCATCGAAATATTCGGCGATCAGCCGATGGCGGCACACCTGAGAGGAGGCAAATTTTGCGGTCGCTTCGAGTTTTTCGAACGCCAATTTTTTATAGGGAGAGTCGCTTTGCGACTCTATCATCCGTTTACGCTCTAAAAAGTCCGAAGCCGAAAACAGCAGCAGCGTAGAGGCATCGAGTCCGTCACGCCCCGCACGCCCAATCTCTTGGTAATAGTTTTCGATCGTTTTGGGAAGCGAAGTATGAACTACAAAGCGGATGTTGCTTTTATCTATCCCCATCCCAAACGCTACGGTCGCAACGACTACCCGAATATCATCGTTTAAAAATGCCCGATAGGTCTCATTTTTTTGTTCGCTCGGGAGTCCCGCATGATAGGCTTGTGCCGGTATCTTTTTAGTTGAGAGAAATTTAGCAAGCTCTTCCGCCTCTTTGCGGGTAAAGGTATAAACGATACCGCTCTCATGCTCGTATTTGCTCAAAAATTCCATCAGCTGCTCACGCCCGTTTCCGTTTCGATGAAGGGCACCTATCGTCAAATTTTCCCGAGAGACTTTCGCCCGTATCAAGACCGGTTCTCTGAGCCGTAATTGAGAGAGGATGTCGTGTTCCACCATATGCGTCGCCGTCGCCGTAAATGCCGCTATAGGGACATTTGGAAACAACTCGCGCAAACGGTAGAGCTGCCGATAATCTTCCCTAAATTCATGCCCCCATTCACTGACACAGTGAGCTTCATCGACGACAAAAAAGTTTAGGGGGATGTTTCGTAAAAATCGGATAAATTCGCCGCTTTTTAGCCTCTCAGGAGCAACATATAAAAATTTGAGTTTTGCCACAGTCGCAAGCTGCATCGTTGCAGTGATCTCTTCGGAAGTCTGCATCGATGAGACCATCGCCGCTTCAATCCCAAAAGCTCCCAATGCCGTTATCTGATCATGCATAAGAGCTAATAGCGGTGAAATCACCACTGTAACCCCCTCCATCAACAACGACGGAAGCTGGTAACAGAGTGATTTTCCCGCACCGGTCGGCAAAATCATCATCACATCCGATCCCGCTACGATCGCATCAACGGCCTCTTCTTGAAATGCTCTAAAAGAGGAGTGCCCGAATACCCTTTTGAGGACTTCGTCCTTTTTACCCACGTTTACGGCTCATGCATACTATTTTAAGTTTCATCGAAAAAAGTTTCCTTGTAATAATTGTTCTTTTATCCCCATTATAGCACCTGAGCATTTAGCTCTCTGATATCGGGAGTAATGGCATTATTTATCTCTCAAATGCTACACTGTCATCATGAAAACTACCGATACCCGCTTTTGGGAAACAAAAAAACTTAATGAACTCTCTCATGATGAGTGGGAAGCGCTATGCGATGGATGCGGCTTATGCTGTTTGCATAAACTTCAAGACGACGAAGATGAGCATGCCCCCGTCTTAATGACCCGTGTCGTATGCCACTGCTATGATATCAAAGCCGGAGAGTGCAGCGACTATCCCAACCGTTTTAAAAAAGTACAGGGGTGCACCCAGCTCACCTTCCAACGGGCCGCAGAATTTGACTGGCTTCCCGAGACCTGCGCCTACCGTCTGCGCTACCATAATTTATCTCTCCCTTTATGGCATCCGCTGATCAGCGGCACACGTGAGAGTGTAAGAGCACATGGCGTTCATGCATTGAATCCGATTCTTGAAACAGACGATATCGATTTGGAAGATCATATTATTGAAGATTAAGTTTTAGTGAGGAAGTTTTGAAAAAGAGGTGGAGCGGGAAACGAGACTCGAACTCGCGACATTCAGCTTGGAAGGCTGACGCTCTAGCCAACTGAGCTATTCCCGCATCACGGTGCGAATTATAATCCATTCACCCTTAAGCATTTATTTGACGACTTCTGTCGTACACCCTTTTTTACAAAACCTCATCCCCCCCTCATCAGCTATAAAACAGCCAAGAGTTGATAGCATTAACCCAACAAAGCTATATTTTACGTCTAAACCATGGGAAAAGGCACAATGGCAGAAACTAATGATCCGATAGAGTTCGAAAAATTTCGTAGCCATATCCTAGAAATGCTTGTCAGCAGTGAATCGCTCAATGTCATACTCCAAGAGATTGTGTTGGGGATCGAAAAACTTCATCCTCAAATGCTGTGCAGTATTTTACTTTTGGATAATGAGGGGAACCATCTCGGCAATGGTATCGCACCGAGCCTCCCTGATTTTTACAATGAAGCAATTAACGGCGTTCAAATCGGCATCGGCGTCGGATCATGCGGGACGGCCGCCTATTCCAATGAACGTGTTGTTGTTGAAGATATCACGACCCATCCGTATTGGGCACCGTACAAAGAACTTGCACTTCGTGCAGGGCTCGGAAGCTGCTGGTCACAGCCTATTCGTTCTTCGACCAATCAGGTGCTGGGAACATTTGCCATCTATCATCACGATACCCACACCCCAAATGAATCCGATATTTACCTCATCGAACAAAGTGCCAGACTCGCCAGTATTGCTATTGAAAAAAGTGTTTCGGAAACCAAACTGCGTGAAAGTGAAGCCCTCTATAGACTCCTCACCGAAGATGTATCCGACGTGATCTGGAAGACCGATCTCAATCTGAATGTCACCTATATCAGCCCTGCCGATGAACGATTACGCGGCTATAAAGCTGAAGAAGTGATCGGGCACTCTGTTTTTGAGATGTTTACCGACGAGGGGATCGCTCTTATCCTCGAAAAACTCAAAGAAAGAGAAGAATCCGAAAAGAAGGGAATTAAAACGGGCTATACCACTTTCGAGTTGCAGCATCGATGTAAAGACGGCACGCTGAAATGGGGAGAAGTCCTCTCCAAACCTGATCGTGATCCCAACGGTACTATTATTGGCTTCCACGGTATAACCCGCGAGATCACTGAACGCAAGCAGATGCAAGAACAAGTGCATCAACTGGCATTTTATGACTCGCTTACAAAGCTTCCCAACCGTCGGCTCTTCTATGATCGCCTCAGACAAGCCATGGCAAGCAGCAAACGAAGCCACAAATATTGTGTATTAATGTTTCTCGATTTAGATAATTTTAAACCCCTAAACGATGCCTATGGTCACGCTGTCGGCGATTTATTGTTAATTCAAGCGGCAGAGAGGATTAAAAACTGTGTACGAGAGATGGATACGGTCGCCCGTTTCGGCGGTGATGAGTTTGTCATCATGCTGAATGAACTCAGTGAAAATAAAGTTGAATCGGTTGCTCAGGCTGAAATCGTAGCCGAAAAAATTCGCACGGCCCTCTCTGCCCCCTACCTCTTCAATGCAAATAACAATGAACCCGACAGCTTCTTCGAATATTACTGCAGTGCGAGCATCGGGGTAGTCGTCTTCACCAACCACGAGGGGAATGAAGATCAACTTTTACACGAAGCGGATAAAGCGATGTACACAGCCAAAGAAAAAGGGCGTAACACCATTCATTTCTGCACAGGAATAGATGCCCTTACAGATTAAGCAGCAGTGATCCTGCCCCTTTTGAAACAATTCCCAAAGGCACTTTAATCCCCTCTGCCATATGATCGGCAAAGATTCGGTTGAGCCATACGCGATTTGTCTGAACATTCCGTAAGATCAAGTATTCTTCTTTATCAACGCTCAAGGTCATGTACGAACCGATGTTCACCGCAAGCTTTTGCGTCTCCCCTTCCGGCAGAAGGATAAAATGGAGTGTTTTTTTGTTCGTGTCGACCGTTATATTTTCGACTTTCCCGTATCCGCGTGCACTAAAATAAAGCGATACTGCCGAGTTTAAAATTTTGGAGCGGATAGTGTCCATGGTGGAGATTTCAGCCCCTTGTATACTCCCTAAAAGGATCATAAACATAAAAATAAGACGTTTTAACATCGTTTACCTCGTTTTAAAAAGGCGATTATACCTCCTCTAAAGCGCAAACTCCCTAAAATACGTTCAAATATTACGAGGAATCCCCAAATGCCATTTTCCCGACTCGGACTCTCGCCGCACATTCTGCGCGCACTTCAAAAAAGCGGCTTTGTTGACCCCACTGCGATACAAGAAAAGGTTATTCCCCTCGTATTGGAACGTCACGATGTCATGGCCAGAGCACAGACGGGAAGCGGTAAAAGTGCGAGTTTCGTGTTACCGATTCTAGAGCTTTGGATGCGAAGCAAAGGGGAAGGAAAAGCGAAGATCAAAGCGCTAATCCTTACCCCTACACGAGAACTGACGTTGCAGGTTGCCGAAGCGTTTGAGACCTTCGGTGAATTTTTACCGAAACAACCGAAAGTGGTAAGCGTCATCGGAGGGGAGAGCATCGGCGATCAGCTCTACGCCATACAACAAGGGTGTGACATCCTCGTAGCCACCTCAGGGCGATTGCTCGATGTCGTGAAAAAGAGACAGATGAATCTCTCCCATCTCGAATTCTTCGTCCTTGATGAAGCAGACAAGATGCTTGACCTTGGATTTGCTGAGGAGCTGGAACTTATCCTTCAAGAGATCCCAATCCAGCGTCAGAATCTCCTTTTTTCAGCCACCTATCCTCCGAAAATGGTTGCAATTGCCTCCAAAATCACCCGAAATCCCGTAGAAATCACCCTCGAATCCGAAGAGCCGACGGTGATGAGTATCACTCAGCGGGTCATCGAGGTCAACCGGGAAAATCGCGGTCCCCTCCTCCGCCATCTGCTCAATACTGAAAAGTGGGAGCAGGTACTCGTCTTTATGGCCAATAAACGCGCCGCCGATAACATCGCGATGAAGTTCAAAAAATACGGTTTTTCAGCCGACTCGTTTCACGGTGACCTCCTCCAAGAGGAGCGAACCTTTACCCTCAACCAATTCAAGAACAAAAAAATCCGTATCCTCTTTGCTACCGATATTGCCGCTCGCGGACTCGATATTGACAATATCACCTGTGTCATCAACTTCGATCTCCCCCGCTCTCCTGCGGACTATATCCACCGCATAGGACGTACTGCCAGAGCCGGAAAATCAGGGATAGCCGTCTCCTTCATCTCCCACGAAGATCAAGATCATTTTGCCCTGATCGAAAAACGTTCCCAAATTAAACTTGTACGGGAGCAAATAGAGGGATTTGCCCTCACCGGAGAGGCTCCGATCAAAGAGCGTGGTCCTCAACCGGTCAAAGGAAAAGGGAAAAGTAAAAAAGACAAACTCAGAGAGCAAGCTGCCAAAGATGCCAGTAAAAAAATCTAACCATCTTCCCATGGAGAGACCGGAAGCCAGAGCCAAATGCTACACCTGCTATCGCCCTATGAGTTCGTGTATGTGTTCACACGTCAAACCCGTCGCTACGAATACGAAATTCATCATTCTGATGCACCCCAAAGAGTTTAAAAAGACCAAAAACGGGACAGGCCGCCTCACCCATCTCTCCCTTCCCAATTCAGAGATCTACATCGATGTCGATTTCACCGACCATACCGCCATCAATGCCCTGATCAATGATCCCTCCAATCTGTGCTATGTCCTCTATCCCGGCAAAAAAAGTGTCAATCTAAACACCCAAAAGATCGATACGGATGGAAAACAACTGGTCATTTTTATCATCGATTCAACGTGGCCGTGTTCGGTAAAAATACTTCGACTCAGCCACAATCTACAGCAGCTGCCGAAGCTCAGTTTTACCCACTCTAAAACGTCGCAATTTCAGATCAAAGAGCAACCCGCCGACTTTTGCCTCTCCACCATAGAATCGACACTGACCATACTCGAACTGCTCAATATGCAGGGGGTCGAATCGATACAACCCGAGTCATTGGAACATTTTCTAGACCCGTTTTTATCGATGGTGGATCATCAACTGAAATGTATTTCTACAGGAGATGAAGATACTATACGGTTTAGAACCTACGGATCGACAGATAAGGGATAAGGAAAAATGAAAACACGACGTATACCTTTTGGACAGACCAACCCATCGAAAAAAAATGCCGTTTTTCTAGCCATCTACGTCGAATCGATTTCACCGTGGAGATACTTCAAAGACGACATGCAACATCTCAAATGCCCTGCACTGATTATGATCGACCGATGGGATGGACGTATGGGATTTCCAGGCGGAACGGTGAATGAGGGGGAGAGCCTCATTGAAGCATTGGTACGGGAGATCAAAGAGGAGATTGGAATCACGATCAAACCCGATAAAGTACATCCGATCGTGAGCCATGAAACGCGCCTCGTCACCCACCTATACGGGCTAAAAGTACTCGAAGCAGAATTTTTGCATATCTATTACCACATCCTCAATAATTTCTCCCGTTCAATCCTCCTCCACGCCTACGAAGAGGGGGATGAGTCGCACTTTATGTCGGAGATTACAGGGATCAAAATCGTCCCGCTGATTCAGCATGAGAATAAAGGGATCGTCCGCTTTATCGAAAACTCTTTTGCCGGCTCATCCCGAGAAGACCTTGACGTATTGCTGCGAGAAATTTTTCACATCAATCTCTAGGAAACACTTTCTCCCCCCAATAACATCCCGATACTCGCTATCTCATTGTCGGTGAGTTCAAATTCAAAGAGTGCCAAATCCTCCTCAATATGCTTCTTTGATGTCGATCCGATCAACGGGACAATCCCCACATGACTCAAATAGCGATAGAGTATCTGTGCTTCAGTTTTGTCATACTTTTGGCTCAGGGCAAAAAACTCGCGGCTTGCTAAAATATGGGGATTTGCGGTCAAACTCCAAAAACTTTGATAGATAATCCCCTTCTCAGTGCACCAGCGTCTAAGTTCGACGTCATATCCGCTCTCAGCGTAAAAGCGGTTTTGTACCACGGCAGGTTTTATCTCCGCCTCACCGTACAGCCGAACCAGTAATTCCAGATCATAGCAATTGCTAATCCCAAGCTGACGCGCTCCGCCGCTATGATAAATACACTCCATAGCTCTCCACACTTTTAAAAGATTGGCATACGGAAAAAGAGGGGAATGGAGCACCAGTGAATCGACATATTCCGTTTGGAGATTTTTTTTCGAATGCTCAAACGATTGTGCTACCTGAACGTCTAAAGCCCCCTTAGGATCATAGGGGATTCGCATAGGGTCTTGTCCCGAGAGAGGGGTAAACTTTGTCTGGACAAACAGCTCGTTACGCCCTATTCCCATCAGGGAGAGACGCATCAATGCCTCCCCAACCAAAGCTTCTTCATAATGTTTGGGCTGACACGCCGTATCGATTCCACGAAATCCGCATAGAATCGCTTGAACGACCAAATCGGCGGTGCGCTCTTTTTTCCATGCCGTACCGTAGATCAGTTTGGGCATCTTAATATTTTCGGATGTGGTGACATCTAGGCCAGTGTGCATGCGGATATCCTCTATAAAACTGCGGATAGTATAGTGGGTACCAACTCACTTTTAACTTTGCAAAAATTGCATTTTCTCCCGATTCAGGAGAGCTTTAAAAATACGCATCACCACAGCGGCGTGCTATAATCTCCCATTTATTATACAAAGCGATAACACCATGACATTAACACCCGAAAAAAAAGAATTGATTAAAGAAGCTACACTCGCCTATAAACACGACGTAGAACAACTCAACCGTCTTCTCGAAGCAGAAAACGACGATGAGCGCCGAGAAAAACTCTTCTGGCTTCGTGCCATAGCAAGTATCGAGCAAGGATATAAGATCGGTCTTTTCGACAACGAAGAGCTAGACGAAACACAGCTCGACGCAATGGGACAAGAGGCACAAAAACATTTTCATAACATGTACGATCCCGAATTGGTCGATGATATAGCTCTGCTCGACGATGATATGAAAAACCAATTTTTTGATGATCCGTTAGGGTCAAAAAAAGCTCTTATGGCAGAATTAAAGATTACGCTGTAGAGGGATCAATCCTCCTTGCTGCTTATCGGTTGCAAAATATACTCTTTAACCAAAGCAGTGATCTCACCATCCAATGCCGTAGCATTATCCTCTGCCGTTTTTTTCTCTGCAGCAGACATTTCTGCTACCGCTTCCTGATGTAACTCCCGTCTCTCTTTGATTTTATTTTTCAATGCGTCAAATATTGATTCTGTCATGATTATTTTCCAAATTATTATTAAACGATGGAAGGGGCTACCTTTTCCATGTAATGTAACGACCAATGTCTTTTGAATCTCTACGAATAAAGCGCCAAGAGCAAAACTAATTTAGGGCGAATACTCGACTAGAAGAGTATATTGGCCCAAACACCGCAGGTATTTTCAATTTTATTGAGAAAAGAGTTGTAGTTTTTAACGAAAATAGGGATCATGGCTGTATCACCTTTAGTGAGATATTGAACGTCAAGCCATTTACATCCGTTTTATCAAATGAAGAGCTATCTATACAACAAGCAATAAACGTACCTAATTGATATTTCTTATCAAATATACTTATATATAATAAATTTAAATACTATTGAATTGCAAAGAGAAAAGCAACATAAATCAAAAAAGCAGCTCTGAAAAATGGGGATGATGCCGAATTGGGTATTTCAACGATTCATTTGATTGAGATTTTATAAAATAATGAGGGAAAAAGGGCAGGAAGTAAGAAGATTAAATTATGCGCCAGTTAGACACATTAAATAATCTTTTCAACACGTATTATAACGCAATAACTTTTTGGTCAACCAGAATATTCGGGTTAACTTGATTTATTAAACATCGGCGTCATCAAAGAATCAACGATTCACTCTTCGCCGTATGCCATTTTGATATAGCCTTCAAGTTTTCCGTCCATTGCACCCATAATAGAGGTCAAAATTTTATCTTTTTCATCGTTAGATAATTTATTGCCCGTTGATTTTTCAATAGCATAAATCGCCGTTGATGCTGCGGTATCGAGTACATAGTTGTTTAGTGCCATTGCCATTTTTGCCGTGTGATCACCGACCACTTGAGCGATATGTTGTTGAAGTTCTACTAATATTTTTTCATCCATTATGAAATCCTTTTTGTATTGTATGCGACAGTAACATTATATCTAACGGGAGGGCTTGAGTATACTTTGCCATTCAGTTGGGGAGTGTACGGTGGATTTATCCTGTATTCTTAAGCAATTTCATCTTTATAAGAGGATGGGCTATTGGTATCTGTATCACCATTTTCAATTCCCATACGTGCTTTTCGAGCAAGTGCTTGATAAAGATTTTGATAATTTTTAATAATTTCTTCTTCGAGCTCTTCCAAATCCAAAAGTGCATTATGTGCCCCCAAAGTCGATCGTATTAATTCATCAAGCTTAATCTGGATTGCACTGGTATCTCTATTCTGTGTATTTTGAATAACAAAGACCATAATAAAGGTGATGATAGTAGTAGAGGTATTAATAACGAGTTGCCATGTATTGCTGAAATTGAAATAAGGCCCGGTGAGCATCCATACCAATATAGAAGCGATTGCAAGACCAAAAGTTGATGATCTCCCTGAAATTGCGGCAAATCTTTTAGTAAATGCCGTGTACCACTTTTTATTATGTATATACATCCCTCAATCCTTTAAATAATAAAATAAACCATATCATGAATTATATATATTTTTATTAATTATATTATATTAAAGCATTTTAAACACTCGCCATTTATAACTGCAGATATTATTGTGAAAATTTTAATTAATCCGTCTAACAAAACAATTCTATGATACTAAAGGTAAAGATGCTATTTAAAAAACGCTTGTGTCTGATTAGACCGATTGTAAACGGAAAAGCACTTCATTAATGATCTTCAATATGTAAAATATGACATATTGTGAGTTAATACTATTTATTCTAAAAGTACCAGAGAGATAACACTATGTTAATAAATTTTAAGATTAAAATATGATAGGATAGTCGTATTTATGTAACGTTAAAGATAAACTGAGAATCAATAAAAGAAGTTCTTATTGCTTTATGATTCATTTGTGGGTTGTATCGATAAACAGTAAAAATATACAAACAGCTCACAGTAATGAGGAATAATTAGTTGACAGCAGAAAACTTAAACATGTATGTAGAAACATTTGAGAAAGTGGCTATTGGTATTGCCCATGTGGATGTTGAAGGTCGATGGATACATGCAAATAAGCAATTATGTGACTTTTTAGGATACACGCATGAAGAGTTATTGGCAAAAACATTTCAAGAGATTACCTTTAAAGAAGATATTGCACTTGATTTGTATCATGCTAATGAGCTCTATCAAGGAGTACAGGACAGTTTCAGTATTGAAAAACGGTATGTGCATAAAGACGGAACACCTACATGGGCAAACCTAACAGCAACTGCAGTACGAAACGAAGCAGGAGCAATAGAGTATTTCATTGCTGTAGTAGAAGACATCACGAATCGTAAAATTTCCGATGCACTATTAATTGAAAGTCAGGCAAAATTTCGGGATTTTTTTCAAAAAAATTCTTCGGTCATGTTACTTATAAATCCTGAGTCAGGCAAGATTGAAGATGCTAACAATGCTGCAGCAAATTATTATGGGTATTCCAAACAGCAACTAATCGATATGCCTATAAACCATATTAATATTCTACCAGCGGAATCACTCACCAATAATTTACAAATGGCGGTGAATGAAAATTCTAACTACTTTTTATTTTCTCATCGATTAGCATCTGGTGAAATACGCGAGGTCGAAGCCTATACCTCCCGTATAAAAAGTGACAATAAAGTACTTTTATTTTCAATTATTTACGATATTACAGAGCGAAAACAGGCTGAAGAAAAACTCCATCTTGCCGCAAATGTATTCACCCATGCAAATGAAGGCATTGTTATTACTTCACCTGATGGAACTATCATTGATGTTAATGATGCTTTTAGCCGCATCACTGGTTATCAAAGAGATGAAATGATTGGTGCAAATCCACGTATTCTAAACTCTAAACTACAAGAGAAAGAATTTTATTCTAGCATGTGGCATGATCTACTCGAAAAAGGTCAGTGGGATGGAGAACTTTGGAATCGACGCAAAAACGGCGAAGTTTATGCTGAGATGCTCACTATCAGTTCCATTGTTGATACTCAGGGAAATACACAGTATTACGTGGCACTTTTTTCCGATGTTACTTCTCACAAAGAACACGAGCAACAACTTGAATATATCGCCCACTACGATGCACTTACAGGATTGCCTAATCGTGTTTTAAAATCCGACCGATTGCGACAAGCTATGATTCATGCTGAACGAAGAAATGAGAAAATAGCGGTTGTTTATCTTGATGTGGATGGTTTCAAACAAGTCAATGACCGCTATGGGCATTCAATTGGCGATCAGCTTCTGATAGCTCTTTCAACACGTATGAAACAGGCATTACGAGAAGGAGATACCCTCTCACGATTAGGTGGGGACGAATTTGTAGCGATTCTTATTGATATGGATGATACTTCTACTGCATTGCCTGTTATCCAAAGGCTTCTCGATACTACAAGTCAAACTATAGAACTTGATGATATTGTAGTTCAAGTTTCAGCCAGCATAGGGATAACTTTTTATCCTCAACATGAGGATGTAGATGCCGATCAGCTTATTCGTCAAGCGGATCAAGCAATGTACAGTGCAAAGCAATCAGGTAAAAATCGCTACCATATTTTTGATCCTGAACACGATCGTACAATACGCATTCAACATGAACGTTTAGAGAGAATACAGCAAGCACTGGATAATGACGAATTTGTTCTTTACTATCAACCTAAAGTTAATATGCGAACAGGGGAGCTTATCGGTGCTGAAGCCCTTATACGTTGGCAACATCCCGAAAAAGGGCTGATTCCTCCACTTGAATTTCTTCCGATTATCGAAAATCATCCCCTATCTGTCAAAATTGGTGAATGGGTAATCAATAAGGCTATTTCTCAAATCAAACAATGGCAAACTGAGGGGCTAAATTTACTTGTTAGCGTCAATGTTGGAGCTAAACAATTATTGCAAGGAAATTTTGTTCAGCGTTTACAATGGATCCTAGCTCAACATGAAAATTTTAATTCTTCCTCACTCAAAATTGAAGTACTCGAAACCAGTGCATTGGAAGATATTGATCTAGCTTTTAATATTATTGAAGAGTGTAAAGCAATGGGAATTTATTTCGCTTTAGATGATTTTGGTACGGGGTATTCCTCTCTTACCTATCTTAAACGTCTTCCCGTTGTTACACTAAAAATAGATCAAAGCTTTGTCCGTGATATGCTTGAAGATCGTGATGATTTGGCTATCTTAGAAGGAATTATTGGTTTGGCCAAAGCTTTTGGTCGCGAAGTGATTGCGGAAGGTGTTGAAACTCATGCACACGGGCAACAACTACTTTTACTTGGGTGTGAACTTGTGCAAGGGTATGGAATCGCACGACCGATGCCCTCAGAAAAATTCATTGCATGGTCTCAGAAATGGGAGAAAACTCATGAATGGGTCATTTAATTGGCGAAAGTTGATAATTCCTTCACCGATTTTCCCTGTCATAAAGGGACTCTTAAAAAACAATATGATGACGATAAGCAGAAAGATCGGCCATGCATTTGAAAACATCGAGCTATAAAGAATAGCTGGGTCTAACATCTATTTTCCTTATTATTTTCTATATTTAAATAGCCTATCCATTCCAAAATTAAAATATTAAACAAAAAGCTTTTTATAATTTACATTTCCATAGGTAAGATGCAATATTTTAATCAAACTTATCGAAGGATTGTAATGATAAAAAATGAGGTAATTATCTACGATCAAAATCCGACAATCAGATTTAATTTTTTTCTTTGAGCAGACAACGCCTATCAAAGGGGTATGAGAAAGATTGGCAATCGCTTTTTCAAGCCGATAAAAATAAGATCTTGCAGATTGAGGACTGTCTTGATATATATGGTCGATTAAAGCCTCAAACTCATCAAGAGCCGTTTGAGTGTATTCGATTGTAGTCAAAAAGCGTACTTAGTCTTAATTTGACTAATAACTTCTTGATGCTTAGCAATGGAAGGTGCCTCTATTTCCCGATTTAAAAGGATTTCAAGCTCTGTCTTGAAATCATCTTTTTCAGGTGTCAACATAACGGCATTAGCAGGTAACGTTTGAACGAATGCTTTGAGTTTATCAAGAATTGTTTCGTCTTGAACTTCAAGATGATAGGCTAACATGAGTCTTCTCTCTTTCGTTTTATATACCATATAATACTACATTCTACGTCAACAAATGTATTTTTCTATATTTTAAACTGTTAAATTTATTGAAGGATAGTGTATTTTGTAGGTGGTGGGTCAAGCAGGATTTGAACCTGCGACTACTCCGTTATGAGCGGAGGGCTCTAACCGCTGAACTATTGACCCGATTGAGGAGCGGTATTATAAACGCTCTTTGATTAGACGAAGCTTTTTTTGCCGGTACTGTCATACAGATAACGAAATCGATACGCCAATAGGTTTTCCATAATCCCAAACAGAACCATAAAATTGACAAAACTGCTCCCGCCATAGCTGAACATCGGTAGAGGTACTCCGACAACCGGGGCCACTCCGATCGTCATCGCGATATTAATGCTCATGTAGATAAAAATAAACAACGATAATCCGGCAGAGACGACTTTAATGTAATAATCCTGTGCCCAGGAAGCAATCATCAGCAAATGGATAATTAGTGCCGCATAGAGTGAAATGAGCATAAACGCGCCAAGAAATCCGGTTCGCTCTACGACGTAAGCGAAGATAAAATCACTCGATGCGATAGGGAGAAATTTCATTTGAGTTTGGGTGGCATCTTCTTTGGCTTTACCCAAAAATCCCCCTGAACCAACAGCGATAATCGACTGCTCTACGTGGTAACTCGGCTTTTCTCCGACAAAATCAACAAGACGCTGTTTTTGGTAATCGTGCAATTGGGTATAAATCAGCGGCATAGAAACGAGCAATACCGTTGCTAATCCGACCCAAATTTTCCAGTGTACTCCCACAACAAATAAAATTCCATACCCCAGTATTACAAGTACCGTTGCCGTCCCCAAATCGGGTTCTTTGGCAATCAGGAGAAACGGTAAAACAATAAAGAAAGAGAGTTTTACAAAATCTTTGAGTCGATAACCGTCTCTCGGCGGCGGATTACGATGGATCAGATAAGCGAGCATCAGAACGAATGCAGGTTTTATCAGCTCAGAAGGCTGAATCGTAAAATGGACGAACGGGATTTCAATCCATCGTTTTGCCCCTAGACGGGCATGCCCTACGAATTCTACCGCGACAAGCAATATAACACTGCTCCAATAAAAAATAGGGATAGTCCAGAGCATTTGACGTACCGGCAATAAAAAGAGCGTTATAAATGCTCCGATCCCTACAGCAACATAAATAAGGTGCTTTTGCCCGAGTACGGGATGAATCTCATGTATTAACCAACCTGAAGTAAAGACAAGAGGAATCAATAAGATAACGGTTATAAAATCAAAATGTGCTAGAATTCGGCGATCAATATTAAGCACTGCAATCTCATTCGTAAAAATTTTTAGCTGATTGTATCATAAAGGGCGTCAATGAACAGAGAAAATGTGACACTTTATGTCGAGGAAGCGATTCGTCTTGACCTTTTTTTAGTCCAAAAACTTGGACAAACCCGTAATCAGATCTCCCAGTTGATCGAACAGGATTGCATCCGTGTCGATGGAAAAGCGACCTCCAAGCCCGGTCTCAAACTCAAACTCGGCCAAAACGTCGAGATTATTTTTCCGGTGGCCAAATCGACTCCGGCGTTGAAGATCGATTTTGAGGTAGAGATACTTTTTGAAGATGACGATATTCTTGTCATCAACAAACCCAGCTCTCTCACCGTACACCCCGCACCAAGCGTCAAAGAACCGACGCTGGTAGATTGGCTCAAACATAAGGGAATCAGTCTCTCCACCCTAAGCGGTGAAGAGCGCCACGGTATCGTGCACCGTCTAGACCGTGGAACCAGTGGCGCGATGGTGATCGCCAAAAACAATGTTGCCCACGAAGCCCTCTCGGCACAGCTGCAGGACAAGAGCATGGGACGCTATTACATGGCGGTCTCTACCCCTCCGCTCAAAGAGGATGGAATGATCATCGACAAGCCGATCGGACGGAGTGCTCAAAATCGTCTGAAAATGGCGATCAGCGAGAGTGGCAAAAGTGCCAAAACACAGTTTCAAAAAGTGCTGTTGTCCAAAGATGAAACTCAAGAGCTGGTTGCCTGTAAACTTTTCACCGGACGAACTCACCAAATTCGGGTTCATTTAGAGTCTATGAGCCGCCATATTATGGGCGATCACCTCTACGCATTACAAGCAAAAAGTGATAAGATGGAACGTATCTTGCTTCATGCTTACATACTCTATTTTACCCATCCTACGACCCGTGAGCGCGTCCAATTCGTAGCTCCTCTTGAGGCGATGATGGAAGATTATTTAAATAAACATTTTGACGAAAAGGAACTTCATGCACTCATCGATCCGTTACGCTTTGAGCGTCTCTTTAGCACTGAGCCTCTTTAGCGGCTGTGCACCGAAACCGGTACCCGAAAAAATTGTTGCCATTGATTCGACCCTCCCTGTCCTTTCAATGAACGGCTTCATCTC
This sequence comes from Sulfuricurvum sp., assembly GCF_041651515.1. Taxonomy (GTDB): domain Bacteria; phylum Campylobacterota; class Campylobacteria; order Campylobacterales; family Sulfurimonadaceae; genus Sulfuricurvum. The sequence continues at coordinate 346,424 of NZ_JBAZJF010000003.1, forward strand.
CGATATTACCTCATCGGCTTTTGAGTGGAAACCGGTCGAAGATACTCGTGTAGTCGGAGTCTATGTGTATCGAAATTCTCCGGGAACGGACGATCAAAAGCTTCACCGTATTGCCACTATCGACAGCCGTTTTTCGACCCATTTTGTTGATAATGATCTAAAACCCAATACGCAGTATCAATACCGGTTTTCAACATTCAATAAAGAGGGAAGCGAATCCATTGGTTCCGAGACCCTTACCGTTGCGACCCAGCCGATGATCCCACCGGTCAGTTTTTTCCAATCCGTCGGAAATATGCCTCGCAGTGCAAAACTTCTCTGGCGTCCTCATCCAAACGGAAAAATCAGCGGCTACACCATTGAGCGTCAAAATGTCAACGACCAGACATGGTCTGAAATCGCAACCATTAATGGCCGTTTGAATGCCGAATATATTGATCATGATTTAAAAGACGGGCAGGTATATTATTACCGTATCAAAGCTCATGCGTATGACAAACTTGTCACGGAACCAAGTGAAATGACCAAAGTCATCACAAAACCTCTCCCCCCGGAAATCAAAAACATCACCGCTACCAACGATGTACCTCGTGCAATTATCCTTACTTGGGAAGCGAGTACGCTCAAAGATTTAAGCCACTACAATATTTATCGTTCTACCTCTCCGGATGGGCTATTTGATTACTATGTCAAACTCGAAACGACCACCTTTAGCGATGCTATAAAAGAAGACGGGAAATTTTATTTTTATAAAATAACAGCAGTCGATAAAGACGGTTTGGAAAGTCCACTCTCGTCAGTTGCAATACAAGGATCAACCCTCTCAAAGCCGCAGCCTCCAATCGCTTATGAAGGTAAAATTCTCGATAAAGCGGTGGATTTGCAATGGAGTAAAAATGATCCTCGCACCGTCTCGTATACGGTCATTAAAACAACCAAAACCAGTTGGATCAGCAAAGAGAGCGTCGAAATCAATGCTATTACGGAACCTAAGTTTCATGATGCCGCTATCCTGCCAAATACTGATTATATGTATCAAATAATGAGTGTTGACAAAGACGGGATACGTTCAGTTCCGACCAAAGCAATTGAACTCAGTTACGAGGCTAAATAGAACCTATGCCGCATTTACACCTCGAATCTTTTAACACTCTCTCCTTCCCCGCTACGTGCGGAGAAGTCGAATTTGACTTTATCGCCACCAACACTGAGCGCGAACAAGAATCGCTGATTGCTACCCGTTATAAAGGGCGAAAGTTTTTTCTCCTTCATAAAAAGACACAGACCAAAGAGCTTCTCAAAAGTGACAAGATTACACGCCCTTCTCCCAACTTTTTAGTCAAACATGCCCTCTTGGCATATGCGGAGTGTTCCGGGTCAAAAGTCCTCGATTCAAACGTCGATAATGCCCCTGAAAACACCCATCTAAAATCGCAGAGTGCCCTTAAAACCATCGATTTCTTTGCCAATGATTTTCCAACTGACCGTGAAGTGCGAATTGAGATCGGATTCGGTTCGGCACGCCATCTGCTTCACCAAGCAGCCGCTAATCCCGATATCCTCTTTATCGGATTAGAAATTCACAAACCCTCTATCGAACAGGCACTCAAACAAATCGTTATCCAAAATCTGAATAATATTATGGTGCTTGATTACGATGCACGCCTATTTTTAGAATTTGTCCCCTCAAATATCGTCGGTACAATCTATGTCCATTTCCCGGTTCCATGGGATAAAAAACCGCATCGACGCGTTATTTCCAAAGCATTTTTAGAGGAATCCACTCGAGTACTTAAGGTGAATGGAACGTTGGAATTGCGTACCGACAGTGAAGAGTATTACCGATTTGCCTTGGAGACATTCAGCTCACCGACGCAAAGCCGTTTTGATGTTCGAAAAAATCAAAACATCGCTATCAGCAGTAAATATGAGGATCGATGGAAACGTCTTGAAAAAAATATTTATGACGTCACCTTTACCTGCGAAGTCCAAAGTCCTGAAGCCTCAAGTGAAGGAGACTTTGCCTTCTCATCCTCCGCTATTTCAAAAGATGCCATTGAGCGGATCGGACGGGAAACGTACAAACGCGAGTGGGGCTTTCTCCACTGTGAACGAAGCTTTTCTATCAATGAAACCAGCTGGATGCTTCGTCTTGCGATGGGAAGTTATGACCGTCCGGAACACAGCTATCTCATCGTTGAAGATGGCCAAGCGCGTTATTATCCTACCCAGCCGGTTCGTTCATCCGCAAACTTACACGCCCACATCTTACTAAACGAGTTGCTTAATGGATAAAGTTATTATCGCCGACAACCTTTCCCTCTCCTACAAAGAGTTCGAATCCATTATCTCTAAGGCTACTTTCTCGATCGATGCGGGAAGTTTCGTATTTATTACCGGTGCCAGCGGAAGCGGGAAATCAACACTGCTCAAATCGTTTTATGGAGCGATAGAACCTCGTGCCGGAAGCCTTATCGTTGGTGGGGTCAAAATGAACCGCATCAGCACCTCTAAACTCAATTTCCTACGCCGCCACATCGGTATCGTTTTTCAAGATTATAAACTGATCAAAGAGTGGACCATCGAGAAAAATGTGATGCTTCCGCTCATCATCTCAGGGTATACCAAAGACGTCAGCGGCTCACAAGTCGAAAAACTCCTCGGTCACGTCAAACTTATCCATCAAGCTGGAAAATATCCTCCAGAGCTGAGCGGAGGGGAACAACAGCGGGTTGCGATGGCACGAGCCCTCGCCCACAACCCGATTTTAATCCTTGCCGATGAGCCGACCGGAAATTTGGATGACTATTCGTCCCAAGTGATCTGGAATCTTTTGGAGGGGGCAAATACACAGCTCAAAACGACCATTATCGTCGTTACCCACCATATTCCTGAGGGGCTCAATGTCCCATACAAACACTTTCATATCGAGTTGGGGAATATCCATGAAGTCGCTTAAAAATCATATCTCACTTATTATTGCCCTCTTTACCGTCCTTTTTTCCGTCCAAATTTATGTGGGGGTGGACCGTACGATTGCCGCCTATGAAACCCATCTTAAAAATGATTATTCGATCATTGTGGTCGCCAATAAATCCCTTACCGAACCCGAATTCAAAGCGATGCACTCTCTGATAGAGCGGAGCGAAGCAATCAGCGTCGATCAAGTATTGCAACGGCTTCAAGGGGAAATGTCCAAAAAGAATCTTGATCTTTTGCGGATTACCCTTCCAAAATTTTATCGTGTTTATTTGAATCGTTTCCCAACCCCAGAAGAGATTACCAAGCTTCAGAAACGTCTCCAAAGCAATGCTGCCATTCAACGGGTAGAGGGGTATTCCCAAACGCATGACACCGTTTATAAATTGATGCTCTTGTTTAAAGATGTTGTCCAAATTTTCTCCATTGCCATTGCTGCCGTAACATCGTTGCTCATCCTCAAAGAGATGCGTTTATGGCAATTTCAGCATGCAGACCGCATGAGCATTATGGCCCTTTTCGGTGCCCCTGTGTGGCTTCGTTCAGCAGTTCTCTTTCGTCTTGCGATCGTGGATGCCATTATCGCTACGATCATTTTGTGTTTAGCTTTTTTCATGATTGACCAGTATGGCTGGATGGACGTATTGCTCCATACCGTCGGAATCGATGTGCAATTATTTGACTTTTTGGGTGATTCTCTGCGCTCACTTCTCATTGCTTTGGGAGTTTCGATTCTGTTGACCCTCACCATCGTTATCGGGCATCAAGAAGAGGAATAAATGAAATTTTCCCATTCTCTTGTCTTAGCCTGTTTCATGTGTGTCGCAGCCGATGCGGCGAAGATCGATGAAAAGATTCAATCCACATCAAAACAACTGAGTGAAACCAAACAAACCTATTCTTCTCTCAATGCAAAACTCGAAGAGACCGCCGGAAAAATCATTCAACAAAAGCAAATCGTCGGGGTGCAACAAGATCATATCAATACCCTGGTCGAAGAATTAAAATCCAAAGAAACCGTCTATCAGACAAGTAAAATGACCCTCAAAGGGCTCGAAACACAGCAAAATCAATTGATAAAAACCCAAAATGAGATTGAGCAACGCCTCGTTTTTGCCATTGCACGAAATACATCGATCTCCTTGCTCATAAACGATGACCGCGCAAAAGAAGCCGATGCTATTATTACCGAAGAGGCTCTCAAACTCCACCTAAAACAAATCAATCAAGAGATCAAAGAACTCAATTTTATCTTTTCGGAGAATGCGGATAAAATTGCAGGACTCTCATCACAAACCACGGTCTTAAAAAAATCGATTGCCGTCATCGATCAGCAAAAAAATAAAGTTTTAGAGACTAAAAAAGAGAATGAAAAAGCGATCTCCCTCCTCGAAAAAGAGAAAAATGAGTATAAAAAATCGCTTGATCGGATTCTCAATCAGCAACGTTCACTCCAAAATACGCTGGCAAGTCTCAATATTATCAAACGTGAAGCGCAACGCCCTAAAAAAGCTCCACCGCCTCTCGTCGCACCAAAACCAGGATCTAAACCGGTTCCTGAAGATGTTCGCCAAGCGGTAGCCGATTATCAACCCTCTGCAACAGCGGCCTACTCCGGTGAGCGAACCATTGCTCCACTCGACAGTTATATCGTAACCAAACGGTTCGGTCCCTATACCGATCCTATCTATGGAATTAAAATATTCAACGACTCCGTTTCTCTACGGCCGAATGGAGATGATAAAGTTAAAGCCGTATTCAACGGAAAAGTTATTTTGGCAAAACCGACTGCAATGCTTGAAAACGTTATTATTATCGAACATGACAACGGATTACATACCATATACGCGCATCTGGATAAAATAGCCCCTACTGTAGAGGTGGGCAAACGGATTAAACAAGGCTCTATCATCGGACGGGTTGGAAAAGAGCTGATGTTTCAAGTAACACAACGCAATGCCCATATCGATCCATTGCAGATGATACGATAAGGAAAAGTTAAAGCATAGAAATGTGCTTTAAAACGGCCAAACGGCCTCTACAAGCTTACTTCCCCATCCTCGATTGATGGAACGGTCAACATCGCCTTGATTGGCGTACATAATTTTCGCGTCTGAAATCTTGGCAGAGTTAATTTGGTTGTTTTGATCAATATCATACGGACGAATGACTCCGCTAAGCTGCATAATCTGTTTTTGATCATCCACCATTATTTCTCGTCGTCCGGTAATAAAATAATTACCGTTTGCCATTACCTTAACGATTCGGGCAGATACCGTCGTCGTAAAAGTAGCATTTTTAGTGGCTGCCCCAGATCCTGTATAACTGGAGGTTGATCCCCCTTTAAATCCAATATTGGCCAGCCCGTTCAATTTATTTTCTGCTGAATTCACCGCAGCATTATTGCCAGTGGAGGTAAACGCACCGCCCCCTAATCCTAAAGTATCTGCTTCACTGAGGGCTTTACTCGCCTTGCTTGAACTGGTTGCCGTTTCTGAAATAACAACCGTTACAATATCATTAACGTGCATTGCTTTGTGATCGGAAAAGAGAGGACTGTCTCCTTGACCGAACAAACTTCCCCGGGAAACGAAATTGCTCTCTTCTTCTCGCGCCGGCATCTGCTCAACATACGTTGGGGGGGTAAAAGCCATTTCCGGATCTGACAACCTCGCGGTACAACCACTAAACAGCAATGACGCTGTAAGAATCGAAAAATAAAAAGGTATACGCATTTGCCATCCGGATAATTGTTTGGGGCATCTTTAAATACCCTTTAGCTATAATAAAAGCAATTATAGTTCCAAGGAATACTGATGACACTACGTGAACAAATCAACGACGATATTAAGACAGCTATGAAAGAAAAAAACGTTGCCAAACGTGATGCACTTCGACTCCTTAGCAGTGCGATGAAACAAATTGAAGTGGACGAGCGCAAAGAGCTATCCGATGAAGATATTATCAAAATTATCCAAAAACAGGTCAAGCAGCGGAATGATTCAATGGCACAATACCGTGAAGCGGGTCGTGAAGATTTATACGTTATAGAAGCGGCAGAAGCGGCGATTTTTGAAACCTATTTACCGCAGCAACTCAGTGATGAGGAACTTGAAAGTGCCCTCCGTGCTATTATCACAGAAGTGGGGGCCACCTCCATGAAAGAGATCGGTAAAGTGATGGGAACTGCATCCAAAACTCTCGGTGCACAAGCTGATGGTAAACGAATCAACGAGTGCGCTAAAAAGATTTTAGGCTAATACAGCTCAACTAAGTGCATGCGGTCTCCCATAGTGGAACCCTTGCGCATAGTCTACACCAATCTCTTTCAGTACCGCTAATGTTTCCTCATCTTCAACATATTCTGCAATCGTTTTTTTACCAAACTCTTGGGCAATTTGATTGATATGTTTGACAAAAATACGATCTTTTTCATTAACCGTAATATTTTTGACAAATTCGCCATCTATCTTAATATATTCGGTATCGAAATATTTCAGATAAACAAACGAGGAAAAACCGGATCCGAAATCATCCAGGGCAAATGAAATTCCTTTCTCTTTCATTGCTTCAATAATATCCATCAATGCCCTAACATTATGAATTGCTTCACGTTCCAGAATTTCAATCACAATCCCTGTATCCACTCCAACTTGATCGTTTTTCATCGTATGCTCTTCGATTACCGAGAGGTAATTCCCACCAAAAAGACTGTGTGTCGAGAGATTAAAAAAGAATTTTTTGTCCCACATCTTCAGATTTGCTCTATTATCAAGCCCTTTAGACAAAATAATCTGATCAATTCTGGATGCCATACCAAGACTCTCTGCGATTTCAATAAACTGTCCCGCCGCCATATAGCGTTGTCCATCACGGATACGGGCAAGTACCTCATATCCGAAAATTTCATTGGTTCGAATATTATAAATGGGCTGAACAAACGGCTCTAGACGATCTTCATCGATTGCACGGCGTAAAAATTCCCCTTTTTTCTGAATCTCAGCTGCCATATCCTGATCGCTTTGGTCGGCGCGGGATATAGTGTTTTTTCCGGCACGTTTTGCTTTATACATCGCCAAATCTGATCCGGTAAGTAAGGCCTCAATATTCTCTCCCTGCTCGGGATATTCCGCTATACCGAAACTCGCCGTAAGGGTAATCTGATCAAACATCAGTGAAATCGGCGTAGATTCCAGACGTGAACGGAGCTTCTCGACGACAGCAAAACCGCTTTCATAAGGGGTTTCAGGCAAAATAACCGCAAATTCATCGCCCCCTAATCGGGCCAATATATCGGCATTGCGCAAATTTGCACCGAAAATTTCCGTTACCTCTTTAAGAACTAAATCTCCCGATGCATGACCATAGGTATCATTGATGTATTTAAAATTGTCCAGATCGATCATGAGCATTGTGAATTTGTGATGATGCCGCATCGAACGTTTAATCTCATAGGAGAGAAACTCTTCAAACTTTCGACGGTTATAGAGCCCCGTAAGATAATCACGATCCGAAAGATGCTGAAGCTTTTCATAATAATCCTGGATCGAATCGAGCATCTTGTTAAAATAATTCTCAATATTTTTCACTTCAAGGATTCTTGTTTTAAGACTGACCCGTTTGGCCATATCATTTTTATTGATAATATCTTGGATCATTCCGATAAATTGTTTTAACGGCTGTACCAATAATGCATTCAGCCGAAAATAAAGAAGAATGAAAATAGCAATAGTAAAAACCGTAAAAAAGACTATAAAGGAGTTAATCATCATTGTAAGGGAAATTTTCAGGTTCGCAACAGGAAATCGGACATCGATAACTCCGTTTATATCTCCGATTTTGGCATTGGTATGACAGGCAAGACACTCTTGCTTGACAACAATCGGGTAGAGATAACGTATTTCATCTTCCCCCGTCAATATCTCTTCCCCCTTCATCGCTTTAGCAACCATCGGATCATGTTCCCGAATAGTTTTATCATTGATTCGATCTCCGAAGAGTGAGGCGACGATTGGGCTTCGGTAGGCATTAATGCGCATCTGCGGTTCAACATTATTCAGTCGTACAATGATTGCATCCACTTCTTGCTTACTCCACCCTTTTTCCATTGCAGAGTAAAGTGCTTCAAAGGCCATTCGGCTTGTTTTACGTGCATCAACACGGGCAAGATCATCAACAGCACGCTTTTTAATATACAATCCATATACAAAGGCTATTGACAGACTCGCTATTAATGAAAAAATAACCGTTTTAGCGATAAGTCTTCTGTACGTTGTATACGATTCCATAAAAAACATCCAATGTTATTAAATTAAATAAGTATAACATGAAATTTATAAACAATAAACATAAGAATTACTATTTAATCCGTCGATGCGATTCGAAAAGCAATCGAATTTTGAAAAATAAGAGGATGTGAATATTGACAGGTTATTACTCCATCACAAGGAGCAACGATTTTCTCGATTTTTTTGCCGCTCAATGCATCCGTAATCCGACCAAGGGTTTCCCCTTTATAAATATGGGTACCGCAGGCAACGGCTGATTCAAATATCCCGGCACATGAGGCTTTGAGGATATTTATATGTTCAGGTTCGATAATATTACTCTCATATCCGTCAAAAACCGCCAATCCAAGAATCCCCCGTTTTGCCATAAAACGGACCAGCGCTCCCTGTACTTCATCGCTCGTATTCGGGTCAATCGTACCGTTTTTTCCAAAAACAACCGACATTGCTTTAGTCCCCCACAATTGCCAATTATATTGGAGCATCACCGTTTCTATCGGGCTGTAAGGGCGATAATGGATAAAGCGCATCCCAAACTCTTTTGCCGCATCAAGATCTTCATAACCGCTTTGGATAATTTTTACATACGGCAAACACATCCCCTGATCTCGACGACCTTCGAGGATTATCCCATAATCGTACCCTTGTAATGCTTCAAACAAAACAGCTGCAATCCGCTGTGTCGTCTCCCCCTCTTTGTAGCCTGGAAACATCATATTAATATCCGTTTTGTCCAAAGGCCAAAATTTTTCTCCCATATTCAAGGCATAGGTATTAACGGCAGGAATCACTAAAATTTTTCCCGAAATTTTTCCCTCTTCTTCTTTTTGGCGAAGATATTCAACCAAATGGGAAGCAACATAAAGCTGATTAACGTTATCACCGCTCATTGCTCCCACAATGGCGATTGATGGCCCCTTTTGATCTTCTGCGAATAAAAATCCTTCTACTTTCAAAGGGGCACGATTGGGAGATTTCAGGTTTAAAATTTCAAATCGTCTCATCGGTTTTCTCCGAAAATCCGGCCAACCAAAGAACCTTCATACACAATAGGATAAGCTCTTAGGGTAAAAAGAATCCCGCCGATCGGAGCAATAATTTCATCGAGGGTTTTACCGCTGAGAGGATCGACAATATGCCCCACAACAGAACCTTCTTCGATCATTTGGCAATGCTCGATAGCCGGAACAAATAATCCCGGAGAGGTAGCATTAAGATACGCCACTTCTCCGACATGAGACTGTATCGGAAAACGGATCTTCGGAGGTTCGATAGCCAAAAAGCCCTCACTTGCCATAAGATGTAAAATTCCATCCAAAAGCTGATGCCCATAGGCTTGACCCAAGCGCATTCCCACACCCATTTCAACGACGAGAGTTTTGGTTCCAAGGGTATTCATCGCATGGGCAAAGGTGGATTCCAAAACAGTTACCGCATCATGAACCCACACGAAATCGATATTGAGCTTATTGGCTAAAGGGACAAGAACTGCTTCTTGTGATTTCGCGATACGTACTTGGGGGATTTCGCGTAGAAAAACATTGCTGGAGTGGATATCAATCGCGATTTCAGACCCCTTCATCGCATTCACGACTCCATCTGCAATTTGAGCTGGGAGAAAATCATTTTTACTTCCCGGAAAAATACGGTTTAGATCAACATCATAAAAAGGGACAGAGCGGGTAATACTATCGATTCCAAGAGAGTTTATCGCCGGATAAATATCAATCGTTGCTTTAATCTTATCCGGATTAGCACGAAGCCATTGCCCCAGTAAAAAACAGACATATTGCCCTTCCAGCTCATCTCCGTGAATTCCGCTCACGATCGAAATACGCTTCTCTGTTTTACCGCCAATGGGGGTGTAACGGCACCGTTGAATCCGAAATTGCTCCCCTACCGGTAAATCGATTGCAAAAACCTCTTCTATAATACCCACCTACTCTCCTATTACGCTTGAGATTGAGATTGTAACGACCCAAAGGGCTCTTTGTGAATAACTTTATCTACAACACCGTTCAAAAATAAAAGGAATTTCGGAATATCCGAAGTAGTCACATTGATAGGACGATACTGACGGTTCAACTGGCGCGCGATGCTGTTAATCACGTCGATATCGGCAACTACCATATCCAACTCTCCGTATAAGCGCAAAATAAGATCGAAACGCTCGATCTGCTGCCCAAAACGGATCAGCTGATAGGCTCTAGTACGATCAAGTTCCGATGAAAATATCCCCAAGATTAAACTGCAATTATCGATAATTTCTTCCAGATAGGCAGGGCTGATTGCCCGGTCATGTCCCTCACACAAGTGGTTATAGATTTTATTTAACGTAGCAAATCCCCGTTCATCCAAAAGGTGGCGAGTCTCAATTGCATTTTCTCTCGCCATCTTGATGATCGAATCGACACTCCCATAGTGAGAGCCGTAAACACCGACTCTGAGAAAATCGAGGCCACTGTTATACTCGGCTTCGATCCCTAATTTGGCAAAGAGTTTTTTACCATGTTCAAATTCTCGATCCAGTACGTAATCATAGCTTTCCAACATCTCTACGAGCAATGTCTGAGCACGCTGAACATAACGTCCAAACCAATAAAGATGCTGTGCCGTATTGATTGAAATCGGTGCACTGTTCATCATAATTCCACCACCCATGTATCTTTAAATCCGCCCCCTTGCGAGGAGTTTACGAGGTAATTACCCTCTTCCATTGCGTAGCGCGTCAACCCGCCCATACTCACGGAAATTGTATCACCATGAATGACGTATGCTCGTAAATCGGCTTTACGGGGGACGATACCCCCTTCCATCATACAGGGCAAATCGTAAAACTCAATCACTTCTTGGGCGATAAAACGACGCGGATCAGCCAAAATCAGATCAATAATCTCTTGACGTTCCTGAGGGTTGAGACGATTACCGAACAGCACCCCATACCCTCCTGCTTCGGCAACATCTTTAATAACCAGCTTATCGATATTCGCTAAAACATACTCTCGATCTTTTTCATAATAGGGCAAATAGGTCGGCGCGTTGGAGAGGATAGGTTCTTCATTCAAATAATATTTAATCATCTCAGGGACAAAATAATAGATCCCTTTATCATCGGCGACTCCATTACCTATACTGTTCATAATCGCTACGTTTCCGGCACGGTAAGCTCTTGTCAATCCCCGCACTCCGATCAAACTGTCCGGCTCAAAAGCTTCGGGATCGAGAAAATCATCATCCAGCCGTCGATAAATTGCTCCGACACGAAGATGTTCCCCATTATATGCAAGCAAAAAGACTTCATCATTCTCAACCACCAAGTCTTCTCCCAGTGCCAAGGTTGCACCGGTAATTTTGGCTAAATAGCTGTGCTCATAATAGGCCGAATTGTACCTTCCTGGGGTAAGGACAACATTCAAACCGCCCGTATTCACATAATCCATCGCCGCTTTTAACTGGTCGCCGTAATGCTTGATCTTCGATATTTTCATCGACTCAAAAAACTCCGGATAAGTATGACGAAATGCCCGACGGATTGTGAGGGGATAACTCACACCGCTTGGGACACGCAAATTATCTTCCAAGATAATCCAATTGCCGCTTACCGCATCTTTAACCAAATCAATACCGCTGATATGCGTACGAACCGCTTGGGGGGGGATAATACCCATAAACTCCGGTAAAAATCCTTTGGCTGAATCAACATATTCACGCGGAACAATTCCGTCATTCATAATTTTTTGATCGGTATAAATATCGTTCAAAAAAGCATTTAATGCTTTAACCCGCTGAATAATTCCTGCTTCCAAATGGTCAAATTCTGCTTTAGGGATAATCCGGGGAATCATATCAAAGGGGAAAGAACGCTCAATAAAATTTCCCTCTTTGAAGAGGTTAAAATTGACGGCATTGGATTCTAAGAAATCTTTAAAATCGGAGACTTTGGTCTGATCCACACTCTCAAAAATATCGTAAAATTTTTGTAATTCTGGACTTATCGGTTCGATCATGAGTACCCCTTGTCAAAATTAGGACTGACTCATCATATCCTAAACTAATCATAAGGGTTGCTTAAATAGTAGGCAATTATCCGTTTTTAAGTTTTTTAAGAGCTTCTTCCACATCGTCTTGGCGCATCAACGATTCTCCCACCAAAAAGGCATCGACTCCCGCTTTGTTTAAATCCTCTAATTGACCATGTTCATAAATACCGCTCTCGGCAACGATAATCTTGCCGTTCGGGATCAAGGGGATCAGTTCATAGCTCAAATTCATATTCATATCAAACGTTTGAAGGTTACGGTGGTTGATTCCGATGATGTCGGCACCCGCATAGATCGCCTTGGTAAGTTCGGATTTGTCGTGGATTTCAACCAATGCTTCCATCCCTAAATGGCGCGTGTAGCTAAGCAGCTCTTTGAGCTCGTCTTTGGTGAGTGCCGCCGCAATAAGGAGGACAAAATCGGCACCGTATACAAGAGCTTCAAGAAGTTGGTATTTGGAGATAATAAAATCTTTACGCAATAGCGGGATGCTCACATAACGGCGAATTTCTGCGAGGTAATCCAAATTTCCCTGAAAAAAGTGCGGTTCGGTCAAAATAGAAATCGCATTAGCACCGCCACGCTCATAACTTTGGGCAATAGCTACAGGATCAAAATCTTCACGGATGACTCCGCGCGAAGGGCTCGCTTTTTTCACTTCCGAAATGATTCTGTACGGCTCTTGGGGGGTCGAGGTCAAAAACGGGCGCACATCACGAGGTGCACGGGAATTAAAGGCAAGTGAACGCCCTAGCCACTCCATACTAAAAGCCGCTTCGCGCTCTTTTAAATCTTCTTTGGTTTTTTTGATAATGTCATCTAAAATCATCATTTCTCCTTAGTTTTACATGCTTCAATGGCTTTTAGATGCTCTTTTACTTCCTGCTCATCACTTCCGATCACCGATTCGACCTGCTTCATCAAACGCAATGCTTCTGCACACTCGCCGAGTTTATAATTTCCCCATGCAAGCGAGTCAATGTAAAAAGGGGATTCCGGCTGTTTTTTAAGAGCACGGCGAACATACTCCATCCCTTCACTGATATTCAAATCATGATCAATCATTAAATACCCGAGATAATTGAGATACAAAGGCTCTTCAATCTGCATAGTTGCTTTTTTGAGTCCATCCACGACTTTGGCTAGCATGAGAGGATCATTTCTGTTTTTCGCCCCTTCATAGGTGTATACAGCACTTTGAGCGAGAAAAAGAGGGTTATTCTCCCGTTCATATAATTTTTGAGCAAGAGCAGAGGCTTTATCAAAATTTTTCTCTTTAACATACAGCTCCAAAAGCAATGGATCATTAATTCCCGATTTTTCTAAAATGGATACGAGTTTCACATAGTTTTGGGTGTAAAGATAAATTTTGACCGCTTGTGTGGCAGCATCCGAATCGGTCGTCAAATCATACGTTTGAGCATAAATCTCTCCCGCATCCTCATACGCACCGCTATCAGCATACAAACTCCCTAATCGTTTTCCGATCAGCTTGCTATTTCCGTGTGCTCCGATATGTTCTTTTAGAAATTTAATCGCCTCATTTTTTTGTCCCAGGTTAGCATATTGAATCAAAGCCATTCGCTCTGCCGTCGCATCATCATAGGTGAGTGCGTACGCATTTCTCAATGCACTCATCCCCCCCTCATAATCATCAAGTTTCAACCGCGATTCGGCATAAAGGAGATAATCAGACGATTTTTTAGTTTTTTCACTCAATGCTGCCGCTTTTTGAGAAGCCTCGCTAAAGCTCCCCCCTTTAAGGAGTGCAATAATTTCAAAACGTTTTAATGTCTCATCCTCAGGAGATAGCGCCAACGCATCTGCCGTTGATTTTGATAACATTTTGGTATCATTGGATTGCTCCAGCATCCGCAATGATTGATAAAGATACTCTTTTTTAGACGTTTGCTTATACAGTTCGGCAAAGTATTCCGATGCTTGATGCGGTTTTTGGCGCATTTGTGCATCCAGAGCATAGAGGGTAAACGTATCTTCAAGCATAGTTTTGTTCATCATCGGATTAGGAGAGGCGAACATTACACCGCTCAACAGCAAACTGGTTAGAACTATTTTAATCATGTATTATCCCTGGACATTCAGCTTTAAGTTCATCGATACGATGGCGAAAATAATCCCAAAAGGGAAACGTTCGACACTGCAACGGACGAGCAGTGTAAATACTACACCCATTTAGTGAACGGTCAAAAAACACACAGTCATAAGAGCCGTTTACTTTCCGTTCTTTAAGCGAAAATCGAAACCCCTCTTTACGCAAGAATGTTCGACGAAACTCACCTTCATCCCTATTCAACAGCTTTGCGATGGCGGTGATCTCGGTCACAGAGACAAAAATATTGCCGCTCTCTCCGGTACAGCAATTACCACCGCATGAGGAGCATGCAGAGGGGTCAAATGCGTAGCTGAAACCTTCTTGTGTCATATAATCGGACATTTAATACTGTGCGCCTTTGCTTTATCGTAAATCGCCTGCACCGCAGGGGTATAACTCTCTTCCGAAAACGTGATTAACGGAGGAAGAACATTCAGCATCGCTTTGCTGTTTTTTTTCAGATGGAGCATCACCAGTGTACTGGGACGATCCTCTTTAGAATGGACGAATTGTACCTCAACGACTCTTAATCCTGCACGTTCACACGCAGTGCAAAGCTGGACAAATTGACGTGCATCGTAACAGATCGCCGCCTCGCCGTTGGATCTGAGTAGTTTAGCAATTTTGCTCATAAACGGCTCAATCGGTAAGTGAACATTGTAACGGGCCTGATGGAGTATCGGATTTTCGGAACGTGAAACATTTTCATGATAAAACGGAGGGTTGGAGACGATCCAGTCATAGCTTCCATGATTTCCGAGTTCTAAAAAATCCCCCTCATGCAGTGTGTACTCGATACCGTTGATCGTAGCATTGCGACGGGCAAATTCGGCATACAACGGCTGTTTCTCGACCGCTTCGAGTATCACTTCCGGAAAATCGCGTCCTACCAATAGTCCTACGATTCCGCTCCCCGCACCGACATCGAGCATTTTTCCCTTCGGGGCAAAACGGGAGATGAATCCGTACAGCAATATCGAATCGCTGTTGTAACAATAGCCTCCGTCAGGTTGATAAAGGAGCATTTAGTACATTACCTTTTCTATCATATTTTCTAAATATTTACCACTCTTTACTTTTAAACCCTTTTGGGGTAAAATTCTTCCATAATTACCTTCGGGATGCCTCTTGGTTCTGCCAAGGGGAGAAAATCTACACATTTAACAGCTCTCTTACTCGTATTTTTAGCTTCTCAAAATCATTTTTATTCATCATGCCGATTTTATTTTCCAACCGTTTTACATCGAATAATCTACCTTGAACGACCAACGCATTACTCTTTACACCTGAGAGTTCAAACTCAAAAAAGAAATTACCCTCTTTTAGTTGCGTTGATAACGGGATGCCGAAAAACATATTTCTCGAAAATCTTTTTACGATGACAACAGGGCGTGAAAAAATCTCACCTTTTCCGTTTTGTTCATATCCGATATTTTCACCGATACTCACCCAAAAAACATCCCGTTCTTTGAAGATAATAGACTTTTCATGAGTATCTATTTCTTTTTTAACTTCATTCCATTCATTAAATTTTTTCATTTTTTTCCTCTATCTCGTTGAGAAAGATTGTTGTGACAGTGTCACAATAATCGTATGCGTATATAGCATGTGTCATATCGTGCATTGCCGAACGAGATTTATTCTTTCCCTAAAAAATGTTATAATCTTCCTTGAAATTCCCTTGTAAGCCTTCATACTTGAGATGCAGCCAAGGGTATTGAAACTCATTAAAATTCTTTCATTACTTCATCAATTAGCTGTAAATAGTTGTTATTTTAGCCAAAAAACTCAAATACCCCAATCTTTCACCCTTTGGGATATAATTGCTTAATTATATCACTTCATATCAGGTTTAACTATGATTATCATCCCTGCCCGTCTCGCCTCAACCCGCTTTCCCGAAAAAGTTTTAGCCGATATCGGCGGTTTGCCGATGGTGATCCGTACTGCCAAACGGGTCGCATCCATCGACCGTGTCGTCGTCGCGTGTGACGATGAAAAAATCCTCGAAATTTGTGCCGCTCACGGTGTCGAAGCCCGCCTCACCTCTACGACCCACAAAAGCGGAACCGACCGTATCAATGAGTGCGCCCAGATCATCGATGTACCGAATGATGAACTCATCATCAACGTCCAAGCAGACGAACCGTTTATCGAAACGGAAGTGCTTGAACTCCTGATCGAGCGACTTAACGCCCTCAAAGCGCTAAACGCTCCATTCATCATGGGAAGCTGTTACAACGCGATCAATACCGAATCGGCACAAGATCCGAATCTCGTAAAAGTGATCACCGATGCGGATCACAATGCCATCTATTTCTCCCGCTCTCCGATCCCGTTTAACCGCAGCGGGGAAGCGAACTATTTCGGACATATCGGGATTTACGGATTTACGAAAAAGTCTCTGCACAATTTTTGCGCACTAGGCGAAGCACCGCTGGAGGACATCGAAAAACTCGAACAGCTCCGCGCCCTCTACCACGGCAAAAAAATCTCGATGGTAAAAGTGGCGAGCGCAGGATTCGGTATCGATACAGTGGAAGATTTGGAACGGGCAAAGAAAATTTTCGGATTTTGATATAAAGGTTTTTCACTGCTATACTGTTGCTACACTTAAAGCGTAAAATTATCAAAACGAATAAAGGAGTAGAAATGTCACTCATAGAACTGTTTACCGATTATGTCCTAAACCGCAAAAGCCTAAAAGAATATGTAGAGCTTCGTAAAACGATCCACGAGCGTGGCGAGTTTAATGATGCGAAACTGATCCAAGCCGAAGAGAACCTGCAACGTCTTAAACAAGAAGAACCCGCAATTTATGAGGGAATGTACGATACCTTGGCAAAAATTTACACAAAAAATGCCGGCCTTTCCATCGAATACCCACTCGATTTCATCCGACAAATTCTAAAAATGTACAAAAACTCACTCACACCTGCGCAAGTGTACGAAGAATACAAACGGGTATTAGAACATTATCATCATGATGTGTGATCGGTTAAACATAGAAGTTAGCGGAAGATAAAAGAATATTTTATGTAAGAAAATCTGCCTCGCAAGAGGCAAGTTCAGTGCCATAGCGGCTAGCGAAGCCAAAGGAATGTATTCCTTTGGCGTTCTAAATGAAGTGATTTAGATATTGTCGCGGATTCCAAGATCAGCAACAAGTTTGTTGTAGCTTTCGCGGTTTGTGCGTTTCAAATAACGCATCAAACGACGACGTTGACCAACAAGTTTCAAAAGACCAAGACGTGATGAGTGGTCTTTTTTGAAGATTTTAAGGTGGTCTGTAAGACCTGCAATACGAGTAGAAAGAAGAGCGATTTGCACTTCACTTGAACCGGTATCACCTTCAGTTCTTTGGTATTGTTTAATAATTTGCGCTTTGTTAGCCGTATCTAAAGCCATAATAGCCTCCTGATGGGTAGTTAAATTTTACATGAAAAACATTTTTCTCAAGCAAGGTCGGAATTATAGCAAAAAAACTCCCCTTTTGCAGTCAAAACTATCTCTAATAATTTTTAGCTATAATTGCCTAGATAAAGAAAGTACAAAACGATATTTTCTGCCTCTGAATGAGGCAAGCTTCAGTGCCTTAGCGGCTTAGCGTAGCCAAAGGGATTTTATTCCTTTGGTATTCAAAAATAATAAAGGATGCCGATGCTGATGACAAAAGCGAGTGAATACGCACTATTATCGCTGATCGTCTTGGCAAAAGCGGGGCATGCGATGGATGCGGATACCCTTTCCCGCGAACTCGACATCTCCAAAAGTTTTTTGGCAAAAATTCTCCAGTCGTTAGCACGCAAGGGAATTTTAAACTCCTACAAAGGGGTAAACGGCGGATTTGAACTGGCACGCAAAAGTTCTGAGATCACCGTACTCGAAGTGATGGAAGCGGCGGAAGGAAAAAGTCCTGCCGTCTTTAATTGCTCTCCGTCCCAAGAAGATTGCCCTTCCAATAAAGCACCGACCTGCGGCCTATGGCCGTTTCTGAATCGACTCCAAGGGAAAGTCGACGCCTTTTTGGGAATCCTCACCCTCGAAGCTATTTTAGAAGAGTAACGTTTGGCCAAAGCAAAAAAAAGTCCCGATGTCAGAACCGTTTTAGGGGTACTATTCGCTTCACGCGATTTAAGTATGGTCTTTTTCGTTATGGCCATTTTAGCGATTATTATCGTCCCCTTACCCAGCGCCCTGCTCGATTTGCTCCTTGCGGTCGTTATCGCCATCGCTGTTTTGATTTTATTAATTTCACTCTACATCCCAAAACCAACCGATCTAACGACCTTTCCGACGTTGCTACTCGTCATCACCCTTTTTCGCCTCTCGCTGTCCATCGCCACAACCCGTATGATTCTCAGCCACGGGCATGAGGGGCCTGAGGCGGTCAGTGATATTATCACCAGTTTCGGTAATTTTGTTATCGGCGGCAATTACGTCATCGGGGTTATCGTATTTAGTATCCTTGTCCTCATCAACTTTATGGTCGTTACCAAGGGTTCGAATCGCGTCGCGGAAGTCGCAGCCCGTTTCACCCTCGATGCGATGCCCGGTAAACAGATGGCGATCGATGCCGATCTCAACAGCGGTCTCATTGATGAAGCGCAGGCAAAAGCCCGCCGTGCCGAAATTTTGCAGGATGCAAACTTCTACGGAGCCATGGACGGATCGGGCAAGTTTATCAAAGGGGATGCGGTCGCCGGGATCATCATCACGATCATCAATATTATCGGCGGATTTTTGATCGGGATTTTCCAGTTCGGTCTGGATGCGGGGGCAAGTGCGCAAACCTATACCATCCTAACGATCGGGGACGGGCTTGTAATGCAAATCCCTGCCCTCATCATCTCTACCGCAACCGGTATCATGATCACCCGTGCTTCCAATGATGCGGGGAACTTCGCCGAGGGAAGTATCAACCAGCTCATGGGGAATGCTAAAATCATGCTCATCGTCGGTTTTATAATGATGCTTTTTGCCGCTGTTCCGGGGTTGCCGACCCTTTCCATGGGATTTGTGGGATTGGTTTTTGCCGGTTTGGGATACGCTTTGCACAAATTTCAAAAAGGGGAACTTCTCCTTACCACAGGTCCCTCGACCAAAAAAGGTACCAATGCACCGGAAGATACAGAGGATTCTACGCTAAGTTCACCGCGTAAAAAAACCAACGAAGAGATTGCCAAAGAAGAAGAAGCCGCCCTCGAAGATATCCTCAAAATCGAAATGCTCGAACTTACTCTCGGGTATCAGCTCATTCGGCTGGCTGACAGTGCGCAGGGGGGAGATTTATTGGAGCGTATCCGCTCGATGCGGCGGAAAATCGCTTCCGATTTTGGCTTTTTGATGCCGCAGGTACGTATCCGTGACAATCTTCACCTAAAACCGACCCAATATGAGATACTCCTCAAAGGGGTCAATATCGGAGACGGATTTATTCAGCCCGATCGCTATTTAGCCATGGATAGCGGCATGGCCATCGGTGAAATTTCAGGAGAAGCGACTAAAGAACCGGCATTCGGTCTGGATGCGCTTTGGATCGATCCGTCGCTCAAAGAAGATGCCATTATCAACGGTTACACCGTCGTTGATCCGGCTACCGTCATCTCCACACATATGAGCGAGCTGGTGAAACGGCATGCCGAAGAGCTTCTCACCCGCCAAGAGACGCAAACACTTATTGATAAGATCAAAGGGGACTATCCGGTTGTCGTGGACGATTTGCTCAAAGTTGCCAATATCGGTCTGATTCAGCGGGTATTTAAAGCGTTACTTCATGAACGTATCCCGCTGAAAGATATGATTACCATCTTAGAGACGATGGCCGATGTCGCCGAATATACCAAAAGCGTCGATATCATCACGGAGCATGTACGCGCAAAACTCTCCCGTATCATCACGCAAGCCTACACAAGCCCCGACGGAGTCATTAAACTCCTGACGTTTGATGCAATGAGCGAACAGCGCCTCTTGGAAAAATCCCAAGAGCGTGACGGAACACGTCAGCTCATGCTCAATGTCGGGGAGATCAATAATCTGATCCAAGCGACCAGTGCCAAAGCCACTGAACTCCTCCAAAAAGGGGTCTCTCCGATCATTGTCATTGTTGATCCTAAACTTCGCCGCCCGTTGGCTGAAATTTTTGAGCGTTTCAGCCTCGACATCGTTACCCTCTCTCATGCTGAGATCGATTCAGGGGCAAAATTCGAAGTACTCGGCTCCATAACTTTAGATACTAAATAGGATACTTATGCAAAAAACCATTTATCACCTCTCCCACATCGATCTTGACGGGTACAGCTGCCAGCTTGTTATGGCACAAACTGCCCACACCATGATCAGTTTCAATGCCAATTACGGTGCCGAAGTAATGGATCGTCTCGAAGAGATTATCGATACCATCAAAAAAGTCAAACAAACCGCCACGATCCTTATCAGTGACCTTAATCTCTATCCCGATGAAGCGCGTTGGCTTAACAACGAAGTCAATCGCCTGAATGAAGGGGGCTGGGAGATCACGATCACATTGCTCGATCACCACGGAAGCGGTAAAGATACCGCAGCACAATACCCATGGTATTTTCTCGACACGGAACGTTGTGCAACCAAAATCGTCTACGAATACGCAATTGAGCATTACGGATTACAAGCCGGAGGATGGCTCGAAGCGTTTGTTAAAGTGGTTAATGCAGTCGATCTGTGGCATCAAGATGAAGAGGATGATTTCGAGTATGGCAAAGTGTGTATGCGCCTTATCAGCGATGCTAAAGAACTCAGCCGTGTCATGTTCGGCGATGAAGATCGTGTCTATAAACTCGCTATGCTAGAACAAGCCGCTACAATGCGTTTTCTCCCCAATGCCAATATTGTCCTTGATGAAGCACTCCATAAAATGAAAAAAGAGTTTTTCAAAGACGATGTGGATAATACCCTCGATAATCTTTCAACCAAATACATCGTGGCACTGCTCGGAACCAAACGTTCTACTATGACCATCTATTACAAAGGATGGCGCGGCTTTTTGAGCTACGGCTTGGGCAATACGTCGATTATCGGAAACGGTTTTGTCACCGCATTCCCTGAATTTGATTTTATTGTCGATGTCAGTACACGCGGCACTATGAGTCTACGCGGACATGATCAAGTCGATGTGGCAATGATGGCCGCAGAATGGGCAGGCGGAGGCGGACACCCCAATGCAGCTGGTGGACGGATCAACGGGTTTAAAGAGCAATTTCGTTATGACAAAGTCAAACGCCAAATCGAAGATTTGCTCTCCAACAAAGAGGCAATGCC
Organism: Sulfuricurvum sp.; assembly: GCF_041651515.1. Classification (GTDB taxonomy): domain Bacteria; phylum Campylobacterota; class Campylobacteria; order Campylobacterales; family Sulfurimonadaceae; genus Sulfuricurvum. Next base: position 368,140 of record NZ_JBAZJF010000003.1, read on the forward strand.
CGGTAAACTTCCCGCTAAAATAGAGAGTTAACACCTAGCGCATGATTCAACTTAATAACCTTACCAAAAGCTACGGCACACGCGTACTCTTCGAAAATCTGAATCTCAAAGTAGGTTCAGGCCAAAAAATCGGTTTCGTCGGGCGAAACGGCTCAGGAAAATCGACCCTCTTTAAAATCATCCTCGGCGAAGAGTCCTATGATGAGGGAGAAGTTCTTATCCCCAGAAACTATCGTATCGGAACGCTGCGTCAACACCTCCACTTTACCCATAAAACTGTACGGGAAGAGTGCGCATCGGTACTTACGGGGGACGCGGAACACGAAGTGTATCGGGTCGAAAAAATTCTCTTCGGGCTTGGATTTAGCCAGGAGGATTTGGATCGTGACCCCTTAAGTTTTTCGGGGGGATATCAAATCCGTCTCAACCTGGTCAAACTTCTCGTTACCGAACCCAATATGCTCTTGCTGGATGAACCGACGAACTACCTCGACATCGTTTCGCTGCGATGGCTTGGCGCCTTTATCCGTACGTTCGAGGGGGAAGTGATCCTCATCACCCATGATCGCGATTTTATGGATTCGGTGAGTACCCACACGATGGGATTACGCCGTCGAAATGTATCGATCATCAAAGGCGACACCCATAAATATTACACATTTATGGCACAAGAAGACGAAATTTATGAAAAGACCAAGATCAACCACGATAAAAAGCGTGCGGAGTTAGAAGATTTTGTCGCCCGAAACAAAGCCCGCGCTTCCACAGCGACACTTGCCCAATCCAAGCAAAAAGAGTTGGATAAGATGGGGGTCATGGAGTCATTAGAAGGGGAGAAAGATTTATCCTTCTCCTTTTCCTATCGCCCTACCCCTGCAAAGATCATCATGGAAGCAAAAAATCTCTCTTTCGGCTACAAAGAGGATGAATTGCTGTTCCAAAATCTCTCTTTTGTGTTGGAGACCAAAAAATGCCTTGCCATCATAGGGAAAAACGGTAAAGGTAAATCGACCCTCCTCAACACCCTCGCAGGGGTTCTGACACCGAAAGGGGAAATCGCGTTTCACCCCTCTACGGCGATCGCCCATTTCGGGCAAACCAACATCGACCGTCTTGATAAAAACCGTACTATTACCGAAGAGATTCAAAGTGCTGACAACACCTTGCAAAATGTCCGAATCCGAGGTATCTGCGGGACGATGATGTTCAGCGGCGACGATGCCGATAAAAAGATCAGCATCCTCTCAGGAGGAGAGCGCAGCCGTGTCATGCTCGGAAAAATCATCGCCACCCCTGCCAATCTCCTCTTTCTCGACGAACCGACCAACCATCTCGATATGCAATCGATCGATTCGCTCTGTGACGCGATCAAACGGTTCGATGGCTCCGTCATCATCGTCACCCACTCCGAAATGCTGCTGCGTGAGCTTGCCGATCAGCTTATTATTTTTCGTGAGAGCGGTGCAGAATTTTTTGACGGAAACTACGACACCTTTTTGGAGAAAATTGGATGGGATGAAGAGATCAGCGATGCTCCGAAATCTGTAAAAGCGACACAAAATACGAATAAAAAAGAGCAAAAGCAGCAACGTGCCGAACTCATCCAAGAACGCTCACGTGTATTAAATCCTCTCAAAAAAGAGATCGATCATTGTGAAAACACCATCATGAAACTTGAGGATAAGATGAAGGTATCGCATGAGCAATTAATCGTCTATTCCAATCAAGGGGAAAGTGGTAAACTCATGGAACTCTCCAAACAGGTTGCCGCTGATGAAAAAATGATTGAAGAACTGTTTGAGCGGCTCGAAGTCGCAACCAACGAATTTGAGCGAATCACCAAAGAGACCGATGAAAAACTCGAAGCCCTCTAAGATACGTCTGGACAAATTGCTCGGCGCACTGGGCTATTGCAGCCGTAAAGAAGTTACGGTTCTTTTGCGAGCAGGGATCATTACCCACACCAAAAATCTCCCTCTGAAATCCGACACGAAAGTCTCTCACGAGGATATCCGCTTTGGGGGAGAGCCTCTCGATCCACCGCAGGGGATCGTGATTCTGATGCACAAGCCTATCGGTTATATTTGTTCTCACGATGACAGTGAAGGAAAGCTGATTTACGATCTCCTCCCTGATCGATGGAACAGACGCGATCCAAAAATATCAACCGTCGGACGGCTGGACAAAGATACGAGCGGGTTGCTCCTCCTCACCGATGATGGAGCATTGCTTCACCGCCTCACCTCCCCGCGCCATCATGTTGCCAAAGTCTACGAAGCAACCCTTGAGCGGCCACTCAGAGGTGATGAAATGGAAATTTTCGCTTCGGGAACTCTGATGCTCAACGGCGAAAAAGCTCCGTGTCTTCCTGCTAAACTTACCCTTGTCGACGAGACACACGTGACGTTAGAGATTACCGAAGGACGCTATCATCAAGTACGGAGGATGTTCGCAGCGGTGGGGAATCATGTCGTCGCTTTACACCGTTCCTCTTTCGGTAATTTAACGCTGGATGATTTAAAGCCCAGAGAGTATCGCTTCATAAAGGAAGCTGAGTATCAAACGCTAAGCGGCGACATTGGATACCTTTTTACCTAAACTACTTTATACTTGTATGATATAATCAAAGTGGGTTGATTTTCGATCCAAGGAGAACCGGATGGGTAAAATGCCCTATAGAGCTTTGCTCCTCTATTTACTCACCTTTGTCTACCTGATCGAAGGCGGAGCCTTGTTTGCCATGGAACAGAGCTGCAAAAAAAGGGGCGCAACACTTGTTGAAATGCGACAAATTGTGGAAAAAGCAGGCGAACGCGTTTCCAAGTGGGATGGTCCCACATCAGGTCCCATCGGACAGCACGGCATAAAGATAGCGGTAGTGTGCGAGGATTTGCGTAACGGAGGCGTATTGGGTGTTGCCAGAGGATTGGGCGAAGCGGCAGACGTATTGGGATGGCATATCAAAATGATTGATGCACGCGGTACCTTAAACGGCCGAAAGAACGCACTTGATGCAGCACTCTTGATGAAACCCGATGGTCTAATATTACTCGGAAGCGATGCGCGCACTCTTGAATCCCGTTTGGTCGAATTTAAAAAGAAAGGCATTCCGGTGGTGGGATGGCATGTAGGACCAATCGCGGGCAAACTCTCTTCAGGGAGCGTGGCGATGAATGTATCCACTGATCCGTTCCAAGTAGCCCGAGTAACTGCCATGAAAGCCGTCGTCGAAAGTCATGGCAAGGCGGGGGTGATCATTTTTACCGACAGCAACTTCGAAATTGCAATGAGCAAAGCAAATGAAATGGCAAAAATCATCCAAGAATGCCCGAAGTGTACCTTGTTGGAAATACGCCGTGTACCGATCTCGCAAAGCGCGCAGCTGATGCCGAAAATAACACGGGAGTTACTCTCACACTACGGTACACGCTGGACATATGCCCTGGCAATCAATGATATCTATTTCGACTATGCGGCTCCCGAATTTACCAAAACGGGGCGTGATATCCATCTTTTCTCTGCTGGAGACGGGAGTCCGGCAGCTTTCATGCGGATACAGGCCGGAACGTTTCAATACGCAACGGTAGCTGAACCGTTGAATCTGCAAGGATGGCAGTTGGTGGATGAGCTAAACCGCCTACTATCAGGGCGTAGTGTCAGTGGTTATGTCATCCCTCCGCACCTAGTAACGCCGAGTAATATCGCCTATGATGGCGGAATACGGATGGAATTCGATCCCGATAACGAGTATCGAAAATTTTACCATCATATCTGGAAGCGTTAGAGGAACGGTTATGGTCTTGTTTAAACTTTTCACCTCATGGTTGCCGCATACACTGCGCCAGCAGTTCCTGCTGGCGATATCCGTATTAACGCTTCTGATACTGGCGGGCGGAGGCATGGCGGTCTATACCCTGAATACTTCGGCAACAACCATTCACCTATTGGCAGAACATCGTCTACTCCAAATGCAAGAAGCGCAGGATCTGGTACGGCTAACATTTCTGATCGAGCGTAAGACCTATCAGTTGGAACAGTCTGAATCACATACACAGCTGCACACTCGTTACGGAGAAATTTTGGAGCAGTTGAGTACGTTCGACAAAGTTGTCGATCGACTTGCCGCCGAGTCTGAAGGGAACGCATTACTGGAACTGCATCGTGCCAGTCAATTATTCCGTAACACGACGAATATCGCAGCACAGCTTCGTGAAAAGGAGCTACAAGCTGATAGAAAACACCCGGATATGATGAAATCTGAACAACATTATCTTAAAGAATTGCACAAACAAGCTGAGGAGCTGATAAACGCGACACAGGTACAATCAGCGCAATTCACCCGATACTATCGCGAATCCGTGCAACAGCTCAATAATATGACCCAGAGTAATGTGCGCTGGGTGACATTCCTGCTGGTCGGAAGCCTCATGATTGCAGGGATGGTGGCACAATGGTTTCTTGGACGCCATGTACTGGGTCGTTTACAGCAGGTCAGCCATGATCTGCGCATAGATGCGAACACTACGTCCACAGGAAAAGAGGAGTACGCTCATCGTTGCAATGTGCCGTTCCACGATGAAATCGATGAAATGGCACACGCCGTAGAACTGTTTTGGGAAGACCGCCGGCATTTGGGACAACGCACCATAGACCTGATTCAAGCACGCGATGCGGCGGAAATGGCCAACAAGTCCAAAAGCCTGTTTCTTGCCAATATGAGCCACGAACTGCGTACCCCTCTCAACACCATTTTAGGGTTTTCAGACATACTCCGCCAAGATCCCCTATTGAACAATAACCAGCGCCAAAATATCGATATTATCACCCTTAGCAGCGAATATCTTCTTACCCTCATCAACGATATTCTGGAGATTGCCAAAATCGAGTCCGGTAAACTGCACCTGCAAATTTCCCCTTTCGACATCGACGCTATGATACGCAATATTTTGGAAATGATGCGTATACATGCCGAGCACAAAGGGCTTCAATTGCACTTCGAGCAATCCTCAGAATTCCCGCATTACATTAAAGGTGACGAGGCCCGTATTCGCCAAATTCTTATCAATCTGATCAGCAATGCCATCAAATTTACCGAAAAAGGGAGTGTGAATATCCGACTGAGTATCAAACACAATCTACGCGATCACCTCATAATCGAGATCCAAGACACTGGTCCGGGGATTACTCTCGAAGATCAAAAGCATCTTTTCCCTCCGTTCGTCCAATTTACCAAAGAGACTCCAAAAAGACTAAGAGGTTGGGGTCTCACCATCGCCCGTCAATTTGCACAACTGATGGGCGGCAATATTGTTCTCATCAGTGAACCTCTCAAGGGATCATTGTTTCAGATCGAGCTGCCCTTGATAGTAGCCGATGAGGATGAAGTGCGTCATCATCTCCTTAAGAGAGTTGAAGAACGTACACAATCGCTCAAGGAAAGCGAAGAGGAATACATCTACGCTGCTCGAATCGATCCATGCTGATATTTGAAAACAACGATTTTATCATCGTAGCGAAACGCGCTGGAACAAACTTCCATTCCGAAGGAGAAGCCGGATTCGTCGTCCAAATCACTCAACACTTCGGCATCCCTCTCTTCCCCGTCCACCGCCTCGATAAAATGACCTCAGGACTCGTTATCCTCGCCAAAAACTCCGAAACCGCCGCTCAGTTTGGAAAGCTGTTTGAAAATCGAAAAATCGAAAAATATTACCTCGCCATTTCGATGCGCAAACCGAAGAAAAAAATGGGGTGGGTCAAAGGGGATATGAGCAGTGCTCGGCGGGGAGATTATAAGCTCCTTACGACGATGGAAAATCCGGCTATTACTCAGTTTGTGAGCTGTGCGTTGCGAACCCATGAGCGATTTTTCCTCATCAAACCCCATACGGGAAAAACCCATCAGATACGTGTCGCCCTCAAATCTCTGGGTTCCCCTATCGCAGGTGATGAGCGCTATGCGCAAGCTGACGAAGCGCGCAAAGAAGAGAGGGGATATCTGCATGCCTATGCATTACGATTTACGTTTAACGGGGAGCCTTTTAGTTTTGTCTCGCCGCCCGATGAGGGGGAACGGTTTATCAGTTCGGAGTGTCGTACACAACTTGAAGCATGGGATAAACCGTGGGAGCAGTTTTAAGTCAAAACCGAATTTTAGATAAAGCACTGTACAATAAGTACACTTTTTTACCAGACCAAAGGGCTTAATATGGGTGAACATTTTTTAAAATGGATCAATATTGTTGATTTCAAATGCTTCCATAATTTTGAATCCAAAGATTTTCAACGGATAAATCTTATCAGCGGTAAAAATAATGTTGGTAAAACGGCATTTATGGAAGCATGTTTCATTAATATGCGAGCAATGAATATTAAAAATTTTGTTGGTGCCTTATGGGGAGTTAAATATATGAGAGAAAACTTAAATATATTAGCTAACAATACAACCAATAATGCCAAAATTTTTATGGAACGTTCTAATGGCATAAATTTAATATCCAATATAAATAAATCATCATTTAAAATTGAAGAACAAGATGGTATCAAACTTTATAATTTTGAATTTAATAAACAATATATAAGAGTTAACACAAACGATTTTTCATATGAAATAGACATCATTGATAATATCAAATTTATAGATAGTTTTGGACTATCCAATGGAGAAATCATACGTTATTATTCTACTATACAGAAGAAGGATGAAGAGACATTTTTAAATACTATTTTAAATGAATTTGATAATAGCATAGAAGCTTTTAAAGTTATTGATGATTTACCACAATGCAAAATCAATGAAACCTGGTTAGAAATTACAGAATTTGGAGATGGTGTAAGACATGTTATTTCAATTGTTAATGCACTATTCCAAGCCCAAAATGGATACTTATTTATAGATGAGCTAGAAAATGGAATTCATTACACTTATCTCGATAGAGTCTGGGAAGTTATTTTAAAAGTTTCCAAAGAACAAAACGTCCAAGTTTTTGCCACTACCCATTCAAAAGAGTGTATCGAATCATATGCACGGGTAGCAAAGAAACTTGAAGATCAAGAGATTGCCTACATACGGATGAGTAAATTAAGTGACGGGCAAATAAAAGCAACGACATTTGATTATGAACTTATCGAAAATAGCATCGAACAAGACCACGAGGTCAGAGGATGGTAAAGGTTGCCATTTTACATGAGGGAAATGCTAAAAAAACAAATGACAATGAGCTTTTAAAACTTTTAATAGAAAAGTTGGGTTTCTCTGCCGATAAAGTAGAATTTTTTGGGATGGGGACTAAAAGTAATTTTTTTAAGTCAGATCATGTCAATTATCGGCAATTACAAAGCAATATAGATGCAGAAATGACAAAAAGAGTTCTTTTTGTTGTTGATGCAGACTATAAAGAAAATGATGCTACATATGGAGGATACGAAAACACTACCAAAGAACTTAAATCTATCATTGATAATTTAGGGTTAACAAAGCAGTCTGATATATATGTAACCTGCGATGAAAAACAATGCGGTTACTTGGAGTCTTTGATTTTATCGACGATTCCAGACGAACATCGAGGGTGCATTGAAACTTTTTTAGAGTGCTCAGAGTTTACTTCAAAAGAAAATCACAAAGCTATTCTAAATCAAATATATAAAACAGCCTATCCAAAAGCACCATTTGATTTGGAACATCCAAATTTTACTCCACTAAAAACAAAATTAATAAACTTATTCCAAGAATAAAAAACTATTTTGAAAACCTTTACTACCGAATCCATGACCGACATTCTCTCATGGGCGCAAGAAACCCTCAAAGAAGCCGAAACCATCACCATTGAAGTGCTCAATCCCGATATCGGACGTGGACACTACGCAGGTGAAACTCTAACGATCAATGGAAGTAACTATCTCTATCGCAGCTACAAAGGATGGAGCGATCTGGGGGAGCTGCTGTTTTGTCGGATGCTGACACCGAAACCGATATCCGAAAATACCATTGCTATCACCTACGAAAAACTTGATCTCAGCGACTCATTTCACCACTGTGATGCCCAAGAGGAAAAATACGGGATAACATCCCGTTTTGCTGCAATCCACAAAAATGAAGAACCTGCATTTCTCTCCCCCTACCTACGTGCATTGCGAAATGTCAAGATCGGGGAAAAAAAACGGGTTTTAAATTTGGGGATCAATACAGGCGACGAATTTGACCTCATCCGTCAAATCCTCCCTCGCGAAGAGTATCTGAGTCTTGAACTTATTGGAATTGATCACTCCGAGAGTGCTATTAGCGTTGCAAGAGAGCGCTTCGATGAGGGCAATGCCACCTTTTATGCCCATGATATCAATGATCTCGATTCACTCGGATTAGGAAAATTTGACCTTATCATCACAATCGGTACCCTGCAAAGCAGCGGACTGGAATTCAAACCTCTCTTTATGTCCCTGGTACAAAATTATCTTAGCACAGATGGCGCGATTATTCTAGGGTTTCCGAACTGCCGCTGGATGGGGGGAGAGATGATTTACGGAGCCAAAGCACCGAACTATCCCTATTCAGAGATGTCGATACTGGTAAAAGACATTTACTATTGTAAAAAATATTTGCAACAAAAAAAGTTTAGAGTAACACTTACAGGAAAAGACTACCTGTTTCTAACCGGAACAAAAATTAATTTAATACACAGCTAGATTATTTTTCCCTTTTTCCCTCCCATGGATCTTTTACCGGATGCTGAGTATGAATTTCTTCCATGATATTTTCTGTTTTTAAATGATAGACTTCTGCATCCGGGGTAACGCAATAAATCTCATACTCAAGAAGATGCGGATTTTGTTTAATAACCACCTCTTTAATATTCAAATCCATTGCAAATTTTCGTATAGCCACAACTACATGCATATCTTTGGTGGTAATTTTAACGACCAAATCACCCTTGTATCCCGAATAGGTATTGATATCATCAATCTCAAAATCCAGTGCATATTGAATGATTTTTTTTCTTTCCGCTTGCATAGTCTCTACCTCCTCTTCAACTTTGAATTACTAAAAATGTTTCAACTAGTATAACATATTAAAAATATTGTCTAAATAGTCTTTGCAATTATGCTATACTGTAAACAACAACCTAATTTCATAGAGATAGTACAGAATGCCCAGTAGAATCGGTTTAGCTAATTTTGAATCCCCTATCATCGCACTCTATCCACTGAAGGGATCGATGCTCGGAGTAGTAACCGCCAATCATGAAATATACCTCTATAATTCAACGGACAATACCCAAGAGAGGCTTCTACGTCTTAATTTACCGGAAGAAGCAAAGCTCTATTGCGTATTCGATCCCATTCATAACCGTATTGCTTTTGGAAGCAACCACAGCAAAGCACTTCATCTCATCGATCTGGATCAAAAAAAAACCATCCGCAAATTTGAGTTGAATGAGCAATATCCCACCGTACTTTCATTTGATCCAAGCGGATCATATCTCATCTGCGGAACGGATCAAGGACGGGTACTTCTTTGGCGCTGCGACTCATCAACACTTATTGCACGGATGCACTCTTTTCCCGAATATGCCGCCTATTCCACCATCAAACCAAAAGTAAACTTCGTTTCCGCCATTGCCTTTGAAAAAGATTTGGTAGCAACGACAGGCTATGGAGGGAGTATCGTCATTACCGATTATCTTGGGCAGACCAAGACACAACGTCTTCATGCCGGATATGTCAAAAACGGTGCCCTCCTTTTCCATCAGGAGTCTCTTGTCGTCGGAAATCAAAGCGGAACCCTTTTAAAACTGGATCGAAATACCAAATACCCCAATCAACGTCTCAGTACTGCGTTAGGACCTATCACCCATTTGCTTAAAGCAGGGACAGAACCCTATATTCTAGTCGCTTCAGAACAGCGCCATATTATTTTGGTTGATGCAGAAGAGATGAAAATACTCAATGACTCGTATATCGAACTCGAACATCCGATCACGGCAATGTGCAAAGATGAAGAGGATAAACTCTATGTCGGAACCCAAAAAGGGGAACTCTTTCGTTTTGACCTTGAACCGCAACATCATCTTGATACCCTTATTGCTTCGAAAAAATATTCTGATGCGTATCTGTATGCCCAAAAAGAACCTTTACTCCAAAAAAACCGATCCTATAAAGAGCTAGAATCGATCTTTGAGCTTAATTTAGAATCGGCACGAGTTGCATTGGAAAAAGGAAATGTTGACAAAGCCAAAGCCATTTTAGCCCCCTTTCATCCGGCTAAATCCAAAGAGATAGCTACACTCACCATCGCCTATTCCCATATTGACCGACTCACCTATCTTTTTAACCAGCAAAAGCTCTCCCCCTTTTACGGTTTAGCGGAACAATACCCTCAGTTACAATCAACTTCATTATTTTTAATGGCAGAAAAGTTTTGGTCAGAACGGTTTGGAAAAGCTCAAAAGTTGATGCTTATGGGGAAAATAAAAGAGTGTAGAGCAGAGATTCAACCCTTTACCTCCGTTAGTGTAAAATGGCCTTTTATCCAACTGCTCCTCCAACATTTTGACGTACTTAAAAAATGTTCCAAAGCAATTTATGAGCACGATTATAAAACCTTAATGCAATTAAGCCATCGATACCCCATAATCCGTAAACTTCCCTCGTATATACAACTGATATCAGAGGTAGGAGAACTGGTTCCGGCCATTACCGATGCATTAAAAAGCAAATCCTTCGAACGGGCAAATCTATTGTTGGAAGAACTTACCAATGTCATTCAATATGAAGAAACGTGTAGTGAGTTAAAAAAATTTGCATCTCTTGCATCGAACTTGCATCATGCCATCAGCCATGAGCATATGCGTTCTGCCTATCGTCTGCTTGATTCCCATCGCGAGCTTATGATCCTCCCCTGGGCTCAAGAACTCGAAATACAATGGAATGAGAAGCTGCAGAGAAGTGAACGTTATGCCATTAGCGGTGATGCAACGTCGATCAAGAAAGAGTTCGCAAATCTCATCACTCTCCCCAAACGGCATGAACGGATCGGGGATCTTTTGAGAACAGCGTATCACGTGCAGCTCAAGCAACTATTACGTAAAGACACCCACCGTTTTAAAGCCGGTATCGATACGTATTGTGAGCTTTTCGGTATGGATACGGAACTCCGTTTTCTTATCAAAGAAGCTCAGGCGCAAGGTCTTAGCATCACGCTGCACGCCATCCAATTTCAATCCAAAAACCGTGATCAATGGCTTTCTCATATTACTATGCTTCCCAATCGTATCAGTTAATTACGCTATTTATCCCTCTAATATCACTTATAAGCTCTCCTAAGTTATAATAAAAGACTATATCTATTTTGGAGTTTTAATGCCTGCTTCTACCTCCTCTATCCTCCGTCAGGTTCTGACACTCCCCGTCATCGTCATTGCAATGGGGTATTTTGTCGACATTTATGATTTAATCCTCTTTGGTGTTGTCCGTGTAGCGAGTCTTGGAGAACTTGGTTTAAACAGTGATCAAATTACCTCATGGGGATCTATCATCCTCAATATGCAAATGGGTGGAATGCTGATCGGCGGTATTCTGTGGGGGATAATGGGAGATAAAAAAGGGCGTCTTTCCGTATTATTTGCCTCTATTATCCTCTATTCTATTGCCAATTTTCTCAATGCCTTCGTCACCAATGTCGAGCAATATGCCGCATTGCGCTTTATTGCCGGAATCGGTTTAGCAGGAGAACTTGGGGCAGGGGTTACCCTCGTAGCCGAAATTCTTCCTAAACATTTGCGCGGGTATGGAGTTATGAGTATCGCAAGTTTCGGGGTACTTGGGGTTGTTGCCGCTAATCTGGTAGCACAAAACTTCGATTGGCGTAATGCCTATATTATCGGAGGGATTTTAGGGCTTTCCCTTCTAGTCCTACGTCTAAAAGTACGTGAATCCGGAATGTTTGAACATAACCTTAGCGAAAAGATCAAGCGTGGAGACTTTCTATCCCTCTTTACCCACCGTCGTCTCTTAGGCAAATACCTCAAAGCTATTGCCATCGGGATTCCATTATGGTTTGTCGTAGGTGTTATGGTGATGTTCTCCCCTGAATTTGCCAAAGCTCTTGAAATTACTGAGCCGGTTACCGCAGGACAGGCACTAATGTACTGCTATATCGGACTTGCAATTGGGGATTTAGGCAGCGGATACCTCTCCCAAAAACTCCGAAGCCGTAAAAAAGCGTTTACCCTTTTCCTCTTTTTCTCCACACTCAGTGTATTATGGTATTACACCCTGCGCGGAGCGAGTGCAAACGAATTTTATTGGGCATGTATGGCATTAGGAATCTTTTGCGGCTATTGGGCCCTTTTTATCACCATGGCGGCAGAACAGTTTGGAACCAATATCCGTGCCACAGTGGCAACTACCGCGCCAAACTTTGTCCGTGGAGCCGTTGTACCGATCACCACGTCATTTATCTTTTTAAAAGAGAGTTATGGGGTACTTGGTGCAGGTGCAATCGTTGGTGCCGTATGTTTTCTCCTCGCAGCCGTAGCCCTCTACTATACACATGAAACATTTCATAAAGATCTGGATTACATCGAAGCATGAGGATTCTGATCCAAAGCTTCTTATTGGCGTATATCCTAGGATATACTGCCCTTAGCGCTGCACCCACTTCAGAAGCGCTTAATGCTTCTTTAGAAGCTCTTGGCTCCCCCGAGTCTTACGATGAAATAAGCGCCCTAAATGGAGTTCAAGAGCGCTATCACACGGGATATATCGCATTATACAAACGCTATCAGGAGACCACCCAAGAGTACAAAGAGGTTGAACAAAAATTCATAGAAGCAGGAATCCCTACGTATTTCGCACTCGTCCCTTACGCCGAGTCCAAATTTCATCCCAATTCTCGCGGGTACGGGACAGCCGGGCTATGGCAATTAACCAAACAAAGCGGTCGTAATTTTGGACTTACCGTGACAAAAAAAAAGGATGAACGCCTCAGTATCAACCGTTCAACCGATGCAATTATTCACCTCTTACTGGATCTTAAAAAAGAGTTTGGAAGCTGGTATTTAGTCGATTTTGCTTATGCGGCCGGAGAAGGGACAATCCATCGTCTTATTGAACGAAACGGCAGTAAAAAAATCTCTGTTTTACTCAAAGATCCCCATTTTCCAGCAGGAACAAAAGCCCATTTTGCCAAAACGCTTCTGCTGGATGCCAAAATTCATTATTCACAAACGAATGAGAAAGAAAAGGGAGAATAATTCTCCCGAGGGAGAGAAGTAAAATTAACCGATATTCGTGTAAACGGCTTGGACGTCATCGTCCTCTTCGAGCTTATCAATAAGCTTTTCAATATCCGCCATTTGTTCATCACTAAATTCAACCGGAGAGTTAGCAATACGCTCCAATGCTGCACTGGCAGGTTCTATCCCCAATGCTTCAAGAGCGCTAGAAAGGGCACCAAAAGAGGTATATTCGCCATACACGCTTGTTTCACCCTCTTCGTCTTCAATACTCTCAATTCCTGCATCAATAAGAGCAAACTCAAGCTCCTCTAAATCCATAGCCGGTGTTGGAAATCGAAAGACCGCTTTACGGCTAAACATAAATTCTAAAGATCCATTATTAAGGGTTTCACCTTTGGCACGGCCAAAAATCGTTCGAACATTCGAAATGGTCCGCGCATTGTTATCGGTAGCACATTCAACGAAAAACAAAACACCGTGCGGCCCTTTTCCCTCGATATTCATTTCCGCCAATGAAATAGCATCTTTACCGGAAGCCCGCTTGATCGCCGCATCAATATTGTCTTTGGGCATATTTTGCGCTTTTGCCGTCAAAATAGCACTGCGGAGTTTCGGGTTCATATCAGGGTCTTCACCACCCTCTTTAGCAGCCATTGTAATAATTTTGCCCAATTTTGGAAATATTCTCGACATATTTCCCCAACGCTTCATTTTTGCCGCTTTGCGATATTCAAACGCTCTTCCCATACCGTATGCTCCTCTAAAAAATATAAAAAATTATGAAATTATAGCGATTTTAGCTGCTATCTTCAACGTGCTAAAACCGAAGAAATCAGTTTTAGGCGTCAATATAAACAACATCGCTTTGGATGCTGTTGAAGAGGAGTGAGCGGTTATCCACTCGATGTTGATACAAGAATGTATTCGGCTCCATCGAGCGAAGTACCGTTGTGTTGTAATAGTAGGCGTTAGAACAACGCCCCACAAAAAGAAAGGAGAACAGCAACTTGATACGAGGGTTTTCAAACATCTCATGCGGCTGTGCCAAAAAGGTAAGCCCAAATTTCTTGAGATTGACAAGGTCGAAAATATAAAAAATAAAGTCTTCGAATTTGGTGTAAAACCCTTCCAAACTGGAAATTTCCTGCATAATGTAGTAATAATTATTCAAAAGTTCCCGTTTCTGCATCATCTGAGAAAGCTTGCTTTTGATATCCCGTTTGCTGGCAAAAAAAGAGGGGCTTACCGCCATATAAATGTTCTGACGCTGTTCAATAGCCGTATCCAAAGCGGCATTAAATTCATCACTCTCATTAAAGCACATATAATGAAAATCAGACCCCTTTTTAAATTTCTCCTCTACCTCATCCGGGGTAGGATTGGAAAAATCAAGATACAGGGTAGGAATACCGCTGTCAATGACAAACTCACGAATTTTATTTGCAAGATGGGTTTTTCCTGAACCCGGTTCCGCCAAAATAAGGGTATTTTCGCGCAATACGCGGTCTTGGAGTTCGAGGGTAGCGATAGAGCTTTTAAATTTTCCGATTTTTCGTTTCATAGTTTTATCCATCAAGGGAGATAATATAGGGAGCAAGTATAACCAAAGGTAGCGGATTTAAAGATAAATCGGGAAGCAGGCGTGAAGAAAGGTGACGTATTATCGCCATCTCTCTTGCATTATTGTAACATCTCCCCGCTCACTGTGAAAACTGAGTTCACCGTCGCTAATATTGCATTGCAGACGCATGGAACGCTCACACAATTTTTCTATCCCCTCGGTATAAAGATGAATTACCTTGAGATTTTTAAACCGCTCAAACGTCGTGCCATACTGTTTCCACCACGCAGTAGCACTTTTGGTGTTGTAGGTATAAATGATCACCTTCTCGGATCTTCCACATGCTTTGCGGAGCCGTTTCTCATCCATCTGCCCAAGATCGATCCACAACTCGATCTCTCCTCCGTAATTTTTCTCCCACAGTTCGGGTTCGTCATCTCCTCCGATCCCTTGGGTAATCACTAAGCGATCAGACGCATTGAGGGCAAAGGCGACGAGACGGATCATAAGCCGCTCATCGGTTTCCGAGGGGTGTTGGGCTATCGTTATCTCATGGGTCTCATAGTAATTACGATCCATATCGGCTATACTGAGTTGTACTTTGTAAATCGTTGAACCTGCGGCCATAAAAAAACTCCCTTATACGTGCTGAAACTATGACATAAAGGGGCTTATACTATCGTACTAATCGATAATTTTGAGGTAGCGTCTATTGATCTTTAAGGATTGGATTTGTATTCTTACACTTTCAAAACATTGGGGTATCGCCAAGCGGTAAGGCAACTGGTTTTGGTCCAGTCATTCGGGGGTTCGAATCCCTCTTCCCCATCCACAATTCTGTACACTTCATGCTTTTTTTTGAAATCCGTCATGTTTACAATAACTGCATTCTTTTTATGGGAAAAATAGAGAGAAATCCCCGCCGAAACGGGAGGGAAAAGAAGAAGCTATTAGCCTTTGACTTTTGCTTCGATCGTCGCAACGATACTTGGATCTTCGAGAGTCGAGATATCCTGAGTAATCACTTCACCTTTTGCGATGGAGCGAAGGATACGGCGCATGATTTTACCTGAACGGGTTTTCGGCAATCCCGGTACGAAAACGATATCATCACAAATTGCGATATTACCGATCTCTTTCATGATCACTTTATTGATCTCTTTGACCATCTCCATCTCTTCACCGACGGTATCATCACCTTTGAGTACAATGTAAGCGAAGATCCCCTCACCTTTGATCTCATGCGGTTTACCGACAACGGCAACTTCGGCGACGTTAGGGTGCTTTTTACATGCCGCTTCCACTTCAGCGGTTCCCATACGGTGACCCGAAACGTTGATAACGTCATCGGTACGTCCTGTGATCGTAATGTAACCGTCTTCGTCGTAGATCGCGCCGTCACCCGTGAAGTATACCGGCTGACCATCTTTTTTGACATCACCGAAATACGATTTCACGAAACGCTCAGGATCACCCCAGATGCCGCGAATCATTGAAGGCCATGGACGTGTTACACACATATAACCGCCCTCCCCTACTGCTACCTTTTCACCCGTTTGGGGATCTAAAATTTCTGCCATAATCCCCGGAAGCGGGAATGTTGCGCATGCAGGTTTGATCGGAGTCGCTCCCGGCAATGGAGAGACGATGTGTCCTCCTGTCTCGGTTTGCCAGTAGGTGTCAACGATCGCACATTTGCCACCACCGACTGCCTCATAATACCATTTCCATGCCGGTGGATCGATCGGTTCACCAACGGTTCCGAGCACTTTCAAGCTGCTGAGATCGTATTTTGCCGGTTCATCTTCACCCATTTTGTGCAATACGCGGATCGCGGTCGGAGCGGTATAGAATTGGTTGATTTTGTACTCTTCGACCATTTTCCACGGACGTCCCGCATCCGGATAGGTCGGTACCCCTTCGAACATGACGGTTGTCGCACCCATAGCTAACGGGCCGTAAACGATATAGGTGTGTCCGGTAATCCAGCCGACGTCTGCCGTACACCAGTAGGTGTCGTTCTCTTTGACATCAAATACCCATTCCATTGTCATTTGCGCCCAAAGGATATACCCGGCTGAGTTGTGTTGAACCCCTTTCGGTTTTCCGGTAGAACCTGACGTGTAGAGGAGGAATAGAGGATCTTCAGCGTCCATCACTTCCGCTTCACAAATACTGGATTGGTTTTTTATGAGTTCATTATACGAATAATCGCGTCCCGCTACCCATGTCACATCCTCATTGTTGCGCTCAACAACAAGAACTTTTTCGACCGGTGATTTTTCATCAATCGCCAGGTCGACTACCGGTTTGAGCATGTACGGTTTGTCTTTTCGATATGCACCGTCGGCGGTGATGACCAATTTTGCCTCGGCATCTTCGATACGGTCTTTTAACGCTTCAGAAGAGAACCCTCCGAATACGATCGAGTGGATCGCACCGATACGGGCACATGCGAGCATCGCGTACGCCGCTTCAGGGATCATCGGCATATAGATAACAACGCGGTCACCCTTTTTGACACCAAACTCATTTTTTAGAAGGTTGGCAAATTTATTAACGTTGTAATAGAGCTCAAGATAGGTAATGATTTGTTTATCACCGCGGTCCCCTTCGAAAATGATCGCCGCTTTGTTTTTACGCGAAGTAAGATGACGGTCAATACATTGGTGAGCAACATTGAGTTTACCGTTCAAAAACCATTTGTAAAACGGTGCGTTGCTCTCATCAAGTACTTGGGTATACGGTGAGAACCAGTCGATTTTCTCAGAGGCAAAATGTCCCCAGAACCCCTCATAATCTTCACTTGCCCATGTTTGTAAATCATGGTATTCACACATATTTTTGATACGGGCTTGCTTGGCAAACTCGCGGTTCGGTTGAAAAGTTGGTTTTACGATATCACTCATAGTTAAGGCTCCTTAATGTAGTTTAAGTGTATTTTTTAATTTTATATAGACCATTGCGGTCATGATAGCATCGTTCAATGCATTGTGCTGTCCCATCCTTGGAACATTCAAATCTCGCAGGATGGTGTCAAAGCGTAAATCAATATTTCCTTGAGGGATAAGGGCGATTTTTTTATCAAAAAAAAGCCCTGAAACCTCAATCTGTTTATGGGGAAGTTCACACCCAAGCCACGGTTTGACGAGACGATTTATCATCGCCATATCAAACTCTAAATAATACCCTACCAAAGGGCGATTTTCGATGAATTTCAAAAATTTTTTTACCCCTTCCAACGGTTCCATTGCGTTCTCCAAATCGCAGGGACGAATATGGTGGATTTTGATACTTTCAACACTGATCTCACGAGAAGGTTTTAAGAAAATTTCAAAACTCTCCGAGGTCAAGATACGATCCCCTTTAACTTTCACCGCACCGATACTGAGTATCGCATCTTTTTTCGTATTTAACCCGGTAGTTTCCGTATCAAACACGACCACTTCATCCCCATCGTAGGGTTCAAACATCCATAAATAGGAGTCATCTTTGAGAGAGCGACGATTCCATGAACGTCTGAGATTCTCAAACATCAAACTACCATTCCTAAATGAAAATGATACGTAAGAAACTTTTTGAACGTATTGACGATTTTAAATGCATCTTTGAGCAGATCTCGATCCGTTTTGCTAAACAGTTTCGGATTGACATAGTTTTGTTCTTCACTTTGCTGCTTTTGGGAGAGCATTGAGCGCAAACGTATCCCCAGCAATGTATCATACGCTTCTATCAACTCACTCGCAAACCGTTTGTCAAATAATCCGGCATTATTAAGTTCTTTAATTCGCTCCGTTGTATTGGTGCATTCGATTTTGTATTCCAAAGCCAAAATACGGACACCGTGGACAATCGCAAAAATTCCCCCTTTTTTAATATCCAGTTCACTTTCATGCCCGGCATGTCCGAGAACAAAACCCGAAAAAAGACTTAATGGGGTATCAAACGCGAGTGCCGCTTTTGCCAAATGGGCCAGCACATCGCTACGTCCCTCAAAATGTTCACGAATATAATCTCTGCATGTTCCAAGCAACTTCTCATCCCCTGCGACACACGTAGCATCCAAAAAGATTGATAACGAGCGGAGTGCATCCTCGTTTAATGTCTCTACCCATTGCGAAATCATGGTTTTATAACCTGATACGCTTTGACGCCAGTATGGATTACTTACCATAACATTACCGCTGCATTTTGGAAACCCGAGACGTATTAAATACGCGTTAAACCGGATCATGTACGGCTCAAATTCGGCTTCATCCGCACCATCTCGAATTATAAGGGCATTATCCTGATCGGTACGCAAAATCTGCTCGCCGCGTCCTTCACTCCCCATTACAATCAAGGCACATTGAGAGTGTAATTTTTGCGGAACAACCATCTCAAATACTTTACGATACACCTTTGCATTAAGTTCGCTGACAAGTTTAGAGATATAGCGAACCCGCACCCCCTTGGAGGTCAAAGAGCGAACCAGGTAGTTTAATGAACGCTGCGTGTTTTCAAGTTCTTCAATACTCGATGAGCGTTCGATGGAAGCAACAATCAAATGGGTGTGATTTGCAAAATGACTCAGCAAATCAAGCTGCTCTAAAATACCGACAACCTTCTCCCCTTCGACAACCACCAGACGCATAATCCCGTGCTTGGTAAAAAGGAGCAATGCATTGAATAAAAAATCGCTTCGCTCAATCGTTATCAGACCGTATGTCGCAATATCACCGACCGGATCATTGGTACTTTTATCAACCAATAAAACCCGCTCACGCAAATTGCTATCCGTAACAATCCCCATATGACCGGCATTATCAACCAGCATCACGTTTGCATTTTTCTCCATCATCACTTTCAGCGATTCTTTGATGGATTGAGAGGCATCTACGATACAGGGGGTATGGAGATAAATTTCATCCACACGCGAAACCATAAAAGGGGTCAATTCGTTTTGGTGCTGTCGCTCTTTGAGGTTTTGATGTTTGGTGATAAAGTCTTGCATAAAGTAGTTTTGAAACGGTTCGACATCCTGGAGAAGGTTGAGAAAAGATTCTTTGGGGAGGCAGTAACAGATGAGATCTTCGGCAACGCTAAAAGTGCTTTGGGTATTTCCGTATATCAGGGAATTCGCGTCAAAGCTGTCGCGTTCCCCGTATACATTTTGGAGTTCACCCTCGATGGTTTCGTTGACAATACCTTTGATTATGATATAGAGAGATTCTGCCCTAACCCTCGGAGCGATCAAGACCGTCTCCTTCGGATAATAGGCAATATCCATCTGTGTCATCAGTTTTTCGATCATCCTCTCCCCTAAAAGATCAAAAGGATGGATCGACATCAATAGTGCTTTTTGGTCAAATAGACTCAAAGCTGACTCCTAAAAAATCAATGAAAGAAATCTGCCTCGATAGAGGCAAGCTTCAGTGCCATAGCGGCTAGCACAGCCGAAGGGGCTTTTGCTCCTTCGGCGTTCAAATCAATGTTCAACAGCACCTTCTGCACCGATACCGGTTTGGCTACGGATAAATTGTGCTTCATACCCTTCTTTCTCACGTGCCGCATTGTCGCTTTTGTCGGTAATCGAGAAGAACCAGATTCCGATAAACGCCGCACTTACCGAGAAGAGAGCCGGATATTTGTATGGGAAAATCGGTTCTGCATTTTTAAGGAAATCAACCCATACGGTTGGTCCGAGAACGACCAATACTGCTGCCGTCAAAAGACCCAAAGATCCACCGATCAATGCACCGCGAGTGGTGAGTTTTGACCAATACATAGAGAGGAACAAAATCGGGAAGTTTGCACTTGCAGCAATTGCAAACGCCAATCCGACCATGAACGCAATATTTTGCTCTTCGAACGCAATACCCAAATAGATAGCAACAAGACCCAAAATAACCGTAGCAATTTTAGAAACTTTCATCTCCATAAGACCGTCGGTTTTACCTTTTTTGATAACACTGGCGTAAAGGTCATGCGAAATTGCTGATGCACCCGCCAACGTAAGACCGGAAACAACCGCAAGGATCGTCGCAAACGCTACCGCAGAGATAAATCCAAGGAAGAAATCGCCGCCCACTGCATGGGATAGGTGAATTGCCGCCATATTGTCGCCGCCGAGAATCGGGTAGCCGCCATCAACCGCTTGTTTAGCAAGGTCAAGATATTGTGGATTTTGGAATACCATTACGATTGCACCGAAACCGATAATAAACGTCAAGATATAGAAATACCCGATAAATCCGGTCGCATAGAAAACCGATTTACGAGCTTCTTTTGCATCACTGACGGTGAAAAAACGCATGAGGATATGCGGAAGACCCGCGGTTCCAAACATCAACGCGATACCGAGTGAAATTGCCGAAATCGGATCACTTACCAGTTTACCCGGAGCCATGATAGAGCTGTCTTTCATACTAACAGCCGTTGAAAACAACGATTCAAAGTTGAAGTTATAGTGAGCCATAACCGCGATCGCCATAAATGTCGCACCGGAGAGCAACAAGAACGCTTTGATAATTTGGACCCATGTTGTCGCCAGCATACCGCCGAATGTTACGTAAAGGATCATCAACACGCCGACCAAAATAACCGCGATTTCATAATCAAGACCGAAAAGAAGCTGAATAAGTTTACCTGCTCCAACCATTTGAGCGATCAAATACAAAATAACCGTTACAATTGATCCAAATGCCGCCAATGTACGGATCGGGGTTTGTTGTAAACGATACGATGCGACGTCTGCAAACGTATATTTTCCGAGATTACGAAGCTGTTCAGCCACCATAAACAAGATAATCGGCCAACCGACCAAGAATCCGATAGAGTAGATCAAACCATCATACCCTTTACCGTAAACGAGGGCTGAAATACCCAAAAACGATGCCGCGGACATATAGTCCCCTGCGATCGCCATACCGTTTTGGAAACCGGTAATTCCGCCACCTGCGGTGTAGAAATCTTTTGCCGTTTTAGTACGTTTGGCTGCCCAATAGGTAATCCCTAACGTTGCACCAACGAAGATCAAGAACATAATAATGGCAGACATATTTAACGGTTGTTTTTCTACCGCACCGCTAAGGGCTTCACCGGCAAATGCAGCAACCGAGAAAAGAGCTAAAAATAACGCTTTCATTATTCCCCCTTTGCTTTATTTTTGATACGTCTTGTAAGTTCATCAAACTCACCGTTCGCACGTCGAACATAGACCCCGGTAAGGATAAATGCACTGAGAATAACACCGACACCGACCGGAATTCCAACTGTCGTTACAGCGCCAGCCGATAACGGAGTCCCCAAAATTGACGGATCAAACGCAATCGTCAATACAAAACCGAAATAAATAACCAACATGACGATAGTTAATGTCCAAGCGAATTTACTTCGCACACTAACAAGGTGGTGAAAATCGGGATCGTTTTTAATACGATCGACAAGTTCTTGTTTCATACTCGTACTCCTTTAAAAGTTATAATTGACGATAAAACGGTATTCACTCCAGCTGATAGCGCCAGTCGTACTTTGATAAAAATCATCCGTATAGTTCGCACGAAGGCGAAGTTGAAGATTTTTGACTTTCTCTGGAGAATAGATGACATCCACACCAGATTCTTGTGCCGTCCATGCATAATTGGTAGAGTAACCATTGAGGGCATCCATTTTAAACGAGGTATAGTAAATGCCCGTATTCAGATTGACCCCAAAATTTTTCCAGTCGTAACTTCCTGCAAGTTTCCACGCATCGGTTCCTGCCATAAACTGATGACGCGTTACCATACCCTGAGTATAAGCCGGCATCCCACCCCATGGAGAAATTGTTCCACCGTTAACCGCTGCGGTAGCATCTTTACTGTTATGCGAAATTGCACCGTATACATCGAAATTAGCAACTTTCACCCCTGCTTTTGCCGCAGAAAAATCACTTTTTACTTTTGTGATAACACTGTTGCTACCCACATCTCTTTCACCGATGTACTGTGCCGCAACGTAGGGAGCAATGCCATTTGCCATCGTAAACCCATAACTAGCTTCCCCATATATTGCATTGAGAATATTGCGGGCATAATAATCCCACAATTGAAGTTTCAGTCCCGGAATTCCTGAATAAATAGCTGCGGCAACACTTACACCGCCGGTATTCTGACCGATCGCATAACTTCCCATATCGACAAACTGGCCTGTGTCGGTATCTCTAATGTTATTCAGTGAATATCCTGAAGTAACACCTAGAACTCCACCGTTATATGCGCGTCCAAACGTCCCCTGAGCAAATTTGGTTACTTGCGCTGCGATAAACGTTGTATCTTTAAGATCGGTATTACTGACGACATATGCTTCAAAAAGATTCGGAAGCATCCTTGCATCATCACTTCCCGCCATAGGGGTATCAAGCTTCTGGCGTCCCCCTTTGAAGGTTGTGTTGCCATATTTATATTGCACATACGCTTCACCCAGCTGACTGTAAGAACCGTTATTATTACCAAGCAAAGTTGGATCAACTCTGTAGTAGTCCATTTTCGTATCTTGCAACAATAAACCGTTGGTTGTGTAGAATGCGGCCCCTAAACTCAAACCGTTCCATGCAGCTGTATCGTATTTTAAATATCCGCCGATAACATTTGCTTTTCGAGTATAATCTTTACCCACAACTCCTGATACTGGACGGGTATCTTCTACATCACGGCTGATCGAGAACTCTCGGATCTGTCCACTAACTTTTCCCTCTTTGAACATGCTCTCCAAATCATCGGCTGCTGATGCGTTCATTACGAGTAATGATGCTAAGAGTGAAAGACGTACTGTATGTCTCATTCTGGCTCCTTCAAGTTTTTACACCGTCATCATAAAAATAAAACGTAGCACGAACGTAGCAAAAGGTAAATTAGAAAAAATTATTCTTTAAAAGTAAATTTCAGCATGCGATATGAGTAAAAAGGTAACACTAATGTGGGCGTGGAATATCAATCATGTAACCTAATGCCCGTATGTTTTGAATAAAATCTTCTTTGAGACTCTTGTTCAACCGGCTCACTTCAGCCCGTATCGTTGCATTGTCAACGTATTCATCGTCCCATATATAGGTGCGAAATTGTTCAAAATCAACGACTCGGCCACGATTACGTGCCAACAAATCGATAATTTGGAGCTGTCGTTTAGTAAGCGGATGTGTTACGTTATCACACAACAAAGTTGAGGTTGAAGCATCGTACGCGTAACTCTTCGAAAGCCGTACATGACTTTGAGGAATGACACAATTTTGCATCACTTTATCGATGCGCAATGAAAGTTCTTTGAGATGAAACGGCTTTTTTAAATAATCAAAACAGCCAAGGTCGTACGCACGGCTAATCCCTTCAATATCAACTAACGCGCTGATATAAATAGCGGGAGGGCGAATTTTGAGCAAATGGAGTTGTTCCAGTAAATCCAACCCGTCTATCCCCGGTACATTGATATCGAGAATGAGCAAATCAAAGTTATCGGATTGTATACGTACCAATGCATCATTTCCGTCATAACACGGAACGATTCGATGTCCCAATGCGACAAGGTACTCGCTGATCGCTTCGCTTAGCATCTGTTCATCTTCAAGTAAAAGGATTTTCAAACATTCCCCTCTTTTATAAACCGGTATTCAAAACGGGTGAAATCGTCATTGGATTCAATCGCTATGGTGACCCCTTCTTCATCGCAAATCGATTTCACCAAACTAAGTCCCAGTCCAAATCCATCTGTTTTTTTTCGTTCCCTGTAGTATGCCTCAAAAATCTTTTGCGCGTCATGAATTTTTTGGGAACGGCTCTCTACCCAAAATAGACAAGCATCAACGGTATAGCGAATCCCTACATGAATAATTTCACCGTTTTTGGTATATTTAATCGCATTGGTAAGATTATTATCGATAACCCGCTGCAACTTTGTTTCGTTAAATTGTATCCATGAAGGAAAATCCGGTTTACTAAATTCAAACGAAAGATTGGAAAAATGGGCAACCTCATCAAAAAATTCGAGACGTGTTCCGATATATTCTCCCAAATCAATCGCTTTTAAGGGATACTCAATTTGATCTTTTTTGACCAAATAACTCAGATCATCATAGATACTAAAGATATTTTTTACCGCCGCTTCGATCTTTGCAAGATAGCGATTTCGCCCCTCGTGCATTGTAAATAACTCAATATTAGCCATAATAACCGAAAGTGGGGTATGGGTTTCATGAATCGCATAACGGATAAACTGTTTATGCGATTCTAATAGTCCTTGTGAAAATTTTTGTTCCTCTTCCAATGCACTGTTTTTGAGTTCCAGTGCCTGAGTTTTAATGCGAACTCGCTCTTCCAAACTGGCATTAAGTTGATATAAAGACTCTTTTTGCTGCTCTAATGTCAAAGCCATCTCATTGGCATAGCCCGCCATCTTTTTGAACTCCTTAAAATAAAGGTCGTTCGATGAAATCGGTTCCGCTTTTTCATGGGCAGCTTCAAAAAATTCCATAAACCGTTCCATATCACGAGCGATCATACTGTTAACAATTTTGGATATACCTACGATAAAGCCAAAAAGGATCATCGCCAATGTAGCTATCTCCACCATAACTCTTATAAGCCGTGTTTTGGGTAAATTTTGAAAGGAAAGGGCGCTGTTTAGGGAGGCAATTTTGTTGATTTCAATCCCGCTTTGTGCTGTTTTTAAAAAATCTTTGTATTCATCGTAGATCAGCAAAGAAGAAAAAATAACCGTAAAAAAAAGGATAAAAACAATAGTGTAAAAGTTAACCTGATTCAGGCTGATTTGAGACCATCTACGACTAAACCAATCTCCCATCCCAAACCTGCTTTTAGTAAATTAATGAGATGTATTATAACAAGTTCATCCAAGCCTCTTAAGATAAATTCACTATAATTGCAAAAAATTCCCTCAAGGATCACATTCATGTTCGGACGTAAAGAACTTAAAACCTACACTCCTACCGCTGAAGAGCTAGCAAGTTACCAATGGGCAAAAATGACCACAGCCAAAGGGGTTATGTGGATCAAATTGTATAACGATGAGACCCCAAACACCGTTGCAAACTTCGCAGCACTCGCAAACGACGGGTACTACAACGGCCTTAATTTTCACCGTGTAATCCCAGGATTCATGGCACAAGGCGGCTGTCCTCACGGCACCGGTACCGGCGGCCCGGGTTGGGCGATTCCGTGTGAAACAGCGCTTAACACGCACCGTCACGTAAAAGGGGCTCTTTCTATGGCTCATGCAGGACCAAATACCGGAGGAAGCCAGTTTTTTATCTGTTTCGTAAGCACTCCGCATCTTGACGGCGTTCACACGGTATTCGGCGGTATCGAAGCGGATGATGCAGAATCCATGGCGGTTCTTGACAGTATCCAAATGCGCGACACTATCGAATCTGTAGAGATTTTAGCTTCTCGCGACTAATTATGCTCGTACATATCTGTTGCAGCGTCGATTCTCACTTCTTTATCGAGAAACTGCAGCAGGAATTCCCCGATGAAAAACTCGTCGGGTTCTTCTATGATCCCAATATCCACCCTTACAGCGAATACCGACTCCGTCTTCTCGATGTAGAACGAAGCTGTAAAAAACTGGGGATTGAGCTGATAGAGGGTGAATACGATTTTGAAAACTGGATAGACGCCGTCCGAGGTTTGGAAAAAGAACCGGAAAAAGGAGCGCGCTGTGAAGTGTGTTTTGATCGTCGTTTCGAAGTAAGTGCCCACAAAGCGATTGAACTGGGTGAGTCCACTATGACCACCACCCTCCTCGTTAGTCCCAAGAAATCTCAAGAACAGCTTATCCGAAGCGGTGAGGTGTTTGAAGCCTCACACGGCGTCAAATTTGTCGCGTTTGACTACCGTAAAAACAACGGAACTGCCGATCAGGGACGGGTTGCCAAAGAACAGCAACTCTACCGTCAAGACTATTGCGGCTGTCTCTATGGTCTTAGTATGCAGCGTGATCAGCAACATAAATTGATGGATGAGATGTTCTCACCTCTAAGCTGCCAGATTCTCCCTGCCTCGATCGAAGAGAGGCTGGAACTCTATACCCGCCGCAATGAACTCGAAAAGCAAGGCATCCCCTATCGCATACTCAAAGAACGGTTTTACAACTATCGTCTGATGCGTGCCTCCGTAAAAGTACTCAACACGGTTATCCCGTCCTATCCCCTCTTTTACTCCACCATCAACCGCCTCGCCATCGAGGGAAAAATCGATTTTGAGATTAACGGACAGTTTTTTCTTAACCGTGAAGAGGTACGATTTATCACCCTAGACACCTTCAACACCCTCAGCGAATCATCGTACAAAAATACGAAAGAGCTCATGTTTAATGCTCCCTCTGTCGAAACCGAAATAGTTTTGCGCACACAACTAACCGATAGCCCTTTTAACACCTCAGCGATCATCGTGGTCGATGTAATCCCCACTGAAAAAATCTCCCTTTTGTTAGAGACAAAAACATACGACGATACGAGAGAAAAACTTATTCGTTTGGAATTAGCCTGATTTTGTTATAATCTTCGCAATAAAAAACCGGTATCTTTAGTAGGAGGGAAGTGTAAATGACAAAAATTGATATTTTACAAAAACTCTCTCAAGAAAAAGAATACCTCCAAAAAACCTATGAAGTTGATAAAATCGGACTGTTTGGAAGCTATGCAAAAGATATGCAAACACCTGAGAGTGACATTGATATTTATGTCGAATTTAAACACAAAACCTTCGATAATCTAACAGGTCTCTGGAACCATTTAGAAGAGTTATATCATACAAAAATAGACTTATTACACAAACACAAAAGAAGCAAAGGGGCTATCTTCGAAAGTATCCAAAAAGAGGTAATCTATGGATAAAGCCCCTACTGCTGAACTTTTAGACTTTATCCTTGAGAGTCTGCGATTAATCAAGCGAAGATTTAGCGGCATTGCTTCGAGTGATGATTTTCTAGACAGCGATGAGGGGCTAGATAAACTCGATGCCATATCCATGCGATTGCAGTCTATCGGGGAAGCGTTAAAAAATTTGGATAAATGCCAACAAGAGCTACTACTCATGGTTGCCAACAAAGAGTATTGGAATAAAATCATTCGAACGAGAGAGATTTTAACCCATCACTACATCGATATTGATGCAGAGACTATTTATATGATCTGTGATGAAAAGTTAGAAGAATTAGAGCAAAAAATTTTAAAACTTCGAGAATATTTAAAATAGTAAAGATTGAATAACTGACCCCTATATCTCGTGACAATAAAAATGAAGATTAAGTACCTACCCCTTTCCTTTTCAGAGCTTTGGAACGAGTAAAAAAGTTTATTTAAGAATAAATTGGCATTATTCCTTAAAATTACTATAAGGATATTAATGGCGCCGAGAGCAACCAATAACGGGTTTACAAAATTCTTTAATAGTATCACATGGAAGATAGTCGCTTTTTTGATTCCATCAACGATTTCAATTGCTACATTCATATTAGTCTATCTTAAACTACCAGACGAAATTGCTACATTTGTAAAAAATACTAACGAAACTCATGATAATGTAAGTGCTATTGCCTGTACTTTAAAAGACAAAATTGCAGGTGGACAAGATATAAATGTTGGGGTCAGTAAAAGGGCTATTGATGGACAAGCCATTTTATTGACGAATAGTGATTTGCCATACATTCAGGGACAGAGTATCATTTTATATAATCCTGGCAGTAACTACAAGCCAAGAGTTAAATTGTTAATATCAGTAGTTGAAGAGCCAAGCACGCCTGCCGAGGAAGATGGCAAAATTCAAATGTATATCAATAAAAAAACAGTTTCCATGATGGATTACAACTTTCATGAAGGATCTAAAAAACTAAAAATTATGGCTTATGAGAATGGTGAAAACGAAAAGCGTTAGCAAGAGGGGTGTTAAAAAATAAAATCTCGTATTCCACCCTCATTTTTCCCCTATGCCATCTTAACCGCCTACTTTTTAACCACCTCTAGCACAGACCTTGCACTATAATGTCTGTATGGAAACTTTACTACTAACCATCTTTTTAACCGTTGCCATTTCAACGGTTCTCAACATCATCCTAAAACGGTTTGGAATCTCCCATATCATCGGCTATATCGCGACGGGAACGATCATCAGCTACCTGTTTGGATTCAACGGGGACGGAATCGATTCGCTCAACCTCATCGGTGAATTCGGGATCGTATTTTTGATGTTTACCATCGGGTTGGAACTGAGTCTGGAAAAAATCAAAAAGATGAAAGAGATCCTCCTTACCAACGGTCTGCTGCAGGTCCTGTTCAGCGTCGTAGTGATTTTTATCCTCTCCCATTTTCTTTTTCGTCTCGATTTCAACACCTCTTTGATCATCTCGTTGGCGTTTTCCCTCTCCTCCACCGCCATCGTCCTCACCTATCTCAAAGAGTCCAAGGACATCCACACCCCTTATGGGCAAAAATCGATGGGAATTTTGATTTTCCAAGACCTCGCGGTGATTCCGATTTTATTGCTCATCACTTTTTTGTCCAACGACACCCTCTCACTGGGAGAAGTCATCGGCAAAACAATCCTATCTGCCGCTTTCGTCGTTTTGTTTATGTTTACTATAGGGGATAAAATCGTTAATACCCTCTTGCAGTTTTCGGCTAAAACGGAACTCGAAGAACTCTTTTTGGGCTCGGTATTCTCCATCCTCATCGGAACGTCACTGCTTGCACACAGCATGGGGTTTACCTACTCCTTGGGAGCTTTTATCGCCGGGATGATCATCGCCGATACCCGTTTTAACGTCAAAGTCGAATCGGACATCGCCAGCTACAGAGATCTCCTTCTCGGAGCCTTTTTCTTCGGGGTGGGAACGAAAATCAATATGCTCTATTTTGCTGAAAACATTCACATTATAATTTTTGTTTTCATTTTTGCGATGCTTTTTAAAGCGCTCGTTATTTATGCGATCATACGGCGTAACTCCGATAAGAACACCTCAGCTAAGACAGCTCTGTCCCTCGCACAAATCGGGGAGTTTTCCTTTGCCGTTTTTGCTTTGGCAGGGGCACAAAAACTGATCAGCGAAGAGATGGCAAGTTTTTTGATTTTGGTGAGTGTTATCTCGATGATTCTAACCCCGTTTATTATCGGAAATATCTATAAACTCTCCTCCTACTTTGAAAAAGAGTTTTACGAATCCGACGTCATCACCCCTATCGAACGCCAGGATCATATTATTGTTGCCGGATTTGCGATGCTTGGAAAAATTGTTGCCGCTTCGCTGCAATCCAAAGGGGCAAACTTTGTCATCATCTCCGATAACTTGAAACATGTTTTACATGCGAGAAAGCTCGGCTACATGGCGTACTTCGGGCACTTAAACAAACTCCCGGTTTTAGAGTCGTTGATGGTAAAAGAGGCCAAAGCGATCATCATTACCATGAGCAGTGAACAAAACCGACGCCTCATCAGCGAAGCGGTACTCGGCTATGACAACGAAGCCCATATCATTGTCAAAATCGACAGTGTAGAAGAACGAAAAAGCATGAGGGACTTACCGGAGTTGGAATTTGTGGATGCCAGTTTTGAAGTAGCAGATCTTCTTGTACAACGGGCATTTAAAAAGTAGTTGTCAGAGGATTAAAATTCATTAT
Organism: Sulfuricurvum sp.; assembly: GCF_041651515.1. Taxonomy (GTDB): domain Bacteria; phylum Campylobacterota; class Campylobacteria; order Campylobacterales; family Sulfurimonadaceae; genus Sulfuricurvum. Next base: position 398,582 of record NZ_JBAZJF010000003.1, read on the forward strand.
TATTAATTAACCATTTTTGAGGTAAAATTGGGGGATTTTTTACCCAAGGTGCTTACTAACATGATAGATGTCGTTCAAATTCAAAAAATTTTGCCTCACCGTTTTCCTTTTCTCTTGGTTGACAGAGTAACGTCTCTTACGCCCAATGAATCCCTTATCGGCTTTAAAAACGTCACTATTGGCGAACAAATTTTCGAAGGTCACTTCCCGGGGCATCCAATCTATCCGGGTGTTATGATCCTAGAGGGGATGGCTCAAGCCGGAGGAATTCTCGCATTTCAAAGCATGGACATGACCGAAGAGGAAGCAGCACACAAGGTGGTCTATTTCATGAGCATCGACGGTGCGAAGTTCCGTGCTCCCGTCCGCCCGGGAGATCGTCTCGAATATCGTATGAATGTGGTTAAACATAAAGGATCTATCTGGGTTTTAGAAGGAAAAGCGTATGTCGATGACACTCTTGTTTCCGAAGCAGAACTCAAAGCCATGATCGTTGATAAGTAAGCGAGCAGGTATGAGTAACATATCTCCACTTGCCCACATCGAAGAGGGTGCCATTATCGGTGAAGATGTCGAAATCGGACCTTTTTGTTTTATCTCCGGTAAAAGCAAAATAGGACGCGGGACAAAAATTGCCGCCAGTACATGTATATACGGTAATACCACCATCGGTGAATACAACGACATCTTTTCACACGCCGTACTCGGGTCGGTACCGCAAGATTTGAAATACGCGGGTGAAGAGGTTGAACTTATTATCGGCGATTACAATAAAATCCGTGAGTTTACCCTCTTTAATCCCGGAACAGCAGGGGGCGGGGGCAAAACCGTTGTCGGTTCACACAACCTGTTTATGGGGTATGTTCATTTAGGGCATGATGTGATCATCGGCGATCATTGTATCCTCGCCAATGCCGCCACCTTGGCAGGGCATGTCGAAATGGGTAATCATGCCGTCGTCGGCGGTATGACCCCCATCCACCAATTTGTCAAAATCGGCGATTACGCGATGATAGCCGGAGCTTCTGCCCTATCGCAAGATGTTCCCCCTTATTGTCTTGCAGAGGGAAATCGTGCAGTATTGCGCGGGCTAAATCTCAACGGTCTTCGCCGTCATATCGAGCGCCAAGACATCGACGCATTGCGCGCTGCGTATCGAGAACTGTTTGAATCGGGCAAACCGCTTCAAGAGAGTGCAACAGCACTTTTAGAGAGTGCTTCAAGTGAATATGTACGTAATCTTTGTACATTTATTATCAACACAAAACGGGGCATCCCCTTTGAAAGGAGTCAATCATGATACACCGCCATTGTAGCTTTTGCGAGGCACAGGAGAGCGATCACAATCCTCTTATTGCCGGCAACAATGTTTATATCTGTAAAAACTGTGTCTTCTCGGCTTATAAAATTATGTTCGGCGACAATGAAGCCGATTCAAAAGCTGCTGCCGCACACGCCCATACCGAGTTGTTAACCCCTAAAGAGCTCAACGCCTTTTTGGGTCAGTACATCATCGGCCAGAACAGAGCACGCAAGCTCCTCTCTGTGGCCGTATACAACCATTACAAACGAATATTTAAACACGCACACGTTGATGATGATACCGAAATCGCCAAATCCAATGTCTTGCTCATCGGACCGACCGGTAGCGGTAAAACCCTGATGGCACAAACCATTGCCCGTGTTTTGAATGTACCTATCGCAATCGCCGATGCAACCAGCCTCACCGAAGCAGGGTATGTCGGTGAAGATGTCGAAAACATCCTTACCAAACTTCTTCAGGCCGCGGATGGCGATGTTGAACGGGCTCAGCAGGGGATCGTATTTATTGATGAAATCGATAAAATCTCCCGTATGAGCGAAAATCGCTCTATCACCCGTGATGTCTCCGGAGAAGGGGTTCAACAAGCCCTACTGAAGATCATTGAAGGGGCTGTCGTCAATATCCCTCCCAAAGGGGGACGAAAACATCCGAATCAAGACTTCATCCAAATCGATACCTCTGGAATCTTATTTATCTGCGGCGGTGCATTTGACGGTCTTGGACAAATCCTTGAGCGCAAACAAGGGAAGAATGTTATGGGATTCGGTCAAGATAAGCACAGTACTGCCGATATCAATGACAGTTTTGAAAATGTTGAACCCGATGATTTGGTCAGTTACGGTTTGATCCCAGAACTTATCGGACGTCTTCCTATTATTGCTTCTTTAAATAAAATTACCGAAGAAGAGATGGTTCGTATCCTGACCGAACCTAAAAATTGTCTCATAAAACAATACACCAAACTCTTCGCCATCGATGAGGTAGAACTCTCATTTGAAAAAGAAGCGCTGAATGCCATTGCATCCAAGGCGCTTGCACGTAAAACCGGAGCACGTGGACTTCGTGCTATTCTCGAAGAGATCATGGGTGAAACCATGTACGAGCTTCCTGAATACAGCGGTTATGAAGTACTCATTACCAAAGAGGTTGTTGAAGAGGGTTCTACCCCCGTCTACATCAAAAAACCCAACCAAAAAAGTGCATAGGACAAATAATGTTATTTAATAAATTAATCGGTATGTTTTCAAACGATCTCTCTATCGACTTAGGGACAGCCAATACCATCGTTATTTCTAAAGGCAAAGGGATCATTATCAATGAACCCTCCGTCGTTGCGGTAAAAACCGAGAAATACGGTCAACAAAAAGTCCTTGCCGTAGGGCGTGAAGCCAAAGAGATGGTGGGGAAAACTCCGGGGAATATCAAAGCAATCCGCCCGATGAAAGACGGTGTTATCGCCGATTTCGATATGACCGAAAAAATGATCCGACGTTTTATCGAAAAAGCACACGGTCGTACCACACTCATCAGCCCACGTATTATTATTTGTATCCCTTACGGTCTAACACAGGTTGAACGCAAAGCGGTTCGTGAATCGGCAATGAGTGCAGGGGCGCGTGAAGTGTATTTGATTGATGAACCGATGGCAGCCGCTATCGGTGCGGGAATCGATATTCGTGAACCAAAAGGAAATATCGTTGTTGACATCGGAGGGGGTACGACTGAAATCGGCGTTATCTCCCTCGGTGGGTTGGTACTGTGTCGTTCTATCCGTGTAGCAGGGGATAAAATCGACCGCGGGATCATGGATTACGTCAAACGCAAATACAATCTTCTGATCGGTGAACGTATCGCTGAAGATATCAAAATTAATATCGGTACGGCTATGCCGCTTGCTCAAGAGCTTAAAATGATCATTAACGGTCGTGACCAAGTAGAAGGACTTTTAACCTCTCTTGAACTTTCCAGCGAAGATGCCAGAGAAGCGATGCGCGATCCCCTTAAAGAAATTCTTGAAGCAATCCGTGATGTACTTGAAAATATGCCTCCTGATCTTGCCGGTGACATTGTTAACAACGGAGTCATCCTTACCGGTGGCGGGGCATTAATCCGTCAACTTGATAAATATCTCTCTGAAATTATTAAAATTCCGGTGTATGTTGCCGACGAACCATTATTATGTGTTGCACGAGGGACAGGACGTGCCCTAGAAGAGATTGATCAACTCCACGAACTTTTCGACAATGAATAAACAAAAGCTTTTTCTTCTCCTTTTTATCGCTTTAGTGATAGGAGGAGCCCTCTATTTTACCAATCTTTTTCAATCCCCTATACTTTACCTTACCCATGCGATCAAATCGACCTACCTTGATGGAGTAGAATCGATACAAAACGGGTTTAATGAACACTTTAAGCAACAAGCAACCATTATCGATTTACGCAAAAAAAATCAATACTACGAAAAAGAGCTACTAACTCTTCACCAAGTTGCCGATGAGTATCGCAATATCATACGTGAAGAAAACAGTACCATTGCCATTGAGCCCCATATCGACTTAGTCCGTGCCCTTTCGTATGTCCGTTTTGGTGATCCTCATAAGCTTTGGATAGAGATGGACCATTTTGATCCTAAACGGGTTTATGGATTACTCTATCGAGGATATGCTGCAGGTATTGTTGTCTCAAAAAATAATCGCCCTATTGCCTTGCTTAACGGTGACCTCAAAAGTTCCTATGCGGTTAATATCGGCGCATCTGTTGCTCCTGGCATTGTAAGAGGCAATAATACACGCCGTCTTATCGTCGAGTTTATCCCCACATGGATCCCGATTTCTGTCGGAGACGAAGTACTCACGTCCGGATTGGACCGAATATTTCTATCCGGATTAAAAGTGGGAAAAGTGGTCTCGATTTCCAGAGCCCAAGGATATCAAAGTGCCGTGGTAGAACCGTACTTCTACGGTAAGAATCCTGCCTATTTCCATCTAATTCGCGAGGTCAGATAATCGGATTTTAAGTGCCTTTCGACTATAATAATAAAATTTTTGTAAGAAGGGTCACAATGCCAAAACGCGAAGACATCAAAACGATATTACTCATCGGATCAGGCCCGATCGTCATCGGTCAGGCATGCGAATTTGACTACTCTGGGACACAAGCGGTTAAAACGCTTAAAGAGTTGGGATATCGCGTCGTTTTGATTAACTCAAATCCGGCGACGATTATGACTGACCCGGAATTCGCCGACCGCACCTACATCGAACCGATAAAACCTGAAATCATTGCCGAAATTATCAAAAAAGAAAACGTTGACGCTATCCTGCCGACCATGGGAGGACAGACTGCCCTCAATGCTGCAATGAAAATGCATGAACTTGGGCTGCTGGAGGGGATCGAATTTCTCGGTGCCAATCCCAGTGCCATCAAAAAAGGGGAGGATCGCCAAGCATTCAAAGAGTGTATGGTGAAAATCGGAATGGACTTGCCAATCTCCCGTTATGCTTATAACATGGAAGAAGCAATGGCGGCTGCCGAAGCAATCGGTTTTCCTATCATCATCCGTGCATCCTATACCCTCGCCGGCGGTGGAAGCGGTGTTGCGTACAATATCGATGAGTTTAAAATGCTTGCTCAACGCGGACTTGATGAATCTCCGATCACAGAAATATTGATCGAAGAGTCACTTCTGGGATGGAAAGAGTACGAAATGGAAGTTATCCGTGACCGTAACGATAACTGTATCATCGTCTGTTCCATCGAAAATTTCGATCCAATGGGTGTCCATACGGGAGATTCTATCACCGTTGCCCCTGCCCTCACCCTCACCGATAAAGAGTACCAACGTATGCGTGATGCGTCATTCGCGATTTTACGTGAAATCGGTGTCGATACGGGTGGATCGAACGTTCAGTTCTCCGTCAATCCTGAAACGGGACGTATGATTGTTATTGAGATGAATCCTCGCGTATCGCGTTCATCCGCCCTTGCATCCAAAGCAACCGGATATCCGATCGCCAAAGTGGCAACCTTGCTTGCCGTCGGGTTTACCCTTGATGAAATCACCAACGATATCACCGGAACCCCGGCAGCTTTTGAACCGGTTATCGACTACATCGTTACTAAAATTCCTCGTTTTACCTTTGAAAAATTTCCTGAAGCCGAGTCTACCCTCACTACCAGTATGAAATCGGTCGGAGAAGTCATGGCTATTGGCCGTACCTTCAAAGAATCAGTACAAAAGGCACTCTGTTCTCTTGAAACCGGTCTTAGCGGTTTTGATCCAATCAACGGAGATTTGGAATTTGTTAAGCACGAAATCCGCCGTCCTAATGCAGAACGTATCCTCTACGTCGGACAAGGTTTCCGCATGGGGCTTTCCAAAGAGGAAATTTTTGACCTCTCCAAAATCGATCCATGGTTCCTGACCCAAATCGAAGAGATTATTGCTCAAGAGCCTCTTATCTCTGTAGCAACACTAAAAGATGAAGTACAACTTCGTCGCCTTAAGACCGAAGGGTTCTCCGATAAAAATATAGCCCGTCTCGTAACCAAAAACGGCGGAAATGCAAAAGAAAATGATGTCTATGATGCACGTAAAGCCTTGGCAATCGCATTTGAATACAATGAAGTTGATACCTGTGCGGCAGAATTCGGTTCATTGACCCCGTATCTCTATTCCACCACCAATATTACCCGCCTCGGACTTCAGGCACCGCGCAAAAGTGACAAGAAAAAAGTGATGATCCTAGGCGGAGGACCTAACCGTATCGGACAGGGGATCGAGTTCGACTACTGCTGTGTTCATGCCTCTTTCGCCCTTAAAGAGATGGGGATTGAGACCATCATGGTCAACTGTAATCCCGAAACGGTCTCTACCGACTACGATACGTCCGATGTCCTCTATTTCGAACCGATCGATTTTGAACACATCCGATCCATCGTCGAAGTAGAACAGCCTGATGGAATTATCGTCCATTTTGGAGGACAAACTCCCCTCAAACTGGCCAACGGGCTCCATGCTATCGGTGCTAAAATCGCCGGGACTTCGGCGGAAGTGATCGATTTGGCAGAAAACCGTGAAAAATTCTCGGCATTTGTCGTAGAACAAGGTCTAAAACAACCGGAGAACGGCATGGCTATGACCAAAGAGCAAGCCTTCAAAGTTGCCGAAGAACTAGGTTATCCGGTTCTTGTCCGCCCTTCGTATGTTTTGGGTGGACGTGCAATGCGTATCGTTTACAACGAAGATGAACTTCGTACGTATATGGACGTTGCCGTATCGGTCAGCAATGATTCTCCCGTTTTGGTCGATAAGTTTCTTGACCAGGCGGTAGAACTCGATGTCGATGCGATCACCGATGGAAGCGAAGTGTATATCGGTTCGGTAATGCAGCATATTGAAGAGGCAGGGATTCACTCCGGTGACAGTGCATGTTCACTCCCTCCGGTAAGTCTCAGCGCTTCTCTTCAAGCCGAGGTTGAACAACAAACCAAAAAAATTGCATTGGGGCTTGGAGTCATCGGGCTTCTTAATATCCAATACGCAATTTATCAAAATGAAGTCTATTTAATCGAAGTTAATCCCCGCGCATCCCGTACCGTACCGTTTGTTTCCAAAGCAACCGGAATGCCGCTTGCCAAAGTCGCTACCCGTGTTATGCTCGGAGACAGTTTGCGCAATGCGTTGAAATTCTATGACAATTACGACATCGTTATGGAAGAAGACGGCTTGCTCAAACCGCGACTTAAAGGTCACGTAGCGATCAAAGAGGCTGTGTTCCCGTTCAACAAACTCTACGGTGCCGACTTGGTTCTCTCTCCGGAGATGAAATCAACCGGTGAAGTTATGGGTATCAGCCAAAATTTCGGTATTAGCTTTGCAAAAAGCCAGCTTGCAGCAGGAAATAAAATTCCAACCTCCGGAACCTGTTTCCTCTCGTTCATCGAAATGGATAAAGTCCATGCCCCTGAGATTGCACGCGGTCTTCATGCACAAGGGTTTAAACTGGTGGCAACTCGAGGCACCCAAAAGATTATTGAAGAAGCAGGGATTCCGTGTGAAGCGGTTCTCAAAATTTCCGAAGGACGCCCAAATATTGAAGACGTTATGAAAAACGGCGAAATTTCTCTTGCTATCAATACTTCCGATAATAAAACATCGAAAAAAGATGCCGAACAAATTCGTCAAATCGTTCTACGCATGGGAATTCCCTATTTCACAACACTCAGTGCAGCACGTGCTGCTATCGAAGCAATGGGACATATGAATGATGATACCTGGATGACTCCGGGTGCCCTTCAAGACTACCTTCGCTCCTAAATAATGAAAGTTCTCCTCGCCCAAACCGATACAACGGTCGGATTTCTCTCGCAAGATCCCTTGCGGCTCCGAGAGATCAAAGGGCGTGATGAGACAAAACCTTTTTTAAAAGTTTTCTGCGATTTCAAAACCCTTACTCAACACACCCGTATCCCTATGAAACATAAACGGCTCGTCAGATATGCTCGGAAAACTACTTTTATTGTCAAGAATCAAGCTTTCCGTTATGTTGATGATCCTTCTCATGCTGCTCTAGTAGAAGGTTATGGTTGGCTCTATTCTACCTCTGCCAATCCAACCGGTCAATCGTATGAAGAAGATTTCTGTACCCGAAATGCCGATTGGATTGTTGAAGATAATCGCGGATTAAGTGAACAATCCCCCTCTAGAATTCTCAAACTCGGTCAACACCGTTTTCTAAAATTACGTTAAAGGAATCTGTATGAAACAATTTATTAGTGCAAAACATGCCTACATGGGAACGATGGGATTAATTGTCCTCAGCGCCCTTAGCGGCTGTCAAAGCGCCCCTGAAGAGAATCAAGCCACAGAGGGGAAAAATAAATTTTTGGTTGTCGAACAACAGCCCAACGGTAAATTTGTCGTTATAGAAGAGGCTCCGACCGATGGTCCAAGTCACGCTATCATACGCTCGACCGATGAAAACGGTACCGTAACGGAACGTGTCATGAGTGAGGCGGAGATGAAAGAACTCGCCGATCAAGAGTATAAAAAAATGCAAGAGGGAAAATCGGAACTCAATGCGGAACCTCATAGCGAAGGGATGGGGCTTGGTGGAACGATTCTCGCTGCTGCCGGGGGAGCCTTGCTGGGTAATATGATCGGAAATGCATTGATGAATAACTCCAATTTCCGTAAAAATCAAGATGCTTCCAACCGCTCCGCATATCACCGCTCTGCAGGTGGTATGAGTTCTTCTGCCGCTTCAGGGACTCAGAAAAAAAGCTTTTTCGGCGGCTCTTCAGCGAAGAGTACCAGCGGCGGCGGATTTTTCGGAGGATGAATATGATAACACTTGAAACAATAACCCCTATAAACGACACCATTTTAGAAAATATGGGATTTGCTTGGCATACCGATAGTGACGAGAGTAAATACATTGCCGATCAGCTGGTGGTTGTTAGCGATGCCGAAGCAGAAGCGTACTACGAAGCGGTCAATGAACTCTACGATATGTATGCCACTGCCGCACAGCATATCATCGATAACAATCTCTTCTTCGATCTTGGTATCCCTTTTAACCTCATCGATGCCATCAAAAAAAGTTGGGAAAACGATGTCCATTGGCACCTCTACGGTCGGTTTGACCTTGCCGGAGGAATCGGTGGAGCACCGATAAAATTGATCGAATTTAATGCCGATACCCCTACCTCCCTCTTTGAAACCGCTATTTTGCAATGGGCACTCCTCAAACACAACCGTATGGATGAAGAACGACAGTTCAACAACATCTATGAAGCAATCAGTGACAACTTTCGTCGTCTCGTAACCTTGTTTGATGATCCGGAGACTTTCGAACAGCACTACGACGGATGGAAAATCCTTTTCAGCTCCATAAGCGGTAATATCGAAGAGGAGCAGACCGTTCGTCTACTCCAGCAAATGGCGATCGATGCCGGATTTGAAACCGGATTTGAACCCATCGGCGCCGTAAAATTTGATGATGAGGGGATCTATGACAGCAATGAAGAGCCGTATGAGTATTGGTTTAAACTTTTCCCTTGGGAAGATATTGCGATTGAAGAACCGGAACTGGCTACGATGCTCTCCACGATTATGAATAATCAAAAAGCGATTATTATCAATCCGGCCTACACCCTACTCTTCCAATCCAAAGGAATGATGAAAATATTGTGTGACCTTTTCCCAGATTCACCGTATCTTCTTAAAACCTCATTTGAACCGCTCAAAGGAACTGCATACGTAGAGAAACGGATGTTTGGACGAGAAGGGGCAAATGTACGTATCGTAGATGCATCGGGAACAACACTCGAAGCCAACGACGGACCGTACGGAAATTTCAAACCAATCTATCAAGAATACGTCGAATTTCCCAAAGATTCCCAAGGCAACAGCTATCAGGCAGGGGTATTTTTTGCCTATGAAGCATGCGGACTCGGTTTCCGCCGAGGAGGTAAAATTTTGGGGAATATGTCCAAATTCGTCGGACACGTGCTGCGTTAGCGTATCTCTTTTTGATTCCAGTGTGCTTGGAGCGCATTGGAGATATTCATCAAGGAAAAAGTAACCATAAAAATAAGCAACCCCGGAAAAAAACTCACCCACCATGCGATATCAATAACCTCTTTACCGGTACTGAGAATACTCCCCCAGCTCATTTGCGGTGCGGTAATTCCAAGTCCTAAAAACGAAAGCCCAGACTCAGCTAAAATTGCCCCACCTACTCCAAATGTAAAGCTCACCAAACAAATAGGGGCAAGAAGCGGAGCATAATATTTGAAAATAATTTTGAGCGGATGCACCTGTGCCATATGAAGAATACGAATATAGGGGTTGGCACTGATTGCAAAGCTCTCAGAACGGATTAATCGTGCAGTCCCCATCCACCCCGTTATGGACAAAATCAGGATCAGAACCCAGACCGAAGCATTCACGTAACTCACCAAAGTTAATAATAAAAAAAGGGTCGGAAAGGTCAAAAATATATCAACCACAATAATAAAGAGTTTGTCAAATCCTCCACGCAATAATGCAGCACTTACCCCATAGAGTAACCCAATCAAAGTTGCAATAAGCGCACTGACAAAACCGATGATTAAAGAGACTTGTCCCCCCTCCATCATGCGTGCCAAAAGATCACGGCCCAATCGATCGGTACCAAACCAATGGGAGGATGAAGGGGGGAGTAAAATTGCATTGGCATCTAAATATAGGGGATCACAATGATAACCCAAAGGGCCCAGAAAAGAAAAAAATATTACCCCAAGCAACAGGGCAATACTGGATTTAGCCATCAGGCCTTGATGCCTAAAAGTGTAGTCATCATTTGATCAATTGTCGTAATCACTTTTGCTGAAGCTCCATAAGAGGTTTGATAACGGATCAAATTTGCCATCTCTTCATCCGTATTTACTTTACTGATTGAATCTTGCTCTTGTTTGATCGCATTGTATTGCGCGGTAATAGAATCATTTGTGCTAATTGCCGAATTGGTTGCCGTCCCTACTTTGGTAACCATAGCGTCATAATTTCCATATATGGTATCACTGGACGTCGTTAACCCATTCGAAAAATCAACCGAAGAAAATTGGAGATTTACCATATCCAACGCTGTTTGATTATCTCCACTGACGGGTACTTTAAATCCATTAATTTGGGTGGAATCGTTTTTAAGAGCCGCATTCAAACTGATTGTTTTTGCATCTTGTCCATCAAAAAATCGACTAACTCCGGTTACGCCGGCAAAATTGGTACCGTTATCTTGAATAGCAAATTTATATCCCTGAGCAGCATACGTTGCAGACAAATTCAAACTAAACGTATTCGACGGAGTTGTAAATGCCGGATTTAGAATACTGTTAATATCATTTAACGCATTGTTATCTTTATTATCATCTTTTTGAGCTTTTAGCTGTTGAACAATACTATTGGGTGTACCATCCGGAAGCAAATTCGTTGCCGCTGCATTATCCATAACGGTAGCAGCATTGATGGTAATAGTACGCCGTGCTGTCTCGTTACCATTAATATCGTAGGCTACCACATCAAACGTACCGGCTTTGAAATTTTGTCCTGTGCTGAGCAGTGACTCGTTATTTGAAAATGAGAGGGGGTTTGAACTCATCTGCGTGGTCGCACTTTGCGCGTACAAATTATTGCTTGATTGAATCAACCCTTTGGCAAACGTGTCCATATTGTTGATTGTATCTTGCAAGATTCCATCTTGAAACTCTCCGTTCGAACCGATGGTGGTCCCTCTCAACTCTAATAATGCCCCTACTTTTCCTCCGGTAATATTTTGGCTAAAAGGGATTTTTGTACCGTCTTGACGCTGATAATAGAGATCGTTGTAACCGTTTTTGCCCGAGTTGTCAATTCCTATAGGATGAAAACTAGCTCCGTCAACAATGTTGAAACCTCCGATTTGCATCGTATATGTTCCATTATTGATCGCAATATTACTATCCACACCATTATTAGTTGTAATTTGCCCGTTTAATGCTTTGGCACCTACTAGATTAGACATCGTTAGCTCAAGCTGACTACGCTGATCCCGAAGATCATTAGCATTATTAGCTCCACCGGCTTCAGCTATACTAATGGACTTATTCAGTCCGGCAATTTGTTGAGCGATTCCATTCACTTCATTGATATTAGAAGCGACCTGATCATTTAAAGACTGTTGAAGAGCAACAACCTGCGAACGCGTTTGATTAATATGTTGGGTAAGTGTTTGCGTTTGCTGAGATAAAGCAACTTTTTGTGCCACATTACCCGGATTACTTGCAAATGACTGCCATGAATTAAAATAATTCTGCAAATCATTTTTGATGCCGTTATTTTGAAGATCCGGAAAATAAGTAGAAAGTTCCTGCAGATTACTTTTTAACGTATCTGAATTCGATTTATTTTGAGAGGCTACAGAATATCTATTAAATGTAAACTGATCAAAAATACGTGCTATTTGAGTAATCTGTGTCCCATTACCCCGTTGACCCGGATCAATACTGATCGGCATGGCCTCAGCAGTCACTACCCGCTGTCGGCTGTACCCTTCAGTATTAGCATTCGAAATATTATGCCCCGTTGTATCTATACCGACTTGTGCAGCATTTAGACCGCTGTACCCGATACCTAATGCATTAAATATTGATGCCATATTATGCTCTTATTTCCAAAAGTGATGCTTCACCGGATGCCACTTTTTGATATCCCTGCATATGTGTCGGAACAATTCGCTCCAACAAGGTATTATAAAAAGATCCGACACTCAGTACCATTTTTGCGTAATGTTGATTTACCTCTCGCAAGGAAGAGAGATGTGCTTTGAGACTGTCGAGCTGCTGATGTTGTTCACTATCTAAAAGTTCTGAAAGAGGTTTGGCCGGATTGCTGGTCATCAATTTGGATATCTCATGGTCAATCATCGCTTTTTTATGTTCAAAACTTTTGATTTTTTCTTCTTTGATTGAAAGACGTTCAAACTGAGGATTGTGATTCGCTTCTCGAATATCTTCTATATCTTCTTGCGAGAGAGAGATTAAGGTATCAAGATCTTTTATGGCACTTTGCAACTGATAGGACAACATCATATACTCCTGCGTGTTAAGTTAGCTCTTGCGCGATACGCTTAGCCAACGATTCAATATCGACACGATATTCACCTTTTTCAATCGAGCTTTTAAGCTGATCAATTCGGCTTGTGTCACCTTGTTTGGTAATAGACTGCATGGATCTCTCCTGCTCTTTAGTTTTTACTGACGGCTCTTGGTATGAGCTTCTGATGAGTGAGCTATTCACACTTGAAATCATGGTGAATCCTTATTATCCGTATATGATGTATACACGCTATATCGGCAAGAATTACCAAAAATTTAGTTTTTCACCCCTTTTTGACTCAGGCTGTCAAACAACATTTGCGAAAACCCAAATCCTCCCGCACTTGCATTTGAAAGTTCATCACGATACATCGATTTAAAAATCTTATCTCCTGGGTCATTCGCACCGGTAAAAAGATTTTTTTCATCTTTCATCGCTTCATCCAGCATCATTTTGATAATGATCGCTTCAAATTGATCCGTTTTTTCCCGTAATGCCGTATTGGATTCTTTGGTTCCTAGCACAGGCATAGCTTTTTGATACTGTACATTTGAGATATCCATTAAATAACCTCTAAATCAACTGAGATCGCACCGGCACTTTTCATAGCCTGTAATATATCAATCATCTCTTTAGGGCTAGCGCCCATTTTTTGGAGAGATCGGACGATATTAGCCACGGTTGTCGTCCCTTTTTGAGTATACACTTCGTTTTCATTCAAGCCGATAACCAAACTTTTATCCATACTGACACTTCCGGCAGGTTTAGACACAGTATCTTGTGCCAATATCTTAACGGTAATATCTCCTTGGGTAATCACAACCGGCTTAACCTCAATATCCACGCCAGCTACAATAGTACCGGTTCGCTCATTGATAACTATTTTAGACTCGGGTACATAATTAATATCAAGATTTTGGACTTCTGCCAAAAATTCAACCATTGTTCTGTTTTTAGGAAGTTTCAAGCTGATGGTACGAGGATCAATCGCAACGGCTATCGAATCTTTGTAGCGAGTATTAATCACATTCTGAATTGCCACGGCATTGTTTAAATTTGATGATTTGAGAGAAAGCGTCGCATTTTCCTGATGAATCATATCTTGCTCAATTTCACGCTCGACCAATCCACCGCCATATACGATACCGGCAGTAGGATGCGATTCTATACGGACGCCCTTTCCATTGATTCCGCCGATACTCACCGGCCCTTGAGCAAGAGCATAGATTTTTCCGTCTACCCCTTTAAGCGGAGTCATAAGAAGTGTCCCCCCCTCGAGTGATTTTGCATCACCGATAGAAGATACGGTTACATCCAATGCATCTCCCTGTCGGGAATAGGGTGCAAACTTTGCCGTTACAACAACTGCGGCGGAGTTTTTAGACATAATATCAACAGAATTCATACCAATATTCATCGCTTTAAGCATGTTGGCGATGGATTGGAGGGTAAATTTAGAGGTGGTACCGTCTCCGGTTTTTTTCAAACCGACCACAAGCGAATATCCAATGATCTGATTATCACGAACTCCGACGATATTTGCCACTTCACTTACGCGTGTCGCCCATAAACTGCCGAAAAGCATCACTAGTACTACAAAAATTCTCATGCTCACCCTTTGTAATTACAGAGGTTAAAGCAAATGCTATTCCAAACTAAGCATAATAACTGAGTGTCGTTTTTCCAAATTTTTTGGCTTTAATACGGTTAAATACCCCTATTGTCTCTGGAAGTTCCAAGGTGCTCATATGTTCTATGATAAATAGCGTAACTAATGATTGAGGAAAAGAGGCGATAAGATCAATGGTTTTATCATAAATAGCCTCCATCCCCTCACGATATGCAAAGGGTGGATCAACGTACACAAATGCGCTCTCGCCAAGGTTTTCAAGCCGTTTTTTTACTTGAGAAATAGTGGCAAAGCTGTCCCCTTCTACCACTTCACACGCACTTGGATCGGTTTGGGAAATATTGGTTCGCAATGTTTTAATCGCATCACGATCTTTTTCCATAAAAATAATTTTTTTTGCCCCTCGACTCAAAGCTTCCAAGCCGATCGATCCGCTCCCTGAAAAAACTTCGACAACGACCGAATCAATGATATCAAACTGAATGGTATTAAAAAACGACTCCAGAACAATCGCTTTGGAACTGCGTGTTGTCTCTTTGGAAGGGAGACGGAGGGTTTTACCTTTAAAACGTCCCGCTACAATTTTTTTGGTAATAGTCTCATTATTTTTCATAAAATGCCCGAATTGCTTTGAGGATATTCGCTTGGTATTCTTGCGTTAATTTATCGATGTGGCGTTCAAGTATCTCAAAACTGACACCCTCTTGCGTATTGTCTTGAAACGACTTTGTTTCCATCGCAAGAATAGGAGATATTTTACCTTTTTCGATCGTTTGAGCCAGGGCATGAAAAAGTTCCGCTTTTGAAAAAGGCTTGATCAAATCCGACCCCTCTTGCGTACCGATGATAAAAGTTGGATGTTCGTCATCTCTGATATTTTTATCTCGGATAAGGATGTCACAATGCCGATATGAAGTAAGATGACCCTCTAAAAAAAGCTCCAATGAACGTTGCAGTAAAGGGGAATCGCACTGAATAGCTACTTTCAAAAACACTCCCTTTACTTAATTATTCAGTATTTTAGCATAGTTTATTTTACATCAACTTGCATATCTGTGACTTAACACATTCGTAACAAATTAATACTTTTAAGGTTATAATATAATAAAATAGTATCGGACCGTCCTAAATATAAATGAAGGGGCTCTCTAATGATCAACAATATTTTGTTATTAAAAGACAAACGTGTCCTATTTTGTGACGATGACGCGGTCACCCGAACCCAAATCATCGAGGTACTTCAAATGCTTTTCGGCCAAGTCTATTCTGCGCAAAACGGGGAAGAGGCCTATCAACTCTACCAAGATGAATCGCCCGATATCATCCTAACCGATATTAAAATGCCCAAAAAAGACGGCTTAGCTCTCATTAAACTAATACGCCAAAACGACTACAATCTTCCTATTATATTAATGACCAGTTTCGCCGAACAAAATTTGCTCGTAAGTGCCGCGAATCTCTCTATCGACGGATATCTAGTCAAGCCCGTTAATCTAGAAAAACTCACAACTGCGCTGGCCAAAGCGATGCAGCGCACCCATAAAGAGATAGGGTTAATTCCACTGGCGCATAAACTTTTTTACAATGCGGCGACCAAAGAGCTTTATCATAACGGCATCGTTGTAGAACTCGGAAGTAAAGAACAAGAATTACTGGTCTTGCTGATAAACAACCGTCATAAAACCGTAACCAAAGAGGAGATCGAAAAAAAGCTATGGCCGCTTGATCCGATATGTGAATCCGGCATCAAAAATATCATCCTCCGATTGCGTAAAAAACTGGGTATCAACATTATCGTCTCAGTAAGAGGGATCGGATACCGACTTGATGCCCCAAGATCCAGTATATGACACTTCACCGTTCCCTCAGCATCTTCCTAGCCATCTCTGCCGTTCTCCTCTTCACTCATATTGGCTATCCAATCACATTCGCACTCCATTTCCTAATGGAAATCGCTTTAATCGCCGCAATTGCTCTTTTGATCATCCTCACCTATAAAATCAAATCACTCGAAAATGAACGGGATAGTGCACTGAAAAAACAAAGAGCCGATTCCAAAGTTCTCTTTTTAAACTCACGCTATACCTCGATGGGTGAAACCGTCGGTAACATCGCCCATCAATGGAAACAGCCGCTCAATGCGATAGGAAGTATTCAAAATAATATTAAAGCTACTCTGATTTTTCAAGGGGAAATTTCCAAAGAAAAACTTCTGAATTCAGTTGACACCAGTTTTAAACTTCTCCAGCATTTAGCCGAAACGATTGATACGTTCTACAGCTTTTTATCGCAAAAAAATAATGCGAATAGAAGTTTTTTAATTGCTGATGAATTTGAGACCATACGAAAAATAACGGAATACTCATTTGAGAACAGTCGGATCAATCTAAACTTTAAGTTGGATGTCAATCCGACGATAAAAGGGAATCCAAATGAGTTTACGCATGCGATACTCAATCTAATTCTCAATGCCAAAGATGCGTTTGACGAAGCACCCCATGACGCAGCCACCATCACCGTCCACGTTAGAGGAGGAGAAAAAAACTGTACTATTACCGTCACGGACAATGCAGGAGGCATCCGTATACAACCGGTTGAGATGGTTTTTGACCTTCATATCACGACCAAAGAATCAGGCTCCGGACTGGGGCTGTTTATGACCAAAAATATCATTGAAAATCGCTTCGGCGGCACCATCACTGTCAAAAACAATAAAGACGGAGCATCCTTTAAAATTGACTTGCCCTATTCACAATACGATGAATATTTTGCCGATACGGTAACATCGGATGAACGGCTGAGCTTGGAGCGAATCAATCAACTTACCCACAAAATTATCGAACTTGAAGAACTCGAAAAAACACTCATAAAATGGGCCGATATTTTTAAACAGGCCCAGTGGGGTATTGCGATGCATGTCGGTAAAAGCAATACATTTGAACTCACCAATGCCGCGTTTCACAAACTATACGGCTATACCACCCAAGAGATGAGCAAGCTAAGCGTCCCCGATCTCTTTGCCTCCGAATCGCTGCCTATCCTTCCTATGATTCAAAAAGAGGCGTTTGAAAAAGGGTACGTTGCTTTTGAATCGATTCACAAGCGTAAAGATGGTTCCACCTTTCCCGTATCGGTTGAGTTGATCGTTATCAAAAATGAAGAGGATGAGATCCTCTACCATATCGCCAATATCTGGGATTTGACACAGAAAAAAGAAGCAGAAGATCGACTGATGCTCAAAAAATTTGCCCTTGATCATATCAAAGATGCCGTATTTATGATCGATGAGAATGCCCGTTTTCACTATGTTAATCAGGGAGCTTGCGCGTCATTAGGATATACCAGTGAAGAGTTTGAGGGAATGAACGTCGGCGATGTCGACCCCGACTGGCCTAGAGAACGATGGTTGGAGCACTGGAATGAGCTCAAACAACAGGGGAGTTTCACGATGGAGCTACGCCACAAACGCAAAGACGGAACCCTCTTCCCCGTCGAGGTGAGCGCCAACTTTATCGAATACAACGGCAAACATTACAATATGGCGATTGCACGGGATATCACGGAGAGACTGCAGCTCGAAGAGCAAAAAGAGAATCGTCGTATTCGGACTATCACTGAAAACTCTCCCGATATCATCGTCCGTTTTGATCTCGAAGGTCGCCGTACCTACGTCAATCCCAAGGCAGCACAACTCTTTTCTATCGATACGCTAGGGAAAACGCTTAGCGATGTCACTCCGGTTATAAACAAAGAATTTTTTGCGGAAAATCTGAAAAGTGTTATCCGTACTAAACAAGAAATATCTTTTGAAACTGCCTATATCGATGCTTCCGGTAAAAATGGATGGGCAGATATGCGTATGGTTCCTGAATTCGGCAGTGACGGGACTATCAACAGCGTCCTCTCTATCGGACGCGATATAACCGGGCGAAAACATGCCGAAGAAGTGTTGGCGCTCAAAGAACGCGAATTCCGCTCTTTGGCGGAAAATACCCCCGACAATATCGCTCGCTGGGATGCTAATGGAGGATATCTCTATATTAATCCTGTGCATGAGCGGACATTAGGCATCTCTCTTGTAGAAGCAGTCGGCAGTTATATTCCGGAAAGTCATATAGAAGTTAAAGCAGCTATCGCACAGGTAGCCACAACAGGACAAACGATAATCGTTCACCAATTGGTGCCGGGTGAGAACGGCGAAATGGAGATACATGATGTCACATTAGTACCCGAAAGAGATGACGATGGAAAAATCATCAGCATACTGGGAATCGGCAGAGATATGACCGACATCTATCGCCTACAAGATGAGATTACGTCCAGAGAGGCGCAATTCCGTACCTTGGTCGAAAATCTCCCAGATAATGTCATCCGTTACGATACTCAATCCCGTTCCGTCTATGTAAGCCCAACTATGGCGCGTGTAGTTGGAGATGATGCCGTAGCAATAATAATTGGCAAAACACCTAGTGAAATCGATCAAAATTCTTTGGAAGCAGAGCGTTATCAGCACGCATTGGAACAAGTCATGGCCACAGGGGAAATGGAAGAGATTACCATTGATGTACCTTTACCGTTTGGAGAGATGCAAGTGCACCAAATCCGCTTCGTTGCCGAACGGGATCATATGGGTGAAATATGCGGAGGGCTAGCAATCGGCACCGACATCACCAAACGAAAACGTGCCGAGGAGGCGCTGCAATCCAACAGAAACCTCCTTCACGCAATCTTAGAGAGCTCTCCGGGGGTCGTTACCTTTGCACTCGATAAAGATTATCGGTACATAGCGTTTGATTCAAAACACGCTGTTGTAATGAATACGATATTCGGCATAGAGATAGCTGTCGGGATGAATATGCTGGAAGCTATTCCTTCTGATACCGACAGAGAAATTGCAAAACGGAACTTTGATCGAGCGCTAAGCGGCGAAAATTTCATCGCCGAAGAGGAGTATGGTAATGAGAGGCTCTCACGCAAATACTGGCAGATACACTATGCCCCTGTCCGCTCCGAAACGGATGAGATTATAGGACTTACCTGTTTCAATGTTGACATTACCCAGCGCAAAGAGCTAGAGGCTCTTTTACAAAAAGAGCATACCTTCCTCATCGATGCACAACGCGTCGCCCATACCGGCAGCTGGCATCTGGATATAAAAAATGATGTACTCACATGGTCGGATGAAACCTATAAAATATTTGAGCTTGACAAAGAGAGCGTAACCGATCTACACAAAACTTTCTATGAGTGTGTTCACCCTGACGATCGAGAGATGGTAAATGCCCCTTATTTAGAGTCCCTGAATACGAAGATTCCCTACCAAATAGAACACAGAATTGTTATGAGTGATGGTAGAATCAAATATGTTATAGAGAGATGCGAACACACCTACGACAATGACGGTACCCCTCTGTACTCGATAGGAACCGTACAAGATCTTAGCGAACGCAAACAAACTGAAGAGATCATTAAAGAACTCAATAATACCATCGAAAAACGGGTACGAGAGCGAACGGCTCAGTTTCAGGAAGCGGTCACTACGCTTCATCGTGAAATCAACGATCGGAAAATACGTCGATGATTTCCCCGATGACGAGAGTGTGCGCAAGAGTATTGTAAAATATGACCGCTGTGTAAAATCGCGTGAAATGATCGAAGAGATAGCAGAACTGGATTTACCAATCGGACGAAAACAATTCTGCTCGACGCTGATACCGATAAAAGATGAGACGGGCCGAGTATGCCGCATCATCGGTCTGGCAAAAGACATTATGGAAGCAGCAAAATAAATTTTGGTCATATATCAGTCTCGTATATTACCAAATAGTTACCCCATATATGACCATTTAAATGGTAAACTGGATATAATGAATTGTCATAAAAAAGGTACATTAATGTTTTTTGGAAATAAGCAAGAAGTAGAGCGTGCTGTTAAGCCACTCTATTCAAAAATAGAAGAGTTAGAACAAGATATAAGTACCCTTAGAGGCGAAAATAGCCAACTTCGCCAAGAGAACAATAAATATAAAAATAATGCGGTCATGTTTGATTTAATTCAGCATTTGACAGAGAATTTAACAAATGGTTGTCAAACAGATTTGTCATTGTTGCAAAAAGACCTTGCTGATAATGTCGGTAATTTAGAAGAGATCGAAGTTCTCAATAAAACAAATCGCACCAATGCGATTGAAATCAATTCAGATATCAGTGAAATCCTTGAGATACAACAACAATTAGTGAGCAATATCACGGATAATTACGGTTCAGTCGGTCAGCTTAATGATGGGGTAGGATCAATCGGACAAGTTATCGATTTGATTAAAGATATTTCAGATCAAACAAACTTATTGGCCCTAAATGCGGCTATTGAAGCAGCACGTGCGGGTGAACATGGACGTGGATTCGCCGTTGTTGCGGATGAAGTTCGTAAGCTTGCTGAACGTACTCAAAAAGCTACTTCTGAAGTAGCTATGAGTGTTCAAAGCCTCAAGCAAAATGCTATGGAGATTTATGAGCGTTCTAGTACAATGGAAACCATTTCATCAACCTCTAGCAATAAATTAGAAGAGTTCCGTATAACATTACAAAATCTAGGAAAGCGAACGCAAGAGATTGAGAATGATTCAACCAATGTTCTCTATTCAGTCTTTATGATATTGGTTAAACTCGATCACTTGCTCTTTAAAGCTAAAGGGTATAAAAGTGTCTTTACCAATAAAGTTGATGATGAATTTGCAGATCACCACCATTGCCGCTTAGGTAAATGGGCACAGGGTGGAAAAGGTGCAGAAATTTTTGGAAATACTCCAAGCTTTCAAAATCTCGAAACTCCTCATAAAGCAGTACATGATAATATTATTTCAGCCGTCAAGTGTGTCAGTGCAGGTACGTGTGATCAAGAATCCAAAAATATAATGACCTATTTCAAAGATGCGGAAAATGCAAGTCATAAGGTTATCGAAACATTAAATGCAATGCTCAGTGAAGAACGACAAAAAAGATCGGGGAAATAAGTATCCACATTCGCTAAAATATCGTACTTGAAAAGGTGATGTATGAAATTATTGGTAGTAGATGATAGTTCTACAATGCGCCGTATTATCAAAAATACCCTCTCTCGGCTTGGACATGAAGATATTTTAGAGGGTGAAGATGGAGTCCAGGGATGGACGCTTCTATCTGAAAATCTTGATATCGAAATGCTCATCACAGACTGGAATATGCCGGAGATGAACGGATTGGAATTGGTGAAAAAAGTGCGCGCCGATAACCGTTTTACCGATCTTCCGATCATCATGGTCACGACAGAAGGGGGAAAAGCAGAGGTTATCACCGCGCTCAAAGCGGGTGTCAATAACTATATCGTCAAACCGTTCACTCCCCAAGTGCTAAAAGAGAAGCTTGCCGCCGTTTTAGGAACGGCGCTGTAATGTGAATAAGCGGGGGAAAAATGAGTGATCGTATCTTATTGGTAGACGATAACAAAACATTATCAAAATTAATCAGTTTAAAGGTGAAAAGCGAGTTAAATACGCAGATCGATATCGCCTATTCACTGGCGGAAGCTGAGCTTTTAACCCAAAATCACTTCTACACCCTGGCCATTCTCGATCTGAATCTCCCCGATGCCCCCAACGGTGAAGTAGTAGACGCCATACTTAAACAAAAAATCCCCTCAATCGTTCTTACCGGAAGCGTCGATAAAGCGTTCCGCACATCGATGATGAAAAAGGATATTATCGATTATGTCCACAAAGGGGGCATTGAAGACATAGACTATGTGATCGATATCATAAAAAGACTCTTCAAAAATCGCCGCCATAAGATCATGGTCGTCGATGACTCCTCGGTATTTCGAAATCAGATGAAAAAAATGGTCGAAAATCTTTTCTTTCAGGTGTTTGCATTGGCACATGGAGAAGAGGCTCTTTTTATTTTGGAGGAAAACCCTGATATTAAAATTGTCATTACCGATTACAATATGCCCGTCATGGACGGCTTGGAATTGACCAAGGCCATTCGCAAAAAGTACACCAAAAACCAACTCTCCATTTTTGTCCTCTCTTCGACGGACGACTCGGATATTTCCGCCATGTTTCTAAAGCGTGGAGCCACCGACTACATCAATAAACCGTTCAGCAAAGAAGAACTCTCCTGCCGTATCAACAACGCTATAGAAGCCCTTGAAAACATTGATACCATTAGTAATTTTACCCGCCGTGACTTTTTGACCGGTCTTTATAACCGCCGTTATTTCTTTTCAACCGTGGAGCCTTATTTCACGGAAGAAGCGGCGCTGGATAACGGGTTTGTCACGGCTATGATCGACATAGACCATTTTAAAAACATAAACGATACTTATGGGCACGATATCGGAGATAAGGTGATCGTCCATTTCTCCGAGATAGTGCGCTCAAATGTTCAACATCACGATATCGTTTCCCGTTTCGGGGGAGAAGAATTTTGTGTTCTTTTAAAAGGGAATACTAAAGAAGAAGCGTTAAGTGTATTTGAACGTATTACCCAAACAGTAGCAATGACACCGCTAATGCTAGAAGATGGCAGTGAAATAGTATTTACTATCTCGATCGGGATGGTATTCACGTGCGAAAATACACTGAAGGACACTATCAATGAAGCCGATCAGAGACTATACGAAGCCAAAAAGAATGGTAGGAACCGGATTGCTTATTGATTAAATAAGAGCAATTAATCGCGTAAATAGTATTCGATGCTGTAGCGTAAATCTTCATCCATATCCATTACGCTATCCAGCATCCATTTCAGATACGCGGAATCTTTCATTGCGATCGTCTCAATCCTCTTTTTGGCATATTTCCCGAAAGGGAGACGGCTTAATAACAGTCGCGCCTGACTCAATTCCACCAACCTCTCATGCGAAGCCAAATCAAGCAGATATTCATACACCATACGCGAGTGCAATGCATCGCTGAGGGCATGATGTGCGCTCGGAGTGACTCCATACGGCTCGAAAAAATCTTTTTCCTGCCGATAAAGCCGCAATTCATAGCGTAAAAACTGCAATCCGTACCCATCAAGATCGTCCATAAGGGCTTTGGAACATTTGAGAGTATCAATCACTGCTCCCTGCCATGTTATCCCCTCTTTTTGAAGCATTGCCAAATCAAACGGGGCATTATGGGAGATAAGGGTGTTCTCAGCACTGTTGAGTGATCGTATAAGTTCATAGCTCTCTGAGGTTCCAAACAAAGAAGCTTCTTGGATCATTTCATTGGTAATATGGTGTATAGCCGACGCTTCGGGGGGAATTTTTTTACCCGGATGGATAAGTTCGTAATGTACCTCATCATCCATCACCAAGGCAAGCGCGCAAATACGGTCTTTGACCTCAAGTCCTGTCGTCTCAACATCCACTACGACCGTCATAATTAGATGCTTGAGTCCGATTTATTCTGTGCCAAAAGATTGTGATAATGCTCTAACGTCCGAAAACTTTTTTCAAACCGCCACCCCAATACAAATGCTACGATATCTTTCACAACTGGTTTTTCAAGTTTTTCAGCACGTCCGAAATAAGCCAAAGAGATGTTTTTATTTTTAACTTTTGCCTCTTTATCGTAGATAATGGCAATAATCTGAGCGTATTTTCCCTCTTTGGTTGCTCCCAAATCATCATCTGCGAGTGAAATACCTGCAAGGTTGATCGCTTTAAATTCAAACAGTTTCTCAAATTCAGAAACTTTGGCATTAATCCCTAAAAGAAGGAAGAGCCGCTCTAACTCTTTAAGATTACTTTTACGCTCAAGCTCATAGCTGGAGATCTGTGCGGTCAGATTTTTAAGCCGATCAAGTGCTGAACTCACACGTTCCCCTTTTTTATTAAAATTATAGCACTGTTACGTAATTTAACGAAGTGTAGTTTATAATACCAAACTTTTTTTACATTGGAAATTTTATGGACTATCTACGTATTCAAGGCCCAACCAAACTCCAAGGCACTGTTGTCATATCCGGCGCAAAAAATGCCGCGTTGCCACTCATCACATTGACGCTTTTAGCGCATAATCCGTTAAAAATTACCAATATGCCAGAAGTAGTAGATATTAAAACCCTGCTCAAACTTCTCCAAAACCTCGGAGCCAGCTGCTCACTTGAAAATCATGTTCTTAGTGTTGATACCTCTACCGTCAATCATACCATGGCCAATTATGATATTGTTAAAACAATGCGAGCTTCGATCCTAGTCCTTGGCCCCCTACTTGCCCGCTTCGGACATTGTGAAGTTTCTCTTCCGGGCGGATGCGCTATCGGTCAACGCCCTATCGATTTGCACCTAAAAGCATTGGAGCAAATGGGTGCCCAGATTACCATTCATGCCGGATACGTTCATGCCGTTGCACCTGAGGGGTTAAAAGGTGCCCATATCATTTTTGATAAAATCACTGTTACCGGAACTGCCAATATCGTTATGGCTGCCGCTCTTGCTCACGGTAAAACTATCCTTACCAACTGTGCTCGCGAACCGGAAGTGGTTCAACTGTGTGAAATTCTCCGTGACAGCGGTATCGATATCAGCGGAATCGGTACCTCCGAGCTCACCATCATCGGTACAGGTGGAAAAACCATCGATATGGTTGACTTTGAAGTTATCCCTGACCGCATCGAAGCGGGGACCTACTTATGTGCAGGTGCCATTACCCATTCGTCCATTACCCTCGAAAATGTCCGCGCAGACCATCTCGATGCCGTGACCGGAAAGCTAGAACAAATGGGATGTACTTTTGACATTACTGAAAGCACCATGACGATTCATCCGGCACCTCAGCTCAAACATGTCAATATTATCACCCAAGAGTACCCTGCATTCCCGACCGATATGCAAGCCCAATTTTTGGCTCTTGCAACCCTTTCAACCGGTACCAGTATCATCGAAGAACGGTTGTTTGAAAACCGCTTTATGCACGTCAGCGAATTACAGCGTTTAGGAGCCGATATTATGCTAAACGGCCATACGGCTACCGTTATGGGTGGAACACCGCTGTTCGGTGCCGATGTTATGGCAACCGACTTACGTGCCTCCAGCGCTCTTGTTCTTGCAGCAATGGCGGCAGAGGGGACAACCAATGTTCACCGTATCTATCACCTTGATCGCGGATATGAAAATCTGGAGCAAAAGCTGCAAGCTCTCGGTGCCAAAATCGAACGTCTTAAAGAATAATATTCTTTCCATTCCCGATCTCAGATTGGGAATCTCCTCTCCCGATTACTTCCCGCTGTGAAATCTCAAATTGGTAACGTAAAACTCGCATGAACGATCCGATGAACGTCGGCGAAACAATAATTTTAATAGCTTTTTCATACCGCATATCATGCAAAAAATATTCCATATTTAAAAGGAGACTATTGAGGGAAAGGGAAGGACGATAAAAAGGGAGGTTAAAAGAAGAGTTGCCGACGCAATGTCGGCAAAGGCTTAACGAATCTCTTCGTACGGAGTAGCCGCAACAACTTTACGAGATACAGTGTATGGTACCAATGCAGCAGCACGAGCTTGCTTGATCGCGATAGTAACCATATCTTGGTGACGTTTACAGTTACCTGTAAGACGACGTGGCATGATTTTATAACGCTCAGAGAGCGAATATTTCAAAGATGAAACATCTTTGTAATCGATAAAATCAACTTTTTGCTCGCAGTATTTGCAAAAGCGTTTTTTGTATTTTCTTTTTTCTGACATGGTTATTTCCTTGTACTTTTTCTAAAACGGAATTTCGTCTTCGTTGATATCAATCTCCGGGAGATTGTTTTCAGGCATTTTAGCCGGTGATGGTCGAGTGTATGCCGGTGGCGGTGTATACGCTTTTTGTGCAGGTGCATCATAGCCCCCGCCGTAACTGCCGCTATCACCCTCATCACTGTAACCACCCTGAGAAACTTCGCCGCGTGAATCGAGCATTTGCATCGTTTCGACGATAACAGAGTGTTTAGAGCGCTTTTGTCCGCTGGTTTGGTCTACCCATTGATCAAATTTCAATCGACCTTCTACAAGGATTTTAGACCCTTTGCGAAGGTATTGGTTGGCCACTTCACCCGAACGTCCGAAAAAAGTGATGTCGACAAAACATGTCTCTTCTTTTTTCTCTCCGTTCACCGTAAATTTTCGACTCGTTGCTATAGCTGTATTGGCAATCGCCGATCCACCTTGTGCATATTTGAGTTCAATATCACGTGTGAGATTTCCAACCAAAATAATTTTATTAAACATAGGTTTTCCTTAGGGGTTAAGCTACTACTTCTTCTTGTTTCTCAACAGCTTTCTCAGCAACAACAGCAGCAGGAGCGACTTTTTTGGTTTTATTAACCATGTCATTCCATGCTTTGATTTCACGTTTGCTATCGTATTTCATAGTTACGAAACGTAAAATCTCTTCGTTGATACGAAAACGTCTTTCAATTTCAGCAATTGCCGCAGGTGCAACTGTGTAATACATTACGTGAAAATAACCGCGAGCATTTTTCTCGATCGGGTAAGCCAATTTTTTCATTCCCATTGCGTCGCGTGCAATGATCTCTCCGCCGTTAGCAGTGATCACTTCTTCAACGAGAGCGATAGTGTTTTTAATCTCTTCTTCTGTAAGAGTAGGTTTTACGATTACTAAGTTTTCGTAATGTCTCATAGCGTATGTCTCCTTATGGTGTTCGCCCCTTATGGTTGTTATACAGCACGACAATCGTGTTGCAAAGAGCAAGGAACGCGCGGATTATACTGAAAAACAGCTTAATATTAGTTTTAGTTAAAGGATGCTTTGCAGCTTCAGCAGTGCAGACAATAGGAGAGCCTCTTGATCCGGAGAACCCGTCGATTTCATCTTCAGCTCGGTATCGAGAAGTAGATTAATCCCTCTTTTGTAGCCGTCGGGCGTGATTTTAATCGAGAGGGCCGCACGCTCTTTTTCGACAAACCCCGGAAGTTTGTACCCCAATACGAGAGCCGAATCAGCAACACCGTGAATTTTAATCGCACTATTAAAGAGATACAGCTGTGTCAAAAATCCGCTGATAGCTGTGAGCAGCTGAATCTCGTTTTCACCCGATTCAAGTAAATGATGTAATGAGGGGAGAAACTCTTTTTTCTCTATCACACGGGCGATGAAATGGTCCAGTTTGATTTCACTCAGACCGAAAACATACTCATCAATCTCTTTTATCGTAATTGTTTTGCCTAAAATAGAGAGTTTCGAGAGTTCATTGCATGCTAAGGCCAGATCATTATTGTGGGCACTCAGCAGATGCACTGCGGCTTGGTGATCGATCTGCATCCCCAGAGCAGACGCCTCTTGCATCACAATCGCTTTTGCTTCATTGGCATAAGGGTGAAAAAAACGCACCGACCCGGCATGCGATCCTTTAAATGCTGTGTCCGCCCCTTTGACATCCTCCCCCATATAACAATAAACAAAGGTATTATCACTGTTCTTGCCCACCAGTTCTATGAGAATATCTAACTCCGCTTTGGGAAGTTTTTTCTCATGTTTGATGATGAGGAGATTCTGATCACCGAAAAGAGACCCTTGGGACAGGTGCGCTTTTGCCGAATTAAAATCATACTCATCGTGATAGAGACTCAACACCGAAGCACCCTCTATCCGAGACAAGGCTGCCGCATAACGGTCGATTAGAAAATGGCTCTCACCGAATAATGCCATCGCACGCGGGACGCTGTTATTCTGAAGGTGACGGTCAAGCTCTTGTCTATTCATCCGCTTCCTTCTCTATTTTACTGACAAACGAAGCGGTAATTTTGGTCGTAGCGAGATCCGCCGTCTCAATTTTAACCATGATATCATCAAAAAGTCCCAGGCCGAAATGGGAGGTTACCATCACTTTGGCT
Source organism: Sulfuricurvum sp. (assembly GCF_041651515.1). GTDB lineage: Bacteria > Campylobacterota > Campylobacteria > Campylobacterales > Sulfurimonadaceae > Sulfuricurvum. Next base: position 427,029 of record NZ_JBAZJF010000003.1, read on the forward strand.
CCCGTAATCACATCATGTATCTCGGCGCGAATTTGATCCTCGGTCTGCATGACGCGTGCTTTGAACGTTTGCCCGATAACGGTAGATGCCCAACGGGCGAATTTACGCTCTTGGAAGCGGATTTCGATGTCGCTCGCCTCACGCTCTTTTTCACTGATCGAGGTACACAGCGATTCGATATTGCGTAAGACATAGGAGCCCTCTTCCGTATCTCCTGCTTTGATCGCTTTGAGAAGACGATGAACGATCAAGTCGCTGTAACGGCGGATCGGAGAGGTAAAATGGGTATAGCGATCAAATCCTAACCCGAAGTGCCCCATATTGTAAGGGGCATAGCGTGCCTGCATTTGAGCACGGATAATGAGGGTATCCACTTCACTGATGAGATCGCGTTTTTCGGCTTCGGCTTGGATAGCGGTGATCGTCTCTTTGATAGAACCTTGAGATTCCACAAAAATCCCGATGGACGCGAGTTCGGTATAGAGACTTTGGAGCTTCATCTGAGAGGGGGACTCATGGATACGAAAAACACCCCGTTCATACATTGAGGCGGCCGCTTTATTCGCTAGGAGCATGCAATCTTCGATCAGGGCATGCGATGGTGTCTCAACGGCAAACTCCGTTGATACAATATTTTGATCCGCATCGATTCGCATTTCCAACTCACTGGAGCGGAAGTTATACCCTTTCTTCATCCGTTCTTCTCGGAGTTTATAGGTCAAGGCATTGAGAGAAGGGATGTATTTAAGGACTTTTGCCTCTTTGTCATTTGAAGCGTGGAGATTTCCCTCTAAAAACGCATCAATCTCTTCGTACGAAAATCGACGATGGGAATGGATGATCGACTCATACAGCTCGAAAGAATCCATCTCATAGGTTACGGGATCGATATGCATTTCAAACGTATAGGCCAGCCGATCCACCAACGGCTGCAGGGAACAGAGGGTTTCGCTCAGTTCACGCGGCAGCATCGGAATCGAGCGATGGGGGAGATAGATGGAGAAACTGCGATAAATCGCTTCGGCGTCGATCGCTCCGAAAGGGTGAACATATTCGCTCACATCGGCGATGGCAACGTAGAGGGTGGACGTTTCGGGAATGTAGCAGATCGCATCATCAAAATCTTTGGCGGTGACGGGATCGATGGTACAAAACGGCAAATGGCGTAAATCCCGCCGCGCAGGATAGAGTGCGGCATCTACCTCTTTGGGAAACGAGGCCGCCATCTCCAATACGTCCTCTTCAAATGCGTCGTGTTTATTGTAGAGGGCTAGAACAATTTTCTCATCCACTTTGGGATCACTCAGATTCCCAAGATACGCGGCTATCGTCCCGCTTTGGTTATTGATCTGATACACTGACCCCTCGGCGGTTTCACTTAGATCACTCAGAGCGAATCCTGCCGGATGGGAGGTACGAATATCGTATAGACCTAAATGACCGTTTTGATACGTAACAACGGCTATACTGAACGTCTCACTCCGACCGGCGATTACGACCACTTTTGCCTGCGGTCCGCCGCGACGCCCCAACAAACGCTGAGCAATAACCAAATCGCCGCTTTTAGCCCCCATAAGATTAGTAGAATCGATAAAATGATCCCGTAAGCTCTCCCCCAATGTTTGGAGATACGCACCGCTCTCTTGGGCAAGACTTATCGTCCCTGCACGGTATTGTGAAGGGAATTGATACTTACCCCCCTCATGCGTCAGTAGTTTCATCCCCTCCCATTGTTGAACAAATTCTCGTTCTTCAGGGGCAATATCTTGATCGTATAAGCCATGTGTCAGGCGAATTAAGAGTGATTTCATGAAGGTATTATAGTCAAAATTATGCTAGAATTTTCGCTTAACTCTAAAAAGGATCATAAACTATGACGCAAGAAGCCATCCTCAATCAACTCGGATACACCCCTAATGAAGCACTAGGCGAACAACTATCTCGCATCGAAGCCAATACCGTCGGCTACGATAAAATTATTAAACATATTTTGGACTTGCATGAAGCGCTTAAAACGGACAAATCGTATGTAGCCCTTTCAAACAGTAACGATTATTTCAAAATCAAAATCGATGCAACCGGAGAGATCAGTGCTTCCGATGCGCTGACAAAAATTAACCATTTTTCCGAAAAATACAAAGTTCGTCTCCAAAAAGTCGATGGAAAGCCAACCTATTACGTCGTAGGTTTCGCGTCGTAATGCTCACGGAGCCTATGACACCGCAAGGATATGATGCGCTTTTACGAGAGTTTAAATATCTTAAAGACGTTGAAAAACCGCGTGTCAATCAAGAGAAACAGCGGGCAGCCGAACTCGGCGATCGCAGCGAAAATGCCGAATATCATGCCGCCAAGGAAAAACTCCGTCATATTGATAAACGGCTCTTTTATCTCAATGGAATGATACAAAAATCTCAAATTATCGACCCCGCTCTTCTCGATCATTCCCGTGTCCATTTTGGTGCTACAATAATTATCATAGAGAGTGAACGTGACGAAGAATATCGTTACACCATTTGCGGAACGTTAGAAAGTGAACCCGAAAATGGGCTGATTTCGGTCCATTCACCCCTTGCACGTGCTATGCTTGGAAAAATAGAGGGAGATGAGTTTAGCGTCACTCTTCCGAGTGGAAGAAAGAGCTATGAGGTGAGTGCAATTAGCTACATTGATATTTTTTCGCTCAAAAAAAATCTGCGCAGTGAAAAAGATTTCGGGTTTAAATAGCAGTGCTTTAAGATGGATGAATATTCCCCTTTGGTATAATCGCGTCACTATAACTATTTAAGGAAACTGCCGTGAGCGCTCCCCTCCAAGACATCGAAAAAGTTCTCAAACAACATAAACTCTCACTAGGGGATTATGACCATATCAAAAAAATCCTCGGACGTGAACCAAATCTCGTCGAAATCGGTATTTTTTCGGCGATGTGGAGTGAACACTGCAGTTACAAATCCTCTAAAAAACATCTAAACGGTTTCCCGACCAAAGCACCGTGGGTTATCCAAGGACCGGGTGAAAATGCGGGAGTTATCGATATCGGCGGCGGCTATGCGGCAGTCTTTAAAATGGAGAGCCATAACCACCCAAGTTTCATCGAACCGTATCAAGGGGCTGCAACCGGCGTCGGCGGAATCATGCGCGACGTCTTCACGATGGGTGCCCGTCCTATCGCGAACCTCAATGCTCTCCGTTTTGGAAACGTCTTGAATAAAGATGACATTAGCGCCCATCAGCGCTATCTGGTACGCGGTGTCGTATCGGGTATCGGCGGATACGGTAACTGTATGGGAGTTCCTACCATCGGAGGAGAAACGAGTTTCGATGAGTGCTACAACGGAAATATCCTTGTCAATGCCTTTACACTCGGTCTTGCCAAAAGCGATGAGATTTTCTACGGAAAAGCCGAAGGGATTGGGAATCCGGTAATCTATGTCGGATCAAAAACAGGTCGTGACGGTCTCGGCGGCGCAGTCATGAGTAGTGATAGCTTTACCGAAGCGTCCAAAGGGCTTCGTCCTACGGTACAGGTTGGTGATCCGTTTACTGAGAAACTCCTTCTTGAAGCGTGTTTGGAACTTTTCAAAACCGATTACGTTGTCGGTATTCAGGATATGGGTGCTGCGGGACTCACTTCAAGTTCATTTGAGATGGCGGGACGCTCAGGCAGTGGTATGATTATGCACCTTGACAAAGTTCCTGCTCGTGAAGAGGGGATGATGCCGTACGAATTCATGCTCTCCGAATCTCAAGAGCGGATGCTTATCTGTGCACGAAAAGGGACGGAACAAGCGATTATCGATATTTTTGAAAAATGGGATCTTGACTGTGCCGTTATCGGTGAAGTAACAGCAACGGGGAATATGGAGCTTTTCTGGCACGGTGAAAAATGTGCGGAAGTCCCTGTTGATCCGGTCAGCGAAGAAGCACCTATTTTAGATCGTCCTATGGCACGCCCTGCATATCTTGAAACCATTGCGGATACAACACTCGCCAATTTCGATGCCGTCGATAATCAAAGTGCATTTGAAAAACTACTCGCATCCATGGAAGTCGTTGATAAAGGGTGGATATATCAGCAGTATGACTCTATGGTACAAACCAATACGATTAAAAAAGGGGGCGAACTCGACGCCTCTGTTATCCGTGTTAAAGAAAACGGTGTAGCGTTAGCAATGAGTGCTGACTGTAATGTTCGTTATTGCTATATTGATCCAAAAGCCGGAGCGGCAGCCGCCGTTATTGAGAGCGGACGTAACGTTGCTATGAGCGGTGCAACCCCTAAAGCGATCACCGATTGTCTGAACTACGGTAATCCTGAAAACCCTGAAGTAATGTGGCAATTTGCACAAGGGTGTCTCGGGATAAAAGAGGCGTGTTTAGAACTCAATACTCCCGTCATTGGAGGTAACGTTTCTCTTTACAATGAAACAAACGGTAAATCCGTATTCCCGACACCTTCTATCGCTATGGTCGGAGTAAATGAAGACCAAAACAAAGTTCTCCTCTCTGCTTTCCAAAAAGAGGGAAATGCCCTTTATCTTGTTGGCGAGTGTAAGTCAGAGTTCGGCGGATCACTCTATATGAAAGAACTTTACAATATTGTTGCCGGAACAATCCCGACAATCGAGTACACCAAAGAACGCGCACTTTGGAATCTTGTCATCGAAGCAAATAAAAAAGGGCTTCTGACGTCTGCAAAAGACTGCAGTTCAGGTGGTGTTGCTATCGCACTCGCCAAGATGGCATGCGTCAGCGATAAAGGGGTCACGGCATCGGTAAGTGTCTCCGATTCGCGCGATATCTTTGCGGAGAGCATGTCACGCGCGATTATCGAAGTGTCTCCTGAGAACTGCTCGGCATTTGAAGCGATGATCGGTGATTTGAGCTGTCAAAAAATCGGAACCGTCGGAGGTGCAGCATTTACCCTCAACGATGTTAAAATGGATCTTGCCGCCATGCAAGAGATCTATTACGGCACTTTCAAAAAAGTGATCGAAGGAGACCTTTAAGGTCTTCTTCACACCCGCTTAACGCACACTCGCCTGATTTCTGAGCTTCTCAACGGTTTTAGGACCAATCCCCTTTACATTTTCCAATTCATCGACCGTTTTAAACCCGCCGTGAGATTTACGATATTTAACTATCTCCTGAGATTTCACTGGTCCGATACCGTTTAGGGTTTGTAGTTGTGCCAAGCTAGCTTTATTAATATTAATTGCCGAAAAAAGAAGTGTTGCTAGTAACGGCAACAGCAGTAAAATTTTAATCATATATAACCTTTTAGGTTTGAATTAAATATTCTAACCGATTAAGAAAGTGATGTCAATATTACTAATCCATCCAACGTCTTGGGTCATAACCGTCAGATGGTCGTATGACTGCAGAAATCTGAAGTTTTTTTATTAAAGTGATAACATCACTCGCATCGACAGGACTTTGCTCTACAGAACCACTATCATGCTGCATAAACCCATGTCGCTCATAAAAACGTAAAGCCGGTGAATTGCTTACAACACTAACACTGATATTCTCATACAATGCCCCTGCTTCAATAAATAACTGCTCAAGCATCTGCGAGCCTATTCCTTGAGCTCGATGTTCAGGAAGTACTGCCATATTCAGAATCGGGGTATTATCATCTATATAACCGTTTGAACCGTGATCGGCATTAAGGCGACGTATCCAGACAGCACCCGCGAGTTGATTATCTACAAGGGCATAAAGACCCAAATCTTTGCTGGTAAAGCCGTAGAATTCGTTATAAATAGCAAGTTCTGGAATATCGGATAATGATTTATTGAGCTCATCTAAGCGCATTGCATAATGGAGCATATCAGTAAGAATTTTTTGTTCGGAAGATCTGAGAAAATAGAGTGTTGCATTCATGAAGAAAAGTATACAGCAGCAATGCTAAGGGATCGCAATATTGCGATGATAAAAGTTGGTTGGGATTAAATTTAAGAAGTGATTGGATTTTGATTTGTAAAAAAAAGAGTTGAAGGATTAAATCTGAGGCCAGGCGGCGACCTACGTTTCCACACCTGAAAGATGCAGTATTATGAGCGAAGAGGGTCTTAGCTTCCGGGTTCGGAATGGGGCCGGGCGTTTCCCCCTCTCTATAGCCACCTGA